>NZ_GL349432.1:0-544 GCF_000090945.1 Peptoniphilus sp. oral taxon 386 str. F0131 | reverse complement strand
TATTTGGAGGTTCAGTTCCTAAAAATTACTTCCCTGCAGTAGAAAAGGGAATAATAGAATCAAAAGAACACGGTGTGTTGGCGGGATATCCTGTAACAAACTTTAAAGCAGTTTTATATGATGGTTCGTACCATGATGTAGACTCAAATGAAATGTCATTTAAGATTGCGGCATCACTTGCATTCAAAAAGGGAATGGAAGAAGCTAAACCTACACTTCTTGAGCCTATAATGAAAGTTGAAGTATCAATCCCGGATTCATATCTTGGAGATGTAATGGGAGATATGAATAAGCGTCGTGGTAGAATACTTGGAATGGATCAACAAAATGACGGAACTCAATTATTAATTGCTGAAGCTCCTCAAGCTGAAATGTTTGAGTATTCAATAGATTTAAGAGCTATGACTCAAGGTAGAGGAACATTTGCTATGGAATTTGTAAGATATGAAGAAGTTCCTGCAAATATTGCTCAAAAGATAGTTGAGGAAGCTAAGAACAAATAAAAATAAAATAATAAATATTTTAATTAACAAATAAAAAATAA
>NZ_GL349431.1:0-559 GCF_000090945.1 Peptoniphilus sp. oral taxon 386 str. F0131 | reverse complement strand
CCGTACACCTGGAAAGGTAGATGTCGAAGGTGAAAAGACCTGGAACGATAACAACGACCAGGACGGAAAGAGACCTACAGAAATCAAGATTAACCTGATGAAGAAAGTAGGCGACGGACCTGTTGTAAAGAAGGAGACAAAGACAGTAACGGCAGCGGACGGCTGGAAGTGGTCATGGAAAGGACTACCGGAATATGAAGGCGGAAAGAAGATAACATACTCGATAACAGAAGAAGCTGTAGCTGACTATACAACACAAATAAACGGATATAACGTAACAAACAGCCGTACACCTGGAAAGGTAGATGTCGAAGGTGAAAAGACTTGGAACGATAACAACGACCAGGACGGAAAGAGACCTACAGAAATCAAGATTAACCTGATGAAGAAAGTAGGCGACGGACCTGTTGTAAAGAAGGAGACAAAGACAGTAACGGCAGCGGACGGCTGGAAGTGGTCATGGAAAGGACTACCGGAATATGAAGGCGGAAAGAAGATAACATACTCGATAACAGAAGAAGCTGTAGCTGACTATACAACACAAATAAACGGATATAAC
>NZ_GL349430.1:0-735 GCF_000090945.1 Peptoniphilus sp. oral taxon 386 str. F0131 | reverse complement strand
AAATTTAAATGGTGGAGGAGAGTGGATTTGAACCACTGAAAGCTGTGCTAACGGATTTACAGTCCGTCCCCTTTGGCCAACTCGGGAACTCCTCCTTGATTTCTCTTGGAGCTGGTGAGAGGACTTGAACCCCCAACCTACTGATTACAAGTCAGTTGCTCTACCAATTGAGCTACACCAGCACTTCTTTTTCCCTTTTTCTTTGGCGACCTGGATCGGGCTCGAACCGACGACCTCCAGCGTGACAGGCTGGCATTCTAACCAACTGAACTACCAGGCCTCGTTAGAACTCTCTCTTTATTTAAATGGTGGGCACAATAGGGCTCGAACCTATGACCCCCTGCTTGTAAGGCAGATGCTCTCCCAACTGAGCTATGCGCCCATTTATTTTGGTGACCCTGCCGGGAATCGAACCCGGGATACCACCGTGAAAGGGTGGTGTCTTAACCGCTTGACCACAGGGCCTGATTTTTTGGTAGCGGCGAACAGATTTGAACTGCTGACACTGCGGGTATGAACCGCATGCTCTAGCCAACTGAGCTACGCCGCCACATATTTAGATTGGAGCTACGCTCACAGAACTCTGTTAGTATAACATAATAATATTATTATGTCAATACATTTTTTGGTAGCGGGAGCAGGATTTGAACCTACGACCTTCGGGTTATGAGCCCGACGAGCTACCGGACTGCTCCATCCCGCGCCATTCTTTTTTTACACCTTTTTTTGGTGCCG
>NZ_GL349429.1:0-1129 GCF_000090945.1 Peptoniphilus sp. oral taxon 386 str. F0131 | reverse complement strand
TATATATATATATNTNTNCATTTATTATGCTTATATTGTCAAAATATTTCTAGCATATAATAATGTTAATTAAGTACATCTGGAATTAAAATTATGTCTCCTGGTTTTAGCTGATTATCTATATTATTAAGTTTAATAATTTTATCAATATAATCTCTTTTTTCATAGTTATATTGATAATTATCAACTATGTTCCACAAATTATCATTTTCAGATACAATATAATATACATTTTTACAATTATTTTGACATAAATATGAAGTTAAATTAACAGTTTTTACAGCTGTTGTAAATATAAACATTAATGCTAACAAAAATAAACATCTAATTTTATTAATAATAATTTTTTTATTTTTCATAAATATCCCCCTTTAAATATTTAAATATATGTTCAGAATGTATGTTCTATTTATATTTTAAACGAACATACATTCATTGTCAATATAAATTAAACATTTGTTTGAAATATTTGTTCTTTTTTGATATAATTAAATCAAATAAATTTAGGAGGTTTTTTAATGTACGAAGATTTAAACCAACGCGAAAAAGATATACTTTTTTTCATAAAAAGATTTTTAGAATCTAAAGGATATCCTCCTACTGTTAGAGAAATAGGAATTAAATTAAATATTAAAAGTACTTCTACTGTTCATACAAGTATAGAAAGATTAGAAAATAAAGGTTATTTAAAAAAAGATCCTACAAAACCAAGAGCTATTGAAATAATAGATAATAATGATGATGTGTTAATGATTAAAAAAAAGACTGTCGACATACCAATAGTAGGTTCTGTAACTGCAGGAATGCCAATTTTAGCATACGATAATATAGAAGATACTTGTCCCCTCCCTATTGAATTTGTTCGAGATAAAAATCTTTTTATCTTAAAAGTTAAAGGTGAAAGTATGATAAATGTAGGAATATTTGATGGTGATTATGTTATAATAGAAAAATCTGAATACGCTAAAAATGGAGATAAAGTTCTTGCTTTAATTGGTGACGAATCTACAATTAAAACTTTTTATAAAGAAAAAGATTTTTACAAATTACAACCAGAAAATGATTTTATGGAACCTATTTACGTAAAAGAATTAAAAATATTAGGTAAAATAATTGGATTATATAGAAA
>NZ_GL349428.1:0-1233 GCF_000090945.1 Peptoniphilus sp. oral taxon 386 str. F0131 | reverse complement strand
AAAAAATACCTCGATTTCTCGAGGTATTTTTTATTTTATATTATTCAATTATTTTTGATACTACTCCTGATGCTACTGTTCTTCCACCTTCTCTTATCGCAAATCTTAATCCTTCGTCCATTGCGATTGGTGTGATTAGAGTTACTGTAAATGTTGAGTTATCTCCTGGCATTACCATTTCTACTCCTTCTGCCAATTGGATATCTCCTGTTACGTCTGTTGTTCTGAAGTAGAATTGTGGTCTGTATCCATTAAAGAATGGTGTGTGTCTTCCACCTTCTTCTTTTGATAGTACGTATACTTCGGCTTCGAATTTTGTGTGTGGATGTATTGAGTTTGGTGCTGCTAATACTTGTCCTCTTTCGATTTCTGTTCTTTGTACTCCTCTTAGTAGTGCTCCGATGTTATCTCCTGCTTGTGCTTGGTCTAGTTGTTTTTTGAACATTTCTACTCCGGTTACTACTACTGTTCTCTTTTCTTCTGTTAGACCTACTAGTTCTACGTTGTCTCCTACTTTTACTGTTCCTCTTTCTACTCTTCCTGTTGCTACTGTTCCTCTTCCTGTGATTGAGAATACGTCTTCTACCGGCATTAGGAATGGATGGTCTACATCTCTTGCCGGTTCCGGAATGTATCTGTCTACTTCTTCCATTAGTTTTAGTACTTTTTCTCCCCATTCTCCGTCCGGATCTTCTAATGCTTTTAATGCTGATCCTACTACGATTGGTGTGTTGTCTCCGTCAAAGTCGTATTCGTTTAATAGGTCTCTTACTTCCATTTCTACTAATTCTATTAGTTCCGGATCGTCTACTTGGTCTTCTTTGTTTAGGAATACTACGATTTGTGGTACGCCTACTTGTCTTGCTAGTAGTATGTGTTCTCTTGTTTGTGGCATTGGACCGTCTGCTGCTGAACATACTAGGATTGCTCCGTCCATTTGAGCTGCTCCTGTTATCATGTTCTTTACGTAGTCGGCGTGTCCCGGACAGTCTACGTGTGCGTAGTGTCTGTTTGCTGTTTCGTATTCTACGTGTGATGTTGAGATTGTGATTCCTCTTTCTCTTTCTTCCGGTGCTTTGTCTATGTGTGCGTAGTCTACGAATTCTCCGCCACCGAATTTTTTGCTTAATACTAATGTTATTGCTGCTGTTAATGTTGTTTTACCGTGGTCTACGTGTCCTATTGTTCCAATGTTTACGTGTGGTTTTGTTCTTTCAAATTTTGCTTTTGCCT
>NZ_GL349427.1:0-1241 GCF_000090945.1 Peptoniphilus sp. oral taxon 386 str. F0131 | reverse complement strand
CTAAAAGCTGCAGATAAAGAAAAGACAGTAGAAGTAACCAACACAAGCGGCGGACAAGGAACAGTAGTAGAAAAGACATTAGAAAAAGTATGGGTAAACGGACCGAAACCAACAGTAACAATAGAACTTTGGAGAAAGAACAACGTAGAAAGTGCAGACAAAATCGATGAAAAAGTAGATGAATTTATAGTACCTGCAAATGCAAGTGGAAATGATCTAAAGAAGACTTTCACAAACTTGGCAAAACACGATCCGAAGGGAAATGAATTTGAATACTACGCAAAAGAAGAAAACGTACCGGTAAATTATACAAAATCTGAAAATGGTTTAGTGGTTACAAACACTTACACTCAACTAAGTAACGGTGAAGTAACAGTAACAAAAGTATGGAAAGATCCGGATGGTAAGACACTAGTAAAACCGGAAGTCAATCTAACCCTATACAGAAAAATAGAAGGCGGAGCAGAAGAACAAGTGCCGGTAGCAGAAGCAGAAGTAAAAGTAGTAAGCGGAACTACAACAACAGCAAAGTGGGAAAACTTAAAAACAACAGACATCAACGGCAATGCATACAGCTTTATAGTAAAAGAAAGCTTTAAGAACGCAGACGATGTCAACAACGACAACTGGACACTGGTAGCAAGCACAGACGTAGTAAATGGAGCTGCAACAATAACAAACAAAGCAGTAACAGGCGAAGAAAACCTTGGTAAACTGACAGTAGCTAAGAAACTGTTAGAAACAGGAAACGGAGTAAGAGGCTTAAGAGGAACTCCAATTAAGTTCAGCTTCAAGGTGACAGGTCCTGCGAACTATGAAGAAACCTTTGAATTGGCACCGGGCGAAAGCAAAGTATTAACAGGCCTATACTTTGGAGAATATACTGTAACAGAAACAGATACAAAAGGTTACACAGCAACATATTCGGTAGCAGACGGAAAAGTAACACTAAAAGCTGCAGATAAAGAAAAGACAGTAGAAGTAACCAACACAAGCGGCGGACAAGGAACAGTAGTAGAAAAGACATTAGAAAAAGTATGGGTAAACGGACCGAAACCAACTGTAACAATAGAGCTTTGGAGAAAGAACAACGTAGAAGGTGCAGACAAAATCGATGAAAAAGTAGATGAATTTATAGTACCTGCAAATGCAAGTGGAAATGATCTAAAGAAGACTTTCACAAACTTGGCAAAACACGATCCGAAGGGAAATGAATTTGAATACTACGCAAAAGAAGAAAA
>NZ_GL349426.1:0-1244 GCF_000090945.1 Peptoniphilus sp. oral taxon 386 str. F0131 | reverse complement strand
AAGAAAAAACAGTAGAAGTAATCAACACAAGCGGCGGACAAGGAACAGTAGTAGAAAAGACATTAGAAAAAGTATGGGTAAACGGACCGAAACCAACTGTAACAATAGAGCTTTGGAGAAAGAACAACGTAGAAGGTGCAGACAAAATCGATGAAAAAGTAGATGAATTTATAGTACCTGCAAATGCAAATGGAAATGATCTAAAGAAGACTTTCACAAACTTGGCAAAACACGATCCGAAGGGAAATGAATTTGAATACTACGCAAAAGAAGAAAACGTACCTGCAAACTATACAAAAGCAATAGATGGATTAAAAGTTACAAACACTTACAATCAACCAAGTAACGGTGAAGTAACAGTAACAAAAGAATGGCAAGACCCGGACGGTAAGACACTAGTAAAACCGGAAGTCAATCTAACCCTATACAGAAAAATAGAAGGCGGAGCAGAAGAACAAGTGCCGGTAGCGGAAGCAGAAGTAAAAGTAGTAAACGGAACTACAACAACAGCAAAGTGGGAAAACTTAAAAACAACAGACATCAACGGCAATGCATACAGCTTCATAGTAAAAGAAAGCTTTAAGAACGCGGGCGACGTCAACAACGACAACTGGACCTTGATTACAAGCACAGATGTTGTAAACGGAGCAGCAACAATAAAGAACGAAGCGCTGGTAAGCGAAGCTGATTTAGGCAAACTGACGGTAACCAAGAAACCATTGGTTAATGGTCAGGGCGTAAGAGGTCCTGTAGGCCAGAGAGGCACTCCTCTTAAGTTCAGCTTCAAGGTAACAGGCCCTGCAGGCTATGAAGAGAGCTTTGAACTTGCAGCTACTGAAAGCAAGGAACTAAAAGGCCTATACTTCGGCGAATACAAGGTTGAAGAAACGGACAGCAAGGGCTACACGGCAACATACTCGGTAACAGACGGCAAAGTCACACTAAAAGCTGCAGATAAAGAAAAGACAGTAGAAGTAACCAACACAAGCGGCGGACAAGGAACAGTAGTAGAAAAGACATTAGAAAAAGTATGGGTAAACGGACCGAAACCAACAGTAACAATAGAACTTTGGAGAAAGAACAACGTAGAAAGTGCAGACAAAATCGATGAAAAAGTAGATGAATTTATAGTACCTGCAAATGCAAGTGGAAATGATCTAAAGAAGACTTTCACAAACTTGGCAAAACACGATCCGAAGGGAAATGAATTTGAATACTACGCAAAAGAAGAAAACGTACCGGTA
>NZ_GL349425.1:0-1517 GCF_000090945.1 Peptoniphilus sp. oral taxon 386 str. F0131 | reverse complement strand
GATGGTCGGTGTCAGTTCATCAAAGTTATCATAGCGTTCAATCAACCGGATAAACTTTTTGGCTCTGTTGGTTTCTTTTTCGTATCGCTTGATGGCTTTTTCCAACCCATCGATTTCTTTGCTGAGTTCTCTTTGCTCTGTTTCATACTGATTATTTAAGATTTCATATCGGGTATTCGGTATCTTCTCCAATATCATATCTTCGTATATCCGACACATTAAACGTTCCAGTTCCTGAAGCCTGTTTGTACTATCTGTGAGCCTTGTCCTTTTCTTTTCCATTTCTATTTTTTCGCTTTCTTCCATTTCATTTTGAATGGAATGGAGAAAGGCTTCGTTATCTTCATCAAGGCTTTTCTTAATGTCTTGTAGGGTGCTTTGAATGAGATTTAATACCACTTCTGCTTTTATCCTGTGAGCGGAGGGACAAAGTGTCCCACAAGGTACTTTTGTGTAGGCACTACAAGTATAATAGGGGATATTCTTGTAGTTGCTCGTTCTGTGAACATACATTTTACTGCCACAATCGGCACAATACATCAGTCCTGTAAGGGGGTGGTATTCGCCCCAACCATCGGGATAGCGTTTCACATTTCCTCGTATTCTCTGCACATTATCAAAGGTTTCTTGGTCTATGATTGGCTCGTGGGTGTTTTCAAAGATGAGCCAGTTATCTTCGGATACATATTTACTTTTCTTGTCTTTGAAATGCTTTCTGGTTTTGAAGTTGACTGTATGCCCTAAATACTCTTGCTTTTTTAAGATACTTGCAATCGTGAAACTGCACCAACGATATGGATATTCAAACACTTTGCTTTGATGTAGTCCATATCCCAATTTCTGCTGATGATAGGCGGGTATATCTATCTTGTCGGCTTCTAATATCCTTGCAATGGCATAGGGTCCTTTTCCATCCATTGTCAGATGGAATATTCTTCGGACAACTTCTGCCGCTTTTTCATCGATAATCCACTGATTTTTATCGTCCTTGTCTTTTATATAGCCATAGGGTGGACTGCTTCCTGTGTGTTTTCCGCTTTCTCCTTTCGCTTTGAATGTGGACTTGATTTTCCTTGAGGTATCTCTCGCATACCACTCGTTCATAATGTTTCGGAAAGGAGTGAAATCATCGTCTTTGCAAAAGCTGTCTACATTGTCGTTTATGGCAATGAGTCTTACTCCCTTTTGTCTTAATATCTCCATACATTGACCGACTTTGAGGTAATCTCTGCCAAGTCTTGACATATCCTTTACGATGATACAACCGATATTTCCTTGATTGACTCCGTTCATCATTGCCATAAATCCCGGACGATCGAACTGCGTCCCGCTGATTCCGTCATCGGTAAAATGAACGATGTTCTCCAAATGATTTTTCTTTGCGTATTCTTCCAAGATTTTCTTCTGATTCATGATAGAATTACTCTCACCTTGTAGTTCATCATCTCGGCTTAACCTTTCATACAAGGCGGTTATTTTCTCATAACTTCTCACGATTACCTCCTTTCACTCAAATT
>NZ_GL349424.1:0-1752 GCF_000090945.1 Peptoniphilus sp. oral taxon 386 str. F0131 | reverse complement strand
TTGTTAAAAGACTTGAACACTTAATAAATACTTGATATTATAACATAAATGAAAAATGTTTAAGGAAGTGTAACATTGGCTAAAAATTTAGTTATAGTTGAGTCACCTACTAAGGCTAAAACTATTAAAAAAATGCTTGGAAGTACTTATAAAGTTGTAGCATCGGTAGGACATATAAGAGATTTGCCTAAAAGTAAACTTGGAATAGATGTTGATAATAATTTCGAGCCCAGCTATATAAATATTAGAGGCAAGGGAGATATTATTAAAGGATTAAAAAAAGATGCTAAAGAAGCAGATCATATATATTTGGCAACTGACCCTGATAGAGAAGGGGAAGCTATTTCATGGCATTTAAGTAATATACTTAATCTTGATTCAAATAGTAAGAATAGAGTAACATTTAATGAAATAACAAAAGAAACTGTAAAAAGACAAATTAAAAATCCGCGTTTGATAGATATGGATCTTGTTAATGCACAACAAGCAAGGAGAGTTTTAGATAGACTTGCAGGATATAAAATAAGTCCATTGCTTTGGAAGAAGATAAAAAGCGGTTTGTCTGCCGGAAGAGTGCAGTCTGTTGTTTTAAAAGCTATATGTGATAGAGAACAGGAAATAGAAGGATTCGAAGCTGAAGAATACTGGACAATTGAAGCTATCCTAAAAAAGGGAAGAAGTAAAATTTCGTCTAAATACTATGGAGCAATAGAAAATGGCAAACAGATAAAACGTGAAATAAAAACGGAAAAAGAGTCTTTAGATATATTAAATAATATTGACAAAGATAATTTTATTGTAGAAGAAAAAAAGAGCGGCGTGAGAAAAAAATCATCTTCTCCTCCTTTTACTACATCTACAATGCAACAAGAAGCATCTAAAAAGTTGAATTTTTCTACAAAAAAAACAATGATTGTGGCACAAAGTTTATATGAAGGTATAGATATTCCGCGTGAAGGATCTGTGGGATTAATAACTTATATGAGAACAGATTCTACAAGAATGTCAGATGAAGCTCAAAATAGCGTACTTAAATTTATAAGTGATGAATATGGGGATAATTACCTATATAAAAATAATGCTAAAGTTAGTAAAAGTAATATTCAAGATGCTCATGAGTGTATAAGACCTACAGATGTGAATAGGACACCAAACTTATTGAAAGATTCACTTTCTAAAGATGAATTTAAATTATATTCTTTAATTTGGAAAAGATTTGTTGCATCACAAATGCAACCTGCAATTTATGATACGATGAGTCTCAATATAATTTCAAATAATGAAGTATTTAAGTCATCCGGTTCGCAAATAAAGTTTGATGGATTTTTAAGAGTATATGAATTTTCAACTGAAAAAGATGATATATTGCCTAATTTAGAGGTCGGCGATAAGCTGAAATGTGCGACAGTTGAAAATATTCAACATTTTACACAACCTGTTGCAAGGTATAATGAGGCAACTTTAATTAAATTTTTGGAAGAAAGAGCTATAGGAAGGCCGTCTACTTATGCACCGATAATAAGTACATTACTTTCAAGATATTATGTTGTGATAGAAGATAAAAAAATACTTCCAACTGAACTTGGGATAACGGTTAATGAAATTTTGTGTGATAATTTTTCTGATTTAATAAATGAGCAGTTTACTGCTAATATGGAAGCTGATCTTGATAAAATAGCTGATGGTGAATTAGAATGGAGAAATTTAATAAGGAATTTTTATGTTAAACTTGAAGAAGATTTAAAAATAAGC
>NZ_GL349423.1:70584-90404 GCF_000090945.1 Peptoniphilus sp. oral taxon 386 str. F0131 | reverse complement strand
GCCAGCGTTCGTCCTGAGCCAGGATCAAACTCTCAATTGAAATTTGTATCCTTAGCTTTCAGTTTCTTTCACTGACTTTTTCCGCTAAGCTTTTTGCTTTGCTTGTGTTTCTTTCTCTTACACTATTTAATTATCAAGGTTTGCTATTCATTTGAACAGCTTATTCATTATATAATTTCATTTTAAAGATGTCAAGATGTTTTTTTTATTTTTCTTTATTTCTTTTATGAAATTTTCTGTTCAAGCGACAGCTTTTTTATTCTATTAGTTTTATTCTTTTTTGTCAATAGTTTTTTTATATCTTTTCTAATATTTTTATTGTATCCTCTTTCTGTAACATTGTAGGATTTCTTAATTCATCCAATGGTGCTCCTATTACTACTATTATATAGTTTTTTTCTCCTTTTTTTGATAATGTTGCCCAACAAAGTCCTGCCTCTTTTGTTGTTCCGCTTTTACCTCCCAATATCTTAAAATCAGTTTTATCCTCATCTGAAATTTCTTTAAGAACTGTACTCTCTATATTAATTCCATTTGGATGATCTAATGTTTCTGTTGTAGTATAATTTTTTGCAGTAAAAATTTTTTTAAATTCCTCATTTTTTATTGCTTCATTTAATAATAATGCCATATCCCTTGCTGTTGAATAATTATTTTCTTCATCCATTCCGACAGGATTTGAAAAATTTGTTTCCTTAAGCCCAAGCTCTTTTGCTTTTTCATTCATATCAATGACAAAATTTTCTAAACTTCCACTTGATTTTATGGCAAGACTCATAGCTGCTTCTCCTCCGGATGCAAGCATTGTTCCATATAATAAATCTTTTACTTTAACTCTTTCTCTTCCATAAAATCCTACCATAGAAGCATTTGAAGCTACCATATTTTTATAACTTTCTACATCTACAGGACTAATTTCTTCCCAATCTAAATTCTTTTCAATTGCAACAAGTACTGTCATTAATTTTGTAAGTGAAGCTATTTTTAATTTTTCATTTGCATTTTTTTCAAATATTATTTTATTTTTATCTGCATCCATTACACAAATTGCCTTCGAATTGTAATCAATTTTAGCTAATTTATTATTGCAAAAATACAGTAATGTTAATCCCGCGGATATAACAATTACCATTAAAAATATAATTACTTTAACTTTTTTAAATTTCATTTATTTTCTCCTTTAATATTTATGTATTAAATTATACAACAAACATTATGCAAATTTATTAAACTTTTATTATAGATAAATTAAATAACAGTAAATCATTTCAGTGACTTACTGTTATAATTACTATCAAAATTTATTTTTCAATTCTAAAAACTCCATAACATATCGGAATATTTTTACTTCTCCATTTATTTTCATATTCTGTAACTATATTCTCAGGATAAT
The DNA here is from genome assembly GCF_000090945.1 of Peptoniphilus sp. oral taxon 386 str. F0131. NCBI lineage: Bacteria > Bacillati > Bacillota > Tissierellia > Tissierellales > Peptoniphilaceae > Peptoniphilus > Peptoniphilus sp. oral taxon 386. Next base: position 89,011 of record NZ_GL349423.1, on the reverse strand, counting down.
CTTCAAGTTTCATATTTCTTGTACATTCCATAATTTTAAATTTATTATCTTCAAAATATTTAAGCGAATCATTAAATAGATCTAAATCATCAGTTTTAAAATGTACTTCAGCATCCTTTTTTAATATTTCTCTATATTGAACAAGAAATCTCGGATGAGTTAATCTTCTTTTTTGATGCCTTAGCTTAGGCCATGGATTACAAAAATTAATATATATTCTGTCAATTTCTTCTTTATCAAAATATTCATTTATTTTTTCAGCATTTATTGGAAGCGCTCTTACATTTTCAAGTTTTTCTTCTATTATTTTTCTTGTAGCATAAACAAAAGCATTTGATTCTTGTTCTATTATTACATAATTTATATTTTTATTTCGTCTTGCCAACTCTTGAATAAAAGCTCCCTTACCGGCACCAATTTCAATATGTATTTTATTTGAATTTTCAAATACTTCTTTCCACTTACCTTTATATTCAGCAGCATCAAAATATACATACGGATTTTCTTTCATTTCAGGAATTGCCCAATGTTTTTTTCTAAGTCTCATTAATATCTCCATAAATAAAAAGGATTACATCCTTATAGTATCACCATTAAATAAAATCTAACTAATTTTTATATTTTATCATTCAGTACAAGCTTTTTCAATAATCATCTAACTATATATGCATAAAAATGAGGCGACTTCAAAGTCGCCTTCTTTTACCTCATATTAGATGAATAAATTCATATTTGAATTATCATTATCGTTTAACATTGTTGCTACTCCGCCGATTTCAACGCCATCAATCAATTCTTCTTTTGTTATCCCCATAACATCCATTGACATTTGACATGCTGTCATTTTAACTCCGGCTTTTTTAGCTTCAATAATCAATTCTTCAAGCGAACTGATTCCCTTCTTGGCCATTACACCGCGCATCATTTTAGAACCTATTCCTAAAAAATTCATTTTTGATAATCCAAGCTTTTTAGCTCCTCTCGGCATCATCATACTGAACATTTTTCCAATTATATCTTTTTGTACATCAACTTTTTCATCTTTTCTAAGAATATTTAATCCCCAAAATGTGAAAAACATATTTACCTTATTTCCCATAGCCGCACTTCCTGTAGCTATTATAAACGCAGCTATTGCCTTATCTAAATCTCCATCAAATACTATCATCGTTTTTTCTTTACAAGTATTGACACTACAAGTTTCTACTTTTTCTCCCTTTTGAATGCTTGCAAAATAATTTCCTTTGTATTCATTTCTTGAAATAAGAGTATTTCCGGTATTTTTACACCAACTGTCAATATCTCTGATAAAACCGGGGTCTGTCGCTTTAACACTAAGTATTTCCCCAATATTCATATCTTCCATTTTCTTCGATACTTTTACAATGGGTCCTGGACAACTTAATCCGCAAACATCTAAACTTAACGCTTTCTCTTTATTATCAAGCACAAATTTGTCTTGCTCTAAATTTTGATTTCCTATAAGTTCAAAGCTGTCTTCACTATCTGTAATATCTCTGTAAGTCCTATATCCTCCGACAAAATTATATGCATCAAATCCATTTTGCTTTAATATTCTCTCTGCAATATATCCTCTTACACCCACTGCACAATATAATAAATATTTTTTTGACTTATCAAGCTTCGACATTTCTTTTCTAATTCTTGTAAGTGGAATTTGAAGTGCATTTTCTATTTTACCTTGTACCACTTCAATATCTTCTCTTACATCAATTAGAGTGTATAATTCTTTATCCGCTTGCCACTGTTCAAATGTCACGGGGTCTGTCAATTTTTCCAATATATTTGTAGCGACATATCCCGCCATATTTACAGGGTCTTTAGCTGATGAATAAGGAGGAGCATATGCAAGTTCTATTTTTGTAAGATCATATACCGTCCCATTAAAATGAATACTTGTTGCTATTGTATCTATCCTCTTATCAACTCCGTCATATCCCACAATTTGTGCACCTAATATTTTTGCATTTTCCAATGAAAATATCAGTTTTAAAGTTAACGGAGTTGCACCAGGATAGTATCCCGCATGGGACATAGGATGAATTAGTGCTATTCCATAATCCTTGTTTAATTTTAAATTTCTTTTATTTAACGCCTTTTCATTTTCTCCCGTACTTGCAACTGTTATATCAAAAACCTTTGCTACACTTGTTCCTATAGTTCCGTCATAAGTTTCTTTTTTTAAATTCAACACATTTGCTGCAACAGCTCTTCCTTGTTTATTCGCAGGGCCTGCAAGAGGTATCATAGTCTTTTGTAATGATATCGGATTATTTACTTCAATCATATCTCCGACGGCATAAATAAAGGAGTCACTTGTTTGCATATTGTCATTTACGATAACTCCTCCTCTTTCATTCAGCTCAAGTCTTGCATCTTTTGCTAATTTAGAATTCGGTCTTACACCTATTGAAAGAAGAGTCATATCTGTATCAATTTTACTTCCATCTGACAATAGAATTTTATTACCATTATCAAAAATAGACTTCACTCCTGTATTTAAAATTAGCTTAACTCCTTTATGTTCTAAATGATTTTGAACTAATTTTGCCATATCTTTGTCTAAAGGAGGCATAATTTGATCTGCAAACTCAACTAAAGTAACTTTAATACCAAGCTCAGACAAATTTTCTGCCATCTCAAGTCCGATAAATCCTCCGCCTGCAACAACAGCATTTTTAGGTTTATTAATTTTTATAAAATTATAAATTTTATCAGTATCCGGAATATTCCACAAAGTAAATACATTTTCAGACTCAAGCCCGTCCATTTGAGGAATAAAAGGTGTCGAACCTGTAGAAAGCAATAAAACATCATAGCTTTCTTCATATTCTTTATTGACTTTCAAATCTACAACAGATATTTTTTTATTTTCTTTATCTATTTTTATAACCTCAGAAAAATTTCTTATTTCAACATTATACTTACTCGTAATCGATTCAATATCAGAAACAAATAAACTATCTCTACTTGAAATAGTGCCTCCTATATAGTAAGGAAGCCCGCAATTTGCGAACGAAACAAATTCTCCCTTTTCAAATAAAATAATTTGAGCATTTTCATCTAATCTTCTAATTCTCGCTATTGCAGTTGCTCCTCCTGCAACCCCGCCTACAACAACTATTTTTTTTGACATTATTTCTCCTCTTTAAATAACACTTTTATTATTTCATTAATTTTCTCATTTTTAATAAAATAATTTACATTTTTACCGTCTTTTTTATAATCTAAAATCCCTAAATCTCTCATCTTAGCAAGATGTTGACTTATATTAGACTGACTTACTTCCATACAATCTGTAAAAAACGATACATTGCAACTACCATTTTCAAAAATTTTTTTCACCAAACAGAGTCTTATAGGATTTGCAATACCCTTTAATATATCTGCATTTCGTATAATAATTTCTCTATCCATAATAATCACCTACATATTATTATATTAGAATATTCTAATATGTCAAGTTTCAAAATATTTTTCCCAATCATTAATAACATAATAAAAAGGACATTACTTTTAATGTCTTTCAATACTATTATCTTCATTTTTATTCTTCACTATAAATATTAATTACAATCTTATTTTTATTAAATCAAAACTCTTTACTTATTTAAAATCCATTCTATTTACTGACATCTTCATCACTTTATCCCCTATCTTAGCAAGTAAACGATGAGAAAAGCGAATATTAGGACTTTTCATATCATAATATCCTAACATATAACCTTTTGAAGTTATTTTAATTTTTTCCGACCAATTTAATTCTTGTATCGGATCATTTACATAAAATAATCCTTCTACATCACTAATCCCCATATTCTTTAATACTTTTGACATCATCAGCTTCAAACCGAGCTTGCCTACACTGTCAAAAATCAAACATCCTTTAGAATATTTTTTTGAAAGTTCTAATACCAATACTTTTACTTCATTCTTCTTAAAATAATGAAATACCCCGGCAGCAAAGAAAATAACCCCGTTAGAACCGTCAACCTCATCCATCCACGAAAAATCTTTTAAATCACAAGCAACATTTTTTCTCTGTCCTGCTCAAAAATCAATTGTTTACGAATTGATATGACATCCGGAAAATCAACATTTACAATATGGCAAAGTCCGTTATCACAAGTTTTTCCCGTTTCATCTAAACCGCAACCAAGATTTACAATTGTTGCTTTAGGATACTTACTTAAATATTCTTTAATCTCATATATTATATCCAACTGTCGCATTGCAGCTTCAAGAGAACCAAATTCATACAAAAATGAATTTTTCTTTTTCTCTAATTCTGAAAAATCATAATCCAGCCTATCGCACAATCTATTAGCAAAAATATCCATATAAAGTTCGGGAAATTTTTCAGAACACATTTTTCTTCCATATAACGGAACAATCAAAGTTTCCTGAACTGTATTTTTTTCTATCTTTACTTTTTCCATATCAATATACACCTCCTTTTATAGTTCACATCTAAATTAATCACAAAATACATAACAAATTAAAACTATTTGCTATATTATATTATCCTTTCTTATTCAATTTTTTTACAAATTGAGAATTATTTTCTATTCGAAAAAATTCCAATTAGTAATAATCCTATTGATATTCCATACATTATTCCTATTAGCAAATCGCTTACATTAGATACTCTATTTAAAATTATAGCTAATACCAAAAATAACATTCCAACAGGAACCTGTTTGTTTTTCTTTAATTTCATTATGTATTCCTCCAAAAACGATAATTTTTTCTCTTTAATTTACTGTTTTTACTAAAATATTCTTCTTTAGAATTTTATCAATCATATTTTTTCAATAGATGATTAAAAACTATAATACCGATAAACACTTGGCTAATTAAGTATGTCCCTAAATAAATTACAATATGCTCTGCATCCATGATATTCAAAACTCCAAGTACAGAATACACAATAATAGATAAAGCTATAATCAACATTCCAATCCAATAAGTGTATTTTCCGGATTTATCTCTCAGTTTTTGTTTTAATTCATCTTGCTGCTCTATTTCTTCAATTTCTAATTTTTCTTGATATTTTTCCTTGTTCTTTTGCCAATAAAAATATCGAATTATAGTAACGATACCACTACCTCCTAAAGCACCTGTTAAACCGTAAAATATACCTGTCATCTTATTGTCGCCAAAGTAAATAGCTACATACAAAGATATTCCGGCTAATATAATATAAATTAAACCATAAATCAGACTACTTTTTTTCATATTTTTCCTCCTTTTCATAAGTAAATACTTCTTCTATTGTCTTGTTAAAATATAATGCTATCTCAAATGCTAAATCTAAAGATGGATTATATTTACCATTTTCTATCGCACTAATAGTTTGCCTTGAAACTCTTAATTCTTTTGCAAATTCTTCTTGAGTCAAACCGTTAATTTTTCGCAATTCATCTAATTTGTTTTTCAAACGCACCGTCCTCCTTCTGTCAAGTTTCCTTTACATTATTATAATCCCCCGTTTGTACTTTTGTCAAGTTACCTTTACAGAAATTATACTTCTAACTCTTGCTTCTTGTTCTGTGTCAGTTCTCTGTTTTCTTGCAAGAATTTTTCTATGCTACTTCTAACGTTTTCAGCTTGTTCAACCTATTTTCGCATATCTAAGATTTGAGAATATAGATTATCTTTTTCTTTCCTCAAAGTACTTACTTTCAATTTTCACTTGGATATATTTAAGCTCTTGCTTTTGTCTAAATATTATTTCAGATATTTCTTTACACTTTAAAATAAAATAATATCTGCGATATGCCTTTTATAAAAATCTTCATATTTGTTTTCTTTATTAAGGTTTTATTGATTTCTTCTATACTGACGATTTTTTCTTTTATATTTTTAATTTTTCTTGTCCTTTATTTTTGATTTTAAACAATAAAAAAACAGTAAACTTTTTTAATTTACTGTTTTTAATTTGCGATTCTGTATTTGATTGTTTTAAATATACAAACTGAGACTTGTCAGTATATAAAATCTATTGAAATGTGATTTGATGACTTCTATATCGACAAATATTCCATTGTTTTGAATGCATATTCCAAATACTGTATAAAGTAAAAAGATATAAAAGGTATGAGATTTTATTATTCTGCATTATATAACCTAACAAATTATATTTTATCTCATCAAATATTTTATAATATTATTTTTAGTAGTATACTCTTACATTTCACTTATCAATTTTTATTTCTATCAAAAAACGATATGATTGGCATCATATCGTTTTTATAATTTTGACTATGAATCCGTTAACTAAAACCACTATTTTTTAGTTTTTTTATAACGAAAATTCAGTATAAATAATACAACAACATATTATCAAGTATTCTTCGTGTCTAAAATGTTGCCTTTTTTAATTCAAAAAATCCTATAACTCTTGTTCTTCCTCATCTTTTTTTACTATAGGTTTCATTGTAGGGAAAAATACCACATCTCTTATACTAGGTTGGTCTGTAAGTAACATTACCATTCTATCAACACCTATTCCAAGTCCGCCTGTTGGTGGCAATCCAACTTCAAGTGCATTGACAAAATCATAATCCATAGGATGAGCTTCATCATCTCCCGCTTCTTTCTCACGAACTTGTTCTTCAAATCTTTCTCTTTGATCAATCGGATCATTTAATTCAGAAAAAGCATTTGCAAATTCCCATGTATTTATAAATGCCTCAAATCTATCTGTTAATCTTGGATCTTCAGCACTTCTTTTTGCAAGCGGTGAAACTTCAACAGGATGTTTTAATACAAAAGTAGGTTGAATTAATGATGCCTCGCAAAATTCTTCAAACATTTCTGATATTATTTTTCCCCTTGTCCAATCAGATTCAATTTCAAGTCCTTTTGCCTTAGCAATTTTTTGTGCTTCTTCATCAGAATCTATTTTATTAAAATCAACTCCGGTAGCTTCATTAATTGCGTCTATCATTGTTATTCTCTTCCAAGGTGCTTTTAAATCAATTTCTGTTCCTTGATATGTGATCTTTGTAGTACCATAAACTTCCATTGCGGCATTTTCAAAAATACCCTCTGTAAGTCGCATCATATCTTCATAGTCAGCATATGCTTGATATACCTCAATGTTAGTAAATTCAGGATTATGTCTTGTATCCATTCCCTCATTTCTAAACATCTTACCCATTTCATATACTCTATCCATTCCGCCAACTATTAATCTCTTTAGAAATAACTCATTTGCAATTCTCATTTGCATATCCATATCAAGAGTATTGTGATGAGTTAAAAATGGTCTTGCATTCGCTCCACCTGCCACTGTAGCAAGAATTGGAGTTTCTACTTCTAAAAAGTCTCTGCTGTCAAGATAATTTCTAATTGATTTTAAAATCTTAGTTCTCTTAATAAATACATCTTTTATTTCCGGATTCACAATTAAATCTACATATCTTTGTCTGTATCTAAGATCAGGGTCTTTTAATCCATGAAATTTTTCAGGTAATATTTGTAGTGATTTTGAAAGAAGAAGTGTACTTTCAGCCCTTACCGAAATTTCTCCGGCTTCCGTTTTAAATACTTCCCCCTCTACACCAATTATATCTCCCATATCATATCCCTTGATATCTTCATAATTGTCAAGAAGTACGTCTTTTCTTGCAAATATTTGTATTCTTCCAAGCTTATCTTGAACATCTAAAAATGCAATTTTTCCATGACGTCTCTTACTCATTATACGACCTGCTATTGAAACTTTTTTCCCTTCAAATACATCAAAATTATCCTTTATTTCTTTTGAATAATTAGTAACATCATATCTTGCAACTTTAAACGGATCTTTACCTGATTCTCTAAGTTCATTCAACTTTTCTCTTCTCAAAACAAGCATTTCATTTAATTTTTTTTCTTCAGACTTTTGCATTTTATCCTCCTATAAAGATATCCCTACTACTTCATACTTTATAATTCCATCAGGCACTTCAACTTCTGCAACCTCGCCTATTTTTAAACCTATAAGCTTTCCACCTACAGGACTTTCATTTGAAATTCTTCCTTCAAGAGGATCCGCCTCCGCAGAACCTACTATTAAAAATTCTTCTTCTTCTCCATCAGATAAATCTTTTACTTTAACTGTTGAACCTATATTTACCACATCAGTATTTAAATCTGTTTCACTTATTACCTTTGCATTTCTGACCATAGTTTCAAGTTTTACAATTCTCTCCTCAACTTGAGCTTGTTCATTTTTTGCTTCATCATATTCTGAATTTTCAGATAAATCTCCGTACCCAAGTGCGACTTTTATTCTCTCTGAAACCTCTTTTCTTCTAACTGTTTTTAAATATTCTATTTCAGATTCAATTTTTTCCAAACCTTCCGCAGTGAAAAATATATCTTTTTCTACCAAATTTATCTCTCCTTATATAAAAAATAAGGCGCAACACGCCCTTACAAGTTACTTACTTAAAAGTCTCACTAATTATAGTAAAAATAAAGGTCTTTGTCAAGTAAAGGCCTTTATTGCTGCATATATTTACATATTATTTCTTCTATTTCTTCCAAATTATTAATTTTATTTATTTTGTCCCTTAACTCTTTCGAACCTTTCATGCCTTTAAAATATCCTACAAAATGTTTTCGCATTTCAAGTATACCTATTTTTTCACCCTTATATGCACAATTTGACTTAAGATGACTCAATGCCATCTCTATTTTTTCTAAATCAGTCGGCTTTTCATAGTTACATCCAATTGATTTTTTATAAATCTCATCAAATATAAATGGATTTCCTATTGCTCCCCTTCCAATACTAACTCCACTTACTCCTGAAAATTTTATTTTTTCCATTGCATCTTCATAACTTTGAACATCTCCATTTCCAATTACAGGAATTGTAAGTTCATCTACAACAGATTTTATATAATTCCAATCCGAAAGTCCTGAATAATATTCTTCTCTCGTTCTTCCATGAACCGTTATAAATGAAGCTCCGGCTTTTTGTGCAAGTCTTGCAACTTCCATAGAATTTGTATTCCTTATTCCCTTTCTTATTTTTACAGAAACAGGAACATTTGAATTTTCTACAACACTCCTTATAATACTGTATGCAAGATTAGGCTGATCAAGTAATGCGGAACCGTTATTATTCTTTACAATTTTAGGAGCCGGACACCCCATATTTATATCTATGCATGAAAAATTTAAAGAATTTAAGCTGTTCTTTACAACATATCCCATTATATCCGGATCATCTCCAAAAATTTGAACAGCCACATTTTTCTCAAATGGTGAAACTTTTAATAATTCATTAGTTTTTTTATCTCCATAATATAAAGCTTTTGCACTTATCATTTCCGTTACTGTCATATAGGCATTTTTTTGAGAACATATTTCTCTAAAAGCAATGTCTGTATATCCCGCAAGAGGTGATAAAATAGCTCCATCAATTTTTTTCTTCAATTAAATCTTCCTTATTCATATCATAAATAACTTTTAACCCATATAGAGTAAGAAACTTATCAATTTTTATATTATATTTTGAATCGGATGTAAGTAATGATGCAAACCCTCCAGTTGAAATTAAATTTATATTTTCTATATCCATTCCAAGCTCTAAAACAATCTTATCTATTATTCCATCAATCATTGATGCAAATCCATAATACAACCCTGACTGCATAGAACTTACAGTATTAGTACCAATAACCGAATCAGGTTTTACTATCTCAATTTTCGGAAGCTTTGATGTTCTCATAAACAATGCTTCTGCAGAAATTCCTATTCCCGGAAGTATTAATCCCCCAAGATAATTTTTATTTTCATCAATTACACAAAATGTCATTGCAGTTCCAATGTCAACTATTATACATGGTCCGCCATATTTTTTTACAGCAGCTACTGCATTTACAACTCTATCCGCTCCGACTTCTTTAGGATTATCATATTTAATATTTAAATCAAATTTTAAACTTTGATCTATAACAATTGGCTTTTTATTAAAATACTTAATAATCATGCTCGGTAACGAATGCATAATATTTGGAACTACAGATGAAATTATTACATCATCTATATCATTAATCTCTATGTTTGCATGAGCAAGCGTATTGTAAAATAACATACCATACTCATCAGATGTTCTTGTTTTTACAGTGGATATTCTAAAATCATGCACCAATTCATCATTTTTATACACTCCAAAAACTATTGTAGTATTTCCTACATCAATAACTAATAACATATAATTTCTTAACCTCTATATAACAGTTTATTTTTTTATAGTATATACATTTGATATGTTTTTTTCAAGACATTCTAAAAATTTATAAATTTTAGTAAACAATGTTGACAATTTGACATATTTGTTAACTGATTTTATAATTACAATTAATTATTTAGGAGGCTATTTATGAAAAATAAGACAAAAAGTTTAACAAAAATTGCACTTTTAACAGCACTTATCTGTGTGGGATCTGCAATAACGATTCCCATGAACCCGGTTCCAATCACATTGCAAACATTTTTTGTAATGATGGCCGGAGTATTGCTTACACCTGTTGAAGCATTTTTATCTGTATTTATATACATACTCTTGGGACTTATCGGATTACCGGTTTTTGCAGGATTTAATGGAGGATTTGGAACAGTATTTACACCAAGTTTTGGATTTATAATAGGCTTTGCAATAGGAGCTTATGTAATAAGTTCAATCGTAAAAAATACAACAGATAGAAAAAAACTTCTCATCTCCCTTTTAATTGGACAAGTTATTTTCTATGCAATCGGTCTTCCATATATGTATGTTATATTAAATTCATTGGGTAAAGCGCCTGATAGTCTTTACACCCTATTAAGTTGGGGACTAATTCCATTTATCCCCGGAGCTCTTATTAAAACCATTGCCGTTGTAATAATTGCTCCTAAAGTAAAAAATGCACTTAATAAAATGTAAAAAGCAAAAACAAAAATTGAACCTCTGTCAGTAGATAAAAACTTACTGACAGAGGTTCAATTTTTGTTTACAATTTCTATTTAACGAAATTAAATAATTTAAAAATCTACTTCTGTATCATAATATGCTGCCTTAAGCAATTTTTCCATTTCCTCTTGAGTTGGAATTCTTGGATTAGAACCTGTACAAGCATCTTCAATAGCAAGTTTTGCAATTTCAGGAAGTCTTTCTAAAAATACATTTTCAGGAACAAATCCTTGCTCTACAGGGTAACTATCTGCACCATAATTTTTAATACAATGAGGAATATTAAGCTTATCATTCATATTGCGACAATATTCAATCAATAAAGCAACTTTCTCATCATCTGTATTTCCACCTAATTTCATATAATCAGCAATTACACCGTAACGTTTTTTAGCTGTTTCATCTTTTGCATTAAATGCGATAACTTTTGGAAGATACATAGCATTTGCAGCGCCATGAATTATATGTGCACCATAATCACTAAATGCAGCACCTGTTTTATGTGCCATAGAGTGAACAATTCCAAGAAGAGCATTTGAAAATGCCATACCTGCAAGACATTGTGCATTATGCATTGCATGTCTCTTTTCCATATCTTCATTATATGAACCCTCAAGATTTTCCTGAATCATTTCAATAGCATGAATTGCCAACGGATCTGTATAATCACAATTTGCTGTAGATACATAAGACTCAACGGCATGTGTAAATGCATCCATTCCTGTATGTGCAACAAGTTTTTTAGGCATAGTTTCTGCTAATTCCGGATCAACAATAGCTACATCAGGTGTAATTTCAAAATCAGCTATAGGATATTTTACGCCATTTTCATAATTTGTAATAATTGAAAATGCTGTTACTTCCGTAGCTGTTCCTGAAGTAGAAGATACTGCACAAAAATGAGCTTTAGTGCGAAGTTTAGGTAATCCGAATACCTTACACATATCTTCAAATGTACACTCAGGATACTCATATTTAATCCACATAGCCTTTGCAGCATCAATAGGAGAACCACCGCCAATAGCTACTATCCAGTCAGGCTTGAATTTAGACATCGCTTCTGCTCCTCGCATAACTGTTTCTACAGATGGATCAGGTTCAATGCCCTCAAAAATTTCAACCTCCATACCTGCTTCTTTCAAGTACCCCTCTGCTTTGTCTAAAAATCCAAATCTCTTCATAGAGCCCCCACCTACAAAGATCATTGCTCTCTTACCTTCAAAAGTCTTAAGTGCTTCTAAAGAACCCTTTCCATGATATAAATCTCTTGGTAAAGTAAAACGTGCCATTCATATTACCCCTTTCTATATTCGTTATTATTTTAACAATTATATTTTAACATATTTACAGTAAAAATCAATAATAATTTTATAATTTTATTTTTTTATTATAATATAGTTTATTTTCATCTTTTGCTAAAATGTTTTTAACTTAAGTTATACAGAAATTTTTTATTTGTAATTGTATTTCTAATTTTCTACATCTCTTTATAATAACTTTAATACTTTATCCTCATACTTTTCTATGTAATTTTCTTTAAAGATTAAATTTATTATATTCTCATAGCCATTAATAGAAAGCGAAGATGAAAAATTCTCTCCCCGTCTTTAGATATACCTTGATTTGCCTGTACCCTTATGGGTGAATCACTTTTCTAAAAGTCCTATATTGCACCTCCTAAATTTGTGTAAAATAAAAGCACCTGCAATCGTAGATGCTCTTCAATAATAATTCTCTTTTATTCTATAATTTTAAATTACCCTCTAATAAGTTTCTCCATTTTATTATTTTACTTGGAAGTAAATTATCGTTTTTGCAATTCATTGCAAATTCATAAATTGTCTCTGCATCAATTGTATTCATATTTTCACGTTTTTGACCTATAATCTTTCCATTTGTAGTAAATAACCAAATTTCTCCATTTAGATTGTTGTAATCTGAGCAATCTAAATCAACAGATCCTTTTTTTACTTGGATATAGACCTCTTTTTTATCTGTATTTTCTGGATTAATTAATACGCATTCATATAGTTGTGTAGATTTCTTACAAGTGGATGGAATAGTAAAATACCCATATTTCTTGTATAGCCATATACAAACTAAATCTTCGCAGTCATTTGGTGATATTAAATTAAATAAAACTCTTGGACTCTTATCTAGTTTTTCTATTTCGTAAATAGGTTCATGTAAAACATTGATGAGATACTTAGAAAATTCTATTATCCCATTTTGTTTTATTCTTTGCAAGGTATTGCCTCTTATAAAAGAAGTAGTTATAGCTCCTGCAACATCAGACTCTCCACCAATTTCAAACCACTTTATGTCGGTTCTTTGATTTGAAGCATCCATTTCTAAGGATTCTTCTGAAGAATTAAATAAATACCTGCTATTTTCTCCAACTAATCCTAGCCAATAAATACCACCTTTTCTCATCCAAACCAAATCATATGGCTTTATGTCTTTTTTTAAACGATTAATATTATTAATATTTTCATATATCTCGTTATTTTTAACAAAATTTACATATTTGTTAAAGCTTTCTTCTTCTGTACCCCTACCAATAAGTTGTCGCTCTTTAATTAGTTTATCTATAGAGCCTTTGCCTTTTAAATGATCGTCATTTAAACTCCATCCTAATGCTAAAATATTATTTTCAATACAATAATCTGAAATACTATAGTTTGTTTGATTGTCGGTATTTGTATGTAATCTCCATATATTAATATTCATAACTTCACTCCTTTAATTTTGTGCCTACATAAACTATTATTTATGCCACAAAGATACTAATTTTAAATTTTTGTTTTAAGGTTTACATTTTAATTATACCCATATCATCATAAACAAACTCACTTGTATAATTACCACATCTAATCGCCCTATCATCTTATTCGGAATAAGTGGGTATAAACCTACAACCTCATTTCTTCCATTACAAATTATCTGTCCATAAGCATTACCCCGTAATAAAAAATGAGTTATTAGTGTTTCTCTAAATACAAATGATATCATCTCTGTATTTGGTTCGTCATTTAAAAGAAAATATAGTACATATTCTTTTGCTTTTTCCTTAGAGTTAGCATTGCATCGTTTATATAAATGTAAAGGAAGTCCAGCTAATGTCTCAGCAAGAACTCTCACATGAATAAACTGCTGTCATTTGCATAGCACTAAATTCGTATCCCTACTTACACTTGTTCTTCTAAATAAAAAAGACGATGAAGATATTCTCTCCCCGTCTCTTGGTTTATCTCTTGATTTAAAAATTAAGTTTAAAATGCTTATATTACCACCTCCTAGTTTTAGGCGTAAAAATAGCATCTACTTTTGTAGATGCTAATGTTTTATTTATGACTTACATCTTCCACATTATTTGTAACCTATTGTATTTATTATAGTTTGTTTTTGTACTGTTTGTGTTTGATTTTTATGATAATTAAAAAGACTGACATATTAAATAGTAATTCATTTGTACAGAAAATAAAAGAGTATCTGCATTGATAGTGTGTATACATTCTCTTCTCTTTAATTTTTATAAGTTTCTAATAAAATGTTTCCATCCTTATTTAAAACAGCTATACCTGCTTTTTCATCAATTGTATTCTCAGCTACATCTATAACTATATTACCATCAACGATTTGAATAGACTCAGCCCTGCCAATATTCATATTTAAGCTCGCTTTCCAAATAATATCCCCGTTTTTTGATACTTTCATTACATTATCTTTCGTACCAGGACCTATTAAAAGACAGCTATCAGACAACATGTTGACTTTTAATTTCTGCCCAACAAAAACAGGATCAATTTTTTCCTCTCCTGTTGATGTGTCAAGTATATAAAGATCATTATCTGCAACCATATAAAAATCATTTACTGTGGCATCATATGGTAAGCTTTGTATATTATTAAATTCCTTTGACCATATTTTAGTATAACCTTTGTCATAATACTCAACATAACCTTTTTGTGTATTCATATCATAAAATAACAAAATAAAATGCTCAAAATCAGGCGCTACAATTATTTCTTTATATTGATCCGCAAAAAAATCAAATGTTCCATCAAGAATTAAAGGAGTAGTGGTATATATATTAAAATTACTAAAATTCCTGTTAACACTATTATCCAAACTAATCTTATAGAACCTTGAATACAATCCAGATGTCCCATATTCTTCTCTAAGTTTTCCATAATCTGGAGAACTCATTTTTATATCGTTGCCAAAGATTATTTTAGCTACCTTTTCAACTTCTTCAAAAGTATATAATTCAGCTGGCTCAATAAAATTAGGTGCTGAGTAGTTATGAGAGAAAACATCAATAGATGGTATAATTTTACTTTTCCCATCAACAGTTACCTCTTCAACATCTTTATATCTTCCTCTTACATCAATGATATCGCCCTCAATTATTCTCCTGTCCGTTTGTTTACCTCTAATAAAAATTAGATTATCTTCAGGTGATGGGTATATATCCATATCTTCATAGTCAGTAAACGTATTAATCATTTGTAAAATAGCCGTAAACTTATCATCAGTTGACGAAATCATTTTTATTACTTTCCCACCAAGAGATATCTGAGCTCCTCTATATGCTTTTGGATATCTCTGTAAATTTTCATATTCATCATGATATACATAAAAATAATCTCTGTCAAAATATTTGAGCACTGTCTTTTGTTCTTCAGTTAAGTTTAAGTCATGATTATCTATGCTCATATTAGCCCAACTATATCTTATTCCTTCTTTTTCAATAGCTGTACTTTGTTCTTTTTCCATTTCGACTTCATCATTATTAACATCTGAAGAATTATGATTATTACAAGACGTTAAAATTAACAACACTGCAAGTAAAAATAATAAAAATTTTTTAACCCTCATATTGAATCTCCATATTTACTTTTGATTATATCATAACATATAATATTATATTTTACTCATTGCTTTCTCAATATTTATTAATAGGGAACCACTACCACATGATACATCAACTACAACTCATTTCTTTTTTGTTGCAAAAGAACAATGTATTTTGATATTTTTTCAGATATTCTATCACTAGAATGTTTTTTAGAGAAGCCATACATATTCATGAGCAAAAAATCTAATCTCCTAATTTCTTCGTCCAATTTCAACTTTCTATAGAATTCACAAATAGTTTTATCTGTAATAAATTTATTCTCCACTTTTATATAGTAGTTCTTATCTCTATAAAATAATTCTGTTATACTTCCATCATCAACATTAAATTTCGAAGAATATACTTCATCCCATATAAAATCTTTCTTTGCTCTGTTACATTTTTTACACGAAAGCACTAAATTTTTTATTTTACCTGCATTTATAGAATCTCCATTAAATGATGATTCACATAAAAAATGATCGATTTCAAATAATTCAGAACTTACTACATCCGTTGTTATTCCACAATATGAACATTTATCGCTGTATATGTTTCTAAACAACTTATTATAAACACTATCTTTTTTATTTATTTGATTATATATTATTTTAGTTCGAGAATGTTCAGCTTTTATTTTCTTTTCTAAAGCGTCTTTTTCAGACACAATATTTTTTTTTGAAACCCAATATATCGTATTTCTATAATCATTCTTCATATAATTTTCTCATTTCTTCAAAAGCCTTAATAAGACTATCTATATCAGCCTTTGTTAAATTATCGTAATTTGATAATCCATTAATAGAATTCTCCATTTTTTCAAATAGGTATTTTTCAACATATCTTTTTGAAGAAATATTTTTTAAAATATTCCTATTTAAAATGATATTTTTCGTAGCATTAACTATTTCTTTATTCCAGTTATCTTGAAAAAATGAATCCTCATCACAATGATACGTATTAGAATTATATTTTTTTAATGTACTATATTCCATCTTGTCTTGGTATTGAGTAATTACTATTATTTCTTTAAACGGAAAAATTTTTTTAATTATTAAGCCAAGCTCTTCACCAGAAATTTTATTATCTTGTACATTTCCATTTTCAAAAAGCATTGAATCCAAAAACAATATATCAGCTTTTTGAATTTCATTATTCTCAAGTAAGTCTTCATAGGAATATTTATTTTCAAATTTCAATTCTGAATATTTATATTCAGCCTTATCATTTGAATATGAATTTAAATATTTCGAAACATACAAATCAATTTTATCATCTACATAAAGCATAGTTATTAATTCCATTTTAAATCGTTTCCTCCATTTCAAAAATAAATTCAAATCCATTCTCTCCTGAAATAGAAAGAACTTCTCCTTTTTGTAAATTAATTGTATTATTAATTATCCACATCCCGAGACCATGCCCATTGGTTCTACTTGTTTCATGTGGTTCTAAAATAATTCTTGGGTTATCTAAATATTTTTTTTGCAATCCCTTTCCATTATCAGAATATGATATTCTCAGCTTGTTATTATTCCTACTTATTGCAATTTTTATTTTTAATTCATTAGTTTCGATGTTTTGTTGAACACTGTTTAATATTAAATTATCAAATATAGTATAGAACGTATCTTTTGATATATTAAATTCAACTTTATCATCTATACAAATTTCTACATTCAACCAAGAATAATCTTTTTTCCAACCTTCTAATATCGAATTTACAATTTCGTTTATATTCAAATGCTCTGCGAAAAATTGTTTCTTTTCTACTTTTTCTAAAATTGCATCAATAAAGCTAAGTATTTTTTTACTGCCCTATGGTTATTTTCTAATAAACCCGGTATGTCTTCACATGCAATTTTTCTATTCTCTGGACTATTAACAATATCCCATACACAATATTTTTTTAAAGCAGTGATAATATCATCATAGGATGGTTCCATTTGATTTCTATCGTTATTTATCTCATGCGCTATAGATGTAGCCTTCATTCCAGATGTTGCTAAAGCATTTAAAATTCTAACATCATATTTGTATCTTGCTTCTACATTTGCCTTCTCTTGTTTGAATTTTTTACTATCTTGTTTAAATAATTTAATTTCATTAATAAGCTTATTTTTTTCACTTGTATTTAAGTTCTCTATCCTTTTAGGATTTTTTACTATTTCATCTGATATCTTTATCGTACACTCTTCTTCATTTTTATTTTTTTCGTTTATTTTTCGAATTATTTTTTGTCTGTACCTTTCAAATTCTTTAATTCCAGTTAATATAATTTGTACAAATAATTGATAGGATATATTTTCATCCAATCCTTGTCTATTCATAAGATCTTGCAATACTATATTTTGTTGCTTATCAATCAATACATAACCCGATACTTGATTTTCTCTAACTCGCCAAGCACCTGTAGGATGCGACGCAGCTGCGGGGGATTTTCTTGATCTTTTTCCTAAACCCAGCCAATCTTTTTCTCCTTCAAACGATGATATGCTAAAAGCATTTCTATAAAGAATCACACCACTATCGACACTTTCATCTGTACTTAG
>NZ_GL349423.1:63880-70375 GCF_000090945.1 Peptoniphilus sp. oral taxon 386 str. F0131 | reverse complement strand
TAATTGATAGGATATATTTTCATCCAATCCTTGTCTATTCATAAGATCTTGCAATACTATATTTTGTTGCTTATCAATCAATACATAACCCGATACTTGATTTTCTCTAACTCGCCAAGCACCTGTAGGATGCGACGCAGCTGCGGGGGATTTTCTTGATCTTTTTCCTAAACCCAGCCAATCTTTTTCTCCTTCAAACGATGATATGCTAAAAGCATTTCTATAAAGAATCACACCACTATCGACACTTTCATCTGTACTTAGATACTTATATAGAAATTTTTCTTTGTCATGCTTTGTTACATTAAGATTGAAAAATAGGTTTGCAGAAAACTCTCCAAGTTTATCTAATTCAGAAGATAATTCTTTGCGTCCCCTCTCATAAATTTCATTACCTTCAAATTCATCTAAAATGTTGATTTCACTATTATATGTTTTTATATCTACTTCCGGACAATATTTAATAGCATCATTAGAAAATTCGTCTGAAAATACAGACACATATAACATTCCTTTATTATGTTTGAGGATAATATTCGCTCTGCAATTTTTCCCCGGTTCAGGTTTTGGAAAATGCAACTTCACAAATTTATCATATTCATTAGCTATAATTCGTATCTTCATAGCTGTATCATTATACGTTTTCTCTAAGTACTCATTTAATTTTTCAATCCTCTTAGGAGTCCATTTTTCTCTAAGATTGTTTATTACTATACAAGTGCCTTTATTATCTATGCTAGAATCTAAATCTAAGGTAGATTTATTCCAATCTGTTTTCCAAACAATTCCATCTTTTTGTTCTTTTTTACTATATAATTGTATATTCTTGCCTAATCTTGATAGGGCAAACCTACCTACTCCTTTAGCTCCGGCTTGCACCCTAACATTATTATTCGTATCAATAAAATTATATCCTTTATTGCTTTTCCCAATATGCATCCAGTGTTTCTTTATATCCTCTGAATCCATACCATCTCCATCATCAATTATTTTCAGAGTTGTTTTATCTACAAATTCTAATTTGACAACCGACGCCCCCACATCATATGCATTTTTAACTAATTCTAAAACTGCAGCCTCATCATTGGAAAAGTTTTGTACACCTAAAAGTTCTGCAATTGTACTATCTTCAATACTGTATTTAAGATATTCCATACTTCCTCCGTTAAAAATTAAATTCTTCAATATCCTTTGATGTAATTCTCAATGAACTTCCGCTAATATTTATCCCCACTTTCTTTACATATTCCATAAAATTTTCACTTTCAAGAATTTCTTTTGCAAAACCCAAATTATATTCCTGATGTTCATCTCTCAAAGAAATGTACATCCCTGCATATGGAATACATGCCTCATCTAGTCTATATACAGCGACTTTATCTGTAATGATAGTTGATATAAGTAATTTTTCACACTTAATTCCTAAAAGTGCTTGCGTTCTTCCGTACTCAAACCACTTTGATTTTTTATCTGATTTCCTTTTTATTAAGTCTTCTTTGAATTTTGTTAAGTAAGAAAAAGCCCCAGGATATAAGTTTTTAAATTCTTTTTCTGTATATTTTATTAATTGATTATTAATATACTTATAAGGAAAAATAATTTTTTCCTCTTTACCATATCTCATATTTCTTGGTGTTGCAGTTGGCATAATTGCATCCTTTTCGATCATAAATTTTCCAACCTTATAGTATTCATCTACCTCATCGTACATATCTTCATTAATTACATACGCTTTATTCAACAAGGTTGCTACCACGTGAGATACTTTGAAATAATCTCCAAACCGTTTCTTACCAATGTTAAATTCATTAGAAAAAACCCATTTCTTTCTAATTGTTTTTTTACAAATATATAACCCACTATCATTACTCATATTTATATATTTGATTTTTTCACTACAATCCTTTTTATCTACTATTATAATTGCTGACTTTACCAACGCATTATCGAATATTTTTTCTTTTGTATAATCTTTTATTTCAACAATATACTGAACCATAAATTCTCTAAGCTTATTTCCAAAAACAGTTTTAAAAATACTACTAGGTATTAAATAAGACATTTTTCCTTCACTTGATAATGACTTAATACTATGTTCTATAAATGCATAGCAATAATCAAATTTTCCTTGTCTGCAAGTTTCATATTTATCCTTAATAAATGTTCTTTCCTCTTGAGATAAATTACTGTAAGTTATATATGGAGGATTACCCACTATAAAATCAAATTGTATATTTACCTCACTTTTTAAATAATCTTCATTATAGATTTTCCATTCAACATCCTGTATCCCATTTTTTTTTACAAGTAAATTCAAGTTACAAATACACTTTTCAAATTGATTTTTGTCAATTTCAAATCCAAAAATATTGTTTTCTAAACCTTTTTTTATTTTTTTATTAGAAAATTTAAGTTCTATTGCTTCTTCAATGTACCTATTAACTATTTCAACAAGTATATTGCCATCACCACAAGAATTTTCTAATATTGTTTTATTTACTATATTTTTATGATAACCAACAGAGTCCAGTAACTCTTTAACATAATTTGTGGGAGTAAAAATTTGACATTTATTCGCTATTTTTTTTTCATTTGTTTTTTTCATCATCGAAATACTCCAGTTTTTTTATTGATTTCTTATTTAATTTTTCCAAGGACACAATTTGAGTTCTCGCAAGCTTTCTAAGTTCTATCATTCTTTCTTTTTGTTCCATACCTTTTCCAATAAGAATTGCATTATAACTTTCCATATTGGCAAGCACCAGTAACTCATTCAGACTTGCATAATCTCTCATATTGCCTTTCAAATCTGGATTTTCTTCACGCCACTGTTTTGCTCGCTTGTTAAATAAGGCAACATTGAGCATATCTGCTTCACTTGCATATTTATAGGATAACTGTTCGTTGGTAAGATCCTTTAATAGATATTCTTTGATTGCATATGTATGGATTTTATAGTTAATCTTAGAAATTTCTCTATTCAAATTCCAACATAATGATAGCTTAGAATTTTCATCTGACTTAAGCCTTTTGTAATCTTGGATTAAATAGAGCTTAAACTCTGCTGAAATCCATGAAGCAAATTCCATTGCTATATCAGGATGAGCGAACGTTCCTCCGCCTCTCCCAGATTTAGAAACAATACCGATCGCATTTGTATTTTCAATCCATCTTTGAGGCGATAATGTGAATGCATTTGTTCCTGCTTCCTTTCTAAAGGAGTCGAATTCGACCCCTTTAAAATTAGGATTGTGAATAGTCTCCCAGAGACCAAGGAATTCAATTGTATCTCTTACTCTTAGCCAGTTTTTAACAACATCTTTAGGTTCATGCACATTTTTGTATCTTGCAATATCCGTTAAACTTATATAGTCATTTTTAAAGTCTTCAGTATAAATTTGAATAGCAAAACCTTTTGCTTCAATCGTGTCTTTTTTCACCTTAGACATGTGAGTTCCTCCTTTATGCTGATGTACTGTCTACAACACTTATTTTCGTAATAACTGCTCTAAACAGCACACCAACGATTCATTTTTTTGATTTTAAACTTTGGTAGAAGCTCTAAAACCCTTGTATTTACTCGACTATTTGCCTGTGTCATTATTATGACACGAAACCCGCAAGTGACGTCTGTTGCTGTGTCTAATTTGATACTCTCCTCATGAATATTATGTTTACCAACGTTTCATATTCTTTTCAAACTTACTAGTGTATGACCCTTTTAGTTCTTCTACTGATATTCCATAACAAAGCAACACATCATTGTAATACATAAGAACATCTGTCAATTCCTCGTTTAATTGAAACTGTCCATGTACGACCATCGACCAGATGAAGAACAACATATTCACCCTCATTGATTGGAAATTGCTTCACACCTACAAAACGCGGATTCTTGATATCCAACCCTGTTTCTTCTTTTATTTCACTACCACATCAACGAAAGATTCTCTCGATTCCACATGACCGCCTGAGAGCGTATATCCCTGCTAGTCATTTTTCACTCTATTCTGAAGAAACATCCTGTCTCCATCCCTGATGAGACACAATACTGTCAGTTAGACATTTTCCATCTTAGTCATTTTCTTATCCCTCCTGCACTATCATCCCAAAATGCTTCAGTACATCCATGATAACCTCTTCTTTTTCTTTCGGACACTCCGGCACTTTGTTGTTGTCTTTCTTGGATTTACTGTAATTTTCTCCAAGCTCAAGTCCGCACTTTTGCTTGATTTGAGAAATATAGAGCGTGGGAACTTTGAAGCCGTACTTGTCCAAGATATACTTCTTGATTTCCTCGTAAGTCCCAAATTTACGCCGTTCTGAGCCTGTCGGCTCGAACTCGCTCATATTCACCTCAACCTTGACATGTTCATCAGATTTAAGTTTGGAAAGATAGACAACCGTCTCAACATGAACGCTATTGCAAAACATATCAACAGGCTGAATTTTTTCTATTTTATATTTTTCTTTTAATAGTTTCAAATCTCGTGCTTGCGTTGATGAATTACAGGATATATATGATATTTTCTCCGGCATAATTTCAAGTAGTTTTTTTATTAATTTTTCATCTAATCCTGCTCGAGGCGGATCCAATATTATTTTATTCGGTATTATTTTTTCTTCATCCAACAACTTTTCAAGTATTTCTTCAGATTTCCCGCATATAAATCTCACATTATCTACCGAATTAAATTCTGCATTTTTCCTTGCATCTTCAATTGCATTTTCAACTATCTCTACACCAATAACTTTCTTGGCATTTCTTGCTGCAAATAGCGATATTGTTCCTATTCCACAGTATAAGTCAAAAATTATATCTTGCTTATTAATTTCAAGATAATCAATTGCTTCTTGATATAGCTTTTCTGTTTGAGTTGTATTTACTTGAAAAAATGAAACGGGAGAAAGCTTGAATTTAAAACCGCAAAGCTCATCTGTTAAATAGTCTTCACCATATAACTTCTTAAATTCTCTGCCAAATCTGAATTTATTCAATGTATTTTTATTTTCAAATATTCCGCAAATTTTAAGTTCAAGCAGTTCTGATAGAAGTTGATTTACTTTCTTTATTTCGGACTTTGTAACGAGAACTATAAATAATTCTCCAAGTTTATTTTGTCTTATAATTATACTGTCAACGCTGTTTAAACCCTTCCAATTTTTTAAAATTTCTATTGCTCTATTTATCTCTTTTCCTGCAATTAAGCAATGTTTAATTGAAATTAAATCTTTCGAATTTTTAGAAAAATATCCTATTTTACCATCTACCACTTTTAACTGAATATTATTTCTATAGTAATATGGATATTGCATTCCAATAGTATTTTCCACTTTACATTCTATATTTCCAATTCGAAGCATATCATTATTAACTTTTTCTTTTTTCCATTCCAGTTGTTTTTCATAGTCATATTCTAAAAAGTCACAGCCGCCACATTTTCTTATATATGGACATTTTGATTTGACTCTGTATGGCGAAGGTTCAAGTATCTTTGATATTTTTGCTATAGAGTATTTTTTCTTGTCTTCAACTATCTCTGCAAGTACTTTATCTCCTATTACTCCTCCGTCCAAAAACACCGCTTTTTCATTATATTTTGCAAATCCTCTGCCTTTAAAGTCAAAATCTCTTATTAAAAATTCCATTTTATTTATTTACCTTCAGCACAATTTTTTCAGGATACAGTTCAACTAATTTATCTTTATATAATGAGCCCTCAGCTCTTTTAAATGCAGATTTTGTAAGTCCTGTTACTTCTTTTATAAGCTCCGGATCCGACTTATCTCCAAGATTTAAAACTCCTCCGTTATCTTCAATGAGCTCAAGTAGCATTTCTGCATCATAGTGCATTTGCTTATAAGCTTTTTGTCTAAGTGTCAAAGTTATTCTACCGTCTTTTAATATTCTTTGGATTCTGGTTTCAACTTCTTCTCCAACTCGGTATATTCCCTTAAGCTCTTCTTTCAAAATCATTCCGTCATATTTATCATTTATTGCAACATGAGCTCCTTTTGAGTCTATTTCATAAATAGTTCCCTTAACTATGTCATTTACCTTAAATTCATCATTCATTGAGAGTTTATCTTTTATTTTCATTGTTACACATAATCTGTCGGATCTGTCAATGTATAACTGCATCAAGTATGATTGATGTATATCAACTCTGCCTATAGTTTCCTGATATGGCAAAAATATATCTTTATCAAGACCAATATCCACAAAATAGCCAAATTTTGTCTTGTCTGCAATTTTTAATTTTGCAACTTCTCCCACATCTAACAATGTTTTTTGAATTGTCGCTACTCTATTATCCTTTGAACTGTCATATATAAATACGTTTAATTTTTCTCCGACTTTCAACTTGTCATCAAACTCTTTTAACTTTATATCTTCTTTACCATTCGTAAGAATAATTTCTTTCTTCAATACTTTTTTTACTTCAAGTTCACATCTTCCAAGTTTCATTCCATATTCCTCACAATTTCTTTTAC
>NZ_GL349423.1:5436-63753 GCF_000090945.1 Peptoniphilus sp. oral taxon 386 str. F0131 | reverse complement strand
AAATTTTGTCTTGTCTGCAATTTTTAATTTTGCAACTTCTCCCACATCTAACAATGTTTTTTGAATTGTCGCTACTCTATTATCCTTTGAACTGTCATATATAAATACGTTTAATTTTTCTCCGACTTTCAACTTGTCATCAAACTCTTTTAACTTTATATCTTCTTTACCATTCGTAAGAATAATTTCTTTCTTCAATACTTTTTTTACTTCAAGTTCACATCTTCCAAGTTTCATTCCATATTCCTCACAATTTCTTTTACTTTTTCATTACCGCGTCTTTGTATATTATCTCTTAAAACAGGATAAAAATTTACTTGTTTTAATGCTTTAAGACTAATTTCCGTAAATTCCTCATATGCACCTAAATCTGTTATTATTTTTATTGCAGCTCTAACATTTTCAAGAGAATAAAACTCTGATAGCATTATCCCAAACTTCATAGCTTCTATGGATCTTGTATCTCTCATAAGTAAAATTGACATTCCCACAAGTTTTTGTTCATTAAAAACTTCCATAGAAAAAATATAATTCTCGAATTTTCTAATTATATCTTCCGCTCTATGATATTGAAAATAGTTACAGAATTTTTCTACCGCTTTATTTTCTCTCTCATAATAATCAAGTAATGCTGTCTTTAGTTCATCAATACTGAAATCTGACGATTTCTCTACAAAATAAGAATTTAAACATATACTTCCTTTTTGTCCGCTTTCCTCAAAATCTAAAATCTCATCATATATGCTTTTTTCTCTATTCTCTTTTCTTTTAAACACGTTCATTACTTCTCACCAAATTTCAAACCGCTAAGCTTTGCTGCCAGTGAATTATTAATTTCATCATCCGACTGTTTACTTAAATATCTCTTAACTTCAGATTTCTTCATCTTGTTTTTATTTTCAGCAAATTTTTTATCCATATTGTCCTTCGATTCTCTATATCCACAAGTTTCACAAATATAATTTTTATTATCCATCAATAGTTTTAGTTTCTTATGGCAATTTGGGCATCTAACATTTGTTATAATACTCAATGTTTTTCTGTTTCCGCAATTTGTATCTTGACAAATTAAAAGCTCTTTATCTTTTCTATTTACTTTAAGCATTAATTTGCCGCATAATTCACATTTTATATTTGTTAGATTTTCGTGTTTATATTGGTAATTGCTGTTTTTTATTTCTTCAATATTTGCAATTGAAAATTCTTTTATCTCTTTTAAGAAATTTTCATCTTTTAGTTTTCCCGACTCAATATTCTTAAGTTTCAACTCCCAATCCGCAGTTAGCTCCGGACTCTTTAATTTATTAGGTACAAGTTCAAGAAGCTGCCTTCCTTTTGATGTTGTTCTCAAATAATTTCCGTTATTCTCAATTAAATCAGTGTTGTAAAGCTTTTCAATTATATCTCCTCTTGTTGCAACTGTTCCTATTCCTCCGGTTTCTTTAAGTGTAGATGCTTTTTGGGAGCTTATATTTTTTACAAATTTTTGAGGATTTTCCATAGCCAAAAGAAGTGAACCTTCCGTAAAATATGCAGGAGGAGATGTTTTTTGAGATGATTTTTTTATATCAGAAATCTTCAATATATCCCCTTTTTTAATTTCATATAATTTTTGATTTTCTTCTTCATCATCTTCAAAACTGTCAATAGCTTTATATCCCGGATTAATATCTATAGTTCCCCTTGCAACAAATTTATGTCCTGAACTACTTGCATAAATTTTTATTTCTTTATATTCATATGGTTTCATCAAATTCGACAAAAATCTTTTTGCAACAAGGTCATAAATTTTTATTTCTTTGTCATCTAATTCATCAATCCTAAGAGGTTGTTCTGTAGGAATTATTGCATGGTGATCACTAACTTTAGAATCATCTACAAAATTTTTTGATGCATTGATTTTTCCCGTTAATATTTCGTTTATATATTTTCTGTAACTGCCGGTATTCATAGATTTAAGACGTTCTGAAATTGTAGGAACGATATCTTCTGTTAAGTACCTTGAATCCGTACGAGGATATGTTAAAATTTTATGTTTCTCATATAAATTTTGCATTATATCAAGTGTTTGCTTAGCTGAATATCCATATCTGACATTAGCATCTCTTTGTAAATTAGTAAGGTCATATAATTCTTTAGGATACTTTTTCTTTAATTTTTCCTCAATATCATCAATTCTTATGCTGCCGCCTTTAACATCATTTAATATTTTATTTACTTTATCTTCCTCATATATTGTCATTGAATTATTATCATCAATATAGTTGAATGTCATTTTATTTACAATCAATTTGAGTTTAAAATAATCTTTTCCGACAAAAGAGGTAATCTCATCTTCTCTCATTTTTATTAAATTAAGAGTAGGAGTTTGAACTCGACCGCATGACAATCTTGCATTGTACTTCATCGTTAATGCACGAGATCCGTTAATTCCAACAAGCCAATCCGCTTGGGCTCTTGATAGAGCAGACAAGTATAAATTGTGATATTTTTCAGCCGGTTTTAAATTCGCAAAGCCTTCTTTAATCGCCTTATCAGTTACAGAAGAAATCCAAAGCCTCTTTAAATTCTTCTTAGATCCTGACATTGTGAGAATTAGCCTTGCAACAAGTTCTCCTTCTCTCCCCGCATCGGTTGCTATTACAATTTCATCAATATCTTTTCTGTTGATAAGCTCTTTGACTACATTAAATTGTGCCCTTGAACTTTTTATTACAGATAGTTTCATTTTGTTTGGAATTATCGGAAGATCTTCTAAATTCCACTTTTCATATCTCTTATCATATTCTTCCGGTGTTGAAAGTGTCACTAAATGTCCAAGTGCCCATGTTACTATCTTATTATTCGATTCAAAATATCCGTTATTCTTTTTAGTTACATTTAAAACTCTTGCAATATCTCTCCCTACAGACGGTTTTTCTGCAAGAATAAGTTGTTTTTTCATATTATTACCTCTCTTTTAGCTTAGAATATTTTATCATATAGAGTTGAATTACTAAAGGTATATTTATTTTAAGTTATGTAATTCTCAAGAATGTACAACAAAATAGAGATACAAAATGTATCTCTATTAGTATGCATAAATTATATTATCATTCCGATTAAATTATGAGTAATAAATATACTTTCTATCCAAATTTTATGAAAATAGAAAATACATATTTACTTCCTAATCATTATTTGTTTTTTTATTTGTTTTTTCTTTATTGTAATTTTTCTTTTCTCTTTCTTTTTTCTCTCTTATCACATCAGGATCACCTTCACCTATTACTACTACTTTATCCTGTGCGATGTAATTTGAGCTTGATATTTTTTGAGTTTCTACAATTTGTCCATCTTTAATTATATTTTTATAAGTGACATAACTGTATCCCTTTGCACCCGGTTTTTTCACTTCCTCTTTACCTTCTTCTATTGCATCCGAATACTGTATAATTACATTAGGTTCAGTAACTGCAAGTAACTTAGGTTCAATTTCAACTTGATAGTCTCGATCCGCTTTATTTCCGAATATTTGAAATTTAAGCTCATTGCCGTCTGCAAATGCCTTGAAATATATATTATGATTTAAGTTATTTCTAAACTTTAAATCTTTATATCCTTGAGAAACTGCCGCATCTGTTCCAAGCGGTACATATGAAATAGGTCTTGTATGATTATATCTCTCAACAATATCCAAATCTGCCCTTATAAGTGCATTATATAATGTGGTTGATACTTGACATATTCCTCCGCCAACACCTCTATCAAACTCTCCGTTAATTATAATTCCCGCATCTTTAAATCCCGTTAATAAACTTATGTCTCCAACAACATTATTAAATGAAACCTCTTCTCCCGATTTTAATATGAAATCATTAAAGTGACTTGCACCTAATGCAATGTTATCTTTTCTGTTATCTTCCGATTTTGAATAATCTGTTGAAAATTCAGATAGAAGTCCATCTATACCTTCAAACTGCTTTATATATACAGTCGGTTCAGATTTTAAAATTGGAAGCTGTATATCTTCTTTTTTATCAATATCATGAAATATTAATTCCTTTAATTTTTTTGAATCTAAATATGAACCCTGTTCCTCTTTAGAAAGATTGAATCCATTTTCAGCACTATATGATATTTCAGCATTCTTAGGTTTTTTATATACCTTTTCAACCAAAAAATTAATTGTGGCATCTACTTTTTCAACACTGAAGCTCTCCGACAATTCAATATTCTTATGAACGATCGATGTGTATATAATATCAAAAAAATTTTTTATTATAGAATTACTCCTGCCTATCAAGTAAGCTTCTTTAACTGCTGTTTCAACATCAAGTGTGTAGCCCAAGTCCTTATATGGTATAAAATAATTCATTTCTTCAGTTGAAAATTTTAATTTAGCATCTTTATTTTCTTCTTCCTTGGTTGATGTAATTTTTAATATTGCATCTTCAACTGATAGCTCTGATACATCTATATTAGATATCTTTATACCACGATGTATTTTTTCGCTTTTTGATTCATTACTATAATAAATAATTGCAATTCCAAGTAATACAACAGCTAATACTACTGATATCACTCTCTTGTTACTAAAGTGCATTACTTATTTCTCCCTTTTAAAATATTTACAATAACTTGAAATTTTACATTCTTCACAAATAGGATTTCTTGCTTTACATATTCTTCTACCGTGAAAAATTAAAAGATGATGTGCTCTTGTCCATCTGTTTTTTTCAATTTTTTTCTGCAGAGCTTTTTCAGTTTCTAAAACATCTTTCTCATCTACAAATCCTATTCTATTTGCAAGCCTAAATACGTGAGTATCAACCGCTATCGCCGGCACTCCAAAACAAGTAGACGCTACCACATTAGCCGTCTTTTTCCCTACACCGGGAAGTGACATAAGCTCCTCTATCGTTTTTGGAACTTGCCCGTCAAATTCCTCAACGATTTTTTTAGATGTCATTAAAATATTCTTCGCTTTATTTCTATAAAAACCGCAAGGCTTAATAATTTCTTCTATTCCAAAAATTCCAAGTTCAATAAAATCTAAAGGAGTATTATATTTTTTATACATATCTCGTGTAACAGAATTAACTCTCACATCGGTACATTGTGCTGAAAGAATAGTTGACACAAGCAGTTCAAACGGTGAATTATGCTCTAACTCACAATGTGCATCAGGATAACATATCTCTAATACATCAAGTACCTGCTCTGCTTCTTTTTTAGTTAATAATTTTCTCATATTCACCTACAACATTTCAATGTCGCATTCAATAATTTCCACATCATTAAAATTTTCAATAAAGTTTAAAACCTTATTGATAACTTCATCTGCAAAGATACTGTCATTTGAAACTACCGCTATCCCAATAACAGAGCTTTGCCATAAATCATTATCCTCCACTTCAGCTATGGAAATATTAAATTTATTCTTTAGTCTTTCAATCAAGGATTTTATAATCTTTCTCTTTTCCTTTAGACTGTTAGGTGAAAAGAGTCTAAGTTTTATTTTACATGTTCCCACAACCATAATTTTATTATATAACACAAAGTATAAAATTCAAACTAACTTTTTTCCCCATACAATCTCTAAAATTTATTCAATTATAGTATACTATCCCCACAAATATACTTTGTCAAACATCGAAGATACATTTTATAAAAATATTTATATAATTGTCGGTATTTTTAATTTCAACTTTAAATTTTAGTATATGAGATATATTAGTATCCATAATTAAATTTCAAAAAATAAAAGGCTACTCTAAAATTTAAGAATAGCCTTTTGTTTTTTCATGGATAAACAACATTAGTTCCGCTTAAAGTTACTGTATCTGACTTAACTGTATTGCCGAATTTATCTTTTACTATACAATAATATCTCCTTGATATAATTGGCAAACTGGTAGTATATGAACTATAAACAGCTCCGTCAATAGGTTCCGGATAATTCATAAGAACCATAGAATACCATTGGTATGTTAACCCAACTCCCTCAGCTTCAACAGATAAAGTCCAACTGCTCCCTGCACTTCCGCTCTGTCCCACAGGTTGTTTTGTAATCTTTAGAGGAATTGGCTGTACAGTTAATAAAGCCTCTCTTGTTATCACAGTATTGCCGTTTTTGTCTTTTATTATACAACGACACTTTGCTCCGGCAAGAGCCTCACTGACTACTACTCCAAGTCTATTTGTATTTATTCCGCTAATTCCCGATAAGCCTTGTAAACTTGAAAAAGAATATCCGGGCATTTGTCCTTCCCATTGATATGTCAAGCCTTCTCCTGTTGCAACTACTTCAACATATACAGTATCTCCAATCTTCGCACTGATATCCGAAGGCTCTACAAGAATAACCGGTTTTGTGTTTGAAATTCCTGTAACGGTTAAACTTACCACCTGAGATATAAGAGTGTTGCCATTTTTGTCTTTTACAACGCAACGCCCTTTTACGCCGTTAAAATTAGCAACTCCCTTTAATCTAAGTATGCTTGTATTGCTACCTGAAATTTCTGAAGAATCATTTAATTTTACAAATTCATTATTATTTAGACCTTCCCATTGATATGTTAACCCTTCTCCTTTGGCTTGAATTTCAAATGTTGCCCAACTTTCAAAACTTATAGTTTGATCTGTAGGTTGTTTTGTTATTTCAAATTCTTTATTTGTGCCTGACATAGAAAATGTTAATCTCTTACTCTTATCCATCATTCTTGAAAGTATAGCAGCTACTTCACTTCTCTTAATATTTGAGTTAGGACTGCAATTGTGTAATACATCTACTCCTTGAACAATTCCAACCTTATACAACTTATAAATTTCTGCTGCATTTGTCATTGTCATCGGCACATCAGGAATACTTCCATCTGCTATTGTATTTATTTCTGTCATCTCACTTGCAGGAAGCGCTTTTGCAAAAATTGCCATATATCCTGCTCTTGTTGCACTGGACATCCACGCTAATTCACCTGAAATTATCCCATTATTCTTAGCATAATCTACATAGGTTTGATACCATGGATTTCCATTTGTAAGTGTTACACTTCCCATAGTTGCCTTTTGATGCATACACGCTGCAAGCTTTACCGCCTCTGCATAAGTCATATTTTCGTCAGGTGCAAAAATCTTTTCACTTCTTCCGTTTATCAGACCTTTTTCATATGCTAAATTTACATCATTATAATACCATGCACTGGTTGGTACATCTGTAAATGACATAGCTTTTGCAAAGACACTTTGTGAAATTATCATAAAGCTCAGCGTAACTGCAACTGTCAAATAAAATACTTTAGTTCTCTTCATATTTATCACTCCTCCTTATATTTTAGTATTAAAAAGTACTATAATTAAAACTTTTCTTTTTTATATTATACCAAAAAATCGATTAATTGAAACTATTTTATTTATATAATTTCAAATTTTACTAATAAAAAAAGACACCACTCTTTAAATGATGTCTTATAATAGTTATATTGCATATAAATCTATTCTGCTTTCTAAATCTTTATTTCTTTCTCTTCGCTCCTTAATTTTTGCTCTTCGCTTTTCGTAATCTGCAATAAATCTTATCTCATCTTCTGTTTCTCCCTCTATCTTAGGAAGTGTTTCTCCGTCTTTCAAATCTAATGCAGCATATGTTATAAAAGCCATTGCTGCTAAATATCTATCCCCTGTTACAGAATTTTCTCCTATAAATTTTACAAATATTTCCATTGATTTAGCACCAACACCTGAAATATATGCCTCTCCAAATATAAAATCTCCAAGCCTTATAGGATTTAAAAAATCAAAACTGTCAAAAGATGCTGTTGTAACACTGCCTCTTCTATGTTTTATTGCAACTACACCTGCAAGATTGTCCGCCCACTCAAGAAGTCTTGCTCCATAAACTGTACCTCCCTCATTTAAATCAGTGGGAAGTGTAGCGTGAGTAAAAAAAGCTCTGCTATATGAAGTTTTCTTAACACTATCTGTAAAGTTCTCTTGCAATTTGCGCTCCTACCTTTGCATTATTTTCAACCAAAGCAATATTTGAAACCAAAGATTTTCCACTTGTAACTTCAAGTACTTTTCCAAGTAAGAAAGGAGTTGTTTCTTTTCCAGTTATTCCCTTTTCTTTAGCTTCTTTTAAAGCAGATTCTATCGCACTGTTAATCAAATTTTCATCCATTGCATCTTCTTCCGGAATAGGATTTGCTACAAGTACTCCTCCTGAAAGTTTAAGCTCCCATTTTGTACTTGCCGTATTTGCAATTTCAGCTACGCTGTCCATTTTATAATCTAATTTATATCCTGATTTTCTTGTATAAAAAGCAGGCATATCATCTGTTTTATATCCGAGTACCGGAACTCCGAATGTTTCTAAATATTCAAGAGTAAGTCCGATATCAAGTATAGATTTTGCACCTGCACATACAACTACTATGTCTGTTCCTGCAAGCTCCTGTAAATCTCTTGAAATATCAAATGTTTCTTCAGCTCCTCTGTGTACTCCTCCTATTCCGCCGGTTACAAGCAACTTAATTCCTGCAAGGGAAGCAGTTATAATTGATGTTGCTACTGTAGTAGCTCCATTTAATTTATTAGCTATAATATATGGATAATCTCTTCTGGAGCATTTTATAATATCCTTTGATGTAGCCATAAATTTAAGTTCTTCTTCACTTAACCCAACTCTAATTTTTCCATTTATTATTGCTGTTGTTGCAGGAATTGCTCCATTTTCCCTTACTATTCTCTCACAAGCAAGTGCTGTTTCTAAATTTTGAGGATATGGCATTCCATGTGATATTATTGTTGATTCAAGTGCAACAATCGGATATCCGTTATCCATTGCATCTTGAACTTCAGGACTTATAACCATATACTTCTTCATCATTTCTCTACTTAACATTCTTAACTTCCCCCTCTATATTTTTAACAGTAAATTTTTCGCTGTTTGTCTTTTCAGACATAAGTGCTATTCTACTTGATGCAGTTGCAAATTTCATTCTTTCTGTAAGCTTATAATCTTTTATATAGGAATAAACATAGCCTGCCATAAAAGCATCTCCAGCCCCCGAGGCATTTACAATATCCATAGTATTTGAACTTACATGCAACATATCTTTTTCATCAGCATACAAACTTCCTTCATCACCCATGGTTATTACAACAGAGTTTACTCCCTGCTCAATTATTTTTTTAGCAGATTTTTTTGCATCTTCAAGGCTGTCTATTTTCACTTTACTTAAAAATTCAGCCTCATATTTATTCGCTTTTAAAAAATAAACATTATTTAATAATCCTTCAAGCTTTTCCGCTTTATTTACAGACACACAATCTACAAAATATTTTTGATTTATATTTTTAAATAGAAATTCAAGGGTTTCTCTTGTAAGATTTGTATCTACAATACAGCAAATCGCATTTTCAATCATTCTCTGTTTTTTTTCAATAAGCTCCGGAGTCAATTTATTTATTATTTCCATATCATTAATTGCAATATCCATATCTCTATTTTCATCTAATATGGCAAGATATACAGATGTATTACAATCATGCATTACAAAAATACTATCAGATTCAATTCCAAGTGAATTGAGCTCGTTTAAAATAAACCTGCCCTTGTCATCATCTCCTATTACAGAAATAATCGAAGTTCTCACATTCAGCCTTGAGATATTTTCAGCAATATTTCTTCCAACCCCGCCTGTTGATTGAATAATCCTTCCGGGATTTGAATCATTTTTTATCAATTTAAAATCAGAATAGCCTACTATGTCTACATTAGCCCCTCCGATTACAACAACATACGGCTCATCTCTAAGCACATACTGTCTTCCCAATATATAGCCTTGACTTGAAAGATTTTTTATGTGTGCTGCAACTGAAGATCTTTTAATATTTAATAAATCAGCTATCTTCTGTTGTGATATCGCAGGATTTTTTTTAATGAGCTGCATTATTTCATTTTCTCTTGGAGTCAAATAAATCACCTCTAAAACTTTGTTTAGATTATAAACTTTTAATTATTTTTCGTCAAGTTCTTTTTTCAAAATTTCATTATAACAATTTCTACAGAGCGGTTCATATTCTTCAGTTGCGCCTATTACAATTCTCTCATCACTTTTTGTCTTTCTATGAGAAACCCATGCATCGGCACCGCATACTGTACACACTGCATGATGCTTATTTAAATAGTCGCTCCTCGACATAAGCTCTTTTACAATTTCAAAAGGCTTTGAAGTATAATCCATATCAAGTCCTGCAACTACAACAGTTTTTCCGGAGTTTAAAAGTTCATTTATCTCTTTTAATATTTCTTCTACTTCTCCGCCTAAAAATTGTACTTCATCTATACCGACAACTTCAAAATCACTTTTACTTACATACTTAACAAGCTCAAATATGTTATTTACCATTACTGCAGAAAGATATGTATTATCATGAGTTACAATTTTTTCTCTATCCGCTCTCGTATCAATAGATGGTTTAAATGCAACTGTCTTATATCCGGCTATTGCAAATCTTTTCATTTCTCTTTCAAGACTTGATGTCTTTCCGCTAAACATTGAACCTGTGTGAACAATTAATCTACCCTTATATTGATGCATAATTACCTCCTTATAATATAAAATAATTATAACACCATTACAGATTAAAACACATAAAAAATAAAATTAGGATACTTAAATTTAAGTATCCTACTAAATTTTTTCTATCACATCTGAAATTGTCTTGCATTTATAAATTTTTAAATTCTTCACATTTTCAAATTCAGTTTTAACCGGAGGTATAAATGCTC
The DNA here is from genome assembly GCF_000090945.1 of Peptoniphilus sp. oral taxon 386 str. F0131. Classification (NCBI taxonomy): domain Bacteria; kingdom Bacillati; phylum Bacillota; class Tissierellia; order Tissierellales; family Peptoniphilaceae; genus Peptoniphilus; species Peptoniphilus sp. oral taxon 386. The sequence continues at coordinate 52,976 of NZ_GL349423.1, read as the reverse complement.
TCTTAAATCCCATTCGTTCCGCCTCTTTAAGTCTTATTTCAATTGAAGGAACGCTCTTTAATTCACCTGTAAGTCCAACATCTGAAATAAAAACAGTTTGTGTATCTATTGCAACATTTTTAAGCGATGAATAAATACTCATCATTACCGCCAAATTCACCGCAGGCTCTTTCAACTTTATTCCTCCTGTAGTCTTTACTACTATATTTTTGTCCATGAGTCTTAACCCTGCTCTCTGCTCCAAAATTGAAATCAATGTACTAAGATGCTCTCTATTTAGACATTCTCCCACACGTGATGGATACGGTAAAAAACTTTGAGAGCTAAGCGCTTCAATTTCAAGGATTATAGGTCTTGTTCCTTCCCTTATTACGCTAAGTGCCGAACCGGGAAGTTCTGTCCCCTCTTTTCTATATGTCATAAAATACTCTGACGGATTATCAAGTGACTCAAGACCTTTTTCTGTCATCAAAAAAAATCCCATTTCCCCTGTTGAACCATATCTATTTTTAGTAGCAAGTAGTCCTCTTAACTCTTCATTACTCTCATTTTCTATAAGCAAAACTGTATCTACTAAATGCTCAAGAGCTCTAACACCTGCAAGTTCATCCTCCTTAGTCATTTGACCTACCAAAAATACAACTCTAGGTCTAAGAGGATTTTTTGCAATCTCTACCATTTTATATGCACACTCCATAATTTGAGTAGGCGTTGAAGGTCTTGAAGGTATATCTCTTAATACAAAAGTCTGAATTGAATCTATTATTATAAAATCAGGGTCTGTTTTTTCTATTTCTTCAAGTACATTATCCATCGTATTATCAGAATACACATATATATTTTCTGAAATAAAATCTACGACTCTGTTAGCTCTGTTTTTTATTTGACTTTCAGACTCTTCTCCCGAAGCATATAAAACTTTAAAACCCTGCTTTGCCATATCATTTGCAACCTGCAAGAGAAGTGTAGATTTTCCCGCACCCGGTTTTGCTGTTATTATGGATACAGAATCTCTAACAATTCCGCCTCCCATAACTCTGTTAAATTCCTCTATAGTGCTTTGTATTCTAAATGAAGTTATGCTTTCTATTTCTTTCAATTTTTTAGCTGACGTACTTTTTTCTGTCGCTTTAGCATTTATCTTTTTTTCATCTACTTCAATTATTTCCTCAAATGTATTCCAATCTCCACATTCAGGACATTTTCCAAAATAACCTGATGATATATAGCCACACTTTTTACACTTGAACTTGTTCTTTTTTTTCATCTCTAACCCCACTTAATTTTTTTATTGTAAGTTTTTTGTTAAAGCCTATTTCTATTTTATTTCCCTCTTTAATTTTTCCTTCAAGTATTTTCTGAGCAAGTTCATCTTCAATATTGGTTCTAATTGCTCTCTCAAGCGGTCTTGCCCCAAATTCCGTGTCAAATCCAATATCAGAAATATATTTTACAACTCTCGGAGTAAATTTTACTCTTATTCCCATTTCAAATAATCTTTCAGCTAATTTTTCGAGCATATTTTTAACTATACTCTGTACTTCTTTTTCTCCAAGTTCTCTAAATACTATTATTTCATCAATTCTATTTAAAAATTCAGGTTTAAATACATCTTTCAAAGACTTGTTTATAAGCATCTTCATATTTTCATATTCTTTTATAGTACCGTCGACAGAAGAAAATCCTATTGAACTTTTATTCTTCAGAAAACTTGCTCCTGCATTGGATGTCATTATTATTAAAGTATCCTTAAAGCTCACAGTTCTTCCCTTAGAATCGGTAAGCCTTCCATCATCTAAAATTTGCAACAGTATGTTAAAAACATCAGGATGCGCTTTTTCAATTTCATCAAATAGAACAACACTATACGGATTTGTCCTTACTGCATCGGTAAGCTGTCCAGGCTCATCATAACCTACATATCCCGGAGGTGAACCTACAAGTTTAGACACTGAATGTTTTTCCATATATTCACTCATATCGATTCTAAGTAAATTTTCTTCACTTCCGAATAATTCCTTAGCAAGCATTTTTGCAAGATATGTCTTTCCAACTCCTGTAGGTCCTACAAAAATAAATGATCCTATCGGCTTATTCGGATCTTTAAGTCCGATTCTCGCTCTTTTAATTGCCTTTGAAACTGAAGCAATAGCATCATCTTGTCCTTTTACATTTTTTTTCAAATTTCCTTCAAGATGGAGCAGCTTTTTATTTTGCTTTTCATCCATCTTTACAACAGGCACTTTACTCCAATCAGAAACTATTTTTGAAATAATTTCATATGTTACTCTATCTTTTTTCTTTGAAGAATTATATTCTTGTTCTCTATTTTCATATTCCTTTTTTAATGCTTTTTCCTTATCTCTGATTGAAGCTGCAAGCTCAAAATCCTGTGCTTCTACTGCAATATTTTTTTGTCTTGTCAAATCATTTAATTCTCTTGTATATTCAGACTTAAAATCCGGCGTCTTATATGCACTAATTTTTAATTTAGATGCCGCTTCATCAATTAAATCTATGGCTTTATCCGGTAAAAATCTATCAGTTAAATATCTGTCAGAAAGCTTTACTGCTGCATCTATTGCATCATCAGTTATAATTACATTGTGATGATTTTCATAACCCTCTCTAAGCCCTTTTAAAATTTTTATTGAATCTTCAACAGTAGGTTCTTCTATAATAATAGGCATAAGCCTTCTTTCAAAGGCAGGGTCTTTTTCAATTTGTTTTCTGTACTCTCCTATTGTAGTAGCACCTATTATTTGTAATTCGCCTCTTGTAAGCATCGGTTTTAATATATTGGATGCATCCATTGCACCCTCTGCAGCTCCTGCTCCTATAATTACATGAAGTTCATCAATAAATAAAATTGTATTTTCACTCTTAATAGCTTCATCTATTACAGATTTAAGTCTTTCTTCAAAATCTCCTCTGTATTTTGCTCCTGCAATAAGGCCGCTTACATCAAGAGTTCTTATAATTTTATCTTGAATAATTTCAGGAACTTCTCTATTTTGTATTTTTTGTGCAAGTCCTTCTACAATTGCAGTTTTACCGACTCCCGGATCACCTATTAAAACTGGATTATTCTTTCTTCTTCTCGAAAGAACCTGTATGATTCTCTCTATTTCCTTTTCTCTTCCAACTATATTGTCAATTTTTCCCTGTTCCGCTCTGCTATTCAAATTTTGAGTATATTTTTCAAGACTTGACTCTTTTTTATTTCTCTCGTCAATTTCTTCATCTTCTATATTTAAAATACTCTCCTCAAGAGCATCCGAATCTATTCCTATTCTCTTTAAAACAAGTGCTGCAACTCCTTGACCTTCTCTTAAAATTCCTATGAGCAGATGTTCCGTTCCTACGAATTCACTTTCATCTTCTTTTGCAGCTTCAAATGCAAGTTCAAATATTCTCTTAGTTCTCGGTGTATATATCAAATTTGAACTTATGACATCTTGACCCATAGTTACAACTTCATATATTGCAGACTTTAAACTATTATAATTAAGCCCCAAATTGGACAAAATTTTTGCCCCTTTTGAATTTTCAACTCTCATTATTCCAAGTAACAAATGTTCTGAACCTACATAGTTGCGTCTTCCTTCTCTTGCCTCAGTTTGTGCAAACAATAAGGCCTTTTGACTTTTTTCTGTAAATTTTCCAAATATATCCACTAAAAGACCTCCTTCATCATCTTTCTAATATTATTAGCCCTTAAAATGTTACGGGATTTTTCATCAAGCAGTGAACCTCTCTCAATTTGTAAATGTCCATTCTTTAAGCTATTAATCGTTTTTAATAATTCCATATTTTTCTTAGGTTTTAAAATACTTAGTTCCATACCTAAAAATAAATCTGACATCTTATTAATCATTTCTTCTTCACTTATTATTCTGCAATGACTTAAAACTCCAACTGCTCTATTTACAATATCTTCAAGTTCTATAATTTTATCCAAATACAATTTCTTTCTATTTTGCTCTTCTATATCCACTATTTCCCTAGCTATGCCAAGTAGTTTATCAATGTATTCCATCTCTTCAAGTCCTATTACTCTTTCATGTGAGATTTTATATATTGAACCAACACTTTGCGCCGCTCCGGAGCTAAGTGTACTTACCTTATATCCAAGCTTGCTGAGGCTGCTAACAAGAGATGAAATTCCAAAATATGCTGTTGCGGGAAGATGAAAATAAATCGTAACATCCATTGCAGTTCCACACATTTGGGGATTTGCAGTCAGATATCCGAAATCTTCCCTATATGCATAATCAACATTAGCATCAATCAAATCATCAATCCTGGATACTCTTTCATATAAATTTTTTAAATCAAGTTTTTCGGATGATGAAAATATACTAATGTGATTAGTACCATTTACCATAACAGCCGGATCTTCATCAGAAATAAATATTGAGCTTATATCTTCATGTTTAAAAATATCTCCGGCTCCATTTTCTTCAAAATGCTTAAGCTTATCAAGTGATGACATTTCAGAAGTCAAAAATTTTTTATATTTTCTATTTCTTATAGCATATTCAACTTTTTCAGTTATTTCTAATGCCTCGTCTTTATTTATGGTAGACGGAAAGTTATATCCCTTTACATTTCTATCTAATCTTATTTCACTAAAGAGTATTATACTCATTTTTCCCCCTTAAAGCCTTAAGCTCATCTCTAAGTCTTGCAGCTTCTTCATATTCCTCAAGTTCTATGGCAACAGACAATTTATTCAAAAGCTCATCCTCTTCTCTTTTAAATACTACTTTATCTCCTGCACTTCTTGGTATTTTTCCCTTGTGTTTTGAAGATGATTTAAGACTTGTAAGCATGCTTTTAATTTCATCTTCAAATTCATCATAACACCATTCGCATCCAAGCTCATTATTTTCAAGCTCTTTAAATCCCGTTCCACAATGACTGCATTTCTTTTTTACAATATCTGAATTTAAATTACCTGTAAGTTTAAAAATTTCCTTTAAAAAATTTTCCATCTTTCCGGTAACTGCACTATTAAATTCTAAATCTTCTCTCATTTTCTTTTCGGCACAATCAGCACATAAATGTACTTCTTCAACATCATTTCCCATCATCTTTGTATATGAAATAATCGCTTCTTTTTTTCCACAGCTATCACAAAGCATAATATCCTCCTAACCGAATATCACAAGAAGTATATTCTTTAAAATACTCGCTCTAACTTCATTTTTTATATCCGGACAATCTCCAAGAGCCCTGTCGCTTAATGCAACTTTAATAATTCCCTCTTCTCTCTCTGTTATATATTCAAGTCGGACAAGTTCTTTTAATATTTGATCCGCCTTGTCCTTAGTTATCGAATTTCCAACTTCATCATAAAACAACTTGTTTAATGAATTTTTATTTTTAAGTTCAACTCTTACAATCCTTATAAATCCTCCGCCACCACGCCTTGATTCTACATAGTATCCCTTATACGGAGTAAATCTTGTTGTAAGAACATAGTTGATTTGAGATGGTGCACAATTAAATCTGTCTGCTATTAAAGCTCTTTGTATTTCCAATGTGCCATCTGTTTCTTCAAGTAAAGACATTATAAAGTCTTCAATTGAATTTGAAAGTTTTGCCATAAAATCACCTTTTGACCATCTTTGTCTTTTAGATTAAAAAAATATTTTAATGATATATTAATAATAACATTAAAATATTTTTTTGTAAAGTATTAGCTGTTAAGCAAATCTCTATTTATACTTTTATAGAAAAGTTCTTTAACCTTTTCAAAATTATTTGTTTGTCCGAGTATCCACATAAGCTTTGTAACTGCAGATTCAACAGTCATATCATAAGCCTCAAGTACATTATAATCTTTCATTATACTAAATCCGACCTCATACGTTGTAGCATCTGAACCTTCAAGCATAACCTGTGTTGCAATGACAACTATTTTACCCTCAGAAGTTATCTTTTCAAGTACCTTATTAAAATTTTTGCCCGAATTAAATGGAAGTCCTCCAACACCATAAGACTCAATTACAATTGCGTCATAATGCTTTGAAATATATTCAAGTACTTCAGGTTCAACACCCGGAGTCAGCTTTAATAAAAATACTTTTGAATTTAATTTTTCATAAAAAACAGTTTGTTTATCAAATTCTCTATCTTCAACATATTGTAAAATTCTATTGCCATCTATAAATGCAGCTACCGGATAGTTTATTGAATCAAATGCGGAATAGCTCTTTGAGCGAAGCTTCTTTGCTCTTGTTCCTATAATGGCTTTTCCATCAAACACAATATAAACTCCCCTGGCCTGTTCTCTTATTGCAAACCTTATAGAATCAAGCAAATTTTTCTTAGCATCTGTTATCAAATCTGTTATAGGTCTTTGAGAACCTGTCAAAATTATGGGCTTAGTCGAATTTTGTATAAGATATGACAATGCTGCAGCACTATATGCAAGAGTATCAGTACCATGAGTTATAATGAAACCGTCATAGTCTTCATAATTATCCTTAATTACATCTGCTATCATAAGCCAGTGATGAGGTTCTATATTTGTTGAATCTATGTTCATAACCTGCTTTACATCAATTTGTGCAAGCTCTTTTGACTGAGGTATATGATTTAAAAATTCTTTAGGATTTATTTTTGGACTTAACCCAAATTCCGTCTGTTCAGATGCAATTGTTCCACCTGTTGCAATTAAAAGTATTTTCTTTATATTTTCTTCACTATTCATATTCTCTTAAACTCTCCGAAAGTAAATTATAATTTTTATCTACAAAAGCCTTCGTAGCATCGTCTAATGTATCTCTATATTTTCCACCGTCTATTATATCTTTATATGCCAAAACTTCTGACTGCGGCTTGCCGTTTTCATCTATATATCTATTTACATAAGTTGGAATAAGCTCCACATTTGTCAAAGAAGTCACGCCATTTTCTTTATCAATATACAATTTCACAAAAACACCGGTCTCAACACCGTCTTTAGGTAGCCACTTTATTCTCTGATTAGAAATAGAATTTCCCATAGAAAAAATAGTAAAAGTCTTTTTACCGTTATAACTTGAATTTTTTACAGGTTGAAGTACATGAGGATGTGAACCCAAAACTGCATCTACTCCAAGATTTAAAAAATAATCATTAAAATATTTTTGCACTTCTGACGGTTCTTTACTATATTCTACTCCCCAATGAGGATACGCTATTATAAAATCTGCACCAAGACTTTTTAACTTACTTATATCTTCCTTTATAAGCTCTTCATCAAGCGGCGAAATCATATATGCTCTATCTTTAGGCACTAAAGATTCAAGTCCGTTAAAAATTTCAGAATATCCTATAAAACCAATCTTAATGTCATTTTTTTCAACCACAAGCATCGGTCTGTCCGCTGTCTTATATGTCCCAAAATGCTTTAATCCCGCATTATCCATTTCATCAATAGTTGTTTCTATCCCTTCAGCATGAGTATCTATGCAGTGATTATTTACCGTACTTAAAACATCAAAACCTATTTCTTTTAAATATTCAAGTGCCTCCTTAGGCGTGTTAAACATCGGATGTCCGCTTATCCGCCTATTCGGATTCACGGTACTCTCAAAATTTCCGACAGTTATATCTGATAAATCTATGTACTCTTTCATTTTTGCATAATATGTGGAAAAATCATATTTTCTCTTAGTCTCATCAAAATTTCTTATATATAGCGGAAGATGATACATGATATCTCCTGTTGCCAAAATAGTAACGCTTTTCTTTTCAGGCTTATCATCTACGTTTTTTTGCTTAACAGTATTTTTTTTAATAACCGGTTCTTTAGAAATAAAATTCAAGCCACTTATGTTTCCGTTTGTAGAATAATCAACTACAACAAATCCGACTATCAAAATTAAAATAGCACTTAGTACAAAAAATATTTTTTTCATATAAATCACCAAAACTATTATAGCATTAAATATTCATATCACATAGAATAAAAAAAAGGAAGCCAAGGCTTCCTCATTTTTAATATTTAAATTAGTTCTTCTTTTCTTCAGTTGTATTTTCAGCAGCTTCTTCAGCTGGAGCATTTTCAGCTTTTTCTTCAGTTGCGTTTTCAGCCTTTTCTTCCATCATTTCATTTGCTGGAGCATTTTCAGCCTTTTCTTCTGTCATTTCATTTGCCGGAGCATTATTTGCCGGAGCTTCATTTTTCTTTTGTCCACAAGCTACTAAACCGAACATCATAACACCTATTGTTCCTACTGCAAGAATTTTGTTTAAATTTTTCATCTTCAACTATACCTCCTATTTAATATGTGTACATCATAGTTTCATGGTGTGAAAATTATGTGTTGATATGGTAAAAAGTTTTAGAACTTTATATTATATTATTTAAATAATATTAAATATGGTAAATTTTTTAATCCTCATGTTATAATAATATGGGAGTTGAAATTAATGTACCAAGCACTATATCGTAAATATAGGTCTAAGACCTTTGATGAACTTGTGGGACAAAATCATATTACCACAGCACTTAAAAATCAAATAGCAAATAATGAAATATCTCATGCCTACTTATTCTCAGGAACAAGAGGAACCGGAAAAACATCAGCAGCAAAAATATTTGCTCGTGCTGTAAATTGTCTGTGTTCTGAAAATGGAAATCCATGCAACCACTGTGAAAACTGTCTTTCAATACTTGATGATAGGGTTATGGATGTAATTGAAATGGATGCAGCTTCAAATAATAGTGTTGACGATATTAGAGAACTTAAAGAAAAAGTTGTATATCCTCCTCAGAACTTAAAATATAAAGTATATATAATTGATGAGGTTCATATGCTATCAAAAAGTGCTTTTAATGCACTGCTTAAAGTTTTAGAAGAACCGCCTAAACACCTAATATTTATCCTTGCAACAACTGAACCCGAAAAAATACCTCAAACAATACTTTCGAGGACACAAAGATTTAACTTTAAGAGGATAAATCCCGAAATTATAATCGAGAATTTAAAAAATATAACTGCACTTGAAAATAAATCTTGTGATGAAGATGTTTTTTCATTAATATCAAATAACTCGGATGGTGCTATGCGTGATGCTCTTTCACTTTTAGATCAGTGTCTGTCTTTCACGGATAAGCATATAAGTTATAATCTTGCCACTGAAATTTTGGGTATAACATCTGATGATATACTTTTTAAAATTTCAAGAGCGTTAATAGACAGAAATCTTGAGAATGCTATCAGTTCTCTCCAGGAAATTTATTCTAAAGGAAAGGATATTTCAATTTTAATATCCGATTTAATTTCCCATTTCAGAAACCTTATGATAGTAAAGACTATAAAAAATACAAGTGAACTTTTATATACAACAAGACTTGATGATTATATAAAAGAAGCTTGTATGTTATCAGTTGATAGAATAATTGACATACTTAAAATCTTAAATGAAACTCTTTTAAATGTAAAATATGCAAATGATAAAAGAATTATCTTTGAAATGAGCATAATAAAAATAACTATGCTTAAAGATACCGTATCACTTGAAGAAAGAATTAAAGCTTTAGAAGATATTATTAATAGCGGGAATTTTAAAAATGTATCTGAAACTTCTCCTGTTAAAAACAATTTAAAATCTATAGACAATGATACAAAAATAGAAGCACCTTCTAAAAAACTTTCTCAGGAAGTTTTTCCTACAACTGTAGTTGATGAATTAAAAGATGATGAAAAAAAAGAAGAAAAATCTGATATAATAAATGATGGTAATTTAACCCTTGAAAAAATAAAATCTGATTGGAATAATATCTTGATCGAAATTAAAAATAGAAAAAGACTTAACATTCCAATTCAACTTAGCTTTGCAAAACTTGTAAACTTTAATCAAAATACACTCTTAATAGAATTTGATGAATCAAATAAATTTAACTATGAATCATTATCCAACAAGGATAATATTAATTTTATAGAAGATTTTTTAAGTAAGTACTATAATGATAAAATTAGTGTTAAAATTGTACTTACAGATAACAAAGAAATAAAACTTGCAGTAAAAAGTGCAGAAGATTTATTTGGAAGTAAAAATATAGAAATAATATAGGAGGAACATTATGGCAAAAGGATATCCCGGATTTCCAATGGGAGGAAATATGAATAATATGATGAAGCAGGTTCAAAAGCTTCAAAAACAAATGGAAGAAATGCAAGAAAACTTAAAAAATCAAGAAATAGAATTTTCTGCAGGTGGCGGCGCAGTAGTTGCAAAAGTAAACGGAAGCAAAGAACTTGTATCGATAACACTTGATAAAGAAGTAGTAGACCCTGATGATGTTGAAATGCTGCAAGATCTAATTATTACAGCTGTTAACGGGGCGATTGCATCAGTAGAAGAAAAATCAAACTCTGCAATGAATAAAATCACCGGCGGCTTAAATATTCCTGGACTATAAGATGAAAAACAGAGCAAAACCAATTGAAAATTTAATTAATCAATTAAATAAACTTCCCGGAGTTGGAAATAAAACTGCTCAGCGACTTGCATATCATATAATTGATATGGATTTTGAAAAAGTTAAGGCACTTTCAGATGCAATAACAAGCGCAAAAGAAAATGTAAAACAATGCAGCATATGTGCAAACTTTACAGACATAGATCCTTGTAAAATATGTAATGATACAAATCGAGATGAAAGTGTAATTTGTGTTGTAGAATATCCAAAAGATGTTGAAGCTATGGAACGTGCTACTTGTTATCATGGAATGTATCACGTACTTCACGGAACAATCTCTCCGAACAAAGGTATTGGACCCAACAATTTAAAAATAAGAGAGCTTTTAAAAAGACTTGAAAATAATAATATTGAAGAAATAATCATAGCGACAAACCCAACAGCCGAGGGAGATACAACTGCACTATATATTTCAAAACTGCTTTCTCCGCTTGGAATAAAAACAACAAGAATTGCCTATGGAATCCCTGTTGGTGGAGATTTGGAATATTATGACGAACTTACAATCTCAACCGCACTTGAAAACAGAAGAGAAATTTAAAATAAACTTATTATTCAACAAGTGCTTTTCCCTTGGATTTTTAAGGCTATATGCGACAACCTTGAATCTGAAATTCAACCTATGATTCATAATTTTATAATTTCAGTATTAACAGTTATAGTTGCTATTTCTGTAAAATTATCCATAGGTCTTTGCTAATAGATAAAAGGGGCTTTTAATAAGCCCCTCTTTTTTATTTTCAATTTTTATTTAATAATCCTACTATTTTAGATAATTTACTTCAAGTATACTTATAATCAAAATACTATTGAACCATAGTGTCTATAATTTCTTGTGCTTTTTGCGAAAGTCCAAGTTCTTTTCCTATATATTCAATTGAATTTTTTGTCTGTTCTTCTGTTTCAAAAGAACAGGTAAGTATTTTTATACTCAAAGATTCATTTGGACGTTTCTTATATTCAACACTTTCATCTGTGATAAAAATATCAGCCTTCAATTCTTTTAACAAATCATAATCAGGATCTTCAATATTTCCAAACTCTACCGCATCGACATATCCTTTATCTTTTAAGTTTGTCGGAACAGCAACTACATTTTCATAACCCAACTTTTCAAGTATATCTATAATTTTATCAGAACCTGCAATAACTTTTATATTCTTCATGTTGTCCGGCTCTACTTTTCCAACTTCTTCCATTGTTATCATATTTTGTTCTTTTGTTACATTATCTTTTATAGAATTATTCTTTTCCAAATTTACATTATCGGTCTGTTTACTTCCACAAGTTACAAGACATAAAAACACAGTAAAAACAGCTAACAAATAAAATGTCTTTTTCATAAATTTCACCTCTGATTTTAATATAAACAGCTGTATAGCTTACAATAATATTATATAATATTATTGTAAGCTATACAATGGAATCAAATGTGTTGGATATTACTATGGAACTCTATATTTAGTAAGATAATTATGTTACTATATCAATTAAAAACGTCGGTACTTTTGTACCGACATTTTATTTATCCTCTAAGTTCTTTTCTGTTTTCATTTAGCATTTTTATTATTTCAGATAGATTTACTTGTGTGTTTTCAAGAAGTCCATCTGCATAATCTCTTGCACCTTCTCTGATTTGGTTTGATTCTTCATTTGCAGATTTTAAAATTTCTTCTGCTCTTTGATTTGCTTGAAGTACAAGTTCATCATGAGAAATGATTTCTTCCGCATGAGCTTTTGCCCCTGCAATAATTTTGTCAGCTTCAGATTGTGCTCCTTCAATTATTGAATCTCTGTCAGAGCTTATTCTCTTTGCTTCTCTTACTTCTGTAGGAATTTCATTTTTCATTTCATTTACTATTTCAAGCACTTCTTCTCTTTCTAACATAACCTTACCTGTTAGTGGTATTTGGCTTGAAGTTTCAACTAAGTCCTCAAGTTCTTCTACTAATTCCATTAAATTCATAAAATTACCTCCTATTTAATTTCTCCTTCATAGCTTTTCCCACAACTTCGGGTACGAATAGAGATAAATCACCATCAAATTGTGCAACTTCTTTTGCAAGCGTAGAACTCACAAATATATTTTCATTTGATGATAATAAAAACACAGTTTCAACTCCATCTTTGTAGTGCATATTTGCCATGGCAAGAGTATATTCATTTACATAATCAGATGCGGATCTAAGTCCTCTTACAATTGTACGACATTTTTTCTCTTTTGCATAGTCCACAAGTAATCCTTCAAAAGAATCCACTTCAATATCTTTTTCGTCTTTTAATACTTCTTTTAATAAATCCATTCTTTCTTTAACAGAAAAAAGACCTTTTTTATTTTTATTTACAAGAACAGCTACAATTACTTCTCCAAATGTATCTTTAGCCCTCTTTATAATATCTATATGTCCATTAGTTATAGGGTCAAAACTTCCTGCATATATTACTCTCATTTTAAACTCCAAATACTCACAGAGGTACTTCCGTATTTCTTTTCTTTTATCAAATTAAGGTATTTTGTAAAATCCAGTTTTTTTGATGAATCTTCTTCAATAATTATAATCCCGTCTTTTTCTAAAAGATTTTTTTCCAATATTCCCTCTATTGATTTTAAATATAACTCACTGTTATCATAAGGAGGATCAATGTAAATATAGTCAAATTTTTCCCCACAAAGTCTGTCCATTACTTTCAAAGCTCCTGATAAAATTACTTTATAATTATTTTCACAGTGTGCTTTTTTTATATTTTTATTTATTGTATCAATAGCATCTTTATCATTATCAACAAAATAACAAAATTTTGCACCTCTTGATAAAAATTCAATTCCTATTGAACCGCTTCCCGAAAATAAATCTAACACATTTGCATCAAAAAAATTCTGTCCTAAAAGATTAAATACATTTTCTTTTATTCTATCCTCTGTTGGACGAGTTCTTAAATCTCTTGGAGATAAAAGTTTTAATCCTCTGTTCTTTCCCGAAATAACTCTCATAGAACCTCCAAATTATTTTTATTTTAACATATTTGAATATAGATAACAATAAGCTAATTTAGTATTGTCGAGTCAACTTTAAAAGTATTTGAAATTTCTTTTCTAAGATTTGAGTTTTTATTCTCAATTAATTTCCTGTCATCTTTTAAAATTTCTCTTGCTTCTATAGTAGCATATTTCAAAATTTCAGTATCTCTTACAAGATCTGCAAGTTTAAGCTCCATAATGCCGGACTGCCTTGTCCCGAATATATCCCCGCTTCCTCTTATACTCAAATCTTTATTCGCAATATAAAATCCGTCAGTTGATTCTGTCATGACTTTCATTCTCTGCCATGAAACTTTAGAATTTGAACTGTTATACAAAATACAGTAACTCTTATGAACACTTCTGCCGACTCTTCCCCTAAGTTGGTGAAGTTGTGCTAATCCGAATCGTTCTGCATTATATATTAAAATTACAGTTGCGTTTGGAACATTAACTCCTACCTCTATTACTGTAGTTGAAACAATAATATCCGTACATCCATCCTTAAAATCTTGCATAACAGAATTTTTTTCATCTGAACTCATTTTTCCATGTAATAATGCAACTCTTATATCTGAAAAATAATTTTTTCTCAAATCATTAAACACTTCTGTTGCTGAATCCAAATCAAAATTTTCACTTTCTTCAATCAAAGGGCAAATTATATATGCCTGTCTGCCTTTTTTAACTTGTTCTCTTATAAAGCTTAAACCTCTATTTAGCATAGACTCGTTTATTGCAATCGTATCTATTTTTTTCCTATTTGGAGGAAGCGTATCAATAGTTGAAATAGAAAGATCTCCATATAATATCAATGCAAGTGTCCTTGGAATGGGTGTTGCAGTCATAACAAGAGTATGTGCCGTTTTTTCTTTTGTGTTTAGTGTCTGTCTTTGTCTTACTCCGAATCTGTGCTGTTCATCAGTTATATTAAGTCCTAAATTTTTAAACTCAACTGTATCTTCGATAAGAGCATGTGTCCCTATCAAAATATCTATCTCGCCATTATATATCCCCGTCAAAATTCTATCTCGATTCTTTTTAGTTGTACTTCCAACCAGAAGTTCAACTTTAACTCCCAACGGTTCTAAAATATTTCTAAAGCTTTCAAGATGTTGCTTGGCAAGAATTTCTGTAGGAGCCATAATTGTAGATTGATATCCGTTTAAATAAGCAAGATACATTGAAATTATTGCAATTATCGTCTTACCTGAACCAACATCTCCTTGCAATAATCTATTCATTCTATTTCCGGATTTCATATCCTCAAAAATCTCATCTACTACTCTTTTTTGACCGTCAGTCAATAAAAATGGCAAATTATCTATAAATTTATAAATTCTGTCATCTATCTTATATGGAATAACTTTTACAATTTCATCTTGGTTTTTAAGCATAAAAATACTTAGCTGAAATATTAAAAGCTCTTCAAAAACAAGCCTCTGTCTTGCTCTTATAAAACTTTTTTTATCATATGGCATATGAATATTTTTAATTGCTTCATTTTTATCCATCAGATTATATTTTTTCACAAGATATTGCGGCAAATTTTCTTCAAATAAATTCATTTCTACAGCCTGATGAACTAAATTTACTATTTCATTATTAAATACACCCTTTTTTAAAGGATATATAGGGTAGATAGTTCCAACTCTATTAGCATCAGATGCTTTTTCAAATGTAGGATTTGTAATTTGAACCTGTCCTTTAAATCTATTTACTTTTCCTGAGACTAAATATTCATCATTTAAGCTGATTTGATTTTTTATAAATTTCATATTGAAAAAACTTATTTTAGCTTGACCGGAACTATCCTCAGCCAAAAATGTTGTAATGAATAAATTTTTCCTAATCTTTCGATTTTCAAGTACAGATAAAAATTTAACTCTGAAAGTTGCTTTCTCATCAATTATAGCCTCATATAATTTTTTAAAATTACTCTGATCATCATAATCTCTTGGAAAATAAGTCAATAAATCTCTAATCGTAAATATGCCCAGCTCATTAAACTTTTTTTCCCTTTTGGGTCCTACTCCCTTCAAATATCTAATCGTATCTTCTAATCTCATAAGCTAATCCCTATAAAAAAACCCACTTAAAAGTGGGCTTCATCATTCAAGTGATATTATATAATAATATAGAGGTTGACCTCCATATATCACATCTATATCTAAATCAGAATACTCTTCCTGCAATTCTTCCACAAGCTTTTCAGAAAGTTCTTCTTGTGTATCTTCTCCTCTATAGAGAGTAATCATAGAAATTTCATCATTTACCAAACTTTCGATAAGCTCTTTTGTTACATCATTTACATCCTTACCGCACGATAAAATTTCTTTTCCGCTAAGGCCGATAATATCTCCGGTTGTGATGTCTTTCCCATTCATTTGAGTATCCCTTACAGCATAAGTTACCTGTGCTGAAACTACAAGTTCAAGTGCATCAGTCATATTGCTCTTATTTTCATCAGCGTTAAGTTCTGAATTAAATGCAAGAAGTGCAGATATTCCTTGAGGCACTGATTTTGATGGTATTACATGAATATTTCTCTCACTTAATTTTTGAGCCTGTTCTGCTGCAAGAATTATATTACTGTTATTCGGAATAATGAATACATCATTTCCTCTAACCTTGTCAACTGCATTTAAAAAGTCCTCAGTACTCGGATTCATAGTCTGACCGCCCTCTACAATATAGTCGACACCAAGAGAATTAAATACATCACTCATTCCATCTCCCATAGATACAGCTATAAAAGAATAATCTTTATCTATTGCAAAATCTTCTTTAGCCTCTTCTTGAGACTGCTCCATTTGTCTTGCATTTTCAACCTCTTGTTCATTAAACAATACTTCTCTGTGTTGATATCTCATATTATCAATTTTAATATCCTGTAATCCGCCAAGTTCAACAGCATATTCAAGAGCTTTTCCCGGATGATTTGTATGAACATGAACTTTAATAAGCCCTGTTCCGGCTCCTCCTACGACTAAAAGACAATCTCCCAAAGGAGCAAGTTTTGATTTAAAAGATTCAATATCTTCATAATCTGTATTTATAATAAATTCAGTACAATATCCATACTTAATGCTTTCATCAGCAGGACCGAAATTAATCTCCTTTTGAGCTTTCTTCTTCATAACATCATCTTCTTCACCAATGATTTCTTCACCCATAAGGGCCTTATATGCTCCCTCAAGTAAAGTTACAAGCCCTTTTCCTCCTGCATCTACAACTCCCGCATCTTTTAGAACCTTTAAAAGTTCCGGTGTTTTGTCCAAAGACTTATTAGCTTCCTCTATACAAGCTTTTAAAAATTCCAAAATATCATGATAATTTTTATAATTTTTAACCGAAAAATCTGCAGTTTCTCTTCCAACAGTTAAAATTGTCCCCTCAGTCGGTTTCATAACAGCATTGTAAGTTGTTTCAGAGGCTTTTTTAAACGCTAATGCAAGCTCTTCAATACAAACCTCATCTAAACCATTAATCCCCTCAGAAAACCCTCTCAATAGTTGAGATAAAATAACTCCGGAATTACCTCTTGCCCCCATTAGAGAACCTCTTGCCGCCGCCTTTGCTATTTCATAAGCAGATTTTTCATTTTCAACTAATCCAACTTGTTTTAAAGAAGACTTAGCTGTCAAGGACATATTAGTACCTGTATCCCCATCAGGAACAGGAAACACATTTAGTGCGTTTATCTGATCCTTATTTAAAATTAAGTAGTTTACCGCACCATTAATGGCTTTTTTCAGTAAAATACCATCTAATCTTTCTATTCTCAAAATATACCTCCACTACTTAAGTCTTATTCCTTCAACAAGTACTTCTATATTTTCAACACTTAGTCCTGTTAAACTCTCTATATTAAATTTTACTCTGTCAATTATATTTTCTCCAACAGCGGAAATATTTACACCATATTCAAGCACAACATGAAGCTCAATATTTATAGCTCCATTTTCAGTATTGACCTTAATACCTCTTGAAAGATTATCAAGTCTTAAAATCTCAAGCAATCCATCAGCAGCATTTTTAGAAGCCATACCTACAATACCATAACTTTCCATTGCAGATATACCTGCTATATTAGCAAGAACATTATTTTCTATTACTATATTTCCCGATTCTGTTTTTATATTTGCAGCCATAAAGCACCTCCTATATTACTTCTTATTTTAATATTATACCATAAATCTTCACTTCTTAAATAATTTAATTGCATTCAAAAAAAATTTGCAAAATAATATACCTTTGTGGTAAAATGTATAAGCTATGAATAACTAAGGGGGTGGCATTGTGTCAAAAAAATGCGAAATATGCGGAAAACAAAAAACTTTTGGAAATACAATATCTTTTTCACATAAAAGAGGCAATAGAAGTTGGTCTCCTAATATCAGATCTGTAAGAGCTATAATTAATGGACAACATAGAAAAATCAATGTATGTACAAGATGCTTAAGATCCGGTAAAGTTGAAAGAGCTATCTAATTTTTATTTTTTTAATATCTTGCAAAATATTAAAAGTAGGACTGATATATTCAGTCCTTTTTTAGTACTTAGATATATTTTTAATCTATCCTCTACTCCTTTTCGTTTTTGAGCTTTCACATAATGAACTTGGTTTTTTTAAGATATATTAAATATAAAAAACCAAGCTAAACAATAAATTTAACTTGGTTTTCTTATCATATTTTAATTTTTACTATTTGATATATAATTAAATGCACTTTCTAACGGTTTAATAATTATAAGTATAATAATACTTGATACTGCTATTTGAATTAAATTTCCCGGAATAGATGCAAGAGGAACTACAAGAGATGAAAATAATATAGCCTCTCCGATATAATATCCCAAAACTTTTAAAATTGCAGCTGCAAAAAATGATAAAATCAATTTTTTAAATTCCACTTTATCTCCGTTGATTGCTGAAATTGCATATCCCATAACAAGACAAGTTATAAAAGTTATCGGTGCCCAAGTTACCCAACCGCTCGTCAGATCAAAAAGTCCCATTCCTATTGCTCCGCTTAACATTCCAACTTTCTTTCCAAAAAGTATCGCAGCTATAAAAAACGGAATATTACCAAGATGAATTAATCCACCTTTTGCTCCTATCGGCAGTTGAATTTTAATAAGCCATGTAAATATGTATACAAGAGCAATAAAAAGCGATGTAATTACAAGTTCTCTTACTTCTGATTTTTTCATTCGTATTATTCTCCTTTAACATAAAATAAAAGTCTGCCAAGCAGACTTATGGAGCGGATGACGAGATTCGAACTCGCGACCCTCGCCTTGGCAAGGCGATGCTCTACCACTGAGCCACATCCGCACATGGTGCCCAGAGCCGGAATCGAACCAGCGACACGAGGATTTTCAGTCCTCTGCTCTACCGACTGAGCTATCTGGGCTTATTCTTTTTTTCACTTATTTATGAAATAAACTTATCTATTTCCTATACTTCTTTATGCTCATTCTCTTTTGCTTCGCAAAGACTAAGCATCTTGGGACTCAATTTTCGCTTCGCTTATTTTCGTCTCCAATTCAGCTTATACCGACTGAGCTATCTGGGCTTATTCTTTTTTTCACTTATTTATGAAACAAACTTATTTCTTACCCATACCTTTTCAACAACAATGAATACCTTTGTCATTTCGACTGCAATGAGCGTAGCGAATGAAATGGAGAAATCTCATATTGAAAAACACCATTCATCTTTTAACATAATTCACTCAAATACTTTATTAGCTTAACACAATTTATAAAATGTGTCAACGATATCCCAAATATAATAAAAACACTTAAAATGAAATCTAATGCACACTGCTAATCAATTTGAAAACCAATTAAATGTCTGCATTAAATTTCACTTTGTTTTCTCTATTATATTTTATAAACCTAAAATAATTCTAAGCTCTTTTAATAAATCTATACTTCCGTCAACTTCATATACACCGTCTATATTTTTATATTTAGAATTAAATTTATAATACCTTTTATTTTTATTTCCAAATGGCTTAATATCATATATTCTAATATCATCATAAATTTCACTTTCATCGTAATCAAATTTAACTAATATATCTCCGTCATGAAGTGCAAGATATATTTTTGTTCCATCTGTTGTCTTTTCTAATGTTGACAATAATTCAAGAGCCTTTTTCCGTTGCTCGTCATCAATTTTTAAAGGTTTATAATTCCCATTTTCTTTAAAATCAAAAAAATCAACCTTGGAAAATCTATATTCTTCTCCGGAAGAAAATTTCAAAACTTGCAAATTATTTTTACTTTTCATTTCCATATTACTCAAATCTTTATAATTACAGGTAGTTAATAAAAATACAATAACTGTTACAATCAAAATTTTTTTCATAATAGATTCTCCGCATTATAAAATCAGTCAATTTTATCTACTAAACTCTTCAGTTCAGCTTCATTTAATTCATAGGTCTTATTACAAAAATAGCATTTCATTTCTGCCTTTTTATCTGTTTTTAATATCTCTTCAAGTTCTTTTTTACCAAGTGAAATAATAGCATCTTCAACTTTTTCTCTTGAGCAATCACAATTATAATAAACTTTTTTAACAGAGAGTATTTTTACTTCAAATCCGCTAAGTACCCGTTTAATTATATCTTCAGGCAAATATCCGTCACTTATCATAGAAGTGACACTGTCTAAATCTTTTAAATTTTTTTCAATTTTGCTTATAATTTCTTCTTCCGCTCCCGGAAGTAACTGAAGCACAAATCCTCCTGCAGCTTTTATTGTATAGTCAGTATCAACTAACACCCCAAGACTTACTACTGATGGAACTTGATCTGATGTATAAAAGTAGTTTGCAAAATCTTCTGCTATTTCTCCGGATACAAGCTGAACCTGCCCAACATAAGGCTCCTTTAAACCTAAATCCGTAACTACAGTAAGTGTTCCGTTACCGACAAGTTTTCCAACATCCAACTTATTATCAATTACTCTTGAATCTGTATCTGCTAAGGGATTTTCTACATATCCTTTTATATTTCCATCATTCTTACCGCTTACTACTATTCTTCCAATATCTCCATCGCCCTTGATGTTTATTGTTATACTGTCATTTTCATTTTTTAATGCTTCAGCCATTATAACTCCGACACTTAAAGTTCTTCCGAGTGCTGCAGATGCAGTTTTAGAAAGCGAGTGTGTCACTCTTGCCTTTTCAACTATATCTGTCGTAATAACTGCCGATATTTTTATATTTCCATCTATATCTACCGCTCTAACTAAATAATCCATTTTCTACTTCTCCACAACATATACAATTCTGTCTGATTCTTCTACATTTTCATCAAACTTATATTCATCATACATTTTAATTTTTTTAAATCCTGCATCTTTTAATGCATTACATATAAATTCTATACTATATGCTCTCTCTTCATGTTCTTCATAGAATCTTTCGTATAATTCTCCTCTGTTTTCAAAGAAATTAACACTATATAAATTTATATCCGTCTTTGCATCAAAAAAGTTTTCTAAAACACAAAATACTCCATCTACTTCATCGACATAAGTATTATCCATGTTCTCAAATTTATTTTTCGTGTTTAAGTCAAAAATAAATAATCCATTTTCATTTAATTGCATAAAAACTTTTACAAAAAGATTTTTTACATCTTTTTCATCAAGTAAATAATTTATGCTGTCGCATATTGAAAGCACAAGATCATATTTATCTTCAATATCTAAATTTTTCATATCCTGCTTAAACAATCTGACATTTTTATTTCTTAGCTTTTGTTCTGCAACGCTTAACATGTCTTCCGATAAGTCTATTGCATCAACACTATATTTATCACAAATAAGTTCAGTTAAATTTCCTGTGCCGCAACCAAGCTCCAAAACATGTTTTACTTTTTTATTTTCAATTTTTAGTATATCCTCTATAAAGCTTGATACAATATTATAATCAAAATCGTACATTAAACTGTCATATATGTTTGCAAATTCTGCATATATCATCTTAATTTTTTTACCTCATCTAAAATCTGAGAAAGTATTTCTCCTGATTTACCTCGAACTACAACCTCTGCCATTTTGTCTTGTAATGTAGGTGTGTCATTTATTATAACAAGTTTTTTTACATATCTCGGCAAATAATTTACAGGACTTACAGTTAAACTTGAACCTATTACAATAAGCAACTCCGTATCCATAAGCTCTTCTACTGCCATTTCAAAATCTCCGGGCATCATATCTCCAAACATTACAACATTCGGTCTTATAACACCCCCACATTTATCACAATGCGGCGGAATTTCTCCGGACATAACTTTTTCTTTCATTACTTTAAAAGGATAATTTTCATTGCAGGAAATACAGTGAACTCTTCCCGTTTCGCCATGAACTTCATATATATTTTTACTTCCTGCTTTTCTGTGCAAATTATCTATATTTTGAGTTATAACTCCATTTAAGAGCCCCATGTTTTCAAGTTCCGCAAGAACAATATGTCCTCTATTGGGCTTTTTTTCACTAAGGTCCTCTAAAATAACATAGCCCTCTTTATAAAACCTCTTAGGATTATTTATAAGTATATCTCTTGAAAGCGCAAGCATGGGATCCAATTTGCTATAATATCCTGTACTTGATCTAAAATCGGGTATGCCGGACTCTGTACTTATACCCGCCCCGGTTAATGCAAATGTCTTTTTTGAACTTAAAATCAAATCTCTAACTTTTAATATTTCATCCATAACATGCCTCCATTAAAAAACAACCGCATAATAAATAAAATAAAGTATTATTAGTGCTAATATGGGCACAAAATTGAAAAAGTCGATACTCTGAATCTCTCTAACTCTCTTCCTTATTCCAAGTCTCTCCTCTCTCAACCTTTTTTCCTTATCCATCTGCTTAAACAAAAGTCTAAGTAAAACCATTGACACTATTGAAATTAGAAACAATAAAATTATTATATACAGCTGTAAAGAACCGATATCTTGAGCAAGATCAGTATGTTTTAAATATGTGAAAACAGTATCATCTAAATATTTTGTAGCAAAAATAGCTATCAAATTATTTGTAAAATGTCCCAATATTGATGCAAATAAAGAACCTGTAAGCTCAAGCAGATTTCCAAAAATAATACCCAGTAGCAACGGCGCTATAAAATTTTGAATATCAAAATGAAATAATGCAAATACCAATGATGACATTAAAATAGCGAATTTTCCGCCATAAACATCATATGAATTTATTAGTGCTCCTCTAAAAAATACTTCTTCACAAATTGCAGGAACTATACACATAAAAAATAAATAACTGCTCAAAGATTCATCTTTTAAAAGCATATCCATTGAAAAATTTTTAAGTTCGATAAATGTTGAAAGAAAATTCAAAAATATTCCATTTATCAATAAAATTATCGGATAACTGAGTATAACTATTATTATGACTCTTATAACATTAATTGACGACAGTTTTTTTATCCTGAGCACTTCCGTTCTCTTTCCCGTTCCACACAATAAAAGTGCGGGAATTAAAATTATAAATACTTCATTTATAAATGTCCCCTTTAAAAAGCTCTTAGATTGTATGGAATAACCTATTGTTAAAAAAAATATCGACAATACGAGAGTAAATGTGTTTACACTTAAAACATTTAAATTTTTTTTCTTATATTTTTTCATTTTTATACATAGGCATAAATATATGGTACATTTCTATAAAAATCACCATAATTTAAGCCATACCCCACTATAAATAAATCCGGAATTTCAAAAGCAACATAATCCGCTTTAATATCAACTTCTCTTCTTGAAGGCTTATCAAGCATTACACAAGTTTTTATACTCTTAGGTTCATATCCTTTTAACTTTTCAACAACACTTTTCATTGTATGACCTGTATCGACAATATCATCTATTACAAGCACATCTCTTCCTTTAATATTAGATCTAAGTTCACTTAAAAATTTAACTCTTCCTGATGAAACTTCACTATTGCCGTAGCTCGCAGTAGTTAAAAAATCTATTTCAAGAACAGTATCTATTTCTCTTACTAAGTCAGCAGCAAAAATAAAACTTCCTCTTAAAAGAGAAATTGCTATCAAATCTTTATCCTTATATTCTTTTGTAAGCTCCGCTCCGAGTTCCTTTATTCTCTTTGTGATTTCCTCACGAGTAAATATAATTTTTTTCTCTCTATCGGTCATACTTGCCCTCCTCATAATTTATCCTGTCTAATTTCATACTAATTATTTTCAATTCACGAAGTATTTTATTCAATGTAAACTGTATTGTTATAAGTATAACTAAAAAAATTATAATTGCAATAAATTTAAAATCCATACTATCACCTTTTAATAAATTATATCAGATTAAATGCCATATTTAAAACTTTAAAATAAGAATACATATTTTATAAAATAAGAACAGCAATTTCTATAAGAATATCCGAATCAGGTATATTATTAGCTGTTTCCCATATTGAAACGGTTATAATTTTGACAAACTGTTTCTGTGTAATATTCTATTCTAAGCTGTTTAAAAAATACCGTCCTCTTTATCACTTTTAATTTTTAAAACATTAAGTGATATAATTTCAATGTAATTATTTAATATAAATGTTATACTATACTATATATGCTATTAGGAGGAAAGATGGAAACTTTAAATATATCTGAACTTGCACAAAATAAACTCATACTATTATTCATAATTAAAGGTGCCGATAATTTATTTACGGAAGAAGAACTAACTTCTTTTATCTTGGAAAGAGAAATTTTAAATTTCTTTTTGTTTAAACAATATATTTCTGAATTACTTGAAAGTAATTTTATTATTTTTGATTCAAAAAATAACTACCATATAACTGAAGACGGTAAAAATGCACTTGAACTTTTTATTGAAAATATACCCGTCGAAATTAAAGATAAGATAATTCCAAGTATAATGCTGTTTAAAAGAAATAAAACATCTGAAAAAAGTGTACTTTCAAGTTATTACAAAGATGAGTTTGAAAGATTTTTTGTAAATTTGACATTAAAAGAATCTGAAAATGATATTTTAAATTTAACCCTTGAAGTACCAAATGAAGATTATGCAAAATCAATTTGTGAAAATTTTAAAAATAATCCTGATGACTTTTACTTAAATATTATAAATTATTTTGATTAACTAAAAATCTCCAATTATTAAATTGGAGATTTTTTATTAATTAATTTTTAATATTTCTTTAATTATTTTTCTTGTATCGCTGACAAGATATAATGAACCTGCTATCACTATAAGGTCATTTCTTTTAGACACATTTATGACATCTTTTATTGCAAGTTTTAAATTATCTATTACTTTTACATTCTCACAATACTTTTGAGCCTCTTCTCTTAGAATATCAAGTTCTGTTTTTCTCTTTGTTTCTAAACTTACAAGTACAATTTCATCTGCATATTTAGAAAATTCAAGCAACATTTTGTCATGTTCCTTATCATTCAAAATTGATGTTATTATATAAAGTTTATTATAGTTAAATAATCTGAAATTTTCTGTAAGTCTTTGTATCCCATCAAAATTATGTGCCCCATCTAAAATAATCATAGGACTATCATTTACTCGCTCCATTCTTCCTGCCCAAAATGTATTTTTAAGTCCATTTCTAATTGATTCATCTGAAATTTTCAATAGGCCCTTATTTCTAAGTTGCATAACTCCCATAACAGTCAGTGCAGAATTTTCAAGTTGATAATAACCGCTTAAATTTATTTTCAAATTGGATATAGTCTCATCCTTAAATTTAATGGTATACTCAGATCCTCTGTCATCAATTATAAGATTTTCTATCTTCACATCATCCAAATCATAATATTGAGCATTCTCACGTTCTGCCTTATTTTTTAAAATCTCTACCACTGATTTATTTTTATTTGATGAAACAACATCGACATTTTTAACTATTATACCGGCTTTTTGTTCTGCAATTTCTTCAACCGTATTGCCAAGATACTGCATGTGATCCATCGATATCGGAGTTATAAATGACATAAGTTTATCTTTTGGGGCTACTACATTTGTACTGTCCGATAAACCTCCCATGCCAACTTCAAGTACACAATAATCACAGTTTTTTTCTCTAAAATACAAAAATGCCATGGCGGTAATAAATTCAAAATAAGTCATTACTTCAAATTCATCTAATATTTGCTTTTCAGCATCTATTACAATTTTACCAAGTCTGGTAAAATCTTCATCACTTATCTCGTTACCGTTAATCATAATACGCTCATTATATCTCTCCAAATGAGGAGATGTATAAAGTCCTACAATATATCCTTCACTTATAAGAATATTATATAAAAAATTTGATGTTGAGCCTTTACCGTTTGTACCGGCTACATGAAGATATTTAAGTCCGTCGTGAGGATTATTAAGCACTTTTAAAAGCGCCCTCATTCTACTGAAGTCATAAGATTTTCTCTTTCCCTCACGAGATTCTATATTTAATATTACATCACTAAATTTCATTATAAATTCTCTCTTACACTCTCAAGTCTTTCTTCAATAGTTTTAAGCATTTTTTCATACTTTTCTTTCTTTTCACGTTCTTCTGCTACCACTTTTTCAGGTGCCTTTGCTATAAAACTTTCATTTGAAAGCTTTTTAGTTGCCCTCTCTATTTCAGATATAGTCTGTTCTCTATCTTTAGAAAGTCTTTCAAATTCTTTTTTATAGTCAACTAAATCTTTTAAAGGTAAGAAAATTTCAGCACCGTCAAGTACAATAGAAATATTATCTCCCGATACTTTCGATTTATCAGATATTATTACAACATCCGTTGAATAACCTAAGTTCAATAACTGATTTTTGTTTTCTTCAACTATATTTTTAATTTCATCCGATGTCGTAACTATTATTGTAGAAGACTTTTTACTGTTTTCAATGTTCATCTCAGCTCTGGCATTTCTTATTCCTCTTATAGCTTCTTTGATATATTCTATGGCTTTTCCTTCTTCTTTAAATTCATAATCACTAACTTCTTTCGGCCACTTTGAAACTATAAGAGCAGTTTCAGTTCCGGGTAAATGTTGCCAAATTTCTTCAGTAATATATGGCATAAATGGATGCAATAATTTTAATATATCTTTTAAAACATATAGTAATACCGCTTTTGCACTTTCTTTATACTTATTGTCTTCTCCGTATAGTCTCGGTTTAACCATTTCTATATACCAATCACAATAGTCGCTCCAAATAAAATCATAAATTTCCTGTGCTGCAAGTCCCATGTCATATTTATCAAGTTTTATAGTTACATCGGCAATTAAATTTTGAAGTTTTGAAAGAATCCATTTATCTTCATTTTTCAACGAATCTATATTTAATTTATACTCCGACTTTTCATCATCAAGATTCATAAGCACGAATCTTGTTGCATTCCAAAGCTTATTTGCAAAGTTTCTGTTTGCTTCAACTCTTTCATTATAAAATCTCATATCGTTTCCCGGAGTATTACCGGAAATCAATGTAAATCTCAAGGCATCTGCCCCATAGTTATCTATAATTTCAAGAGGATCAATTCCATTTCCAAGTGATTTACTCATTTTTCTACCTTGAGAATCTCTTACAAGTCCGGTGAAAAATACATCTTTAAATGGAACCTCACCCATATCTTC
This sequence comes from Peptoniphilus sp. oral taxon 386 str. F0131, assembly GCF_000090945.1. Classification (NCBI taxonomy): domain Bacteria; kingdom Bacillati; phylum Bacillota; class Tissierellia; order Tissierellales; family Peptoniphilaceae; genus Peptoniphilus; species Peptoniphilus sp. oral taxon 386. The sequence goes on along the minus strand of NZ_GL349423.1, from coordinate 25,814 downwards.
AAGCGCTGAAAATACCATTCTTATTACCCAGAAGAAAATAATATCATATCCTGTAACAAGTACATCTGTAGGATAAAAGTATTTTAAATCTTCTGTCTGTTCAGGCCATCCCAATGTAGAAAACGGCCATAGTGCAGATGAAAACCAAGTATCAAGAGTATCTTCATCTTGTTTAAATGTCTTATTCTCATATCCTGGTGATCCTGTCGGATCTGTTCTTGAAACAACAACTTCTCCCGTTTCTACACAGTAAAATACAGGAAGTCTATGTCCCCACCAAAGTTGTCTTGAAATACACCAGTCTTTAATATTTTCAAGCCAATTTACATATACTTTAGCAAACCTTTCAGGAACAAAGTTTAACTTTCCATCATAGTATGCCTGAAGTGCAGGCTTAGCTAATGGCTCCATCTTTACAAACCACTGTTTAGAAATCATAGGCTCAATTATTGTCTTACATCTTTCACAATGACCTACTGCATTATGATGATGTTCTTCTCCTGCAAACAGATTAAGAGCTTTAAAATCTTCTATTATTTGTTTTCTTGCAGCATATCTGTCCATACCGTTATACTTACCGGCATTTTCATTTAGATGACCATCATCTGTAAATACCTTAAATTGTCCAAGATTATGTCTTTCTCCGACTTCAAAATCATTGGGGTCATGTGACGGAGTTATTTTTACTGCACCTGTTCCGAATTCCATTTCAACATATTCATCAGCAACAATCGGAATTCTTCTATTATTCATAATAGGTAACAATACATACTTTCCAACTAAATCAGCATACCTTTCATCTTTCGGATTTACAGCTACTGCCAAATCACCGGGAATTGTTTCGGGTCTTGTTGTTGCAACTTCAATGTATCCGTTTCCATCTTCAAGCGGATATCTAAAATGCCAAATATGTCCGTCACTTTCTTCATGCTCAACTTCTGCATCTGAAATTGCAGTTCTACAATTAGGACACCAATTTATAATTCTATCTCCTCTATAAATTAATCCCTTTTCATATAGTCTTATAAATACTTCTTCAACTGCATGTGACAACATATCATCAAGAGTAAATCTCTCTCGTGACCAATCACAGGAAACTCCAAGCTTCTTTAATTGATTTTTAATATTTCCGCCATATTTATCTGTCCACTTCCATGCTTCTTCTAAAAATTTTTCTCTTCCAAGTTCGTCTTTTGACTTACCATCGGACTTTATTTTTTCTACTACTTTTGCTTCTGTAGAAATAGATGCATGGTCTGTTCCCGGAAGCCATAATGCACTATATCCTTGCATTCTCTTGGTTCTTATTAATATATCCTGTATCGTATTATTAAGTGCATGTCCCATGTGTAAATTTCCGGTTACATTTGGTGGAGGCATAACAATTGTAAATGGTTTTTTAGAGCTGTCAACTTCAGCTCGGAAATAATTATTATCCATCCAATACTTATATAATCTCTCTTCAAATTCCTTGGGATTATATGTTTTTGATATTTCTCTCATTTTTTCCTCCTTAAAATAAAAAAAGTCCTTCGTCATAAGGACGAAGGACGTGGTACCACCTTAATTTCTGACTATAAAATAATAATCAGCTCATATAATTTAACGGTTGCCCGTTGCAGACTTATCCTCTGCAAAGCAGAAAAGTAACCTTCATATTAACTGTACAATGTTTTTCACCACGCAACATCTCTCTAAAGTAAGCTTAATACTACTCCTCTTCTCTCTTGCTATTATTGAATTATCACTATTATATTTATAATCACATAAGTTGTCAATACTTACATAAGTTCTTCTATTTTATCAATTATATCTCCTATATAATCAATTGTATTCAATATAAAATCTTCTTTTGTAATATCTACTCCTGCAACCTTACAAAGGTCTATTATTTCTAAACTTCCACCTTTACATAGTGCATCTATCCAAGCATCGGCAGCTACTTTTCCATCTTTCATTATTCTCTTTGCAACTTCTGTTGCGATACTTAATCCCGCACTGTATGTGTAAGAATAAAGTCCCATATAGTAATGTGGTTGTCTCATCCATGTAAGAGCTGCATAGTCATCAATTTCAACAGCATCAGCCCAGAATTTTTCATGAACTTCTTTTGTGATTTTTGTCAATGTCTTTTCAGTTAACGGCTCTCCTGCATCGACCAATCTATATACTTCCCTTTGATATGCCGCTTCTAATAAATGTGTTACACAATTGTGGTAGTATGTGTTTCCGATTTGAGCAGCATATACAAATCTCTTAAATCTATCATCTGTTGCCTTTTTTAAAAGTGAATTGGATAATAATAACTCATTAATTGTAGATGGAGATTCTATGAAATATAATGACGGTTCTTCTTCAAGTACCGAATTATTCGCCTGAGCATTATGGAAATGAACACCATGACCAATTTCATGAACAAGCGTATAAACTTCATTTAACTGCTCTGTAAATGAAAGAAGTATAAATGAATCACACTTATATGGTGATGCACAAAAACCTCCTGTTGATTTTCCGATATTATTTGCAAAATCAATCCATCTATTAGAATAACTGCTCATTGCAACATCTAAATATTCTTCTCCCATTACACTTAATGCATCTTTCACATAATCCTTACTTTCCTCTATTGTAATCTTGGGAACAAATTCCGCATCAATAGGCACCTTTAAATCTGCAAATGTCATTTTATCTATATTATAAAATTTTTTAATTAATTTTGCATATTTTCTCATATGAGGAGCAAGCTTTTCCGTCATAAGATCAATTTGTCTGTCATATAATTTTCTATCTACACCTTGATTGAACAGTAAATAATCTATTACACTGTCAAATCCTCTTAGAGTTGCGATTTGTTTTTCATTAGTAACATGATTTATATAAACCGATGCAAATGTATTTTTATATCTATCAAGTCCCTTAGAAAAACTTTCATAAGCTTTTCTTCTTACTTCTTCATTTGTATCGTAACAATAAAAATTTTCATATAATACAAAGCTGTTGGCATATGTCTTATCTCCGACAACAAAATCATCAAAAGTCATATCTGATGCTTTTGAATCTTCATAAGTTTTATATGGACCTGCTATTGAAGGAGCAAGCGTTGCAATTACTTTTTCTTCTTTTTCAGAAAGTATATGTTCCTTATTTTTTAAAATAGTTTTCAAATACATTTTATATTTATCTGAAGAATTTATTGTCTCTTCAATAATTTCAACGTCCAAACTAAGTATTTCATTTTCATAAAAACTTATTTTTTCCATTAAATTATTTTCTATATTGTCAAATTTTTGAATTCTGATTCTTGACTCTTCATCTGTTAAATCCACACTATATGAAAGAGAAGCATAATTAGATGTAAGATTTTGAGCCTCCATTATCTTTTCATATATCTTAATTGAATTTAATAAATCTTCTGAATTTTTTATATTGCCTTTAAATTTTACAAGCTCATCTGAAAGCTTTATCATTTCATTTAATTTGGTGTTATATTCATCTTCAGATTTAAAAATTCTGCTTAAATCCCATTTTAGACTTTCGTCTATTTCACTTCTGTTTTTTAATGCTTCCATGTTAATTACCTCCCTATAAATCCAACTTTTTTATAAACTTTTCTCAATGTCTTATTCGCCAAATAACTTGCTTTTTCCGCGCCATCTCTATATATTTTCTCAAGATATTCTTTATCTTCTCTTATTTCCTTAAACTTTGTTCTTATAGGTCTAAGCCCCTCTACTACAACTTCAGCTAAATCTTCTTTAAAGATTCCATAATTTGAATTTTTATAATATTCAACAATTTCATCAGTCGACTTTCCGCTAAATGATGAATAGATATTTATAAGATTCTTTAATCCGGGTTGTTCATCATTATACTTTATTTCTCCGACAGAATCAGTTACAGCTCTTTTTATCTTCCTTCTCGTGTCATCTTCACTATCTAAAATCAAAATGTATGAATTTACATCCGAATCGGATTTACTCATTTTAGATTCTGGATTTTGCAATGACATTATTCTTGCCCCTACCTTAGGAGTCATCATCTCAGGTATCGTAAATGTGTCCGAATATCTTGAATTAAATTTTTGTGCTAAATCACGTGTCAACTCAATATGCTGTCTTTGATCTTCTCCAACAGGCACATAAGAAGTTTGATATAGTAAAATATCTGCCGCCATAAGCACAGGATAATTTAATATTCCCGCCAAAATTTCTTTTGACTTCTGAGATTTATCTTTAAATTGAGTCATTCTTTGAAGTTGTCCTAATGATGATATTGTATTTAATACCCATCCGAGTTCAGTATGTTGCGGAACATGAGATTGAATATATAAAATACTTTTTTCAGGATCAAGTCCTGCCGCAAGATAAAGTGAAATTACATCAAGAGTGTTTTTTCTAAGATCTTTAGGTTCTTGCGGCATTGTTATTGCATGCATATCAGCTATACAATAAATACAGTCATATTCTTCTTGAAGATTTCCAAAATTAGAAAGTGCTCCAATATAATTTCCTATTGTCAATGAACCTGACGGTTGAATTGCACTATAAACTATTTTTTTATCCATTTCTATCTCCTATCTTTTAAAAAGTTTTTCAGCAAGCTTGCTTACCATATACTTTATCTTTTCTTCATCTATTGTAAGAATATTTCTATCCTGCATAATTATCTTACCATCTACTATCAAATCACTCACATAATGTGAATTTGCACTATAACATAATGCCGAAATTAAATTATTCTTAGGTGTAAAACCGAGTGATTCTAAGTTAAATAATGTAATATCTGCAAGATACCCTTCATCTATAAGACCTCCGTTATATCCCATTATCTGCGCTCCGTTTATCGTTGCCATCTTAATTACATCAATAGCCTTAACAGAAACGGCATCTCTATTAACGGCCTTATTGACAAGAGATGCTAAATGCATTTCTTCTATAATATCTTGATTGTTATTAGATGATGAGCCGTCAGTCCCTATTCCGACTATCAAATTGTTATCAATCATTTTTTGAATGGGAGCAAATCCGCTTGCAAGTTTTAAATTTGAACTCGGATTATATATCGGATATACAGCGTATTTGGAAATCATTTCAATTTCATCGTAACTTAAGTGTGTACAATGTGCAGCTATTACTTTAACATCAAAAAATCCTATGCTTTCTAAATACTTTGCAGGTGTAGTTCCGTGAATATTTAAACAATCTCTAACCTCTTTTTCAGTTTCAGACAAATGAATATTCAAAACTCCATCAAATTTTTGTGTAAGTTTTAATATCTTTTTTAAATATTCCTTGGAACAGGTATAAATTGCATGCGGGCCCGGAAGTATCTTCACTCTTCCATTTCCTGCATTGTTATAATTTGAATATAATTCTTTTAATTCTTCCAGTCTGCTGTCTCCGCCACCCGTTATATCCATTAAACCCCTTGTAAGAACCCCTCTTATACCGGAATCAATTATTCCCTCTGAAACTCTGTCTAAGCTATAATACATATCACAAACCGTTGATACTCCACTCTTTATATTCTCAACTATTGAAAGCATACTGGACCAATATATATCATCAGGTGTCATTTTATCCTCAACAGGCCAAATTTTTTTTGTGAGCCATGTATTTAAATCTAAATCGTCACCATAATTTCTAAGCATAGACATTCCTAAATGACTATGTGAATTAGTATATGCCGGAACGGCAAGTTTATTTTCACAATTAATAATCTCACAATTTGAAAAACTTAAATCTGTTCCAATTTTTTTAATTAAGTTATTTTCAATATAAATATCTACATTTTCAATAATTTTTTCATTTCTTATATCCAAGTATGAAGTGTTTTTTAAGAGAATACTCATTACATTACCTCCACTAATTACAATCAAGAAATATTATACCATTTTTTTAATTATTTTTTTAATTTTCTTTACAAAAACCAACATTTTTAGTATAATACATTCGGCTCTTAAATTATCGCGGCAAGAATATATTAGGAGTTGAATTTATTTATGGCAAAGATGATGGTACCTAGATTTAAACAATCAAGAAGACTAGGTCTAAATGTATGTGGTCACCCAAAGGCTATGAAAAGAGCTACAAAGGGTACTGCAAGAAGTGATAAGAAGTTAACTGAATATGGTAAGCAATTACTTGAAAAACAAAGATTAAGAGCTTACTACGGCGTTCTTGAAAAACAATTCGTAAATCTTTTCAAGGAAGCGAAAAAATCTAAAGAACAAACAGGTCCTGCATTGGTACAATTCTTGGAAAGAAGACTTGATAACCTTGCATACAGAATGGGATTTGCAAGTTCAATTAGACAAGCAAGACAAATGGTAACTCATGGACATATCACTGTAAATGGAAAGAAAGTAAATATTCCTTCTTACAGATGCAGTGCAGGAGATGTTATTGCGCTATCAGCAAGAGGTAGAAAAGCTGAATTATTCAAAACTAACTACGAGACAAATTATGTAACTTCTTACCCATATATAAAGAAAGAAGAAGATTTTAAAGCTACACTTGTATCTCTTCCAAACAGAGAAGATATACCTGTAGAAATTGATGACCAATTAATCGTTGAGTTCTACTCAAAGAATATGTAATTAAAAAGAAAAATAAAAGTGATGAAATCCAACCCAATTTCATCACTTTTTATTTTATCAAGTTTTGGGTAAAATATATAATAATATTAAATCTAATGTACTCATAGGAGGGTTGTATGAAAGAAAATAATAATGAGCCTAATTTCGTAAAACTTGTAACCGTATTTGATCAATTTAAAGTCGGAGCTATCAAAGGATTATTGGAAGATAGCAATATTCCTTACATAGAAGAGGCAAGTCATGATAAAGATAGCTATATGATTATATTTAGCGGTTGGAATATGCTTGGAACTAATATATATGTTCCGGATTATAATTTAGAAGAAGCTCAGAATTTAGTTACAATGATTTTTGGTGATGACTTTAATAAAAATGATTTAAGCGAAAAAAGATAAAGTAATATAAAGAAAGGAGAATTAATCCTCCTTTCTTTTATTATATTAAATTAAAACTAAAATAATTATAAATCAATTTTTATTTCAAAAATGATTTATATGCCTTAAATGTCATATATGCATCCGCCTTTGAGGCAAGTTCAACAGGCGCATGCATGGAAAGCATTGCAGTACCCATATCTACAACTTCGGCTCCATATTCCGCCAATATATATGCTATGGTTCCTCCGCCGCCTTGATCTACTTTTCCAAGTTCACCTGTTTGCCAAATTACATTATCTCTCTTAAAAATATCTCTCAATTCAACAAGAAACTCGGAATTTGCATCATTACAACCCGATTTTCCTCTTGCACCAGTATATTTTGACATAGCTATTCCGTATCCTACAACAGCGGCATTTTTACTATCCATAACTTCCTTAAAATCGGGATCCAAAGCAGCAGTAACATCTGCAGATAGTACTTTTGAATTTGCCATTGCCCTTCTAACTAAAATATCCGAATAGTTTTCCCCTGTGGCTAAAATTTCCGCAACTGCATTTTCGAAAAATTTAGCGGACATTGAACTGTTTCCGACAGAGCCGATTTCTTCTTTATCTACAAATAATCCGACAGCAGTAATTTTAGGATTTTCAGTTTTTAAAATTGCCTCTAAATTTGCATAAGAACAAATCCTGTCATCATGACCATGAGCTGCAATCATCGCTCTGTCAAATCCTACATCGCGCGCCTTAGTTGCAGGTACAACTTCAAATTCGGCAACCATAAAATCTTCTTCTACGATTCCATAATTTTCATTTAAATATTTTAAAACTGCCTTTTTAATCGGATTTTTATCCTCTTTTATACCATAGCTGCTATGTCCGACAACTATATTTAAGGATTCTCCCGGTATAGCTTCGCCTAAAACTTTCTTATTTTGATCTGCTCCAAGATGCGGAAGCAAATCATTTATATAAAATACAGGGTCATCTTCATTTTCTCCGATTCTAATGTCAAAACTTTCTCCATTTGAATTAACTACATATCCATGCAATGCCAAAGGAATTGTAGGCCATTGATATTTTTTAATTCCGCCATAATAATGAGTCTTTAAAAATGCCATTTCCAAATCTTCATATAGAGGTCTTTGCTTAATATCAAGACGTGGACAATCAATATGAGAACCTACTATTCTCATTCCTTCAGTTAAATCTTCTCCCATTACAAATAAAACTGCCGATTTATTTTTATTATTCAGATAAATTTTATCTCCCTGTTTAATTTTTCCCTTTATAGCTTCCTCAAAAGAAACAAAACCATTTTTTACAGCTTCTGCAATTATAAATTTACATGCCTCTCTCTCGGTCTTCGCATTATCCAAAAAATTTTTATATCTATCTCCATAAGCATAAATTTCTCTATGCTCTTCTTCACCTACAAGCTGCCAAATTGATTTACTATTTAATTCTAATTCTTCAAAATTCAAAACAATCACCCCTTAAGACGCTATTTTACCATACTGATAAACATTTGTAAAATTAAGCTATAAACTTATAATACTATCTAATTATAACTATATCCATTTTTAAAAACTGTTATAGTAAAAGTTTAATACTCACATATCCAATTTCAATTGTATATTCAATAAAATATAAAAAACCTCGAACATTCGAGGCTTCTTATATTTTTTAATTTTATTTGTTAGCTAACGCCTTAATTTCTTTAATTTTTTCCATTGATTCGATAATTGAATCCGCAAGAGAATGCATATCACTTTCATTAGCTACATTAAGTGACGTATTAATTGTTACTCTGTCATTTAAAACATCTATTAATTTCAAATTGTCATTTAAAAATTCTTCCATTTTATCGCCAACTGTACAAGCCCATGTTCCGTTCTCAATTATTCCAACTGTTCTGTTTTGAACATTTAATGCTTCCATATCGTGAATAAAATTCTTCATTACAGGATAAATTCCAAGATTATAAGTTACTGAAGCAAGAACTATATGAGAATATTTGAACGTATCTGATATTAGTTCCGATACATGTGTATTTGATACATCGTGAATAACTACATTTGTCATTCCCTTTTCGCATAATTCGGTTGCAAGTGCTTGTGCTGCATATTCCGTATTTCCATACATTGATGCATATGCTATCATTACACCTGTTTCTTCAGGTTCATATTTGCTCCACTTGTCATATTTTTCCAACAGATATCCAAAATCACTTCTCCATACAAGACCATGTAATGGACAAATATATTTAATATCAAGTGTTGCTGCTTTCTTTAATACATCTTGAACAAAAGGACCGTATTTACCAACTATGTTAGTATAATATCTTCTCGCCTCATCTAACCAATCTCTGTCAAAATTAACTTCATCATTAAATAATTTTCCATCAATTGCACCGAAAGAGCCGAATGCGTCTGCTGAGAATAAAACCCCATTAGTTACATCAAATGAAAGAATTACTTCAGGCCAGTGAACCATCGGAGCTTCTACAAATGCAAGTGTATGCTTACCGAAGTTCATTGTGTCTCCTTCTTTTACTATTACTATTTGCTCATCTTTAATTCTATATCCGATTTGACGCATTATGTCAAATCCTTGTGCACTACTTATTATTTTTACATTTGGATATCTTAAACAGATTTCTTCTATCGCTCCACAATGATCAGGTTCCATATGATGGATTAATAGATAGTCAAGATCTCTTCCATCTAAAACATATTCTACATTTCTAAGATATTCACGAGTTATTGACCAGTCAACAGAATCTACTAACACTGTCTTTTCATCTAACAGTAAATATGAGTTATATGAAACTCCCTTTGGAATTGGAAATATATTTTCAAATAATTCTAATCTGTGGTCATTTCCACCAACCCAATATAAATCGTCTACAACTTTTCTTATAGTATGCATATTAAACCTCCCCATTACTTTCTATCTTCAGGATAATTTTCTTGTATAAATGTTTGCTTTTCCTCTTGACATTGTGGACAAGTCCAGTCATCAGGTAACTTATCAAATGTTGTTCCTGCATCTATTTCACCTTCCGGATCTCCTATATTAGGATCATATTCATATCCACAACCCGGACATACATATACTCCATAAGTCGGTGCTAATTTTCTCGGTTTAGATCTTCTAACCTTCTTCATCGGAGGTGCAGGTTTCTTTTCTTCTGTTCCTAAAGCTTCTGCAAGTAAAGGCATAATTTCGTTCATATCTCCAACTATACCATAATCACAATTTTTAAAGATTGGTGCTGAACCGTTTTTATTTATTGCAACTATTGTTGATGCATCCTTTATACCTTTAAGGTGTTGGCTTGCTCCTGAGATTCCAAGTGCTATATATAAATTTCCTTTGAATTTTTGTCCGGACATGCCAACATATCTTTCAAGCGGTACATATTTTAATGTTTCAGCAACAGGTCTTGATGAACCAAGTGCAGCTCCTGCAGCATGTGCAAGTTTTTTTGCATGTTCCATATTTTCTGCCGCCCCTATTCCCTTACCGACACTTACTACTCTTTCAGCATCTGATATCGGAGTATTTATATCAATTCCTACAGAAAAATCATATCCGTCTTTCTTTAAGTTTTTAACAAGTTCATCAACAGCTTCCTTTGCTGTATCCGCTTTTATAATTTCTCTCTTTCTTTCTCCTGTTATAGGACCCGCTTTTTTCATTGCGGCAGCTACCGGACTGCTTCCACCGCGTTTAGGAAGTTTTCCGATAATATGAGATGCTATAACTACTCTTTGAATTTCATTTGTTCCTTCATAAATAGTTGTAATCTTTGCATCACGATAGAATCTTTCTACATCCATTCCCTTTAGATATCCGTTTCCGCCATGAATTTGAAGTGCGTCATTTACAATTTCAAGTGCAACATCTGATGCATATTGTTTAGCCATTGCAGATTCCATACCATAATTTTCATGGTTATGTTTCATTTCCGCTGCTGAATATACTAAGAATCTTGCAGCTCTTAGTTTAGTTGCCATATCAGCTAATTTAAACGAAATTATTTGTTGTTGTGCAATAGGTCTTCCAAATTGTATTCTTTCTTTTGCATATTTTAGTGCTGCTTCATAAGCACCTTGTGCAATACCAAGCGCTTGAGATGCAATTCCAATACGTCCTCCGTCAAGAGTTTGCATTGCAATTCTGAATCCTTGTCCTTCTTTACCAAGTAGGTTTTCCTTAGGAACTTTTACATTGTTAAATATAAGCTCTGCTGTTGAAGATGATCTTATACCTAATTTATCATAATGATCTCCGAAACTGAATCCTTCCCATCCTTTTTCAACTATGAAAGCTGAAATTCCATGTGTTCCAATACCCGGAGTTGTTACTGCAAATACAACATAGAAGTCTGCTTTAGGTGCATTTGTTATAAATATTTTTCCACCATTTAAAATATAATAATCTCCATCTAGCTCTGCTGTTGTTTCAGTACCGCCGGCATCACTTCCGGCTTCAGGTTCAGTTAAACCAAATGCTCCGATTTTTTCTCCGCTTGCAAGAGGAACTAAGTATTTTTGTTTTTGTTCTTCAGTTCCAAATGCTTCTATAGGATAAGTTCCAAGTGAAGTATGTGCTGATAAAATTACACCAACACCGCCATCTACTCTTGAAAGTTCTTCTACTGCTATAGCATAAGAAATAACATCTTTTCCTGCTCCGCCATACTCTTTTGAATATGGAAGTCCCATCCATCCATTTTCACCGATTTTCTTTACAATTTCATCAGGAAATTCATTGTTTTGATCAAGCGAAAAGGCTATTGGTTTAATTTCAGCCTCCGCAAATTCTCTTACTGCCTTACGTAGTTCTTCATGTTCCTGATTTGTCTTAAATAACATGTGTTTGCCCCCTTTAAGATCTTCTTTACTTTCAATAATCTCATCTTTTTCTTTTAAATTTTTATCTGTCATATCCTTACAAGTTTCTTCAGTTAAAACTTCAAGCTTTTCTTCTGCATTTTCTGTACTGTGTTTAGAATTTTTTGAACTGTTCTTGGTATAAGATTCGGTTTTATTTCCCTTTTTCTTTTTAAAGAAACTCACTTTACATACCTCCACAATCAAATACAAAACCTTTAAAAACGTTTTCTGAAAGTTAAAAAACAAAAACATCATCACGTTAATATCGTTTTATATTAATTTAAAATAATATACTATAATAATATAGTATGGATTATGGAATGTCAACACTTTTAAAAATAAATCTTTAAAAAAATATAATTTTTTTATTTTAATATTAACTTATTTACAATAATCTTAACTAATCCATATTTATAAACTCATATTCAACTTCAAGTTCATCAAAAAATCTGAGTAGATCTTTAAATTCTATATTTAAAGTTGTAGTGTTAATGAAAGGATGTATGCCAAGAGTTGTATTGATATCAAGTGAATCGTCAATAAGAACTTTTACTTTTTTATTTTCATCATAAAATAATCCAAGAGGCGTTACAGCACTTACCTTACATTTTAAATACTCATCTAAATTTTCAAGAGATGCAAATGAAAGTCTTTTTTCTCCAATTTTTTCACCAAGTTCTGAAATATTTAATTCTTTAGATTCTTCTATTATTATAAAATAAATATTTTTTGCTTTTTTATTTTTTAATACAAGATTTTTGACCTGTTGACCTTCTACTAAATTTAAATTTCCTATTAGTGTTTCAATCGGCTCATGGTCAAATCTAACATAAGAAATATTATATTTATCAAGTAATTCATAAGCTGTTTTTTCGTTCATAATACACCCTCCTATCAGTAAATCTTTTTAATATATTACCCACTTACCCGTCAATACGAACAAATATATTGAATTATTTTTAACTCAATATTATTGATGAAACTATATAGTTTTATCTTCACACTAATCGCCAAGTTAATGTATAAGAAAAAATGGCATACTCAGTATAATTACTGACTATGCCATTTAAAAAACTTAAATTGACTTAAAAAGTATATAGTATATTTAATTAATTTTTCCAAACTAATTTTCAATTAATTTTATTTTACATCTCCATCATCAAACGGATCTCCACATTCAGGACAGAATTTGGGAGGATTCTTTGGATCTGACGGTTCCCATCCACATTTATCACATTTATACTGTAATGCACCTGTCGGTTTCGGACTTCCACATTCCATGCAGAATTTTCCTTTATTCTTGACTCCACATTCACAAGTCCAAAACAATTCTTCAGGCTTTTGACTTCCACATTCCATACAAAACTTTCCTGTGTTTCCACTTGTTCCGCAACTACAAGTCCATCCTACAGGTATCTCTGTTGTTTGCGATGCTACCTGTTGTGTCTGTGCTTGTTCCTGTCCCATATTAAACAGACCTTGTGCATTCATTCCTCCGGCACTATTTGCCATATTCATTCCGGCAAATGCCATGAATGCTCCACTTTCATTTGATGCGGCAGATTTCATTGCCTCCGCTTGAGAACCTACAAGATGTGCCGCTGCCATAGTTGGATTTCTGAATGCAGCGTTTCGTTGTATTTCCTTAATCATATTTTCATCTTCTTCAGATGCTTTTACCGAACTTACTCCAAATTCGGTTATTTCTATTCCGTAGTGCTTGCCCCATTTATCGGATAAAATATCATTTAATATATTTGATAAATCTTGAGCATGACCCGGAAGAGCACTATACCTTATTCCCATTTCGGATATTCTTGCAAATGCAGGCTGAAGTGCTGTAAGTAATTCACTTCTAAGCTGAGATTCTATTCTATCTCTATAAAATTCATCATCAACATTTCCGCAAATGTTTTTATAAAATAAAATTGGATCTGTTATTTTATAAACATACTCACCATGACATCTTATAGATATATCAATGTCAAGTCCGATATTTGTATCCACAACTCTAAATGGAACTGCATTCACAGTGCCATATTTATTCCCTATTATGTCCTTCAGATTGAAGAAATATACTCTCTGATCTTTACCGGTATCTCCTCCCATTGTAAATCTCTTTACAAATGTATCAAAAGTCTTTTTTACTTCTTCTTTTAAATCCCCGTAAAATATACTTGGTTCTGTAGAATTGTCAAATACAAATTCTCCTGCTTCTGCACTTACTTCCGCTATTGCTCCCTGGTCAACTATGATCATACATTGACCTTCATTTATTGCAATTATTGAACCGTTCGTTATTATATTGTCGCTTCCCTTATCATTAAATGATTTTTTAGCTTTTCTCTTTTCGCCTTTCCTAACTAATACATCTTCCGGCATTTCAGAGCAATAAAAATATTCTCTCCACTGATCTGCCAATACAGATGAAGCTGCTCCCAATCCAACTTTAAGAAGTCCCATACTAATCCTCCTACATTATATATTTTCCAATTATAGAATAAACATTATTAACTATTGCCGCTGAATTTGAACTGTCTTTATTTAAATAGTAAATTGCAAATATTACTGCAGATGCAATAATAATTGCAAGTAAAACTTTCGGTATTGAAATAGGAGATTCTCCACTTACCTTACCGGTTTGACCGTTTACTACAAATTGATATACTTTATTTTTATATTTAAATGACGATATCCAAATTGGCAACAATATATATTTATATGTTATATTTGAAAATTCAGTATCAATATCCACATTTTTCGTATGCTGTGCATTATTTTCTCTTAAAATTTTATTATCAATTTTCCCGCTTATTATACCTGAAATTTTTCTCTTTACAATTTCCCAGGCACTTTTCATTTTAACAGTATACCTTTCAGCCATAAATCCCGCCATATATTCAGGCTTATATTCTACAACTTGTGTTGTGTCAAACGGCTCTATTCCGGAAAGCATCTTTTCATTTTGAATACTTGAACCGCAACAAAGCATATCATCAACCGAATAAGAAAAATCTCCTCTTGTACTATGCCAAATTACCTCTATATGATCCTTGCCCTCCGAATCTTTATAATGTCTGTCTATACCATATTGCCCTGAATATCTGCTATATGTATCTGCATCGAAAGTCCAATATGGGACATATACTCCCTTAAATGCTGTCGGTTTTGCACTCTCCTTTGCAAGATTCGGACAAAACAGTTTTTTCTTAATCCAATCTTTAAATTTACCGCCTGCCATTTTTGAATCAAGCTTAAATACAACAACACCACCCGGCGCCATAATATCCTTATCTTTTTCATTCATTACCTGATTTGAACCGCAATAAGGACACTCATTGGATATTTGATTGACATCATAAATTGTTTCAGCTCCACATGATTTACATATTACTGTCTTTGTCTTGGTTCCCCAATCACATAAAGCATTTTCTTCCGCACTGTCAAAATCAAGCTCAACGGCAACAAAATCGGTATTTTCAACTTCTATTTGTTCCTCTGCTCCGCAGTATGGACATTTTAAACCCCCTGTATTCGGATTAAAATCCATTACTCCTCCACAACTTGGACACTTTTTATCGGTTTCTTTCATTGTATCTACACGATTAATCTGCTCATCAAAACTTTTATTCCGATCTTCCGCTCCGTTATAATTTTCTTCTTTCATTTCTATCGCCACCTTTCATAAAAATTAAACATTTTATATTTACATATGCATCAGCACTAAAAGTTATAATTAGTTTACCATATTATTGTATGTTTTTCATCAGTAATATACAAATACACATTATTATATAAAAATAAGGGAGGTTTCCCTCCCCCATCACCAAGTTTTATGCAAATCCCATTGCTACCGCAGCAACTACAAATACAGTTGCTACTACAAACAGTAATGCCTGCATTTTAATTTGGAATTTAGCCCATTTTCCCCATTCAAGTCTTGCTGCTCCAAGAACTGCCATTAAAAGTCCCGATGTAGGAACTATTAAATTTGTCAATCCATCTCCAAGTTGAAATGCAAGAACTGCAACTTGTCTTGTAACTCCGGCTAAATCGGCAAGCGGTGCCATTAGAGGCATTGTTAAAGATGCCTGTCCTGAACCTGATACTACAAAAAAGTTAAATACTGATTGAAATACATACATTATCCAAGCTGATATTGTTGGAGAAAGCTTTGAAATTCCACTTGCTGCAGTATTTAATATAGTATTTAAAACTGTTCCGTTAGTAGGGTCTGTACCACCAAGCACAAATATTATACCTTGTGCCATACCTACTACCATCGCAGGTCCAAGTAAATCCTTAGCTCCGTTTCTAAATGATACTGCCATATTGTTTAATGACATATTATTCAATTTAAAAATTATTCCAATGATACCTGCTACTATTCCCATTGTGAAAAATTGAGTTGCTATTTCAGGAATATAATATCCCTTTTTAGTAACTCCCCATACTACCCAAACCATAGTTAAAACTAAATCAAGTATAATCAACTTATGTCCTAAATTAAATTCCATAGAAGTATTTTTACTCTTTTCAAAATCTTCTCTAAAATATGCATCAGATTCATAAGATACTGAACGTCTTGGGTCTTTTCTTATTTTTTTCGCATAAATCATAGTATATACAATAACTATAAAGTTGAAAATACACCACATTGCAATTCTGAAATTAGCTCCGGATAAAACAGGAATTCCCGATATACCCTGTGCAACAGCTACAGAAAACGGATTCATCCAAGAAGTTGCAAAACCTATTTGAGTTGCAACATAAGTTATTATAATTCCGACAACCGCATCATATCCCATGGCTATTACCATCGGAACCACTATCATTACAAACGGAATAGCCTCTTCGCCCATTCCAAATACCGCTCCTCCAAGCGAGAATAATAAAAACAATACGGGAAGTAAAATAACCTCTTTTCCATTTAGCTTATCTATCATTCTCATGATTCCGCCTTCAATGGCACCTGTTGAAAGAACTATTCCAAAAGCTCCGCCAATTACTAAAATAAATGCAACTACTCCAACAGCACTTCCATACTTATCACCTGTTACAAGTCCTTCAAACATATAGTTCAAAAAACCTGAACCGCCGTCTTCATCAGATGCAAAAACTTTTACTCCTTCTTTAACAGGAGAACCTGCATCATCTGTAACATACTCAAATGTTCCATTTTTAATTACCGTTCTCGTCTTGTCTTTTCCATCTACAGTATAAGTTATTTCCTCCGTTTCAAAGTGTCCCTTGGGAACAACATAGGTTAAAAGTGCCGCAAATAATACTACAAAGAAAATAATTATAAAAGTATCAGGCATTTTAATTTCTTTCTTCTTGTCCATAATTTACCTCCTTTTTATTTATTATACACTATAAAGAAATTAATATAAAGCATAGTTACAAACTATAAAAAAAGTTCCCTAAAATTAGAGAACTTTAAAATACTTCTATACTTGCTTTTTCAATAACTACATCTTCAACAGGCTTATCTCTGAATCCTACAGAAACAGACGCTATTTCATCTACTACATCCATTCCGTCAAATACTTGTCCAAAAACAGAGTGCTTACCATCAAGCCAATATGTGCCTCCCAAATTTTCATAAACATCTACAACTTCATCAGGATATCCTTTTTCTTCTCCTGCAGATCTCATTTGTCTAATTATATCTTCTTCAACAGGACCCATTTGTACTATAAAAAATTGTGAACCGTTTGTATTTGGACCTGCATTTGCCATAGATAGAGCCCCTCTAAAATTTCTATAATTCAAATTAAACTCATCTTCAAACGATTTTCCCCAAATACTTTCTCCTCCCATTCCTGTTCCGGTAGGGTCTCCGCCTTGTATCATAAAATTATCAATTACTCTATGAAAAATAGTATTATCATAATATCCTTTTTTTATAAGTTCTTTAAAATTCTCAACAGCTTTCGGTGCAGCTTCTTCAAATAATCTGATCTTAATAACTCCATGATTAGTCTTAATTACTGCAACTTCTTCTCCCTTAACAGGCTCTTTTAATTGATTTAACATAATACTCCTCCTAAATAATTTCATCCATTTTACTTACATACATATTCATATTTTCTCTAAATCCTGATGTCTTATCAGATATATACTTGTAACAAATTATAATAACTATTCCTTTTATAACACTTGAAATACTTATAGCCGCCCAAATTCCATCTACACCAAAAATCGGAATTAAAAATATTGCCATAGGTATCCTAAATACATTAAATATAACCGCATTTATAGCGGGATATTTTGTAAGTCCAAGCCCATTTAACATGCCGGTTGTTCCTATCTCATAGACCATAAAAATTTCTGATATTGCATTAATCATAAGATAGCTGCTTCCAATCTTTATTACATCCATATCATTAATGAATATTTTAAAAATCGGCTCTCTTGCAAAAAAAGTAATGATGCTGCAAGTACCCCTACTGTTGTAAGTATTTTTAATCCCTTTTTTCTACATTCCAAAATTCTCTCAAAGTTTTTTGCTCCGTAATTTTGTCCGAAAATTGAACTGAACGCAGTCGAAAATCCCTCCGCACTCATCCATGATACAGACTCTATCTGAGCTCCTATTGCAAATGCAGCTATACTTGCAGCTCCAAAATCAGCTATAAACCTATTTAATCTTATACCTACAAGTGCATGAATTATAGATTGAAGTGATGCAGGTACACCAAGTTTAAAAATATATATTATTCTATTTATATTAACTTTTTTTAAATAATTTATTCTCACATAAATTTCTCTATCTTTTATACCAAGATAAATAAAAATGAAAAATGCTATTGCCTGTGCAAGTACAGTTGCTATTGCAGCTCCTTCTATACCAAGATTCGGAAACGGACCGAGTCCAAATATTAAAATCGGATCTGCAATAATGTTAAATATTAATGCTACCGTAGATACTTTAAACGGCGTAGTGCTGTTTCCTCTTGCATAATACACACTTTCTATTGCCGAAACCCAAAATGTAAATATAAGTCCGAAAGTAATTATATTAAAATATTTTACCGCAAGAATTTCTACCTCATAATCAAGTCTGTAAAATCCGAGAATATCATCCCTAAATACAGTATATATAAATGTGAGAGCTGTCCATATTAAAAAATTCACTTGAAAACCGCTTCGAGCAACTTCCACCAAAGCTCTATTATCTCTCTTCCCATAAGCTTGACTCATTCCAACGGAAAGTCCTGTCCTGGAAATCAAAATCAACGACTGTGCAATCCATATAAAAAAACCGCAACACCCGACTGCAGCAACAGCTTCAGTTGAAAGTTTCCCTACCCAAATCAAATCTACAAGAGAATATGCCATTTGAATAAAAGCAGTCCCCATTAGAGGAAGCGAAAGCCTTATTATTAAATTTGTTATACTCCCATTTAATAAATCAACATCCTTACTCATATTCACTCTCTAAATAAAATTTTATTAACAATCTCCCTGATCTGTAATTATTATCGGCCCGTCTTTTGTTATTGCAATCTGATGCTCATATTGAGCTGACAGTGAACCGTCTTTTGTCCTTGCAGTCCATCCGTCATCATCAATTATAAGATCCGGACCTCCCGCATTAATCATAGGCTCAATAGTAAATACCATTCCCTCTCTAATCCTAAGCCCTCTTCCCGGCTTTCCGTAGTGAAGAACCTGCGGATCTTCGTGCATTTCTTTTCCTATTCCATGACCTACAAACTCTCTTACAACTGAATATCCGTTGCTTTCGGCATAAGTTTGAATTGCATGTCCTATATCCCCAAGTCTGTTACCTATTTTAGCTTGTTCTATTCCAAGATACATACATTTTCTTGTAACTTCAAGTAAATTATGAGCTTCTTCTGAAACAGTTCCTACTTCATAACTCCATGCGGAATCTGCCAAATATCCGTCTACATTGACAACCATATCAATAGTTATAATATCGCCATCTTTTAATACATACTCTCCGGGAAATCCATGACAAATTTCATCATTTACAGATGCACAAATTGAGTAGGGAAATCCTTCATATCCCTTCTGTTCAGGATATGCTCCTCTATCTTTTAAAAATTCCTCTACGAATCTGTCAAGCTCAATAGTCTTTACTCCCGGCTTAACTCTGTTTCTAAGTTCATGATGAACTTGAGATAGGAGCTTTCCCGCAATAATCATTTTTTGTATTTCTTCTTCAGTTTTTATTATTACCATAACTACATCTCCTTAATAACCTCTGTTAAATCTAAATCATTAACAGCCCAATTGTAAGCTTCCTTATTTATATTAACTGCCCTCTTTAAATCTAAAAGAGCCCCCTCTTTATCACCAAGTCTCGCCTTTGAACATGCCCTATTGTAAAAAAGATTTACACTTTCGGGATTATATTCTATTCCCTCATTTAAAATCTCAATAGCTCTGTTAAAATCTTTAAGTTCAATATAAATTGCAGAGATATTTAGATAAATATAGGGATTTTTTTCCTCGTTCTTAGCCT
>NZ_GL349423.1:0-5105 GCF_000090945.1 Peptoniphilus sp. oral taxon 386 str. F0131 | reverse complement strand
AGTTTTTATTATTACCATAACTACATCTCCTTAATAACCTCTGTTAAATCTAAATCATTAACAGCCCAATTGTAAGCTTCCTTATTTATATTAACTGCCCTCTTTAAATCTAAAAGAGCCCCCTCTTTATCACCAAGTCTCGCCTTTGAACATGCCCTATTGTAAAAAAGATTTACACTTTCGGGATTATATTCTATTCCCTCATTTAAAATCTCAATAGCTCTGTTAAAATCTTTAAGTTCAATATAAATTGCAGAGATATTTAGATAAATATAGGGATTTTTTTCCTCGTTCTTAGCCTTAAAATAATATTCAAGCGCAACATTATTATCTCCCAAAGCCTTATATACTACTCCCATATTATAAAGTGCTCTAAAATAATTAGGATTAATTTTAAGACTGCACTCAAAATAATGCTTCGCCATATCATAACACTTTTGTTCTTCATATATACAGCCAATGTCATTATAACTTATATAATCTTCGGAATCTATATCTATACATTTTTTAAAACAGCGAAGAGCTGCATTTTTATCTCCTGTTTTATCATAGCAATGACCAAGATAATAATATGCCCTATCATAATTATCATCATACTCTATTGCAAATTTATAATACTTGATACTCTCTTCTACACTGCCATTTAAAAAATCATTTGTAAGCGCAACTCCATAATACGCACCGCTTCTTGTACTATCAATCTCAATAATTTTTTCAAAACATATTTTAGCACTTAAATACTCTTCAAAAATTAAATATATATCTGAAATTTCAAATAACACATCTATTTTCTTATCAGGTGTTGTGGCAAACTCAAGTGCCTTATTATATGCATTTAAAGCTGATTTTAAGTCATCTTTGCTTACAAAATCATTAGCTATAATAATATAATTGTTATATTTTTCATTAAAATTCAAATACACAGTCAAAATTGACCTCCCTTATCATTATATCAAAAAAAATAAAGTGTGGTATAATTTACTTAATATTTGGAGGTATTAATGAGAAGATTCTTATCATTTAACGATTATTTCAAAGAAAAATTTAATACAAAAATCGCAAAGCTGTCACTTGACATAGGAAGTACATGCCCCAACAGAGACGGAACTTTAAGTTACAGAGGTTGTATATTCTGTTCTGAAAGAGGAAGCGGAGATTTTGCCGGGGATAGATTATTGTCAATAGATAACCAAATAAATCAGCAAAAATATCTCCTTTCTAAAAAATGGAACGCCACAAAATTTATTGCATACTTTCAAAATTTCACAAACACATATGGAAACATAGAATCTCTTGAAAAAATATATACCTACGTAATTAAAAGAGATGATATCATAGGATTATCAATTGCAACAAGAGCTGATTGTCTTGGAGACGATGTTATGGAAATGCTAAAAAGACTAAATGAAAAAACTTTTCTATGGCTTGAAATAGGAATGCAAACTATAAATGAAAATACAATAAACATAATCAATAGAGGATATAGTCATAAAATCTTTGATGAAAATGTTAAAAAATTAAAAAATAATAATATAAAATTTCTGACTCATATAATTTTCGGACTCCCCTATGAAACTAAAGAAGATATGTTAAATACAGTAAAGTATGTCAAAGCTCTACATCCTTTCGGTATAAAATTTCATTCTTTATATATTCAAAATTACTCTGATTTATATAACTATTACTTGGAAAATAAATTTGATATTATATCCAAAGACGATTATATAAATCTTGTTTGTGACAGTATAGAAATATTGCCAAAAGATATTGTAATTCATCGGCTTACGGGAGATGCAGATAAGAAAAAACTGATTGAACCGAAATGGTGTGCCGATAAACTTTCTGTAATATCATCAATAGATAAAGAACTTAAAAATAGAAACTTACCTATAATAATATAAATACAACATAACTTCAATTAAAAAGAGTGAAAGAATAAAACCCTTCACTCTTTAATATTATATTTTTTTACATTTCAATTTAATGCACGAATAGAATTCAGAACCGCAATTACAGTTACTCCCACATCGGCAAAAACCGCTACCCACATAGTAGTAAGTCCCAATGCGCCAAGTATAAGAACTAAAATTTTTACAAATAATGCAAAAAATATATTTTGATAAATTATTTTTTTTGTCTTATTTGAAATTTTAATTGCTGTTGCTATTTTAGAAAGTTCGTCATTCATAATAACAATATCTGCCGCATCAATTGCACTATCAGAACCAATAGTTCCCATAGCTACCCCTATGTCAGCCCTTGAAAGAACAGGCGCATCATTTACTCCATCTCCTACAAACAAAACTTTATTTGTAGCTTTCTTCATAATCTCTTCAAGCTTTTCTACCTTTTCATTAGGAAGCAAATCTCCATAACAGTCGTTAATTCCTATACTGTTTGAAGTTAATTTCGTATTCTCCTCATTATCTCCTGACAGTATAGTTAGATGCATACCAAGTTTTTTAAGTTTTCTTATTTCTTTCCATGCCTCATCCTTAACACTGTCTGAAATAACTATGCTGCCTATGCAGCTCCCCGCTTTTGCAACATACACTACAACTCCGGATTCATGCAAAGTTTCAAACTCTATATTATTCTCCTTCAAAAGTTTTCCGTTACCGACAAAAATTTTATCGCCATTTAATGTATATACTATCCCTTTTCCCAGATACTCATTAAAATCCTCAGCATCTTCAAAATAAGAATTATCTCTCTTTAAAATTGCAGTAGCTATGGGATGAGTAGATGTCCGTTCTGCCGTTACAGCATATTTTAAAATCTCCTTATCAGAAAACTCCCCTACAGGTTTTATATCTGAAATTTCAAAAATACCCTTAGTTATTGTACCTGTTTTATCAAAAACTATATTTGAAACATCACTTAACGCCTCAAGGTAATTTCCACCCTTTACAAAAATTCCATTTTTGGATGCTGAACCAATCCCTGCAAAAACTCCAAGCGGTACCGAAATTACAAATGCACAAGGACAGCTTATTACAAGAAAAATACATGCTCTGAAAAATGCATCATAAAAACTTAAAATTCCCCTTAACGGAAGTATTACAGTAATTAATACAGCAAGTAAAACTACAATCGGAGTATATACTTTTGCAAATTTTGTAATAATTTTTTCTGTTTTAGATTTTCTTACAGCAGAATTCTCTACAAGTTCTAATATTTTAGCAACCGTAGTATTTTCATAATTCTTCTGAACCTCTACCTTCAACGGTCTATCAATATTAATACACCCTGAAATTACTTCATCCCCACTATCTACAAATCTTGGAATTGATTCTCCCGTTATATTTGAAGTATCAAGATTACTATTCCCGTCAATTACAACTCCATCAAGCGGAACTTTTTCTCCTGGTCTTATAAAAATAATATCTCCAATATTTACATCTTTGGGGTCAACCTCTTTTATAATATCTCCAATTAAAACATTTGCATATTCCGCCTTCAATTCAAGTACCTTTGAAATAGAATTTCTTGAATTTTCAAGAGCAATATTCTCAAACAACTGACCAACTTTATAGAACAACATAACAGCAACAGCTTCAGGATACTCTCCGACAACAAATGCACCGATAGATGCAACGCTCATTAAAAATCTTTCATCAAAAACTTCACCTTTTATGACATTTTTAGCTGCAGACACTATAACTTCTTGCCCTAAATATAGATATAAAAGTAAATACACTACAAGTTTAAATACATCCGGAATTTTTAAAATTACAGTTAAAATCAATGCAGCCAAAATTGCTGCAAACTTTAAAAATTCCATCTTATAATCAAAAATACTTATTTTCTTAAGCTCTGTATTTGATTTTTTTAAATCTGCTTTTTCAACAACAACTTCAGGCTCAATTCTGTCCACTATCACCTTAACTTCATTAAAAATAGAATCTCTGTCCGCACTGTCTTCAATAAGTAAATTAAATTTTTCATTTGTGAAATCATAGTTTGCAGATTTAACACCTCCAAGAACGGAAGTAGCCTCTTCTATTTTTTTAGTACAATGTGCACAATTAAGTCCCCTTAAATAAATTATATACTCACTGCAAATTGTCATGTTGTGTTCATGTCCAATATGCTTTAAATGCGTTGAAATATTATTTAAAATTTCAGATGCTGATATATCTTCATGACTCTCAATCACAATTTCGCCATTATCATTATATACTCTATCAATTCCTTCAATTTGATGACTGTGATTTCTTATATCATCACTACAAACTTCACAATCCAAATTCTTTAATTTGTATTTCATATCGGCTCCCTCCTATCAGTATTTGTATACTTGTTTATTTGTTCATATAATTTAATTATATTTTATCTTATTACAAATATCTTGTCAAGAAAAACCATATATTAAAAATAAGTTATTAAATATTTACTACTGAATTAATTTTTAAATATGAATAAAACTATAATTTCAAAAATTTTTTATTCATTTAAAACAATGAAATTTATAAATAATATACTAAATAAAAACTATAAATATAATTTTTGAAATTAAGCAAATTGAAATGAAGATTTATATAGTTAATGAAAAATAATAGCATAACATTCGTATCATACAAGGATAATTATTAAATCATACAACAAAAAAACCTTATAATTATAAAATTACAAGGTTTTACTTGGTGCACCGTGGAGGATTCGAACCCCTGACCTTCTGGTCCGTAGCCAGACGCTCTATCCAGCTGAGCTAACGGTGCATATATGGAGCGGATGACGAGATTCGAACTCGCGACCCTCGCCTTGGCAAGGCGATGCTCTACCACTGAGCCACATCCGCATATTATTAAATTTAAATGGTGGAGGAGAGTGGATTTGAACCACTGAAAGCTGTGCTAACGGATTTACAGTCCGTCCCCTTTGGCCAACTCGGGAACTCCTCCTTGATTTCTCTTGGAGCTGGTGAGAGGACTTGAACCCCCAACCTACTGATTACAAGTCAGTTGCTCTACCAATTGAGCTACACCAGCACTTCTTTTTCCCTTTTTCTTTGGCGACCTGGATCGGGCTCGAACCGACGACCTCCAGCGTGACAGGCTGGCATTCTAACCAACTGAACTACCAGGCCTCGTTAGAACTCTCTT
>NZ_GL349422.1:1439406-1469027 GCF_000090945.1 Peptoniphilus sp. oral taxon 386 str. F0131 | reverse complement strand
AGAGAGTTCTAACGAGGCCTGGTAGTTCAGTTGGTTAGAATGCCAGCCTGTCACGCTGGAGGTCGTCGGTTCGAGCCCGATCCAGGTCGCCAAAGAAAAAGGGAAAAAGAAGTGCTGGTGTAGCTCAATTGGTAGAGCAACTGACTTGTAATCAGTAGGTTGGGGGTTCAAGTCCTCTCACCAGCTCCAAGAGAAATCAAGGAGGAGTTCCCGAGTTGGCCAAAGGGGACGGACTGTAAATCCGTTAGCACAGCTTTCAGTGGTTCAAATCCACTCTCCTCCACCATTTAAATTTGGTGTTAAGTTAATATATGCGGGTGTAGCTCAGTGGTAGAGCCCCAGCCTTCCAAGCTGGTTGCGAGGGTCCGATTCCCTTCACCCGCTCCATATATGCACCTATAGCTCAGTTGGATAGAGCAACGGACTTCTAATCCGTGTGCCGGGGGTTCGAATCCTCCTAGGTGCACCATTAGAATTTAATATAAATATTTTTCATGCACCTATAGCTCAGTTGGATAGAGCAACGGACTTCTAATCCGTGTGCCGGGGGTTCGAATCCTCCTAGGTGCACCAAATTTTGGGGTGTAGCCAAGTCGGTAAGGCACCAGACTTTGACTCTGGCATTTCGTAGGTTCGAGTCCTGCCACCCCAGCCATCAAAAATATGACCCATTAGCTCAGTCGGCAGAGCACTTGACTTTTAATCAAGGTGTCGCGCGTTCGAATCGCGCATGGGTCACCATTTGTTGGAGAGGTATCGAAGTGGTCATAACGAGGCGGTCTTGAAAACCGTTTGGGTTCACGCCCACGTGGGTTCGAATCCCACCCTCTCCGCCAATTTAATTAAACCTATAGACGAAAGTTTATAGGTTTTTTTGTTTGTTTTTTTATTGATATTTAAAGAGGTTTTAAAATTTGTATATTAGTTATATAATAAATAATGGGTAATAATTATAAGTATAGTAATTGATTGAAATATATGGAGGAAATATGACTATTCAAAAATATAACGTAAATAATAATTCTAAAGTGTCTAAAATTATAGGTGTTGTTAGCGGTAAAGGAGGAGTAGGTAAAAGTTTTGTATGTGCAAATTTGGCTACTGAATTAAGTCGTAGAGGATATAAAGTTGGAATTCTTGATGCAGATATAACCGGACCTTCTGTTCCAAAGGCTTTTGGAATTAGTGAGAAAGTCACATCTGACGGAGAAAATATAAATCCTGCTATAACTGATGGAAATATTAAAATCATGAGTGTTAATTTAATATTAAATAATCCAGGACAACCTGTACTTTGGAGAGCGCCTATAGTTGGAAGTGCTATTGCTCAATTTTTTGAAAATGTGAATTGGGGAGAATTGGACTATTTATTTGTAGATATGCCTCCGGGAACAGGAGATGTCGCTCTTACTGTTTTTCAATCTCTTCCGTTGGATGGAGTTGTTATTGTAACTTCTCCTCAAGATTTAGTTACTATGATTGTTGAAAAAGCTGTAAATATGGCGAGGATGATGAATATAAAAATATTAGGACTTGTAGAGAATATGAGTTATTTTAAATGTCCGCATTGTGATGAAGTAACTTACATTTATGGGGAAAGCAAAGTTAAGCAGGAAGCTCAAAAGTTTGGTATAGAAGCTATAGCGACACTTCCAATTAATAAAGATTTTGCTTCATTGGTAGATGAAGGAAAGGCGGAGTTAATTAATGTCGATGAGTTAAAAAGTTTTGTAGATACACTTGAGGAGAAATAGTTATGGTGTATGATTTAATAGTTGTAGGTGGAGGACCGGCAGGTCTTTCGGCTGCGGTTTATGCAGGAAGATCTATTTTAAATACTCTTATTATTGAAAAAAAATTTTTTGGTGGAAGACTTAAGGATACTGCGGAAATAGTAAATTATCCTTCTGTTATAAGTAGTTCCGGAATTGCTCTTGTAGAGGATTTTAGAAAACATGCATCAAGTTATACTACTAATAATTTTATATATGGAACAGTTGTAGATATATGTAAAGATGAACATGAAGATGTCTTTGAGGTTAAAACTCTCAGAAAGGGAACATTCAAGGCAAAGTCTGTAATATTGGCACTTGGGACTGAGTCGCGAGTTCTTGGAATAGAAGGAGAAGAAAGATTTCAAGGTCAGGGAGTAAGTTATTGTGCTACTTGTGATGCGAATTTTTTTTCAGGAAAAGATGTTCATATTTTAGGCTCAGGTGATGTTGCACTTGAAGAGGCTGATTATATATCCAAGTTTGCAAATCATGTGACTATCATTGTATTACATGATGATGGAATAGTTGACGCTAATGAAACTCAAAAGAGAATTGTATTTGATAATCCTAAAATTAGTTTTATGTGGAATAGTTCTTTAGACAAAATAATTGGAGAAGATTGTGTAAATCAAATTGTTGTAAAAAATTTAAAAACCGGAGAGAAAAAAACAGTTTTAAGTGATGGAGTTTTTCTATTTGTGGGATTGAAGCCACAAACAGATATTGTGAATGGATTATGTAAAATGAATTCAGACGGGTTTATTATAGTAGATGAAAAGAAAGAAACTTCAGTTTCAGGACTTTTTGCTGCCGGAGATTGCACACATACGTATTTAAGACAAGTTGTCTCTGCTGTTTCTGATGGAGCTGTTGCAGCGGTAGCTGCGGAGAGATATATCAGAAGAAAGGAGAAAATATGAGTTATCCTACAGGTACAGTAATATATTTAAAAGATAAATGTTATAGTGGATATAATATAGTTTCTACGATAAAAAGTGGAGTTCTCATATTTGACATGAATGGTAATGAAATTCGTAGATATAAGATGAATGCAATGCCGGCTAAATTATTTAAGGGCGGTAACGTGATGGGAACTTCAAAATTCAGAAGTAGTGACTATTCGTTGCAAGACGGAGTTTCATTAATTGAAATAGATTATGATGGAAATAAAAAGTGGAGTTATGAAAATTTCAGATTTATAGAAGATGGAAATCCTATGTGGGCAGCAAGAGCCCATGGAGATTATCAAAGAGAGGGAAATCCTGTTGGATATTTTGTTCCTAATATGGAAGCAAAATCTAATGGAGGAAATACTATTATTCTTGGTCATGATACTATAGTAAGTCCTGCAATATCTGATAAAAAAATACTTGATGAAGTAATCTATGAAGTTGATTATGAGGGAAATGTAATTTGGAAATTTTCTTTTTCGGAGAATTTTGAGAGTTTTGGATTTTCGGAACAAGAAAAAAATGTGATTTATAGAAATCCGAATATGAAAAATATTTCGGATGGTATAGGTGATTATCTTCATATATCTTCAATATCTGTTTTAGGGCCAAATAAATGGTATGATCAAGGAGATATAAGGTTTTGTCCTGAAAATATAATTTTTTGTTCGAGGCAAGGTAATTTTATAGGCATAATTGATAAAAAAACTAAAAAAGTATATTGGAAGATAGGACCCAATGTAAATGATGAAATATTTAGAGGGCTTGGGGGAATAATAGCACCAACGCATATACAATTAATTCCAAAAGGATTGCCCGGAGAGGGTAATATTTTGTTTTTTGAAAGTGGAGGAACATCAGGATATGGATATCCGAATTTAATAAGTCCTACGGGTCTTAAAAACGCTATAAGAGATTATTCCAGAGTAATAGAGTTTAATCCTATAACGTGGAATATTGAATGGGAATTAAACCCTGCAAAACTCGGTTTCTCTAATGCAATAAATGGATATAAATTTTATTCACCATATGGTTCGTCAGTTCAAAGGCTTCCAAACGGAAATACACTTGTAACCTTGGGAACGAGCGGTACGATGCTTGAGATAACTGAAGAAGGAGAAATAGTTTGGAAATGGATATGCCCATATGCATCAAATATAAATGCTTATGCATTTACCAATTTTATATACCATGGATATAGATATCCCTATGACTATCTTCCGGAAGAAAATCCTGTTGAAATTGAGATGAAACCTGTAAATAAATCAACATTCAGGCTTGAAGGAGCAGGAGAATTTAACAAAGCAAAGGTAATAGAAGTTGAAGGAGCGGAAATTTCAAATGATATAGATTTAATTACTATGGCAATGGAAAATGACGAAGAAATTGCATATCAGAAGAAAATAATATCTATGGAAAATTCTAACATAAAGAGTATAAACTCCAAGAATTTTGATCGCAGACTTGAAGAAAAAGAAAATGCAATAGTAATTTTTGGAGCAGTCCGATGTATTCATTGTAAAGCTCTTAGAGAAATAATTTCAGAACTTATAGAATCGGAATTTAAAAATATCAATTGCTATTACTTAGATATTGATGAAAATAAATCTATGATAAGAAAACATGACATAAAAAGTGTACCGATAACTATGTTCTTTAAAAACTCGCAAGAGGTATATAGATTTATTGGCGAGAGCAGTTATGATGAAATAGCTCAGGCAATAGAAAAATATTTTAAAATAAAATCAAAAATATAAAAATCTTCTTATTTAAAGAAGATTTTTTTATTTCCATGTCAAATTATTATATCCATTAAATTTTTTATTGGAATTTATTAAATATCTGTTTTTTACCATTTCAAGCATGGGTCTATCTGAACTATATGAATCTGAAAAAGCACAAGAATTATCGTAATCTATTTCATAACCAAGATCTGTAAGATGCCTATTTATACGTTTAACTTTTTCAGTAAATCTGTTATTTTCACCCTTTAGTAAAAAGTTTTCATCCAATTCAGTTCCGATGATAATATCAAAATTTAGATATTTTTTAAAATATTTAAGATATGTTATCGGCGATGCCGATACCAGCATTGCATAATCTCTATCCAAACTATTAAAATATTTAATACCATCTGTTAGCATATAGTTTGTATATACATATTCAGCGAATTTTTCAAGTTCGGATTCATTAAAGTAATTTAAAACCGAACAAATTTTATTTTTAAAAGTTATTCTGTCTTTAATTATAAGATAACTATTCATAGAACTTATTATATTTTTGTAAAAATATAATTTTGATATTTTGTCTATTTTTACAGCATATTCCCAAAGAATTAATATTGAGTCTTTTCGTGTTAATGTCTTGTCAAAATCAAATAGTAAGATTTGTTTTTTCATATAAGCACCTCAACTTAATTATAACTAAAAAGAATACAAATATAAAGCAAAAGTTGACAAACATATGTTTGTAGTATATTATTTAAGGGGTGATAGTATGAAAAATAGTATTTTACATATTGATATAGATGCATTTTATGCATCTGTTGAAGAACTTGATAATCCTTCATTAGTTGGGAAACCGGTAGTTGTAAGCGGACTTAATGATAAATCGATAGTTACAACTGCAAATTATGAGGCAAGAAAATATAAAATACATTCTGCTATGCCGCTGTTTATGGCAAAAAAATTATGCCCACATTTGATAGTAGCTCCGATGAGAAGGAATAGATATATAGAAAAATCTGATGAAGTATTTAAAATACTTTCAAAATATTCTGATATTATAGAAAAGGTTTCTATAGATGAATGTTATATGGATATTTCAGAAAACAAAAATCAGCCTGTCGACATAGTATTTTCAATTAAAAAGAAAGTAAAAAATGAAACAGGACTCACGGTGAGTGTTGGATTATCATATAATAAATTTTTGGCAAAAATGGCATCAGATTGGAATAAACCGGACGGAATGATGATAATTTCAAAAAGTGAAATACCTCAACTGTTGAGCAAAATTGATATAGGAAAAATTCACGGACTTGGAAATAAGTCACAAGAAAAATTGAGAAATTTAGGAATTAACAAAATAGAAGAACTGCTTGAATTAGATAGAGAATTTTTATTTGAGCTATTTGGGAAGATGGGTTATGAGGTATATGATAGAATCAGGGGAATAGATAATAGGGCAGTTACTCCAAATAGAGAGAGGAAAAGTTTAGGAATAGAAAGAACATTTTCAGATACGAATAATGTAAAAGAATTAATTTCTTATTTAGATAGGTATTCATTTGAACTTGCAGAAGATTTAAAAAATAGAAACTTGGGTTTTAAAACAATAACCTTAAAAATAAAGACAGATAACTTTAAAGTTTCGACATATTCAAAGACATACTCAAGAGCAATAAGTGAATATGAGGATATATTTAAAAATGTAAAAGACATTTTTGAGTATAATTATAAAAACCAAAAGCTTAGACTAATAGGTATAAGTGCTTCAAACTTAATAGGACTAGATAAAATACAGCTTAGTTTTATAAAATAAGACCACTTTTAGTGGTCTTGTTTTAATATATTTTATTTTTCTTCAAATTGTAATATTGAATTTACGTTGTAAGGTTTTAATTTTTCGCGACCTTTTAAATCGACAAGTTCAATTAAAAAATCAAGAGCAACAACTTCTCCTCCAAGTTTTTCTATTAAATCAATAACCGCTTTTGAAGTTCCTCCGGTTGCAAGAAGATCATCAACAATAAGAACTCTTTGTCCCTTTTTAATAGCATCTACATGCATTTCAACCTTATTTTCTCCATATTCAAGAGAATATTCCGCAGAGACTTTCTCTGAAGGAAGTTTTCCGGGTTTTCTGACAGGAACAAAACCACAACCAAGAGCATAAGCTACAGGAGCACCTACGATAAAACCTCTTGCTTCAACTCCGACAATAATATCAATATTTTCATTATTATGTAGACTGATTAAATTATCAATAGCTGCTTTAAAAGCATCTCCATCTTGAAGTAAAGTAGTAATATCTCTAAAGATTATTCCGTCAATGGGATAATCATAAATTGCTCTGACCTTATCTGCTAAATACATAAAAAATCCCCCTTTTTTCTATACTATAAGTATATCATAGAAAAAAGGAGGATAAAAGTATAAATTAAGTTCTTATAATAAATTCATTGCCACATTTTTTGCATTTGACTTTAATCTTTCCTTTTTTTCTTGGTACCCTAAGTTCTTGTTTACAAATTGAGCATTTAATATATTTGTGTTTTCTGTCCTTTATAATAAGTGATATTTTTGAAAAAGATTTTCGTATCGGACTTATCAGTTTTAGAAATTTTTGATTTTCTTCATAGCGTGCACTGATATTTTTAGAAAAAGCTCTAAAATACAAAATTGCAATCAGAACAAAGTTAAAGTAATAGATAAAATCTTTAAATCGTGAATTTGTCAATATAGGAGATATTATTATAAATAATAACAGAAATTTTGATAGAGCATCTACACCGTAATATGCTATATATCTTCCTTGTATAAAGTTTTTAAATTTTTCTTTCAAGATAATCACACTCCTCAAAGCATTATAACATTTTTTAATGAAAAATCAAAAAAACTATTGCAAAGATGACAAAAAGTATATATAATAAATTTTGTTATTAGATGAAAGTTATTAAAAAAGTTCTTGACAAAGTAAAAGGAAACATTTATAATAGTTTTTGTTAATCACTCATGCGGGAATGGCGGAATTGGCAGACGCGCTAGACTTAGGATCTAGTTCCAACGGAGTGGGGGTTCAAGTCCTCTTTCCCGCACCAGTTATCCATGACTTAGAAATAGGTCATGGATTTTTTAATATAACTATATAGGTAAAAAAAGCTAATAATTTTATTATTAGCTTTTTTGTCGTTAAAACATGACATTTCTATATAGAAAAATTAGAAATAGATGGATTTTTTAAAAGTAAAAACTATGTTATAATTTAAAAGATTAACGATATGTTAACGATCGAGATATATAATTAACGTAGTATGATATTAAGGAGTGATTAGTTTGAAAAATTTACAAATTTATAAAAAAAATAATAGAATTGTTTTACTTGACGGAACTGAGGCTGAAGTTCTTTTTGATTTAAATAAATATAATGATGTATTAGAAAATATTTCTAATGATAAATACAAGTTTTTTAGAATTATTCACGAAGAATATAAAATTTTAGATAAAAAAGAAATAGAAAGTAAATTTTTATATCTATTTAATTTTATTTTAGTTAATAATATTTCAAACTATATAATTGATAAATACAATGAAGGGGAAAATTCTGAAATTATATTTGAGGATTCTATAAAGGAAAGTGGAAAGCAAATTATTAAATTAACAGGTAAGCTGGATACTGAAGATGTATTGGGTGATATTATAACTTGTCTAATAAATTCAGACGCATATCTGGATGGTAATTTAAAAATGAATTACGGAAAAATTAATGTTGATGCTGACATTAATACAATTAACAGAGATATGGAATTTTTCTTTTATTATATTGCCAAGGAAAGTTTAGATTTGAGAAATAAATTACTTGAAGATTTAATAGCTTTTAAGTATGTAAAATCAAGCAAAAAAAATGATAAGGATAGATTTATACTTCCTATTTATGTTGATGAAGAAGCACTAAAGAAAAAGGGTGTCATAAATTATGAAGATTATCTTGTAAATTGGATTTCACTTGCATACTTACAAATGTTATACAAAATACATGATTATTTTGTAGATTATTACGGATTAAAATTTAATAAAGGTCTTGAAAATGATAATTTAATGCTTGCTCTTATTGATTTATTGGATGTTGAAATTGAAGATTATCCTAAGGGATTGAATAAGTCAATAGAGGTTGGAAGATCTACAAGTGGAAAATGTTACTTTATAGATTCTATAGTTACACCTATGGCACTTTCTCAAGACCTGGCACTTATACTTCAATCAAAAGATGCATTTTCGGTAGTTCCAAAAATTTTTAAGAGTAATAGATAATAGCTAATTAGGAGTGAGGCTATGACTAAGATAAGTTGTAGAATGTTTGGAGTTCCATCTATTCTGGAAGATGGCAAGGATATTTTTATACCTATTGGGAAACTAAGTGGCTTAGTATATTATATTTTGATAAAAAAGATAGTTAGTAGAGATGAAGTTGCGGGATTATTTTGGTCATCATCAAATGATGAAAGATCAAAAGTAAGTCTTAGAAATGCTCTCCATAAGATTAGGAAGTTATTTAAAGAAGAGATAATTTTATCACCTAACAAGTCAACTCTTATGTTAAACGAAAATATAGAATTTGAGATAGATGTCGAAAAATTCTCCAATAATCCAATTGAAAATTTGGATTTGTATACAGGGGAATTTATGAAGGGTTTTTATATAAAAGATTCTGCAGACTTCGAATATTGGATAATAGAACAGCGAAATTATTATAAAGAACAATTTATATCAAACATCAAGAAAAAAATCAAAAATGATTTTGACACAAAAAATTTTAAAAATTTTGAAAATGAAATTAACAGTCTTTTAGCAGTAGATAATTTTAATGAAACTGCGTATATGTATTTGATGAAATATTATAAGCTGAGCGGAAGATATGACAAGATAATTAATGAATATTATAATTTTCAGAAATTAATGGAAGAAGAACTTGGAATTTATCCATCGGATGAAATAGAGACCCTGTATAATGATGCAATAGAAAATGTAAATAAATCAAAAGGTTCTAACTTTAGGGATAAAATTTTAGAATTTTATGACAGAGATTATGAACTCAAAATTATGCAGGAAAATCTTGATAATTTTTATAATGGCAGGGAATATAAGTCAATTTTGATAACCGGAGAATCAGGAATCGGAAAGACGGTCTTGAAGAAAAAACTGCTCAGTAAAAATAAGGGAAGATTTAAGATATTTGAATCTCAATGTCATGTTGTTGAAAAAGATTTTTTATATTCTCCGTGGATGAAAATTATAAGTGCAATAGAAAATGAACTTTCAAAAAATCATTTAAAGAGACCATATATTTGGGATGATGTTTTGAAAAATTTATTTTTTGACGGTAAGAGTGAATATCAACCATTATCCAAGATATTAGAAAATAAGGAAAATTTTAATATAGATTTAATATATAGTTCCATATATAGCGTGCTTGAAATTTTAAATACTGATAAGAAAATATTAATAATTATAGAAGATATTCAATGGGCAGATAATTTGAGTATAAAATTGTTAATTAATTTTATACTTCGTATGAATAAAAATGTTTTGTTCATATTGACAAAATCTGACGAAAGTGACGAAAAAGTAGATAGACTTTTAGCAACGCTTAAAGATATAAATAAGCTATTACTTATAGAATTAAAGAGATTTAACAGAAGAGATGTATCTATAATTGTAAGAAAATCTTTTGAAAATAAAGAAATAAGCGAAGAAGATATTGATGATATTTATGAAAAATCAAAGGGCAATTCCTTTTTTTTAAGGGAATATATAGAACTGTATAAGAAAAATGAAAAAGAAAATTTAATAATCCCAAAAATGCAAAATATTTTACAGGAAAAATTTTCCGGTTTAAATGAAAAGGAAATTAATATATTAGAAATATTGTCTGTATTTTATGGAGATGCAACCATAGATAATTTAATGAAGCTTTTAGATTTAAAGGCATTCGATGTTGTAAAAAGTTTAAATTTTCTTGTAAAAATGAATGTAATAGAAGAGAAAAAGAAAAATAATGAGATAGTGATAGGTTTTGTATATTCGGCATACAAAGAATTTATATATAATGGACTGTCAGATGTGTCGAAGAAGATAATTCACGGGGAGATAGCAAAAATTCTTGAAGAAGAATTATTAAATAACATCGACATAACATTATATATCAAACTTAAACATCACTATTCAAAGGCAAATGAAGACGTAAAGGCATTAAAATATGAAGTATATATTTTAAATTATTATTTGAATTTCAGCCATGAATTATTTCCGGACTTAGATGATTATGATTTAAGCAAACAGGTAAAACTTTTTGTAAAAAATGATAAGGCATTAAAGTGGATACATGATGTTGAAAAAGAAATTTTAAGAGTTAAAAATTTAAGAAAAAATAATTTTAATTTTGAAGAAATAAGAAAAATAGAACTTTTATTTTTATATTGCAAAGGAAGATATCTAATAAGAGGAGGAAATTACTTTAACGGAATTAAAGTGATGGACAGGGTAATAAAACTTGCAATAGATTTAAAAGATGAAAAAGCGGAGTTACTCGGATATAAACAAATGGCTATATATGGAATACAGATAAATGATCCGAATGTTATGCTTAAACATATTATTTCAGGCATAAAAGTAGCAAGAAAATTGAAAAATAATTCTGATATGGGAGTTTTATATAGGCTTTATGGAGTTTATTATCTAATGCAGGGCAATTTTAAAAGTGCTGAAAATCTGTTTAATAAATCAATAGAATTATTTTCAAATTCAGGTGGAATTGAAAATAGTAATTCAATAAGTATTGCAGCAGATTATAATTACATAGGAGAAATAAGAAATTCCGAGTGTAATTATGATGAGGCTATGCAATATTTTAAGAAGTCGATTGATTTATGTGAAGATACGGACGCATCTTGCCTTTCAATATTTTATATAAATGCAGGAAAAACTTGTTTTTTAATGAATAACATAGAAGATATGAAAAAATATTTTATGCTGTCTAAACAGATAGTAGATCGATTTGACTCATATTGGAAAAACTCTGTACTGGATGCTTTTTTGGCATTGGTTTTATTTTTAGAATGCGATTATATTTCTTCGATTCAGTATTTAAAAAATGCAGTTGCAGAGGTTAAAACAATAAACAATCCAAGGGATATAGGTATAGTTTATTTTGTTGAGGCTATTATGGCTTTTATAATAAAGAAACAAAATATTTTAGAGCTCAGAGAGATAAAAGAATTTTTATCTGAGACGGCTGATGTTTATTATTACAACGCTATTAAATATTTAGATGCAAACAGAGATAGAGCTGAGATAGAGTATCTTAAGCAAAATATTATATGTTAGAGGGGACGTTTATGAATTGCTATATGCTTGTTGATTTTGGAAGTACCTATACAAAACTAAGTTTAGTAGATATAGATAATGAAAAGTTGATAGCTAAGTCAAGTGCACATACAACTGTAAATACAAATATAAAATTCGGATATGAAAAAGCACTTGAAAAGCTCAAAGAAGAAATTTCGTTTGAAAATATAAAAATTGTAGATATACTTGGATGTTCATCTGCGGCAGGTGGACTTAAAATGATAGCAATAGGTATAACACCTGAGTTTACAGTTGAAGCTGCAAAAAGAGCTGCTACCGGAGCGGGAGCGAGACTGTTAAAAAGTTACAGCTATTTTCTGAAAGAAAAAGATATATTAGAAATAGACAGCTTAAATCCTGATATCATATTGTTGACAGGAGGAGCGGAAGGCGGAAACACAAAGTATATATTATATAATGCAAAGCTTTTAAATAATTTAAAGAGAGAAATACCTATAGTAGTAGCAGGCAACAGTTATGCAAATGAAAATATAAGAGAAATATTTAATGGCGGAAACATTAAATATGAAATAACTGAAAATGTAATGCCGGATGTTAATAGAATTAATGCAGATCCTGTTAGAGAAGTAATAAGAAAAATATTTATGAAACAGATAGTAACTGCAAAGGGAATGGAGGATGTTGAAAAAATTACAAGTGAAATACTAATGCCCACGCCTACAGCAGTTTTAAAAGCAGCAAAATTGTTATCATATGGTACGGAGAAATATGAGGGGATAGGTGATGTAATGGTAGTGGACATTGGAGGAGCTACTACAGATGTTCACACCATATCCGAACCGATAAAAGATAAAAACTTTTTTATAGACGGATTGGAAGAAACGTGTGAAAAGAGAACGGTTGAGGGAGACCTCGGAATGAGGTATTCGGCACTGAGTCTCTATGAAAGTGTAGGAGAAGAAAATTTCTTAAAATATAACTCCAATATAGAAAATATAAGAGAAAAATGTGAATTCAGACACAATAATCCGTCGATATTATCGGATAAAGAAAGTGAAATAGAATTTGATGAAATAATGGCAAAAAATTGTGTTGAAATTTCAGTAAAAAGACATTCGGGCAAAATCAGAAACTCATATATCGGGGGTAAAAATGTAATAGTCCAGAAGGGAAAAGACTTAAGAGAAATAAAACTTGTAATAGGAACCGGAGGCATATTAATAAACAGTAAAAAATCTGCAGAAATACTAAAACAATGTAAGAATAAGGAAAAAAATTATCTTCTTCCGATTGACCCTAAATTTGCAATAGATAAAAAATATATAATGTCTGCTATGGGAATTTTGAGTATGAGAGATGAAAATCTGGCATATAAAATATTAACGGAAAATATTATAGATATAAACGATTAAAAATACAGGCAATAAGCCTGTATTTTTAAAATATAATAATTATAATAAATAGAAAAAAATATATAAAATATATAAAAAAATGACAAATATAAACGATAAATTAACGCCGAGAAATTATACTTTAATTAGATAATGAAAAATCAAGACAAATTATGACAAATTGATAAGAATTAGTTTTTCATTTAAGAAAGTAAAATTAAATTTATATTTTAAGGAGGAGTTAGTAAAATGAATGGTGAATACGGACTATATTATAGGGAAAATCCTGAAATTCTTTATGAAGTAAAGGCACAAGGCGGCGGATTAAAGGATACTGAAACATTAAGATGTAAAGGATGGCGTCAAGAAACAATCCTTAGAATGCTTGAGTTCAATATGGAAAATGCTGAAATTCCTGAACTGCTTGTAATTTATGGTGGAAATGGAAAGTGTGCAAGAAACTGGGAATCATATTGGGCAATAGTTGACTCTTTAAAAAATCTTGAAGATGATGAAACATTAGTAGTTCAATCAGGAATGCCTGTAGCAATCTTTAAGACACATAAAGAAGCACCTGTAGTAGTAATGGCGACAACAAATATAATGAAGGCAACTTGGGAAAGATTCTATGATTTACAAGATAAGAACCTTACAATATTTGCGCAATACACAGCAGCTCCATGGGAATATATAGGAACTCAAGGAGTTATCGAAGGAACATTTGAAACATTATCAGCAATTGCAATGAAAAAATACAATGATGATTTGACAGGAAAGATCTATTTAACTGCAGGAGCAGGCGGAATGGGTGCAAATCAAACATGGGCAATGAAGATGCACGGCGGAGTTTGTATCGTAGTAGATGCAAATGAAAAGATACTTCAAAAGAGAATTGAAAAAGACTATCTTGATATGATAGCAGATTCACTTGAAGAGGCTGTTGAAATAGCAAAAGAACACGCTAAAAACAATGACCCTATATCAGTAGGTATAGTAGGAAATGCAGCAGACGTTTATGAAAAAGTATTGGCAAGTGATTTCAGACCTGACATCTGTTCAGAAATGTGTCCATGCCACGATCCTATTTCTTACATTCCATCAGGATATACACCTGAAGAAGCAGATCAATTGAGAATTGAAAACAGAGAAAAATACTTGGAATTAGCAAGAACAACAATGAAAAGACAATTAGCAGCAATGATTGCTCTAAAGGAAGATGGAGTAGAAGTATTTGAATACGGAACATCCATCAGAAAGGAATGTATGGATGCAGGTTTCCCAAGAGAAGAAGCACTAAAAATCGGCGGATTTGTATATGAATATATCAGACCGCTATTCTGCGAAGGTCGTGGACCGTTCAGATGGACATGTCTATCAAGAGATCCTGAAGACCTTAAAGTATCAGATGATATAGCATTAGAAATTTGCAAGGGTGACAACTTAGTAGAAAGATGGATTAAGCTTGCAAGAAAGAATCTTCCAATTGAAGGTATGCCGGCAAGAGTATGTTATATGGGATTTGGAGAAAGAAAGAGATTCGGATTAGCAATAAATCAAGCAATCAAAGAAGGAAGAATTAAAGGAACAGTAGCATTCTCAAGAGATAATCTTGACTCAGGTTCAATTGTAAATCCTACATTTGAATCAGAAAAAATGCCGGATGGCGGAGATTATATCTCAGACTGGCCATATCTAAATGCACTATTAGATTGTGCAGGAGGATGCGACTTAATAGCTATACAACAAAACTACTCAATGGGTGAAGCAGTACACACAGGAGTAACAATGATAGCCGACGGAACAGAAGAGGCAGACAGAAGATTAGCAGTAACATTGACAACAGACTCAGGGATCGGTGTAGTACGTCACGCACAAGCGGGATATCCGGCAGCTAAAGACGTAGCAAATGGAAAAGGAAAATACACAACAGATTCTATAAAGATTCCTCTATGGTGGCAACCGGCAGACAAAGTTACATTTGGTCCTGAAGGAATGTATAGATAAAATTAAAAAATAAATTTTAATAGGCAGTTAAGTGGTGCAGAATAGTTGCTATTTTGCACCACGTTTAAAATAAGGTTAAATAAATATAATCAAGGAGGGAATTTTATGATACTTTTGAACCCTATAGTAATATCTGTAATAGTACTATCTGCACTATGTTTGTTAAAACTTCCGGTACTTGCAGCGCTTTTAATAGCGGCGATAACAGCAGGTTTGGCTGCCGGCAGCACAATTTCAGAAACTATGACTACATTTGTAGGCGGTATGGGCGGAAATGCAAATACAGCACTTAGTTATGTATTGCTTGGTGCGCTTGCATATACAATAAATAAGACCGGTGCGGCTAATATTTTGGCTAAGAAAATTTCAAGACTGGTAAATGGCAATAAATTTACATTATCTATAATAATAGTTTTAGTTGCAATGGCATCAGGTACAATAGTCCCTGTTCACATAGCATTTATTCCGATTCTTATTCCACCGCTACTAATTTTAATGAACAAAATGAAAATGGACAGAAGAATGTTGGCAATATGTTTTGGATTTGGACTTAAAGCACCTTACATAACTATTCCTATTGCATATGGAGCAATATTCCATGGAATAATTAAGGATTCTGTAAATGCTGCCGGATTGGATGTAAGCTTGGATTTAATTTGGAAGACAAATTGGATGGCGGGCGTTGCAATGCTTGTCGGTTTGATATTAGGATTAATATTTTATTCAAGAAACAGAGAGTATAAGGAATTATCAGTTGTTGTTGAAAATGATGATGAAGAAATAATTATAGAAACTAAACACTGGCTTACACTTGTTGCGGGAATTATTGCACTTGTAATTCAGTTAAAGACAGGTTCTCTTCCTCTTGGAGCTTTGGCAGCGTTAATATTTATGGTTGTTACAAGAGTAGTTAAGTGGCATGAGATTCAGGAAATACTTGACGGCGGTGTTTCACTTATGGGATTTATAGCATTTGTAATGCTTATTGCATCAGGATATGCAACAGTAATAAATTCATCAGGAGCAGTTGAGCAATTGGTTGATGCGGCGTTTAAGTTCTTGGGCGGTTCAAAGATTGCAGGTTCATTTACAATGATTTTACTTGGACTGTTAATAACAATGGGAATAGGGACATCTTTCGGTACAGTTCCTGTTATTGCAGCTATTTATGTACCTCTTGCACAAAAACTCGGTTTTTCACCGGCAGCAACAGTATTTATGATTGCAGTTGCAGCAGCACTTGGAGATGCCGGTTCACCTGCATCTGATACAACACTTGGACCTACAGCAGGACTTAATGCGGACGGACAACATGATCACGTTTGGGATACATGTGTGCCACAATTTTTATGCTATGATATACCGTTAATGATAGTCGGAACAATTTGGCCACTATTCTTATAGTACAGCAAGGAGGAAAATATGAGCTATATTCTGTTAAAAAATTGTAGAGAACTTTTGACCGTAAAGGAAGATGCTAATGATTTAATAGGCTTATTAAATGGAAAGTCATTGCTTATTAAGGATGAAAAAATAGAAAAAATAGGCGATTATGATAAGTTGATATCTTTAGTAAATGGAGCTGAATGTAAAGAGATAGATTGCAGTAATAAGGTTGTTTTACCGGGTTATGTAGATTGTCATACACATCTTATTTTTGGAGAAAGCAGAGTTGATGAGTATGTAGCATCTCTTACAATGGGTCCTGAGGATATAAAAAAGGTAGTACCGCGAACAGGACTTGAGGCATCTATTTATTCTACAAAAAATGCAACGGATGAAGAGCTTGTTAATACTTCTTTGACAAAACTTAACAGAATGCTTAGGCTTGGAACAACTACTGTAGAGATAAAGTCGGGTTATGGTATTGATAAAAAAACTGAGCTTAGGTTATTAAGATTATTAAATAAAGTAAGACAAAATACATCTCAAACAATTTTATCTACCTATCTCGGGGCTCATTATTTTGACCTCGAGATGGGAAAAGATAAGTATATTGATTTTATGATAAAAGAGGTTATGCCTATAATAAAAGAAGAGAATTTGGCAAGTTTTTCTGATGTTTGGTGTGATGACGGATATTACACAGCAGAGGACTCTTATAAAATTTTAAAGGCAGGTCTTGATTTCGAAATGATTCCTACAATGCATACCGAGTGCTATTCTGCAATAGGAGGGGCAAGAGTTGCGGCGCAGCTTAAAGCTGCAAATGTAGGACATTTAAATTATCTTACAAGAGAAGATACTAAATTGCTTAGAGATGCGGGAGTAGTTGGAGTTCTAATTCCGGGAACCGATTTTTCTGTAAAACATAAAAGACCTTTTGATCCAAGACCCATGATAGAAGAAGGGCTTACTATTGCAATAGCAACCAATTTGAATCCGGGCAACTGGATTGAGTCGATGCAACTTTCTATGGCACTTGCTTGCAGAGACCACTGTATGACTGAAAAAGAGGCGATTAGAGCGGCAACTCTCGGAGGAGCAAAGGCCCTTAGAATTGATAATGAAGTAGGTTCACTTGAAGAGGGCAAGTTTGCTGATATTCAAATACTAAATTCAGACAGTTATAAAAATTGTATATATAAATTAGCAGTAAATGAAGTTGAAAGTGTAATAAAGAAAGGCAAGATTGTAATTTAGTTTGACATAATTGAAGTTAGTATGTCTATATTAAATATTTAACATAAGGAGATTTTAATGGATTATAAAAAGATATTTGATTTAATTTTAGACGAAAATGATTTTACAGTTGGAGGAGGTTCATCTTCAGCTATTGCAGGAGCAATGGCGTGTGGACTTATGGGTATGGTTGCAAATTTGTCTAAAGGTAAAGCTTATGGTCATACTGATGAAGAGTATGATGCTATAATAGCCGAGCTTAATGATATGAAGGCAAATTTTTTGCAAAGTGCGGTTGATGATAATAAGGCATATATGTTGATAGTAAATGCTTATAAATTACCTAAGGAAACTGATGAACAAAAAGCTGAAAGAAAAAAAGCGATTCAAAATGCGGGTATCGAGGCTGCAAAGGTTCCTTTACTTAATGCACTTTTGAATAAAAGAGTTAACGAAATAGGAAAAGATTTACTTGAAAAGTCAAATCCTGCTTGCATGACTGATTTAAAAGCTGGAGTAGATTTATCAA
Source organism: Peptoniphilus sp. oral taxon 386 str. F0131 (assembly GCF_000090945.1). NCBI lineage: Bacteria > Bacillati > Bacillota > Tissierellia > Tissierellales > Peptoniphilaceae > Peptoniphilus > Peptoniphilus sp. oral taxon 386. Next base: position 1,450,673 of record NZ_GL349422.1, on the reverse strand, counting down.
AAGTCGGTCTTGATTCCGGTAAAGCAAATGTTGAAGTAAATCTACCTCTTATAAAGAATGAAGATATAGTTAATGAATTTAAAGAAAAGATGGCACAATTATAGGTGTTAATTATGAAACAAAAAAATCAATTATTAATTTCAGAAGATGAGAAGTATATAGCTAAATGTTCAAGAGCTCCTTATCTTCCGATAGTGGCAAATAGAGCTAAGGGAGTAATAGTTGAAGATTTAGATGGAAATGAATATATTGATATGATTAGCTCGGCCTGTGTTTTAAATACAGGCTACAATCATGAAAATGTATTAGATAAAGTAAGTAAACAGTTAGATAAATTTATTCATTTTTCAAATGATTATTTTTATACGGAGCCTCAAGTTGAATTGGCGAAGAAACTTGTAAAAATAACTCCGGGAAATTTTGAAAAGAAGGTAATTTTTGGTTTTTCGGGTTCTGATTCTATAGATTCCGCTATAAAAGCGACAAGATCTTATACCGGAAGGAGTAAAATAATTTCATTTGTAGGAGCTTATCATGGTTCTACATATGGGGCTATTTCAATAAGTGCAATCGATTTGAATATGAAAAAAAGAATAGGACCGTTATTGCCAGATGTATTCCATTTTTCATATCCTCTGATAACAGAAAAGAAAAATGATGAAACAGAAGACGAGTATTCAGATAGAAAATTTGAAGAATTTAAAAAACCGTTTGACTATTATCTTCCGGTGGAAGAAGTAGCTGCAATATTTATTGAGCCGATAGCGGGAGATTTGGGGTTAATACCTCCTCCAAAGAAGTTTATGAAACTTCTTAGAAAATTTTGTAGTGAAAACGGAATTTTATTGGTAGCAGATGAAATTCAGCAAGGTTTCGGAAGAACCGGAAAGTGGTTCAGCATTGAGCATTTTGATGTTGAGGCGGATTTAATTGTAATGGGCAAAGCTATGGCATCGGGTTTTCCGATGAGTGCTGTTGTCGGCAGAAGAGAAATTATAGATTCGATAGCAATGCCGGGTCAGTTATTTACATTACAGGGAAATGCGGTGTGTGCCGGTGCGGCTATTGCAACTATTGAAATAATAGAAAATGAAAAACTTTTAGATAGAGCTGTTAAGCTGGGAGATTATATAAAGGAAAGATTTAAACTGATTTCTAAAAATTCTTCAGTGATAAAAGATGTGAGAGGATTAGGATTAACAATAGGCGTTGAATTGGAAGACAGAAATAAAATAATAAGTTCTTCTGATATAGCAAAAAAAATTTGTTACAGATGCTTTGAAAAAGGTGTTATACTGATTTATATAGGCGGAAATACGTTAAGAGTTCAGCCGCCTCTTGTAATGACGAATGATGAAGCTCAAAGGGCTATGAATATAATTGAGGAAGTTTTTTGTGAATATGAGAACGGAAAGATTTCAGATTCTATTTTAGATAAAATTCAAGGTTGGTAAAGGAGAATAGCAATGGAGAGAGTAATAAAAATTAACGGAAACGATTTAACAATTGAAGATGTAGTTGCAGTTGCAAGATTTGGGGCTAAAGTTGAAATTGATGAGAATCAAAAAGCAGCTATTTTAACATCAAGACAATACGTTGAAGATGCACTTGCAAACGGACAGGCCATTTATGGAATTAATACGGGATTCGGAAAATTTTCTACAGTATCAATTTCAGAAGAACAACTTGATTTACTACAAAAAAATTTAATATATTCTGATGCTTGCGGAGTAGGAGAACCTTTTGATACAGAGGTTGTAAGAGCTATGATGATTCTTAGAGCAAATGCTGTATGTAAAGGATTTTCAGGAGTTCTGATGACAACAATAGAATGTTTGGTAAATATGCTTAATGCAGGAGTTCATCCTATTGTAAGATCTAAAGGTTCAGTAGGTTCATCAGGAGATTTGTGTCCTCTTGCACATATGGTTCTTCCTATGATGGGAGAGGGAGAGGCGGAATATAAGGGAGAGGTTCTTTCAGGTAAAGAAGCTATGCAAAGAGCCGGAGTTGAGACAATAGTTTTAAAAGCAAAAGAGGGACTTGCTCTTATAAATGGTACACAAGCCATGATGGGTAATGCGGTATTGGCTGTTTATGATGCTGAAAAGTTATTAAAACAGGCAGATATTGTAAGCTCTCTTACAGTAGATTCCCTTGAAGGTATTATAGATGCATACGATGAGAGAATTCAAATTATAAGACCTCATCAAGGTCAAATAGATGTTGCGGAAAATATGAGAAGGTTGCTTGAAGACTCAAAGAGAGTTACAAGACAGGGAGAAAAAAGAATGCAGGATGCTTATTCTTTAAGATGTATTCCGCAAGTTCACGGAGCATCAAGACTTGCATTTGAATATGTAAAGAAAACAGTAGAAACAGAAATAAATTCAGTTACAGATAATCCGTTAATTTTCCCGGGAGAAAACGGGGCTTGTATATCAGGAGGAAATTTCCATGGACAACCTATTGCAATTGCAATGGATACACTTGGAATTTTAGTATCTGAAATTGCGAATATTTCAGAAAGAAGAATTGAAAAATTAGTAAACCCTGCACTTTCTCACGGACTACCGGCATTTCTTGTAAAGCATGGCGGAATTAATGACGGATTTATGATTCCTCAATATGTTGCGGCAGCATTAGTATCTGAAAATAAAGTTCTTGCTCATCCTGCATGTGTAGATTCAATTCCTACATCTGCAAATCAAGAGGACCATGTAAGTATGGGTACAATTGGAGCAAGAAAGGCAAGAACAATAATAAATCATGCACAACACGTTATAAGCATTGAACTTTTATGTGGAGCTCAAGCAGCTGATTTTGGTGAAACAAACAGTTTAGGAAAAGGTTCAATTGAGGCATATAAATTATTAAGAGAAAAAGTAGACTTCATGGAAAATGATGTTATTTTCTATCCGGATATGGATAAGGCATTTGAGTTGGTAGAGTCAGGAAAATTATTAGATAGAGTGGAACAGGCAGTAGGAAAGCTTAAATAATAAGGGAGATAATAATGAGTAAAGTATTAATGGCTGAAGTAAATATTAGTGAAGGCACAAATTTAGATTTAGTAAATGAGGTTAAAGATGCTTTTTTGTCTGTTGACGGAATAACTGTTGTAGATATAGATTCAAATGAAGATCATAACAGAACTGTATTTACTTATAAGGGAGAACCTGAAGATGTTTTAGAAGCAACAAAAAGACTTGCAGCAAAAGCGGTAGAGCTCATAGATATGACGAAGCACAAAGGGTCACATCCCAGAATGGGTGCGGTAGATGTTGTACCATTTATTCCTGTTAGAGAAGTTACAACTGATGAGGCTGTTGAAATTTCTAAGAGATTCGGTAAATACTTGGGAGAACTTGGAGTTCCTGTTTATTTCTATGAAGATACTCAAGAACGTGAATATAGAAAAGCTCTTCCTAAAATCAGAAAAGGTCAATATGAAGCTCTTGAAGAAAAAATGAAAGATCCTGAGTGGGAACCTGATGAAGGACCTAAGGAATTTAATCCTAAGTCTGGAGCAACTGTTACAGGAGCAAGATTTCCTCTTGTAGCATTTAACATTAATCTTGATACACATGATATTGAAATAGGTAAAAAAATAGTTAAATCGGTAAGAGCTGCTACAGGCGGATATACTTTTATAAGAGCAATAGCATTAGAGCTTGAAGAAAGAAAACAAATTCAAGTTTCTATGAATATGATAAATTATGAAAAAACTCCTATACACAGAGTTTTTGAAACTATAAAATCAGAAGCACAACGCTACAATGTAAATGTTGTTGATACTGAACTTGTAGGTCCGGTACCTATATATGCACTAAGAGATGTATTAGATTTCTATTTGAGAATTGCTGACAGCTTCTCTGTAGATCAAATATATTTTTAGTAATATAACTTATCCGTAAAAATATGGAAGGAGAAATTCCTTCCATATTTTTAAAATATAATTAAATTTAGTATTGACAATATTGTTTTGATACCCTATAATGAATAAAGTAATTTAACAAAAAATAACCGACTAATTGGAGAAATACTCAAGAGGCTGAAGAGGCTCCCCTGCTAAGGGAGTAGGGCTCGATAGGGTCGCGAGGGTTCAAATCCCTCTTTCTCCGCCAATGGTGAGGGCCTTTAGCTCAGTCGGTTAGAGCGCCCGGCTCATAACCGGTAGGTCCGGGGTTCGAGTCCCTGAAGGCCCACCATATTTTGCCTGATACTTAGCCTTTGGGCTAAGTATTGATGGCAATATTTTTAAGTTAAGACGAAATAAATTTGCTTAAGAAGAAAACAGTAAAATTAAATATGCCAGATAGCTCAGTCGGTATAAGCTGAATTGGAGATGAAAATGAGCGAAGCGAAATTTGAATCCTAAGATGCTTAGTATTTGCGAAGCAAAATAGAATGAGCATAAAGAAATTAAATAATAAATAAATTTGTCTAAGAAGAAACAGTAAAATTAAATATGCCCAGATAGCTCAGTCGGTAGAGCAGAGGACTGAAAATCCTCGTGTCGCTGGTTCGATTCCGGCTCTGGGCACCACAAGGCTACAGATGTCGGTTTGATGTCTGTAGTTTTTTTATGAAACAATACATTTTAAATTATTTTTATAATTTAAAATGTAGGTTGAAAAAGAAGAGTAACTTAGGTACAATGAAAGTGTATGAAGATGTAGTGGATACATAATAATAAGTTAAAGGAGAGATTTTAATGAAAGCATTGATTATTGACTACATGTCGGATATTATTGATGAAGAGTTAGTGAAACTTGGTTTTGAGGTTGATAAGGTTATGCTACCTACTGCTGAAAAGTTAGCAGAGATAATAGCACCTTATGATCTACTTTGTATGAGAGTTGACCCACATATTAGAAAAGAAGTTATAGATGCGGCTACAAATCTAAAAGCTATAATGGTAGGTTCAACAGGAATGAACCATGTTGATGTTGAGTATGCAAAGTCAAAGGGAATAGAAGTTTGCAATTCACCGGGACTAAATGCAAATGCAGTAGCAGAACTTGTAATCGGAAAAATGCTTGAAACTTATAGAAACTCATTCCAAGCAATTGATGAAGTTAAAAATAAGCATATTTGGAATAAATATAGATGGATTGGTAGAGAAGTTAGGAATAAGACTTTAGGTATAATCGGATTTGGAGCAATCGGAAGAAGAGTTGCTGAAATAGCACATGTACTTCATATGGATGTTATTGCATATGATCCTTTTGTTAAACCGGAAAATAATCCGATTGAATATGTAAAAATTATTTCTCTTGATGAAGTAATTGAAAATTCAGACATTATAACATTGCACGTTCCTCTAACTCCTGATACAAAGGATATGTTAAATGCTGCTGCAATGGAAAGAATGAAGGATGGAGCAGTTATTATTAACTGCGCAAGAGGTGGAATTGTAAACGAAGCTGACCTTTACAAATATATTAAGAATGGTAAACTTGGCGGAGCAAACTTAGATACTCTTGCAGATGAACTTGGAACAGGCGGACTTGATTCACAAGATGCTCACATTGAATCTCCATTATTTGAATTAGATAGAGTTTTTGTAACTCCTCATGTTGGCGGTTCAACAATAGATGCACAAGATGACATCGGAAGAGTTGTAGTTCAAAACGTTAAAAAAGTTTTTAATTTATAATTAAAATTGAAATTAAAATGCACTTATACTTTGATTGTAAGTGCATTTTTTATTTATAAATTTGAAAAAATTTTAAACAAATAGTATAATTTTCACATAAACTATAGTTTAGGGAGATAATAAAATGAAAAAATACATGGTATCGTTAATGTGGTTTTTTGTAGGTATTGTTTTTATTATTGTCGGATATATTCAAAAGCAGAGTATTTATTATATATTAGGCATTGTAGATATATTTTTCGGAATTAGAACTCTTCGCAGTGTTTTGTGAAGTATTAATTATGAACTTGAAGTTGTTTTTCAACATAAAAACTATGACTATAATTATTTTTATACTTTTTGTAAAATCAACTATTATATTTTTTAGTAAAAACACAACATATAGTATTTTGCTGTAATAAATGAAATGATTTTTTTAGCGGACTAATAATATTTATATAAAATATGGCTTGGAGGCGATAGATGTAAAAAAAGATAACATACTATATTTTGGAGGATAATATAGAGATGGATAATTTAAAAATGTATGACGGATTGCAATATTTTTTATTTATAATAATTTTTATTATCGGATTTTTATTTATCGCTGAATTTTTAAGAAAGGCGAAATATCTAAGATTGTTAAGAGAACAAGTCTATTATGACTTTGGCAGAAGTCCATCTGATGACAAGAAAAATTTAAAAGTTATTTCAAAGCTGTACGAACTTGGTGAAAAGTCTGATTACACTATTGACGATATAACTTTTAATGATTTGAATATGGATAGTGTGTTTGGAAAATTTGACCATACTAAATCTACAATCGGTTCACAATATTTATTTAAGTTTTTGCGAAGTCCGGTGTTCAATAAAGCTCATCACGATAAATTAAAAAGTGTTAGAGAGTATTTTATTGAAAATGAAGAACAGGCAAAGGAAATTCAACTTGAATTTGCAAAGGTAGGCAATTTTAAAAGGGATATAATTCAAATTTTTTATGAAGGTATAGATTATGAAAGATTCGCGGCATACAAGCTGCCAACATATGTACTTTCGTTTTCGGTTCCTTTAATTTTAATTACAGGATATATAAATAAAGGCTTTGGAATTATAGCAGGAACTTGTCTGATACTTCTTAATATATATTTTTCAAATAAGATGAAAAAGGCAACTTTAGGTAGGGTTTTAGATTTTATAAATATTTATGATGTTTTATTACTTGCAAAGGATATTGAAAATATAAATTGCGATGTTATTTCCGAAGAATTGGATAGAATTAGAGAAATAAATGTCACTCTTAAAAGTATAAGAAAAAAAGTCGGCAGTGCAAGAATTGCTTTAAATTCACAGGATACAGATTTGTTAAAGAATCTAATAGATATTTTAATAATGTATAATGCGAGAAATTTCTTTAAAACAGCAGATGCAATAAATTTAAACAGAGATATTCTAATTGAATTGTATGAGCTGCTTGGGAAAATTGAGGTATATATTGCAATGACATCTCTATATTTGGCAATAGATGCAAAAGATGTGGAATATGTAGATGAAGATTTTTGTCTTAGTGCTAAAAATTTAAGACATCCTCTTTTAAATCGAGAAACTCAGGTTCCATCAAATTTTAATTTTGATTATGAGAATGTTTTAATTACAGGTTCAAATGCATCGGGCAAGTCAACTTTTTTAAGAAGTATTTCAATTTCAAATATAATGGCTATGACTTTAGGGTTTGTAATGGCTGATGAGTATAGAACATCTATGTTTTATTTGCAAAGTGCAATAGATGTAAGAGATTCTATTGAAGAGTCGATGAGTTATTTTCTTGCAGAAACTCTTGCAATAAAGAGAATGATAGATGAAAGTAAAGTTAAAAAATTAGTTGTACTTGATGAAATATTTAAGGGGACTAATACGGTAGACAGAATATCTGCGGCATATAATACATTAAAATATCTTGCGAATGACAAAAAGATTATAGCGGCTACTCATGATATTGAACTTACAAACTTATTAAAAGATACATTTAAAAATTATCATTTTGAGGAAGAAATTAAAGATGATGATATATTATTTGATTACATTATAAGAAAGGGGCCTGCAATAAGCAGAAATGCTATTGAGATTTTAAGGGTTAAGGGCTATCCTGATGAGATTGTAAATAATGCAAGAAAAATGGCAGAGGAGCTTTTTGAAGAAAAATTATGAAGATTTATTTTACAAGACATGGACAAACTTATTGGAATAGAGAAAATAGAATACAGGGACATTTAGATTCACCCTTAACTGAGGATGGAATAAAAATGGCATATTCATTAAAAGAACAATCAAAAGATGTGAAATTTGATCATATATATTCTTCGGATTTAGGGAGAGCATATGAAACTGCAAAAATAATTGCGGGAGAAAGAGATATAATTCAAACAAAGCTGCTTAGAGAAATAAATGTGGGAAGTTGGAGCGGTGAACTCTTTGAAGATATAAAATTTAAGGATAAGGAATTATATGGAAAATATTTTAATGAACCGCAGAATTATTATAGAGCTGACGGAGAAAGTATACATGACTTAAATGACAGAATTCAAAAATTTTTTAAGAGTTATGTTTATGAAAGTAATGATGAAAATATACTTATAGTAAGTCATGGAATAACTATAATTTCAATTTTAAATTTAATAGAAGGTGTTGGAATAGATAAGTTTTGGACTAACAGAGTAAGGAGAAATGCAAAATTTAATATTGCCAGCTATGAAAACGGAGAATTCAAAATGTTAGTTAAAGCACCTAAAAATGAAATTATGACTATTTAATTAAGAATTACTATTATTTAATTAGACATTTCTTTGATATTTTTAATAAAAAATACACATTTCTTTAATTAAATTTGCACAAAACTTGTTTAATATAGACAATGTAATTTATTGATGTTCTCTTCTTCAATAAATTAATTCCTCTTGTTAATTATATTTATATGAAAAGTCCTCTTACATAAGAGGGCTTTTTGTGTTGTAATTTTATTTGAAATAATTTTAAAAATAGTATCCTAAATATTATTATAAGAAATAGTTTATAGTAGTGAGATTATAATCTCACTATTTTTATAAAAATTTCACTATATTGGTTTAAACGGGTTTACAATTGTTCTAATTTGTGTTAAACTTTAAAAAATTATTAAAAATAATATTAGAATTGAGGGGATTGCATTATGAAAGATAAGAAAAACTTCTCTTCCCAATGGGGTTTTATACTTGCATGTGTGGGAAGTGCCGTAGGTATGGCAAATGTTTGGGGATTTCCATTTAGAATAGGTTCTCTTGGAGGAAGTGCATTTCTAATAGCATATTTAATTTTTGTTGCGATATTCAGTTATGTTGGTCTTAGTGCGGAATATGCAATAGGCAGACATACCGGAACGGGAACTTTAGGTTCTTATGAATATGTATTTAAAAGCAGGGGACACAAAAAACTCGGTAAAGTTGTAGGATGGATACCTCTTATAGGTTCTTTTTGTATAGCGGTAGGATATTCTGTAATAGTTGCATATGTTTTAAAAGCTTTATTTCAATCTGTTACCGGAAGTATTATGTCGGTAGATACAAAGGCATGGTTTGAGTCATTTGCACTGACCGAGTATTCAGTAATCCCGTATCATTTAGTTATTGTATTTGGAGTTATAATAACACTTGTAGTAGGTACAAAGGGAATTGAAAAGACAAATAAAATAATGATGCCGTTATTTTTTATATTGTTCTGTATCTTGGCAGTCAGAGTTTTATTTTTAAAGGATTCTTTTGAAGGGTATAGCTTTATGTTCAGACCGGAGTGGAAAGATTTGACAAATCCAAAGGTTTGGATATTTGCAATGGGGCAAGCTTTCTTTTCACTATCAGTTACAGGAAGCGGAATGATTGTATACGGAGCATATTTGTCAAAAGAAAGTGATATAGTAAAAAGTTCGGTAAATACTGCATTTTTTGATACAATAGCAGCTATTGTTGCATCTCTTGTAATAATTCCGGCATGTTTCTCTTACGGAGTAGATGTTTCATCAGGACCGGGACTGCTTTTTGTAACACTTCCTGCAATACTTCAAGACATTCCGTTTGGAAGAGTATTTGCAATAGTTTTGTTTTTAGCGGTTGTATTTGGAGGAATTACTTCATTACAAAATATGTTTGAAGTTGTAATTGAATCAATTATGTATAAATTTCCGCATTTCAAAAGAAGAAATATCTTGGCGGTACTTGCAATATCATTATTTGCTATAAGTGTAAATATGGAAGCAATATTTATTTGGGGACCATGGATGGATTTTGTATCCATTTATATAATACCGATTGGCGCATTGCTTGGAGCATTAACTTGGTTCTGGATACTTGATCCGAAAGAATTATTATCTGAAATTAATGTCGGAAGTAGTAAAAAATATTCTTCGTCATGGCATTTTATCGGAAAATATATTTATGTACCGCTTGCAGCAATATTGTGTTTTATTGCAGTTGTAAAAGGCATTTCATTTTAGTGCAAAAATAATTTAATTGTTCAACTTAAAAGATTAAATAAAATATTGTATTGTAATTTAAGAAACAGTAAGTCAAATTGATATGATACTCCATAAGTAGAAAAGATAAATAACCAAAACTACTTATGGAGGTTTTTTTATTGTTCAAAATGAAAATATAGGGAAAAGATTTTAAATAAAGATTAATTTGTTAAATACTTAATATATTATCAATAATTGTAATAAATAAGTAAGGACGCTTCTATAGCGTCCTTGTTAATTTCTTATTTTATGTCTTGACATTTAGGGCATATACCTTTTAATTCTATGCTATGACCTGTAACCTTATAACCTGTAGTACTTGATACTTCTTTTTCAAACGGTTCCATTGGACATTCTGAAATAGGTTCTATTTCACCGCATTTTGTACAAACTATGTAATGTTTATGAGAATGAGTGTGCATTTCATAATAGCATATACCGTTTTGTTGTAAAGTTTTTCTTAAGATACCCAAATCTGCAAGCTGATTAAGTATTCTATATACTGTTGCAATACTTCTACAACTTGAATGTGGTATTTTTGAGTAGACTTCATCAGCAGAAATTGCAGTATTACATTTATTTAATAACTTTAGGATTTCAACTCTACCCTTAGTAATCTTTAAGTTATGTTTCTTCAACAATTTTTCCATAAAAACACCTCTTTTGACTATTATACGATAGAAATATGAAAATATAAATAATAATTAACTTATTAAAAAATACTCTTTACATTAATTTAAATAAAAGGTAGAATTATAAAAGTGAACAATTTAAGAATGATTATTATTTATATTAAGGAGGAAGAAAGATGAATAGAAAATTAAAATTGTTTTCAATAATTATAGCGCTTATTGTATTTACTGTCGGATGTGGCAATGTTGGAGATAAGAATAATAAGACTGATGAAGAAACTGAGGGTAAATTGAAGGTATACGCTTCTATATACCCTATGTATGATTTTGCAGGTAAGATTGGTGGAGATAAGATAGATTTAAATCTTGTAATACCTAACGGACAAGAACCTCATGATTGGGAGCCTAGCCAAGATGATATAAAGAAACTTGAAAATGCGGATGTTTTCATTTA
>NZ_GL349422.1:1386322-1439066 GCF_000090945.1 Peptoniphilus sp. oral taxon 386 str. F0131 | reverse complement strand
ATGAATAGAAAATTAAAATTGTTTTCAATAATTATAGCGCTTATTGTATTTACTGTCGGATGTGGCAATGTTGGAGATAAGAATAATAAGACTGATGAAGAAACTGAGGGTAAATTGAAGGTATACGCTTCTATATACCCTATGTATGATTTTGCAGGTAAGATTGGTGGAGATAAGATAGATTTAAATCTTGTAATACCTAACGGACAAGAACCTCATGATTGGGAGCCTAGCCAAGATGATATAAAGAAACTTGAAAATGCGGATGTTTTCATTTATAATGGAGCTGGACTTGAGTCATGGACAGATGATGTGTTATCTTCTATTAATAACAAGGACTTAGCTGTTGTTGAGGCAAGTGATAGAATAGAGTTAATTGAAGGGCACCACCATCATCATGAAGAACATGAAGAAGCAAAAGAGCATAACCATCACCATGAAGAACATGAACACGGACTTGATCCACATGTTTGGATTTCTCCTAAAAATGCAATAATTGAACTTGAAAATATAGCAAAAGCATTTTCTGAGAAGGATCCTGAAAATGCACAATACTATAATGCAAATCTTGAAAAATATAAGGCTGAATTTGAACAATTAGATAAGCTTTATGCAGAAGAACTTGCAAAGGTTCCAAATAGGACTATTGTAGTTTCTCATGAAGCTTATGGATATTTATGTCATGAGTATGGTCTTGAGCAAGTTGGGATTGAAGGAGTTAATGCCGAGTCTGAACCTGATGCAAAAACTATGGCGCAAATTATTGAGTTTGTGAGAGAAAAGGGAATAAATACGATTTTTACGGAAGAATTAATTGAGCCTAAGGTTGCTGATACCATTGCTGCTGAAACAGGCGCAAAGACAGTGGTATTAAGTCCGTTAGAAGCTCTTTCTGAAGAAGAAATTGAAGCAAAAGCGGATTATGTTTCAATAATGAAGTCTAATTTAGAAAAGTTAGTTGAGGCTTTAAAATAGTGAATGATGTAATTCTTAATGTATCTAATTTGAGTTTTGGATATAACAGAGAAAAAATTTTTAATAATGTGAATTTTGAAGTCGACAAGGGTGATTTTGTTGCTCTTGTCGGCCCAAATGGAGCCGGAAAATCCACTTTGATTAAACTTATTTTAGGACAGCTAAGTCCAAATGATGGTAGAGTGGATTTATTTTTAGATGAAAAATTGGGATATAGAGATGTTGGATATGTTCCGCAACTTGGAATTGGTTCGAGTTATACTTTTCCAATTACTGTTGGCGAACTCGTTTCATTATCATTGCATGATGAAACAAGAGGATTTAAAGTCTTTAAGTGTAATTATAAGGACAAAGTTCTTGATGCATTGTTGCAGGTTGGAATGGAAGATGAAATAAACTCACTTTATTATCAGCTTTCCGGCGGACAAAGACAACGCGTCTTAATTGCAAAAGCACTTGTTTCAAATCCAAGTTTTTTGATTTTGGATGAACCTACTAATGGGATAGATTTTGAAACAAGACAGAAATTATTTAGTCTATTGCATCATTTAAATGTGGCTCACGGAATAACAATACTTATGATTACTCATGAATTATCGGATATTGAAAATTATATAAGTAAATTATATAAGCTTTTTGACGGTAGAATTGAGAGGTGCAAATAATGGAGATTTTCGGATATTCATACATGATTAAAGCCATGCTTGTAGGATTTGTACTTTCGATAATAATACCATTTATGGGAATCGTAATAGTGAATAAAAAAATATCTGTAATCGGAGATGCATTATCTCATGTTTCTCTGGCAGGTGTTATGATTGGTCTTATAAGTGGAATCACACCAACTTTAGGTGCAGTAATAACATGTATTTTTGCAGGACTTATGCTTGAATATATAAGAAAAAAATTTCCGAGTTATCAAGAAATTTCAACAGCAATTATTATGTCGACAGGAATTGGACTTGCATCAATTCTTTCAGGTTTTGTTAAGAAAGCTGCAAATTTTGAGTCCTTTTTATTTGGTAGCATAATTGCCATATCTCCTGTTGAATTTTATCTTATAATAATTATCTCAATAGTTGTATTTTTTACATTTTTATATTTATATAGAGATCTTATGCACATATCATTTGATGAAACCAGCGCAAGACTTTCAGGGATAGATGTGGATAGAGTTAATACTATATTTATGATATTAATTGCAATTACAATTTCTGTTGCCGCCAAGACGGTAGGTATACTTATAATTTCGTCTCTAATGGTTGTACCGGTAGCATGTGCTATGAAATTTGAGGTTGGATATTTTAAAACTATAATAATTTCGTCATTATTTGGAGTTCTATTTACAATGTCAGGGCTTGTAATGTCGTTTTATTTAGGATTAAAACCGGGAGGTACCATAGTTTTAATTGGAGTAATTACACTTCTTATTATTTTGGCATTTAGCGGCAGAATAAGTAAAAAAAGATGAAAAAGTTTATAATATGTTGTAAAATGAAGTATAGAATATATACTTCATTTTTTTTGGAGGAAAATATGAAAAAAACTAATGCAATGAGAATTTTGGATAGCAATAAAGTTAAATATGACATAGTTGAATATTCTATTGATGGAGGAATTTCAGGGGTAGAAGTTGCAAGTTCACTTGGAGAGCCTGTTGAATGTGTATATAAAACATTGGTAACAGTTTCTAAAAATGAACATTATGTATTTGTAATACCCGTTGCACGTGAACTTGATTTAAAAAAGGCTGCATGTATAAGTGGAGAAAAGAAAATAGAAATGCTACATAGTAGAGATTTGTTAAAGACCACAGGATATATACATGGAGGTTGTTCCCCTATCGGTATGAAGAAGCAGTTTAAAACTTACATAGATAAAACTGCTGAAGATAGAGAATATATTTATGTAAGTGGAGGTAAGATAGGCGTGCAAGTGAAGTTAAAACCGGCTGATTTAATGAAGCTTATAGATGCAAAATTTGAAGATTTAACAAAGGAAGATGAAAATGTATAAAGAAAGAATGAATGCTTGGCTAAATAGTCAAGTGATAAGTGAAGAATCAAAAGAAGAGATAAGAAGTATTAAATATGAAACAGAACTTGAAGATAGATTTTATCAAGATCTTGAATTTGGGACAGCAGGTCTTAGAGGTATTGTAGGGGCAGGAACTAACAGAATGAATGAGTATGTTATAGCAAGAGCATCTCAAGGGCTTGCAAATACAATTAAAAATCACGGTGAAGAAGCGGTTAAGAGAGGAATTGTAATAGCTCATGATGTCAGATTTATGTCGGAGGAATTTACAGAAATAGCTGCAAGAGTATTTGCAGCTAATGGAATAAAGACATATTTATTTGACGATATAAGACCTACACCAATGCTGTCTTATGCCGTAAGATATTTAAAGACGGTTTCAGGTATTGTAGTAACCGCAAGTCATAATCCGAAACAATATAATGGATATAAAGTTTATTGGAAAGAAGGCTCACAAATATTAGATGATATAGCAAATGAAATATTATCTGAAATAAAAAATCTTGACTTTGAAGATGTAATTACAATGGACTATGATGAAGCAATTGAAAAAGGATTAATTGAAATATTAGATCATACTATAGATCAAAGCTATTATAAAGATACACTTGCAAAGGGAATTAATGATGATTTAGATAAGGACATATGTGTAGTATATACTCCATTAAATGGAACGGGAAATAAGCCTGTAAGACATATATTAAGAGAAAGAGGATTTACAAATATAAATGTGGTACCGGAACAAGAAAATCCCGATCCTACATTTGCAACAGTAGGATATCCTAATCCGGAAGATATTAAAGCATTTAAATATTCGGTTGAACTTGCAAAAAAAATAAATGCAGATCTTATTGTAGCAACAGATCCGGACTGTGACAGAGTTGCAATTATGGGAAAACAAAAAGACGGAGAATATTATGCATTCAACGGAAATCAAACGGGAGCATTATTATTGTATTATATACTTAATTCACTAAATCAAAGGAATTTAATTTCTAAAAATGGTGCAATAGTAAAATCTATAGTTACGGGAGATTTAGGAAAGACGATAGCGGAAAGTTTGTCCGTCAAATGCTATGAAACATTGACAGGTTTTAAAAATATCTGTTCACTTCCAAATAAGTGGGATATATCAAAAGAATCTGAATTTATATTCGGATATGAAGAGAGTATAGGATATGTATTCGGAAATCATGTAAGAGATAAAGATGGAGTAATATCATCTATGATGATAGTTGAAATGGCATCCTATTATAAAAAAATGGGTAAAAACCTTGTAGATGTATTATACGAAATATATGAGAAATATGGATATTTTAAAGAACATTTAATGAGTATTGTACTTGACGGAATGGAAGGAAAAGAGAGAATTTTAAGAATGATGAAATTCTTTAGAGAAAGCGGTTTTAAAGAGTTTGCAGGACTGAAGGTAAAAGAAGAAATAGATTATAAGAATGGATATAAGGATGTGGGAAAATCCAATGTTCTTATATATCACCTTGAAGATGGTTCATGGTTTGCGATAAGACCGTCAGGTACAGAGCCTAAGATAAAATTATATATATATGCAAAAGATGTTGCAGAAGATGTTGCAGAAAATAAAGTAGGAGAAATTAAGGAAGATGTTTTAAGTAAATTATACAGTGTAAAATAGGAGGGAGCTATGATAGTTTTTTGCGACTTTAATCCTAAATTGACAAGAAGCTACAAGGTTGTTGACTTTGTAAAAAATTCTGAAAATGTGTATAGTGAAAGCAGAACTTATGCAAGCGGATATGGAATTGATATGCTTACATTTCTTATGCAGCTTGGAGATAGACCGAGATTAATTACTTTTTTAGGCGGACAAAATGGAGTTTTAATTAGAGAAAACCTTGATGCTGTTAAGGCTGACTATGATTTCATAAAAATCAAAGATGAAAGTTCGGAGGAAATTTTAATTAAGAGCAGAAGCTTGAAGACAATAGTTCGTAGTAAATTACCGAGAATCACAACAGAAGATGAAGAGAATTTATATACTATGTTTGCTCGTGAGATATCTTTTGAAAAATTTGTGTGTATACCGCAAAATGACAGTTTCATAAGAGATGAATTATATGAAAGCTTGATAAAATTATGTTATAAAGAGGGAATTAAAGTTGCAGTAGTTGTTACTGAACTTGAAAATTTAAAAAATTCTAAACCATATATGATGATAGTTGACAAGGAACAGCTTGAATATTATACAAATCTTAAAATAAAAACTCAGACGGAAGTTGTAAGTGCAGCCGGTGTAATTTTAGATAGCGGTACAGGAATAATTATAGTAAATTCTGAAAAAGGATGTGTAATAGTAACTAAGAATAAAAGTTATGGTGTGAATTTTGAAGAGTTAAAATATTCCGTTTCAAGAATTAATAAAAATTTAATGCTTGCAGCAATAGCATTTGGTATTGAAAGAGAATATGATTTTGAAACTACAATAAAACTTGGAATTGCATCTTCAATAATTGAAAATTTTATAAAGTTCAGAATGATTACAATGGCAGATATCAAAAAGATTATGGCGGAAATTGAGCTTAAGGAGATAATATGAAAAATTTTAGTTTAGATAGAGAAAAAACATTATTCTTATTTGTAGATATACAAGATAAGTTACTTGCAGCAATTGATAACAGAGAAGAAGTACTTAAAAATTCAAAAATTTTAGCTCAAATGGTAAGTATCATGAATATCAACAGTATGATAACTGTTCAATATCCTAAGGGACTTGGATATACAAATAACAGTATAAAAGAATTTTTAAAAGATACTGAGGAAATAGAAAAGAAATCATTCAGTTGCATGTTAAATGATGAATTTAAAAAGAAAATTTCTGATTCAGGAAAAAGTCAAGTGGTGTTGTGTGGAATCGAGGCTCATATTTGTGTACTTTTAACTGCGAGAGATTTAATAAAAGCGGGATATGAAGTTTTTATTGCAAGTGATGCGATAGGCTCAAGAAGTAAATTTAATTATAAAAATGCAATGAGTCAACTTAAAGAAATGGGTTGTGTACTTTCTAATGTTGAGTCGATTATGTTTGATTTAAATTCGGTTGCAGGAACAGAAGAATTTAAATCAGTTCAAAAATTAATACTTTAATTAAATGCTATAAATTGATATAATAATAAAGATTACACTTAATATTTTAAATGTAATCTTTTATTATTTATAAAATTTGATTGAGGGCGGTGATATTTTGGATAATAAATACAGCAGAGATAAATTCAATACAGGATGGGGTTTTATATTAGCTTGTATAGGTTCGGCGGTTGGAATGGGAAATATTTGGATGTTTCCGATAAGAGTTCATAAATTCGGAGGGGCTGCGTTTCTAATTCCGTATTTACTTTTTGTATTATTGATAGGAAGAATAGGAATAATAGAAGAAATGTCCCTTGGAAGAGCATTCAAGTCAGGACCGCTTGGAGCTTTTAATGCAGCTACAAAGACAAGAGGAAGTTCCGTTGGAAAATATATAGGTATTATTCCCGTAATAGGTTCTTTTGGAATAGCCGTCGGGTATAGTGTTGTAGTAGCATGGATAATTAGATTTGTATTGGGAGCTTTTACAGGTTCAATGTTAAATTCTGCTAATAGCGGAGAATATTTCGGAGCTATAGCAGGTCCCTTCGGGTCTATTATTTGGCACTTAATAGCAATTATAATATGTTTTATAATAATGGTATTTGGAATATCTAACGGAATAGAAAAAGTAAATAAAATTATGATGCCGGCATTCTTCATGCTTTTTGTCGTACTTGCAATAAAAATTGCAACGGTTGAGGGAGCAGCGGATGGTTATAAGTATTTATTAACTCCGGATTGGTCTAAACTTGCAAATTCACAAACTTGGATTTATGCACTTGGACAATCTTTTTTCTCGCTTTCTCTTGCGGGGAGTGGAACTGTAGTATATGGTTCATATTTAAACGATAATGAGAATGCACCGCGTTCTGCAAAATTTACTGCAATCTTTGATACAGCTGCCGCTATTCTTGCAGCAATGGTAATAATTCCTGCTATATACGCTTATAAGATAGAAACATCAGGCGGACCGCCATTGATGTTCATAACAATGCCTGAGATTTTTAAAAATATGTATGGCGGAAGAATATTTTCAATAATATTTTTTGTAGCAGTATTGTTTGCGGGAATAACATCACTTATAAATTTATATGAAACACCGGTTGAAATGATAGAGCAAAAATTTAAACTTTCAAGAGCGACATCAGTGGGTATCGTTTTATCCATCGGATTTATAGTCGGAATATTTATAGAAAATGGGAACACACTTGGAATGTGGATGGATGCAGTCAGCATTTATATAATTCCGTTTGGTGCGCTTCTTTCGGCAATAATGTTTTCTTGGATATGCAGTAAAGAGTTTGTGCTTAAAGAAGTATCAAAAGGTTGTTTAAATCCGGTGCGGGAAGGATATTATTACATGTTAAAATATTTGTACTGCGGAGTTACACTTGCAGTATATTTAATAGGATTATTTAAAGGAAGTATAGGATAGTTATGAGATTAATCTCATAACTTTACTTTTTGTTAAGTAAATATTAGAATAAATTAGAGGTGATTTATTTGATAAATATTGTAGGACTTGGGGCAACGGATAAATATGGATTAACTCTTGAAGCTGTCGAAGCTGTAAAAAATGGAAATAAAAATTTTATAAGAACCGTTTTTCATGAAGCTGTAAAATATTTTGAAGATGAAAAAATAGAGTTTACATCTTTTGATTATTTATATGAGGAGAAAAACAGCTTTGAAGAAGTATATACTGAGATAGTAGAGGTTCTTTTAAATGAGGCAAAAGATAAAGATATAAATTACTTTGTTCCCGGGAATCCGCTTATTGCAGAAAGTACAGTTGTAAAGCTTATGGAAAAAACACAGGACTATAATATAATTATGGGTATGAGTTTTATAGAACCTGTTTTAAGAGCGGTAAAAAGAGATCCGTCAAAGGGACTTTTATTAATAGATGGCGATGATTTTAATCCGCTTGATATAGATGTCAAGTGTGATGTAATAATAACTCAGGTTTATAACAATAGAATAGCAGTTTATTTGAAACTTGCATTATCTGAAATATATGGAGATGAATATAAAATTTATTTAATTACAGATGCGGGTTTAAGAGATGAATATGTATGTTATGTTCCAATTTATGAATTAGATAGAATAGAAAATATAAATCACCAAAGTGCAATATATATTCCAAAGTGTAATGATATAAAAAATTTTAGAGATATAATTTTAAAAGCTGATGAAAATATAGCTGATTTTAAGAATAAAGAAGATATAGAAGTAGATGTAGACAGGTTAATTACTGATGCTATTGATGTTATAAACAGATGTATAATTTTAAACGATGAAGGATTATACTATTTTTATGAAATTTTAGAACAATTAGACAAAAAATTGACTAAAAATAGGGAATTTCTAAAAAATAGTGTGGAAAAAACAAATAACATAGGGTATAATGACAATAGTCTAAGGTACAACAATAGGGCATTTGTTAATAGCTTGAAAAATTTTTCAGGCAGTTCAATCAATAGAGCAGCATCTGTAATAGATAGTGTAGTATCTATTGGATTTGTTTGGGATGATGTCAATGGGGTCTTAGAGAAAGTCGCTGAGGAGCTAAATGAATTAAAATTAGCTTTAAATAGTAAAAACTCAAGAGAAATATCTGAAGAAGTAGGAGATTTAATATTTACTTCTGTAAACTTATGTAGGTTTTTAAAAGAAGACCCTTCACAGGTTTTAGACTCTACAACAAATAAGTTTATTGAGAGATTTTCTGTAATGAGTAAGCTGGCCTCAGAGCATAATATGGATTTAAAGGCCTTAAAATTAAATGAACTTGAAGATCTGTATAACGAGGCCAAAGAAATTCTGAAAACAAAGAATAACTTATTATAAGGAGGATTTTTAAATGAACAAATCAGAATTAGTTGCAAGTATTGCACAAAAAAGTAATTTAACTAAGAAAGACGCTGAAATGGCTCTTAATGGATTTTTAGCAACAGTTGAAGAAGCATTAGCAGGTGGAGAAAAGGTTCAACTTGTTGGATTCGGAACTTTCGAAGTTAGAGAAAGAAAAGCTAGAGAAGGAAGAAACCCAAGAGATCCTAAGGAAATCATTAAGATTCCTGCATCAAAAGCTCCTGTATTCAGAGCAGGAAAAGCTCTTAAGGAAGTAGTTAATAAATAATGTATTAGAGGAGCGAAGCTCCTCTTTTTAATTTTGGTGGTAATATGAGAGTAGATAAATATTTAAAAGTTTCAAGAATTATAATAAGGAGAACTATTGCAAAGGAAGCTTGTGAAGGTGGACGAGTTTTGATAAATGATAAGGTTGCAAAGCCGAGTGATGAAGTTAAAGAAGGAGATATTTTAAAGGTGTCATTTGGTAATAAACCTTTTAAGGCAAAAATAATTGATGTTAGGGAAACAGTTGCAAAAAAAGATGCTTCATCTTTATATGAAATAATAGAGTAATTATTCAAGATTATACTTGAAAAATCAAGTGTTAAATGCAATAATTAAGATGGAGGTTGTTATAATGAAACAGAAAAAATTTTTCCCTATATTATGTGCAATTATAATTTTAAGTTCTGTTATATATGGAGCTTTTGTTGTTAGTAATTCTGCATCAGAAAAACACAATAAGATGGCAGAAATTTTAAGCAATGATAAAGAAATAGAACAATTAAAAAAAGATATTGAAAATCTTAAGGCAGAAATAGGAAATTCTGATTCGACTGAATTTATAGAAAAAGTTGCAAGGGAAGATCTTGGAATGGTAAAGCCGAGAGAGATAATCTATATTGATAAGGAAAAAGTTTCTAAGAATGATAACAATCTTTTAGAATCAAATTAACGGGAGGAAGTATTTTTTTATGGCATTAGCTGTAGGACAAATAGTTGATGGCGTTGTATCCGGCGTTTTGAAATTTGGAGCATTTATTAATTTACCTGAGGATAACAGTGGACTTGTACATATATCAGAAATTTCTGATTCTTATGTTGAAAATGTGAGTGACTTTTTAAAAAAGGGACAAAAGGTAAAAGTAAAGGTTTTATCTCTTGATGATAGGGGAAAAATAGCTTTATCCATAAAGCAAGCTCAAGTTAAGAGTTCTAAACCTGCAGAGCTTGATTTTTCAAGACGTGATGAAAATTTGTCTTTTGAAGACAAGCTTTCAAAATTTTTGAAGGATTCCAATGAAAAATTTGAACAAGTAAGGTCAAGAGAGAATTATAAAATGGCCGGTCAAAGATCCAGAAATAAATCAAATTAAGTTTAAATATGGTCATCTAAGATGACCTTTATTTTTTAGTAATATTATGAATAAAAAATTTTTAGAAAACATAAAAAAATTTAATATGTTATGTAAAAATGAACATATAATAGTTGCTGTTTCCGGAGGAGCAGATTCTATGTTTCTGCTAAGTAATTTAGTAGAATTAAAAACTGAACTCGGGTTAAAAATAACGGTAGCTCATATAAATCACGGAGTTAGAAGAACATCATTACGAGATGAAAATTTTGTAATAGATAAGTCCGAAAAATTTGGTGTTGATGTAAAAATAAGAAGAGTTGATATGGAAGCCTATGCAAAAGAACAAGGGCTTACAGATGAAGAGGCAGGAAGAGTTTTAAGATACAAATTTTTTCGGGAATTATCAAAAGGAAAAGACAAAATTTTTTTGGCACATAATGCTAATGATCAGGCTGAAACCGTACTTCAGAGAATTATAAGAGGAACGGGAATAGATGGACTTTCTGCTATGGACTATGTGTCTTGCGATTTATATAGGCCTATGTTAAATATTAAAAGAGATGAAATAATAGACTATATAAATAAAAATAATATAGAATATGTTGATGATGAAACTAATTTTATGGATATATATGGAAGAAATAAAATAAGGTTAAATGTAATTCCGTATATCGAAGAAAATTTTAACGAAAATTTTGTAGATTCACTTATTCGACTGTCTGAAATATCTTCTGAAAACTTTAAGTTTATAAAAAGACAAGTTGATGATTATATAAGTTATAATTATTATGATAGTTCGTTAAATATATCAAATTTAGTAAATAAAGATAAATATTTTATAAGTGAAGTTTTGAGGGGATTTTTAAAGATTGAACTTGGTACAATTGAAGGGATATCAAGTGTAAATATTAATGATATAATTGAAATGATATTAAGTAAAGATTCATCGTCAGTAACTTTAACTAAGGGTAAAGAAATCGAGTTGTCATATAATAAAATTTATTTAAAAAGAGAACATTCTTTACAAAATGAAGAATTTATTCCGTTGAAAGAGGGTATAAATGAAACTGTATTCGGGAAAATCCGGTTGGTATATAATGGAGTGTATACTAACAGTAAGAATTTGGTTTCAATAGATGCTGATAAGCTCAATGGAACATTAAATATAAGAAGTAGAAGGAATGGGGACAAATTCATTCCGCTTGGTATGACTAATTATAAAAAGCTTAAAGATTTTTTTATTGATGAGAAAATAGAGAGGCGAAAGCGGGACATAATTCCGTTGGTCTGTGATGATAATGAAATAGTATGGGTTGTTCCATATAGATTAAGTGGGAAATATTCAGTTAATAAGGATACAAAGAATATCGTGAATATAATTTTGGAGGAAAAAAATGACAGATATTAAAGAAATTCTATTTTCAGAAGAAGAAATAAGAGAAAAATGTATAGAGCTTGGAAAGAAAATAAGCTCAGACTATGACGGAGAAATTGTAGTAGTTGGGATTTTAAAAGGAGCGGTTCCTTTTATGGCAGAGCTTATAAAGAGAATAGAAAATCCTGTTGTAATGGATTTTATGGATGTTTCAAGTTATGCCGGGAGTACCACATCCGGAGAAGTTAGAATTTTAAAAGATTTGGAATTTAGAATCGAAGGAAGAGATGTTCTGATTGTAGAAGATATAATTGATACAGGACTTACACTTTCATATCTAATTGAAATTTTGAAGAAAAGAGGAGCCAAGTCTATTGAAATATGTACTTTTTTAACTAAGACTGCAAGAAGAAGGAAGAATGTCGATGTTAAATATGTAGGATATGAAGTAGAAGACTATTTCGTTGTAGGATATGGAATGGATTATAATGAAAAATATAGAAATTTACCATATATAGGAATATTGGACGAATCAGTATACAAATAAAAAATATAGAAAATTTTATTTATGCTATAATCTCATTTTGAGGAGTGATATTTTGAATAAAAGAGTAAGTGGTGTAACACTATATATTGCACTAATATTTTTAATTTTAATCGGATTTAAATTATTTAATCCTCCGGTTGAAACTATACCTGAAACAAGTGTTACAGAATTTGTAAGAGAATTAGAGAAGGAAAATGTAAAAAGCATAGATTTTGAGTCAGGTCGTGTAACATATATAACAAAAGATGCAAAGTCATATGTTACTATACTTCCTGATGAAGCAAGATTATCAATATTTGATAATTATGTAAGTAAGCAAATGGAAGATGGTAAAATTGAAGTAAAGGGAATACCGATGAAAACAACTCCTATTTACATTCAATATATTCCGGAAATACTTACAGTAGTTGTAATTATAGGAGTATGGTATTTTATAATTCAACAATCACAAGGCGGAGGAAAAGCAACCAGTTTCGGAAAAAGTAAAGCAAGAGTTATAAAACAGGATGATAAAAATCTTGTTACATTTAATGATGTTGCAGGACTTATGGAAGAAAAGGAAGAGCTTGAGGAAATAGTTGACTTTTTAAAAAATCCTAAGAAATTTGTAAATATGGGAGCGCGAATTCCAAAAGGAGTTTTAATGGTAGGACCTCCCGGAACAGGAAAAACTTATCTATCAAGAGCAGTAGCGGGAGAAGCTAAAGTTCCGTTTTTTATAATGAGCGGATCCGACTTTGTAGAAATGTTTGTAGGCGTAGGTGCAAGTAGAGTAAGAGATTTATTTGAAAATGCTAAGAAAAATGCACCATGTATAATTTTTATAGATGAAATTGATGCGGTTGGCAGAAGACGTGGAGCGGGACTTGGAGGAGGACATGATGAAAGAGAGCAAACTTTAAATCAGCTTCTTGTAGAGATGGACGGGTTCGGCTCAAATGAGGGTGTAATAGTAATGGCAGCTACAAACAGAGCAGATATACTTGACCCTGCATTGCTAAGACCGGGAAGATTTGACAGAACAGTTTATGTTGGAAGACCCGATGTAAGAGGAAGAGAAGAAATATTAAAAGTTCACTCTAAAAATAAAAAAATTGCAGAAGATGTTGATTTTAAAGTTGTGGCAAAGAGAACTCCGGGATTTACTCCTGCAGATCTTGAAAACCTTATGAATGAAGCGGCTCTTCTTGCAGCAAGAAGGAATGAAGAAAAAATTCATATGGAAGATGTTGAAGAAGCTTCTATAAAAGTTCAGGCAGGACCGGCTAAAAAATCAAAGGTAGTTACAGAAAAAGAAAGAAAACTTACAGCGGTGCATGAAGCGGGACACGCGGTTGTATCAAAATCTCTTCCAAATTCAGATGCTGTTCATATGATTACAATAATTCCAAGAGGAATGGCAGGAGGATTTACATCATATATTCCGGAAGATGATATTTCATTTATGACAAAGAGGCAAATGGAAACGGAGCTTATTTCACTTCTCGGAGGACGAGTTGCAGAATTGCTTGTATTAGAAGATATTTCTACAGGAGCACAAAATGATATTGAAAGAGCGACTGCAATTGCAAGAGCAATGGTAACTGAATATGGAATGAGTGAAAAACTTGGGACAATAAATTATGGTTCTGAAGGAAATGAAGTCTTTATCGGAAGAGATATTGGAAAGAGTAAAAATTATTCAGAAAAAACTGCTGCAGAAATTGACGAGGAAGTTTCAAGACTTATAAATACAGCTTATGAAAAAGCAAAACAAATTTTATCAGACAATATGGATAAACTTATAAGAGTTTCCGATGCGTTGCTTGAAAAGGAAACAATAGATAGAGCTGAATTCGAAAGATTATATGATGGAATAGAAGAACTGAAGACAGAAAATACTCAAGAGAATAAAGAAACATCAGAAGAAACAGATACAATTTAAAACGGTACTGAAAATACACTTTGATTTAAAATATTAGAGTGTATTTTTATTTTACAAATGTTGACATGACCCTAAGGGACAGCTGTATTCTAATAGAGAGGTGATACTATGAAAATACAAGAAGTAAAAAATATGACAGGACTTACCAGAAAGGCAATAGAATATTACATTGAAAAAAACTTGTTGGAAGTTAAGTTGGATGAAAATGGTTATAGAAATTATTCATACGAAAATATAAAATTGTTGAATAAAATAAAAATACTCAGGAAGTTTAATTTATCAATATCACAGATAAAAGAAGTTTTAGAAAATCCTAAAAAATTCGAAATGATCTCAAATAATCATTTGAGAAATATGGAGCGGAATCAAAGAAGAATGGAATTATTTAAACAATATTTAGAAAAAAATGATGATGCTAAAATTTTACAGGCATTGGAACAAATAGAAAACGAAAGAATGCTTGAAGAAAAGTTTTTGGAGGCGTTTCCCGGAGTATATGGACAACTTATTTTTATGTCATATTTACCGTTTTTAAAAATTAATATAGAGAGTGAAGAACAACAACAAATATATAACGAACTTATTGATGTGGTGGATGAACTTCCTAAATTTGAACTGCCGAAAGAATTGGAGGAAGAATTTGAAAATGAGTTTTCCGACTATGAATTGTTTCAAGAGGTAAATGAATCAAAAATTGCTGCAGTCTCAAATTTTGATAGATTTCTAAATGAAAATAAAGATATAATAAGTGAATATATAAAATTTAAGAATACTGATGAATATAAAGATATTTCAAGTGTAAAAATAGGAAATTTATTAAAAGAGTACATGAAAAACTGTAACTATTATGAAAAAGTTATACCATTGATGAGGAAACTATCACCTGATTATAATTTATACTATGAGAATTTGGAAAAGGCTAATAAAAAATTTTTAGAAAAATATCCTGACTGTGAATTTGAACGTTAATTAAAAATATAGATAAAAAGTTAGTTTTTATTACTAACTTTTTTTATTAAAAAAATTAACCTAAAATTAGAAAAAACTTAACATTATATCATTTAAATTTCGCATAAATAATATATTATTAAACAATACTTGAAAGTAGACTTGCATATATAATTTTTATGTGATATTATAATAAATTTTACTTTTAAAATTCTTTTTGGTATACTATTATTGGGCGTATATCAGGAGGGATAGTATGTTTGATATAGGCGATAAGGTTGTTTATCCAATGCATGGAGCCGGTGTTATTGTAGCTATTGAGGATCGTGAAATTTTGGGAGAAATCAGAAAATATTACATACTCAAAATGCCTATAAATGATATGAAGGTAATGGTTCCTGTAGAAAATGCAGATGAAGTTGGAGTTAGAGAAATTTTAGACGAAGATAAAATGAATTTGGTACTTGAAGTTTTATCGTGTAATGAAATTACAAATATGCCCAAAAATTGGAACAGAAGATATAGATTCAATATGGATAGAATAAAATCCGGAAATATTGAAGAAATAGCTAAAGTTGTAAGATGTTTAGAAAGATTGGACTCAAAGAAAAGCCTTTCTACCGGAGAGCGAAAGATGCTTAACGGTGCAAAGCAAATAATAGTATCTGAAATGGTCTTAGTCTACAATAAAAGTGTTGAAGAAATCACTGAACTTGTTGATAAGAAGGTTTTGGATAATTAAGGGAGTGATTAGTATTAGCAATAACAAAAACATAGTAAATAAATTTTTTAAATTTTTGTTTACTATTATAGGAGCAGGTCTTGGAATAGTAATTGTAGCATTTATAAAAAACTTTGATTTTATGTATGGATTAGATAGCAAAATAACTTTAGCAATATCTATTCTAATAATTTTATTATTCGCACTTATATTTTTTATTTTTTCTCCAAAGGCCTTGAAATTAATTGAATCTTTACTTGATAAATGGGAGGATGAGCTTAAAGACAGATCTTTTTCTGAAATAGCAGTAGGGTCTGTTGGGCTTATTATTGGACTTGTAATAGCTTTTTTGTTAAGCCAGCCCGTATATAAGATTCCGGTTCCATATGTCGGATTTGCAATATCTATAATTTTATATGGTATGGTTGGATATTTAGGAGTTAAGATAGCTCTTAGAAATAGAAAAGATGTTGCATTAAAGGTAAAAGAAATAGCAGGTTCTGTGAAGGCTCCTTCAAAAGAAAAGGTGAAGGCTCAAAAATTTAAAGGTGTACCTAAAATATTAGACACGAGTGTAATAATTGACGGTAGAGTAAAGGATATTTGTAAGTCCGGATTTTTAGAAGGACCGTTAGTAGTGCCGGTATTTGTGTTAGAGGAGTTACAGCACATTGCTGATTCATCTGATGGATTAAAGAGAAATAGAGGAAGAAGAGGTCTTGACATAATAAAAGATATGCAAGATGATGATGCCTTGGAGATTATAATATTTCAAGGTAAATACGATGATATAAAAGAAGTAGATTCTAAACTTTTACAACTTACAAAAGATTTGAATGGAAAAATAGTTACAAACGATTATAACTTAAATAAAGTTGCGGCGGTTCAAGATATATCGGTTTTAAATATAAATGAACTTGCAAATTCTGTAAAACCCGTTTACCTTCCGGGAGAAGAAATGCAAATACAAATAGTAAAACTCGGTAAAGAACACGGTCAAGGTTTAGGATATCTTGACGATGGAACTATGATAGTTGTTGAAGCTGGTAAACCATATCTCGGTGAAACAATAGACGTTGTAGTTACAAGCGTGTTACAAACATCTGCAGGAAAGATGATTTTTGCAAAGCCTTGCTGAAAATTAAGCAAAAAGGAGAGATGATATGGAACAAAATATATATATTGACAAGGAGCGCTTAAATGAAGCGAAAGCCTTAGTGGAAAGTCTTGGTGAATCTCTTTGACCTCTCAGAAATGAGAAATAAGGTTAAAGAATTGAATGACAAGCAAATGGACGTCGGCTTTTGGGATAATGCGGAAAATGCGCAAAAGGTAATAAGAGAACAAAATCACTATCAATCTAAAATTGATAAATATGATAAACTTATAAAGAGCATAAATGAAGCTGAAGATTTAATAGATTTGATGGAGATGGAAGATGATTATTCATTTTATGGAGACTTAAAGCTTGATTTAGAAAATATAGAAAAACTTTCTAATGATTTTAAACTTGAAACACTTTTAAATGGGGAATATGACTCAAATAATTGTATTATTTCAATTCACGCGGGAGCAGGCGGAACGGAAGCTCAAGACTGGGCGAGTATGTTAAACAGAATGTATGTAAGATATGCTGAAAAAAGAGGATTTAGAGTTGAGACTTTAGATATGTTAAAGGAAGAAGAAGCGGGAATTAAATCAGTTACACTTTTAATTACCGGAGATAATGCCTATGGATACTTAAAAGGTGAAAAAGGAGTCCATAGATTGGTAAGAATTTCTCCTTTTGATGCAAATAAGAGAAGACATACATCATTTGCATCACTTGATGTATATCCACAGCTTGATGATGATAATGAAGTTGAGATTAAAGCTGAAGATTTAAAAATAGACACATACAGATCTTCGGGAGCCGGAGGACAACATGTAAATACAACAGATTCGGCAGTAAGGATAACACATATTCCTACAGGTATAGTAGTGCAGTGTCAAAATGAGAGATCTCAAATTCAAAATAGAGATAAGGCTATGAATATGTTAAAAGCAAAGCTTATAGCTTTAGCAGAAGAAGAAAAAAAAGAAAAGATAGAAGATTTACAAGGTAACTACTCACAAATTGCGTGGGGTTCACAAATTCGTTCATATGTATTTCAACCATATACATTAGTAAAAGATCATAGAACAAATACGGAAATAGGCGATGTAAATAAAGTTATGGATGGATACCTGGATGAATTTATAAACAGTTATTTACAATTAAATGCTTCAAAATAAGAAAATACTCTCTCGTAAAACGGGAGAGTATTTTTTATATGTGATAAAATTTAATTTTACACATAATTATAGTTATATAAGTATACTTTAATATTAAAAATAGTATATTGACTATAAGTGGCTATATTAGTAAATAGAGGAGTTTTTATTCAAAAATAAAGCTCTTTTTTCTTTGAATTTCAATTTACATTGTAATACAATTAAATCAAGATTATTTTAAGGAGCGATTATTATGGAAAATGTATATGAAGTTGCATTAAAAAAACATGAAGAATGGAAGGGAAAGATAGATACAAATATTAGATGTGAAGTTAGAGATGCAGAAGACTTATCTCTTGCATATACTCCCGGAGTTGCAGAGCCATGCAGAAAAATACATGAAGATGTAGAAAATGCTTACAAATATACTTGGAAAGGTAATATTGTTGCTGTTGTATCTGACGGTACTGCTGTACTTGGTCTTGGAGATATAGGACCTGAAGCGGCACTTCCTGTTATGGAAGGAAAGAGTGTGTTATTTAAAAAATTTGGAGGAGTAAATGCAGTACCAATTGTTTTAAATACGAAAGATCCTAAAGAGATTATTGCCACTGTAAAAGCTATTGCTCCGACATTTGGAGGAATTAATCTTGAAGATATTTCCGCACCGAGATGTGTTGAAATTGAAAGAACTCTTATTGAGGAACTTGATATTCCTGTATTCCACGATGATCAGCATGGTACAGCTATAGTTGTAACAGCAGGTCTTATAAATGCATTTAAGCTTTTAAATAAGAACCCTAAGGATAGTGTTGCTGTTGTAAGCGGAGCAGGCGCTGCAGGTTCTTCAATTATTAGAATGATGAAAAGTTTGGGAGTTGGAAATATATACGCTTTTGATTCAAAGGGTATTCTTTCAAGAAAAAATTTTGAAAAATACAATTTTGTAAAGAAAGAAATTCTTGAAATAACAAATAATGACGATGAAGATTTGACTATTGTAGAAGCTATGGCTAAATCCGATATATTTATCGGAGTATCAACTGCAGGAGTTATTGATGCAGATATGGTAAAATCTATGAAGAAAGACTCTATTGTACTTGCAATGGCAAATCCGGAACCTGAAATAAATTATTATGTTGCTAAAGAAGCAGGAGCAAGAATTGTGGGAACAGGAAGATCAGATTTTCCAAATCAAATAAACAATGTACTTGCATTTCCGGGTTTATTTAAAGGGGCATTGTCAGTAAGAGCTTCTAAAATTACTGAAGAAATGAAAATGGCAGCTGCTGTGGGTATAGCATCAATGGTTTCTGATAAAGAATTGTCTGAAGAACATATAATTCCTTCAATATTTGAAGAAGGAGTTTCGGATGCTGTTGCTGAAGCAGTGTCTAAATGTGCAATAGAGCAAGGACTTACAAAATAAATATAATTAAAACAATCCTCGTAGTTTTTTACGGGGATTGTTTTAATTTATTGCTATGGCAATTTACTATGAGTGTAGGGTATAATCATAGTATAAGAACTTTATGGAGGAGAGTATGAAATATTTAGTTTGTATTAAACAAGTTCCTAAAATCAATAAGGTTAGTATAGACCCCATTACTAAAAATTTAATTAGAGATGGAATTAAGACTATAATTAATCCTGCAGATGTAAACGCACTGACTTTAGCATTAAAATTAAAAAGTCAAACAGGGGGAAGTATTGCAGTGCTTACTATGGGACCGCCACAGGCTATAGATTCTGTTAAAGAATGTATTGCTATGGGAGCTGATGAAGGGTACATTTTAAGCGGGCATGAGTTTTCAGGGGCAGATACTTTAGCTACATCTTATTCTCTTTATAAGGCAATAGAATATATAGGAAATTTTGATGTAGTATTGACAGGAGATAGAACTTTAGACGGAGATACTGCGCAGGTTGGCTCTGAGATTGCAGAATTTTTAAATTTTAATCAAGCTACCTTTATCAAGGATGCAAATTTTAAGGATGGATATTTTCAAGTTGTAAGAAAACTTTCCGATAAACTTGAAAAACAAAATTTAAGAGGTAAAGTACTATTTACTGTTATCAAGGATGCCAATGAGCCTGTAAATATCCGCAAAAAAGACATGGAAATGGTAGATGAATCTAAAATAAAGATTATAGGTTCAAAAGATATAGGTGCGGATTTAGAAAAAATCGGAACTAAAGGTTCGCCGACAATGGTATTAGAAACATTTTCTCCAAAAGAACACGAAAAGGGATTTTTTCTTGAAGGAACAAATGAAAAAATGGTAGATAAGTTGATTGAAATTTTAAAAAATGAAGGATTCGCAGGGTAGGTGCTTGTATGAAATATGAAAATATACTAATTGTGATTGAAGCTGAAGATAAAAAACTTTCAAAACTTTCAATTGAAATGCTTTCAAAGGGAAGAAACCTTGCGGATGAACTTGATCAAAAGCTTTTTGCGTTAATAATTGGAAATAAAAACGAAAATATTTTGAATGATACAATTATGTATGGAGCCGACAAGGTCATAAATGTAGATAATAAATTTCTTGAAAACTATACTACAATGGCATATACAAAAGTTTTAAATAACATAATAGATGAATTTAATCCTCTTATAATTTTAATTCCTGCAACTGAAAATGGAAAAGACCTTGGAGGCAGAATTTGTGCAAGGAGAAATATAGGACTTGTTGCAGATTGTGTAGATATAGTACTGACAGATGAAAAAGATAACTTTAAGTGCATAAGACCGACTTTTGACGGAAGTCTTTTATCAGATATAAGAATTTCAAGTTATCCTAAAATTGTAACTGTCAGTAAATCTAATTTTAAAGCATCAAGGAAAGACATAAACAGACAGGGTGAAATAGTAAATTTTGATAGTGAAATAACAAAAAGTGATATTTTAACAGAGATAGTTGGAGTTATTAAAACCAATAAAAAAGTATCTATTGAAGATGCAAATATTATAGTTGCAGGTGGTCTTGGACTTGAGCAGCCTAAGAATTGGCATCTTGTAAGAGAGCTTGCTGATGTACTTGGTGGAGCAGTGAGCGGAAGTAAGCCTATATCAGATCAGTTGTGGATACCTGCTGATGCCTTTGTCGGAGTAACAGGTTTAAAAGTTAAACCGAAATTGTATATTGCAATAGGAATTTCCGGGTCTGTTCAGCATCTTCAAGGGATGAGAGAATCAGGTATCATAGTTGCAATAAATAAGGATCCGGATGCACCGATATTTAAAGTGGCACATTATGGAATGGTCGGAGATTTATTTGAAGTTGTTCCTATGCTTATTGAAAAGCTTAAAGAGTTAAAAATTAATGGATAGTTATCACAGAATAAATTACTATAATTTATTAATAATTTTAATACAATAGTTCAGTTAATGCTAAATTTATGATAGAATATATAATGTAATTTATTAATATGAAAATGTGAAAAGGGAGGATATTTTATGAAAGTATTATTTCATGTAGTTGAATTGGATAAGTGGGAAGCAACTTTGTCTAATGCAAGAGATATATTGCAGAATGATGATGATGCCGTTATTGAAGTTATTGTAATGAGTAAGGCAGCAAGCTTATTTGGTGGCTATTCAGGATATAATTTTGAAGGTTTGTTCGGAAATCCGAGAATTAGGTTTACTATTGGAGAAACTGCTCTTCAAGAAAATAATCTTGACAAAAATATGCTTCCAAATGGTATTTTTATAGAAAAATCTGCGATAACAAAAATGGCAAGACTTCAAAATGAAGGATATGCCTATATAAGACTATAATTATTATGGGCAATATTACGTTGTTGATTTATCAGCATGGTTAATATTGCCCAATGGTGTTATTAAAATTAATTAAAAGGGAAGAGGAATTATGAAAGCAGTAATTACATTCATAGGAAACGATAAGATGGGAATAGTTTACAAGGCTACTGAGCTTGTGGTTAAATATCATTTAAATATAGTTGATATAAATCAAACTATAATGGATGAATATTTTACAATGCTTATGATTGTAGATATTTCTGAAAAAAATGTCAGCTTTGATGAAATAGTCGATGGATTTACAAATCTTGGAAAAGAGTTGGGAATGTATATAAAAGTACAGCACGAAGACATTTTCAAATCAATGCACCAACTGTGAGGTAAAAAATGGACAATAGAAAGATACTTGAAACAATTAGAATGTTGGAACAAGAGAATTTAGACATTAGAACAGTTACAATGGGAATATCTCTTTTAGATTGTATTGATTCAAATGCTGAAAATGCAAATAGAAAGATATATGATAAAATGATGAGGTGTAGTGAAAAATTAGTAGATACTACATCTGAAGTTTCAAAACTATATGGAATACCGATTATAAATAATCGTATTTCAGTAACACCTATATCATTAATAGCAGGTGCAACTGATTTGAAGAACTATGTATCTTTTGCAAAAACTCTTGATAAGGTTGCAAAAAATGTTGGCGTAGATTTTGTCGGAGGATTTTCTGCGCTTGTGCATAAGGGCTTTAATAAAGGTGATAGAATTTTAATAAACTCAATAGCAGATGCTCTTTCGCAAACAGATTTTGTATGTTCAAGTGTAAATGTGGGTTCTACAAAAGCCGGAATAAATATGGATGCTGTTAAAATAATGGGAGATGTAGTTTTAGATCTTGCATATAAGACAAGGGAAAATGATTCAATTGGATGTGCTAAACTTGTAGTTTTTGCAAATGCGGTTGAGGATAATCCGTTTATGGCGGGAGCTTTTCATGGAGTCGGAGAGTCCGATACTATAATAAATGTCGGAGTATCAGGTCCAGGAGTCGTTAAATGTGCTCTTGAAAAGGTAAGAGGAGAATCATTTGATGTAGTTGCTGAAACAATTAAGAAGACAGCTTTTAAGATTACCAGAA
This sequence comes from Peptoniphilus sp. oral taxon 386 str. F0131, assembly GCF_000090945.1. NCBI lineage: Bacteria > Bacillati > Bacillota > Tissierellia > Tissierellales > Peptoniphilaceae > Peptoniphilus > Peptoniphilus sp. oral taxon 386. Next base: position 1,416,057 of record NZ_GL349422.1, on the reverse strand, counting down.
TGGGTGAATTGGTTGGTCATGAAGTATCCAAGAGATTGAATACAGGTTTCGGCATTATAGATTTATCTCTTGCACCCACTCCTGCAGTTGGGGATAGTGTTGCTAGAATAATTGAAGAAATAGGAGTGGGAAAAGTTGGAGGACATGGAACAACCGCCGCTCTTGCAATGTTAAATGATGCAGTTAAAAAAGGAGGAATTATGGCAAGTTCACATGTTGGGGGACTGTCAGGAGCTTTTATACCTGTATCGGAAGATGAAGGAATGATAGCAGCTGCAAATACAGGTACAATAACATTTGACAAACTTGAAGCTATGACTTCAGTGTGTTCTGTCGGATTAGATATGATAGCAATACCCGGAGATACTCCTGCTTCTACAATATCTGCAATAATAGCCGACGAGGCTGCAATAGGAGTTATAAATAATAAGACAACAGCTATAAGGGTGATACCTGTATATGGAAAAAGTGTTGGAGAAGAGGCAAAGTTTGGAGGTCTTTTGGGATATGCTCCTATTATGGATATAGGAAGTACAACTTCTGAAGTTTTTTCAAATAGAGGGGGAACAATACCTGCTCCTATTCACAGCTTTAAAAATTAAGGAGATATAATGGGATTTTTGTCACTGATACAGGAAATGTCAAAGAGTACAAGTGCAATAATTTTAATACTTCTATTGATTGGTATAGTAGTTATAAGCGGATGGACTGATGCTCCAAATGCAATAGCCACATGTGTATCTACAAGAGTAATCTATATTAACTATGCAATTTGTATGTCAGTAGTATTTAATTTTATTGGAATATTATTGTACGAAAAATTTGGCGGAAAAGTTGTGCTTACGGTTTATGAAATGTTTGATTTTTCCAGTTCAAAATTTTCAGCAGGTGCGCTGATTGCAGCTTTTGTAACCATAATAATATGGGGACTTGTAGCTTATATTAAAGATATACCTACAAGCTCAACTTATGCATTAATCGGAGCATTGACCGGTTCATCACTTGCGATTCACGCAGGTGTCGGCGGGATTAACATATACAGCTTTATTAAGGTTATCGCAGGTATTGTCTTATCTACTACTATGCCTGTTATCTTTGGATATATAATTGTAACTTTAATAAAGAAAATTTGTAGAAATAAAGATAGAAATAAAGTAAAAAAAATGTTTGATAGAGGACAGATTTTAAGCGGAGCGTTAAATGCACTTATGCATGGAGCGCAGGATGGGCAAAAGTTTATAGCATTGTTTTTACTTGTAATATATTTATTTAAAATAAGTCCGACCATTAATAGCGGGCTTGTAGGTATAGCATTGTTAATAGCCATATTGGTTGGTTTAGGAACAAGTCTTGGAGGAGTAAGGGCAATACGAAATACCGGAGTAAACGTAGTAAATCTTGAAAGTTATGAGGGAATATCATCGGATTTTGCATCTTCTTTAACATTATTTATATTAACTGTAATGGGAATACCTGTAAGTACAAATTATGCTTTTTCATCAGCATTAGTTGGAGTCGGAGTTTCAAAGAGAGTTAGTAATGTGAATTGGTCTTATGCTAAGTATATATTTTTAATAAGACTTTTAGCTTTTCCTATTTGCATTTTATGCGCATATATTTTTACAAAAATTATTATGATAATAGGAGGATAATATGAATATAGAAAGCTTTGATTACTTTAGAATATTTACTGAAATGGTAGAAGGGTCAATGGCAGCGGCAAGATTATTAGATGAAATAATAAAAGAATATGATCCTCTCACACTTGAAGTTAGAATAAAGCAAATGCATGATATAGAACATTCAAATGATTTGATAGTACATGAGGCTATTACTCATCTTATAAGGGATTTTTTACCGCCTCTTGAACGTGATGATATATCGTCTCTTTTAGAAGAACTTGATAATCCGACAGATTCAATAGAAGATGTTTTGTTTAGTTTGTATATGTACAATGTAAAAGAGATTAGAGCTGAGGCACTTGAGTTTTCATCTCTTATAATTGAGGCCACAGATGCATTGTATGACGCTTTTATAGAATTTAAAAAATTTAGAGGAGAAAATTCTACAAAGGAAAAGATAATAACAGTAAATGATATTGAATCCAATGGAGATAAACTTTATATTAAAACAATGAGAAATTTGTACACTAATTGTAATAATGATAAAGAAATAATAATTTGGACTAAAATATTTGATAAACTTGAAAGATGCCTTGATGATTTAGAAAGAGTTGCAAATTCGGTTGAATCAATAATGATAAGTAGTAAATAGAAAATAAAGATAGGTTTGAACCTATCTTTTTAATTGTTTGCATAAATATGCTAACTTGCATTTTAACTTTAAAGTTTTGATTATTTATTTTATGGGTATATCAATTAACAATGATTTTATATTATATATGAGTTGCAATCAGCAGTATATTTAAAGAAATTTTTAAAAAAATTTAATAGTTTAACTCGTAAAATATTAAAGAATTATTACAATTATGAAAAAAAGTATACGAATATAGAATTTTTTAATCTTTTTGGGTATAATATCATAGTGTAGATTTTGTAAAATAAAAAAGGAGAGATAGTAATGAAAAGTAACAAAAAATTAGGTACAATTTTATTAGCAGGCGCTATGGTTTTGAGCGCAGTACCGACAGTGACATTTGCTACTGAATCTAATGCAGCATTATATACATCTTCATATGGCTGGCCATATAATAATCATACTGTAAAATATTATCTTAATGGATATGAATGTAATGATTCCGATGTAACAGTTAGAGATTCAGCAGGAAATTATGTTTATAATATTCATAATCTTAAAAATGGAGAGTATACTGCAACTTTAAGAAGAAACGGATATTCAGATGTAACATACAGATTTACTTTAACAAATAGCGACAGCAATGTTAATATTGAATTTGGTAGAGGTAATTCTTATAATTCTTATGGAATTGCAATTAGAAATGTTTCAACATCAGTTAGAAATAGAATAACAGGTTATACTGAGTCTTATGCATCAATAGCATTGTATGACGGATATTCAAAATTAAAAGAAGTAACTGCTGATGGAAATGGATATTTTACAATGGATTATAATTTAGATAGTTATGGAAATGGATATAATAACGGATACAATAATGGATATTACAATGGATATAGAAGATTAAGTCCGTCAGTAGGATACAATTCTGTAACAGGAAGTGACGCACCGAGAAATGCCTTAATTAATGTATATGACAGTTATAACAATCGTATAGGATCCGGATATTCAGACAGCTATGGTAACTATAATATCAGTTTCAGCAGTTCTTACCAAGGATCTTTAAGCGGAATATATGCAACAGTTGCAGATTATAACGGATACAATAACGGATATTACAATGGATATAGAAGATTAAATCCGTCAGTAGGATACAATTCTGTAACAGGAAGTGACGCACCGAGAAATGCCTTAATTAATGTATATGACAGCTATAACAATCGTATAGGCTCCGGATATTCAGACAGCTATGGTAACTATAATATCAGTTTCAGCAGTTCTTACCAAGGATCTTTAAGCGGAATATATGCAACAGTTGCAGATTATAACGGATATAATAATGGATATTACAATGGATACGGAAATTACAAAAACCTATATTTAGTTGCGACAAAGGGTGGATATACTTCAGATAAGTATTATCTAAGCGGAGTTAATAATAATACTTCTTATGAAACAGCTAAGGAAGCAAAGGTAACTAATGCAAATCCGAATACATCATTTATTAACGGATATAATGTAAATGCAGGAGCTTCAGTTTCTGTTAAGGATAGTTCAGGAACAACACTTGGAACTGCAACTGCAGATGCAAACGGATATTTTGTAATTTATACAAATAGAGCATTGAAATCCGAAGAAACTTTAACATTTACAACTCATGTAAGTAATTCAAGTAAAGATGCAATTTCAACTTATAAAGTAGGTTCGGATACAACAAAGACAACGACTACATCAACTAAATTCAAAAGTGAATTTACTATTGGAAGCAGCAAAATAGAAAAAACAGTAGATGGAGTATCAACTCTAAAATATATGGATGTTGTGCCATACATTAAAGACGGCAGAACAATGATGCCGGTTCGTTATGTAGCAGAAGCTCTTGGATATACAGTAACTTATAACAAAACTACAAGAATGGCATCTTTTACAAATGGAAGTAATGTAGTTCTAATCAATATTGACTCTGATGAATTCTATGTAAATGGAGAAAAACATACTTTTACAGTAAAACCTGAAATAAAAGATGGAAGAACAATGCTTCCTATTTCTGAAGTAGGAAAGGCTCTTGGCTTGACTCACGGAAATAAAGGGGAAGGAAAAAATATTGAGTGGGATGCTGAAAATAAAACAGTAACAATTCAAAAAGATAAATAAAAAAATACCACAGAGAAGTCTGTGGTTATTTTTTGCATAAAAATATAAAAGTATGTCAAAATTAGTTTCAAATATGGTAAAATCAATATAAAGGAGGCAGAATATGAATAGAGATGTAATAATAGCATTGGATTTTGAATCTAAAGCAAAAGCACTTGATTTTCTTGATATGTTTGAAGATAAACTTTATGTAAAAGTTGGGATGGAACTTTTTTATAAAGAAGGACCTTCAATTATAGAAGAAATAAAAAAAAGAGGACATAAGATTTTCTTGGATTTAAAGCTTCACGATATTCCAAATACAGTTGCCAAGGCGACAATTTCAATTATGAGTTTAAATACAGATATGATAAATTATCATATTGCAGGTGGAAGAGAAATGCTTAAAGGTGCGGTTGATGAAGCAAAAAAAATAAATAAAGATGTAGTTACACTTGGAATTACTATGCTTACATCAACTTCAGATGAAATGATGCACGATGAAATTTTAATTGATAATAAATATTCTGTAAAAGACACTGTAATTAAGTATGCCATGATTGGAAAAGAAAGCGGGCTTATAGGTGTAGTATGCTCTGCTCTTGAAGTTCCCAAAATAAAAGAAATATTGGGAGATGAATTTATTTGTGTAACTCCGGGAATAAGATTAAAAACAAACAGCAGTGACGATCAAAAAAGAGTTGTAACACCTGAAGATGCAAGAGAGCTCGGCAGCGATTACATAGTGGTAGGTCGTCCTATAACTAAAGCTGAAAATCCTGTTTCAGCATACAAGGAAATTAGAAAAATGTTTTTAGGAGAATAGTTTATGAAAGAAGTAGCAAAGATTTTACTTGATATTAAAGCTGTGACTTTGTCACCGAGAGCACCATATACTTGGGCATCGGGAATAAAATCCCCGATATACTGTGATAACAGACTTACTCTTTCCTATCCGAAGGAGAGAAAAGTTGTTGAAGAAGGTCTTAAAAAATTAGTTGAAGAAAAATTTCCGCAGGCTGAATACATTATGGGAACTGCAACAGCCGGAATACCTCATGCCGCAATAATAGCATCTGAATTAAATCTTCCTATGGGATTTGTCCGTTCATCAAATAAAGATCACGGAAAACAGAATAAAATAGAGGGAAAGATTATTGAGGGAGCAAAAACTGTAGTAGTTGAAGATTTATTTTCAACAGGAGGCTCTTCAATTGAGGCGGCTCTTGCTTTAAGAAGTGCAGGTTTTGATGTTTTGGGAATAGTTTCAATATTCACATATAATTTACACGACGCGGAGGAAAATTTTAAGAAAAATAATATAGTCCACTACTCATTGACAAATTTTGAAGAACTTTCAGATGTAGCTAATGAAATCAATTATATTGATGATGAAGAATTGAAAATGTTAGAGGCATGGAGAAAAAAACCGAAAGATGAAAGTTGGATAAATAAATAAAAAATAAAAGCTCCCTTTAAATATAAAAGGAGCTTTTATTTTATCTAATATCAGTTTTGGCCTTTTCTATAAATTCTTTTAAACGACTATGTTCACGTTTTAAGTTCGGAAATGCATTTAAAAGTCTCTTATGCCTTGGAAGATTAAACATATTTGCTTTTAAAAGTTTATTATATTTATCTTTAATTCTGTCAAGTTCTCTATATTTTTCATTTTTATAATTTTTAAGCATTAGATCTACAGCAGGTTTATTTTCTGAAATAAATTCGATATCTTCTTTAATTTCAGTTGTTCTGATTTCAACATTTTCTATATTTTTAACCAATTTGCTGCTTATGTCATTTGAAATCACCTTTAGATTTGCTGCGATTTTATCAAGCTCGTAAAAGTGCTTTCTGAGTTTTAAAACCGTAAGTGCAGTTTCAGTAAGGTCAATTAAAAATAAAATTATAATTATTGATGTAATTAAATTTGGAATTATAATCGGCAGACTCCAAAAATAATTTGAAGCATTTAAAATTACAGGGAAAATTATATAGCACATTAAAAGTCCGCCTATACCCCACATAATAGAATATTTAAGACAGATATATCCTTTGAAATTAAAAGGTTTGTCTGAATAGTCCCACCATTTCTTTTTAAATATCATTTCCAATATAATACCTGTAATCAATTCGACAAATGTTGCTGTTAACATAATTTCAAAAAATACAAGCATAAAATTTTTTTGAGGATATATAAAAATCAATATCAACATCAATCCGACACCATATATTGGACATATCGGTCCGTTAAGGACTCCTGCATTCACATAATTTTTTGAATCAATGTATGTATAACTCACCTCAGTCATCCAACCTAAAAAAGCAAATATGAAAAAAAGCAATATTTTTATCATGATTACCTCCTAAAATCAATTATAATATTATATAAATAATATCATACATTTACTGTGAATAAAAATTTTTCTTTGGGGGAATAGATATGTTGAGGTGATAGTTGTTATGAAAATACCTTTAAAAATATTATTGAGATTAAAAAAATCCGCAGAGAGAATTTATAATGACAAAGATAAATTTTCTGAATTACTTGAAAAAATTAAACACAGTAGATTGAACATAGATGAATTTTCAAAGATAAAATTTGAGCTTATTCTATTAATTTCAATGTGTTATGATTTTATAAAGGGAAGATATAAAAATATAAGAAAATCCGATATGCTGCTTATAATATGCGCATTCATATATCTTTTAAATCCGATGGATATAATACCTGATATGTTATTGGAAATAGGATTTTTGGATGATTTGACAATATTGACATATTTGATTTCAAAAATAAGATTGCAAATAAAAAATTATGAGAAATGGAAGATGGAAAATGAAGTTAAATAGGAATTTCTATAATAGAGATACGGATAAAGTTGCAAGAGAACTTTTGGGAAAAATTTTGGTTAGAAAATATAATGGAGTTACACTTGAAGCCAAAATAGTTGAAACAGAAGCATATCTTGGTTTTGATGACAGAGCCTCACATACATTTAACGGAAGAAGAACATTAAGAAATGAGGTTATGTATGGAAGAGCGGGACATTTGTATGTATATTTTACATATGGAATGTATAATCTTGTAAATGTGGTTACAAATAAAGTCGGATTAGGAGAGGCTGTACTTATAAGAGCGGTTGAACCTGTTAAAAATATAGATGAATTTTCAAAAAACAGATTTGGAAAAAATTTTGAAGAGCTTTCAAATTATCAAAAGAAAAATTTAACCAACGGTCCGGGAAAACTCACTATAGCCATGAAAATAGATAGAAATGATTACGGAAAAGATCTTTTAGGTAATGAAATATACATAAAAGACGGATATAACTTTGATTTTAAAACAATAAATTCAAAACGCATAGGAATAGACTATGCGATGGAGGCTAAAGATTTTTTGCTTAGATATTATATTGAGGATAATGAATTTGTTTCAGTTAAATAATTTATTTCAGAGGATAAAATTTTATTAAATTAATAAATGTATTGAAAACTTTATTTGCTTGTAATAAACTATTAATTTAGAGGAATAAGGGGTAAATTATGATAGAAATAAAAAATGTAAGTTTCAAATATGATGAAACGGAAAATTCTGAATATATAATTGAAAATTTAAATCTAAGCATAGAAAAGGGAGAATTTGTAGCTATACTCGGACATAACGGTAGCGGCAAGAGTACACTTGCAAAACTTATAAATGGACTTTTGTTACCTTCTGACGGAGATGTTTTTGTAGATGAAATGAACACTAAAGATGACGAAAATCTATGGAAGATAAGGGCTCTTGCAGGTATGGTATTTCAAAATCCTGACAACCAATTGGTTGCAACCGTTGTAGAGGAAGATGTTGCATTCGGACCTGAAAATTTAGGTGTGCCGTCAGATGAAATAAAAAAGAGGGTGGATTTTTCTCTTGAGGCTGTTGGAATGAACGATTACAGAAAAAATGCTCCTCATATGCTATCGGGAGGTCAAAAGCAAAGAGTTGCAATAGCGGGAATACTTGCAATGACACCGGATTATATAATTTTAGATGAGCCAACTGCTATGCTTGATCCTGTTGGAAGAAAAGAAGTAATGGAAACTATATTGATGTTGAATAAGACACAAAATAAAACTATAGTATTAATTACTCACTATATGGATGAGGCGGCGAAAAGCGACAGACTCATAGTTATGGAAAAGGGAAAAGTTGTACTTGACGGAACTCCTAAAAAGGTGTTTTCAAATGTTAACGAAGTAAAAAAAATAGGGCTTGATGTTCCGCAAGTTACGGAACTTGCTTGGGAATTAAAAAATAGCGGATTTGATATAAATAATGAAATTTTAAGTATAGATGAATTAGTAGGTGAAATATGGCATTAGTTGAGATAAAAAATTTAACTCATGTATATGGAATGGGAACAGCATTTGAAAAAAATGCCATAGAAAACATAAATTTAAACATAGAAAAAGGAGATTTCATTGGACTTATAGGACATACAGGTTCAGGGAAATCAACACTCATACAACATTTAAACGGACTTATAAAGCCTACTGATGGCAGTATAATAATTGACGGTAAAAATATTTCTGATAAGAATGTTTCTTTAAGAGAAGTCAGACAAAAAGTCGGTTTGGTATTTCAATATCCGGAATATCAATTATTTGAGGAAACTATCGGTAAAGATATTGCATTTGGACCGATAAATCAGGGACTAAATGAAAAAGAAGTAGAGTGTAGAGTTAAAGATGCAATGGAATCTGTTGGACTTGATTATGAATATTTTAAGGATAAATCTCCGTTTGAACTTTCCGGAGGTCAAAAGAGGAGAGTCGCAATAGCGGGAGTACTTGCAATGCAACCTGAAATTTTGATTTTAGATGAGCCGACTGCAGGTCTTGATCCTGCAGGTAGAGATGAAATTTTAGGGGAAATAGAAAAAATATATCATGACAGAGAAATTACAATATTAGTTGTTTCTCACAGCATGGAGGATATGGCAAGTATTGCAAAGCGAATAATTGTCATGAGCAAGGGACATGTTATGATGGATGATACCCCAAGAGAGATTTTTAAGAGAGAAGATGAACTTGTAAGTATAGGACTTGGAGTTCCTCAGATAACTTCTTTTATGAGAGAACTTAAAAAGAGGGGTGCGGATATAAATTCAGACTGTATAACTGTTGAAGAGGCGAAATTAGAATTAGAAAAGTTTTTAAGGAGTAAGAGAAATGCTTAAAGATATAACTGTCGGTCAATATTATCCCAGTAATTCAGTAATACATAAATTAGATCCGAGAACAAAAATAATAGTTATGCTGCTATTCATAGTGGGAATATTTTTTGTCAACAGCTATACTCCATATTTATTAGTGGGTGCATATTTATTTATGGTTATAAAATTATCACATGTTCCGTTTTCAATGGTACTAAGAGGAGTAAAACCGTTAAAATGGATATTGATAATAACATTTGTGGTCAATGTATTGTTTATGCCCGGGGATATTTTATATAAAATAGGTTTTATAAAAATTACAAGTCAGGGTATTCATATGGCAATAAAAATGGCAATAAGACTTATGCTGTTGGTAATGGGGACAAGTATGCTCACATTTACAACATCACCTATTGAAATGACAGATGGAATAGAAGAACTTCTAAAGCCTATGAAAAAAATTGGTGTTCCGGCGCATGAAATAGCAATGATGATGACAATAGCTCTTAGATTCATTCCAACACTTGTTGAAGAAACAGATAAAATAATGAAAGCACAAATGGCAAGAGGAGCGGATTTTGAATCGGGTAATGTATTAAACAGAGCAAAAAATTTGGTTCCTTTGTTAGTTCCGCTATTTATAAATTCATTCAGAAGAGCGGATGAACTTGCAACGGCAATGGAAGCAAGGTGTTATAGAGGTGGAGAGGGAAGAACAAAATTTAAAGAGCTTTCTTATAAAAAAATAGATAGTATTGCATTTGCACTTAATCTTGCTTTAATTATAGTTTTAGTTATATGGAGATATATATGAATATTAAACTCATAGTTAGCTATGATGGCAGCAGCTATCATGGATTTCAAATACAACCTCAAGCAAGTACTGTTGAAGGCGTTCTGAAAAATGCAATAGAGGATACTGTAAAGCATGAAATAAAATTATATACAGCGGGGCGAACAGACAGTGGAGTGCATGCTATGGGTCAGTGTGTGAATTTTTATTCTGAAACTACAATTAATATTGGAAATTTGCCGAAAGTAATAAATTTTCATTTACCGGACGATATATCAGTTGTCGGTGCAAGTTATGTGGATGATGATTTTCATGCAAGATACTCCGCCAAGGGGAAATATTATAGATATATGATATATAGAGGAAAATATAGAAATCCTCTATATAGAAATAGGGCTATGCACTTCCCCTATGAATTGAATCTTAAAAAAATGCAAAGTACGCTTAATTATTTAATAGGGGAAAATGATTATAAGACATTTATGGGAAGACACGCCATAGTTAAAGACACTATAAGAAGGATAGATAAAATTGAAGTTGTTGAAGATGGAGATTTTATATATATAGATTTTTACGGCAAGAGTTTTTTGAAGAATATGGTCAGGATAATTGTCGGGACTGCGGTGGAAATTGCAAGAGGAAGATTTGAAGAAGAATATATGAAGTATGCGTTAAATAAAAAACATAGAAAGGCTGCGGGGCCTACTGCACCAAGCTATGGTTTATATTTGATGAAAATATATTATTGAGCCTTTACAGGCTCGTTTTTTATTTCATAAATTCTGTCAGATGGTTCATTCCGTTGTAAATATAAATTTCTATTCAAATAGAAAAGTAAAAATCACATGCTTATAATTTTGGACAAATTATCTATTTTATGCTTGATTATGATTTAGATAATGTATTTTTGTTTAGAAAATGGTAAAAAAATATGTAAAATACTTAGAAAATAGTTACAATGTGGTAAAAAAGATATTTTTTAATTGTTAAATATTACGTTTTGGTTTAAAATATTCTAAGATGGAGGTTTTATGAAAGTTATATATAAATTTAAGGATACAATAAATAAATCTTTTTATTCCATAAAAAGATTTCCGATAGCCATGCTTTGTATTTTGCTAAGTGCACTATTTTTTATAATTGGTGTAAACAAGGGAAGTTTTCCCACCGGGGCAGATAATGTAGGACTTGACTTGACATATACAAAAATAGGATATTTTTTATTAATGTCTTCGGCAACTTTTATATTTCTAAAATTATTTTCGGAGTCACTTTCAGCTAATGTAAGGAATGAAGAAGAATTAAAGAGATTTAGATTATTTAAGATTTTTGCATATGTTATAAATTTTCCGTTTTTATATGGAATTTATGAAAGAGTATTGTTTTCAGACAATGGACTGTTTTTATATGAGATAGGATACACTTACTTTGGGTTACTTTTATTTTTTGCAGTATCCTGTGCATATATATCCAAATTATTTTATCATAAGGATTATATAGCTTATGCATTAAAGATTATAAGTTCAGGAATAATATCAGTTTTTTATTCTTTGGTATTATTTTTTGGAATGAGTGTCATATATTATTCTTTTAAACATTTATTTGGCATTTCAATTTCTTTAGAAGTCTATTTTAATACCGCAATTTTGATATTTTTACCGTTTAATGGCGGAATATTCCTTTCAGGATTACCAAGGTGCAGAGATTCTTTTGATAACTATGAAATATCAAAACCGATTAAAATATTATTAGCATATATTTTAATTCCGATATTTACAGTATATGCCATAATAATTTATTTGTATTTTGCAAAGATTATTTTTATACGAGAAATTCCTTCGGGAATTGTGACAAATTTAGTATTATGGTTTTCAATACTTACTACAATTTTGTTGTTTATACTTGGAAAAATAAGAGATATATTTTTTGTAAATTGCTTTAGAAAAGTTTTTCCGATTGCAATGATTCCGCTTCTCGGTATGATGTTTTATTCAATAGGTATTAGAGTATATCAATATGGAGTAACTGAGAACAGATATTTTGTAATAGTTGGCGGAATATTTTGTCTTATATCAATGTTGTACTACATTTTTTACAATAAAAATTCAAATATAACAATTCCGGTTGTATTAAGTGCATTGATATTGTTATCATCAGTAGGACCTGTATCTGCATATAATGTTACGGCGTCAAATCAAAATGCCAGATTGAATAAACTTTTGTATGAAAATAATATGCTTAAGGGAGATAAAATAATTCCAAATTTAAATTTAGAAGGAGATGCAAAAGAAGAAATAATTGAAATTGTGAAGTATATGTCTAACAATCATAGAACATGGGAGTTAAAATACATTCCTAATGATTTTACGTTTGACAATGAAAATATTGAAAAGGTATTTGGATTTAAGCTTGATAATATTGAACAGGCTATAGAAAACGATGAAATATTTTATTATGAGCCTAATTCCACGTCAATTAATATTGAAGGATATACCAAATTAATGCAATTTGAATTCTATTCATCTGAGCCAAATACAAGTTCAATAGGAAGTTATGAAGCTACTTTAGATAACGGAAAAGTAACAATCAGATATATTGACAAGGACAGTAAATTTGATTTAACTACATTTAATGTGAAGGATGTATTTGAAAAATTAAAAGTAATTAAAAAATCAAATGAAATAGTGGATCCTGAGGACCTTTCTATAGAAGGAAGAGAACAGGGAATAAATTATAAGATAATTTTTGTTGATTTGAGTCTTACAGGAATACAACAAAAAGATAGTTATTATTATTTAAAATTTTATTTGATGGCAGGAAAGGCAAATTAAGGGAAGTTTAATACTTCTCTTTTTTTATATAGTTGTATTTATAATATATAATTTTATGGTAAAATAATTTTATGAAAAGAGATTATGTACCCGGAACAAAATATATAATTTATCAAGATGAAAATAGTTTTAAATATGGCACTGATTCATTAATATTATCATCATTTGCAAAAGTAAAAGGCGTTTGTGCGGATTTTGGTAGCGGAACAGGAATTTTGTGTTTAAGGCTTATTGATAAAGCAACAAAATTTATAAATTTTGAAATAAATGAAAATGCAGTAAAGCTTTTAAATAAGTCCATAATAGAAAATCATCTTGATGATAAAATAATAAATTACAATATTGATATATCGGATGTTAAAAATTTTGTTTTACATCAGAGTGTGGATACAATAGTAATAAATCCTCCATACTACAATAGCGGAATGAGAGCCGGTAATGATACTATTGCAAAAGCAAGACATAGCGAGAGATTAGATGATTTTGTGAATGTAGCTAAGTATATGCTTAAAAATGGAGGAACTCTCTATATTGTAATAGCGGTTGAAAGAATGATAGATTTGTTTATACTTCTTAGAGATGCAAGTATTGAACCTAAAAAAATTAGATTTGTAAAAAAGAATTTTAATACAAAAGCGAGTTTAATTTTAGTAAAGGCAGTTAAACAAGCTAAATGTGGATTTAACATAGAACAAGACTTAGTATTGTATGAAAATGATAAAATTTCACATGACTTTGAAAAAATATATAATAACGAGGAGATATAGATGATATATTTTTGTCCTACACCAATCGGAAATTTAAAGGATATAACGGAGAGAACACTTGAAGTATTAAATTCAGTAGATATAATTGCGGCAGAAGATACAAGAGTTACCTTAAAACTTTTAAATAGTTATGGAATCAAAAAAAAGTTGATAAGTTATCATAAGTTTAACGAAGTTTCTCAATCTGAAAATATAGTTGAGCTTTCAAAAGATAATGATATAGCTGTTGTAACTGATGCAGGACTTCCCGGAATAAGTGATCCGGGAGAGGTGCTTGTAAAAAAACTTATAGAAGAAAAAATTGAATTTAAAGTTTTACCGGGTGCCAATGCTGCACTTACTGCACTTGTTTTATCAGGACTTGATACTGAACACTTTATTTTTTACGGATTTTTGAATTCAAAGTCAAGCTTGAGAAAAAAAGAACTTGAAAATATAAAGGATTTAAAATTCACATTAATTTTTTATGAAGCACCACATAGATTAAAAGCAATGTTAGATGATTTATATGAAATATTTGAAGATAGAAAAATTTCAATTTCAAGAGAACTTACAAAAATATATGAAACTACATATAGAGGATCATTGAAGAGTATATTAAATAATTTTGATGATATAACTTTAAAAGGGGAATTTGTAATTGTTGTAGAGGGATTTTGTAAGAAAGATGAAGAAATTGATATAAAGTCAATACTTGAAGCTAAAATTCAGTCGGGAGTTAAGAAATCTCAGGCTGTAAAGGATGTTTCAAAGGAATATAATTTATCTAAAAATGAAGTTTATAAAATTAGTTTAGAGGTTTTTAATGAGTAATTTAAAAGATATTGAAACTGAAATAAAAAATATTAATACATTGCTTAAAAATAAATATGAAGAAATTTTTTCTATGGATATGAATCGATTCAGGACGGAAATTTTAAATAAGGCAGGAAAAATAAAAACTCTCAAGAAACTTTCAAGCGATGAGCTTTTAAAATTTGGACTTGTAGTTGGAGTAGACGGTTCTACAAACAGAGTTGGGGGAGCGTATCCGCACTATATAGAATTATTCCAAGCTCTTGCAAAACCGACGGTAGGAGAAAGAATTTTTTTAAATGAATGTTATACTCCGATGATAGACGGAATTATTGACAATAGGGAATTTGAAAATAAGAATAGAGATAAGATGCTTGCCGATATTGAACTTAAAGCTGCATTAAAATCAATAGAACAGCATAGACCTAAGATTTTGATGATGGACGGAGGTCTTATACGATATAAAATAAATAATAGTGACGGATATAATGAACTTATTGAAAATGCTGAAAAAAATGACGTTATTTTAGTCGGAGTTATTAAAGATTTAAAGACTAATATAATTTCACGTTCTGTAAATAGAGCTGAAAATATCTATGATAGAGAAATTTTATATGGCAGACTTTTAAAAGGAGAAATTTTTGAAGTTTTTGATGCATATAATAATAAGTTTCAGGAGGGAGGACTTGTGAGTGCATTTCTCAGAACTTCAAACTCTGCTATGATGGTAGGACTTGATTTAATAGAAAGTCAAAGAGAATATTTGACGGATATTGCAAATTTGGTATATACATTGACTCCGGAGAATTCAAGAGGAGTTCCTTTATGGCTTGATATTGTTGATAGTGAGGTTAAAATAACAGATGCTATAATAAAAGCTATGCTTGAAGAATATTTAGACAGAGATATATATGAAAGATTTTTTATATCGGAAAGAGATAGGAGAAGTTTATGAAAGTAGTTGGAATTACAACAGGACAAGAAGTATATATAGGTTCAAAAGATAGAAACTTTAGGATGAATGAGTTTTTAATCGTTGAAGATGAAGTTCAAGGAGATTTAGTAGGAGAAATAGTTGAAGCTAAAACTTTTAACAGATATATCCCGCTTAATATTGGTGGAGATTTCATTGATAATTCAGTTATTGAAAGTCTTAGAATTATGGGATATGACGTAAATGATGAAACTATATATATAGGTAGACTTCGTCTGTTAAAGGAAGCATTATATCCTGTGCTTACAGGTAGCAGTGTTAGGGTTCCGAAGTTTTCTGAAGTTAAAAAATTAATTATATCTACAAGTCCAAGTGACGGACTTTTGCTTGGGGTAATCAGAAATACGGATTCACTTACAGATGATATGAATGATGAGTATAAGAATTTAGTTGAAACATTTGAGGACGGAAAATTTTTAAATCAAAAAGATGTACCATATGTGTTTGATTATAAGTCAATGCACGAATATCCTCATATTGGAGTTTTTGGAGGATCAGGTTCCGGAAAGAGTTTCGGACTTAGAGTTGTTCTTGAAGAAATCATGCAAAAAAATATTCCTACAATTGTTCTTGATCCGCATTATGAAATGTCATTTAGTCAAAAATCAGGCGGAAATATTGTAAGAGATTATAATGATAAATTTTCGGCTTTGCAGATAGGTGTTGATATTGGAATAAAATTTGAAGAACTTACAGTTGCAGATATTAAAAATCTTTTGAATACGTCAAGTCAGCTTACTGATTCGATGAATAACACAGTAGATACAATTTTTGTAAGGGGGAACAATTATTTCAGCTTTTTTAATAAGCTAAAATATTTAATAGAGGCTCAAGAAGTTGGTTCAATTGAAAAAATTGATGAGAAGATTTTCTATGCAGAACAGGAAGAAAAAGAAGAATGGGAAGAAAAAAGAAAAATATTTTTAAAGTATGATAAAACTTGTCCAATACAATCTGTAAAAGGAGTTATGTGGCGTCTTGCTAAATTATATAATGAGGGGATTTTTAATAGAGATATAACAGAACTTGTAGATGGACTTAAATCAGGTAACCTTATGGTTATACAAGGATCTACAAGGATTATACAAGTATTTTCTACATACTTATTGAATAAGTTGTATTATGAGAGAAGAGAATATAGAGAATCTGTATACAGAGCGGAAGCGGCAGAATTTTTTCCACCATTTATAATTGTTACGGATGAAGCACATAATTTCGCTCCAAAAGGATATGATACGCCTTCAAAATCTATTTTAAGGGAGATAGCACAAGAGGGAAGAAAATATGGTGTATTTTTAATTCTTGCGACACAGAGGCCGACTCTTTTAGATGAAACTATAACTGCACAATTAAATACAAAATTTATTTTTAGAACTGTAAGGGCATCCGATATTGATACTATTAGAGAAGAAACTGATATTTCTACCGATGAATCAAAAAGATTGCCATATCTCACAACCGGTGATGTATTTATATCATCTGCTAAAATGGGAAGAACTTCTTATGTCAGAATAAGAGCGGCACATACTCAATCACCTCATAAGGAAAATCCGTTTGATGAACTTTCAAGTATAAAACTGAAAGATAATGCTAAATTTTTAAATTATGTAAAAGAATATATGCCTATATCCACATCGGTAGACAGCCTTTCAATAATTAGGAGTATTTATGAAAAATATTCAGTAAATTATACAGTAGATCAATTTAATTTAAAATTGAAAGAACTTGAAAATTGTGGACTTATTGAAGTTGAAGAGACGTTTTTAGGTTCACAATATAAACTTAAAGATGGAGAAAATTAGGAGATATTTATGGATATAAATAAATATATAATGGATGAGCTTTTTAAAAATCAAGATTTAGAATATAGAGAATTTAATTCAAAATTGATTCCGAATGTGAATAAAGATACAATGATAGGTGTTAGAACCCCTGTACTTAGAAATATTTCAAAACATATTTTAAAAAACTATAATTATGATGATTTTTTAAATAGTATTCCGCACAAATATTTCGAAGAAAATAATTTGCACGGGTTTTTGATTGAAAGAGAGAACGATTTTGAAAAAGCGATTAAACTGATAGATGATTTTTTACCTGTTGTAGATAATTGGGAGACCTGTGATTTATTTTCTCCGGTAATTTTTAAAAAATATTCTGAAAAATCTTATGCGGAGATTCTAAGGTGGCTTGAGAGTGAACATACTTATACAAAGAGATTTGCTATAGTATCTCTAATGTCAAAATATCTTGATGAAAGATTTGAAACTGATATGTTATATAAGGTTGCAGAAATAAAATCGGATGAATACTATATAAATATGGCAATAGCATGGTATTTAAGTTTTGCACTTATAAAACAATATGATGTGGCAATTAAATTGATAGAAGAGAAGTCATTAGATAAGTTTGTTCAAAACAAGTCGATACAAAAAGCGGTTGAAAGCAGAAGAATAAGTGATGATAGAAAATTGTATCTAAAATCACTTAAAATTAAATAATATGCAAGAATTAAATAATAGATAATAAAGACAAATTCATTTAATTGAAACAAATTAAAAAGCAGCTTTAAGCTGCTTTTATCTTTTTTTAGTTATTGACCCGAAGAGACCTCTTGCTATTTCACGACCTATTGAGCGAGTCATTGTATTGAGGAATGAATCTACTCCTTTTGTGACTGCACTTTGAGTTTTTCTTCTCTGTCTCTCTTCATATTCTTGTTGTTTTTTAAGCTCTTTTTCTCTTTGAGCTTTAAGTTTTTCTTCTTCTCGTTGAAGTTTTAACTCTTCAATTTTTTGTTTTGTATTTATGATTTCCTGTTTTTGCTCAGTTAACTTTCTTTCCAAAATTTCATATGCGGATTCTCTATCCACAAGTTCTCTATATTTATAGAACAATTGAGAATTTGAAATTATATATTGATATTCGTCATCCGTAAGAGCATCAAATGATGAATGAGGCGGTAGAATAAGAGCCTTATTTGTAATTGAAGGAGCTCCGCTTTCATCAAGAAATGAAATTAAAGCCTCTCCGGTTTTAAGCTTTGTTATTTCCTCGGATATATTCATACTTGGATTTGGTCTAAATGTTTCAGAAATTTCTTTTATTGCTTTTAATTCTCTTGGAGAGAATGCTCTCAGTTGGTGTACTATTCTGTTGCCGAGCTGTGATGATACAGTTGATGGAATATCAAGCGGATTTTGTGTTATAAAGAATATTCCGACTCCCTTTGAACGAATGAGTCTTATGACCTGTTCAATTTTGTCCTGAATTAATTTAGGCGCATTATTGAATAGAAGATGTGCTTCGTCAAAGAAGAATACCAGTTTTGGAATTTCAGGATTTCCAATTTCCGGAAGAGTTTCAAATAATTCTGAAAGAAGCCATAACAGAAACATAGAATATAGTGTAGGGTTATTTATAAGTTTTTTGCTTGATAAAATATTTATATATCCTCTTCCGTCCGTATCTTTTTTAAATATATCATTTATGTCAAGAGCAGGTTCTGCGAAAAACATATCGCCCCCTCTGTCTTCAAGCATCAAAATTTTTCTTTGAATTGCACTTATACTTTGTTCAGTTATATTTCCATATAAGCTTGAATATTTATTCTTATTTTCCGCCAAGTAGTTTAACATTGAACGGAGATCTTTTATATCAATTAATAGAAGTCCCTGTTCATCTGCAACTCTAAAGGCGATGTTCAATATTCCTGTTTGCGTATCATTTAGTTCTAATATTTGTGATAGTAGGATAGGACCCATTTCTGATATGGTAATTCTTAGAGGAAGACCTTTTTCTCCATACACATCCCAAAGCGTTATCGGATAATTTTTAAACTCAAAGTTTTGCAAATTCAGTTCCGATATTCTTGAATTTAATTTGTCGTTCATTGTGCCGATTTTGCATAAATTTGCAAGATCACCTTTTACATCGGAAAGTATTGTCGGAACACCCAAATCGGAAAAATATTCACATAAGACTTTAAGAGTTACAGTTTTTCCTGTACCGGTTGCTCCACAAATTAAACCGTGTTGGTTTACTTTATCGCTTAATAAATTTATATCTTCATTTCCACGTGCAATCAATAGTTTCATGATAACCTCCATGTTAGTTCTTAATTTAGATTATAACATTAAACTGATAATAAAAAAAATAGTAAATAAAAAAACATCCTTGTTAAAGGATGTTATGAGTTGGCTTTCAGTTCTTCAAATAAAACTCTCATGGATTTATTAAAGATTGGATGAATGTAATGAGCCGCTATATCACACATTGGCTCAAGGACAAATTGCCTTTCTGAAATATATGGATGAGGGATTATCAAATCCGGATGGTACATTTTAAAATCATCAAAGAATAAAATATCAATATCAACTGTTCTCGGGCCCCAATGAATTTCACGTTTGCGTCCGAGGTCAAGTTCTATTTTTTGTAAATGCCTTAGAAGTTCAAGCGGTTCATAGGTAGTTGAAATTTCAATAACTTGATTTAAAAAATCATTTTGCTGGGTATAACCCCAAGGTGCCGTTTTATATAATTTAGATGATTTTACGACAGTTGTGTATTCGTCATTTATCATTTCTACAGCACTTGCCAATATTTCATTTGAGTTACCCATATTGGAGCCTAAACCTAAAAAAGCAAAATGTCTTTTTCTATATATTTCAATAAAAATATTGTCTGTCGGAAGCATTACGGGAGCCCATGGCTTTTTTACTCTTACAAATACATCTTCCACAATTTCATATTTTTTTAATATGAATTGTGCAATTTCTTCAGCACAGGTTTCAATTAAGTCGTTTGATTTTGATTTAAAAAGTTTTGTTATATCTTCTGCCAGTATTCCATAGTGAACACTTTTTGTAAGGTCGCCTGTAATTGCACAATGCTGCAAATTAATTCCAAGTTTTAAATCAATCATAAATTTTTGACCAAGTGATTTTTCGGCATCAAAGACTCCGTGATTTGCAAAAACTATTAAATTTGAAATGTTTATATAATCCATGACTACTCCTTTAATAAGTTATTTTATGATTTTTCTTTTCAGAACTCCAGTTACAAACATCAGATGACATACAATCAAAACAATTTCTTGAAAGTTTATCAGCTTTATAAAAAAGACTTTCAAATGTAATTTCATCAGATTTCGTTCTGTGATTTTTTATTGCCGATAGTATTAGCATCTTATCATCAAGACTGAAGTTAGTATATTCAAGTGCAACCTTTGCAACATCACAAGATGCTATTTCGTGTCTTATACCTGATTTAATTTCTTCAATTCTGCCTAAATCATGAAGTATTGCCGCCGAATAAACCAAATCTCTATCTATATTAATTTTATTTTCGAGACATAAAATATAACAAATTCTTGCAACACTTAAAAAGTGCATCATATTATGTCTGCAATAAATTCTATCACGCTCTAAATACTCAAGTGTGCTTAATTTTTCTTTAATAAAATCTAAATTTAAAATTATATTTGTATTTATCATAAATTCATCAATCTATATGCTTCATTTCTAAGATTTAAGTCTGTTTCTAAAATTCCTCTACTTATTGAAGTAACAGTTTTTGTACCGGGTCTTTTTACACCGCGCATATTCATACACATATGCTCCGCTTCTACAACAACAAGTACACCTTGTGCATTTAAGTATTCCATAATTGCATTTGCAATTTCAAGATTTAATCTTTCTTGTAGTTGAGGTTTTTTAGCATATACATCAACAGTTCTTGCAAGTTTTGAAAGCCCTGCTACTCTTCCGTTAGGCATATAAGCTATATGTACTTTACCCCAAAATGGAAGAAGATGGTGTTCGCACATTGAATAAAAGGTTATATCTTTTTCAATTACCATATTTCCGTCAACAAGTTCAAATGTTTTTGACAAATGATTTTCGGCTGTTTGACCAAGACCGCTAAAAATTTCTTCATACATACGAGCTACTCTTTGAGGTGTTTCAACAAGTCCCTCTCTTGAAGGATCTTCTCCTATTGCCTCAAGTATCATAGTAACTGCCTTTTCAATTTTTTTATTATCTATTTTAATCACCCTTTCAAAAAATAAAAAAAGCATTGTCAAAGACAACACTTCCATAACAAAGCGGAAGCAATATATCATCGCAAAAAAAATTTTTTCTTTAGAAGACTACATCCCATTCTTCTACACTTAACGTGATATACTTACTCTTCGTCTGTGTAAATTATATCACGATAAGTCAAAAAGTAAAGTAAAATATAGACGCAAAAATCGGAAGGAATTAACCGGATTTAAATTTTATTTGTCGTGGTAGATGCTATGATAAATCCAATTATTATTGAGCATATAACATTTGATGTATTACATTTTTTTAGGATAAAGCATAATAAAATAGATAACATACTGTAAATTAAAAATGAAATTAAAAAATTTTTGACATATTTTTTATCGGATATTCCCACAGAAAGTTTAAATATCATTAGAGTAAAATTTACTATAATTGCTAAAAATGTAAGTGATAAATAAAAGATTAAAAACCATGTAAAATTAAAATTTGGTTCATAATTTAAATATGACATTATATATATTAAAGTTGATGTTACTATAAATAATATATTTACATATGGTGCAAGTTTTTTTATGTATTTCATGTTGTACCTCCACAGATATTATAGCATACAGCATCAAAAATTATAGTGGCATTTGAAGATATAGCTCATAAGTGTTAAAATAAAATTAGGGAAGAATATTAAATTTATGAAAATAAAAAAACAGGGGTGATTGATGATGGAAAAAGCTAAGAGAGAAAATCTTATAATTGAAATATTTAACAGTGCAAGTCATGGCATCGGAGTAATTATAGGAATTGTGTTTCTAATCTTAATGATTTTTAAATTTGCAAGTATTATAAGCGCTTCAGAATTTGCAGGATATATAATTTATGCAAGTTGTTTTATATTTATGTTTTTGGCAAGTACATTGTACCATGGGATTCAGAATGAAAAAGCAAAGGGGATACTTAGAATTTTTGATCATTCTGCAATATTTTTCTTTATTGCAGGTTCATATACACCAATAATTTTAACAATATTGGAGGGAAAAGCTAAAATTTTATTTTTAAGCTTAATTTGGACTATTGCAGCAATAGGATTTATTTTTAAACTATGCACCTACGGGAAGTACGATAAGTTTAAAAAATTGTCGGTGTTCATATATGTGTTTATGGGTTGGATTTCAATTTTTATGATAAAGGAAATACTGCTAAAGACAAGTTTTACATTTCTAATATTGATAGTTTCAGGTGGAATAATATATACAATGGGAACTTACTTTTATAAGAAAAAATTACCGTTATATAATCATATAATATGGCATTTTTTCGTACTTGCAGCAGCAATTTGTCATCTTGTTGCCATATATAATTTTTTGCAATAGATAGTGTTAAAAATTATATGGGTATATTTATATCATAGAAAGTTGAGGTAAGTATATGATATATGATTTTAAGGTAAAAGATACATTTGGAGAAGAAGTTTCTTTAAGAGAGTATGACGGCTATGTAATGCTCATTGTAAATACTGCAAGTAAGTGCGGTTTTACTCCTCAGTTCGAAGGACTTGAGTTGTTATATCAAAAATATAAAGATAAAAAATTTGTAATAATAGGATTTCCATGTAATCAATTTGGAAACCAAGATCCGGGAAGTAATGAAGAAATAAGAACATTTTGCAGTTTGAACTACGGAGTGAGCTTTCCCATGATGGCAAAGATAGATGTAAATGGAGAAAATCAAGCTCCTCTTTATAAATATTTAAAGAGTGAAAAGAGGGGAGCATTGTTAAGTTCAATTAAATGGAATTTCACAAAGTTTTTAATAGACAGAAACGGAAATGTTGTAGAGAGGTTTGCACCTACAACAACACCTGAAAAATTGGAAAGTGAAATAGAAAATTTACTATAAAAAGGCTGAACTTGTGTCAGCCTTTTTTGTATGTGATTGCAAAGGATTTGAGGCTATGCTAAACTAAAATTGTAATAAAATAATAGAAAGAAAAGGTGATATCGTGAATTATGATTATGAATACTTTAAAGAGAGCGCTGATTATATATTATCAAAAATAAATTTCAGACCGAGTATAGGGATAGTACTCGGTTCGTGCTTAGGTGAGTTGTCGGATGAAATTGAAAATCAAGTAATAATTGATTATGATGAAATTCCCAATTTTTTAAAATCTACGGTTAAATCTCATGCAGGTAGGTTAATATTGGGACAGTTGAAGGGAAAAGATGTAATATGTATGTCCGGTAGATTTCACTATTATGAGGGGTATGAATTTGAACAGCTTGTAATTCCCATAAGAGTATTTAAACTGCTTGGGGTTGAAACTGTAATACTTACTAATGCTGCAGGTGCAATAAATATTTCTTATAATACAGGGGACATAATGTTGATAGAGGATCACATAAAATTTATGGGGTCAAGTCCTCTTAGAGGAAATAATTTTGATGAATTCGGTCCAAGATTTTTTGATATGTCAAATGCGTATGACAGAGAACTTAGAGAAATTGTGAAGAAGTCGGCAAAAGATTTAGGTATTAATCTAAAAGAGGGAATATATTTTTATGCAGAAGGTCCGCAGTTTGAAACGCCTGCAGAAATAAGAGCTATGAGAGCAATGGGAGCCGATGCTGTGGGAATGTCAACTGTAACAGAAGTGATAACGGCAATACACTGTAATATTAAAGTTATCGGATTATCCTTAATAAGTAATATGGCGGCAGGAGTTTTAAATAATAGAGTTACAGCCGAGGAAGTTGATATAGTGGCAAGTCAGTTGGCGGAAAAATTTAAGCGATTGGTAAATGAAATAGTAAAAAAAATTTAGAGGTAACTTATGATAAGACAAGATAACGATTTGGCATTTATGCTTAAATATGAAAATGTGGCGTGGTATGAAAACGGTGCAGTTAAAATTTTAGACAGAAGAGTATATCCCACAGAGATAAAATTTGTAACATGTCATAGCTATATTGAAGTTGCAGAGGCAATAGCAGATATGGTAACACAAAGTGCAGGACCATATACTGCTGCCGGTATGGGTATGGCACTTGCAGCCTACGAATGCAGAAATATGAAATGGGAAGATATTCTGAGCTATTTAGAAAAAGCATCATGCATACTAAGTCATGCAAGACCGACTACGGTTGAGCGCATGAAGAAAGTTACGGAAGGCTGCTTAAATGCTGTAAAAAATTTTGCAGATTCGGGCAGAGCATTTGATGAGATAATTTTTGAGAGAACACTTGAAAGCTTAAACCGAAGATATTTTACAATGAGCATTGTTGCAAAAAATTTAGTGAATTTATTTCCGGATAATGGATCTATAATGACTCAGTGTTTTGGCGAGACAATAGTGGGAACAATGCTGAGAGAAGCTAAGCAAAGAGGCAAAGACATAAAACTTTTTGTACCGGAAACAAGACCGTATTTTCAAGGAGCAAGGCTTACTGCAAGCGTTGCAAGGCAGCAGGGATTTGATACAATTGTAATTACAGATAATATGCCCGCATTTGTGATGAAAAATAATAAAATAGACTTGTTTACATCAGCTGCAGATGTTATTTGTATGGACGGACATGTTGTAAATAAGATAGGCACATATCAAATAGCGTTGTGCGCAAAATATCATGGAGTTCCATATTTTGTAACAGGAATACCCGATGAAAAAAATTCTGACATATCAAGTGTTACTATAGAGTATAGAGATTCGAGGCTTGTACTTGAAGCAAGAGGGATAAAAAATACACTTGATGGAGTTTGCGGATACTATCCGTCATTTGACATAACACCACCGCATTTAGTAAGTGGAGTAGTTACTGACAAGGGAGTATATGTACCGTATAATTTAAAGAGGTATTTTGAAACAGAAGTAAAAGAATATTATTAAGAGGTTTTAGTATGTTGATGGAAAAAGAGAGAGAGCTTGTCGTTGAATATGGGAAAAAATTAATTACCCATGGACTTACAAAAGGCTCCGGCGGAAATATAAGTATATTTGACAGAGAGAATAAAGTTATGGCTATAAGCCCAAGCGGCATGGACTATTTTGAAATAAAAATTAATGATATAGTAATTATGAATTCAGACGGGAATGTGATAGAAGGTAATTTAAAACCGTCAAGTGAGTGGCAAATGCACTTGATATATTACAATAACAGAGAAGATGTGGACGCAATAGTACATACTCACTCAAAATATGCAACTGCAATTTCGTGTATGGGAGAAACACTTCAACCTGTTCACTATTTAATAGCTCTTGCGGGGTTTGATGTCAAATGTGCAAAATATGCAACATATGGAAGTGTGGAACTTGCAAAAAATGCTTTAGAAGCAACAGAGGATAGAAATGCCGTACTTCTTGCAAATCACGGTCTAATAGCATTGGGTTCGAGTATAGAAGAAGCATTTTCTACAGCGGAACATTTGGAATATGTATCTGAATTATATTATCTGACAAAGCTGATTGGAGGAGGCAATCTTTTAACAAAAGAACAGCTTGAAGAAGTTATGAAAAAATTTAAAAGCTATAAATATAAATAAATGTAAAATTTGATATAATTTTTATACAATACATCAGGAGGACAATATGCATAACTTATATGTAAAACAAAAAGTTTTTAAGATTACCGATCATTATGAAGTTTTGGACTATAATCAAAATGCGGTTTATTATGTAGATCAGGATTTTAAAATTATAGGAAATACAGTGAATGTAACTAAAGCAGACGGAAGCGGAAATTTTGTTATTGATAGAGAAATTTTTACGCTTATGCCAAGATATAACGTAAAATTCAGTGATGGAAGATCATTTGTGATAAAGCAAAACTTCACATTTTTTAGAAAAGATATTGATGTTATCTCAGATGAGTACTCACTAAAATTGGAAGGCAATTTTTTAGACTTAAATTTTTCTATATATGATTCTGAAAGATTGGTCGGAGAAATCAGCCAAGAAATATTAGCATGGGGAGATACTTTTGTAATAAGGGTAATTGAACCTGAATATGAGGAAGAATTACTTGCTCTTTTAATTGCTGTAGATGATATAAAAGATATGCAACAACATTGATTGGTATTTAAGGATTTAATAATAAGCTGAAAATACAGATAAAAATGGTACGATTAAAAAATAAATATGAATTCGGGGAAGATACTTATGAGTAAAAAACAACTAACACCGGAACAGCAAAGATTAGACTTAGATCTTATGATTATTGGGATTGTCACTTTTGCAGTTTTTGGAATATATGCGGTATACGGTACTCAAATGAAAGATTTTATTACAAACAGCAATATTAATTTGGTTTCAAGACTGCTATTTAATGCCGGAATACAGTTTGGAGTAGCCGGGTTAGGAATAGTCGCTGTAATGATTTTGAGAAAAGAAAGTTTCTATGAATATGGATTGAAAAAGAAAAATATTTTAAAATCAATACTTGGAACTATACTTTTTTTTATACCGTTGATTATTTATGAGTTTGCATCAGGAAACTTTAAGGGATACCGACCATTTTCAAGCATTTTAATAAGAGATGATGTAATATCCGGCGGTTTTCCGATAAATGTTTTGGGGATGTTATTAATTATTTTGACTTGGGGATTTTTTGAAGGAGTTAATTATGTAGTAATATCCGACAAAATTAATCAACGCTACCCTTTTAAGAACATTTGGATAAACTATGGCGCTATTATCTGTGCAATAATTTGTTTACTTTTTCATCCGATAAACACAAGCTTTTGGGGAATTATTGAACTGATTACTACATTTATTGCCATTTATGGAATGTTGGTTGTAAAAACTGAAACGGAAAATGCCTGGGGATGTATTTTTGCATTTTGCTTTATTTGGAATGCTCTATAAATTTCGGTTTGTAGAAAAAAATAAACAATTTAGGGTTATAGAAAAATGATATAGTTATAAAAATAGATATATGAATTTAGAGAGGTATTATATGATAAAAAATGAAAATTTAAAATTAATCATACCTACTATTGAATATGAAAAGGAAATACAAAACTTTAGACAAGAATTTATAAAATATGGCGGCTCTATGGACGGTTGCTTATCTTTACGAAAAATGGAAAATATTTCAGAATGGATAAAACAGGTGGAAGACTTTTCAGCATTAGAGACTTGTCCAAAAGGATTTGTCCCCCAAACACAATTTATTTGCTTGAGGGAAGCGGATAATAAAATTGTAGGCGTTATTCAGATTAGACACTATCTTAACGAATTCTTAGGACAATATGGTGGACATATAGGTTATTCAGTATGCAGTTCGGAGAGAAAAAAAGGCTATGCGACCTTCATGTTACGAGAAATTCTTCCGATATGTAAAGAATTAGGCTTGGGAAAAATACTAATAACATGTTTAAAAGACAATGAAGCCAGCAAGAGAGTCATAATAAATAATGGCGGAATTTATGAATCAACTGTTTATGAACCAACTGAGAAAGTTAGTCTTGAGAGATATTGGATAGATTTATCTGATTGACAAATCGGCTTGTAGAAAAAAACAAAATAGGCAATTTAAGGTGATAGAAATATCGCCTTTATTATGTGAAAAACAAGTAGGCAAAGAATCAGAATACAACATTATTGAACTTGTAAGAATGAATATTTTGTATAGTTAGACAAATATGGAACTTTTAAAGATTGCATATATATAGAAAGTATATAAATTAGAATCTGAGGAGGTTGTTTAATGAAGAAAAATAAAAAAATGGGTCTTAGCAATAGTGATTCCACTCATTGTTCTAATAATTGTAATCGGTTATTCAAGTTTTATGAAGAATCATAAATTTGTGTTGCCTGATAATTCAACGCTAAAATCTTCACAAATCAGCCCTGTATTTGGAACAGTCAAAGTTTCTGTCGATAAGGATACATCTGTAGTATTTGTTGATGTAGAAACAAAAGAGAAATTTACTATTGATTCTATTACGGATGGCTTAACTGAGAAGATTAAACTTGAAAAAGGACATTGGTATATCGTAGAAGGAGCGGGAAATATTACTGTATCTCCTGTGGTTGTGCGTATTGAATAGTAAGAAGCCCTTTATAAAAGTGATAAATAACAGGATAATAGCGGTATATAATTTAAATTGGAAAGAAGACAAGTGTTATGTAAAAACATAAAATTAAGGGGTTAGTAGTGTAAATGATAAAATTTGATTACAATGGACTATAAAATTATTGATAGATAAGAATATG
Source organism: Peptoniphilus sp. oral taxon 386 str. F0131 (assembly GCF_000090945.1). Taxonomy (NCBI): domain Bacteria; kingdom Bacillati; phylum Bacillota; class Tissierellia; order Tissierellales; family Peptoniphilaceae; genus Peptoniphilus; species Peptoniphilus sp. oral taxon 386. The sequence continues at coordinate 1,387,030 of NZ_GL349422.1, read as the reverse complement.
AAGAAAAAGAACTTGCTGAAAAAGCAAATATAAGTACATACACAATAAATAAACTTAATAGAAAGAAAGTGTTACAGTTAAAATATTAGGAATTTGACGAATAAAGAAGTTACAGATGAAAATACTCATATTATAAAGTTTAATAAGGGACTTAATGTTTTGCCTAAGAATTATGCAAGTCCGGATTTGGATAAAAGAGTCTTGTGGAAGTTGTCGGTTTATTTACTAATGAAGTAAAATATGGATGAAACTGAGGCAAGCAAGGATTTATTAGGTAGGACTTATGAATACTGTATTGCTCAGTTTGCTGCCTATGAAGGAACAAAGGGTGGTGAATTTTATACGCCTTCAAGTATTGTAAGAACAATTGTTGCCATATTGAAATCTTTCAATAATTGTCGAGTAATATGACCATTGTTACGGGTATCGTGTCATAATAATGACAGAGGTAAATAGTTCAGTAAAATCAAAGGTTTTGAAGCTTCTACCAAAGTTAAAAACTGAAGAAATTGGTGTTTTATGTGTTGTTTAAAGCCAATATCTACTAAAATAATGGTTGCAAGCAGCACATAAGCCGAAGAGAAAAAGAGGTAGTGTATGCAATGGATATTAAAAATTATCTTATTTCCGATTCGCCTTATCTTACGAATTTTGACAGCTTTTCTGAAATTCTTGCTTGGTATATGAACGGCACTTTTGTATATCGTT
>NZ_GL349422.1:1382202-1386244 GCF_000090945.1 Peptoniphilus sp. oral taxon 386 str. F0131 | reverse complement strand
AAAAAACTGAAGAAATTGGTGTTTTATGTGTTGTTTAAAGCCAATATCTACTAAAATAATGGTTGCAAGCAGCACATAAGCCGAAGAGAAAAAGAGGTAGTGTATGCAATGGATATTAAAAATTATCTTATTTCCGATTCGCCTTATCTTACGAATTTTGACAGCTTTTCTGAAATTCTTGCTTGGTATATGAACGGCACTTTTGTATATCGTTATGTTGTTCTGCATATTTGGAGCATTAGCTTCTTTCATTCAAGGAGAAGTCGGAATAGGTATATCGGGCCTGGTTATTGGTTTCCTATTTAGTTCTTATGGGCTTACGATGATAGGAGCGACAGTGATAGCATTTATTGAATTGATAAATGAGAAGATTAAAGTGGTGCAGACAAATAGATATTTTGTGAGGAGGCGAGGCTACTTGAAAGAATATATTGCGAGTTTAGAAAAGGAATTTTCTTTGATAGAAAATGGTTTCAAAGAGGAAGAGAAAAGAGCCTTAACTGATTATAAATCCAATGATAAAGAATATGCTAAGAATTTGGCATTTTTAGCATATAAATCTGGTACCTATCAAGTAAGAATGTACGGTGTATTTCTTTTCGGATATTTATCAGAACAAGATGATATTTTAGCATTTATGAGAGATGAAGTTTCCAAAGATGATAATTGGAGAGTTCAGGAAGTATTGGCAAAGGCATTTGATGAATTCTGCAAGAAAAAAGGATATGAAAAAGCACTTCCAATAATTGATGAATGGTTAAAAAACAATAATCCTGATACAAGGAGAGCTGTTACGGAGGGACTAAGAATATGGACAAGTAGACCATATTTCAAGGAAAATCCGAATGAAGCTATTGAAAGGATTGCCAACTTAAAAGAAGATGCAAGCGAATATGTGAGAAAATCAGTTGGAAATGCTTTAAGGGATATTAGTAAGAAATTCCCGGAGTTGATTAAAATTGAGCTTGATAGCTGGAAATTAGAAAGTAAAGAGATAAAACAAGTTTACAAGTTGGCAAGTAAATTGATTGTATGACAAATAAGAATTCATAGGAGGTAACGATGAACAAGATTACTTGTATTTGTTTAGGCGTTAAAGATATGGAAAGGTCAATCAAGTTTTATAGAGATGGCTTAGGCTATAAGACTGATTGCAGAGAAAATAATCCGCCAGTATGCTTTTTTGATACTCAGGAAACAAAGTTTGAATTATTTCCTTTGGAACAATTAGCGAAAGATATTGATGAAAATAATCCACCAAAAGGAAATGGCTTTTCAGGAATTACATTAGCTTATAATGTTGAACATAAAGAAGATGTAGATACTGTAATTGAATTCGTAAGAAAAGCAGGTGGAAAAATTGTAAAAGAGCCACAGGAAGTTTTTTGGGGTGGATATCACGCATATTTTTCGGATTTAGATGGATACTATTGGGAAGTTTCATGGGGACCAAATTTTCAATTTGATGAAAATGGATTGCTGAAATTTTGAGGATAAATAGGGAAAGAGTATGCCATAAAGTAAGGAATATTTGATTTTGAAGGAGGTAATCATAGTGAATGAATTTAATGAATTTGTTCGTGAGATTTTTTCCGCAGCAGGTGATATTGTCATAAGATCCATGATGGGCGGATACCTTATATATTTTAACGGGAAGCTGATAGGTGACATTTGCGATAATGAACTATTTTTAAAGAGAACGCCGACATCGGACAAACTTCTTGCAGACTCAGAATTGCGTTATCCGTATGAGGGTTCAAAGACATTGATGTATGCATTCGAAAGATTTGAGGATATGGATTTGATTACTGAACTACTGAAAGGTATGTATGCGGAACTGCCAGAAAAGAAACCTAAGAAAGACAGATGAGAAAGAAAAATCTCAGTTTGCAGGAATAAAAAAACACATAAATCAAGAAAAATAAATATATAATCATTGGTGCATATATAAGATTATATGATTGTATTTTGACTCATAATTCAGTTAGCATCAATAATAATTAAGGATTACTGTTATGACATTAACTAGTAGTGATTATAGAAATGTTATCTATACTGATAATATGTAAAGTAAAGCGAGGATTTTTATATGCAGACGATTATTATTTCAATAGTAACATCTTTAATAGCTTCTCTTATCTTTTGGTTATTTTTTACAAAGTTTCCTGAAGTAATTAAATATAAAAAAATGAGGCCGATTATTGAATATGATATTTGCAATATTTCTACTAATATTCTATTTTTTCTTCAAATGGCATATGATAATCGAGGTATGAGACCTTCTGTAGATCAAGTAAAAATTAAGGCAAATGTTGTAGATGAATCTGAATATCGTTTGATGTTACAAAATAAATGTTTAAATGAATCATATTTGTATGATGAAAACAAAGACAACATGATTCCTATTGGTGATGAGCTTGAACGTTTATCAAATAATATTTGTAAAGGAATAGAAGATTTAAGTTTTTATCATAGATTTATGTCTTCAAGTGAGATATTATTATTAAAAAAAATAAAAGTAACTATTACATCCTATTCTTACTTAGACCAAGCAGGAAGTAAATCGGGGGATAAAGTATTTTTCCCGGCAGATCCGACAATTAGTTATATGTCTAATAATTTTAAAATTATTAATAACTATTATTTTGATTTGAATAAAATAATCTTTAAATTTAAGTATTTAGATAAAGATTTGAATGGATTTGTTAATGACTTCAATTTTGAAAAATCCAGGATATTTTATGAACTAGGGTATTATAAAAAAGCACATGAATGTGCTCTTAAAATATCTGATAATAATCGTAAAAATGGACAAATTTTTATGTGTTTATTTAAGTTAACAAAGATTGATGAATCACTATTTTATCTAGAAAAGTATTTAAAAACAACAAATCTTGAATTAATCTATATTAGAAGCACTTTCAAAGACTCATATGATAATACTAAAGTACTAAATAAGTTGTATTTATGCCGAAATAAAAATGAAGTAGATGAGTTATTGGAATATTTTCATACAGAAAGACAACTAAAGGGTAATATTATTAGTGAACTTTATAGGCTCAGAACGTTTTATGAAGAAAAAATTAAAAGATAATTCTTTTCATATTGTCGATAAATATATTTTACCGTTTGAAATTGATTTTTGGATATATGTTAAAATATAGTTGAAAAATTAAATTAATAAAAGACAGCAATTAGCAATTGTTATTAAAAATTACTGATGAAGGTTATAATCTAAGACAGAGGAAATTAGAGAGGAAATAAATTAGAATTTGTGGATGTGATTTATTTGAATATAGTAACATTTTTTAATTATATAGTTTCACAAAGTAAGATAAAACTGAAGGAATACTTCCATGAAGATGCCACTATAAGATGGCATTGTACCAATGAAATATTTACTGTTGATGAATATATTAAAGTCAATTGTGAATATCCAGGTGATTGGGATGGGAAGATAGAACTCATTGAGAGGATCAATAATACTATTATTTTAGCATCTCAAGTATATTCTAAAGATAAAAGCTTATCGTTTCATGTGGTAAGTTTTATCAGAATAGAGAATGATTTAATTATTAAAATGGATGAGTATTGGGCAGGTGATGGATTGGCACCAGAATGGCGTATAAAAATGAAAATAGGAAAGCTTATTTATTAAAATTTAGTTTAATGGACCAACAATCCTTCTGAATCAAGAGAAAATAAATATCTATAATCATTGATATTGCTATATGATTTGACTTGTGGGTTTCGTGTCATAATAATGACAGAGGTAAATAGTTCAGTAAAATCAAAGGTTTTGAAGCTTCTACCAAAGTTAAAAACTGAAGAAACTGGTGTTTTATGTGTTGTTTAAAGCCAATATCTACTAAAATAATGGTTGCAAGCAGCACATAAGCCGAAGAGAAAAAGAGGTAGTGTATGCAATGGATATTAAAAATTATCTTATTTCCGATTCGCCTTATCTTACGAATTTTGACAGCTTTTCTGAAATTCTTGCTTGGTATATGAACGGCACTTTTGTATATCGTTATGTTGTTCT
>NZ_GL349422.1:1330118-1381956 GCF_000090945.1 Peptoniphilus sp. oral taxon 386 str. F0131 | reverse complement strand
AAGAAATTGGTGTTTTATGTGTTGTTTAAAGCCAATATCTACTAAAAATAATGGTTGCAAGCAGCACATAAGCCGAAGAGAAAAAGAGGTAGTGTATGCAATGGATATTAAAAATTATCTTATTTCCGATTCGCCTTATCTTACGAATTTTGACAGCTTTTCTGAAATTCTTGCTTGGTATATGAACGGCACTTTTGTATATCGTTATGTTGTTCTGCATATTTGGAGCATTAGCTTCTTTCATTCAAGGAGAAGTCGGAATAGGTATATCGGGCTTAGTCATCGGTTTCCTATTTAGTCCTTATGGTCTCCCGATGATAGGAGCGACTGTGATAGCTTTTATTGAATTAATAAATGAGAAGATTAAAGCGGTGTAGACAAATTAGAAGTTGTAGGTGTGTTGAAATGGAAAAAGATATACAGTTATGTTTGATGGAAGAAGATGACCGAGAGCAGTTTATTTTGGATAATCAAGAAGCTTTTAACTACGGGGCTTTGGAGGAGTTTGGTTGTAGAGATAACCACTTTGAAGAAGATGGTCAAATCATTTCACGAGAGACCATCGAACAGTCCATTGACCACGGAAAGGCTTATCGTATTATTCTTGAAGAGAAAAAAGTTGGCGGTGCTGTAATTAAAGTTGATGGAGAAAAAGGAAGTTTAGACCTGCTATTCGTTTCCCCAGATGCTCACGGTAAGGGAGTTGGATCTGCTGCGTGGTGTCAAATTGAAAAGTTACATCCAGAAGTCAAAATTTGGGAGACTATAACACCATACTTTGAGCAGCGTAATATACATTTTTATGTAAATAGATGTGGGTTTCATATTGTTGAATTTTTTAATAAATTTCATCCTGACCCAAATGAGCCAGAAGCGGATGTTAAGGAATTTGATGAGCAATTTCCAGATGGAATGTTTCGGTTTGAAAAAAGAATAGATTAAATTAGAAGTTGGAGTTGCAATGGAGGGGTGCTTAATGACTATCTTAAAGATAATACTAATAACGATCGGTGTTGCATTTATTATGTTTGGATATGAGATTCATTTTCAAAAGAAGTATAATCTAATCAATGGTTTCGAAGAAGATTATAAAAACGGAAGAAAAACAGAATCGTATGCAAAAAAGGTGGGTCTAATAGAATTTGTATTGGGAATCGTATTAGCTCTAATTGGCATTTGCGTAATCATAATAAAGTAAATAACTCCCAGCTTGTCGAGCTGAATAAAATTAAATATTGAAGATATGGGGCGATAGAATGTAAAATATCTATCGCCTTTTTTTGCTCAAAATTAAAAAGAGAAGAGGTGCAAAAGTGGAATTTGACCATTTCTATAACAGAGACGGAGAGCGTATATGCTGCCGAAAACCCTTGTAACTGATGAGACGTTTAAGAACTTATCCTCGAACGCAAAGATTTTATATTCTTGCCTTTTGGAGCGAACAAGCTTGTCTTTTAGGAATAAATGGCTCGATGAAGAAAACAGAGTATATCATTTTCACTGTGGAAGAGATTATGGAGACTTTAGGAAGATCTAATAAGACGGCAGTCAAAATCCTTAACGAGCTTGATAACACCTCGGGAGGTATAGGACTTATCGAAAGAAAGAAACGAGGTTTTGGAAAGCCAAATATCATCTATGTTAGAGACTTTATGAGCGTATTTCGCTCCGAGTGTAAAAATTACACTTCAGAAGTGAAGAATTTACACTCCAGAAGTGTAGAAACTACATCTCAAGAAATGAAGAATGTACACGGAAGTAATCTTAATATAAATAATACTGAATATAGTAATCCTGATATGAGTTTAGGAAAAGTAGCCTATGGAACATTTCAAAATGTCTTTTTAACAGAGGATGAAGTAATGGACTTAAAAGAGATACTGCAAAGTCTTTTTGATAATTACATTGAAAGGCTTTCAACCTACATTCAAAGTACAGGAAAGACTTACAAAGACCACAAAGCAACTATTCTTTCCTGGTTCTATAAAGACAGAGGAAGCATTAAGCAAACAAACAAAGCTAAGTCATACAGCTTAGAAGATTATGAGATGGGAGATTATTTATGATGAAAGAATTGGCTGAGATTTTAATCAAGGGCGTTAGATATAGCTTCGATCCTGAAACGAAATATATGAAAGACGGACACGCCTATTGTAAAACTTGCCACGAAAGAAAAGGCGGTGAGGTTAGAAGCCTTATGGATATGAAATTTATCTTTAAGAATAACTGCAAATGCGACAGGGAAAGACTGGAAAAGCAGAAGCGAAGAGAAACAGATGTGTAGAATAGTATAAAAATGTCATTTTAAAGATTTTCTATCACTTCTGGAATAACAAGCATGGTTAAAAAGTAAAAAGGCTTTAGCCTTTTTATTTTTTTGTACTATTTAATTTGAAAAATTATGTGACAATTTAAAATGACCATCATGATTCATAAGCTCATCAAAGCTGTTTGTTTATACAATGTTTCCATTTTTTATAACAAGTATATTGTCATATCGTTTCATATTTTTACTCATGCTATGTGTAATTGAAACAACAGTTGTATCTTTCAACTCCAATAGATTTTTCACGATGCCATCAGCAGTCTTGTTATTACCTGTATAATTAACTCGTCTATTTTATAAATCGGATGATAATTTTATATTCAATTCAAATTTATATTAATATTTGATAATTAATATAAAAAATGGCAAAAATCCTATAAAAAAGCTGTATTTTTTAACTATTTGAGTATATAATATATTTCGGTTAATTATGTAAATATTTCTTGTAATTGAACTTATATAAATTACGTGATAAAATATTAATTTAGGTAAAGAAAGGGTGGTAAAATGAGTTTTTTGGAGAAACTTTTTGGCTCCTATAGTGATAGAGAAATAAAAAAAATAGAACCACTGGTAAATAAGGTAATGAACCTTGAAGCAAGTATGGAAAAATTGTCTGATGAAGAACTTAAAGCTAAGACACAGGAATTCAAAAATAGATATAACAACGGAGAGTCATTAGATGAAATGTTGCCGGAAGCATTTGCGGTAATGAGAGAGGCGGCATGGAGAGTACTTGGAATGAAGCACTTCAGAGTACAGGTAATAGGTGGTATTATACTTCACCAAGGACGTATTGCTGAAATGAAAACAGGGGAAGGTAAGACTCTTGTAGCGACACTTCCCGCATACTTAAATGCGCTTAGCGGTAAGGGCGTTCATATTGTAACGGTAAATGATTATCTTGCAAGCCGTGATAAGCAGTGGATGGGTAAAGTATATCAATTTTTAGGACTTACTGTCGGTTGTATTGTTCACGATATGAAACCTGAAGAGAGAAAGGTTGCATATAATGCGGATATTACTTATGGAACAAATAATGAATTCGGATTTGACTATCTAAGAGATAATATGGTTATTTACAAAGAAGAGATGGTTCAAAGAGAGCTTAATTATTGTATAGTAGATGAGGTTGACTCAATATTAATTGACGAGGCAAGAACTCCGCTTATAATTTCAGGTCAGGGAGATGAGTCTACAGATTTATATATAAGAGCAAACAATTTTGTAAATACGTTAACTCGTAGAATAAAGACAGAGGATGAGTCAAACTTTGAGAGATTTAACAGAGAGTTTGAGGAAGAAACTGTTGATTTTGTAATAAGTGAAAAGGATAAAACTTCTACACTTACAGATAAAGGTATCGCAAAGGCGGAAAGATATTTTAATATTGACAACTTGTCAGATCTTGAAAATATGGAAATTTCTCATCATATAAATCAAGCATTGAAGGCAGTAGGAAATATGAAGAGAGATATAGACTATGTCGTAAATGATGGAGAAATTATAATTGTAGATGAATTTACGGGCCGTTTGATGTATGGACGTAGATATTCAGAGGGACTACACCAGGCAATAGAGGCTAAAGAAGGTTTGGAAGTTAAGGCTGAATCTAAAACACTTGCTACAATTACATTCCAAAATTATTTCAGAATGTATTCTAAGCTTGCAGGTATGACAGGAACTGCGATGACAGAAGAATCCGAATTTAGAGATATTTATCATATAGACGTTGTTGAAATACCGACAAACAAACCGATAGCAAGAGAAGATAACAATGATTCAATTTATAAGAATGAAGATGCAAAGTTCAGAGCGGTAGTAAGAGATATACAAGTTGCACATGAAAAAGGGCAACCGGTTCTTGTCGGAACTATATCAATTGAAAAATCTGAAGAACTTTCAAAATATTTAAAGAGAGCAGGAATTAAACACAATGTATTAAATGCTAAAAAGCATGAACAGGAATCTGAAATTGTTGCTCAAGCCGGACGTTTTGGGGCAGTTACAATTGCCACAAATATGGCAGGACGTGGTACCGATATTGTACTTGGCGGTAATCCTGAATACATGGCAAAGGTTGAACTTAAAAAGCATGGAATGGAAGATGAAATTCTTGAACAGGTAGATTCATTTAACGAAACATCTGATGAAGTTATAGTTGAGGCAAGAAGACAGTATCAAGAACTTGTAAAGAAATTTAAAGTTGAAACTGACAAAGAAGCACAAGAAGTTGCGAATGCCGGCGGACTTCATATTATAGGAACTGAAAGACACGAATCACGTCGTATAGATAATCAGTTGCGTGGACGTTCAGGTCGTCAAGGAGACCCGGGCTCTACAAGATTTTATATATCCGGCGATGATGATCTTATAAGATTGTTTGCGGGAGATAGATTTAAGGATACTATGGAAAAGATAGATGCGCCTGAAGATGAACCTATCGAAGCCGGAATTCTTACAAGATTGATAGAGTCGGCACAGAGAAAAGTTGAAGGTAACAATTTTTCAATTCGTAAACATGTTTTACAATATGACGATGTCATGAATAAACAAAGAGAAGTAATATATAGGGAAAGAAGAAGAGTTCTTCAAGGTGAAAATCTTAAAGATGACATTGCACTTATGGTTGATGATGTAATTGAAAAGAATGTTGATTTCTATAATAAGGTAGATGAAACAGGAAATAGACATCTTGATTTTGAAGGTTTAGTTGGATTTGGAGTGAGAGAATTCGGATTTGATGAAGGATTCTTGGCAGATTTGAATAATTCGACAGTAGAACAAGTAATTGAAAGATTTAATACTCTTGCAAGAGAAAAATATACACAAAAGGAAGAAGAATTTGGTGACGAAAGATTTAGAGAAGTGGAAAGAGTTGTACTTCTTCAAGTAGTTGACCAAAAATGGATGGATCATATAGATGCAATGGATCAACTTAGAAAAGGTATAGGACTTAGAGCGGTAGGTCAAGTTGATCCGGTAAGAGCATATGGACAAGAAGGTTTTGACATGTTTGAAGAAATGAATGAGTCCATAAAGGAAGATACAGTAAAAATGTTGTTCCATGTGGTAAATCCGGAGAGGGTACAAAGGGTTAGAGTTGCAAAAGAGGTTGAAACTGTAAATCCTGATGACGGAAAGAAAAAGCCTTTTGTAAGAAAGACTAAAAAAGTCGGAAGAAATGATCCGTGTCCATGCGGAAGTGGAAAGAAATATAAAAATTGTTGCGGACGAAATGAATAAAAGAAAAGCTCCTAATAAGGAGCTTTTTTTATATTTCAATTGAATTTAAAACTTCTTCAAGTCTTGGAGTGATTTTTTCAATAACATAGGTAGTCATAGGATTTTCAAGATTTCCTATTTTCATGAGGTTAAAGAACGAATCGGAACCTCCGGCTTTACAAAGAGTAATATATTCATCCAATGTCTTTTTAGGATAGTTAATATATTTTAAAAGATATTGAAAAGCACAAACTTGAGCTAAGGTATAGTCAATATAGTAGAAAGGAGAGTTGAATACGTGAGCTTGACCGAACCAGTAAGTTCCTTGATTTAAATAGTCATCATCATAGTCTAAATCAGGAGTGTACATAAGTTCCAATTCATGATATTTTTGTCTTCTTTCTTTTGGAGTTGCATTCGGATTTTCATATACAAAATGTTGGAAATGATCTATTGTAGCTCCATAAGGTATAAACAGTAAAGCGCTCTTTAATGCGGAATATCTAAATTTATTGGCATCTTTTCCGAAGAATGCATTCATCCAAGGCCAAGTTAAAAATTCCATACTCATTGAATGAATTTCACAAGCTTCATAAGTTGGCCAAATATATTCAGGAAGAAGTTGATATTGAGACATAAAATTTTGAAAAGCGTGACCTGCCTCGTGAGTTATTACATCAATATCTCCTCTTGTTCCGTTGAAGTTTGAAAATATAAAAGGTGATTTATATTTATCAAAGCTTGTACAATATCCTCCTGCACGTTTTTTAGGCTTTGCAACTAAATCCATAAGTTCATTTTCAACCATAAAATCGAAAAATTTTCCTGTTTCGGGACTTAATTCCCGATACATTTTTTGAGCATTTTTAACTATGAAATCACAATCTCCATTCGGATTTGAATTTCCGTCTATAAAGTCACATGCAATATCAAAATATTTGAAATCTTCTATTCCAAGTCTTTCAGCTTGAGATTTTCTAATTGAGACTGCTAAAGGAGTAAAAGATTTTAAAAGTTTTTCTCTATATTTTGCAACATCTTTATGATCATAATCGGTTCTCTTCAACAGCTTATATTGAAGCTCTACATAGTTTTCATATCCAAGAGTGTGAGCCATATCTGTACGAACCTTTACAAGTTCATCAAAGATTGAATCAAATTCTTCTTGATGTTTTTCAAAAAAAGCATTTTTTGCTTTATATGCTTCTCTTCTCAGTTCTCTGTCCGGATCTTGTAAAAAAGGCGGCATTTGAGTTATGGTATAAATATTTCCTCTAAATTCAATTTTTGAATTTGCTATAATTTTATTATATTTTGTAATCAACTCATTTTCTTTTTGCATAAATGGAATGGCAGCATCATTTAATACAAGATTACACTCTAAGAGATTAAAATAGTGTTTTCCAAAATGTTTTTCAAGTTCACTTCTAAATTTTGAATTAAAAATTGCCTTTGAAACTTCTGTGTTAAGAGTTTCAAAAATAGGAGTGTTTTCATCAAAAAAAGAATTTTCCGCTTCATAAAATTCATCAAGAGTATCAATTGTATGTCTTACAGATGCGATAGAAAATGTGGTTTCTAAATCCTTTTTAAATTCTGCAAATTCTTCAATAATTTTAATTTGTTCATCCGCAGAGTTTGCCTTATTTAGATTTTCTTTAACGTTATTAAAATAAGCTTTAACTTTATTTATATCAGGTCTTACATACGGCATATCTTTAAATTTCATATATAACCTCCTTTGAAATTATTAATTAAAGTATAACTCTTATAAGCAGTTAATTGCAAGTAAAACAATAATAAAAACTTGTTTAATTAAATGCGATAAATCATCCATTAAATCAATATATCATCAAATTAAATCGATAAATCAAATTATATTAAAAAGTATAAAATAAAATTTATTAAATTGATATTATGACAAATTCGTGGTAAAATTTCATTACAAGAAATTATTACTTTAAATAGTTACGTTGGAAAATAGGTGAAAAAATGGAAGGAAAAATAGCTTTATGCGAAATGAAGAATCTGCATACCGGATTTAGAATTAGGGATAATTATTATGATGCTGTTGATGATGTGAGCCTAACTCTATATTCAGATGAAGTTCTTGCAATAGTTGGAGAGTCCGGATGTGGAAAAAGCACATTAGCTACCACTATAATGGGGTTACATGATTTTAATTATACCAGAGTGTCAGGTGAAGTTAATTTTGAGGGGAAAAATATACTTGAACTCAATGAAGAGGAATATAACAAGATAAGAGGCGGAAAGATAGGAATGATATTTCAAGATCCTCTTTCAGCTCTTAATCCGCTACAAAGAATAGGTCAACAAATAGAGGAAGGACTTATATATCATACGGATCTTAATGCAGAGCAGAGAAAACAAAGAGCCTTTGAACTATTGTCAAGAGTAGGAATTGAAAAGCCTGAAAGAATATATAGACAATTTCCTCATCAGCTTTCCGGTGGTATGCGTCAGCGTGTTATGATAGCAATAGCACTTAGCTGCAAACCCAAAATATTAATAGCTGACGAGCCTACAACAGCTCTTGATGTAACAATTCAAGCACAGATTTTAGACTTGATATCAGATTTACAAAAAGAAATTAAAGCGGGAATAATACTTATAACTCATGACCTCGGTGTAGTTGCGCAAATGGCGGATAGGGTTGCAGTAATGTATGCAGGAGAGATAGTTGAACTTGCAGAAAGTGAAGAACTGTTTACAAATCCATTACATCCATATACCAAGAGTTTATTAAATTCAATTCCGCATCTTGATAAAGAAGATGATAAACTTCATGTAATAAAAGGTATGGTTCCGTCATTAAAGAACCTACCGCGAACAGGTTGCAGATTCTCTGAAAGAATTCCTCATATACCTCATGAGGCTCATGAAGAAAATCCTACACTTCACGAAGTTAGTCCTGGGCATTTTGTAAGATGCACCTGCTGGAAAGATTTTTATTTTGATGAGGGGGATGACAACTAATGAGTTTACTTGAAGTAAAAGACCTTAAAGTTCATTATCCTATAAGAGGCGGATTTTTCAATAAGGTAGTTGACCATGTATATGCGGTAGACGGCGTAGATATGGTAGTAGAAGAAGGTAAGACCTACGGTTTGATAGGGGAGTCCGGATCCGGAAAATCTACCATAGGAAAAGCAATTATAGGGCTTGAGAAGGCGACATCGGGAGAAGTAATATATAAAGGAAAAAACGTTCTTGACTCCAGGGTTAGAAAAGAACTGAAATATAATCAGGATGTTCAAATGATATTTCAAGACTCAATGTCAAGTCTTGACCCGAAAAAAAGGGTATTGGACATCTTAGCGGAACCGATTAGAAATTTTGACAATCTTAATGAAGAAGCTGAAAAGAAAAGAGTATTTGAATTACTTGAAATAGTAGGTATGCCGAAGGATTCAATATATAAATATCCATTTGAATTTTCAGGCGGACAAAGACAAAGACTTGGAGTAGCAAGAGCAATAGCTTGCAAGCCGAAACTTATAATTGCAGATGAACCGGTATCTGCACTTGATCTTTCAGTTCAGGCACAAGTGCTTAATTATTTAAAAAAGATACAAAAAGATTTGAATTTGTCATATATATTTATTTCTCACGACCTCGGTGTAGTAAGACATATGTGTGATTATATTTATATAATGCACAGGGGAAGATTTACAGAAACAGGTTCCAGAGAAGATATATATAATAATCCTCAGCATATATACACAAAGAGATTGATAGCATCAATTCCTCAAATAAATCCTAAAGCGAAAGAGATTTTAAAGGAAAAGAGAGAATTAGTGGATAAAGAGTATGAACAGTCTTACTCTGAATATTACGATAAAGACGGAAAAGTATATACTCTTGAAAAAATGTCCGAGACACATTTTGTAGCACAGAAAAAAGGAGGTAATATCTAATGTGGAAAACAATACTTAGAAGAATACTTCTTATGATACCTCAACTTTTCATTTTAAGTATCTTGGTATTTATAATAGCAAAGGCGATGCCGGGAGATGCACTTACAGGTCTTATAGGACCTAAGGTAAGTCTTGAGGTAATAGAAAAGCTTAGACTTGAGGCGGGATATTACGATCCGTGGTATGTACAATATATAAGATGGATTACAAAGGCATTTCACGGTGATTTAGGAATAAGTTATAACTATAAATTACCCGTGCTTACAGTTATAGGACCTCGTGCGTTAAACAGCTTTGTACTGTCTCTTTTATCATTGATAATAATGTATATAATAGCACTTCCTGTAGGCATTTTTGCGGGAAAAAATCAAGGTTCAAGATTTGATAAAGGAGTAGTATTCTTCAACTTCTTTACATTTGCAATTCCATCATTTGTATTATATCTATTTGCAATTTTAATATTCGGATATAAACTAAAGTGGACACCTACGATAGGTTCAGTTGCAACCGGTCTTGCAAAGGGAACATTTGAATACTATTTAAGTAAATTACATCATATGATTCTACCTGCTTTGTGTATGGGAATATTAAGTACAACAGGAACAATTCAATATTTGAGAAATGAAGTAATAGATGCAAAAACATGTGATTATGTAAAAACGGCAAGAAGTAAGGGAGTTCCGATGAATAAAGTATATACAAAACACATATTCAGAAACTCGTTACTTCCGATAGCGGCATTTTTCGGATTTCAAATATCGGGACTTCTTGGAGGTTCGGTAATAGCAGAGGGAATATTTAACTATCAGGGAATGGGTAAATTTTTCTTAGAGTCGTTATTGACAAGAGATTACAGTGTAGTTACAGCACTGATATTAATATACGGACTACTTTTCTTACTCGGTTCATTAGTATCCGATATTACAATGACAATTGTAGATCCGAGAATAAGAATAGAGTAGGGGGAAGTCGGAACTATGAAACTTAAAAAGACAAAAAATAGTTTAGTGGAAGAAAACTTAAAGACAGAAAATCCGACAGGTTTTTCCGTTATTGCAAGAGAATTTAAAAAAGATAAGCTTGCAATGTTTTCGCTTATAGTATTGGTAGTATTTATAGTAACAGTTTTTGCGACTGCAATGACAATAGACTTAAAACAATTACAGGCAGTAGATATACTTAGAAAGTATGAACCGCCTTCATTCAATAACTTCTGGAATTTCTTCGGAAGAGATTCAGGTGGACGTAGTGTAATGGGATATGTAATTGTGGGAGCAAGAAACTCAATAACTATCGGCTTTGCTATTACAATAATTACAACATTGATCGGACTTATTACGGGACTTTCAATGGGGTACTATGGCGGTAAAGTAGATTCAATAGGGATGAGAATAGTAGACTTTATAGGAATTTTGCCGTCACTTATGATTATAATCGTATTTGTAAGTATATTACCTAAATATGATGTGTGGCAATTTATATTGATTTTCAGTGCGTTTTATTGGCCGGGAACAACAAGACTTGTTCGTTCAAAGGCATTGTCTGAGGCGAGAAGAGATTATGTAAATGCATCAAAGACAATGGGAACAAGTAATCTGAAAATTATGTTCGGTGGAATACTTCCTAATATTTCATCAATAATAATAGTAGATTCAACTCTTGCGCTTGCAGGAAACATCGGTGTGGAAGTTGCACTTTCATATTTGGGATTTGGACTTCCGCAATCAGTTCCGTCGCTTGGAACTCTAATATCTTATGCATCAAAGCCTGAAATCATTCAATATAAATACTATGTGTGGTTGCCTGCAGCATTGATATTATTATTTATGATGCTTGCTATAAACTACGTAGGACAGGCATTAAGACGTGCATCGGATGCAAAACAGAGATTGGGTTAATTTGGTAATAAAGCTTTGGCTTTTTACGATAAAAAAATAGGAGGGAATTATATTATGAAGAAGAATATTGCTAAGTTAGCTGGAATAATGGCTTGTGCATTATTGTTCACAGCTTGTGGAGATGTAAGCGGAGGAGGAGGTTCTTCAAAAGAGCCTACTGACGTAAAGCAAACAACATCTGCAATTGAAGAAAAATATCCTGCATTAGTTGAAAATGAAGGCGAACCTGTAGAAGGTGCAACACTAAAGGTTGCCATTGTATCAGATTCTCCATTTAAGGGAGTTTTTAACGGATTTTTATATACTGATGCGATAGACGATAACTTTATGAAGTATACAATGGACGGGGCTTTTCCTGTAGACGGAGACTTCAAATTAATTACAAACAGTGATGAAACACCTATAAATCTTTCATTTGATGAAGCTGAAAAAACAGTTACTTACAAAATTAATCCTAACTTTAAATGGTCTAATGGAGAACAAGTAACAACAGCTGATATTGTAAAGACTTATGAAATAGTTGCAAACCAAGACTATATAACAGCAGCACAATCTGCAAGATTTGATGAGTCAATGGAAAAAATAGTTGGTATTGTAGATTATAACCAAAAGAAAGCTGATAAGATTTCAGGACTTGAAGTTATAGATGATTCTACAATGAAAATACATTTAACAGAAATAACTCCGTCTGTGCTTTGGGGAGGATGTTTCTGTGGTGAATTTGTAAATGCAAAGCAATTTGAAGGCGTGGCAATGGATAAAATTATCGAATCGCCTGCACTTAGAAAAAATCCTCTTTCTTATGGTCCATACTTTATTAAAGATATGGTATCAGGAGAAAAAGTAATATTTGAAGCAAATCCATACTACTACAAGGGAGAACCTAAGATTAAGAACTTAGAAATGGAAATACTTCCACCATCTCAACAAGTAGCTGCTATAAAAGCAGGTAAGTATGACCTTGTATTTGGAACAAATGTTGATGTATTCCCTGAATTAATTGAACTTGACAACATAAATGTAGCAACAAGAATGGATTTATATATGAGCTATCTTGGATTTAAGCTTGGAACATGGGATGCTGCAAAAGGCGAAGTAGTTGTAAATCCGGAAGCAAAAATGGCAGATCCTAACTTAAGAAAGGCAATGGGATATGCAATAGATAATGATGCACTTGGAGAACAATACTACCATGGACTAAGATTTACAGCTGCATCACCTATACCACCACTATTTGCAACACTACATGATCCGGAAATTACAGGATATAAGTTGGACCTTGAAAAAGCAAAAACACTTCTTGATGAAGCGGGATTTAAAGATGTAAACGGAGATGACATCAGAGAAGATAAGAATGGAAATCCTTTAAAGATTAACTTGGCAATGATGAGCGGTTCAGAAATTCAAGAACCACTTTCTCAATACTATATGCAACAATGGAAATCTATCGGATTAGATGTAGAATTGGTTGATGGAAGACTACTTGATTTCCATAACTTCTATGACAGATTAGAAGCGGACGATGAAGGCATTGATTGTTACATGGCTGCATTCGGATTAGCATCTGACCCTGACCAAATCGGACTATTCGGAAAGAAGGCACCATTTAATATGGCTCGTTACACATCTGATGAATTACAAGCAGCAGTTGAAAAATTAGGTTCTGCAGAAGCTATGGATGATGCAAAGAGAGTAGAATTATATCATAATTTTGAAAAAGTATTTACAAATGAAGTGCCAATTATCCCACAAATGAACAGAGTAGACATTCTTCCTATAAACAAGAGAGTAAAAATGTATGACTGGAGATGGGATGACAGCGAAACAGGATTCACTTGGGCAAAGATTGAACTTGTAGCAAACGAACCTATAGCAAGTGGAAACTAATTAAAAATTAAACTACTTCAGAGAAATCTGAAGTAGTTTTTTTATATAATAAAATTTAAAAAGTTTAATTTTGCAGGTATTTAGAATATAAATATAGCATGCAAAATTAGAATGATTGTAAAATGAAATTATATTATTTCAGTTTTTATATTTAATTTATGATTTTAAATTATTATCGGACTTTTCAAATAGTCTTCCATAAAGTTTTTGTTTATCATCATATTATACATATTAGTTGCAAAAATTTCCTTTTCGGCAATTTGTTTGATTGTTGAGTTTTTGTTTAGAGAGTTTATTTTTGCAAATTTATCTATGAAAAAAATATTTTTATCTTTCAAAACTTTTAAAATTTCAGTTCCGTTTTTCCCTATTCCCAAAATTCTTATATAATTTGCGTTTAAAGCCTCAAATATAAAATCTTTTTTAATATCAAGTATAATTTGAGTTATAAGTCTTGATATTCTCGATTTGGTATATCGTTTTGAAGATACGGATTCTATAAAGTCATATATGTTTTTATTACTAAGGTATTTCATAAATCTGTTTTCAAGTCCGTTTTCATAATCGACATAATTTTCGTAGTTAATCTTTTGACTGAGCACTAAGAATTTAAAGATTTCAAAATATCTGTCTTGAAAATTATAGGAGCTGTTTTTAATTTCATCAAATGACTTTTTAGGCACCAAGTTTTCAATTGAATTCAGATTTTTATTTTCAATCAGCTTTCTTATACTGCTTGCAGATGTAAAATTATCAATTATTAAATCTGAGTTATGACAAGTGTTTTTTCTTTGGATTACGGCAGGTTGAATATATGAATTTATATGTTTTAATGCTTTTAGATATTCTATGCCGAGTATGTTATTTGACTTTTTCAGTATTTCAATTTCCGTGTCGTCTAAAAAATCATAGGACAGTTCTCTTGCTTCAAGATATGATTTTCCGGCTGATAAATAGTTTTTTAATTTTTCTTCGGAGTTTTTTTTGTTGAGTTCTATCTTTTCATTTATTTTTAGAAGATTTTCCAAGCTGTCTTCAGCTCCAAAATATAAATAGTCTATTGAATCTAAGCTCTCAAGTATATTTATTGCACCTTTGGAAAAAATTTCAGCGTTTGATGTTGAAAATATAACGGGAAGTTCTAATACTAAATCTGCACCGTAAGTTAGGGCAATTTTTGTTCTGGCAAATTTATCTATTATCGCAGGAGTACCTCTTTGAGTAAATGATGAACTCATTATTATAACGGCATTTAGATTTTTTTCTTTTATTTTTTTCAGTTGGTATAGGTGTCCGTTATGAAACGGATTATATTCTGCTATTATAGCTGCGGTTTTCATAATAATTTCTCCAATATTTTATAATTCTAATAAATATGATATAATAAAATTAATAAAATTAAAAGTAGGAGGATCAAATGAAAATATTAGTTATTAACTGTGGTTCATCTTCACTAAAATATCAATTGATTGATATGGATGGAGAAAAGGTAATTGCAAAGGGACTTGTTGAAAGAATTGGTATAGAAGGCTCTCGTATAAAACACGAAACAATAGGAAAAGAAAAGAAAGTTATAGAAGAACCGTTAAAGGACCATAACGATGCACTTAAGTTAGTTATGAACTCAATAGTGGATCCTGAATTCGGTGCAATCAAATCTCTTGATGAAATAGGAGCGGTTGGACATAGAGTAGTTCACGGTGGAGAAGATTTTGCACAAAGTGTTGTAATAGATGATAATGTTATGGAAGCTATAAATAAAAATGTAGAAGTTGCTCCACTTCATAATCCGCCTAACATTATGGGTATTGAAGCGTGCAAGAGCTTGCTTCCTAATGTAAAGCAAGTTGCAGTATTTGATACGGCATTTCATCAAACAATGCCTCCTATAAATTATCTATATGCGATACCATATAAATTTTATGAAAAATACAAGATTAGAAGATATGGATTCCACGGAACATCTCATATGTATATAACAAATAGAACTGCTGAAATTTTAGGAAAAGATGTAAATGAAATAAATTTAATTACATGTCACCTTGGCAACGGTTCAAGTATTACTGCTGTTAAGAACGGTAAATCTTATGACACTTCAATGGGATTTACACCACTTGACGGACTTGCAATGGGAACTCGTTCGGGAATAATTGACCCGGCAATAGTACCTTATCTAATGGAAAAGGAACATTTAAGTGCTGAGCAAGTAAATAATATTTTAAATAAAGAATCAGGAGTTCTCGGAATAAGTGGAGTAAGTTCAGATTTCAGAGATATTGAGGATGCTTGCAGTGAGGGAAATGAAAGATCAAAGCTTGCACTTGACATTTTTGAAAACAATGTAAGAAAAATTATCGGTGCATATATGACTGAATTTAAAAGCTTAGATGAAATTGATGCAATAGTATTTACAGCAGGTCTCGGAGAAAATTCTAAAGAGACAAGAGCAAATATTATAAACGGATTATCAGCATTTGGACTTAAGATAGATGATGAAGCAAATAATATGAGAGGCGAAGAAAGAATTATATCAAGTCCTGAATCAAAAATTAAGGTATTGTCAATTCCTACAAATGAAGAATTGATGATAGCAAGAGATACTTTAAGGTTAGTAAAATAGTTTAAGACGTAAATAAAGGTGAAGAATTTTTTCTTCGTCTTTATTTATGCAATTGACAAATTTTAAATATTAATGTATAATAACTTGCACTGGTTTTTTAGAGGTGAAATATGAAGCTTAATATAAAAGATTTTCTGCAAAGCCCTGATAAAAAAATGGAATTTAGCGGTAAGCTTGAACATCAACAAAGTGATTATGACATTTCAAATTTAAATTTGATTTTTCCGATTGAATATAGTGGAACTATTTTTGATTTAGAAAGTGAATTATTACTTGATTTGTCAATAAATTATAAGTATAATACTCATTGTGATAGATGTTTAAAACCATTGGTCAAAGAGCAAGTTTCCAATTTGAAAGGATATTTTGTGAAAAATTCCGATATGGAATATGAAGACGGAGCGGATATTCAATATTTTGAGCTTTGTGATGGTGAAATTTTTTTAGATGATATAATAATATCACAGGTAATTACGTCCATGCCCTTTAAAAATTTATGTGATGAATTTTGTAAGGGACTATGTCCGAAATGTGGTAAGGACTTAAATGAAGGCCTATGTGGTTGTGAGAAAACTAAGGATGTAGACCTGAGATTTGAAAAACTGATGAATTTGTTTAATGATGAGGAGGTGTAACAATGGCTGTACCAAAGAGAAAAACTTCAAAGCAAAGAAGAAATAAAAGAAGAGCATCTTCTTATAGATTAAATAAAACTACTATCGTAGAATGCCCAAATTGCCATGAGGCTAAAATGCCACATAGAGTATGTCCAAGTTGCGGTTACTATGATGGAAAAGAAGTTGTTGCAATGGATTAATTAAACTTCCTACGGGAAGTTTTTTTAGTTTAAAAATAATTAAGAGCACATTTTATGATGTGCTTTATTTTATGCTTTTGGTTAAGGAATAATTATTAATGAAAAAAAGATGTATGTATGATAAAATAAAAAGTTGTAATAATATAATAAAATAAAAATCGAAAGGTGGTAGGGTAATGTCAGGACATTCTAAATGGAATAACATAAAAAATAAAAAGGGCAAAGAAGACGCAAGACGTGGAAGAATTTTTACAAAGCTTGGACGTTATATTATGGTTGCAGTAAAAGAGGGTGGACCTGATCCGGAATACAATCCATCTCTAAAGGTAGCAATAGATAAAGCTAAAGCTGAAAATATGCCGAATGACAATATAGAAAGAGCAATAAAAAAAGGCGCAGGTGCCGATGCCGATTCAAATTATGAAGAAATAACTTATGAGGGATACGGACCGAGCGGAATAGCTATTATGGTAAATTGTTTAACAGATAATAGAAATAGAACAGCTCCGGATATAAGACATGCTTTTGATAAGTATGGCGGAAATTTAGGACAACCGGGTTGTGTTTCATTTATGTTTGATAAAAAAGGACAGCTTGGAATAGAAAAGACTGACAGCATAGATGCAGATGAGTTGATGATGAGTGCGATAGAGCTTGGTGCGGATGATGTAATTGATAGAGAAGATGTATTTGAAATATTAACGGCTCCTGAGGAATATCATGTGGTTAGAAACGGACTTGAGGAAATGGGGTATGAGTTCATTCATTCTGATATAAGTTATATTCCTCAAAATTATACGGCTCTTGAAAGTGAAGATGACATAAAGAAAATGATAAAGCTAATTGACATTCTTGAAGATAATGACGATGTTCAAGAGGTATATACTAATTGGGATAGACCTGAAGAGGAAGAATAGTTGAAAATTTTAGCCATTATGGGAAGTTCAAGAAAAAATTCCAATACTGATAAATTTCTTGAACTGTTTGTAAAAAAGTTTAAATTGCAAGATGAAGATTTAGAAAAATATACTTTAAGAGACTTGAATTATGATGGATGTACTTCATGCTACGGCTGTGGGAGAGTTCCTAAGTGTGTAGTAAAAGATGATTTAACGGAAATATATTCTAAAATTGAAGAGGCGGACTTAATTATTGTGTCTACTCCGATTTATTTCAACTCGGTTTCATCATTGACAAAGCAGTTTATTGACAGAACACAGGTATATTGGTCGAGAAAATTTATATTAAAGCTTAGACCTATTAAAGAAAAATATGGAATTGCACTTATAAATGGGGGAGCATTTAATCAAGAAAATCAATTTTTAGGTTCGGAGCTTGTTTTTGATCATTTTTTTAAAGCTACAAGCTGCAAAAAGAATATGTTTGTAGAGGTCAGCAATACCGATAGATTTCCGATTAATGAAAATAACGATGAGTTTGTAAGTTTCTTAGATAGTATAAAATTAGATTTTAACGTAAGTAATGTTTATAGATTTGAAGGAGGTATAAATGAAAATTGAAATAAATAGAATGATAGATCACACATTATTAAAGCCGGAATCTACAAGAGAACAAGTTAAAAATTTGTGTGAAGAGGCATTAAAATACAATTTTAAATCTGTTTGTATAAATCCATATTGGGTTGAATATGCAAGTGAGATTTTAAAGGGAAGTGAAGTTGGAGTTTGTACAGTTATAGGATTCCCTTTAGGAGCAAATACAACGGAATTAAAGGCATTTGAAGCAAGAGAAGCCGTTAAAAACGGAGCAGCTGAAGTTGATATGGTTATAAATGTAGGACTGTTAAAAAGTGAAGAGTTTGATGCAGTTGAAAAAGATATAAAAGCAGTTGTGGATGCCGCTGATGGAAGGATAGTAAAAGTAATATTGGAAACATGTCTGTTATCAGATGAGGAAATAATTAAAGCTTGTAAACTTTCAATGAATGCAGGTGCTGATTTTGTAAAGACATCTACAGGATTTAGTTCTCATGGAGCAACAGCTCATCATGTAAAACTTATGAAGTCGGTAGTCGGAGATAATCTGGAAGTTAAAGCATCGGGAGGAATAAGAGATTTAAAGACATCACTTGAAATGATTGACTCGGGAGCTACAAGACTTGGTGTTAGTGCAGGAATAGCAATAGTTAAGGAGTATTTAGATGAAAATTAATCCTATTGCATTTACCATATTTAATATAGATGTAAGATGGTATGGTATATTAATTGCATTGGGAGCTTTTCTTGCGATATATTTTGATGATAAATTGTCAAAAAAAGAAAAAATGTATAATGGAGTTGTCACAGATTTTGCGGCTGTTGCTATGATTTTTGGAATAATTGGAGCAAGAGCATACTATGTGATATTTGAATGGGAATATTACAGTACTCATCCAAATGAAATATTTGCAATTAGAAATGGCGGACTTGCAATATATGGAGGAATACTCACAGGAATATTAGTCGGATATGTATTTAGTAAGTTTAAAAAAATTTCGTTTTTAAAATTTGCAGATGTAATTGTTCCGGGATTATCTCTTGCACAGGGAATAGGAAGATGGGGAAATTTTATAAACGAAGAGGCGCATGGAGGACCGACAAATCTTCCGTGGGGTATATTAGTTGACGGAGTAAAAGTTCACCCTACGTTTTTATACGAATCTATTTTGGATGTATTAATATTTATATTTTTGTATAAATATCTATTTGACAGAAAAAAATTTGACGGTCAAATTTTTATGACATATCTATGTTTCTATGGAATGGGAAGATTTTTTATAGAAGGGCTAAGAACGGACTCATTATATATAGGAGTATTTAGAGTTTCTCAGATTGTCAGTATAGTTATGGTTTTAATAGGAGCAGTTTATATTTTGTATAATAAAAAGAGAAGTAATTAACAGCTTCTCTTTTTATGTTTCGATTGGAATGAGTGATGATAAGAATAATTTTTTTAATATTTTTGATTTATATGTTTTATGAGGTTTCTGTATTTAAAACGAATAGATTAAAAATTAAGAGCGGTAAAGTCAGAGGTACTATAAGGATAGTTCAAATATCGGATTTTCATAATAATGTTTTTGTTAATTTAAATAGACTTAGAAGAGAAATAAATATTTATAATCCGGATTTTATTTTTTTGACAGGAGATATTGTGAGCAGAGGTACTTCAAAATATAGAAGAATAGATCTATTTTTAAGCATATTTAAAGATTATAAAACATATTTTGTAGATGGGAATCATGAAATTGATAATGAAAATAAAAAAATATATGAAATTTTAGACAGGTATGGAATAGTAAACTTAAGCGGAAAATGTGAAACTGTAAATATTTTAGACAATGACATAGCTATTTACGGTAATGGATTTGGAGTTGATAATGTAATAAATGAAAAATTAAATTTTAACAATTACAATATCTTATTATCGCATAGTCCCGAGAATTTTTTGAATAACCAAAAATTATATGATTTAGTTTTAAGCGGGCATAAGCATGGAGGACAAATCAGACTTCCGTTTTTAGGGCAAATTATAGATCATGGGCCTAAATTTTTTCCTAAATACAGCAAAGGACTTTATCAAATTGAGAATACAAATTTCTATATTGATTCAGGATTAGGACAGAGTATTTATATTAGATTTTTTAACAGAATTTCATATTCTCAAATAGAAATAGAAGATAATCCTTAATTTTAAGGATTATTTTTAATAGATTACAATATATTTACAACTTTGTAATTCTATTTACTTTAGTAAAAATTATTGTTAATATTTAATATAGTTTAGGAGGAGAAGATGAGAAGGGCATTTAAGTTTTCGCTATATTTTATAATTTTTATTCTACTGTCAATTTATATTTTGGGATTTTATGTTTTCAGCAAAGTTTTTTTACCGAATTCAAGAATTAACGGAAAAGATGTAAGTTTTACAAAACTGTCAGAATTTTATAATACTTATAACTCAAATTATGATAAATTTGAGTTAACTCTTATAGAAAGAGACGGCAGGGAGCAAATAAAGGTATCAGATTTTGATTATAAAGATAAATTAGAACCGGGACAATCTATAAACCAAAAATCGTTTTATTGGGCATTTTATTTTCTTATACCGAAGGATTATGAACTTAAACATAAGATAACCTATGATAGAGAAAAACTTGAAAAATGTATAAATAAATTAAAGCTTTCTACTGATGAAATGATTCAGCCTAAAGATGCTAAAATAATTTTTAAAAATAATAAATTTATAATAGAAAAAGAAGTTTTGGGAAATAGAATAAATAGAAAATTGCTTCTTAAAAAGATTTTAGATCATGTATATGATAAAAAAGAAATTATAAACTTGGAAGAAGAAAAGATTTATATATCTCCTAATTTGTATGCAAGTGATGTAAAGCTGAATAATTTGCTTGCTCAGATGAATAAACTGAATTCATTTGAAGTAACATATAATTTTGATGATAGAAAAGAAATATTGAAAAATGAAGAGCTTTTAAAGTTATATGTTGAAAATAAAGATGGTTTGCTTGTGCCTGATATAGATAAGGTAAAGAGCTATGTATATTTATTATCCAACAAGTACGATACTTTTAGAAAAGACAGAAATTTTTATGCTACAGGAATTGGAATGGTCAGAACAAGCGGAGGAATTTATGGTTGGAGTACAAATATAGATGAAACTACAAAACAACTTGTAAAGGCGCTTGAAGAAACAAAAACTGTAACACTTGAACCTGTATATAAGTTGACAGCACAATCCAGAAAGAAAAATGACCTCGGAAGTGCTTATATCGAAATAGACCTTGCAAGGCAGCATATGTGGCTGTATAAAGATGGAAAGCTCATCATGGAAACGGATATTGTATCAGGAAATCCGTCAACGGGAAATGCAACTCCTACCGGAGTCGGTAAGATATGGACTAGGGAAAAAGATAGATTTTTAACAGGGGATGATTATAAAAGTCATGTAAATTATTGGTTGCCGTTTAATTGGTCAGGTTGCGGTTTACATGACTCTGACTGGAGAAGTGAATATGGAAAGGATTTGTATATCACTAACGGTTCTCACGGCTGTATAAATACACCGCCTGATTTGATGCATCAACTTTTTGAAAATACTTTTGTTGGAATGCCTGTGGTTGTATATGATTCAAATACTCAAATTATTCCGATGAATTCAGTACAAAGCTGATGAGAGGAGAAGTTATGGAGCGAAATAGAGGATTTAGTGGAAGTACCTTGAAAATTATAGCTATACTTACTATGTTGATAGACCATATAGGAGCAGGTATAGTTGAAAAAATGTATCCCGTTAATTCTGTTAATCTTCCTGCGATGTGGATGAACAATGCGGGAAGAGTTGATATTATTTTAAGATTTATAGGGCGAATAGCATTTCCTCTGTTTTTATTTTTATTAATTGAAGGGTATACTCATACAAGAGATAAGAAAAAATATTTTATCAGGCTTTTGATTTTTGCATTTATATCTGAAATTCCATTTGATTTGGCTTTTAAAAATAAAGTTTTGGAATTTTGGGGACAAAATATATATTTTGAACTTTCTTTGATAGTTTTAATGTTATATTTAATGGAATATTTTGAAAATAATAAGCTATTGAAATTAAGCTTGTTTTTAATTACTTGTGTTGTCTCAACTCTTATAAGATCGGATTATGGTTTTTTTGGAATAGTGGCAGCTTTTATATTATATGAATTGAGAGAGAATAGAAAAAATCAGGTTCTTGGAATTATTCCGGCATTTCTATTCGAGATGCCTGCCATGACGGTTTATCTCAGTATGATTCCGATTTATTTTTATAATGGGAAAAGAGGATTAAAGATGAAATATTTTTTCTATATTTTTTATCCGCTCCATTTAATAATAATTTATTTAATTAGAATTAACATTTTTAAAGTATAGGGTTGTAAAACGTTTATTAATATGGTATACTTACTTCAGTAAATATCTTCAGGGCGAGGTGAAAATCCTTGACCGGTGGTAAAGCCCACGAGTCTTTATGGACTGAACTTGTGAAATTCAAGTGCCGACAGTATAGTCTGGATGAAAGAAGGTTGCGATTTATTTTGCAATTATGCCCCGAAGAAGGGGCTTTTTTTAATGCCCAAATAAATCTTTGGAGGGTTATTTATGAACAGTGTAAAAAGTAGCGGTAGAAGTAGAGTTAAGGCGATTAGCAGAATTGGAATGCTTGGTGCAGTTGCATTTGTACTTATGTATTTTCAAGTTCCGCTTGCATTTGTAGCACCAAGTTTTATGAAATTTGATTTTTCAGATTTGCCGATTTTAGTTGGAGCTTTCACAATGGGACCTGTAGCGGCAGTTGCTATTTCAGCTTTAAAGAATGTACTTCACATTTTGATTCAGGGAACACATACAGGAGGTATAGGACCTTTATCAAATTTTATAGTTGGAAGTATATTTGCAGTTACAGCAGGGGTTATATACAGAGGTAATAAGACCTTTAAAAATGCGATTATCGGGCTTACAGTCGGAGTATTGCTTATGACAGCAAGTGCTGTTGTGTCAAACTATTTCTTTATATTTCCGCTTTATGCAAAATTATTTATGCCTATGGAAGCGATAATAGGAGCAGGTTCTGCAATCACTCCTAAAATAAACAGTTTATGGACTATGATGATTTATTCTATTATTCCGTTTAATCTAATTAAGGGATTTGTAGTTTCCATTGTAACAATACTTGTCTATAAGAAGATAAGTCCGCTTTTAAAAGGTTAATTTAATTAAAAAAGTAATCCGATGCTCTGCATCGGATTTTTTTATATAATAAAATTTGAAATAAAAAAAGTGCTTTCGCACTAAGTTTTATGGTGGACCTGGGAGGACTCGAACCTCCGACCTCACGCTTATCAGGCGTGCGCTCTAACCACCTGAGCTACAAGTCCTAAAAGAACCTTGTATTATACAAGGTTTATTTGGCAGGGGTAGCAGGACTTGAACCCACGACACTTGGTTTTGGAGACCAATGTTCTACCACTGAACTATACCCCTAAATTACTATTCACAATAACAAGGTATAGTTTAACAAAAAATTTTAATAATTTCAAGCATTATTTTAATTTACTGTAATAAGTTCTTTAATTGCATTGAACTTTTTTTCTCCAAATCCGGAAACGCTCTTTATATCTTCTATATTTTTAAATTGATTTTTTGTTCTGTAATCAATTATTTTTTTAGCCGTTTTTTCTCCGACTCCGGGTAGAGATGTCAGCATCTGCATATCCGCCGTGTTAATGTTTATTTTTTTATTTTCCGAGATGTATTCGGAGTCAGTATTTTCACCGAATACCGGTATGTAAATTTTATCTTCATCATTTAATTTTTTTGCAAGGTTTATATTATCAATATCAGCATCATCATACATACCGCCTGCCGCATTAACGGCATCAATAACTCTTGAATTTGCAGGAAGATTTATAAGTCCCGGGTTTTTAACTCTGCCACAGACGTGAACATATATTGTCGTATTTTCATCTTGTGTTTTAATGTCTTGTGATAGAGTTAGTACTTCGTTTAGATTTTCAGAGCTATCTATATTTTCTGATTTGCTTTTTTCGTTGTCTATATATATTTTAGCAATAAAAATTAGGAGGATAACGAGTATAGAAGCAATCATTTTAATTTGATTTCTATTTAGATTATTCATTACAACCTCCGAGACAAAATTTACAATTTAGATATTAAGTGCTATTTCCATCATATTAGTGAATGATTTTTCTCTTTCTTCCGATGTTGTTTCTTTATGAGTAACAAGAGAATCTGAAACGGTTAGTATAGTCAGTGCTTTTGCACCGTGTCTTTGTGCATTTGCATAAAGAGCATAGCTTTCCATTTCAACTGCAAGAATATTCATTTTAGCCCAATTTTTCCATTCTTCAGGATTATCATGATAGAAGATATCTGAAGATAGTACATTTCCTACATGAGGAGTAATGCCAAGTTTTAAACTTGAATTGTATGCTTTTAATAAAAGATCAAAATCTGCGAGCGCACTATAGTTTCCGTTTAAATTATATCCGCTTTGATAATTTGAATTTGTAGATGCCCCTTGTGCAAGTACAATATCAAATAGTTCCAAGTCTTTACTGTAAGCTCCGCAAGAACCGACTCTGATTAAATTTTCAACTCCATAGAATTTAATGAGCTCATAAGAATAAATTCCTATTGACGGAATACCCATTCCGCTTCCCATGACAGAAACTTCCTTTCCATTGTAAGCTCCTGTATATCCAAGCATATTTCTAACATTAGTTACAAGTTTGGCATCTGTTAAAAAATTTTCTGCAATAAATTTTGCCCTTAACGGATCTCCTGGCATTAAAACTGTTTTAGCAAAAGCTCCATCTTTAGCATTTATATGTGGTGTCATAAAATCCCTCCTGAAAATATTGTATATTAAAAATTAAAGTCTTTCAAGACGGTTTATTGTATAATTTGTTGAGTAAGAGTTTTAGATAGATTTAATATATTTTCAAATAAAATATTGTTTAAATATAAAAGATAAACTCCTCTTGGAGCAGGAAATTCCGTTTTATTTTCTATATCGTAATAATCGCTTGAGAGAATATACTTACATTTTTTATCTTTGCTATAATAATCTTCTCGTATCTCAATGGTGTATGAAAAAATTTTGTTTCTTATTTCTAAATTTTTATTAAAAAGATTATAATTTAAGTTTTTATTGTAGCTTGTAGTTCCCTTTATGGTTAAAAAATTTTTATCAAAAAATATATCTTCAATTATAAATTTATGCTCATCTACATAAAAAATTGATTTATTTTCTATATAATTTATGATTTCAAGTGAATTTAAGAGGCATTCAACGTCGTCTTTGTTATGTTTTAAAATTGAATGGAGCAGCATTTCATTTTTGGTTTGCAAATAAGTTTTGTAGTTGTTACAAACTTCACCACCACTGATAAAGTCACTTCTATTTATGTTTAAAAATTCTTCTATATTCTTTTGTTTGTAGCTTTTTAAATTTAATATATGTTTAAATTTATTTACATAATTGTATAAATCAAAGCTGTTAATTGATAGAGGACTTAGATTATATTCTGTCAGTTTTGAGTTTATAAACGGAATATCAAATCTATTTCCGTTGTATGTGATGATATTTTTTCCATTTAAATTTAGAGATTTAAGTAAATTTAACTCTTCTTTTAAATTTTCTGCAAATAGCAGTTTTGTTTTAGTATTCTTTTCTATTTCTATTATTCCTATTAAAAAAATTGCATCGTATTTTCTTGACAGTCCTGTAGTTTCTATATCAAGTACAATACTATTTTTAAAATTTTTCAATATGTATTCATTTTTAATTTCTAAATCAAATAATAATTCTTTCATTTTTTTATTCACCACACTTTAAATTATCTTAATTGTACTCTATAATGTTTATATTGACAATAATTAGCTATTATAGTGAAATAAGGGTTAATTTTATTAAAGGAGATAGTATGATTTATTTAGATAATTGTGCAACTACAAAACCGAGGGAAGAAGTAGTTGAAGCTGTTGTTTCCGCACTTAAAGATGACTTTGCAAATCCGTCGTCACTGCACAGGTTTGGGCATGAAATAGAAAAAAAGATTGATGTTGCAAGAGAAAATCTTGCGAGGCTTGTAAATGTATCGCCGAGTGAAATATATTTTACATCCGGCGGAACTGAAAGTAATAATATTGCGTTGCATGGATTTATAAATAAAAATAAAAGACTTGGAAATAAGATAATAACAACAAAGATAGAACATGCATCTGTACTTGAACAACTTAGAAGTTATGTTGATAGGGGTTTTGAAGTAGTAGAGATAGGTGTAGATGAAAATGCAAATTTAGATTTAGACAGCTTGTACAGGGAAATAGATGACAATACGATAGTAGTTGGGTTATTTCATGTAAATAATGAAATTGGAACTGTAAATCCTATCGAAGAAATAGTCAAAAAAATTAAATCTATAAACAAAAATGTGCTTGTTCACATAGATGGGGTTCAAGCTATTGGAAAGATAGATGTGGATCTTAGAAAAATAGGTTGTGATTCGTATTCTATGAGCGGTCATAAAATTTATGGTCCTAAGGGAATAGGAGCACTATATTTAAAATCAAATATAAAGATAAATTCTCTTGTAATTGGGGGAGGACAGGAAAGCGGACTCAGATCCGGAACTGAAAATGTACCGGGGATACTTGGGTTCGGGATTGCGGCTAAGATTATAAAAGAAAATTTCTCTAAGGAGCACAATCATGCTGTAGAAATAAAAAAATATTTGATAAATTCATTAAATACCATAGATGATATAAAAATTAACACTCCTGAAAATTCATCACCATATATAGTTTCGGTGTCGATTAAAGATACAAGAGCGGAAGTGTTGTTGCATTATTTAGAACAGGATGAAATATATGTATCAACCGCATCCGCCTGCACATCGAATGGAACACATAAGAGTCATGTGCTTGAGGCAATGGGAATTAAGAGAGAATATGCTGAAGGAACAATCAGAATATGCAGTTCAAAAGATATAACAATTGAAGATATAGATTTATTTATAGACAGATTGAAATTTTATGTTAATGAAATTAGAAGTATAATGAAAAGGTGATTAAGTGGATAGAGTTATAAGTATAAGCCTTGGCGAAGTAATGCTGAAAGGGAAAAACAGAAAAAATTTTATAGACAAAATAGTAGGACAAGTAAAAAGAGCAATAGCAGATATAGGTTATGAAAAAATATTTAATGATATGGGGAAAATTTATATACTTGCAGATTATGAATCTTTTGAAAGTATAATAAAAAGAGTTCAGCATGTGTTTGGAATAGTATATATAAGTCCTTGTATAAGAATAAAGAGAAATTCGGATGAATTTGAGAAAGCTGTGCTTGAAGTTGTAAAAGAAGCTATGGAGAAAAATTCAGATATCAAAACTTTTAAGGCACATACAAAAAGGGCGGATAAAAATTATGAATTAAAATCAATGGATGTAAATAATAAAATTGGGGGAATAGTACTTAAAAATACAGAGCTTAAAGTAGATGTTCACAATCCTGATTTATATGTATACTGCGATGTAAAAGAAGATATATATTTTTATACTCAAAGATACAAGGCGCACGGAGGACTTCCGATTGGAACAAACGGCAGAGGGCTGTTGTTATTATCGGGAGGAATAGATTCACCGGTTGCAGGTTTTTTAATGGCAAAAAGAGGAGTACAAATAGATGCTCTTCATTTTCACTCATATCCTTTTACATCGGATAGGGCTGAAGAAAAGGTTCATAACCTTGCGAAGATTTTATCGGCATATACGGGAAATCTTACAATATATTCAGTAAATTTGCTTCCGATTCAAAAGGAAATAAATAAAAATTGTCCGGAAGATGAAATGACTATAATATCAAGAAGATTTATGATGAGGATTGCAGAGAAGATTTCTGATAAAAATGGGTATAATTCGATAATAACAGGTGAAAATTTAGGACAGGTTGCATCTCAGACAATAGACGGGTTAAACGTAACAAATAGGATAACGGATAGACTTATATTTAGACCTTTGATAGGTTTAGATAAGGTTGATATTATGGATATAGCTAAAAAAATAGGAACATACGAGACATCAATACTTCCATTTGAAGATTGCTGTACAGTATTCTTACCGAAACATCCTTCATTAAAACCGAGATTATCCGATATTGAAAAGTCTGAAGAACCGCTTAATGTAGAAGAACTTGTTAATAATGCAATTTCTGAAATGAAAATTGTAAAGATTAAGCAGGAGGCATAAAATGAAGAAAATTATAGTTTTTATTTTAGCAGTAGTTGTAATTGTTGGAGGATTGTTAGTTCCGAAGTACAATAAACTTGTAACACTTGATAATGAAGTTGATGCAGCATATTCACAAGTTCAAGTGGTAATAAAAAGGCGTGCTGATTTAATTCCGAACTTAGTCGAAACTGTTAAAGGATATGCGTCTCATGAAGAAGAAACATTCCTTAAAGTAGTAGAGGCGAGAAATAAAGTTCAAAATGCACAAAATCCCGAAGAACTTTCTAAAGCGGATAATGAACTAACAAGTGCAATATCAAAATTAAATGTAGTAGTTGAAAACTATCCGGAGCTTAAAGCAAATCAAAATTTCTTGGATTTACAAGCTCAATTAGAGGGAACAGAAAATAGAATAGCTACAGAGAGAGGAAGATATAACGAAACCGTTAAGGAGTACAACGAAGTTGTGAGATCTTTTCCGATGAATTTATTTGCAAAAGCTTTTGGATTTGAAAAAAAGGGATATTTTGAGGCTAATCCGGAAGATCAACAAGCACCGGATGTTAAATTTTAGAGGATAAGACCATGAAAAACATTAGGAGATTTATATTTTTAACAGTTTGTTTGCTTTTATTTTCGACAAATGTATTTGCCGCAGCATCATTAGATAAAATATTGGTATCTCCATCAGCTGCAAGAGGTTGTGTATATGATGAGGTTAATATTTTAAGTGATGAAAATATAGAATATATAAACAACACCAATAGTGATTTGCAGAATAAGACAAAGGGACAAATTGCAGTTGTAATAATAAATTCTCTTGAAAATTATGATATTGAGCAGTATGCTACAAAGTTGTTTGAAAAATGGAAAATAGGTGATGAAAAACAAGACAATGGAGTTTTGATTTTATTTGCCATTGATGACAGAAAAATGAGGATTGAAACGGGATACGGAGCTGAAGGATTTATACCGGATGCTTATGCATCAAGAACAATAAGAAATATGGCGGAAATTTTCAAAAGAAACAGTGATGAATCTGACAAATCCAAAATGTATCAAGATGGAATAATGGAAGGTTATAATGAAATACTGTCACATTATGCAAAAGAGTATGGAGTTGAAATTGAAAATATAAAACAACCGATGTATGGTGAATACTTGGAATATTCTGAATATAAAAATGAAGATGAATTAACATTCAGCGAGGATATGATTATATTTGTAATTATTATATTGATAGTAATTACATCAAATATGATTAAACCTCGAAAAAAAGGAAAGCGACGCAGATATCATGGCCATGATTTTTTTGGTGGAGGTTCGTTTAGAGGCTCATCAGGCGGCGGTTCATTTGGTGGCGGTTTTTCAGGTAGAGGCGGTTCATCCGGCGGTGGCGGTGCCAGCGGAGGTTGGTAAGAATATAGAGGATAGGATTAAATATTTGAACCTATCCTTTTGTATTATTTTTATAAGTTCATTTAGATTTTTAATGATTTTCAGTGGAAGTATTTCAAAAAAATTTGAGCTTATTTCAGCACACATATTATCCTGCTTTTAAATATTATGTAAACAATCAGCTTGTTATTTTATATATGTTAAGTTATAATATTAAGCGTAGATTAAGTGTTTCTTAAAGAGTGAAGGGTATTACTATTTGTTGAAAAGAATAATTTTGAGATCACTGATATTTCAGTGATTTTTTTATGGAGGAATAATGTATTCAGTTGCAATAGACGGTCCTGCGGGCAGCGGGAAAAGTACAGTAGCAAAAATGTTGGCAAAGGAGCTTGACATTTCGTATATAGATACGGGAGCTATGTATAGAGCAATAGCATATAAGGCGAAAAAAAATTCGGCAATAACTGAAGAAGACATAAAAAAACTTCTTATAGAGACGGATATTGATTATAAAGATGGAAAGATTTATCTTGATGGAGATGATATCTCTGAAAATATAAGAACTGAAGAAATTTCTAAAATGGCATCCGATATTTCTAAGTATAAATTTGTGAGAGAATTTTTAGTTTTTATACAGCAAAAAATTGCAAAGAAAATTTCTGTCGTAATGGAGGGCAGAGATATAGGTACTGTTGTCCTTAAAGATGCAAAGTATAAGTTTTTTTTAACAGCAACGGTTGATATCAGGGCAAAAAGAAGATATGAACAGCTTTTAAAAAAGGGAGAAATTGCGGATTTTGAAATGATAAGAGAAGATTTAATTAATAGGGATTATAATGATTCTCACAGAGAAAATTCACCGCTAAAAAAAGCTGATGATGCGTATTTGGTAGATAATAGCAATTTGGATTTAAGGCAGACACTTGATTATATGTTAGATATTATAAGGGGTAAAAATGTTTTATAGGATAATCAGATTTATTTTATTCGTTTTTTTTAAAATCTTTTTTGGATTTGAGGTAATAGGGATTGAAAATTTGCCTGAAGATAGACCTCTTTTGATATGTCCCAATCATAAGAGTAATTGGGACCCTGCTTTTATAGATGCTTGTTTAAAACATAAGATATACTGGATGGCAAAAAAAGAGCTTTGGAGAAATAAGCTTGTAGGAAAGTTTATAGAGGCAATGGGAGCTTTTCCGGTTGATAGACAGACAGCAGATGTAAAATCTGTAAAAAATGCGCTCAGAATTTTAAAAAATGGTGAGATTGTCGGAATATTTCCTGAGGGAACAAGAGTAAGAAAAATAGATTATTCAATGGCAAAGCCAGGCGTTGCTATGATAGCGCATAGGGCAAGAACATTAATCGTTCCGATGTATATTGATGGAAATTATAAGCTGTTTAAAAAAATGAAACTTGTTATAAAAGAGCCAATTGATATAAGAGATTTGGAAAAACAAAATATAGAGCAATATGAGAGTATAGCTTCTGATATATTGAAAACCATTTACAATGGAGTTGATGGAAATTAAAGTAACAGTTGCAAAAAATGCAGGGTTTTGCGGCGGAGTAAAAAGAGCTGTAAAGCTTGCTATAGATAATGCTGATGAGGGAGTATATTCTTTAGGAGAATTAGTTCACAACAGAAGAGTAGTAGACGATTTACGCAAGCTTGGGGTTAAGCAGATAGATAATGTGGATGGAATTAAAAATTCAAAAGTTATAATAAGGTCTCACGGTGTTCATAAGTCGGTAATAGATAAACTGAAAAATTCAAATAATGAGATAGTTGACTGTGTTTGTA
Source organism: Peptoniphilus sp. oral taxon 386 str. F0131 (assembly GCF_000090945.1). NCBI lineage: Bacteria > Bacillati > Bacillota > Tissierellia > Tissierellales > Peptoniphilaceae > Peptoniphilus > Peptoniphilus sp. oral taxon 386. The sequence continues at coordinate 1,350,233 of NZ_GL349422.1, read as the reverse complement.
AAAAGGTATCTATGATTTATGATATAGTAAATGAGAATTATAACAAAGGGTATAATATAGTTATATTCGGAATGAAGGAACATCCTGAAATTATAGGGATAAATTCATATTGTAATGATAGTGCAACTATAATAGAAAATGAAACTGATATTGAAAAAATTCCCGATGGAAAACTTTGTGTAGTATCGCAAACTACAAACAATGAAGAAAGATATAAAAAATTAATAAATCTTATAAAAGATATTTCAAAAGATGAAGTTTTAGTTTATAATACTATATGTAGTGCAACTAAAAATAGGCAACAGAGTGTATTGGAATTATCAAAAGAAGTAGAAGCTATGATTGTACTTGGAGGAAAAAACAGTTCCAATACTAAAAAACTTGCTGATGTTGCAAAGCTACACTGTAAAAATGTATATTTATTAGAGTCGATAGAGGACCTTGAATATAGTAAATTTAAAAAATTTAATAAAATAGGTATTGCCGCGGGTGCATCCACACCTGATTCGGTGATCAAGGAGGCTGTTAGTAGTATGGAAAATTTTGACAACAATGAAATGATGGAAGCGATTGAAAACTCTTTTAAGAAAATTAGAAGAGGAGAGGTAGTTGAAGGTGAAGTACTTTTCGTAAACGAAAATGAGGTTATGGTTAATATCGGATACAGATCCGATGGAATAATTTCAAGAGAAGAACTTTCAAACGACCCTGAAGTTAAACCATCAGACTTATTTAAACCGGGAGATAAAATCCAAGTTTATGTATTAAAGATTGATGATGGCGATGGCAATGTTGTACTTTCATCTAAGAGAGTGGAAAACATTAAGGTATGGGACGAAGTTGAAGAAAAATTCAACAACAAGGAAAGAGTAACTGCAAAAGTTAAATCAGTTGTAAAGGGCGGTTTAACTGCTGAATTTAATGGAGTAAATGCATTTATTCCTGCATCACATGCATCAGTTAGGTTCCAAAGAGATTTGTCAAAATATGTTGGTCAAGAATTCGTATGTGATATTATAGATTTTGATAAATCAAAGAGAAAAGTCGTTTTATCAAGAAAGAATGTAGAAGCTGAAGAATTAGAAGCAAAGAGAAAATCAGTTTATGAATCTTTACAAGAAGGCGATGTAATAGAAGGAACAGTTCAAAGACTTACAAATTTCGGCGCATTTATAGATTTAGGCGGAGTAGACGGACTAATTCACATTTCAGAATTATCTTGGAACAGAGTAAAACATCCTGCTGATGTAGTAGCACCCGGACAAAAAGTAGAAGTTCAAGTTTTAACAGTAGATGAAGAAAAGAATAGGATTGCTCTTGGCTTAAAACAAACTACTAAAAAACCATGGGATATTTTTGTAAGTACAACACAAGTTGGAGATGTAGTTGAAGGTAAAGTAGTAAACCTACTTGAATTCGGTGCATTTATAAGACTTGAATCAGGAGTAGATGGACTTCTACATGTTTCTCAAATATCTAAAGAACATGTTGAAAAGCCTGCTGATAAACTTACTATGGGCGAAGAAGTTACAGTTAAAATTACTGACATTGATGAAGAAAACAAAAAGATTTCTCTATCAATGAAAGCATTGATTGAAGATGAAGAGCCTGAAGAAGTAGTTGAAGAAGTTGTTTCTGAAGAACCTGTTGTTGAAAAAGTTGAAGAAGAAGTAGTTGAAGAAAAAGTTGAAGCTCCAAAACAAGAAGAATTTAATACAACTATCGGAGATCTTTTCGGAAATATTAATTTAGAAAATTAATGAATTTAAAATCGCAAGTTACCTTGCGATTTTTTATGCTCTATATTAGCTGAAAATTATTTTAATTACAGCTAATATAGAGCATTTTTATTTCTTATGAGCTATGCTTATGTTATAATAGTCATTGGAGGTTATTATGACAAAAAATACTAAAAAAATATTTGCTGCAACTTTAATTGGGGCAGTTTTAATTTCAAATACAGTATATGCAAAAGCTTTTAGTGATGTAGAACAAAATGGAGCCTATTCGTGGGTGTATTCTTCTTTGGATAAGTTATCAAATAGAGGAGTTTTCGGCGGATATCCCGACAATACTTTTAAGCCTTATAGAGCGGTCAGCTTTTTAGAAGTAATGCAAGTTATTAAGAATATAAAAAATCCTTCTGCAGAAGAACTGAAAGCTTCCAGAGATAAATATGAAGCGGAAGCACTTCAGCAAGGCGTTCCGAATTGGGCATTAGAAGCCGTGTGTTATAATTTGTCAATTAACTCAATAACAATTAATACTATTAAATCGGCTAATGAAAAAGGTTTTTTAAAAGCAGTAAATACAGTTTATCCTGATAGAAATTCAGTAACGGTGTATTTCGGAAGAGCATTCGGTTTTGACGGAAATGGAGATAGAAGTCTTTTAAAACATTCCGATTTGGACAATGTAGCTGAAATGACAAAGGGATATCTTGCAAATTTAGTTGGAGCAAGTATCTATTCCGATACCGGAAGTGATGGCAAATTTAATGGTAGCAGCTTTATAAGAAGAGCTGAAGTTGCAGTTATAGCAGATAGAGCTTTAACATATTTGGAGTCTAATTCTAAAAATGATAAAAAAGACGATTCGGAATTAAAAATTGATGATGTAAGCGGAATTGTAAGTAATGTAGTTGCAGAATCTGCACAACAATATGGCAGTATAACTATTTCTGATAAAGAATATAAAATGAATATTCAAAATGTGGTTGTAGTCGATCCTAACGGACTTTATAATCCGCCTGAATTATCTACTTTAAAAGATAAAAATGTATCTGCTAAGATAAAGGACGGAGAGATTATATATATTACAATTTTGAGCTCAAATGCAAGTAGTACTGTCAATACAAATTTTAATATTGTAGAAATGACGGGAAAAGTTATTTCAATAACATCTGAAAGTGATGGAAATTTAGTTGAAATAAGAGTTTTAGTTTCGGACAGTAAGCATGTTGAGTCGGGTAGTGTAATAACAATAAAAACTAAAAATAGTTATAAACTCGATCAAATTTTAAATATTAAGGGTAATATTGTTGACTCTAAGCTTGCTAATATAGAAGTTAATTAGGTGAAGGGGAACCTTCACTTTTTACGTGAGGTAGTTGTGGAAATTTTTAATCGTAGTGAAATGGTAATAGGAAGAGAAAATATAAACAGACTTCAAAATTCTTCGGTTCTCGTATTTGGACTTGGAGGTGTCGGCGGAAGTTTGTGTGAGGCACTTATAAGAGCCGGAATAGGAAAAATAGGTATAGTAGATAGGGATATTGTAGATGTGACAAATATAAACAGGCAAGTAATAGCGACACAAAATACAGTTGGAATGAAAAAAACGGATGCCATGTATGATAGGCTCATATCTATAAATCCTATGGTAAAGATAGAAAAATATCATATAAATTTAAACGAAGATACTATTTCACAATTTAATTTTTCAAACTATGATTATATAGCTGATGCAATAGACACTGTAAGTGTAAAAATATTACTTGCCAAGATATGCTATGAAAATAACCATAAGTTGATTTCAGCAATGGGTACGGGAAATAAAATTAATCCTGCAATGCTTGAAGTCAGTGATATAAAAAAGACAAGTGTGTGTCCTCTTGCAAGAGTTATGAGAAGAGAACTGAAAAATAGAGGAATAGAAAAACTGAAGGTAGTATATTCAAGGGAGGAACCTATAAATACCAAATTTAAGCTTGAAAAAGCATCAATTCCGGGTTCAATGTCCTTTGTTCCGCCGGTATGCGGAATTATAATGGCTTCAGAGATAGTTAAAGAACTTATAGTACTATAATGGGTGAAAAAATGATTTACAGAGATTTGAATAACAAGCAAAGTGAAGCGTTGTTAAAAACAGAAGGACCTGTTCTTATTTTGGCGGGAGCAGGTTCCGGAAAAACAAAAGTTGTAACTAATAAAATAGCATATTTGATAGATGAAAAGAGAGTATATCCGTCAAGTATATTGGCAATTACATTTACTAATAAAGCTGCAAATGAAATGAAAGAGAGAGTTGCAAAACTCATAGATGTAAATGTGGATGCAATGTGGATTGGTACATTTCACTCTATTTGTCTTAGAATTTTGAGAAGAAATATAGAGAGAATTGATTATTCCTCAAATTTTTCAATTTATGACAGAGATGACCAAAATACTGTCATAAGGGATTGTATAAAGGAACTTAATTTAAACAAGGAAATGTATAAAAATAAGAGTATAATTGCAAAAATATCCGAGCTTAAAAATCAGGATATAAAGCCGGATGAATTTATAAACGCAAATTACATGGACTTTTTCAATAGAAATGTTGGAGAAATTTATAATTTGTATGAAAAAAAGCTGAAGGATAATAATGCTCTTGATTTTGATGATATATTAATAAAAACTGTTGAACTTTTTGAAAATAATGAAGATATTAAAAATTATTATCAGGATAAGTTTAAGTACATATTTGTTGACGAATATCAGGATACAAATATGATTCAGTATAGGCTCATAAAGCTTCTTTGTAATGCAAGTCCAAATTTGACTGTAGTAGGAGATAATGACCAGTCGATTTATAAATGGAGAGGTGCTGATATCAGCAATATATTGAATTTTGAAAAGGACTTTAAAGATGCTAAGGTAATATTGCTTGAACAAAATTATAGATCAACTTCAAAGATACTTAATGTTGCAAATTCTGTAATAAAAAATAACGGAAACAGAAAAGACAAAAATTTATGGACTGATAATGGAGTAGGAGAAGACGTTGTATACAGAGTTTTTAGGCACTCACAGGAAGAAGAACAGGCTGTTACGACAAAGATGCTTCAACTTAATTATAAAGGACACGCCTTTTCGGATATGGCAATATTATACAGAACAAATGCTCAGTCAAGAGGATTTGAAGAGGCTCTTATAAGAGAAAAAATTCCATATAAAATTGTGGGTGGTCTTCGATTTTATGACAGAAAAGAAGTTAAGGATATAATAGCGTATTTAAAAGTTATTCAAAATACTGCTGATGATGTTGCTATAAATAGAATTATAAATGTGCCGAAAAGAGGCATAGGAGCTCAATCAATAGAAGATATGTCGAAATATGCCGATGAAAATTTTATCAGCTTATTCAGTGTAATAGACGGCATAGAAGAAAATGAACAGCTGAATTTGAGATCTAAGAAAAATGTAAAAGAATTTGCAAATTTAATCAATTTGTTGAGATTAAATGCTCAGGAGTTGAGCGTTTCAAAGTTAATTGAAAAAGTTATTTATGAATCCGGCTATATATCTGATCTTGAGGCGGAAAATACCGTTGAAGCGAGAAGCAGAATTGATAATATAAAGGAATTGATATCAACTGCGGTTGATTTTGAAAGAAATAATCCGCTTGGAAATTTAGAAGAATTTTTATCCGGAATAAGTCTTTTGTCCGATGTTGACAAGACGAGTCCGGATGCATCGGCGGTGAAATTAATGACCATTCATTCGGCAAAGGGACTTGAGTTTAAAATAGTTTTTTTGGTTGGAATGGAAGAGGGATTATTTCCGACTTCAAGAGCTCTTGATGATGAAGAGGATATTGAAGAAGAAAGGCGTCTTTGTTATGTAGGAGTTACAAGAGCGGAAAAATATCTATATATAAGTTCATCTCAGACGAGAACTCTATATGGAAAAACATCACCTTGCTTAGAATCGAGATTTATAAAAGAAATGGAAGATACAATAACAAAAATTATTCCTGAAAAGGAAACATATGAATCTAAAAAGAACTTAGTTGAAGTAAGTGATTTCATAAGCTATAATGCAAATAGAGTGAAAAGTGTTCCGAAAAAAGAAAAGAAAACAGATGTTGATGTTAAAGTTGGAGATAAAATAGTTCATAAAAAATGGGGAGAAGGAATGATAGTTTCGAAGACTTCCAAGAATGACGATTTTGAAATTGTTATTTCATTTGAGGGTAAGGGTCTTAAAAAACTTATGCTCTCACTTGCTCCGATAAGTTTGGTGAAATGAGAATATGGAAATAATTGATAGAATTAGAGAGCTCATTGATAAAGTAAATAAACTTAACTATCATTACTATACATTAGATGACCCTATTGTGAGTGATGCTGAATATGATGAACTTTACTATGAGTTAAAAAAGCTTGAAGATGAAAATAAAATTATATTGGCGAATTCTCCCACTACAAGAGTTGGAGGGGAGGTGCTGTCAAAATTTGAAAAGCATACTCACATAGCACCTCTATATTCACTTGATAAAGCTCAAAGTTATGAAGAACTCAGAGCATGGCATGAGAGGAATCTAAAAGCTCTGCAATCATATAGAGCAAGCGGAAAAAATATAGAAAATCTTAAATATGTAGTAGAACTTAAATTTGACGGACTTACTATAAACTTAACTTATGAAGACGGCTATTTAAAAATGGCATCTACACGAGGGAACGGATTCATAGGAGAGGAGATACTTCCTCAAATAAAAACTATTTATTCAATTCCGCTTGAAATACCGTATAAAGGGCTTATGGAAGTTCAGGGCGAAGGACTTATGCCGTTAAGTTCACTTGAAAAATTTAACAGAACTCATGACGAGCAGTTAAAAAATGCAAGAAATGCAGCGGCAGGAGCATTGAGAAACTTAGATCCGAAAGTTACAAAATCAAGAAATTTGACCGCATTTTTTTATAATGTCGGATATATTAAAGATGACAGATTTAGAGATGATTCAGAAATGAAAAAATTTCTAAGAGACAACGGATTTAGAGTGAACGAGAACAATTATATTTGTAAAAATTTAGATGAAGTTATAGAAAAAATAGAAAAAATAGGTTCTATTAGAGAATCACTTGATATATTGATTGATGGGGTAACTATAAAAATAAATGATATGGAAACCAGAGACTTACTTGGATTTACAAATAAATTTCCAAGATGGGCAATAGCATATAAATTTGAGGCGAAAGAAGTTTCTACAAAGTTATTAGATGTAGTTTGGAATGTGGGAAGAACTTCTAAAGTTACACCGTCTGCAATTCTTCAACCGGTTGAAATTGGCGGAGTAACGATAAAAAAAGCAACACTTAATAACTATGATGATATTTTAAAAAAGAAAATCAGAATAAACGGGAGAGTTTTATTAAGACGTTCAAATGACGTAATTCCGGAAATTTTAGGAGCACTTCCAACTGAAGAAGAAACAATTGAAATAGAAATGCCGAAATATTGTCCGTCATGCGGCACGGAACTGTTTAAAGACGGAGTTCATATATTTTGTCCGAATACACTATCATGCGTACCTCAATTAGTTTCAAGACTTACTCATTTTGCATCAAGAGATGCAATGAATATTGAGGGTTTAAGTGAAATGACGATCTCAAAACTGCTGAATGAACTTGATATTCGCGAAATTCCGCAGATATATGAATTGGAAAAACAGGATTTATTAAAACTTGAAGGCTTTAAGGAAAAGAGAGCGAACAATTTGATAAGTGCAATAGCCGATAGTAAAATAAGACCGTTGCCGAATTTTATATACTCTCTTGGAATTAATAATGTGGGTATAAAAACAGCATACGATCTTGCAAATAAATTTAAAGATTTTGATTTGTTAAGGCATGCAAAGTATGATGAACTTGTAGATATAGATGATATTGGACCTATAACAGCCAAAGAAATAGTGGAATTTTTTAATGACAAGCATATAGAAAAATCTATCGACAGACTGTTTGAACTTGGAGTAAGTCCTAAATTTGAAGAGAGTACTGATGAAGAGACATATTTTAAAGATAAGAGAATTGTAATAACGGGAACTCTTTCAATTCCGAGAAAGGAACTTGAAAATATGTTGATAAAATTTGGAGCTAAAATCAGTTCTTCGGTAAGTAAAAATACCGATTTTGTTATTGCAGGTGAAGATGCAGGTTCTAAATACGATAAGGCTATTAATTTAGGCATTGAAATAATAGATGAGAATAAATTAAGAGAACTTTTAGGAGGAAAATATGGAGCGTAGTGAAATTAAGCATATTGCAGATATTGCTCAAATTGATTTTACAGATGATGAATTAGATAAGTTTCAAGAAAATTTTTCGGAAACATTTGAACTTATAGATAATATAAGAAAAATTGATACTGAAAATCTTGAAACAACTTTTCAGGTTAATGATACTGTAAATAATTTAAGAGAAGATGAAGCTCATGCGAGCCTAAGCCAGGAAGATGCTATAAGAAACACATTAGATGAAAAATATGGATATTTTAAAATAATAAAGTTTGTGGAATAGGAGGGATATTTTGAAACTTACCAAGTTGAAAGCACATGAATTAATAGACGGATATAAGAATAGAGATTTCTCCTGCGAAGAGGTAACAAGAGAATATTTAAGTGTTATTGAAAGAGAAGAGGCGGATTTAAACGCATATGTAACAGTTTGTGATGAATCTGCTATAAAAGAAGCTAAAGAAGTTGACAGAAAGTTTATGAATAGAGAAGAAGTTGGAATCTTATCAGGAGTTCCGATTGGAGTTAAAGATAATATTGCAGTCAAAAATATTCTTATGACCTGTTCTTCTAAAATGCTTGAGAATTTTATTGTACCGTATGATTCCGTAATATCCGAGAGAATAAAATCTAATGGCGGAGTTATTATAGGAAAAACAAATATGGATGAATTTGCAATGGGTGCAAGTACAAAAACTTCATACTACGGAGTTTCAAAAAATCCATTAGACAGAACACTGGTATCCGGAGGCTCATCAGGCGGTTCTGCTTCCGCACTTGCAGGAGAAGAGTGTGCTCTTGCAGTTGGAACTGACACCGGAGGATCTACAAGACAACCTGCAAGTTTTTGTGGACTTGTAGGTATAAAACCTACCTACGGTTCAATTCCAAGATATGGAGTTGCAACTATGGCAAACACATTCGACCAACCGGGTGCTTTTGGAAAAGATGTAGAAGATGCAGTTTTACTTTTAAAGGCTCTTGAGGGAAGAGATGAAAGAGATGCAACTTCAGTTGGAAATCCATCTATAAGAGAAGAATTTAATTTTAAAAATACAGATGAAGTAATAAGTTATTTGAAAAATATGAAAATAGCAATACCAAGTCTTTACATGAATATGAAATTAAACGATAGAGTTAAAGCTGACTTTGATAAAGCTATTAATGTATTTAAAAATGCAGGGGCTATTATTGATATAGTAGATATGAGTTCATTAAAATATGTAATTGAAACATATCATATACTCGTAAACGGAGAAATAGCTCCAAATATGGCAAGGTTTGACGGACTTAGATACGGACACAGAACAGAAAATTACGATACATTTGAAGAAATGTATAGAAAATCAAGAGCTGAAGGGTTCGGAGATGAAGTAAAGAGAAGAATAATGATAGGAACTCATATATTAAGTCTTGATTTAGCAGAAGATTATTATTATAAGGCATTGAAAGTAAGAACACTTATAAAAAATGAGTTTGATGAAGTTTTTAAATCTCATAATTTAGTAATGTGTCCTACCGTACCGGTACTTCCGTTTAAAATAGAAGATAATATGAGTCCTGTTGAAATGTATCAAGCGGATTTGTTTACAATACCTGCAAATATGACAGGATGTCCTTCTATAAGCATACCTATGCCTAAAATAGACGGATTATCAGTTGGAATAGAACTTACAGCCAATAGATTTAAAGATAATGAAATGATAAAGGCTGCACTTGGTTTTGAAAGGAGTGTTAAATAATGAGTTATAAGACAATAGTCGGTCTTGAGATACACGTTGAATTGTCGACCAAGACAAAAGCATTTTGCTCCTGTGAAAATCAATTTGGAGGAGAACCGAATACAAGAGTTTGTCCTATTTGTTTAGGACTTCCCGGCGGAATACCCGTTTTGAATAAAAATGTAGTTAATTATACAATAATGGCAGGGCTCGCATTAAATTGCAATATTGCTAAAAAATCTAAATTTGACAGAAAAAATTATTTTTATCCCGATTTGACAAAGGGATTCCAAATAACTCAAGATGATATGGCAATTTGTAATGAGGGTTATATTGAAATAGAAACTGAAGAAGGTTCAAAAAAAGTCGGTATTTATAAGATACAAATGGAAGAAGACACAGGCAAGTCTTTGCATACAGAAGATAATTCTACATTAATGGACTATAACAGATGTGGAGTTCCGCTAATTGAAATTGTTTCAAAACCGGAAATGAATAGCGGTAAAGAAGCGAGATTATTTCTTGAAAAATTAAAAAACACATTAATTTATATCGGAGTATCAGATTGTAAGATGGAAGAAGGTTCACTCAGATGTGATGTAAATGTAAATGTTGTTGATGAAGAAACAGGAAAGAAAACTGCTGTTACAGAAGTTAAGAATTTAAATTCATTTAGAGGAGTTGAAAAGGCAATAGATTTTGAAGTTCAAAGACATATTGCATTGCTTCAAAATGGAGAAAATGAAATTCGTACAACCAGAAGATGGGACGATGCCAATAATGAAACTGTATTAATGAGAGTTAAGTATACAGTTGCAGATTATAGATTTGCTCCTGAGGGAGATCTTCCTCCTGTTATACTTACAGATGAGCTTATTGAAAAAATTAAGGATGAACTTCCGGAACTTCCTCAAGCTAAAAAAGAAAGGTTTATGAGAGAATATAAAATACCTGAATATGATGCTGAAGTTTTAACTTCTACAAAAGAACTTTCAAAATACTATGAAGAAGTTGCAAAGAATTTTGACGACTCTATAATGGTATCAAATTGGATTATGACAGAAGTTCTTAGAAGAGTTGAAAATATTGACGAAGAATTTAAACTTCCATTTGAACCGGCAGATTTTGTAGATTTATTAAAGGCGGTTAAATCAGGCAAGATTAATAATAATGCAGGTAAAAAAGTATTAAGAGAAATGTTTGAGACATCTAAAAAGCCTGAAGATATAATTAAAGAGCAAGGCTTAGTTCAAATATCAGATACTTCAGAAATAGATGCATTAGTTGATAAGGTTCTCTCTGATAATCCTCAGTCAATTGAAGATTTTAAGGCAGGTAAGGATAGAGCATTCGGTTTCTTGGTAGGACAGGTAATGAAAGCATCAAAAGGAAAGGCAAATCCTCAGCTTGTAAATAAATTGCTGACAGAAAAATTAAATAAGTAAATAATTAATTATAGGTTCGATTTATTATCGAACCTATTTTATTGCAGTTAAAAACTTATAGTGATTATTATTTTAATAGGGTATAATTATAATATGAAAAAGAGGAAAATCGGAATAATTTTATTAATTTTATCAGCATTGGTTTTTTTGAAATTTAAGAACACATTATACGATAGCATAGCTATAAAAAATAATGAAGGAGAAGAAGTTACAGTAAACGTCTATAAGAATATTTTTTCAAAATATGCTAATGTTATAGAAATAGTATCTGAAAATCGAAAAGAAAAAATTGTCTTTTCAGGCAAGAAAAAAATAAATATTTGGAAATTGGACGCAGGTGATGTGGATGGTGACGGGATAGACGAAATTGCACTTGGAGTATATAAAAAATCTCCACATCATAGAGTAATGGCAAATAGAGTTTTTCTATACAATATTTCAGGTTTAGAGTTGAAACCGAAATTCAGGGCATCAAGGCTTGGACTTCCGTTTACGGAATTTTTATTGTATGACATAGACGAAGATGGAGCTTTTGAAATAATATCTATTGAAGAAAAAGACAATTACAAATTTATAGCGGCATATAATTACAAAAATTTTTCCATCTATAGAGATTATATAAGTCATGGATATGAAAAATTAGCCGGATTAGATAAGAGAAGTACCCTAAGCGTGAATGCAGATGGGAAAAATAAAAAAATAGAATTAAAAGGGAAGGAGATTGAATTGAAATGAAGAAGAGGTATATATTAATAGCTTTATTGATTACACTGTTGTGCGTAGGTTGTAAAAAAGATAAAGACGCTTCCGGAACAAATCAAAATAAAACGGATAAAAATGCAGAAGTAGTAAAAAAAGAAGATATATCATTTTTAGATGAGTATATAGAAGATATTATAGTTCCTGAATTTAAAGAAATAGAAATTGTTGCTAAAGTTGAAGATTATAAAATAGAAAAAAACTTAAAAAATGTATACAATTATGGCAAAGGTCCTTATGAATATATGAGTTTTAAAGGAAAACAGTTAAAAGCTTTAGAAGAAAACGGATTTGTAGTAGGAGGAAATGGATATTCAGATCAACCGTTCCAAATTTATGAAGTGAATGAATATACATATGTACCAAGTTTTGTTACTACAGATTCCGTATTACATCTATATCATATATTCTATGACAGCTTATTAAGAGAAGTTGAAACTAAACAATTTTTACCTAATTTCGAAAAATTGATTCCGATTTTGCTTGAAAAATCAATAGCAGACTATGAAAATGCAGATGATGAGTCAGTTAAAAACTCCGCACTCAAGAATATTGCATATTTTAAAGTGGCAGGAGAACTTATAAACTTGAAAACCGATATAGAAATTCCACAAGCTGCCGAGAAAATTGCAAAAGAAGAAATGAAACTTATCAAAGAGGGAAGTATATCAGATTCAAATCTTGTAAATGCCAAAGTTGATTATTCTCAGTTTAAGGTAAGAGGACATTATACGAGAACTAAAGAACTTGAAAAATATTTCAAAGTAATTATGTTGTTTTCACAAGAGGCATTTTTTATAGATAATGACGGCATAATTGATAAAGATAATTTAGTTCAAGCTATGTTAATAACAAAAAATTTATTTGAAAATAAAGAAAACTATAAATTATGGGAAGATGTAAACAGTTCATTAAACTTTTTAGTTGAGAAATCTGATGATTTGGATGTATTGACTTTTGCTAAAACAATGTATTCAAATTATGGAAAAGATATTTCATTAGAAAAAATTAAAAATGAAAAAATATTAGAAGATTTTTATAATGACCTTAGTAAATTATCAAATCCTGCAATTCAGGGCTATAAAGGAAAATCATTTAGATTTATGCCGCAAAAAGCGGTAATAGACAATGTTCTTATGCAAAATTTAGTGGATATTGCAACTGAAGATAAACCTTCATATAGACCGATATATTCCGGCGTTGATGTAATGGCTGTACTTGGAAATAAAACAGCGGAAGAACTTGTACTAAATAATGAAAATAATTTTAAATGGGATAAATTTAAAGAAAAATATGAGTATACAAAAGAACTTGAAAAACATATTGATGAAAAGAGCTGGATGAGTAATTTATATCGCGGATTATTATGGACATTAAAAGGATTTAATCAGGATTTTGCAGAAGGCTATCCTAAGTTTATGCAATCAAAAGCATGGAAGCTTAAAGATTTAAATACGGCACTTGCATCATGGGCGGAGCTTAAACACGATACAGTTTTATATGGTAAGCAAGTTGGCGCTGAAATGGGCGGAGGAGATGATTCTGAATTTCCTGTAAACTATGTAGAACCAAACGTAAAGATATATGAAAGACTGTTGTGGTTAATGGATTTTGCAGGTCAAAACTTAAAACATAGAAATATGTTGTCGGAAGCTACTGAAAAGAACTTAAATAACTTTAAAGATATGGTTCAATTTTTATTGGATTGTTCTGTGAAAGAACTTAGAGAAGAAACATTAACAAAAGAAGAAAATGAAAGAATATTTTATATTGGCGGAGAAATGGAGAATATATTTGTTAAGTTCATTGATGAAAAAGCAGCTTATTATTATGAAATAGAAACAGAAGCGGATAAAGATATGGCATGCATAGCGGATATTATGAAAGTTGCAAAAAATTCAGTTGGAATACCTGAAGGCAAATATTTAGAAGTAGGCTCAGGACATGCATCACTTATATATGTAATATATAAAGTAAATGGAAAATTATATTTAGGAGAAGGAGCAGTAATGAGCTATTATGAATTTTTATCAGATGATAGACTTACTGATGAACAATTCCAAGAAAAACTAAACTCCTTTGAAAAAGAAGACTATCCTGAAAGACCGGATTGGATAAGTGAATTTGTCAAAGAATATGAATATATCTTAAAACCATGATTAAATTGGAAAAACCGACTTGAAATAGGTCGGTTTTTTAGTTTTTTGCATAAAAAAACTTGATGCAATACATCAAGTAAATTGTCCACATCGGACTGCCTTTCGGCCAATTGAATAAATTTTTATTTGAACCTGCGTGTAATTTAAGATAGGTCTAAATACTACCTTAAATATATTGTACATTTAAACATTAAAATTGTCAAATAATAAATTTATTGATTAACAGATTAAAAGATTAATTTGTGTTATTATATTAGTTGAAAAAGCATTATAGGTTTATAAAAATTTAACGACAAGGGGGAAACAACTATTGAATACTAAGTTTAATGATGTTGATTATTATGTTGGATTAGATATTGGAACTAGTTCGGTAGGTTGGGCTGTTACAAATGAAAAATATGAGTTATTGAAATTCAATAATCACAAAATGTGGGGTTCAAGATTATTTGAAGAAGCATCAACAGCTCAAGATAGACGAGAACACAGATCTAACAGAAGAAGATTAGAACGTAGAAAATATAGACTTGATTTATTAGAAGAACTTTTTGTGGAAGAGATAAATAAAATTGATCCTGAATTTTTTATCAGACTGAGAGAGAGCAAGTTTCATTTTGAAGATAGAAGTTTGAAAAATACTTTCATTTTATTTAATGATAAGATGGAGGGAGGATATAATGATAAAGTATTTTTTTCAAAATATCCTACAATTTATCATTTAAGGTCAGCACTTATAAATGGAAATAAAGAAGATGTTAGAGCGGTATTTCTTGCTATACATAATATTTTGAAAAACAGAGGACATTTTTTATTAGCAGGGAATGATATAAATATAAGTTTATCTTTAAACGATACATTAACAGATTTATTTGAATATTTAAAAATACATTTGGGAATAGAAGTTGAATTTGAAAATAAGTTGAAAGATATTGAAAAGATTGCTTTAGATAAAAATTTGTCAAAAAGTGATAAACAAAAGAAAATAGTACAATTATTAGAAACAGATTATAAAAAACAGCTTGCAGATGTATTTAAGCTCTCTTTAGGGTTGACTGCAAATATGGAAAACATTTTTGGAAAAGAAAATGAACAGGGACTTGAATTTATTAATGCCGAAAATAAAATTAAGAAAATTCAATTTGATAGTTCATATGAAGAAAATATAGCTGAGTTTGATCAATTTTATGGAGAATATTTTGAAATAATCGATATTTGCAAAAAAATTTATGATGCTATAAGCCTTTCACAAATATTAGTAGACGGCAAGGGACTTTCAGAGTCAAAAGTTTTATCTTATGAAAAGCATAAAGAGGATTTGAAACTGTTAAAAAAGGTTTTGAAAAATATTGATAAAGCATATGACAATAAAGGAGAAGACAGATTAGTTTATAAAGTTCTTAAAGAAGATAAAGATAAAGGGACTAACTATGTAAATTATTCAAAATTATCTAATAATGGAACAGCTACAACTAAAGAAGAATTTTATAAATTTCTTTCGAAGAATTTAGACCTGAAAAAATTCGGTAAATTAAATAAAGAAGATATTGAAACATTAGATTATATAAATTCGGAGATTTTATTAGGAAGATTTTTGCCGTTGCAAAAAGAAAAGATTAACGGAGTAATTCCATATCAATTGCAAATGAAAGAACTAACTCAAATTCTCAATAATGCATCTAAATATTTACCTTTTTTGAATAAGATTGAAGATGGAATGACAGTTAAAGACAAAATTATATCATTAATTAAGTTTAGAATACCATATTATGTAGGTCCTTTAAATGAATACAACAGAATTGAAAATGGTAACGGGTTTGCTTGGATAGAAAAAAAGAAAAACGAAAAAATATTTCCTTGGAATTTTAATGATGTTGTAGATATTGAAAAGAGTGCAGAAAAGTTTATAAATAATTTAACCAACAAGTGTACTTATATTAAGGAAGAAACAGTACTACCTAAAAATTCAATTATATATTCAAAATTTATGGTTTTAAATGAACTTAATAATTTACAATACGGCAATAAGAAGCTTGATATAGAGTTGAAGATGAAAATGTATACTGATTTGTTTCTTGAAAAGAAAGATAACAGAAAAGTAACGGAAAAAAGAATACTTGAATATTTTAGAATAAACGGGATAAATGACGGTAAAGAAAAACTGACCGGACTGAATAATGAAATTCACGCAGATATGAAATCTTATAGGGATATGTGTGAAATAATGGGTGAAAATTTCAACATTAATGTAGCGGAAAATATAATAAATTGGATTACAGTATTTCATGGAGAGAAAAAGATCCTAATTAATAAGATTAAAAATGTATATGGTAAAATGTTTAACGATGAACAGATATCTAAGCTGTCAAAATTAAATTATTCAGATTGGGGAAGACTTTCTAAAAAACTATTAACAGATATTAAGTGTTATATAGATGCAGATGGGATTAATTTTCCTGTAAGTATTTTAGAAGCAATGGAAGTCAGCAATAAAAATTTAATGGAACTTCTTTCAAATAAGTATGAATTTATCAGCTGTATTGATGATATAAATAATAAATATTTTGGAGATAGAGATATAAGCGCATCGGAATTAATTGATGAATTATATGTTTCACCTGCCGTTAAAAGAGGAATTTGGCAATCAGTAAGAATTTTAGAAGAAATAGTTAGCATAATCGGACATAACCCTAAAAAAATATTTATAGAAATGACAAGGCATAACGAGGAAAAAGTTCAAAAATCTTCCAGAAGACATAATCTTGAAGAGTTATATAAAGCTATCAGAAAAGATCCGGAGTATGTAGAGCTAATTAAGGAATTCGATTCTACAACTGATACGGACAGCTTTAAAATTAAAAAATTATATTTATATTTTATGCAACTTGGAAAGTGTGCATATAGTAAAGAAAAAATAGATTTTGATAAATTATTTACAGACAGCTATGACATTGATCATATTTATCCGCGAAGTAAAACCAAAGATGACAGTATTCATAATAATTTAGTATTGGTAAAAGCAAAATATAATAGGGAAAAGACAGATGTATATCCTATTGATATTAATATTCAAAAAAATATGAATTCTTTTTGGAATTTTTTGTATACTAAAAAATTTATAACTGAAGAAAAATACAAAAGATTGATAAGAACTTCCGACTTAACGGATGAAGAATTGGCGAAATTTATTTCAAGACAATTAGTTGAAACATCACAATCTACAAAAGCAACAGCAGAAGTATTAAAACAAATTTACGGAGATAGTGATATCTGTTATGTAAAAGCGGAAAATGTAAGTGATTTCAGATACGGTTCAAGTAGACAAAAAGATAAAAATGATATTCAAAAGCTATTTGTAAAATGCAGAGAAGTCAATCATTTTCACCATGCGAAGGACGCATATTTAAATATTGTGGTAGGAAATGTCTATGATGTTAAATTTACAAAGAACCCTGTGAATTTTATAAAGAAGAACAAAATGGGAAATAAATCTAATTACAGTTTAAATCATATGTTTTGTTTTGATGTAGAAAGAAATGGATATAAGGCATGGGATTCATCAGAAACAATTAAAACAGTAGGACGTATGATGAAAAGTAATGATGTAAGAATTACAAAACATGTACATCCTACAAGAGGAGAATTGTATGATGCAACGATATATAAGGCAAAGATTGCAAAAACAGGTTCATATATGCCGTTAAAATCATCTAAAAACACACCTCTATCAGATGTAACTAAGTATGGAGGTTACACTAAGATAAAGATAGCATATTATTCTGTATATAAATATAAATTTAGTGATAAAAATTTAATAAAGACAGAAATCAGATTAATTCCAATACCTATTTATTTATCTAAGAATGATGACGATATAAAAGAGTATGTTAAAAATTATTTGAATGATAGAGTAAATTCAAAACTTATAGATTTTACAAAAATATATGATAAATTATACGTTAATTCTCTCATAAAGATTAATGGATATTTATATTATTTGGGTGGAAAAACAAACGACAGAGTTTGGATAGACAATGCAGTTAGCATAGTATTGGATGATAAAATAGAATATCTGATAAAGAGAATATCAAATGACATTAAATATGGATATGAAATAAATGTTTCCGATGATGAACTGATGGACATTTATGAATCATTAGCAGAAAAGGCTAATAAAAAAATTTTTTACAATAGATTAAGTGATTTTGAAAAAATATTTTCCAATATGGATGTTAAAAAGAAATTTGTAAAATTAGAAAAAAATGATAAATGTAGAGTGTTATTACAATTATTAAACGTTCTTACAGATAGTCAAACAACATATAAACTTGAAATGGTTGGCTTAAAACATTCACGTTCAAACATTGGAATGAAAATCAGCAATTTAGAAGAATTTAAAGTTATAAACAGTTCAATTACAGGGTTATATTCAAATGAAATAGATATACTTAATATTTAAAACACAGGGCAGAGATATTTTTCTTTGCCCTTAAAACTTATGGAGGTAAATATGGGCTGGAGAATTATAAAAATAGACAGCAGATCTAAACTTGACTATAAAATGAATTATTTGGTTTGTAGAAAAGATGGGGAGACATTGAGAATTTTTATAGATGAAATTTCCGTGTTGATTGTTGAAAGTACATCTATAAGTATAACGGCAGCTCTAATGGTGAAATTAATTGAAAATAAAATAAAAGTTGTATTTTGTGATTCAAAGAGAAATCCGTCATTTGAACTTATGCCATACTATGGAAGCCATGATACAAGTTTAAAAATACGAAATCAATTTAAATGGTCTGAATTTAACAAACAATTGGTGTGGACATCAATAGTAAAAAATAAAATAAAAAATCAAATGACAGTATTAAAAGAAAATAAATTATCGGAATATTTGCTCTTAAAAGAATATATAGAAAATATTGAATTTAACGATGAAACGAACAGGGAAGGTCATGCCGCAAAAGTTTACTTTAATGCACTTTTTGAAAGAGAATTTTCAAGGAATGATGACAGCATAATAAATTCGGAATTGGATTATGGATATTCAATAATTTTATCAATTGTAAATAGAGAAATATCTATTCAGGGGTATATAACACAAATTGGAATTCATCATAATAATATTTTTAATGACTTCAATTTAGGTTCTGATTTGGTGGAACCGCTTAGAATTTTTGTAGATAGAAAAGTAATAACGATGAACCATGATTGTTTTTCGAGAGATGAGAAATATGAAATTATTTCCATATTAACCGATTATGTAAAAATAAATAATAAAATATATACTTTAAATGATGCAATAGGAATATATTGTAGAAGTGTATTGGAAGCTATAAATGAAGGAGATATATCACTTATTAGCTATATTGAGGATGTGGGATGAGTTATAGATTTATGAGAGTTTTAGTAATGTTTGATTTGCCGATTTTAACATCTGAGCAAAAGAGAGAATATAGAGAGTTTAGAAGATTTTTAATAAAAAGTGGATTTTTAATGTTACAAGAATCTGTATATTGCAAATTAGTGTTGAATAAAACTACGGCAGATACAGTACTGAGTAACATTGAAAAAAATAAACCTCCTGAAGGTATAGTTCAGGTATTAGTGATTACGGAAAAGCAATTTTCAAATATGAAACTTATTGTTGGCAATTTAAAGAAAGATATAATAGATACTGATGAGAGGATAGTAATTATATGATTAAAATTGTAAACTTGGATTGGAATATGGAGCTTGATTTCGATAAATCCAATATAATAAAGTTGTATATAGAAGACAAAAAATATTTTAGAAAAATAATAACCGAGTTAAATGAACAGATAAATGGAAATATTGGGAAATTTATTATGTCGGAAGATGATAGGGAAATTTTGATATCGAAAAATGTTGATATAATTATAGATTTTTTAAATACAAACCCGAATAATAAAAAAGTTATTAACAGATTATTGTCCGAACTTACAGAAAATGCCAAAATAGAATATGAAAAATTAAATATTATAATAAATCAGCTGAATATATTCTTTGACGATTTAT
>NZ_GL349422.1:1322483-1330072 GCF_000090945.1 Peptoniphilus sp. oral taxon 386 str. F0131 | reverse complement strand
CGATAAATCCAATATAATAAAGTTGTATATAGAAGACAAAAAATATTTTAGAAAAATAATAACCGAGTTAAATGAACAGATAAATGGAAATATTGGGAAATTTATTATGTCGGAAGATGATAGGGAAATTTTGATATCGAAAAATGTTGATATAATTATAGATTTTTTAAATACAAACCCGAATAATAAAAAAGTTATTAACAGATTATTGTCCGAACTTACAGAAAATGCCAAAATAGAATATGAAAAATTAAATATTATAATAAATCAGCTGAATATATTCTTTGACGATTTATTATTCAGCGGAGATTTTGAGTTGGAACGGGAAGATGATATAAAAGTTGAAGAACTGATAAAATTAGGGGGATTTTATTTTAATTTCGACTATGGAAATACAATAGACAGATTAATTTCATATATGGTAGTTTTAAGAAAATACATAGGAATTAAATTATTTATTTTGATAAATATTGAAAAAATTTTAACGGTGTGTGAAATGAAAGAATTTTTTGAATATTGTATTATGAATGAATTTAAAGTATTATTCATTGAATCCGGAAAAGCCGATTATGAGAATCTTGACTTAAAATACATTAAAAGGTATATTATAGATGAAGACCTATGCGACCTCTATTGATTTTAGATATGTTATGTATAATAGCGTGTGTATATAGAACATATTTAAAATATAAGTTTAAATAGAGGTTTGAGAGCAATGTAATTTAAGATAGGTCTAAAACTAAGGCTAAGTGGAAGTGACCCCGTTGTTTGTTTGAGAGCAATGTAATTTAAGATAGGTCTAAAACCGAATGATAAATATGAGTGGCGCTGATAGTGTTTGAGAGCAATGTAATTTAAGATAGGTCTAAAACTATTTCGTTGTATCTTTCTTCAGATACTTCGTTTGAGAGCAATGTAATTTAAGATAGGTCTAAAACAAGTTGCCCTGTATCTTTATATGTCAATCCGTTTGAGAGCAATGTAATTTAAGATAGGTCTAAAACTCTTGTGCAGTCGATTATGCCTTGTTCTACGTTTGAGAGCAATGTAATTTAAGATAGGTCTAAAACTAAATATAATGATTTTATGTTTAATTCATTGTTTGAGAGCAATGGGCTTGAGATATAATAGGGATACAGAGAGAAAAGCCAGATAAATAGGAGCTTTCAGCACTGTATCCTTATTTTTAAAATTGTAAAAATCAAACAATCAGGTCTAAAAGGAGGCATTTATGGTATGTAAAAATATTTCAAGCCATTACATCAGCCTTTCCGATACAAGGAAGGTGAGAGTTTTATGAGATGGATAATAAAAATAATCTTGTTCCCAATCAGTTTGCTGTTAAGCATTTTGACTGCCTTTCTGACATTCTTGCTTAGCGTAGGAACTGCAATCCTATATTTGCTTATGCTGATGTGTGTATTTGTTGCCATAGGCTCATTCTTTATGCTACACGATACAAAAGCAGCAATAGAAGCACTTATCCTTGGATTTCTGCTAAGTCCTTACGGAATACCGATGATTGGAGTGGCAATCATAGCTTTTATACAAGGAATCAATGAAGCCATAAAATCAATATAAAAAATTTCATAAAAATGGTTACCAAGGGCGATAGATAAAAACTATCGTCTTTTTTAGTGAAAAAATATCATGGAAAGGAGAGCTTTTAGATGAGTATGTATTTATTTGATGAACAACCTATCGTTGCAAATAAGACATTGGCAAGAGAGATAGGTTTAAATGAAGCTCTTATCTTACAGCAAATAAACTATTGGATAGAAATAAATAAGAAATCCGGCAATAACTTCTATGACGGAAGATGTTGGACATATAACTCAATAAGAGCATGGCAGGAAAAAGATTTTGACTATATGAGTTTCGATACTGTAAAAAGAACCTTTGCGAAGTTGGAAAAGGCAGGTTTTCTACTCGTAGGAAACTACAATAAAGATCCAAGAGATAAGACAAAATGGTACACCATAAATACCGAAAAGCTGGAGGAACTTTATGCTGAAATTGAGAACAAAAAGAAAAAAGAAGAATTACAAGCCTTAGAAAAAGCTGTGCCTAATGCATTAGGGCAAAATGCACCAATGGAAAAGTGCAAAATCCACCAATGCACAAGTGCAGATTGCACCAATGCAACAGAGCAAAATCTGCCAATGCAAAATGGCAATATGCCCCAACCATTACCAGAGAATACTACAAATAATTCATCAAAGATTACTACAGATATTTCATCATATAATTCCACCCATCATTCCGTCATAGATGCCGAGTATTCAGAACCAAGAAAAAGGATGGACGGAGAGGCGGAAATAGAAAACAAAAATATATATCAGAACTGCTTAGATGAGTTAAGAACACAGACAGGCTATTATGAACATCTTGAGTTGGGCAATAAATTTATAGTTAAAGACTTTGATGAGATATTAAAGATACTGGCAGATATTATGATACTTGATGATAGAGAGTTTGTTACAATCAATCAAACGAAGCTTCCTGCACATATAGTAAAAGAAAGATTTAGAAAACTTAAATCAGAGCATTTGGAGTATCTGTCAGATGTTATTAAGGAAAATGAATACAAGATTAGGAATATCAGAGCATTTGTCCTAACAGCAGCATATAATGCACCAAGCGGGATAGATGCACATTACTCTGCCCTTGTAAGCTATGATATGAGAGGAGGATATTGAATGTGATTAACGAAGAAATTGCAAGAAAGACATTAAGCCTTGAAGTTAAGGCTGCTAAAGTAACCGGAAAACTTCTTTTAAATCTGTTGAAAAAACTGATAAAAGAAGCAGAGAAACTGGGAGGACTTGAAAAACTCGTTAAAGTAAACGGAAATCAAGTCAAGCTCAAAGATATGGTAAAAAAAGGGCAACTGGAAGAAATACCGGTAGAAGAAGCGGAATTGAAAGAACTGAAAAAAGAGCTTAACAAATACGGTGTTAAGTTTTCGGTAATGAAAGATAAAGAAACAGGTAAATACGCCGTATTTTTCCAAGCCAAAGATATGAAAATGATGGAGAAAGCCTTTAAAAATGCTCTTGCAACATCAGAAAGAAAGGCTGAGAGGAAAGAGTCCATTCACAAAAATATTGAGAAGTTTAAGGAGATGGCAAAAAATACTGTTTCTAAGGATAAAGTTAAGAATAAACAAAAGGAGCAGAGCCTATGAGCAGCTTAATAACATTTGAAAATATGGAATTCGGGAAACTCACTGTAATGGAAAAAGACGGTGAGTTTTTCTTTATCGGAAAAGAAGTTGCCGAAAAACTGGGCTATGCAAACACGAGAGATGCTTTGGTAAGACATGTGGATATAGATGATAAAGCTGATGTCGTGTTTCACGACGGCAGACAAAGAAGAAATATGGTATCTATCAACGAGTCAGGATTATACGCCCTTATCCTATCTTCCAAGTTACCACAGGCAAAGGACTTTAAAAGATGGGTAACCACAGAGGTATTGCCGAGTATTCGTAAAAATGGAGGATATATCAAGAACCAAGAAAAAATGAGCAATGAAGAAATATTGGCAAATGCGGTACTCCTTGCCAATCACCTGATTGCTGAAAAAGAAAAAATAATAGAGGATTTAGAGCCGAAAGCCAAGTATTTTGATGAACTGGTGAATAACCATCTGCTTACTAATTTCAGAAATACAGCAAAAGAGCTGCATATCCCCCAAAAAGCCTTCATTCAGTTTTTGATAGATCAGAATCTTATTTATCGAGATAAGAAAAACAGACTTCTACCCTATGCCAAGAACAACAAGGGATATTTTGAAGTAAAGGAATGGTGTAGAAACGATAATGGTGCAGTGGGCATTCAGACCTTTGTAACACCGAAAGGCAGGAACTATCTATTACTTTTGATTGGAGGTGAAAAGACTCATGATAAATAAGATATTAAAAGACATCAAAGGCTTATTCAAGGTTCAAGATAAGGCAAAGTTTGCAAAGCAAAACATTCCCTATCTTGCATTTTTCTATTTAGGAAATATTTTCTCTCATCATGTAAGAAGCTATACCGGCGGAGATGTGATTGACAGGATATTTCAGGGAATATTAGAGCTTAATACAATGAGTTTTCTCCCAAGTATTTATTTGGTGGATATACTGACAGGAATAGGAGTTGCTGCTATAATTAAATTCATTATTTATACCAAAGGCAAAAATGCCAAGAAGTTCAGACAAGGTAGAGAGTACGGCTCGGCAAGATGGGGAAATAAAAAAGACATTGAGCCGTACATGGATGAAAAGTTTCAAAATAACATCTTGCTTACTCAAACTGAACGATTGACAATGAACGGCAGACCGGCTAATCCAAAGTATGCAAGAAATAAAAATGTACTTGTTATAGGAGGATCAGGAAGTGGCAAGACTCGATTTTTTGTAAAACCAAACCTTATGCAAATGCACAGCAGCTATTGTGTAACCGATCCGAAAGGATTAACCTCATAGGGACAGAGAAAATAATAAAAACTTGGAAAGGAGGTAATTCTCATGTCAAATACGAAAAGAACAGGACAAACAGCCCTTTATGAGCGTTTAAGTCGTGATGATGAAATGCAAGGAGAAAGCAATTCCATCACTAATCAAAAGCAACTACTTGAAAGTTATGCGAAAAGAAACGGCTTTGTAAATATCTATCACTATACAGACGATGGAGTAAGCGGAACAACCTTTGATAGAGAGGGATTTCAAAAGATGATAAAAGCAGTAGAAGAAAACAAAGTATCTACTGTGATAGTAAAAGATATGAGTAGGTTTGGCAGAGATTACCTCAAAGTAGGCTTTTACACCGAAATACTTTTCAAAGAAAAGGGAGTAAGATTTATTGCCATCAATAACGGAATAGACAGCGAAAAACAAGCAGAAAGCGACTTTACCCCATTTCTAAATATTATGAATGAATGGTATGCAAGGGATACCTCAAGAAAAATACAATCTATCTTCAGAGCAAGAATGGAAGAGGGTAAAAGAGTATCTCCAAGCGTTTCATACGGCTATTATAGAAACCCTAAGAACAAACAGGAGTTACTTGTCGATAAAGAGAGTTCAAAGGTTGTAAAACGCATTTACAGGCTTGTAATAGAGGGATATGGAGTAACACAGATAGCAGATATACTAACCAAAGATAAAATCCTTATTCCGTCAGCCTATGCAGAAATACATCACCCCGAAAATAATCATAGCTCAAAGAAAAGAGGAATAGAAGACCCGTATTTTTGGACACCGACCACAGTAGGTTATATTTTAGAAAAAAGAGAATATATGGGACATACTGTACTTGGTAAAACAATATGCCTTGATTACAAAACCAAGAAAAGAAGAAAGGCAAAAGAAGATGAACTTATTATCTTCAAAAACACCCATGAAGCAATTATTGACGAAGAAACATGGAATAACGCCCAAAGGTTAAGAAAAACAGTGAGGAGAAGTCCGAAGTACGGTACAACCTCACACCCATTTACAGGGCTTTTAATCTGTTCAGATTGCGGAGGAAAGCTAAGTTATAGAGAGCCGGCAGAACACAAAGAAAAGAAATACGACTGCGATTATTGTTTTGTATGTCAACATTACCGACACAGAAAAGGCACTTGCAGTATGCACTACATCAAAGTAAAAACAGTGAATGAAATTCTCTTAAAATCAATCAAAGAAATCACAGACTTTGCCAAAGAAGATAAGCAAGAATTTCTAAAAGTGATGAACAAGTTATCTGATGAAAAAAGAGAAGAAAAGTATCAAGAGGATAAAGAGAAGTTAGAAAAACTGTCCTCAAGAAATGAAGAACTAACAACCCTCATTACAAAGCTATATGAAGACCACGCACTTGGAAAAATTCCTGTAAAACACTTTGATAGATTATTTAATACCTATGATACGGAGCAACAAGACTTAGAAAAGCAAATACAGTATTTTGAACAAGAAATAGAAAGCTACCATCAGAGAAAAGTTGACACCGACAAATTCCTAAAAATGATAGAAAAGTATACCGATATTGATGAACTGACAGTACCAATGATAAATGAGTATATAGAAAAAGTTGTAGTCCATGAAGCGACAGGAGGAAGAAAAGGAAAAGACAGAAAACAACAAGTCGATGTTTACTTTAACTTTATAGGTAACTGTCAAGTACCACAAAAAGTAGATATGGAAAAAAGGGCTTAAAAATGGTATAATATTGTTAATTATTTAGAGAGAAAAATTAGAATTTGTACACAGGATGGATTAGACTAATGAATATACATGAATTTGGAAAAGGTAATGAACAAGCAATTCTGCTGATACATCCTTCTGTTGTAAGATGGGATTATTTTGAACATTTAATTCCGCTTCTCAAAAACAAATATCATCTGATTATTCCGGCTCTTCCCGGATATGATTCTGAGGATGAAAGTGACTTTACAAGCATTGAGAAGATCGCTGCCGAATTGAATGAGTGGCTTCAGGCTGAAGAGATTGCCGAATTGTATGCAGTATATGGGTGCTCGATGGGCGGCTCCGTTGCTTTAATGGTAACGCTTGGACAACTTATTCCAATCAGACACTGCATTATGGACGGAGGCATTACACCATATCAGCTACCATGGCTTGTCACACGCTTTATCGCCTTGAGAGACTATCTCATGATGATGCTGGGCAGGACAGGTGGAGTGCGCTTGCTTGAGAAGGCTTTTGCTACCAATGAATATTCGAAGGAAGATCTTCAATATGTTGCAGATGTTTTGAAGTGCTCCAGTAGAAAAACGTTATGGAGAACTTTTGACTCATGCAACAACTATAAGATTCCACAGCCCATTCCGAAGGTCGATACGCAAATGCATTACTGGTATGCCGATGGCGAAGAAAAGGAGCGAAAACTTGATATCGCCTACATGAATCAGCATTTTCCGCAAACAGAATTCAAGGTTTTGCCTAAACTGGGGCATGCAGGTCTTGTTTTATTGAAACCGGATTTATTTGTGACAATGATAAACGAATTGTTTTGAGACAGACAAATTGCAGTTTGTCGAAGTAAAACAATTAAATACAAGCTATAACATAGCAGTTCACGAAACAGTAAATCAAATCGGTTTACTGTTTTTTTTATTGCTCAAAATTAGAAAGAGAGGAAAAGAGAAAATGAAAAATATAGACAAAAAAATCTTAATGGCGGAAGAAGAAATCAAGCAGTTACAAAACAAAAGAAAGAAACTCATCAGTCAGCAGAAACAGGAAGAGCGAAAGAAAAGAGATAGACGTCTTTATGAAAAAGGAGCAGTCTTTGAAAGTATCTTTACCGAAAGCAAGGATTTTACCAAAGATGAATTCTATCAGCTAATCACATTCCCAAAAATCAAAGAAGAAGTCAATCAAAAAATCCTAAAAATCATAGAGAAGCGAGAACAAAGCGAAAATCGAAATACAGGAACACAAGAGGAAGAAATGGAAACAGAGGAATAATCCCTTGTTTACAAGGGCGCACTTATACACCCTAAAGGGTGTGTGCGTTCTCCGAAGGCTCTTGCAGAGAGCATATCAGCTAAAGCTGATACAGGGGAGCTACACTCCCCTACGGAAATAAATTTCC
>NZ_GL349422.1:1318244-1322307 GCF_000090945.1 Peptoniphilus sp. oral taxon 386 str. F0131 | reverse complement strand
CAAGGATTTTACCAAAGATGAATTCTATCAGCTAATCACATTCCCAAAAATCAAAGAAGAAGTCAATCAAAAAATCCTAAAAATCATAGAGAAGCGAGAACAAAGCGAAAATCGAAATACAGGAACACAAGAGGAAGAAATGGAAACAGAGGAATAATCCCTTGTTTACAAGGGCGCACTTATACACCCTAAAGGGTGTGTGCGTTCTCCGAAGGCTCTTGCAGAGAGCATATCAGCTAAAGCTGATACAGGGGAGCTACACTCCCCTACGGAAATAAATTTCCTACCCCTTATGTACTTACCAAAAGAAATCGGATAAAAACAATCCGATTTTTTTAGTAAGTCTTTATCATCGCCACCTTGCCCACATCAAAAAGAGAGGAGGTTTTTTCTTATGGCGATATATCATCTTTGCATAAAGATTATCTCAAGAGGTAAAGGCAAAAGTGCAGTAGCAGCTTCCGCCTATCGAAGTGGCGAAAAGATAAAAAACGAATATGACGGCATAGTCCACGACTTTACAAGAAAAGGAGGAATAGCCCATACAGAAATCCTATTGCCACAAAATGCACCACAGGCATTTTTAGACAGGGGAACATTATGGAATAGCGTAGAGAAAATAGAAAAGAGTAAAAACTCACAGCTTGCAAGAGAAATCGAAATTGCTTTACCTAAAGAACTAAATCGAGAAAAACAGATTGAACTTGTTAGGGAGTATGTAAAAGATAATTTTGTAAATGTTGGTATGTGTGCCGACATTGCCTTACACGATAAAAATGATGGAAACCCACACGCACATATCCTACTAACAATGCGACCGTTAAATGAAGATACAACATGGGGAGCAAAATCAAAAAAGGAATATATCCTTGATGAAAACGGAGAAAAAGTAAAACTTAAAAACGGCAATTACAAAACAAGAAAGATAAATACAACGGACTGGAACGAGCAAGAAAAGGCTGAGCAGTGGAGGAAAGCATGGGCAGATATTACTAACAAATATCTTGAAGAAAACAGCATACAGGAAAAAGTAGATCACCGTTCCTATCAAAGACAGGGCATAGAACAAATACCGACCATTCATTTAGGCGTATCTGCCACCCAAATGGAGAAAAAAGGAATAGCCACAGACAGAGGAAATATCAACCGAGAAATCAAACATCAAAACATGATTTTAAGAGAAATATCAAGACGAATAAAAGCATTACTAAATTGGATAAGGGGAATAGGCAAAGAAGAAAAAACAGAAAACGAAAATACAAAATCCACCCTCACACCGAAAGAAAATTTGCTATCCGTTCTTGAAAATCTTATCCGTAAAAATGCAGAAAACCATAATACAGACTTAGAAAAATATATTGAGAGTTATCAGCTACTTAAAGAGAAAAACATCACTTCATTATCGGAGTTAAAAGGAAATATACTTGCTTTAAGAGATAAGAACTACAAGACTACAAGAGTCTTAAAAGATGTTGAAAAGAAAGTGGATGATAACACCAAACTTATCGAACAAGCAGAGAAGTATTTGAAGCATAAAGACATCTACAAAGCCTATACAAAATTGAAGAAAAGCAAACAGGAATATTTTTACAACGAACATGTCGCAGAGCTTATTTTGTTTGAGAGTGCTAAGAAATATCTGAAAGAGCATTTAGGAGAAAACAAGACCTTAGCCATCAGTAAATGGAAATCAGAACTTATCACTTTGAAGAAAGAGAAAAAGAGCCTATACAATCAAATATTAGAAATACGAGAAGAAGTTGAACAAGCTGAAAAAGTTAAGACTTGTATTGAACAGTTACAGGAACATTCAAAGCAACTAACACAGGTAAAATGGAACGAGTTAGACCTATAAAATCAAGCGAAAAAATGGTATAATATTAAACAAGTATTTGATTTTGGAGGTGCTTAAATTCATGGATGAAAGAGAGAAAATCATTCGTTTATGGTTTGATATGTGGCTTACACAACAAGACTTAGGAATAGATGATATTTTTTTGGATGATGTGATTTATATTGAGAGTTGGTGTCCTAAGTATGAAAATCGGCAAACAGTAAAGCACTGGTTTAATGAGTGGAATACAAGAGGAAAAGTTCTTGCGTGGGATATAAAGCAATTTTTTCATAAGGATAATCAAACTATTGTAGAATGGCACTTCAAAAATAAAATGAATGAGGGGAAAGTTGAAGAATTTGACGGTATCTCTTTGATTGTTTGGACAGCCGATAATAAGATAAAAGCGTTGAAAGAGTTTGGTTGTAATTGTAACAACTACAATCCTTACAAAGAGAGTGAAACACCATTATTTAGAGATGAAAAAGTAAATTGGTTTTGAGGAGATAAAATATTGATGGAAAGTAGACCTGAGTTTGACAAAATTACATCGTTTGATGAATTTACTAAATACTATTGGTATCGTGAAGAACTTTCACAGATATGCAAGTCATTAGGATTAGAATATAGAGGCACAAAACAGGAACTCAATTATATTATTGAGCAATACTTTAAGGGCAATTTGATTAAAAAATCATCAATAAAAAATGAAAAGAAGCAAGTGGAAAATATTACTTTAGATACACCATTACTTGAATGTGGTTTTTCTTTTAATGCAAAGTTCAGAGAATATTTCACTGTTTTAACAGGTATCTCACCATTTAAATTTACTGCTGATATGGCAACAGTTTGGAGAAAAGTAAAAAGAGAAAATGATTTGAGTTTTACAATTCAAGATATGCTAAAAGTTTATTATGGGAAATCAGATTATGCAAAGTATGATAATTCGGTTTGTCAATGGAATCAATTTTTAAAGGATTTCTGTGCAGACGAAAATAGTTGCAACTACTCAAACAAATTAAAAGTAGCTTCTATTCTTTGGAAAGAAGTCAGAAATTCAAGAAATGAAAAAATTTATTCAAAGAATCTTTTGACTGAATATGCCGATAAAATAAAAGAGTATTGCAAGTAGGATATTTTTAGCTTGCTAAACTAACAATTCAATAAAAGCTAACACGAAAGCAGTAAATCAAAAAGGTTTGCTGTTTTTTCTTTGCTTAAAAACGGAAAGGAGGACACATGGAAGAAGAAAAAAGAGTAATAAAAGAACCACAACATAAACAGTTAATAATGGATATTGGAAAAACAAAATACACCGTAAACTTACATTTCAAGCAAGGTACAGGGGAAACATACAAGGATAAAATACTAAAGCTAATCAAGAGAGAAACAGAGAAGATATAAATTTATCAAAAAAATTTTGTTTATGTCCTTGACAAATCTTCCCAAAAGGAACGATCGTCCTTGAGTGTGGCAAAATGCTTGAAGATAACGGATATGAGATAAAAATCTTAAATACCATTAACTTCAAAAAGAGTATGAAATACAATCCCTTTGCTTATCTTAGAAGTGAAAAAGACATACTCAAATTAGTACAGACAATCATCGCAAACACTAAAGGTGAGGGAGAAAAAGCAGGTGAAGATTTTTGGGTGAAAGCCGAAAAACTCTACTATACAGCTCTTATTGGATATATCTTCTATGAAGCTCCAAGAGAAGAAAAGAATTTTGCAACTCTTCTTGATATGATAGACGCTTCAGAAGTAAGAGAAGATGATGAAACCTATATGAATCCGATTGATAGACTCTTTGAAGCACTTGAGAAAAGAGAACCGACACACTTTGCGGTGAAGCAATATAAGAAATACAAGCTTGCTGCTGGAGTTATAGAATTAAGAAGAACACTTCATCACTATTTGAGTGAAAGATGTTTTGCTTAATTCTTTTTTTATTGGAGAATTTGAGTGAAAGGAGGTAATCGTGAGAAGTTATGAGAAAATAACCGCCTTGTATGAAAGGTTAAGCCGAGATGACGAACTACAAGGCGAGAGTAATTCTATCATGAATCAGAAGAAAATCTTGGAAGAATACGCAAAGAAAAATCATTTGGAGAACATCGTTCATTTTACCGATGACGGAATCAGCGGGACGCAGTTCGATCGTCCGGGATTTATGGCAATGATGAACGGAGTCAATCAAGGAAATATCGGTTGTATCATCGTAAAGGAT
>NZ_GL349422.1:1309955-1317194 GCF_000090945.1 Peptoniphilus sp. oral taxon 386 str. F0131 | reverse complement strand
CACAGATAGTACAAACAGGCTTCAGGAACTGGAACGTTTAATGTGTCGGATATACGAAGATATGATATTGGAGAAGATACCGAATACCCGATATGAAATCTTAAATAATCAGTATGAAACAGAGCAAAGAGAACTCAGCAAAGAAATCGATGGGTTGGAAAAAGCCATCAAGCGATACGAAAAAGAAACCAACAGAGCCAAAAAGTTTATCCGGTTGATTGAACGCTATGATAACTTTGATGAACTGACACCGACCATCATCAATGAGTTTGTAGAAAAAATCTTAGTACACGAACGAGATCGAAAAGGTAGTCAAACCGCCAATCAGAAAGTCGAAATCTACTTCAACTTTATCGGGAACTATGAACCGCCAAAAGAAGAATTATCCGAAGAAGAAATGCAGAAATTAAGGGAGGAGGAAGAAAAAGAAAGGGCAAGAAAAGACAGGCTTCATCAAAACTACCTCAAGCGTAAAGCAAACGGCAAGCAAAAAGAGTATGAGGACAGATATAAGGCGAGGAGAGAGGAGAAAAAACAGGAAAAGCTGAAGAGTTTGAAAAGAACAGGGATACCGGTAAGTGAATATATTAAGAACATTAAAAAAACAAAATTGATATACAATAATTAGTTGACACTAACTATCATATAGGATATAATAAAAACCGACAGTATCGTCGGTTTTTTATTTGGTAATAGAAATGAGGTCTTTATTTTGAAGGAAGAAAAACAAAAGGTTGGACAAATTAAAAAAAAGAAAATTAGAGAAGCTGCAAAAAAATGTTTTTTAACAAAAGGCTTTCAAAGCACAACAATGGAAGATGTCATTACAGAGATAGGTATGAGTAGAGGGGGTGTTTATCATCATTATGCAAGTACAAATGAAATGCTTAAAGACTTAATGCTTGATGGTAATGATTATAGAAACAACTTGATAAATGAGTATTTAAAAAACAATCGAGGAAAAGATAAATATCAGCAAATGGGTGATATTTTGGTTGATAAGTCGCTGGCTGATACAGAATTGATGAGATTGTATACACTCCTTTTACAAGCAAAAAAATATAATCAGGATTTGGAAAAATTGTATCAAGAATTGAAACTTAATACGACTAATGAGCTAAGTTTAATCGCCAAGCAGCTTGGAATTAAGGCAGATATATTTGGTGACGGTTTTTTAGTTAATTATATCAATGGATTGATATTAAGTTCAGAAATTTTAGGTGCGAGAAAGTCTTATGGCGAGCATAAACGATATATAAAAGAAACAATGATAAATTATATTGTTGATGTAGAAAAGAAAAATTAAAACAATTAGGAGGTTTCAAATGAGCAAACGATTAGAGGTAAAGGATTTAATCAATATAGGATTATTTTCCGTATTAGGATTTATATTTATGATGATTGGGTCATTTTTAGCAATGGTTCCAGTTTTAATGCCACTTGTCCCATTTGCACAGGGAGTTTTGGTAGGACCTGTAAATATGCTGTATTCTACCAAGATTAAAAAAAGAGGAATGATTTTTATTCAATCATTATTGATTGCATTGGTATATGTTGCTATGGGACATGGACCCTGGGCATTATTAACTGCTGTTATTGCCGGTATTATTGCTGAAATAATTTTGAAATCAGGAGAATATACCAATGTAAAGAAAGCAAGATTAGCATTTTCAATTGCTCCTCTTTGCACGTTAGGAAATTGGCTTCCAATTTTTATATCGAGAAATGAATATATTAAGCAAATGTTAGAACAAGGATACAATCAAGAGTTCATTGATAAGATGCTTAGTGTTATGCCGAATTGGATTATTGTTGTAATGGCAATAGTAGGAATTATCGGTGCATATATAGGTTGCAGCATTGGAATGGCATTTCTAAAAAAACACTTCAAAAAAACCGGTATGGAAAAATAAGATTTCATGGAGAGTTAGGATGATAATCAAACTTGATTTTCGTACAAAACTTTTTATGACGATAGTTCTTTCATATGTGATGGTATTAGGCAATATTCAAACAAAGTATTTCGTGCAAGCCATTTTAATATCCACAATTCCGATAATACTTTTAATTCACGCAAAATATACAAGAGTAGCTATTATTGGAGTGGCTACTCTTTTGTTTGTTTATGCTGCTGATAAATTTCTGATAGGGCTTAATTACAATCCTATGGTTGCAATTTTATTGATAATAGTAATGGTTATTAAAAAAATTCTTCCTGCATTTTTGATGGGGAGATATACCATACTTACATCAAATGTTGGAGAAAGCATTTACTCATTAAAAAAAATGAAATGTCCTGATGAAATAGCCATTCCCTTGACGGTAATGGTACGTTTCTTTTATGCAGCAAGGATTGATTATAGTCATATAAAAAAAGCTATGCGTTTGAGAGGATTGACGCTTAAAAAGTTAATAAAGAGTCCAATTTTATTATTTGAATATAGATTTGTGCCATTATTGATGTGCTTGTCAAAAGCAGCAGATGATTTGACGGTATCAGCTATGACGAAAGGGTTGGCTGTAAATCAAAAGAGGACAAGTATTAGTGAAACATATATGGGACTTATGGATTATATATTTTTCTCAATAATGGTATGGATAATCTATCTGTATATGAGGGGGAAATATGCTTGAATTACAAAATTTAACAGTGAGTTTTGACGGCAAAAGCATATTGAAAAATATAAATATGATTTTCAAACCCGGTGAAGTAACCGTCATTACAGGACATTCAGGAACAGGAAAAAGTAGCTTACTAAAAGTTATCAATGGAATTATTCCGGAATACAATAATGCAGAATTAGAAGGAGATATTGTATTTAACGGAAAATCACTGTTTGGCTTGACGATATTGGAACGATCTAAATTTATATCCACAGTGTTTCAAAATCCTAAAACACAATTTTATTGTATCAATTCAACCGATGAACTGGCTTTTCAGTTAGAAAATAGAAACATAGATAAGAATTTGATTTTAGATAAAATTAGGTATTATTCAGAGGTTTTAGGTACAAAAGAATTATTGGACAGAAATATTTTTGAATTATCCGGAGGCGAAAAACAATTGATTGCAGTAACGGCTTGTGGAATTTCTGAAAATGAAATTATCTTATTGGATGAACCCTCTTCTTCTTTAGATCAGGCTGCAATAGAGCATTTACAGAAAGCCATTGAGGAACTGAAAAAAAGAAAGAAAATTATCGTCATTGTGGAGCATAGATTGTTTTATCTGAAAGATACGATTGATAAGTTGTGTGTGATAGAAAATGGAACTTATAAAGAATATACAAAAGAGCATTTTTGTGATGATTTCTTTGAACAGGTTTCTGAAAAACACAATCTAAGGAGTTTTAATGCAATTTCTAAAAACAAATTTTCAAACAGGAAATATGAACAAGTAGAATTGTTAAAGAAAAACTCTTTAAATCTTGATTATAAAGCATTATCTTGTTTGAATTTCAAAAAAAAATATGAAAGAAAGGAAATCTTTGACTTCAGTATTGCCTTTGAATCCGGTATCAATTTCATCATTGGTCAAAATGGTGTTGGGAAAAGCACTTTTATCAATTTACTGATGGGACTGACAAGAGGAACAGGAGAGGTGTTTTATAACGGAATAAAAGTAAAAAAACGATGTGAAAATATTTTTGCGATTATGCAAGATGTTAATTATCAACTTTTTACAGAATCTGTATGGCAAGAAATTTCAACTATTACTAAAGAGGATGAATTAAAAAATGAAATTTTGAGGATGGTAGACTTATTTGATAAAAAAGAAATGCACCCAAACTCATTATCGGGAGGTGAAAAGCAACGATTATTACTTGCTATGTCAATGCTGAGCAGGAAGCCTATCATAATTTTCGATGAACCGACAAGCGGACTATGTAAAAGGCAGATGGATATTTTGATTGGATTTCTTAATAAAATGACCGAACAAGGAAAGATAATTATCATAATCACACACGATTATGAATTTATAGATAGATGTAACGGAAAAGTATATGAGTTTATGAAATAAATGTAGGTAAAGGAGAATGATACAATGAAAGAAGATATGAAAACACAACTATTAACCAAAAGTCCTAAAGAACTGTTATTTAAGTTGGCAATTCCCGGAATAATTGGAATGATTGTTATAGGGTTGTATCCATTTATGGATGGAATATTTGCAGGATGGTTGATTGGTGATTATGCTATGTCAGCAATTAGTGTATCTATGTCCTTAACGATTATAAATGGAGGAATATCGGCATTGATAGGAGTCGGCAGTGCCTCAATACTATCAAGAGCGATTGGAAAAGGGGACAAAGAAACAACAGATAAAATATTCGGGAATTTTTGTTACTGGGTAATATTTTTCTCTGTAATTATTACAATATTGGGTTTAGTTTTTGCACCTCATTTTTTAGATTTGGTAGGAGCTAAAGGAAATATTAAAGAACTTGGTGTGAGATATTTAAGAGTAGTTTTCTTCGGCTCAATATTTGTGAATTTTGCTCAAGCCGGCAATATGACAATGCGTGGTGAAGGTGCATTAAAGCAATCTATGAAGATTATGGGAGCAGGAGCTATATTAAATATCATTTTAGACCCTATTTTTATGAAGTTAATGGGAGAATATGCGATTGAAGGTGCGGCTATTGCCACTGTTATATCTCAAATTGTACAAGCTATATTGACTTTCAGTTATTTTTCAAAGAAAAGTGCTTTTGTGGGTATCCATAAAATTCAAAAATACAAGGCAATTTATAGCGAAATGTTCAGTATAGGAAGTTCGGCAATGATGATGCAAATTTTATTTGCAGTACAGCAAACATTTTTGTTTAAGCAAGCCTTTGCGTATGGAGGAGATGATTGGGGAATTTTGATGTCTGCTACAATGAGATTATATATGTTTTCCTTTATTCCATTGTG
Source organism: Peptoniphilus sp. oral taxon 386 str. F0131 (assembly GCF_000090945.1). Lineage (NCBI taxonomy): Bacteria > Bacillati > Bacillota > Tissierellia > Tissierellales > Peptoniphilaceae > Peptoniphilus > Peptoniphilus sp. oral taxon 386. The sequence goes on along the minus strand of NZ_GL349422.1, from coordinate 1,312,277 downwards.
GGGGATGAGTCAAGGGTTACAACCTGTTATTGGAGCTAATTTCGGAGCGAAACAATACGGAAGAGTAAAAGATACGATGAAGATTTTTATGTATGGTGCAACAATTCTTGCAGCAGCTTCATGGATACCATCAATGTTTTGTTCAGAAAAATTACTATCATTATTCAGTGTAAGAAGGGAGATTATTGAAGTTGGTGTTGTAAATTTTAAGATGTTTTATTCTACATTCATCTTATATGGAATTATGATTATGACACTCACATTTTTCCAATCCATAGGAGATGGGAAAAAAGCAGGTATGATTGTAATGCTTAGACAGTTAGTTTTATTTATTCCTGCAATATTATTATTTCCAAAGGCATTTGGAGCGTCAGCAGTTTGGTGGACAGAACCTATCGTAGACTTTAGTATGATTATGTTTGGGCTGTTTTTAATGCTTAATGAACTTAGGAAAATGGGAAAACAACAAATTACAAAAAGTTAGGTAGCTCAAAAGACAAAAAAAATGAGAAAGGTTTGATGTATGAACATTATTTAACTATAAGGGATGGGTGATTAAGATGAAAAAATCTTTATATACAAAAGAAATAAATAATAAAAATTTCTATTTGCCTTATAGTTGTCTATTCTCTCAAACAATTAAATACATCTAAAGAAAAGGTAAACTCTTTTCAATTCGGAGGACTATTTACGCCAAAGTGTAGAAGTCCTCCTTTTTTTATTCTCAAAAAGCAAAAACAGAGAGCAGAAAAAGGAGGATTACACAATGGACAAAAAAGAATATTTCCTTTATGTCAAAGGCAAAGCGGTTAAGGTAAGTGAAGAAGTATATAAAGCCTATTGGGAGATAACCGAGCATGAAAAATATCTTCAGAGAAAAGATTGGAAGTATGGCGTGATTCCATTTTCAACACTGGATAACGATGGACACTTTGTAGACAATATCATAGATGAAAGAATAGACTTAGAAAAAATTGTAGAAGTCAAAATGCAAATTGAAGAATTAAACAAGGCATTAGCTACACTCACAAAAAAAGAAAGAGAGCTTATAGAAGCCATTTTCTACAAAGAAGAAAGTCTAAGATCGATTGGCAAAAAAGAAAAAGTAAGCTATCAAGCAATCGGAAAAAGGAGGGATAAGATTTTAGAAAAACTAAGAAAACTTTTAGAAGATAAATTCTAAAGAGATGGGAAAGGTTAAGTATCTAAAAAAGGTGCTTAGCCTTTCTTTGTTTGGAACGCAACAATATTGAAACGGAGGAATGAAAAATGAAAGAGTTAGAAAATGTAATGAGCCAGTTGGAAAAAGAAACTAAGAAAAAAGAACAGGCGGAAAACAAAATTAAGCAACTAAGACAAAAGAAATCACAGCTAAAAAGAAAGGCGGACACGAAACGAAAAGTAGAAAAAGGAGGCGTGTTTGAGAAATTTGAAAAACAGATAACCGGAGTAGAAGAAAATACAGATAATGATTTAATCTATGCCTTTTTAGATTATGTACTTTCCGATAATCGAAATAGAGAAAAGCTAAAAGAACTTACAGAAATTCATTTAAAAGAAAAAGAAATCTCCTTAGAAGAAAATCCAAATCTTAAAGAGGAAAATGCAAATGATGATTTTGAAGAACTGACAGAGGAAGAATAAGAAAAACAGAAAATGTATTAGAAACTGAGATAGCGCAAAGTGAGAAACATTTTAACACTTTGCTTTTTTGTGGATTTGAAAAATCTACAAAAAACAAAGTTCACAGGGGTCTAAGGGGGAGTAGCCCCCTTGAACAAATAAAAATGCTTTAGCGTTTTTGTTTCCTTAGCGGAGCGTATAGCTTTCCGCAGGAACGCAAAGCACCGAATGTAGTCGGTGTATCTTTGCGCCCTTTGAAAAAGGGAGCGAAGATACGACCTGAACATTAGGATAGTAAAATCCCAAAATTGAAAATAGATAAAGGAGAAAAAGACAGTGGAAACCAAAAGTTTGCATACTCATGTAGATATCGTTGCAAGGTCAAAAGGAGCAAGCGTAATTGCAAAAGCTGCATATAATGCAAGAGATAAATTACAAGATGAATACTATGGAAAAACACATGACTATTCTAAAAAAACAGACCTTGCATTTTCAAAAATATTTCTGCCGGAACATGTCCCGAAAGAATTTTCAAACAGAGAATACCTATGGAATGAAGTTGAGAAAATCGAAAAAAGTAAAAATTCACAACTTGCAAGAAATCTACTCTTTGAACTGCCAAGAGAATTAAATGAACAGGAGAGAATAAAGTTAATCAGTGAATTTATAGAAGAAAACTTTACTTCTAAAGGTATGATA
>NZ_GL349422.1:1202624-1309826 GCF_000090945.1 Peptoniphilus sp. oral taxon 386 str. F0131 | reverse complement strand
TGAATACTATGGAAAAACACATGACTATTCTAAAAAAAACAGACCTTGCATTTTCAAAAATATTTCTGCCGGAACATGTCCCGAAAGAATTTTCAAACAGAGAATACCTATGGAATGAAGTTGAGAAAATCGAAAAAAGTAAAAATTCACAACTTGCAAGAAATCTACTCTTTGAACTGCCAAGAGAATTAAATGAACAGGAGAGAATAAAGTTAATCAGTGAATTTATAGAAGAAAACTTTACTTCTAAAGGTATGATAGCAGACTGTAGTATTCATAATCCTATGGCAAGCGATCATGAAGAACAACCACACGCCCATATCTTACTTACCCTTAGAGAAATAGACGAAAAAGGGAATTGGAAACCGAAATGCAGAAAAGAATATATCCTTGATGAAAACGGAGAAAAGATAAAGCTGAAAAGCGGAAACTACAAATCAAGAAAAGTAAATCTGAATGATTGGAACGAACCTGACAAAGCAAAAGAGTGGAGAGAAAACTTTTCAAAGAAAGCAAACGAATATTTAGCAAGGAATAATATCCAAAAGAGAATTGATCCACGCACCTTTGAAAAACAAGGCAGAGAAGAACTCCCGCAAATCCATTTAGGCACAAGCAGTTATCAGATGGAGAAAAAAGGCATACAGACAGAAAGAGGAAACCAAAACAGAAAAATCATCGCCTTGAATTTAGAGTTTAGAAAATTAAAAGAGGAGCTATCCAAACTTACATCTTGGATAGGCTCATTACTTGGAAGTCTGCAAGTAAAATATGATGAGTACAAACAAGAGAAGAAAGAAGAATATGAGAATAAGGCGGAACTCTTTAATCTCTATGAGTACATCAGTATTTATTATGACTTACAGGGAGAAAAAGCAAGAAAGTTAAACCCTTATGCAAGCAACAAAAAGATAGGAGCAGACCTAAGACGATTTTCAAAGGCAAGAATATATCTGAAAGACAATAACCTTAAAACCATAGCCGACCTACAAGAAAAGATAAGCACGTTACAATCCCAAAATAAGAAGATTAGTCAAGATATTAAGGCGAAAACCACAAGAATAGAAAACTTAAATAAATGCTTTGCCTATGCAGACATCATCAAGGATAACAAACAAGTCTTTGAGGAATGGAACAGTAAATCCCTATTCAAAGATAGCTTTTACAATTCACATAAAGATGAGATAGATAAATATAAAAGAGCAAGGGCAATCCTTGAAAAGATAACAGGCTCATCGGCGATTAAGTCTAAAGATTGGAAGAAAGAAATCCAAAGCCTTGAAAGTGAAATATCAAAACTCAACAGACAATCTCAAAAAGTCAAAGAAGAATACGAAAGTATTAACCATATCAAGTATGCCGTAAAAACAGTCAATGAAGATTATGGTATAGACTTATCTATTGAGATTGACAAGGCAATCAAGAGAGGAAGAGGAGAAAAACCAAGTGTCATTGCACAGATTAAGAAGTATCAAGAGCAACTAGAAGCTTATGAAAAACGAAAGGAAAAGACAAAGAACTATTACAGAAAAGAGGAAAGATGAAGTCCCAAAATGGGATAACATCATAAATAAGATAAGCAGACGCACTGTTTCGGTGCATAAGAGGAACGAAAGGAGAGAAAAATGGCAGATAAAAGAATGTTTTCACTAAAGATAGTAGATAGCGATTTATTTTTAGATATGCCACTAAGTAGTCAATGCCTATATTTTCATCTATCAATGAGGGCAGATGATGACGGCTTTGTAAATAATCCTAAGAAAATCATCAAGATTATCGGAGCGAATGAAGATGACCTGAAAATACTTATTGCCAAAGGCTTTGTGATTGTCTTTGAACAAGGGATTATTGTCATTACCCATTGGAAAATCAACAACTTTATCCGTAAAGACAGATATAAACCGACCCTTTATGAAAATGAGGTGCAAAGCCTATCCCAAACTAAAAACGGAATGTATATCAAAGAGGTTGGTTGTCATTTGGTTGACCAAAGGTTGACAAGTGGTCAACCCAGTATAGATAAGGGTAGATTAGATAAGGTTAGTATAGATAAGGGGAGAGAAGAAAGTACCCCGCCCCCCAATTCAAAAACCTATGGAGAATATAAAAATATCCGATTAACCGAAGAAGAATACCGAAAGCTGAAAGAAAAGCTGCAAGGTCATACCGATATGATGATTGAAAAGCTGTCAAGGTATATCAAGAGTACCGGAAAGACATATCAAGACCACTATGTAACTATCCTTAACTGGTATGAGCAAGACAAGGATAAACTATCACAGAAAAAGACCGGCAAGATTCCAACTTTTGAAGATTATGACAAGGGGGAACATTTATAGCTATCATACAAGGTAAGTGTAAAGGCATTTTTAGAGTACTAATGGGAAAAGTGGTGTCAGATTATGGCTAAGTGTAAAAAGCATTATGTGAGGGCTTAAAATTGTGGTATGGAAAAAATATCGATTTCATGGTACAATGATAATGATATGGTAATAAACTCAGTTACAAAGAGAGGATATATAAATGCGAATTCAATTTACAGTAAGCGATGAAGAACTGAAAATTTTAACTAAAAAAGCAGAAGAGGGTAATTACCCAAGTATTAGTGAATATTGTAAGTGTAGCAGTTTACAAGAAAATACAAGTTATGTTGACTTATATAATACCTTACTAAACAAAATAAGCTCCTTACCAAAGGGCAAAGAGTTTGTTCTACGAGAGTTAATCGCAACACCGCCGGCGTTGATTGGCAGATGGTTTTATGAAAATGTAAATAAGGGACTTGTAAAAAATGTAGAACACATCGGAAAAGCTGAAGGTGGAGTAGAAAAATACAAAAGGACATGATATTGATTTCAAAAAGTCACGCAGTGTGTGGCGGATTGGAAAAGATATTTAGATAATGTTGGAGGTGCATTTCATGGCAGAAGAAAATAAAGAGATAGTTATTGTAGATGATAAAACTATACAAGAAAAAATATATTTCATTCGTGGGCAAAAAGTAATGCTTGATTCGGATTTAGCTGAAATATATGGTTATGAAACAAAAATGTTTAACAGACAGGTTAAAAGGAATATCGAAAAATTTGAAGGGGACGATTTTATGTTCCAATTAACTGATGAGGAAGTATATGAACTTTCAAGGTGCCATTTTGGCACCTTGAATAATGGACAAGGCAGAGGCAGTAACATTAAATACAAGCCATATGCTTTTACAGAACAGGGTATATATATGCTTATGACTGTATTAAGAGGCGAACTTGCGATTAGGCAAAGTAGAGCATTAATACGAATGTTTAAGCAGATGAAAGACTACATTGTTGAAAATAGGGACTTTCTTAGCTCAAAAGAAATGGTGCAACTGTTATTGCAAACAAACAAAAATACAAATGACATAATGCAACATTCAAAAGAAATAGCAAAGTTAGATGATAAAATTAGCACCTTAGCAACAAAAGAAGATTTGAAAAAAGTAATGGATAATTTTATAGATCCGGACACCTACAAGCATTTCCTTTTGATGAATGGAGATAAGATTGAAGCAGATGTTGCCTATACAAAAATATATAAGTCTGCAAAAGAAAGCATTTATGTTATAGATAACTATATAGGACTTAAAACATTGGAACTTTTAAGAGCTGCAAAAGATAATGTTGAAGTCATCATATTTAGCGACAATGTCAGGAATAAAGATATGCTTACAAAAAATATCTTAAACGATTTTAGAAGAGATTACCCTAACATCAACTTAAAAATGAAGATTGCAGGCAAAAGGTATCACGATAGGTATATTGCAATAGACTATGGAACAGAGAATGAAGCCTTTTATCTTTGTGGAGCATCATCAAAGGATGCAGGAAATAAAATATCAAGCATTACCAAGATAGAAGAATCTTCTAAGGATATGTATCATACAATGTTTGCTGGAATGTTAAACAATAAGAATTTGAAAATTTAATATACAGATAACAGATTAGACAGTTATATGAGCTTTAAGCAAGGCGGTAGAAGTAAAAATCTATCGTCTTTTTTAATTGCAACAAACAGGAGGTAAATAATATGCACGAAAATAAAAATGAACAGACTACAGGCACAAAGACCATAAAGAAGATTGGAAAGACCACTTATGAGGTGATTGTCCATTTTAATGATAAAAGCAGTGAAACTATGCAGGATAAACTAAAAAGGATAATGCTGAGGGAATTTCGGAGAAAATCGAACGAAAAAAAAGATAATTTTGATTAAAAAGTCCTTGACAAGTAGCAACAGGAAAAACAGCGAAATCTATTTTAATTTCCTGTGGTGTAAGGCTTGCTCCCTTTGATATTCAGGAACTACGGGACTTAATGAGTGAAGATGAACTGGAACTTGATACACTTGGAGATAGAAAAACAGCACTCTTTGTTATCATTTCCGATACCGATGATACCTTTAACTTTGTAGTGTCCATTATGTATTCACAGCTATTTAATCTTTTATGTGATAAAGCCGATGATGTATATGGTGGAAGATTGCCAGTTCATGTAAGATGCCTACTTGATGAGTTTGCAAATATTGGCTTAATTCCAAAGTTTGAAAAGCTGATTGCAACCATCAGAAGCAGGGAAATCTCCGCAAGTATCATTTTGCAGGCACAATCTCAGCTAAAGGCAATTTACAAGGATAATGCCGATACCATTGTTGGCAACTGTGATAGTACCCTATTTTTAGGAGGGAAAGAGAAAACAACTCTAAAAGAGCTTTCCGAAACACTTGGTAAAGAAACCATCGACCTTTACAACACATCGGAAACAAGATCGAATCAAAAGTCGTTTGGACTTAATTACCAAAAGACCGGTAAGGAACTGATGAGCCAAGATGAAATAACAGTAATGGACGGCAGTAAATGTATCTTTCAGCTTAGAGGCGTCCGCCCTTTTCTATCGGATAAATTTGACATTACAAAACACAAGAACTATAAGCTCTTGGAGGATTATGACAAGAAGAATGTCTTTGATATAGAGAGCTATATCAAGCGAAAAGGAAAAGCAAAACTGCATGGAGATACAGTGATTACAAGAGTGTAGGGAAAGTTTGTACTGTTTGAAATGCACACTATTTAGTATAATGATAAGAAAAACAAGAAAGGAGGATTTTTATTGAATGACAAGGAACTGATTGGAAAAGTTCATTCATCAATGTATGGGCAATTAAAAAAACGAGGCTATGCTACAGCGGTGGATGTCCTGATGGATTTGGAAATACTTTCAAAAGTCAATTATGAGCGTTGGAGAAACGGACAAGTTCCATATTTGGAAAAAGTATGTAATATCAATCTTAAAAAGCTGTCCACAATCCTACATGAGATGAGAGTTTATGCCAAAAAAGGAAATTTGAAGCCCTCCCCTTGTGTATATAAGAAATGGGCGGTTAAGAAAAAGAACGGGCAAGGGAAAAAGCCGGTTATCAAACTACGATTTAGTAAGAGCGGTTCTGAAGATATTGAAAAATGGTATGCCACTCACTTTGTAGACACGAAGAAGATAGAAAAGATAAAAGAAGAAAAACAAGTAAATAACAGTGATGATAAGCAGTAAGTCTAAAAATAGATTTGCTGCTTTTTTCATGTAAAAAGCAGGAGGAAAGATGATCAGGATCAGAAGTCCTACTTAACAGGCAGAGAAAATTTAATATCGGGGTTATGGAGCGATTGAAAACTTAAACTTTCAGTCGCTTTTTTTATTGAAATGAAAAGGAGAAATAAAAAATATGAAGCAGGAAATGATGAACATCAATGCCAACTTGGTTGCAGAGCCTACTTTCTCAAGTTTTGAAAAAGACGGAGAAACGGTAGAAGTCGTAAATTTTGCACTTGTAAAGAAGTACGGGAAAGGCAAGGAATATATCAACTGTGCTGCTTACGGTGAAAAGGTGGAAACAGCGAAAGACTTTGAAAAAGGCGATCTCATTCATATCTTTGGATATTTTAAAGATCGTGAAAAAGACGGTAAGACTTACAAAAACTTTGTAGTGAAGTCATACAACAAAATTGAAAAGAAAGAAAACAAGGAGGAAGAATAAAATGGAATTTTTTACACAGGCAGTAGATGTACTGAAAGTATTGGTAATGGCGGTAGGAGCAGGACTCGGTGCGTGGGGCGTGATCAACCTGATGGAAGGTTACGGGAACGACAATCCCGGCGCCAAGAGCCAAGGCGTGAAGCAGTTGATGGCAGGAGGCGGTATCGTCCTTATCGGTTTAAAACTCATTCCGCTTCTTGCCAATGTACTAAAGTAGGAAGAAAAGGAGCGATGAAATGTTTGGGATATTCGACAAGATAGAAGAATTTTTCAAGGAGCTTCTACTGGGCGGTATCCAAGCAAACTTAGAGTCTATGTTTCTTGACATTAACAATCAGGTTGGGAAAGTGGCAGCAGATGTAGGACAGACACCGATGGGATGGAACGGAGAAGTATTTAACTTTATCAAGAGTATTAACGACTCCGTTATCATTCCAATAGCAGGACTAATCATAACGGCAGTCCTTTGTATCGAGCTTATCAATATGGTCATGCAAAAGAACAATATGCACGATACGGACACCTTTGACTTTTTCAAATACATCATCAAGATGTGGGTTGCCGTATGGTTAGTATCCCATGCCTTTGAATTTTCGATGGCAGTCTTTGATGTGGCACAAAGTATGGTAAACAAAGCGGCGGGGGTGATTAACACCTCTGCTGTTGTTTCCGGAGATCAAATTGTTCAGATGGTAGAAGCTTTAAAAGATAAGGGACTTGGAGAACTCATTATGATTCTCTTTGAAACCTCACTCATTAAGGTTGCCATACAGGGAATCTCCATTGTCATCATGCTCGTTGTGTATGGAAGAATGTTTGAAATCTATGTTTACTCATCGGTTTCAGCCATACCGTTTGCGACAATGGGCAATAAAGAATGGGGACAGATCGGAACAAACTACATTAAAGGACTGTTTGCCCTTGGACTGCAAGGACTCTTTTTAATGGTTTGCCTTGGAATTTACGCAGTATTAGTTAAGACCATACAGATTACAGACATTCATACCAGTACCTTCACGATACTTGGGTATGCGATTTTGTTGGGACTGATGATGTTAAAAAGCGGAACACTGGCAAAAAGTGTTCTCAATGCTCACTAAAAGAAAGGAAGATAGTATGAAGAAAAGAAAAAAAATATGGAAAGCAGCCCTTCTTGTAACAGGCATTGCCTTTGTGATGGATAGCATAAAAAAACATAAGAAAATGAAAGAATTGAGCGAAAGAATCACAAGAATCGGACATTGTCATAATGATTTTTGTCTGATGCAGGGAAGAATCAATCAAAGCACAGAGGAACAGCTTGCAATTATTCAGGAAGAAATCGGCTCCGTATATGAACACATGGAGGAGCTGTCAAAGGAAAAAGAAGATGGGAGGTAAATCATGGCGTATGTACCGATCCCAAAAGATTTGAAGCGTGTAAAAACGAAGGTCGCTTTTAACTTAACCAAAAGGCAGCTGATCGGATTTACTCTCGCAGGACTGGTAGGAATACCGGTCTATTTATTTATGAGAAAGTTTGTAGCAAATGATATAGCAATTCTATTTCTCATCGTGTCCACACTTCCCATTTTTTTCATTACACTGTTTGAAAAAGACGGACTGACCTTTGAAAAGTATTTTAAGTATATCTATTTACACAAGTTTTACCAACCGCAAAAGCGTGTGAGAAAGGAGGTTTACCTTGAACAGCAAAAGAAAAATTCAGCAGCTAAAGCTCACGCAAAACAAAAAGGCGTTAAAAGCAAGAAAACAGGAATTAAAGCAAGATAAAACAAAGATAAAAAAAGAGAAAGGCGGATTTTTAAGCCTTATCTTTAAGAAAGAGCCGAAACGCCATACCGTAGAAGATACCCTTCCCTATCTTAGACTCTTGAAAAACGGGATATGCCAGAGTGATGAAAAACACTTCAGTAAAAGCATAGCCTTTGAAGATATTAACTATCAGCTTGCCTTAGAGGAAGATCGAGATTTGATTTTTAATCAGTTTGCCAACTTCTTAAATTCCTTTGATCCGAGTGTCGGGATTGAACTGTCATATATCAATCAGCTTGGAAGAAACGAAGAAATGCAGTCGGCAATTCAGATACCGGATAAAAAAGACGGCTTTGACGAGATACGCCTTGAGTTTCGAGAAATGCTAAAAAATCAGATTGTAAAGGGAAATAACGGGCTTAGAAAATCAAAGTACATTACTTTTACCGTCGAAGCGGACAATATGGAGCAGGCAATTTCAAAACTGGAAAGACTGGAGATTGACATCTTATCTTCCCTAAAAAGTATGAGCGTGCGTGCAGAAAGCCTAAACGGAGAAGAAAGGCTGAAAATCCTTCACGATGTATTAAATCCGGGCAAGACCTTTGAGTTTTCCTACAAAGACCTAAAGAAAAAAGAAAGCACCAAAAGCTACATTACTCCTAATGAATTTAACTTTACACCAAGTAGATACTTTAAGTTCGGGAAGTTTATCGGAGCGACAAGCCATTTTCAAATCCTTGCCAGTGAACTTTCAGATCGAATGCTTGCCGAGTTTTTGGATATTGATGATAACATCAATATTTCCTTTCATATTAAGGCAATCGAGCAGTCGGAAGCCATTAAGATGGTAAAAAGAAAAAACACCGACATTGATAAGATGCGAATTGAGGAAAACAAAAAGGCGGTAAGAGCGGGTTATGATATGGACATTTTACCCTCAGACCTAATCACCTATGGTGAAGATGTGAAAAGCCTACTCAAAGACTTGCAGACAAGAGATGAGCGTATGTTTGTCGTAACTATTGTCTTTATGAACTTTGCAAGGACAGTACAGAAACTGGAAAACACCATTGCACAAATCAGCTCCATTGCCAATAAGCACAACTGTAAGATAAAAAGACTTGACCATGCACAGGAGCAAGGACTTGTAAGCGTACTTCCTCTTGGCGTAAATAAGCTTGAGATTAACAGAGGCTTAACTTCCTCGTCAACAGCCGTCTTTATACCGTTTACCACAGAGGAGCTTTTCATCAATTCAAGCAACAGTCTTTACTATGGACTGAATGCACTAAGTCATAACCTGATTATGGCGGACCGAAAGAAACTCAAAAATCCAAACGGTTTGATCCTTGGAACTCCGGGAAGCGGTAAGTCGTTCTCGGCAAAGCGTGAGATGGCAAATGCGATTTTGGTAACGGACGATGATGTCATTATCTGCGATCCGGAAGGCGAATATGGCAACCTTGTGCGTCAGTTTAACGGAGAGGTCATTAAGGTCAGCAGTAAATCAAAGGATTACCTCAATCCCCTTGACATCAATATGAACTACGGCGATGGAGATGCACCGCTGAAAGACAAGGCAAACTTTATTATGTCTATGCTTGAACTTGTCGTTGGAGGAAGCGGACTGACGGCAGAAGAAAAGTCGGTTATAGACAGGTGCTTACCTAAGATTTATGAGAAGTATTTTGAAAATCCGATTTCTGAAAATATGCCTATCTTACAAGACCTATACGATATGTTAAAAAATCAGGAAGAAAAGGTCGGGAAAAAACTGGCAACGGAGATGGAGATTTATGTATCAGGAAGTTTAAATGTCTTTAACCACAGGTCGAATGTGGATCTCAACAAGCAGCTCCTTTGTTTTGACATCAAGGAATTGGGCAGTCAGCTTAAAAAAATCGGAATGCTTGTGATTCAGGATCAGGTTTGGAATAAGGTATCCCAAAACAGAGGAAACAAGGCAACAAGGTATTACATTGATGAGTTTCACCTACTTTTAAAAGAAGAACAGACCGCCTCTTACTCCGTTGAGATATGGAAGCGTTTCAGAAAATGGGGAGGAATTCCGACCGGCATTACGCAGAATGTCAAAGACCTACTGATGAGTAAGGAGATAGAAAATATCTTTGATAACACCGATTTTGTTTTAATGCTCAATCAAGCGTCAGGAGATCGGGAAATCTTGGCAAGAAAACTGAAAATCTCCAAACCGCAGCTTAAATATGTTACCAATTCCAATGCGGGAGAAGGACTTCTGTTTTTTGGAAACACCATTGTTCCCTTTATTGATAAGTTCCCGAAAGATACCATTCTCTATCAGAAGATGACAACGAAACCTGAAGAAGTGAGGTAGGATTATGAATAAAAAACTGAAAAAAGACTTTGCCGAAAGACAAAAAATAAAGGAAGAAGCAAAACTGTTAGGGAAAGAATATATGGATGCGGATGAAGTCGGTAAATTAAAGCATGGCGATGATTACAGAGGGAAAATTATTCACGAGAAAGACCGATTTCAGGATAAGATCCACGAAAAGGAAAGCAAAAGAAATTCCAAGAATGAGCTTTTGCAGGGAAGTCCTAATAAAAGAAAAGCGAAACAGCCTAAAATCGTTCTAAAAGACAAGGAAACAGATTCACCTATGGATAAAACTCAGGACAAATTTGTATCAGACTATCAAAGTGTTGCTTTTACTTCCCTTGAAAATGATGAAACAACAGTTGGTGAGAGAATTTCTGCACCGAAAAGCATAAAAACAGAAAAGGAAATCTTCTTTGAAGAACAAAAAGCCGAGCTTTTAAAGAAAAGAAAAATGGCTGAAAAGGTCAGAAAAGAGTTAAGAACGGAAGGAAAGTACAATCAAAATGAAGAAGTCTACGATCCTTTAGGAAAAGACCTTGATAATGATGGTATCATTGACAGGTATGACAATGACTTTAGGGACAGCGACTATTTTGAATCGACTTATGATGTGGAAGATAATCTTCATACCAAAGAAGGTATAACGGAACACTCTAACAAAAAGCACAATGCTCAAAAGAAGCTGTATAAACGAAAAAACTACTCGGATAAGGTCTATACAAGGAAAAAGGAAGATAATCCCGCAGACGATAAGACGGAAGGGAAAAAGTCTTCCAAAGAGATGATTCAGGGCAGAGAAAAGAAAAAGTCTGCAAAGGGATCTGTTCTGTCAGGCTTAGCAAAAGGAAGCGAAGCGGTAAGGGATTATCTATCCCATGGCAGTGATGAAAATCAGGGTGTGGAAACCGGAGAAAAGATTGCAGACGGCAATTCAAAATTACTTCATGGGATAAAAAACTATGCCGATAAGAAAAAGGCTAAAAAAAGCTATAACCTAAGCCAAAAAGATTACAAGATACGAAAGCGTAAATCCAAGTTGGAGTTTCGGGAAGCCAAAGAGGAATTAAAGAAAACAAAGGAATATAAGCAAGCAAATGCCTTTAAGAAGTTTCAAAAGAAAAAGCAGATGAAATCCACTATTGGGAAACGAAATAAATCAAGGCTAAGAGATCGTATCAAAGAAAGTCTGATCGGAACACTGAAAAGCTCCAAAGAAATACTGATACGAAAAGCAAAGGGACTTATGATGATTGTCATAGGTCTTATTATTTTGGGGACTTTTATCATTCAATTTGCAGGCACCTCCATGACCGGAATGATAAACTCTACAAGCGGCGTATTAACTACAACCTATCTTTCCGACCAAAATGTACTAAGTGAAATCAATCAACAGTTTTCGGGATTGGAAGAAGGTCTGCAAGATGAAATCAGTTCCGTAGAAGAAAATTATCCCGGCTATGATGAATATCTCATAGAAAAAGAGGGAGAAATCGGACACAACACCCATGAGCTTTTATCCTACATCACTTCAAGATGTGGAGAAATTAAGGATTCAAAGGAAGTTCAAAGTATCATCCATGACCTTTTTACAAAGATGTATGATTTATCTTATCGAGAAGAAATTGAAATCAGATACAGGACGGTTACGGAAACATATACCGATGAAGATGGCAATGAGCATACCGAAAGTCATGAAGAAGCTTATGAGTATAAGAAGCTCATAGTAACACTGAAGAAAAGGGAAATGGACAGTATCGTAAGAGAAATCTTCGCAGAGTATCCCGATAATGTTCTTCACTATGAAGCCTTGCTTGCCTCTAAGGGAAACATGGAAACTGTCTTTGGAAGCGGAAACGGAAATTTATCGGAGATTGTAGACAATCCCGACTTTTCAAATCCGGGAATTGCCTTTGACGATGTAACGGTGAAGGCACTGTTTAACGAAGCGGAAAAGCATATCGGAAAGAGATATGTATTTGGGGCGAACGGGCCGAATAACTTCGACTGTTCGTCCTTTGTGTGCTGGAGTTTTACCCATTCGGGTGTCAAGAATATGCCACGAACAACCGCTTGGGGAATATACAAAACTTACTGCAATCCCGTATCTCCAAGTGAAGCAAAGGCGGGAGATATTATCTTCTTTAAGAACACCTATGACAGCGGCTCCCCTATTTCTCATGTCGGCATTTATGCAGGAAACGGAATGATGATACACGCCGGAGATCCGATTCGCTTTGTCAGTATCAATACACCTTACTGGAGGGAGCATTTCTATGGATTCGGCAGAGTTAAGTAAAGAAAGGACGGTAAAATGTGAAAAAAGAACTTACAGCAGTGAAAAACAAAATTCAAAAGTTAAAGGATAAAAAGGCTCTGATTGATGAAGAATTGGAGCCTTTATTGATTCGTGAAGAAGAACTTGAAAATGAGGAGATTATTGCCATTTGCAGAAAAAACAATATCACAATTACGGATTTAATGGCAAAGGTTAAAAAAGAACAAACGAAAATAAAAAAGGAGAAAACAGATGAGAACAGTTATGAAAAATAAGGTATTTACAAGGGTGATGACAGCGTTACTTCTTGCTGTTACGGTCATTATGGCAGCTTACTCATCGGTAGCCTATGCACAAGTTGATGAAAAAGAAGCAGCACAGGAAACACTAAAAGAAGAACCGAAAAAACCGGAAATTACAGTTATTAAAAAGGAAGAAGAAAAAGAAGTGCGTTATCCGAACAAATTGACTGCAAAAGAGCCGGAGAATTTAAAGCAAAAAATGGCTTCAAACGGAGAAACAACCAATACCAATAAAGGGCTTCCGACCGAACCTACCAAATCAAGGGCAAGTGTTACGGAGAATGTAAATAATGCCAATCAGGAGTATCCCATTCATCATGGAGATAGTAGCGGTAACAAAGAAACGAATAAATATTCTGCGGATGCCAGACAGTTTATTACCTTTCAGACGAAAAACGGAAAGACCTTTCACATCATCATCAATCATGATGAACAGGGAGAAAATGTCATGCTTCTTACCGAAGTTTCGGAAGATGATCTGCTCAATATGGTAGAAATCAAGGAAAAATCGAAAGAAGTAGTCAAGGAAGAACCCATAAAGGACGAACCGAAAGAAGAAGCAAAGCCTGAAAAAAAGGAAGAAAAAAGCAGCACCGGAACATATATCCTGCTTGTTCTTGTAACTTTGGGGGCATTGGGAGCAGGCTATTATTTTAAGGTGGCAAAAAAGAAAGAAGATAAGGAACTGGAAGCCTTCGAGGAAGATGATGATTTTTTCTCGGAAGCGGAAGGCAGTGAAGAAACGGAAAATGAAGAAGTTGAAAATCAGGAAATGGAAGATGAAACAGAGGACAGCGAAGAAGATTAGGAGTAAAAAAGATACTATTTGCTGTAAAACACAGGGCGAGAGAGTAAAATCTTTCGCCCTACTTTATTGAAACAGGAGGAAAATATACATGGAACATAAACTTGTGATAGCAGAAAAACCGAGCGTAGCCATATCTATCGCAAAGGTTATCGGAGCGAAAAATAAAAAGGACGGATATTACGAGGGAAACGGCTATAAAGTATCATGGTGCGTTGGACACTTAATTCAAATGGCAAATCCCGATTCTTATGATGAAAAGTATGCAAAATGGAATATTGACGACTTGCCGATTATTCCAAAAGAGTACAAATATGAAGTGGCAAAGGCAACAAAGAAGCAGTTTGCAGTCCTAAAAAAACTGATGAATGATAAGGAGATTGATACTGTTATCAATGCCTGCGATGCAGGTCGTGAGGGAGAAGCTATCTTTAGACTTGTATATCTTCAGGCAAGCTGTAAAAAGAAGATGAAAAGGCTTTGGATTTCCTCCATGGAAGATAGTGCAATTAAAGACGGCTTTGATAAGCTAAAAGACGGAAAAGACTATGATAATCTCTTTGAATCGGCTCAAGCAAGAGCAATCGCCGACTGGCTTGTCGGAATGAATATCAGCAGGCTATACTCTTGCTTATATAAGCAAAATTACAGTGTTGGGAGAGTACAGACACCGACTCTTGCCATGATTGTAAAAAGAGATGACGAGATAACTAATTTTAAGAAAGATAAATACTACACAGTGGAGCTATCTATGAACGGCTTTATACTTTCGACTGAGCGAATTGATGATGAGGTTGCTGCTGAACAGCTAATCAATTTAGTTGGCGATAAGATTGAAATCACTGATGTTATCCAAAAAGAGAAAATTACAAAGCCTGATTTACCATTTGACCTTACGACACTTCAAAGAGAGTGCAATAAGTATTTTGGATATTCTGCAAAGCAAACTCTCGACTATGCTCAAAGTTTGTATGAAAAGAAGCTGATTACCTATCCAAGAACAGACAGCAGATGCCTTACTGAAGATATGATTACAAGTACCGTCAATAATATTTTGGGCAAAAATGACTTTGATACAGGTCGTATCAAGACGGTGTTTAACTCAAAAAAGGTTACGGATCATCATGCGATTATTCCTACAGTAAGCTCACTGAGTGAAGATTTATCGGGTATTCCTGAGAGTGAAGCAAAGGTATATCGACTGATTTCTAATAAGCTCCATGCAAGTGTGGGCTATCCTTTAATCGAGAATACTACTAAGATTGTAGCAACTTTTGACGGCTTTGAGTTTACAAGCTCAGGTAAGGTAATTGTAGATGAGGGCTTTACAAAGTATTTGAAAGAATATATGTCTAAGAAAAATGAAGAACCTGTTTTGCCGGAGATAAATGTGGGCGATGTCCTTGAAATAAAGGAGAAAGAAATTAAAGAAAAGTACACTCAAGCTCCGAAACACTTTACAGAGGACACACTTTTAAAGGCGATGGAGATAGCTGGAAATGACAGTTTAGACAAGAATGTGGAAGTCGAGCGGAAAGGACTGGGAACTCCTGCAACTCGTGCCGGAATCATAGAGAACTTGATCTACAAAGGCTTTATTGAAAGGGATAAGAAAAATTTGATTGCAACACCGAAAGGAAAAAGTCTGATTGAGATTGTTGCAGATAACTTTAAATCAGCAGAAATGACGGCACAGTGGGAAATGGAGTTGTCTGATATAGCACAGGGCAAATCTTCCAAAAAAGAGTTTTTAGAGGGTATAGAGGCGGAAATAAAAAATACTATAACTAAGTATAAAGAGGTTTAGCCTATGTTTGATACTTTAATGAAACTTGATGAAAACAGAGAGGCTTTAGATTTTTATGCAACTGATAAAAGAGCCATAGAAGAACTTTTAAATAGAGAAAAATTCAGAACAACAGTCTATGAGCCTGCGTGCGGACAAGGACATATTGGTAAGGTGCTTAAAGAATATGGATATAAAGTGAAAGCGACAGATATTTGTTACAGAGGTTATGGAGAAGAAAGAGAAGTAGATTTTTTCACAGTTAAAGAAAATACCTTAGACATAGTAACTAATCCGCCCTATTTTTGTGCTGACAAGTTTATAAAACACGCTCTTGAAATATCTAAATCAGGAACAAAAATAGCGATGCTTTTTCGTTTGGCATTTTTGGAAGGACAAAAAAGATATGAGATGTTTAAAAAATATCCGCCTGAAAGAGTATATGTATTTTCCAAAAGGCTTAATTGTGCTAAGAATGCTGAATTTGAGAAGTATAAAAGCAGTGCGATCGCTTTTGCATGGTTTGTATGGGAGGTGGGCTATACAGGAATAACAGAGCTTAGGTGGATAAAATAATTTAGTTTAAATCCCTCGAAATCGGGGGAATTAGAAGAAGGAGGTAAAAATGCGAATCAATGATTTTCATAACATTTTGGAGCTTATAAAACAGGATATTCTGCATAGCGAAGCGGAATATTTAAAGCTCCTAAAGGTTGTCGGAAACAATCAACGATACGACTTTAGAAGTCAATTAAGTATCTATGATAAAAATCCGGAAGCAACAGCCTGTGCCAAGTTCGACTATTGGCGTGAACGCTTTCATCGAACCGTTATGCGAGGACAGAAAGGAATTCCGATTTTAGAGGACTACGGCACATACAAAAAGGTTGACTACATCTTTGATGTAAGTCAAACCGTTTCAAGAAACAGAGATGTTAATGAGGTAAATCTTTGGAAATTTGATAAAGAAGCCCATCAAGATGTCTTAAAGGAAATGATAGCAAATGAAGGCTATGAAGAAAGCGAAAGTAACCTTGAAAATATCTTTTCTTTAAGCAGAATTTACGGTGATGAAAAGATAGGCAGCCTGATGAATGAGCTTAGAATCACTGATGAGGACAGAATATCCTTTGTTAAATTCGTCAGGGACTCCATCAGCTATGCGGTAGCTTCAAGGTTTAAGGTGGATTATCCGGTAGATTATGAACTGTTGAGAGAAAATATTTCAAGGCTTGATACCATTTCCCTTATGAGTGTTGGAGAAACGGTATCGGATATTAGCGGAAATATCATAGATACAACCATTCAAAAAAGTAAAGAGTTGGAGCTTCAAAAAGGAGTTTTAAGAAACAGAGAAGCAGGATATAATAAGATTAGAGAAGAAATTGAGAAAGGAGAAAACCATGTACTTCGACGAGATGATAAGGAAAGAATTAGTGAAACCGAGCGAGTTTTCAGAAATGGAGAGTACGGAGGAGATAGCAGTCAAAATCAGGGAGAATACACTAAGCAGCTTGGAGGAACAGATGGAATTCATCAAGGAATATCCGAATCCGACCTACGCAGTGATGAGGCTGGATTATCTTTCACAGAGCGAGGAGCAGAGCCGCTTCGAGATGTTAGTGGATCTATACAAGGAGAAGAAGCTGACAGAACACCTGATGGATATTCAGAAACAGGCGATAGCATTTATGAGGACAGAGAAGCCGAAGCTGATGAAGTCTTGGAAGATAGAGGACGAGAACAATCCACAGTATGGGGCGATGATTTCAGCCTTGAAGGAAATGACCATCAAGGAAATCGTGGAAATCTAAAAGAAAATACTGAAGTAGAGATAAGAGAAGCTGACAAGGCTTCTTTTTCTTTGCCTGAAAATTCTTACGGACAGATAAGGCTTAGCATCCCTCTTGCTCAGAAAGATATAGACACTGTCCTTATTAACGGGGGAAATCACGATGGGGGCAGACTTCCTATCATTGCCGAGTTTTCCAAAGGAAAAAGCAATGAAGAATTAGGAGAATACCTTAAAAACACTTTTCAAGGGGGGAACGGCTATATCATTGACGGAAATGAAATATCGGCTTGGTATTCGGATAAGGGACTTCACTTTGCTTCCGGAACATCGGCAAGAGAAGATGATACGCAGGTTTTAAGTTGGAGTGATGCTGCCAACAGAATTGCTGAACTTCTAGAAAACGGAGAGTTTGCTACCAATGTGGAGATTTCAGAAGCATTTGACTATGAAAGGGACAGAATTTCAGAATCTCTATGGTATCTCATTCACGATTTGAGTGAGGAAGGAAAAGAACAAGGCTTTTTTGAATTTCTCGAAAAGGGAGGTGGCTTTCCGGATGAAACAAAACGATTATCCGAGGCACTGAAAAATCCTGAATACCTTGTGGATGTTATCAAAGAGTATGGACGATTTTTAGAAGCATATAGAGAAGATAGAGATGTACTAAGGTTTGACTATCATAAGGTGGACAGCCTTTATCAGAAGTTACAGGAGCTTGCACTGCCAAGAAAAGAATATACTTCTAATCTGACTGAACTTCCAAAAGTAAAAGCCTTTATTACGGAAGATGAAGTTCTTGCCACACTTTCAATGGGAAGCGGAGCAGATAGAGGAAAAGAGAGAATTACCGAGTTTTTCAAAGAGAACCATACTTTACAGGAAAAAGCCGACTTCTTAAAAGATGAATACGGAACAGGAGGAAGAAGCCATGCGGTATCAGGTTTGACAGGCAGTGGAGAATGGCACGATGCCAAAGGAATAAAACTGGAAAAGAATGATTGTAATGATGTGTTTCTTACTTGGTCAAGAGTGGCAAAGCATATTGATGAGATACTTTCTAAAAATCTTTATCTTGAAGAAAAGAAAATAGAAAGTAAGGCAGAGAGAGAAGAAGCAAAAGAACTACAATATTATTCTAAAGATGAACCTGAAAATCTGATGACTGATGAAATGATTGAAAGAGTTCCTGAACTTTATGCACAGGAAGATGTGGAGTTAGCGGATAAGGAAGTTCATGCCGCATATATCATTCCATTCAGAAGTAATTGGACTTGGTATATGACGGAGTACGACAGAGAAAGTGGTGATGCTTTTGGTCTTGTTTTAGGGATTGAACCTGAATGGGGATATTTCAATCTGAATGAATTGAAAGAACTTAATGCTCAAAGACTTGTGTTGGAAGATTTTCCAAAGACTTTTCAAGAAATCAAAGATACCGAGCTTGTAAAACAGATGAGCGAGGAAGAAATAGACCGAGTATTTAACGGACAGCTTTCCTCAAAAGATAATCAAAAGGAACAGGACATCTTTTATCTTAGCGATGAAATGGGAATTTCATTAGAAGAATCCGAGGGTATTATCGACGACAGGAGCAGGTTATCAGGGGTTAGTACAGAGGATACAGATAACAAAGATAATTTACTTGATGAAAAAAGTCCTGTTCAATCTACTCTATTTGACTACATTCAGCAAAAAGAAGAAGTAGAGCTGAATGAAAAAGAGGAAAGCCTTGCAGAACAATTTGCAGTGAAACAAGGTGATACCGTATATTTTGACCATGAAGCATATATCGCAAGGGATATTGAAAAAAATAAGGTAAACGGAAAGCCGGAGGTATGGCTGTATCCGGCAAGAGATGGAAATAGGCAAATTGCAATCGTACCGTTTATGGATAATGAGGAGCTGCTAAAAAAGATAAGCCTTGAAAGACCAAACTTTTTGGTTGGCGATGAAGTGAGATACAAGGATAAGGACTGTACCATTACCCGCTTTGACAATATGGGAAATAACCTAAAGACTGTAACGGTTATGGACAATACCGAATATCTTGGCGGTATGATAACCGGCTCCGATGTGATTCCCTATCGTTTGGAGAGCGACCTTGAGAGAATATTTGAAAATCTGACATACACGAAAGCTAAAGATACAATTCAAGACATTGATGAAAAGGCAGAAAAACCTAAAATAGAAGCTCATAACTTTAAGATTATCGAAGAAATCCTCCCTGAAAAATTAACGCCAAGTGAAAGGTTAAACCAAAACCTTGAAGCAATCTCCATGCTTAAACGAGTGGAGAGTGGACAAAGAGAGCTTGACAATACAGCTCAGGAAGTCTTGGTAAAATATGTCGGTTGGGGCGGATTATCTGAAGTATTTGATGAAGAAAGGGGTGGTCAATGGAAAAAAGCAAGAAGTTTCTTAAAAGAAAATCTATCGCAGGCAGAATACGAAGCTGCAAGAGAATCTACCTTAACGAGCTTTTACACACCAAAAACTGTGATTGACAGTATCTACTCTACCCTGTCAGGAATGGAATTTAAAAACGGAAATATCCTTGAGCCGAGCATGGGAATTGGAAACTTTATAGGCAATCTTCCTGATGAAATGAAAAAGTCCAAGTTTTATGGTGTGGAGCTTGACTCCGTAAGCGGTAGAATTGGAAAACTTCTATATCCTGAAAGTGATATACAGATTAAAGGACTTGAAGAAACGAGCTTTTCCAATAACTTCTTTGATGTGGTTATCGGTAATGTACCCTTTGGAGAATACAAGGTAAATGACAGAGAGTATAACAAAAATAACTTCCTGATCCACGATTATTTCTTTGCGAAATCCATTGATAAAGTCAGAAACGGAGGTATCATCGCCTTTATCACATCTTCAGGTACGATGGATAAAAAGGATGAAAGTGTCAGACGATACCTTGCAGCAAGAGCAGGGTTTTTAGGAGCTATCAGACTTCCAAATGATACTTTTAAGGGTGTTGCCGGAACGGAAGTAACTTCGGATATTATTTTTCTCAAGAAAAGGGACAGTATCAGAGAGCGTGATGAGGACTGGATACATCTATCTGAAGATGAAAAGGGACTGACCTATAACAAATACTTTGTAGAGAATCCTCAGATGGTGCTTGGCTCTATGGAAGAAGTATCAGGCAAATTTGGAAACACCCTTGCTTGCCTGCCAAGAGAAAATGCCGACTTAAAAGAGCTGCTTGCAAGGGCAAGTGAAGAAATATCCAAAGGAGCAACCTATGAAGAAATCGAGCTTTTAGAGGATGAGATCAGCACAATGCCCGCAACGGACGATGTTAAGAACTTTTCCTACACCATTATTGACGATGAGGTGTATTACAGAGAAAATTCTCTTTTTGTAAAAAAAGAGATAACGGAGAAAAACAAGGAAAAGATTAAGGATTATCTTGAACTGAATACTGCCCTTAAAGATGTCATTTACAAACAAAAAGAAGATTTTTCCGACGATGAAGTGAAAAAATCACAGGAAAAGCTGAATGAAGTCTATGACGGTTTTTCAAAGAAACATGGCTTTGTAAATAACCTTTCCAATACCAGAGCCTTAAAAGAGGACAGTAACTTCCCTCTTGTTTCCTCCATTGAAATCCTTGATGAAGAAGAAAACTTTAAGGAAAAAGGAGATATATTTTCCAAAAGAACCATTACAAAGGCAAAGACCATTGACCATGTAGATACTTCTTTAGAAGCTCTTGTGTTATCTATGTCCGAAAAGGGTTATGTGGACTTTGATTATATGGAAAGCCTGACAGGAAAAGACAGACCGACTTTGATAGAAGAATTAAGGGGAGAAATCTACTTAAATATCAGAGAGGAACAGAACTTTTACAGACCGTTATCCTTTAACCCTGAAGATGGCGATTTACCTTTTGCCTGTGCCAGTGGCAGCGATTCTTACAAATACGGTTATGTTACGAAAGACGAATACCTATCCGGAAATATCCGAGATAAAATCGCCATTGTTGACAGCTATCTTTCAAAGCTAAGACAGACCGAAAGAGAACTTCCTCATCTGGGGTATGCGGAAGATGGCAAAGAAAAAGAGCTGATAAGCTATGAGATGAACCGCTTGGAATACCAAAAGGCAGAGCTTACCAAAGTATTACCGAAGGCACTCGAAGCAAGTGAAATAAGCGTTCGTCTTGGTGCAACTTGGATACCGATGAAGGATATTGAAAAATTTATCTTTGAAACACTCAAAACACCGGGTTATGCCAAATGGGATATTAAGGTTAAATTTTCAAACCTGACAAGCGAATGGAATGTGGAAGGAAAGAGTGCGGATCGAGGAAATGACCTTGCTGAGATGACCTACGGTACAAGTAGGGTAAATGCCTATAAGCTGATTGAAGACGCTCTAAATCTTAAAGAAACGAAGGTATTTGACCAGATTGAAAATCCGGACGGCTCAAAAAGTTCTGTCTTAAATAAGAAAGAAACCCTGCTTGCAGGACAAAAGCAGGAGCTTCTAAAAGAAGAATTTAAGAACTGGATATTTAGCGATCAGGAAAGAAGAAACAGACTCGTAAAACTGTATAATGAGCGTTTTAACTCTATCCGAAATCGTGAATATGACGGAAGTAACCTCTCTTTTGAGGGAATGAATACGGAAATAGAGCTTAGACCACACCAAAGAAATGCCATTGCAAGAAGCCTTTACGGAGGGAATACCTTACTTGCTCATGTGGTAGGAAGCGGTAAGACCTTTGAGATGGTCGCTTCCGCAATGGAAAGTAAAAGGCTTGGAATGTGTAGTAAATCTCTCTTTGTTGTACCGAATCACCTAACAGGACAGATTGGCAGAGAATTTATGCAGCTATATCCGTCAGCCAATATTATGGTGGCGGATAAAAAAGACTTTGAGCCGAAAAACAGAAAAAGATTTATCGGTAAGATTGCTACCGGCGAATATGATGCGGTTGTAATCGGTCATACGCAATTTGAAAAAATCCCGATGTCAAAAGAATACCAAGAGAAGCATATTCAGGATCAGATTGATGAAATCTTGAACTATATTGAGGAATATAAGCACGACAGAAACCAAAATTTTACGGTTAAGCAACTTGAAAAGACCAAGAAAAAACTGGAAGCAAGGCTTGAGAAACTAAACGATGATTTTAAGAAAGACGATGTCATAACCTTCGAGGAACTTGGTGTAGATAAGCTCTTTGTCGATGAAGCACATGGATTTAAGAATTTGTATCTTCATACAAAAATGCGTAATGTTGCAGGGATTGGGCAGTCGGAAGCCTTTAAGTCCTCCGATATGTTTATGAAATGCAGATATATGGACGAAATGACAAATGGAAAAGGAATTGTCTTTGCCACAGGAACACCGGTATCAAACTCTATGACCGAGCTTTACACCATGCAGCGTTATCTTCAGTATGAAAACCTAAAGAAAAATCACTTGGAGCATTTTGATGCTTGGGCAAGTACCTTCGGGGAAACACAGTCCGCCTTTGAACTTGCTCCTGAAGGAACAGGATACAGGGTGAAAACAAGATTTTCCAAGTTCTACAATCTGCCTGAACTAATGTCAATGTTTAAGGAAGTGGCTGACATTCAAACGGCAGATACGCTTGATCTTCCGACACCTGAAGCACACTATGAAGTAATTAAGACCTTGCCGAGCGAGGAACAAAAAGAAATCCTAAAAGGATTATCTGAAAGAGCGGATAAGGTTAGAAATAGAGTGGTAGAACCTGATGAAGATAATATGCTGAAAATCACCAATGACGGTAAGAAACTGGCTCTTGACCAAAGACTGCTCAATCCCCTACTTCCCGATAATTCGGACAGCAAAGTCAATGTCTGCGTGAAAAATGTGTTTGCCATTTGGGATAAGACAAAAGATGATAGGTCAACACAGCTTCTATTTTCCGATATGTCCACACCGAAAGGCGATGGAGAGTTTAATATCTATGATGATATTCGAGAAAAACTTGTAGCTATGGGCATACCGAAAGAAGAAATCGCCTTTATCCATGAAGCTAATTCAGATAAACAAAAAGATGAACTCTTTGCAAAGGTGCGTAAGGGAGATGTAAGGATATTACTCGGTTCTACTCAGAAGATGGGAGCAGGCACGAATGTGCAGAATAAACTGATTGCACTTCACGACCTTGATGTGCCTTGGCGTCCTGCGGATTTGGAGCAGAGAGCAGGAAGAATTGTAAGACAGGGCAATGAAAATAAAGAGGTAAATATCTATCGTTATGTAACGGAAAATACCTTTGATGCGTATTTATGGCAGACCATAGAGAATAAGCAGAAGTTCATATCTCAGATTATGACCAGTAAGACTCCCGTTCGTGTGGCGGAAGATGTGGACGAAAGCTCCCTTAATTATGCAGAAATTAAAGCTCTTGCCACAGGTGATCCAAAAATCAAGGAAAAGATGGACTTGGACAATGAGGTTACGAAACTTAAAATGCTGGAAGCCAACTACAAGTCCAATCGTTACAGATTGGAGGATAAGGTGGCAAAAAATTATCCGGAAGAAATAACAAGGACGGAAAAACTCATTGAAGCTGTTAAGAATGATATATCAGAGGTTGAACCGAAAGCGGAAGGAGAGGAAAAGTTTACTTCCATTACTATTTTAGGCGAGAAGATTACCGATAAGAAATTAGCAGGAGAAAAGCTGCTTGAAGCCATTTCAAAAATAAAAATCAACGAAAGTAAGATGATAGGAAAGTATAGAAATATGGATTTAGAGGTCAGCTATAACTTCTTTACCAATGAGCATAACTTCAGCTTAAACGGTGCTGCAAAGCATTCCGGAGAACTTGGTACAAGTGCGGATGGTAATATTACAAGACTGGATAACGCTCTTGAGAAAATGCCCGAAAAACTGAAAAGATTAGAGGAAAAGCTCATCAGCACCAAAGAACAGCTTGAAAATGCCAAAGAAGAACTTAAAAAGCCGTTTGAAAAGGCAGATGAACTGAAAACTAAAGTATTAAGGCTTGCCGAACTGAATAAGCTGCTCGATATGGGAGAGGTAGAAGAAAAGAGAAATGACAATCCCCTTGTGGAAGATGTAAAACGAGCGATTATTGACTTCTGTAACAGAGAGTATGAAGAAAACCACAGCTATGATGAGTTTGACACACTATACCCTGACTTAAAGCATATAGGTATTGCCTACACCGATACTCCTGATGAAAGACATGGGATTCAGTACGAACTGAATTTAGAGGATTACACATGGACTCAGTACATTGATGATACTCCAATCAAAACAGAGAGCTTTGATTATGAGAACAAAGGAGAAAATGAAGCTCTAAAGAACATGAAAAATGAGATTGAGCTATCCTCTTTTGAAGATTTAGTCTATGTGGACTCGGAAGATTTAAGGGCAGCAACGGGACTTGACATTGATGATGAGGGAAATTTCTATGATCCGCTTGCAAAAGACCTTGACAATGATGGAATTCCTGACCGATATGACAATGATTTTAGGGACAGTGATTACTTTGAATCAACCTATGATGTGGAAGATAATCTTCATACAAAAGAAGAAACTGCTCAAAGAACAGATGACAAGCCTTCTATTTTAGGACAGATAAGAGCTTATCAAAGTGAAAGCAAAACGGAAGAAAAACAAACTACAAAAGAACAGGAATATGCAAGATAAGGGAGCGAACAGCTCCCTTTTACCATGAAAGGAGATAAAAACATGGATTACAAAACAATAAGGGATAGAATTGAAGATATGGCAAAGGATAACCATAAGGATTTCGTAAAAGCGGTTATCAGCATGGAAAAAGGCATTAACGATGAAAGTGCATTAGATAAGCTATATGATGCTTATATGGCAAATGACACCATCAATCTGCTTCATGAAGATTTCGATTACATGATTGAAGATTTAAGAGAACAGGGACAGATAAAAGACCTTCCCTATATTCAGGGGGAAAAAGATGACCTTATCAATATCGTCGGAAATATTGTAGGCAAGGTCGAACTTATTGAAAGAGAAAATAAGAATGGAGAAGCCTTTAAGGTGGCAAATTTCTCCATAGTTTCCAAAGATGATGAGGGGAATAAGATATATCATAATTGCTCTGCTTATGGAGAAAAGAGTGATATTCCAAAGGATTTTAAACAGGGAGATTTTGTGAAGCTCTTTGGACAAATCAGAACTTCCATTGATGATAAAGGCAAGGAGCACAGTAATGTAAGGATACTTTCATCAAAGCTCTTAAAGGCAAAAGAACAGATGAAAGGACAAGATAAGAGTCAAGAGATTGCTAAACTGAAAAGCGAGATAGAAGAAAGAGAAAAAGACTTATTTTATGCAGATTCTTGGGAGCAATCAGGACAGATTAGAGCAGATATTGAAAAAATGAAAGCTAAGTTAAATATCTTGACCAATTCTGAAAAAGGTCAAGAAAACGGTAAAAAATCCATAATTGGTGCTATCAAAGAATATCAGGCGGAAGATAAGGAAAAGCCGAAAGTAAAGCAGGAATCATCAAAAGAAGCAGAGAGATAAATGTATGGTCGGTGTGGTCTTTAGGGCTGCACCGGCTCTTTTTTTATGGATTTTAGCACAATTAAGTTCGATGTGTTTTATTAAGCTCGGCAATATAATCCAACCCAAAGATTTCTATCTCATCTAACACTCTTTGAAATTTAGTGCCTAATGTACTCAAAGAATATTCAACATGGGGAGGAACTTCCGGGAAAACTTTTCTAATGATTAGTTTGTCTTGTTCCAATTGACGAAGCTGTCTTGTTAAAACAGTTCGAGTAACATCAGGAATTAACCTTTCAAGTTCACTAAATCTTTTCGTGCCTGTACTTAGATGATATAAAACTACAATTGCCCATTTTCCTTGTAAAACTTTTTGAGTCGTAACATAGGGACATTTATCATAAACCGTTGCCATTGTAACCTCCTTAGAAAACTATTAGTATTGTATTTGATACTATGTATTATAAATGTTCGTACTTCTAAAATCAAGACTAAAAAAGTATAATGATAGCAAGAGAAAATCATTTCTCAAAAAATGAAAGGAGATCAGCTATGAAAAATGAAGTTATGAAAGTGTTTCATGCTTACACAGAAGCATTATCAAAAGGAGATTTTGGAGCGGTTTTTGAAATGATGTCGGATAATATTGTATGGCATATGGGAGGAGAGAGTTCACTTTCCGGTGTGATAGTGGGAAAACAGGCATTAGGAGAGCGTTTGGGAGAATTTTCAAAACGAAGTAACGGAACATTTAGGGTGATAACAAATTGGGCTGCAAGCAATGACTGTTTTGTGGCTGCCAGTGTTTTTTCTTTAGCGGAAAGAGGAGAAGAAAAACTAAATGATCCGGGGATTGACCTATTCAGAATAGAGAATGGCAAGATACAGGAAGTTTGGACTTTTGCAGAAAAACAAGAGGAAGAAGATAAGTTTTGGGAACAATAAAAAGAGGAGAGAACACTATCTCTCCATCTCCTTACCCATGTAAATTCCATAGTTTTTGCGTATCTTGTAAAGTTCGTCCATTGTAGCTTTTGAGGAAGAATACTCTTTCATCAGGGTATTCTTTTTTTCTTGCAATTTATCAAGTCTGTCTAAAATATCCTTTGAATTTGGAAGTTTGGAATAAGACTTTTTAAGCTCGCAAAGAGCATTTTCATAGAGGGTAATCTGAGCTTTATATTCCTCAAAAAATGCCCTATCAGACGGATTCGCCTTATATTCCTTGTAATAGGCACGATATTTTTTTACAGTATGAACTTGCTCCATAGTGGCAGAAAGCTCCTGCATTTCCTTATCAATCGCCTTGATTTTATCTTGAAGATATTGTCTTTCATCAGCACTTTTTTGAATAAATTCGTCAAGCTGCTGAACGGATTTAATCCCATATTCTCTGATGAAAATAACGGATTCCGCCATCGTATTCAGATTATGTTTTGTTGCCCAGTATTCATAACCTTTGCTTTCTTTCACTTTGACATTGGACTTCATATCAATGATAGTTCCAATGCGTTTTTTAATGGTAGGAGTTTTAATTGTTTCTCTTTCTGCTATGCGTTCTTTTAACCTTTCTTCAGTATAATCTTCTCCGATTGTTTTAGCCCTTGTAAATCTTGGCTTATCTTTCGGCTTAAAAGCGATATGCTTACCGTACTTAATTTCATAACCAAGCTCGGTCATTTTCTTTAGAAATTCATCCCAATCCTTTGACTGTTTTATCATGCGATCAATATCAAATTGAAGCCTGCTTTTCCAAGAAGTACCTTTCTTTGCCTGCTCATTTTCATACCAAGACTTTCCGCTCGTCTTGTATTTTTTCTTGTAGCTTTCGTAGTGTTCATCAATGACGGAAAGGTTGTTTTCTTTGCATAGCTTATCACTCTGATAACGAATTTTATGGTAGCTTTTTTTGTTTGACTGATAGCACTTGCCACTAACCATATTCACATTGTTGAAGATGATATGATTATGGATATGCCCTTTATCTATGTGCGTCGATAACACAAACTCATACTCATCTTTGAGGATCTTTTTACATAACTCAAGACCGATTTGATGTGCCATTTCAGGGCTTGTTTCTCCCGGTAAAAATGATTGAATGAGATGTCTTGCAAGGACAGTTCCCTTAGTTCCTGCCTCCCCTCTTGTCCTTAAAAACTGAGTATGAGCAGTTGACTGATGGCATTTATGCGTACTGACTAAAAGCTGTTCATCTGTTTTATCTCCATTAACAATATAGTCAATAGCAAGATGAAGGGTTGATTTTATAGGATGTATTTTTGTAATCGCCATAAATTTTAATCACCTCCGGAAGTCCTGTTTAGAAGCAAGGAATGAATTTGCCACAGTTCTTTTGAAAAATGTTCAATCTCTTGTTTCATATCGCCTATGTCCTCTTTGTAGATAACACCGGTCGAATTTACACGCTTTGCAATCTGATTGATGTTGTTTGTTGCGTTGGAAAGTAAGCCTTGTAAATCCCTAAAAGGCTCTAAATCTACCTGATAAATTTCCTTTTCCAAAACGCATTTGCGGATAAAGTGGCTCATATTTCTACACTTTGCAAGTTTCCTTTTCTCCTCAAAAAGAGCCTTTTCTTCCTTAGTCAACTTAATTTCAAGTCGTTCATTTCGTATTCTGTTTGCCATAGGTATTTCCTCCTTTGTATGATTTTCGGGGTCTTAGGGTCTCCCTAACAAGCTAAAAATTGATAAAAAAAGAAGCAGATCCCGAAGGGCTGCTTCATCAATTTTTCCGTAAGTGTCCGTACACTTACTGTGCTTGCTCTTATACTATTAGTATATGAACAGCGTTAAGCATAAATTAGATTTAATAACTTATTATAACATGGAAAAAGATGTGTTGCCACATTTATTGTTATTCTTTTAGAAAATGAAAAAATAATTATTTTTACTTGAAATTAAATGTAACAAGTGTTATAATATAACAAAGTTATTTTTGAAGAAAGGAGGTTGAAACAAGGTGGCAAATGGAGATTATGATTTAACTCATAAAAAGATATTGGAGAGTGGCAAGAAGATTTTTAAAGAGCAAGGATTTGAAAAAGCAAATTTAAGAGCTATATGTAAAGAAGCGGGTGTTACGACTGGTGCTTTTTATGGTCATTTTGAGGATAAAGAAAGTCTTTTTGCAGAATTAGTAGAACCTCTTATAGCTGAAATTAAAAGATATTATGCTATGTATGAGAATAAGAGCTTTGATGCTTATAAAAAGGAAAAAAGAATAGGAAAAGAAACTATTCAAAAGATTTTGGAGTCAAAAGCACAGGGCACGATTGATACAGTTTTGCATTTTTTTGAAAACAAAGATGTGTTTGAACTTTTAGTGTTTGGATCTTATGGAACTAAATATAGCAGTTTTTTAGATGAACTTATAGAAATTGAAGATAAAAATCATTTTAAAATATTAAGTATGATTTATGGTGCAAATCATGTTAATGACAGAATAACCAACAGAGGTATTCATTTGCTTAATCATGCGTATTTTTATGCCTTGTCTGAGATTGCTGTACATTCTGAAGATAAAGAAGAAGTAAGACAAAACGCAATTCTAATTTCAAACTTTTTTAATGAAGGATGGGGGAAAATACGAGGATTATAAAAAAATTTTTTTACTCTAAAAATAACTAAGTTATTTTTAGAGTTCAATAAGACTATATTTTTTCTTTCAAAAATAAAATAAGAATATTATTTCTGGTGGATAAACAGAAGAATATTAAATAAAAAACTAAGGAGGAAGTATCATGAATTTAAAAGGTATTGTAAAAATAGCAGTATTCTCTGTTATTGGATTTGTTTTGACGATGGGATTGGGATTTTTGACAGGATCATTTGGTATGATTCCAAGTTTGTATTTGTCATCTGCATTGCCAACAATCATTGTTGCACCTATTTTTGTAATTATGTGCAAGCAGGTTGGACAGAGAGGAACTGCTTTTTCATACTTTCTGTTGCTGGGTGTATTCTATGCTCTTATGGGAATGTGGCCGGTAATTGTTGTTTGTGCTATTGCAGGAATTTTGGCGGAATTTGTAATTGGTAAAAAAGAGAACTATACAAACAAAAATATGAAAGTTGGGATTGCTTTTGGAACAGGTATGTTTATCTATTCCTTACATGCTATGTATTTTGCTTTTGTATTTGGTGTCGAAGGACTTACAAAGCAATTTCCAAAGATGTTTACAGCCGATTACGCAACATTCCTTTACAATTTTTACACACCTAAAAATATCTTGATTTGTTTATTGATTGCAATTGTGGCTTCATTTATAGGTGCTTATTTTGGAACATATATTTACAACAAATTTTTTAGCGATAGGAAGAAAAAAAGTGTTTTGTAAAAATGATAAAAAGAATATAAATCAACACCAACTATCAGACAAAATCAACCCGCTTACTATAGTTGGGTTGATTTTACTATTTTCAGTTATTTTAACAGTAGGAGAACAATCGCAATACTTATTTTCACTTATTTTTGTTTTAGGACTGTTATCCTTATTTTCAATTAAAAAAGCATTTAGAACGATATGTTCATTGCTTATAATATGGGGACTTATTTATTTACTAAAACCTCATTTAGGAAATGTTTTGATTGGCTCTATATATACAATGCTACTTATAGTGTTGAAATTTGCTCCACTTTTCATCTTGGGAAGAGTTCTGTCTTCATATAGCTCTTCGCATCTAATTGCTGCATTTAGAAAAATTGGAATTGATGGTGGAATAGGTATAGGAATCACAGTATTTTTTCGTTTTATTCCGGAAATCTCTATTAGGATGAAGGAAATAAACAACGGCATGAAAATTAGAGGATTTAAAGCAAGCATTTTCAAACCAATTAGAACATTTGAATTATATTTTGTTCCTCTTATGTATAAGTGCATAGACATAAGCGACACCTTAACTTGTTCAATTATATCAAAAGGAATTGAATACGATGGGAAAAAAACAAGTTTTCATGAGGTGAAAATTACATTTATTGATATCTCAATGATAGTCGGAGGGATGATTTTGTTGGGGGCGAGTTTATGGAAAATATTTTAGAGGCAGAAATCAAATCATTTCATTATGGAGAGGATTTGATATTAAAAAATTTAAAAATGTCTGTAAAGAAAGGCGAAATTGTAGTCTTAACAGGTCTTTCCGGATGCGGAAAAACGACACTTTTAAGATTACTAAACGGGCTTATTCCATCCTTTTATGATGGTGATTTGGACGGAGAAATCAAGATTTTAGGGAAGGATATAACGGCATATAAAAAGGGAGAGTTAGCTAAATATATTGGCAATGTATTTCAAAATCCTAAAGATCAATTTTTTTGTGATGTAGTTGAAGATGAAATTGCTTTAGTGGGTGAAAATTTGGGCTTAGACAGGGATACATTAAAAGAAAAAGTTGAAAAAGCAATGGACTTGTTAGGAATAAGCCATATTAGCAAAAAATCCATTTTTGAATTATCAGGAGGAGAAAGGCAAAAGGTAGCTATAGCTGGAACTCTTATCTATGATACGGATATTATTTTTTTTGATGAGCCATCAAGCAGTCTTGATTACGATAGTATAAAACACTTCAGTGAAATACTTCTCAGATTGAAGGCGATGGGAAAGACAATAATTATAGCAGAACATAGGCTCTATTATTTAAAAGAGATTTTTAGCAGATTGATTTATATAAAAGACGGTACAATATGTGATATTTTTCCGAATGGGAGTCTTAGTAATGATAAATGTAAGGAACTTGAGTTAAGAACACTTAATGAAAGAGAATTGATATCAGAAAAAGAACTTATTGTTGCTAAAAGTTATATCAAAGTAAATAAAGCCTGCATTCATCAAGGTAAAAGAACTTTGATAGAAGAATTAACATTTGAGCTTGGAGAGAGCGAAATAATGGGAGTGATTGGTTCTAATGGCATTGGAAAAAGTACCTTAGCAAAAGCATTATGCGGATTATCTGAAAAATATTTAGATGTCAGCTATGGACAGAAACAAAAAGAAAGGCTTAGAAATTCATATTGCGTGTTACAAGATGTAGATGCTCAGATTTTTTTAGACACCGTAGAAAATGAGTTGATATTTTGTAAAGATCAAAACTCGGAAAGTGATTTAGAAAAAATACGAGAATATCTAAAAAATACAAACCTGTGGCATAAAAAAACCAATCATCCGCAGAAATTATCCGGTGGACAAAAACAACGATTGGCGATTATTACTTCGTTTTTATCTGGTCGTAAACTGATAATTTTGGATGAACCAACATCAGGTCTTGATTATAAAAGTATGAGAATTATGTCTGATTTAATAACAGAAAAAGCAAAGGAGATTCCAATTATAATAATTACTCATGACTTGGAGTTGTTATTTAAAACCTGTCATTCCGTCTTAATGCTCGGTGAAAAGGATTATAAAAAAATATCTGTGAAGGGAAATGAAGCGTTAATCATGGATTTTATGGATAAAAAAGGAAATTTATTGAAGGAGAAAAACTATGTTAAATAAGGTTTTTGAATATGCAGGTTCGCATAAAAAATCAATTCACTTAGCAAGTTTTATTATGCTTATTAGTGTAATTATGGGTGTGCTACCCTTTCTATTTGCATATCAGATTATCAATCCACTTATTTTAGGTGAGCAATTAGAATTTGAAAGACTTGCTATTTTATTGATCAGTATTTTAGTTTGTTTAGTGTTGCAAGCTGTCTTAGGAGGTTTAGGTCTTAATGTATCCCATAAAGCAGCATACAACACGCTACTTGGACTTCGAACATCCTTACAGAAAAAAATGGAAGATCTGCCATTGGGTGTTGTTGAAGAAAAAGGGACTGGTACAATCAAAAAAATGTTCGTGGATGATATTGGCAGTTTAGAAGTGCTTTTAGCTCATTCACTTCCTGAAGGAATAGCGAACCTAATTGTACCTATTATGGTTTATATTTCAATGTTTTTTATTGACTGGAGATTAGCGTTAATGTCATTAGCTTCTATTCCGATTAGCATTCTTGCAATGATGATTATGTACTCTGTAGGTATGAAGCAAATGGGACCATATTATATGGCAAGTGGAAAAATGAACAATACCATTATTGAGTATGTAAACGGTATGGAAGTTGTAAAAGTATTTAATAAGCAAACAGAGTCTTATGAACGCCTTTCTAAAGATATAAGTAATTACAGAGATTATGCACTCGCTTGGTATAAGACGGCATGGCCATGGATGGCGTTATATAGTGCCTTACTTCCATGCACGATTATTTTAACATTGCCTCTTGGTGGTTACTTTGTGTATATGGGCTATGCAAGTCTTTCTAACTTAATATTAGTGTTATGTCTTTCTTTAAGTATAGGATTGCCACTCTTGAAAGCTCTTGGATTTTTACCAACTATGCCACAATTAAATTATAAGATTTCTGCTTTAGAACAAGCCTTAAATATGGCTCCTTTAAAGCAGGGAGAAAATGATTTTAAGGGAACAGGACAGACTATTTTATATGATAATGTTACCTTTGGCTATCAGCTAAACAAGATGGGAGAAAATGGACAGCCCGAAACCTATATTAAGAATGTTATTCATAATGTAAGTTTTACGGCAAGAGCTGGTGAAAAGACAGCGATTGTCGGTGAATCAGGTTCAGGAAAAAGTACTTTAGCTAAACTTTTAATTCACTACTATGATGTTTTAGATGGAAGCATAAGTATTGGGGGACAAGACTTACGAGATATAAGATTGGAATCTCTCAATAAGCAAATTTCTTATGTAGCACAAGACCAATATTTATTTAATACTTCGCTTTTAGAGAATATTCGTATTGGTAATTTAGCTGCAAGCGATGATGAGGTTATAGAAGCAGCTAAAAAAGCCCAGTGCATGGAATTCTTAAATAGACTTCCGGATGGTATTTATTCTTTAGCTGGGGAAGCAGGAAAGATGCTTTCAGGTGGAGAAAGGCAAAGAATATCATTAGCGAGAGCTATTTTGAAGAATGCTCCGATTGTTGTACTTGATGAGGCAACAGCCTATGCAGATCCTGAAAATGAAGAAAAAATGGAAGCAGCTATTCGTGAACTTGTAAAAGGGAAAACCTTAATTGTTATTGCACACAAGTTACCATCTATTGTAGATGCAGATCAGATATTAGTTATGGATCATGGTCATTTAGTTGCAAATGGAAAGCATAAAGACTTATTAGAATCTTCAGCAGAATATCGCAAATTATGGGATGCGACACTATTTAGTAAAGATTGGAAAATCAGCAGAAAGGAAGGTGAAATGAATGTTTAGACTAATTTCAAGAATTTTAAATTTATCAGGTAAATACAAAAACAGAATAAAGTCCGCATTTATATTTGCCTTTGTTGAATCTATATTAAGTAAAATGCCGATATTTATTGCATTTACCGTTTTGATTGGATTTTATGAAAAAAGGAATACGTCCCAAACTTTTCTATATGTAGGAATAGGACTTGTTTTAGTGGTTTTATTACAAGCTGTGGTTCACTTCTTAAGCGATAAATTACAAAGTGCAGCCGGCTTTATGATTTTTGCTGATAAAAGAATGGAGCTTGGGAATCATCTTAGAAAGCTTCCGATGGGATATTTTACAGCAGGTAATTTAGGAAAAATAAATTCTGTTTTAAGTTCGGATATGGCTTTTATTGAAGAAGTTTCCATGAGTACGATTGCCAATATGATGAGCTATGTATTATCAACACTTGTACTAACAGTATTCATGTTTGTTTTAGATTACAGAATTGGACTGATTGCGGTGTGTGTAACACTGGTTGCAACATTGCTTGCAAAGAGCATGAATAAAATGTCTTTATCTGAAGCGGTTATTAGACAAGAACAAAGTGAAAAACTCACCGATGCAGTTTTGTCATTTGCTGAGGGGATCAGTGTTATT
This sequence comes from Peptoniphilus sp. oral taxon 386 str. F0131, assembly GCF_000090945.1. Classification (NCBI taxonomy): domain Bacteria; kingdom Bacillati; phylum Bacillota; class Tissierellia; order Tissierellales; family Peptoniphilaceae; genus Peptoniphilus; species Peptoniphilus sp. oral taxon 386. The sequence goes on along the minus strand of NZ_GL349422.1, from coordinate 1,275,247 downwards.
AAAAGTTACAACCTTTTAGGCGAAAATTCTAAATCTCTTACAGATAATTTTATATCCTCAAAGGACACATCTATAAAATTTGAAAATAAAATAACACCATGGACAACCGGTTTAAATATTATTTATGGAATTGGGATTACATTTATTTTAGCAGTGGCTTTATATCTTAATCATCAAGGAACTTTGGGACTTCCATATATGTTGGGGCTTATTTTGTTTGTGTTTGACTTATTCAGCCCTTTAAAAACACTTTATGGTGAAGCAACAAGGCTTACTGTAATGAACGCTGCGTTGGATCGTATTGAAGAAGTGTTAAATGAAACTGAACTGCAAGATGTGGGCAAAAAACATATTTCAAAATCTGATACCTCAGAACCTGAAATTTGTTTTAATCATGTTAAATTTTCTTATGGTGAAAAAGAGGTCTTGCATGATATGAGTTTCAAAATGAATAAGAATACAATGACGGCTTTAGTTGGACAGTCCGGGGGAGGTAAATCCACAGTAGCAAATCTTTTGACAAGATTTTGGGATGTAGACTCCGGTGAAATTTTGATTAGAGGAGTGAATATAAAGGATGTTTCACTATCTGAATTGATGTCGGAAATCAGTATGGTTTTCCAGAGAGTTTATTTATTTCAAGATACGATTTTTAACAATATTGCCATGGGGAAAGAAAATGCAACAAAAGAAGAAGTTATAGAAGCAGCCAAGAAAGCAAGATGCTATGATTTTATTATGGCACTTCCTGATGGATTTGACACAATGATTGGAGAGGGAGGAGCAACTTTATCCGGTGGTGAAAAACAAAGAATTTCTATTGCCCGTTGCATGTTAAAAGATGCTCCTATTGTAATTCTTGACGAGGCAACAGCAAGTGTTGATGTGGACAATGAAAGCTATATACAGGAAGCAATTAGTGAATTGGTAAAGAATAAAACCTTATTAGTTATTGCTCACAGATTAAATACGATTAGGGATGCCGACAATATTGTTGTAATCAAGGAAGGGAATATTGCAGAACAAGGAACGCATAATGAGCTAATTGCTTTAAATGGGATTTATAAGAATATGGTAGAACTACAAAATAAAAATAATGGCGTAAAAATACTGTAAAAATATATTTGTAATAAATGGAGGTAAGTACTTGAAACAGGATATGAAAGAACAATTATTAACAAAAAGACCAATAGATTTACTATTTCAACTATCTGTTCCTGCCGTTATTGGAATGATAGTAATTGGTTTATATCCGTTAATGGACGGAATATTTGCTGGAAAAATTATAGGACAAACAGCAATGACCGCTTGTGGTGTTGCAATGCCTCTCACCTTTTTTAACAGCGGGATTTCAACCCTGCTCGGTGTAGGCTCCGCTTCTGTCCTATCCAGAGCAATTGGAAAAGGAGATCAGAAAACTGTAGATAAAATTATGGGTAACTTAATCTTTTGGGTGATTTTGTTCTCTGCTATTATCACAGTCGGAGGAATCCTCCTCGCACCGCATTTTTTAGATATGGTCGGTGCAACAGGTGAAATTAAAGCCTATGGTATCAGATACCTTAGAGTGATTTTCATCGGTTCTCTATTTGTGAACTTTACACAGTCTGCCAATATGGTGATGCGTGGCGAAGGACTGATGAAAAAAGCCATGCTGATTATGGGTTTTGGTGCTTTGCTTAATATCATACTTGATCCGATACTAATGACCGTTATGGGAGAATACGCTATTGAAGGTGCTGCCCTTGCAACGATCACAGCCCAATTTGTTCAAGCTGCTGTAACACTACATTATTTCTTGAAAAAGAGTAAGGTCGTTAAAATTCATAAGATACAGTCTGATGCGGAAATTAAAAAAGAAATGTTTTCTGTCGGTTCATCCGCTATGATGATGCAGCTCTTATTTATGATACAACAAACAATGCTTTATAAAATGGCATTTAAATATGGTGGAGATACGAACGGAATTTTGATGGCGGCATCGCTTCGTGTATATGCCTTTTCCTTTATTCCGCTTTGGGGAATGAGTCAGGGGCTGCAACCTGTGGTTGGTACAAACTTCGGAGCAAAACAGTTTGACAGAGTAAGACAAGGTATGAAGGTGTTTTCTATTGGAGGACTTATCCTTGCAGCAATCTTTTGGCTTCCATCTTTACTGTTTTCAAGTCAGATCCTTTCCTTGTTCGGTGTAGAGGCAAACATTATTGCACAAGGAGTAGGAAATTTCAGATTGTTCTATTCTGTATTTATCTTGTATGGCGTGATGGTTATGACTGTTACTTTCTTCCAATCAATCGGAAATGGAAAGAAAGCCGGAACTATTGTTATGCTTAGACAGTTATTCTTATTTGTTCCTGCAATGATCTTTTTACCAATGGTATTTGGAATAAAAGCGGTATGGTTCACACAACCACTGGTGGATTTCATTATGATTATGGTTGGAATACTTATGATGCTTAGTGAACTTAATAAAATGGGAAAAGACAAAGCGTAAATACAAGGACATTTGATATAAAAGCGAAAATAATCAAAAGAGGCTGTAGGTATGGATGCTATTTATCTATAATGAACGGAGGGAAAGGGAGATGAACAAGTGTATAAGTTACCTTGTAGAATTGAAATGGAATAAAAACACTCCTTTTTTCTATAATCCTTGTAGTTGTCTATGCTTACGCATACTCTCTTAAACAATTAAATACATTTCAAAAAAGAACGAAATTCGTTCATTTTAGAGGACTTCTTATGCCCGGATGCAGAAGTCCTCCTTTTTTTGTCTGAAAAACGGTCAGTCAAAAGAAACGGAGGACTTCAAAATGAAAAAAGAATTTTATCTATATGTAAACGGACAAAAGGTAAAAGTCAGTGAAGATATTTACAAAGTCTACTGGCGAGAAAGAGAACATGAAAAGTATTTAGAGCAGGTGGACAGAAAAAACCACTTGCTCTTTTTTTCGTCCTTGGATCAGGATGGACATTTTGCAGAGAACATCATTGATGAAGGCGTTGATGTAGAAAAGATTGTGGAAACACAGATGATGATTGAAGCGGTCAGAAACGCTATATCAAGGCTTAACGCAGAAGAAAAGGACATCATAGAGCGTTTGTATTTTCATGATGAACCAGTCCGTTCGGTAGCAAAGTTAAAGAGTATCACACACCCGGCTTTGATTAAGAAAAGAAACAAAATCTTAGAGAAGCTGAAAAAATTTATCGAAGAAATTTAGAAATTCGGTAACCAAAGGGGTCAAATTTTCCTTATATAAAGTGAAGGGGAGTTTGACCTCTTTTACTTTCTTTTATAAGAGATAGGTTGCTATGGCAAATTGGAAAATAGAAAGAAAAATCCCTTTCAAATATTTTGTTCTTTGACAACTGAATAGACCAAGGTAGGACTTTATCTGCTTGTGGAGAATTATGACTTACGCCAAGACCTTTCTGCTGAGAGATTTCGGTTTTATGAATACTGGTTAAATCAAGGAAACAAGGAAGCGAGCGACAAATAAGAAAACATAAAAAACAGAGGTGGCAATCTGTTCGTTGAAATAAGCAGTGATAATGATACTTCAATAGTTTATGCCGGCTCGTCTGGAATAAGGGGCGGAGGTGAGATTCCTATGTTGTCAGCCAAGACACCTACCAATGTCATAAAACTTAAAAAAGAAAACAACAGGGAAAGGAGTTTTCTAATGAATGCAGAAGAATTAGCAAGATATAAAAACATGTCAGCGGAAGAGATAGACAGGAAAATTGTCCCTGATATTGAAGATATAAAAGATAAGAAAAATGCAGAGCCGCTTTCCATGTACTTTATGAAAGTCGGAAATGTCATTGTTAAATGTAGCTATGCAGAGAATGGAAGAAGTTTGGAGGATTGTTTTCTGTCATATCTAAAAAAGAAAGCAATGCTGCTTGATTAAAAATATGATAAAAGGGGCAGACTTTTTTACAAATCTATGGTATAATACGAATCAAATAGGGATACAACTTCATAAGAGCTGAAAGACTCCAAGTTATCATATTTCTCCTTAAAAAAGAATATGAAAGTTTGGAGGTTTTGTTATGTCTAAAAACAATTTAGATACAGATGTTCTCAAAGTTGCCATGTATCTCAGATTATCACAAGATGATGAAAAATATGATAAAGGCTTTAAGGTGGAAAGCAACAGCATTTCCAACCAAAGACTTCAGATTAATGACTTCATTGATAAAAATGAGGACATGGAGCTGATAGAAGAATATGTCGATGACGGATATTCAGGGATAAACTTTGAAAGACCGGCATTTAAGAAAATGATGGAAGATGTCATCACAGGCAATATTAATTGCATTGTTGTAAAAGACTTATCCCGTTTCGGCAGAGATTATATTGATAGCGGAAGATACCTGCAAAGAGTGTTTCCCTCTCTTGATATAAGATTTATTGCCCTAAATGATAATTATGACAGCTATACAGCCAGTGAAACGGAAAAGAACTTGGTCATTCCGTTTAAAAGCTTCATCAATGACAATTATTGTAGGGATACTTCCGCAAAGGTCAGAAGTGTCTGCAAGGTAAAGAGAAAACAGGGACAGTTTATATCAAACTATGCTCCTTACGGCTATGAAAAAGATAAGGAAGATAAGCACAAAATAGTAATTGATAAAGAAGCGGAATATGTGGTGCGAAAAATCTTCTCCATGAAACTGGAAGGATACAGCTCCTATTCAATTGCCAAACACTTAAACGATAATGGAATCCCCTCACCGATGGAGCATAAAAAGGCAAAGGGAATACGATATAAGACAGGCTTTTGTACAAAGGCGGTTGCCAAGTGGGATACGCCTGCGATCAATCGCATTTTAACCAATGAGGTCTATATTGGAACACTTCAACAGGGAAAACGAGAAAAAATCAATTATAAGCTGGATAAAGTGGTTTCCAAAGATAAAAGCGATTGGATTGAAATTGAAGATAACCATGAGGCGATTATTGATCCCCATGACTTTGAAATCGTCCAAAAACTTTTAAAATGCGATATCAAGGCGAAAACTGTCGGAGAAAAAGCGGATTTGTTTTCCGGACTTCTCTTTTGCAAAGACTGTAACGCACAGATGACAAAGAAAGTCGATAAACGAGGGAAAACACCGACCGTCTATTATATTTGCTCCTCATACAATAAGGGGCAAGATTGCAGCAGGCACTCCATAAAGCAGGAAGAATTGCAAAGGACAGTGCTTGAAATGATTCGGCATTATATTCAGTATCTTGGGGAATACGAAAGTGTTTCAGAGAAAATCAAAGAGATGGAAGTATCCTATGAACTGTTTCAAAGAGTAGATAAAAGACAGGAATACACCAAGAAAAGCAAGGCAAAATTTGAGCTTCTAAAATCTTCCCTTTACCAAGATTTGAAAGAAGGCATTATTGCGGAAGAAGAATTCTATGATATGAGAGAGTTTTACACGAATCGTATCGTAGAAAGTGAGCTGATTTTAGAAAAGCAGAGTAAGGAAATTGCAAGGCTCTATAAAAAGAGTTTGGGCAATCAGAATTTCCTTACAGGTATCAAAAAATATCAAAACATCGGTATTTTAGAAAGAGGACTTCTCGTTCGACTTGTTGATAAAATCTATGTTTTAGAAGATAAGAAAATTGAAATTCAGTTTAACTATGACGAAACGATAGAGATTCTGGATAAGTTAAGCAGCTATACCTCTCAAACTCCTGAAATCAGGGAGGTGGTATAGATGGCAAGAACAGCAAATCGAAGAATAAAGTCGGAAGAACAACTGCTAAACAAAGAAAGTATAAACAGTTTTCAAACGGCAATCTATGCAAGAATTTCAAGAGATAAAAAAGAAAAACCGAGCGACTCCATAGAAAATCAAATTGCTCTTTGCGAGAGCTTTATTCAAAAAAGTGAGGATTTCAGTTTAGCAGGAATCTATAAAGATATTGCAAAGACGGGGACGAACTTCGAGCGACCGGACTTTGAAAACTTGATGGATGAAGTACGAATGGGGAAAGTAAACTGCATTGTTGTAAAAGACCTATCAAGGTTTGGAAGAAACTATACGGAACTTGGCAATTTCATTGAAAAGATCTTCCCGTTTCTTGGGGTAAGATTTGTGGCAGTCAATGACAATTTAGATACTTTCCACATGGACGATCCCAATAAATCACTGGAAGTCATTCTAAAAAATATTGTCAATGAAACCTATGCAACGGATATTTCAAAGAAAGTATCAAGCTCTCATCAGATGAGGATCAAACAAGGCGGATTCATCTGTGGAGCAGCTCCGTATGGATATGTGGCACGAAAAGATGAAGATGGAATTCGACGCTTGTATCCGGATGAAAATACAGCTCCCATTGTTAAAGAAATCTTTGATGCCTATCTGAAAGGACTGAGTACACTGGGTATATCCAAACTTCTTCTGGAAAAAAGAGTGTATATCGCAACTGATTATCGAAAATTTGGAAAAGCCGTATCTGATAGTGAGGAAGCGATTCGGATATGGCAACCGACTACAATTTTACAGGTGCTTAAAAATCGTGCCTATACTGGAACTTTAATACAGGGAAGAAATCAAAAACATCTTTATGAAGGGAAATCAAGGGAAAGACTCTCTGAAGAACACTGGACAGTAACCGAAAATGCCCATGAAGCCATTATTTCGATGGATACCTTTGAAAAGGTGCAGGAGAAGATTTCCGAAAAAGCAGCTCCGATAAAAAGAAGCGGAAAGGAAAATGCGACTGCCAAAGACGATACGATCTTTCGAGGAATGGTTTACTGTAACCTTTGTCAAAAAAGAATGAGCGTCCATCGACAATTAAGCGGGAAAAGAACGGTATTTTACTTTAGCTGTAACCGATTTGGAGAATATAAAGCGGAAAAATGTGGAACGGCAATTACAGAGCTGACACTCCAAAATACCGTAAAAGCTGCATTTGACACCATTCTTTCCGACAATAAGAAAAGTTATAAGGCATATTTAGACGGGTATGCAGATAAAAAAAGAGAGGCGGAGCAGCAAAAGGAAAAAGAACTGACAGAAATCGACAGAAGAATTTCAGGACTGAGCAGGCTTCAAAGTGAGTATTACGAAAAGTATGTCTTGGGAGATTGGAGAAAGGAAGATTTTGAAAGAGAAAAGGAACATCTTCATCAGAAGAAAAAAGAACTGGAATACCTAAAAGAAAAGCAAATTGCCATCTTTGAAGAAGAAAAACGAAGGCTCGAAGAAAAGCACAAGTATCTGAAAGCTCTCTTTAAGGGCAAGACAAAGAAATGGGACAAAGAGTTTGTGAAAGCCATCATAGATAAGATATTCATCGGAAAAGACCATACGGTAGAAATCAAATTTAACTTTGAAGAAATACCTGTCATTACCGAAAAAATCGGAAGAAAGGTAAAAAGGTGATGATATGAATACCGTAGATTTTTATCTAAGACTTTCATTGGAAGATGGCGATCAGCAAGATGAAAGCAACAGTATCACTTCTCAAAGAGAAATCTTAAAAGACTATATCCGCTCAAGTGAAGAATTTACAGGTGTTCAGATCAGGGAACACATTGATGACGGTTATACCGGAACAAACTTTAATCGCCCCGCATTTCAAAAGATGATTGCTATGGTCAAGAAAAATGAAGTAAAGACTATACTTGTAAAAGACTTATCTCGTTTTGCCAGAGATTATATCGAATCGGGAGCCTATATTGAGCAGATTTTTCCCTTTATGCAAGTTCGGTTTATTTCTGTGAATGACAATTATGACAGTAAGAACAACGAGAACGGAATCAGCAGTTTGGAAATTCCTTTTAAGAATCTTGTCTATGACTACTATTCCAAGGATATTTCACAAAAAATTCGTTCTTCCGTTAAAATCAGACAAGAGAAAGGCTATTACTTCGGTTCAAAAGCACCCTATGGATATGTAAAAGACGAAAAAGACCATCATCAGCTCATTGTCGATGAAGAAGTAAGACCGATCGTAAAAGAAGTGTTTACAAGGTATTTAAGTGGCGAAAGTATGCTTGCGATTGCCAAAGACTTGAATGAGAGAAAAGTCTTAACACCCGGAAAGCACATAGGACTGAAAAGAGGAAGCGGAATTTGGACAGGACAGATTGTTCGCTATCTCTTAACCCAACGAGTTTATACCGGAGCAATTGTCGGCGGAAAGACCAGAGTGTATGAAGTCGGCTCGGATCATCGACAATGGACGGATAGCGAGGACTGGATTATACGGGAAAATATGCACGAAGCCATCATATCCCAAGAGGATTTTGCGGAAGTTCAAAACCGATTAAGCAGCAATGCAAAACATATCAGCCGAGAACGGAAGCATTTTCATATTCTTCAGGATAAAGTCTATTGCGGGAAATGCCATCATAAGATGAGCTATACCGTTTACTCCGGAAAAAATGACGGATATTATTGTCCATATCGGTACAAGGCAAAAGACTGTGGCTGTATGAAAGGAAAGATACAAGCCTCGGTACTGGAAGAAATCGTGTCAAAGGAAATTCAGCTTTATACCGAGAGCTTTCTTGAAAAAGAACAGACGAGAATGCTTGAACAAAAAGTCAGAGAAAGTATTTGTGAGAGCCTGCTTGAGCGAAAGAAAAAACTGGAAGCGGAACAACAAAAGAATCAAATTTCCAAAATGCAGTGTTATGAAAGGCATAAGCAAGGTATCATGGAGAAAGAAGAATACCTTTCAAAACGGGAATCCCTGACACAAAGAGCAAAAAACATCGAGCAGGAAATATTGATCATAGAGGACAAGATACAAGAAAATACCGCTTCAAGACATCATCTGAATGTCGATAAACTAAGAGAAGCAGTAGCCGAAGGAGAACTTGTTTTAGACTGGATCAACGAAGTGATAGACAGAATCTATGTTTATGACAAGGACAAGGTGGAGATTGTTTGGAAATTTGAATAAAGAGGACAAAGAAATGGATAAAAAAGATGAAATGATGATTGTAAGTCGAGATTCGGTTATAAATAAGATCTACACAATTCGAGGACAAAAGGTTATGCTGGACTTTGAATTAGCCGAAATCTATGGGTATGAAACAAAGCGATTTAATGAGCAAGTTAAGAATAATATTGAGAAATTTGACGATGATTTCAGATTTCAACTCACTAAAGAGGAGTGGGAATTTTTGAGGTCGAAAATTTCGACCTCAAAATCGGAAGCAGGTTCCGGAGGCAGAAGATACCTACCTTTTGCCTTTACCGAGCAGGGAATCTATATGCTGATGACAGTTCTCAAAGGAGAGCTTGCAGTCAAGCAGAGTAAAGCTCTGATTCGTACCTTTAAGCAGATGAAAGACTATATCGTAGAAAATCAAGGGTTGATTGGGAAAAGAGAGTTTTTACAACTTTCGATGCAGATCACAAGTAATGTTGTGGAAATGCAGGATTTAAGACGAGATTTAAGAGATGTAGAAGATCAGGTGGCGGAAGTGATGGACACCTTAAATAATGTGGTGCATAAATCCGAACTGTCTGATTTGATTCTCGACCTCAGCAATCCACAGCTCAAATATGGATTTTTACTTTTGAATGGACAGCCGATCGAAGCGAATCTTGCTTATAAGGACATTTACAGCATAGCGAAAAAGAGTATTTATATCGTCGATAACTACATCGGAGTGAAAACTTTGGTCTTGTTAAAAGATGTTCCTTCATCGGTAGAGGTCATTATATTCAGTGATAACATTGGCAAAGGACTTCACGCCCTTGAATATCAGGATTTCTGTAGGGAATATCCGTTTAGAAAGATAACATTCCAAAAATCCGGTGGAGAGTTTCATGACAGATACATTATTATCGACTGGAATACCGAACATCAGAGAATATATCATTGCGGAGCATCTTCCAAAGATGCAGGACAAAGAATTACAAGCATAACGGAAGTGGTCGATCAGATGATTTATACAGACCTTATCAACAACCTCTTGAAAAATCCTGTGTTGAAGTTAAAATAGAAGTAAAAAAATGGATTGGAAATTTGAAAAAATATGTATCCAATACTTGACACAAGGGTGTAATTTAAGATAGGTCTAAAACTTTAATCTCTATCTCCATAGCCTGTAATCTGTTTGAGAGCAATGTAATTTAAGATAGGTCTAAAACAACCAAATCAGATATTGGATTATCAATGGTGTTTGAGAGCAATGTAATTTAAGATAGGTCTAAAACAGTTCTAAAACTTCATCACATAATCCATTTTGTTTGAGAGCAATGTAATTTAAGATAGGTCTAAAACCTTTATTTAAAAAACCCGTGTTGTATCATAGTTTGAGAGCAATGTAATTTAAGATAGGTCTAAAACATGCCTTGAGTGCCACAATACCAAGACTTTGTTTGAGAGCAATGTAATTTAAGATAGGTCTAAAACGAAAAAGAAATCAACAGAAAATATTATGGTGTTTGAGAGCAATGTAATTTAAGATAGGTCTAAAACACTTTAATAGCCATTAAAGTTTTATTATTAGTTTGAGAGCAATGTAATTTAAGATAGGTCTAAAACAATATATTGTATGTCACACTATCACCTTCTGTTTGAGAGCAATGTAATTTAAGATAGGTCTAAAACTAGGGCTTGTTGGAGCTGTGATGGCTTTTGGTTTGAGAGCAATGTAATTTAAGATAGGTCTAAAGCGACTTATTAAATGTAATACATAGAATCAATATAAAATGTAATTTTTTTAGCAAGCTGATTTTTCAGCTTGTTTTTTTATAGAAATATATTGTAATGTAAAATCTCGTATAAGTTAATAATAAAAATATTAGGGTTGATATTTTGTTTTATAAATATAAAAAATAAGTTGTAAAAAATTTTTTGCATTTCATAAACATTTCATAAAAGTCTTGTAATATATTTTATGAACAGTTCGATTTGATGTGTGAACTGATATATTAATTGGAAATCAATCTATTTTAAGGAGGAAAATTTATGAAAAAGAAAGTATTAAGAGGAGCATGTGTATTACTTACGTTATGTTTAAGTCTAAGTGCTGTTGGATGTCAAAAAGGTAGTGAAAATAATAAGGCGGAAAATAATAAAGCTATAAGCTCTGAACAGGCAGGTATGTCAACTAATGCAAATGGAAAAACTGAAACTTTTAAGCCGTCAGATTATACATTGGAAGCAAAGGAAGAATATGTTTATGAATATTTAGGACTTAAATTTAAACTTTCAGATGAAACCAGAAAATATATTTCCGACAAAAAAATTGCAATGTTGGATGATCAAAGTCCTATAGACAAAGAATTAAAGTATGCTATTTTGACATTTGATAAAATGACAGAAGAACAAAAAAATGCAGTTATAGAAAAGATGGGCGACGGATATGAAAAATGGCAAAACGAACTTGAAAGAGTTGGAACTATTGGTATATTCGAAAAAAATACACCGGAAGAAGAAATATCTAAGATTACAAAATGTGATACTCATACTAAAATAGGAGTTTCAAGTGATGGAAATTATGATTGCTATCTAAGTACAAATAGCGGAGCTGAAAGCAATCTTTTGGATGAATTTAACAAAACTGAGATTGAGATTATAGATAAAAAAGAACGTCCGGAAAATGGTTTTGTTTTATCGGAAAAAACTGATTTAGAAAATACAGAAGCATTTAATCAAGAGACATCCGGTAATTTAAGCAATGTGGTAACAAAAGATATTAACGGAAAAGAATTTTCAAGTAAAGATTTTGCAGACTATGATATTACTATGGTTAACGTATTTGCAACTTGGTGTACAGCATGTGTTAAGGAAATTCCTGATTTAGTTGAAGTTTATAAAGAAATGAAAGATAAGGGCGTAAATATAGTTGGAGTTGTTACAGATACTGTTGACGATAATGGTGAAAACAAAGATGCTCTTGAAAAAGCAAAAATAATACAAGAAAAAACCAAAGCACCATATTCTTTCTTAATGCCGGATAAAACTAATTTTAATGGCAGATTAAATGGAATACAAGCTTTACCGGAAACATTCTTTGTTAATAAGAATGGTGAAATTGTAGGTGAAACTTATTCAGGAGCAAAAAGTGCAAAAGAATGGAAAGAAGTAATTGAAAAAGAACTTGCAAATATAAAAAATAAATAAAATTAAGATTAAATGGTGGGAGATGTATGTATAAAAATTTTTTAAGGGGTCGTGCTTTACCTGTAATAATTATGTTTATTAGTATGGCTATGATTTACTATGGACATAGTAACGGAGAGGTTAAAGTTGTATTTGATAAAGCAATAAGAATTTGCATGGAGTGTATTGGAATTGGATAAGTTAAAGAAATTTGTAAATGTTGGCACAAAAAAAAATAGATACAAGATAATGGATTGGTTTAGACATCTTTTTCAATCATTTTGGTTTTTGCTAACGAATTCTCACTTTAAAGGATTTAAGACAGGTAAAATTTATGGTGGAGAATTGAAAAAAATTTGTGTTCCGGGTATGAATTGTTATTCATGCCCGGGGGCAAAAGGTGCTTGCCCTATAGGCTCGCTACAGGCAGTGATTGGAAAGTCGGAATATAAATTCAGCTATTATATAGTAGGTTTTTTATTTTTTATAGGAGCATTGGTAGGAAGATTTGTTTGCGGATGGTTATGTCCATTTGGATTAATTCAAGATCTGTTGCATAAGATTCCATTTTATAAAAAAATAGAAACATTTAAGTTTGATAAGTATTTGAGAAAATTGAAATATGTAATTTTACTTGTGTTTGTAATAATATTACCTTTATTTTTAGTTGATATTTTGGGTCAGGGTTCTCCATATTTTTGTAAACTTATCTGTCCGGTTGGTATGTTAGAAGGTGGATTACCACTTGTATTACTGAATAAAACTATGAGAGGTGCTATAGGATTTTTATATTTTTGGAAAGGAACAATTTTAATAGCAACTGTGATACTTTCAATAATCCTATATAGACCTTTCTGTAAGTATATATGCCCACTTGGTGCTATCTACTCATTCTTCAACTCAATTTCAGTATTTAGGTATAAATTGGACAAAGATAAGTGCATTAGTTGCGGTAGATGTAAAAAAGTTTGTCAAATGAATATAGATCCGGTTCAAAATTGTAATCATATGGAGTGTATTAGATGCGCAAGATGTAAAAATGCTTGTCCTGTAGACGCAATTAGTTTTGGAATTAAAAATTAAAAAACAGAAGGGAGTTCGGTGAAAAAGTGATTCAAAATGCTATTGCATATGTTTTAAGAAAAAAGAATAGAACATTTATAGTTTTTATTATTTTAACAATGGTTTTGTCATGCTTATATTCGTGTTTAAGCATAATGAAATCAAGTAATAGTTTGGAAAAATCTTTATATAAATCTTCGAACTCCTCTTTATCAATAACAAAAAAAGATAATGGGTATTTTGAAGTAGATCAATTTAAAGGGATAGAAAATATAAAAGAGATTGACGAAATTGTTCCTCAATATGATGGATTGGCAAAACCTATAAATGCCAAAGTAGTTGAGGGTGAACAAAAAATTGAAAGAGATAATTTACCTATTGAATTCAAAAACGTTGTATCTGTAGAAGCTACAAATAATACAATGAGAAATGTTTTATTTACCAGTGGAGTTTTTACAATTAAAAATGGTAGAAATATTGAAGAAAATGATAGAGGAAAGATTCTTGTACATGAAGATTTTGCCCAAAAGAACAATTTGAAATTAAATGATAAAATTGGTCTTGAATTAATTGAAATTAGTAACACGGGTTCAAATAAAGAATATAAATTTGAAATTGTTGGAATTTTTTCGGGGAAAAAACAAGAAAGATATACGGGGTTGTCTTCCGATTTCAGTGAAAATATGGTCTTTATTGATTATGAGTCAAGTCAAGCGGCATTGAATAGAGGAGAAGGCAATAAAATTGCAAATAAGCTTGCACTATTTTCAGATGACCCGGAATATATGAAAGAGTCTTTAAATAAAATAAAAGAGTTTAAAGTTGATTGGTCAAAGTATAATCTTGAAAAAGATACTAATGCATTTGAGGAGTCTTTAGAAGCACTGAGCGGGATAAAGAATATTATTAAAATAATGACATATTCTATTATGATAGGTGGAGTAACTGTTCTTTCATTAATATTAATTTTATGGTTAAGAGAAAGAATTTATGAAATCGGAATACTATTGTCAATAGGAATAAGCAAAATTAAAATAGTAACTCAATTTATTTTTGAATTGATATTTATATCTATACCGGCTATAGTAGCATCTTTATTATTTGGAAATTTGTTGTTACACCAAATTATAGGTGCATTTATAAATTCTGACAGTTCAGGAACGTTTACTGATAACTTGCTTAAAAACGGAAATGGCATAGTAAGTTTCGTTACTTTTATACAAAGTTATGGTGTTTTAATCAGCATTATTGTCGTGTCAGTTACTATTGCTTGTGCAATGATTTTAATAAAGAAACCGAAAGAAATATTATCAAAAATAAGTTAGGAGAACATAATGGACGTATTAGAAATTAAAAATGTAACATACAGTTATTCAAACTCTAAAGAAAAGATTTTATCATCAGTAAATCAAAAATTTGAACTTGGACAATTTTATGCAATAATCGGTAAATCCGGCACAGGAAAGTCAACACTACTTTCTTTATTAGCCGGTTTAGATAAACCGAAAATCGGTCAGATTTTATTTGAAGATGAAGATATAGAAAAAAAAGGATATAGTAATCATAGAAAAAACAATATATCATTGGTATTTCAAAATTATAACTTAATTGATTATTTATCACCGATTGAAAATGTTAGACTAGTAAACAGCAAAGCACCTGAAACAATTTTACTTGAATTGGGACTTGATAAAAGTCAGATAAAAAGAAATGTTATGAAATTGTCCGGGGGACAACAACAAAGAGTTGCCATAGCAAGAGCTTTAGTATCAGAAGCGCCAATAATTCTGGCTGACGAGCCTACTGGAAATCTTGATAGCACTACGGCGGGAGAGATAATAGAAATATTAAAGAAGTTGGCTAAAGAAAGAAATAAGTGCGTGATAGTTGTAACACATAGTAAAGAAGTTGCAAGTGCGGCAGATATTATTTTAGAGCTGAATGATAAGAAACTAAAAAAGGTAAGTAAGGCTGTCTAGGAGGTACAATAATGATAAAAAATGCTTTTGCATATGTAACGAGAAAAAGTCTAAAGTCATTAATAATATTATTAGTTATTCTAGCTATGTCAGCACTCAGCCTGATTAGTTTATCTATTAAGGATGCTACAAATAGAGCTTCGGAAGACACTTTTGGAAACATAACAAATAGTTTTTCTATGGAAATAAATAGACAGGTAAATCCAGGTACTCCCAGAGGGGGAGGAAATGTAAAAGGTCAGGATATTAAAAAGATATCTGAATCTCAAGATATAGATCATTTTGTGAAAAGAATAAATAGTGTCGCCGACTTGGTTGGGCATGATATTATAGAAACTGAGGAAACAATTGCCAATCAATCTCCTGAGAGAGAAAAGAACTTTAAAAGAACAGTTATGTTAACAGGAGTTAATGATTCTTCTAAAGAAACAAAATTTGTGTCGGGAGTTTATAAATTAGTTGAGGGAACTCACTTAGAAGATCAAGATAAAAATAAAATTTTAATGCACAGGGATTTGGCTGAAAAGAATAATTTAAAAGTCGGAGATAAGATAAAAATTAAATCCAATTTATTTGATGCCGATAACGAAAAAGGTGCAGATGAAACGGTAGAAGTAGAAATAAAAGGTCTTTTTGACGGTCATAATAATGGCGGTGTAAGTGCAGCTCAAGAGCTTTACGAAAACACTTTAATCACCGATATCGATACGGCGGCAAAAGTTTATGGCAATACTGAAGATACTGCTGTGTATCAGGATGCAACATTTTTTGTAAAAGGAAATAAGAATTTAGATCAGGTTATAAAAGAATTTGGAAAGCTTGATATTAATTGGAAAGAATATAATTTGATTAAGAGTTCATCAAATTACCCTGCACTACAACAGTCAATATCGGGGATATATTCAATAGCAAATAAGTTATTTGCCGGTTCATTAATATTTGCCGGTGTTATAGTTTCACTATTACTATTTTTATGGATGAATGCCAGAAAAAAAGAGATTGCAGTCCTATTGTCACTTGGAATTTCAAAGGCAAGAATTTTCGGACAATTTGTAATTGAACTATTATTCATATCTATACCTGCATTTATAGGAGCATATTTTTCAGCTGATTATACAGGAAAAATACTTGGGAATAATATACTGAATAAAGTTACAGGTGATATAGCAAAACAAATAGCGAGACAGTCATCATCCAGTCAACTTGGAGGAGGAGCTGAAGTTGACGGTTTCAATAAAACTCTGACAAGTTTAGATGTTAATATAATGCCGAAATCGATGATATATGTAGTTTTATTTATGTCTTTGGTGCTTATAATATCTTTAATCATATCGTCATCAAGTATTTTAAAGAAAAATCCGAAAGAATTATTAATTGATACAAAGTAAAAGTTATCGATGCAAGTGTGCATCGATAACTTTTATATATTATATAATAAATTGTATAACAAAAAATTAAGAAAGAATATGCAATTTGTAAAAAACTATAAATTAAGATAAAATTTGATATATAATATATTTATCAAATGGAAAAAGGAGGGCGTTATGAGAATACTGGTTGTTGAAGATGACCAAATGATAAGAGAAGGTATAAGTGCGTATTTATCAGAGTTTGGATATATTACTATAGAGGCAAAAGACGGAAGAGAAGCATTGTCAAAATTTAATAATGATATTAATTTAGTTATTTTAGATATTCAAATACCTTTTATAAACGGATTAGAAGTTTTAAGAGAGATAAGAAAGAAAAGCAAATTGCCGATTTTAATATTAACAGCATTTAGTGATGAAGAATATAAAATTGATGCATTTACTAATTTGGCGGACGGTTATATAGAAAAGCCTTTTTCATTACCCGTGTTAAAAGCCAGAGTCGATTCTTTAATTAAGAAAAACTTTGGACTAATAGAAAAGTTTGAATATAAGAATATAGAAGTAAACTTTACCAGCTATACGGCAAAAATAAACGGGGAAAGTATAGACATAAATGCAAAAGAATTAGAGATACTTAAGTATCTATTAGACAATGAGGGACAAGCATTAACAAGAATGCAAATAATTGATAATGTGTGGAAGGAAACAGAAGAAATTCCATATGACCGTGTAATAGATGTATATATTAAAGAATTGAGAAAAAAATTAGGGTTAGATTGTATTACTACTATCAGAAATGTAGGTTATAAATTGGAGAGAGAATGAAAAATTTAAAGATATTTCCAAAAATGTTCATACAAATATTTTCTGTTCTTGGAATAATAATTATATTAGTGCATTCATTAGTTTTTTTTATTTTTCCTAAAACATATTTGGAGACCAGAAAAGAAGAAATTTATAATAAGGCAAATGAAATTTCGGCCAATATGAATGGAAAAGAAATAAAATATATAGAACAGACTTTGGAGTTTTATTCTAAGGGCAGTGAAATAAAGGCATTTATAAAAGATAAAAACAGTAATAATGAAATACAAATTGAAGATAACGTAAATGTTAATTTAGAAAGTGATAACAATTCTTTGATAATTGAGGAAAGGGAAATAGAACTTAACACTGGTAAAAAAATATATTTACAATTTATTTCTACGGCAGACATGCAGCAGGATGCAAAAGATTTAAGTTTTAAATTTTTACCATATTCATTATTAATATCGCTTTTATTTTCCGTTGTTGTTTCTTTAATGTATGCAAAATCAATAAAAAATAATATACAAGAAATAAAAAGTGTTACTGATAAAATGATGAAACTGGATAAGAATGTTTACTTAAAAGTTGATTCTAAAAATGAGGTAGGACAATTAAAAGAACAAATTAATGATTTGTATTTTACTTTATTAAGCTCAATTGATGATTTGGAATTTAAAAATAAAGAGATTTTAAAATTAGAAAAGTTAAAGTATGATTTTCTTAAAGGAGCATCTCACGAGCTTAAAACTCCTCTTGCAAGTCTTAAAATAATATTGGAGAATATGAAATATAATATCGGCAAGTATAAAGATAGGGATGTTTATATTAATGAGTGCATTGATATAGTTGACGGTCTTACACAAAATATTTCCCAAATTTTATCGGTTTCTTCTTTAGAACACTTGAAAAATGATGAAGAATTGTTAAGTATCAATGATATTTTAGCAGGCGTATTAAAAAAATATGAAGTATTAACAAATCAAAAAAATCTAAAAATCAATAATTCTATATCAAATGAAAAAATTTATATAGGGAAAACAGCTCTCAAAATTATTTTATCCAACTTGATCAGTAATGCTATAAAATATACTGATGACTACGGAACTATAAATATTGGAGTAGATAAGGAATGGTTCTACATTGAAAATTCATGTGAAAATAAGAAGTCTGTAGATGCAGATAAACTTTCTGAAGTGAAATTTGACTTGAATAAGGAAAACAGCAACGGTTTAGGTCTATATATTGTCAGCAATCTATTGAACAACTATAAAATAAAATATAGGGTTCTACAAAATGAAGTATGTTTTGTATTTAAAATAGAATTATCTGTTTAGGTAATACTTTTTATAAGATTCAAAAGGAGTAAAAATGTATATATTAGAATTAAATCAGGAAGGCATGGGAATTGAAATAGGTTTATTTGATACTATTGAACAGGGTAGAGAATTTATTTCTAAATTAGAAGGTTATAAATGTGAGGAAGAAGATGGATTTATATATGAATCTATTCAATTAGATAAAATTCCCGATTATTTGGAATTGGAATTTAATAATCATATTATACCTTTTACAAAATTTATGTTTATAGGGAATGGTAGAATAGATATTATATGGAAAGAAATTTCTAATTTATCAACCGAAGGCAATGGCATTGTACCCGGATGCACAAGAGTAGATGCATACTCTATTGAAAATAACGATTTAAAAGAATATATTGAGAAGCGTGAAAGAAAATACGAAATAGTGAAACAATATTTAGAAAAAAATAATTTTGAAGTTAGCAGAGAATATTTTGGCTCAGAAGATGGCGAAGCTATATTATATAGAAAAAAGAACACTAAAAATTGGCATTTCTTGACACACATGGATCCCAATTTTTGTGAAATAAGTGATGTTAGATGTTTTCTTGATATAGTAGAGTGAGATAAAATGAGTTTTTAATAGAAAAAACTTTTAGTGTTGGAATTGAAGGACATTTTACATAAAGTGTAAAAGTCCTTTTTTTATTCTCTAAAAGAAAAACAGAGAACAAAAAAGTGTTGACGTAAAAAGATTGTGAAGATAAATGATGATAGGTAGTCGAAAGTATCATAAATTGATAATGAATATTAAAATGTTGTCAATTTGGAATTTAGAATGTTATAATTAAAGTACAAATGATAAATTTATAGTATGCTTGAGTACTATTTATCAAATTTGTGGTCGTTATATTGTAATTTATTAATAGATTTAATTTAGGAGGCTATTATGAATAAACCTGATTATAAAAACTGGGTACCTGAGTGGTTGATTTTGGCTTTAGGAGCTGCCGCTGTTGTTTGTGGAATTTTATTTTATATTTTTGGATATGTGTTTGAGAATCTGAGTGGCGGTATAAAAATAGCACTGATGTGCATAAGCGGAGTAGGATTTATTTTTTTTGCAGGAATGTGTATTTTTATGACTATGTTGTACAGAGCTTTTTCTTATAAGGGCGATAGAAAAATGTCTAAACAAATTATCGAGGGTATTGCGGAATATGTAACGATTCCTGATGGAGGAAAAGGACTTGATGTCGGATGTGGTAGCGGGGCACTAACTATTGCTTGTGCTAAACGAAATTTAAATTCAAAAATGGTAGGGCTTGATCGCTGGGGTAAGGAGTATAAAAATTATAGCAGAGCTCTATGTAGAAAAAATGCGGAGGCTGAAGGAATTAACAATGTAGAATTTGTAAAAGGTGATGCCTTAAAATTAGATTTTCCGGATGAAACATTTGATGTTGTAACAAGTAATTATGTATATCACAACATTAAAGGATATAGTCATCAAGAGTTATTAAAGGAAACTCTACGTGTTTTAAAAAAGGGAGGTACATTTGCAATTCACGATATAATGTCTAAAATGATTTATGGAGATATGAATAAATTTATGGAGGAACTGAAGCGAGAGGGTTATGAAAGAGTTGAACTTATTGATACTACAAATGGTATGTTCATGAGTCCAAAAGAATCCAAACTATATTTATTATCAGGGTCTTCATTATTGATTGGTAAGAAATAAATTTGATTTATATTGATATACAAAAAGCACATGAGATATGTGTACCGATCTCCAATTGTTAGATTTTTGGTCTGACTTTTTGGAGATAGTACAGTTCATGTGCTTTTCTAAATCATTTTATTATGCATCTGACCTTGAATATCCGTTTTTCATTTGACAGCTTACTTCATAAAGTACTTTGCCAAGTGTATCATTAGTTTCATTTTTAGCCATAGTTGAAATTTCTTCGTTTGCTTTTTCGCATAATTTTTTTATTTCTTCATCAGTCATTTCTTTTTTGCAAATTTCAGTATCATATTTACATAGAAGTTTACGTCCTTTTGATTGAACTGAGTCTTGGTAACGTTCAATATGAGAACCGCAAAGACTGAATTGTGAATCTGCCAATGCGCCTATTAAACGATTTGCCCAATAGAAACTGTCTGTATTTACAGTTTTTGTCGCATTTGCAAAATAATCCGGTGTTTTGTCTATATTTACATAGAACGGAACAAAAGCATTAAATACATTTGAGCCGAATGCAATCCATTCAATACTTCTAATCGCTTCAGGCATATATGGTCTTATTTGAACTAATGCTAAAAAGTTTGTACGATTTACACCTATTGGTCTGAATGCTCCTCTTAGTGAAAGGTCACCATATTTTGCATAAGGGTCATAAGGTGTTCCTTGATAGTGGTTTGAAAGAACATATTTTATATCTTCAACTGTAATTTTCCATTCAGGTTGTCTACACCATGGAATATCATTTGAGACCGGTTTGAAATCTGCATCCGATCCTTCCCAACAGTTTGAATTGGGATTGAAGTAACGTTGAACAACCCATGCGCGTGGTGTATTATATGAGTGATCTGCATCTGAACGACTTCCGAAAGCAAGTCTTGCATTGAACTCATCATCAAATGAAAGATTAAGATGATTATCTTCAATAAATTCACGCATATCTGAAGAACACATATATTCCTTTTGTTCTCCTAATGCATCATTTAAGTCAAAATAATCAAGACCAAGCTGATTTGGCATTACAACATAACAATCATCAGGCACACGTCTTGCTATCCAATGATGTCCGCCGATTGTTTCAAGCCACCAAATCTCATTTACATCTTGAAATGCAATGGCATTCATTTCATAAGTTCCATATTTTTCTAAGATTTCTCCTAATCTTACAACACCTTCACGAGCACTGTGAATGTACGGTAAAACAAGTGTTACCATATCTTCTTCGCCGATACCTCCGACTTTTTCGGGAACATAATTATCAGAACCTTCTGTTCCGATTGCAGGGATAAGTTCTACAAGAGGATCTGCTCCTAAAACTCTTTCGTTCGATGTTATAGTCTCTGTTGCAGTCATAGAAATATTTAATTCATTTACTCCGCAAGCTCCCCAAATACCATTGTCATTTAATGCATCAGGCATTGAAGTATATTTCATCGGATTATCGGGAAGCTCAATTTCTACATGGGAAATTACCGCCTTATATTTAATCGGTTGTTCGTTAGGGTGAACAACTATAAATTTTTTTGGAGTAAATTCACCTGCTCCCGAGTCTTCATTACGAGCAACAAGAGTTGAACCGTCATAGCTGGCTTTTTTGCCAACAAGAATTGTAGTACATGCCATAAATATTCTCCTTTTTTTTATTTGATTTTTTGTTGATATATATTATAAAAATAAATTTAGATACTAATTAAATTATAATACATTTAATAAAATAAATTTTATATATATGTGTGTTTTATATATGAATTTTATAACAGATAGCTTTGAATTATTGTAAACTTCAAATAAATTAAAAAAATTAGAATATAAATTTTAAGTTGAAGTATAAAAGATATATGCTTTAAATAATATATGGAGTACTTTCATTAAAATATCTGTCGCTATTACAGGATAGTTATAACTTAAAGAAAACATTTTATAATAAAAGACCTTAATGGTAAAGTTAAGATCTTCTATTTGTGCTTTTAAAGCTATTAAACTAAAGTATTTCAGTCGTCCATTCTGTATGATATGTTGAGCTTGGATTCACGTCATAGGTAAGTATGGGTGATGTAGTTTTTCTACGAATGAAATATACATCTATTTAACTTCAACCATTTTATCGTTATCCATAATGAAAGGTTTTGCTAAACCCTCTCCTGTATAGTCTGCATATTTATCCTGTAGATATTTATAACAATCTTCTTTGGTCACAAATTTTATTGCCTGATAAGGTTCTTCAAAGCTGATTTTTTCTACAAATAAAAATCCGTCTTTGTTGGGAACTAAAACACCTACATGTCCTACAAAGAGATACTCGCCGTCAAGATTATCGTGTATTATTACAGAGAGCATCCTGGCATTTTCATTAAACTTTATATTTTCAAAGTATTTTTCCATATTTTCAGCGTGTATTCTGATATCTTGTGTTGCTTCGGTCTTTACGCTTGAAAATAAGATTTTAAATTTCTCTTTTTCTTCTGCACTAAATAAGTTTCCTTTGTCAATAGCATCGTCATCTAAAAATAGAAGTTTGTCATCCTTGTCAATTTGAGGGATTTCAATGTTTTTTTTCAACAACATATAGCTGTTAATTCTGCAATTTGTTCCGATAAAATCTCCCTTCTTTTCACGCCACAAGGTACTGATTTTATCTACATCATATTGTGGTGTTTTAAATTCTGTGAAATCTCCTTTTAATCCTGTAGAACTTGCAATTTCATTGTACTCATTTACTTGTTTGATAAAATCTTCTACACTATCTTTATCCAGCTGAGCTGACAACAAGGACTTAACTTCTTCAATGCTGTTTTTACTTATTAAATTTGAATAGGTTGATACATCGTGATTTACTTTTGAATTTTTTTGTGAATTATTGCATGCTGTAATTCCAAATACTAATGCCGCACAGATAAATAGTTTGATTATTTTATTATATTTTTTCATTTTTTCTCCTTTAATTTTATTTTTTAGCAATCTTTATTCTCTAATTTTATATTTTACTGAGATTTTCCACTTACAACAAATATCAAAGATTGATATTACCGGAAAAATCAATGCTTTAATTTTGATATTGACATGTAAAAACACCTGACATCTATTATATTAAATCAGTAAAAAATAGCCGACAGAGACGAAAATGCTAATCTAATGATATATTAAAATGACAAAAAATAAAAGATTTTTGTGAGTTTTCCAATATAATCAAAATGCAACTCTATTTCGTTTTTTAAGTCCTTAAAAGTATTAATTTTTGCAGAAAGTTAAGTTGGTAATTTTAGAATCTTTTTCTTACAAAATATTATAGTATAAAGTTTTACGTGTTAAAGGTTTATAATGATATTATGATTAGTCCTTTAAATAAATATGTTTATTATTTTGAGTCTATATGATATTATATAGTTATTAAAATGTTTTCATAGACTTATGGAGGTTAATAATGAGCAAAAAATTAAAAAATGTTATTTTATTCGGAATTTTTATTTTAATTTTATTCGTCTCCACTATAACAAAACAATTCAGCTCATCTGTTTTATGGACACAGCCTGATAATAAGGGAACTGAGTTCAGTGGTTTATTATTTAAAAACCCTACTGAAATTTCAAATTTGACAGTTGCAAGGAATGTAGAAAAAACTGACTCAGGGGATTTAATTAGATATGATGTTGAATTTGAGTATCAAGGTGATAATTCAAGCCTTAGAATTTTGGGAGTACCTGTAAGGCAGATCTTTTTTAATGCCGGTGTAGTTCCAAGTCACAGTGAAGTGGTTTTAAAAGGAGATTATGATAAGATTAATGAAAAGCTGTTTAATGAAAAGCTTTCGCTAAAAGATTCATATAAGAAAACACAAAATTATGAATTTAAACCTGTTTCACAAATTAGAGTACCGTTAAAGAAAATCGAAGGAACATATTCTTTTAGTATTTTTTATGAACCTAAGGAATTAGTTTATAAGGGAAAAGATGTATTGTCTAAAACAAGTGTGTTTATAACAAATGCAAAAGTGGATAAGTTTACAAATGCACAAAAAATGGGAGAAAATGAAAATCCTACTTTTAGTGACTCGGGATATTATGTAAATGCACAAGAAATGAAAAATAATTCTGTTATATCAAGAATATCTTTGGTAAACAATCTTTCATATGTAATTTTTATTGTATCTTTCATAATTACATTGGCAGTTATTTGGCTTGATAAGAAAAGTCTTAATAACATTTATATAATTACTTTTATGCTTATATTGTTGACTTTTTATAGATTTTTGGGAATGGGAGTTACGATATTGGGAGCTCTTGTAATAATGCCGATACTTGCATATATTGGAGTTTGTATCACTAAGTTAATGAATAAGGATACGACAAAGCTTAGCAAAAAAGAATTAAAACAAAGTTTGGCATATACTATTTTATTCTTTATAATCGTATTGCTGGTAATAGTTATTCCAAAAGCGATGTAATTAAAAGTAAAGACCTGTGAAAACAGGTCTTCTTTAATTAATAAGTCATATATGATTCTTAGCAAAGAAATAAAAGCATCTCATGAGATGCTTTTATTTTGAATTATTTTCTAATTTATATTTAGATTTTCTACTTTAAAGTTTTTGTCTTTAAGATATTTCACTACACTATCATCAGGAGCAAAATGACCTGCACCGGCAACAACAAAGTATATTTTTTTATCTTTTGAATTTAGCATTTCAGAAATTTTGTCAGCCATCATAACATCTCTATCTTTAAATAGAGTTATTGTAAAGTCATCCTGTTTGACAATCATTTTACTAAGAGATTCTCTATTGCCTTCAATCCATAAACTTTGCATTTTTGAAATAGGTTCTAAGAATTTTTCAGTTGATTTACTTTCCGGACTATCTAAAAATCCAATAATCATTTGTTTATATTTTTCGGGGCTGAAGTCAGATAATAAATCTATTTGAAATTTTGTTGATTCCAGTTCTTTGATTGTTTTTCCCATAGTGTTGGCCTTAGATATAAAGTATGCGTCTATCCCAAAAGCTGAAGCATAAGGATTTTTAGACTGAATAGGAAGTGAAGTAATTAAACTGTTAAGGGACCAGATATTTAAGTTTGCATAATTGTTTTCCGGAATTTTATAATCATCCATATAATTTTTTAGTTTACTGTAGTTTTCCTCTCCTAAGTCATCTTTTACAGTTTTTCCATCTGTTCTAATCATTTTTGATTGAATATATTTTATAAATTCCGCATTACTTATGTTTGCTTCCACATAGAGTTCATTTGAAGAATTAAAGGCATCTATAACATTACTGTCTATCGGATACATAGAAGAGTTACCGACATGAATTGAGCCGAATAGATATACGGTGTTTCCGTTGTTTTCTATTTTGAAGAATATTCCCTTTGAACCAAGATTATTTTTATTTATTATGTTTTCAAGTGCTCTATTATAAAATACTATTGCTTGCTCATAGTTTGCTTTTTTATCTAATTCTAAGTTCTTTCCGTCTCCAATTAGAATTTTATTTTCAGTAAGATATTTTATGACATCGGTATTATTATTTATATCTTTGTCATAAAGTGACATTAGATTAAAAATATTGTATAATATGTTTTTTCTTGAAGAGTTTTTCTCTACATTTATTGTTTTAAATACAGGATTTTTTTCTAATTTATAGGTTGAAAGTTTCATCCTTGTATTTTTATCGAGTTCTTCAATTTCTTTTTGAGTTATTTCTTTAGTAAAATCTTTTCCGGATGTCATATAGTCCGGTGAATATATTCCTGCCTTTGCAGCATTATCTAATGCTAATGTTGCCCATGAGCTAAACTTTACAGGTTGGTTTTCTTTGGCAAAACTATTTGTTATGTTAAAGAATAATATAAAAATCAGAAGTGTAATAAATTTTTGTGTTTTTTTCATTTTTTATTCCTTTCATGAAATTTAATCATACATAATTTGAAATCATCTAATTAGTGAAATAACATTATATAACTTTTAATATATAATTTCAATAATCTAATATTTAGTGTGATAATGTAAAAAATATATTTTTTTTATTAAATGTATGCTATTATAGAGTTAATAGAAGTAAGTTTTGCACAAAAGTTTTATATTTAATAAAGAAAAGAGGCGAGAGTTATGAAATGTAAGTTTAAAATATTAGCTATATTGTGTTTAGTGATAGCGTTAAATATTTCAGCATGCGGTAAAGCTTCTAATGATGTTCAAAATGAAGAAAAGAACAAAACGGAAAATGCTCAAACAAATGCAAAAGCTGAAGAAGAAAACTCTAAAGAGGAAAATGCCAAAGAAGAAGATAAAGTTGAGGAAAATATTAAAATTGATAAAGATATTGCAGAGTTTACTTCTAAATATTTAGATTTTTATAATCAAGACGGAAATGCTTATGTAGAAATATCATTTGAAGAAAAAAATTTTGTACCGGAGAAAGTCTGGAAAAAGGTGGAATTTATTGAGACATATAATAAAGATGACGTACTTGAAAAAAAACCGAAATTTTATAAAATGCTCATAAGTTGCAATAATAATGTTTTATTTGATGTAGTATCTGAACGATATAGTGGTGCTGAAAAATCTTTAGGTAAGTTCAAATTGAATAAAGGGGAAGCCTTTATAATGCCTATATATGATAGAGAAAACAGCAGTTGTTTTATTAGAGCTAACAAATTTCCGGATTTATATGTTGATAATTTTGCAGATATGCCTACTTATTTCGGATATGAAACTGAATTTACAAAGGAGATTTCATTTAATGCTTTTAAATGGAAGAAGATGCTAAAGCCTGACCTATTGGCAAACGGATATTCTTATGAATCTACATCTAAGAAACAAGGCAATGTTGATTTAGATGGAGATAAAAAATTGGAAACTATATATTTTGTTTCTGATGGATGGGCGGATTCTCTAAATGAAGATGGAGAAATGGAATATGCAAAATTTGAAGGCAGATTTGAAATAGATGAAAAAGATTTTGATTTAACAAAAATAATTAAAGATGAAGTATACGGCAAAGGAATGGATGAAAATGATACTATTTATGATCTTGAAGTTATAGATATAGATCCTAATGACAATTATAAAGAGCTGGCATTAATTATTTCAAGAGAAACGGGAAATGATATTTTGATGTTCCATTATAAGAATGGAGAACTTAAATTTATAGGTGGAGCATATCAGGTTATTTATGACAGGGCTTCAATTTGTACCTCGGAAAAAGAGCACATCTTTGCTACAAGAGCTTATGAACATATGTTTTTCCCGTATGTTAGAGACATTAAGTATGAACTGAAAGATGAAAAGTTTGTTGAACTTGAGTTTGATACTAATGAAATGTTTGATTTTGATTCAAGAATTACAGTATACCCTACAAAAGTGATAAATATATATAAAACTCCTACTGATACAAAGCCTATAGGAAGTGTGAATAAAGATGATGTACTTTTATTACTTGAAACAGATGGAAAATTATGGATTAAAGTTAAGGTTTTTGAAAGTGGAGAAACAGGATATGTGAGACTTGAACATGGAAATAAAAAATCTAAATTTGAGAATTCACTATATGATCAACCTGAGGTAGATGCAGAAACTATGTTTGAAGGAACTCCTGCGTATGGAAGATAATATTCTACAGTCCTCTTATTAACAGTAAGAGGACTTTATATTTTTATAAAATAGAGGTAAATATGTTAGATAAAAGTGGATGGACAGAAAAAAATTACAATCATTTGAAAAAGCTCATAGAAGAGAATAAGAGTTGTAATTTTACAAATAAATATAATAGAAATTATGCAGTATCAGATTGGGATAATACTTCTGCAATGTTTGATGTTGAAGAAGCCGTATTTTTGTATCAGCTATTTAATTTAAAATTTAGTATGACAAGAGATGAATTTGAATATGTTTTAAGAAAAGACATAGAAATAGAAATAAATTCTTTTATAGACAATTTAATTATAAAAATAGTTGAATATTATGATGATTTAATTGAAATGAAATCTAAAATTGAGTTGAGTGAAATAAAATCAACTGTTAGTTATAAAAATTTTGTGAATATGATGGCTTATTTATTTAAAGAATTTGCACAGACATTAGAATATGGAACTGCATGTTATAAAATACTTTATTTATTTTTTAATATGTCTGAAGAAGATGTAAGAGATATTACAAGAAAAGCACTTGAGTTTTGGAGTGAAAAAGCCCTACAAATTATGAATTTTGAAATTGAATTGGCGGGAGAAAGAAAATTATTGTCATATAAAGTTGGTATTCGCGCTATAAAACAGCAAGTTGATTTATATAGAGAACTTAGAGAGAATAATATAGATGTATATATTTGCAGTGCATCTTCACAAATAGTAGTAGAGGAGTTTGCAATTTCAAAAAAATTCGGATATGGATTTAAAATTGGAGAAATAGTAGGACTTGAATTAGAAAAAGATAAAAATGGAAAGTTTTTGCCTATTACAAAAGAAAATTCATTGAGAACATATATGAAAGGCAAGGCTGAGTATTTAGATATATTAAAATCTAAATATAATAAGGCGCCGATATTATTTATGGGAGATAGCAATGGAGATTATGATGCTTTGAGATATGGAGAATTAAAAGTCGGACTAATAATAAATATTAAAAAAAATGGCAAGATAAATGAACTAAAAAAGCTTGCATATGATAATTGTGAAGACGGAACTATATATTTATTACAGGGAAGAGATGAAACAACCGGAGAATTTATAAGCAGTCAAGACAGCATATCATTAAATTAAAAATAAAAGATACTGAAAATCTTTTGGATTTCAGTATCTTTTATTTTATAAATTTCAATGAACTATTTATTTGCTTGCAAAATTGTCAAAGTATCCTTGAATATATACTACAGGAGTTCCCTTATCTCCGGAGCCTGAAGTTAAATCGGCAAGTGAACCTAAAAGGTCCGTAATTCTTCTTGGAGTTGTGCCGAGAGTTTCATTTTTGCCTGTCAAATCTGCATCTTTATTGTTTATTTTCTCTTTTAATATATTTTCAGCATCTTTTTCAGAAAGACTTGATAATTCGGTATCTGCTATATATTTAATTTTGAGCTCATTAGGAGTGCCTGAAAGACCTTTTGTATGAGCGGGTGATACAACCGGGTCGGCAAGTTCCCAAATTTTTCCGACAGGGTCTTTAAATGCACCGTCTCCATAAACCATAACTTCTACTTGTCTGTTGGAATATTTACATAACTTTTCTTGAAGTTCATCTACAAATGTTTGACAATCTCTTGGGAATAGTTTTACTCTTTCATCATTTGAAAGGTTACTTCCAAGTAAACCGAAGTCTTCATTATATCCGGAACCGTCTATCGGACCTGAAAGGATATCATCAAGTCCATATACTATGCTTGCGCCGGCATCTTTTAGTTCTTGTTTTACAAAATCTCTTGTATGAATTGAGCATACAAGTACATCTTTTGTGTATTTTAATATGGCTTTAGGATCATTTGAAAAATGAATTTCACTATTAGGTGCAATTTCTTTATATAGTTTTACATAGTCAATACCTGTAAATTTATGTTTAACTTCTTCGCCGAATATTTTTCTATATTCATTTTCCTCAAGTATATCTGTATAAGGGTTTATATTTTTTTCATATAAAAGTTTTTCGTCCATTAAATGGTTTCCAACTTCATCAGATGGATATGAGAACAGTATATGAAGTTTTCTTCCGCTTTTTGCAATTCCTCTTAAAAGAACTGAAAATCTGTTTCTACTTAGTATAGGGAACACTACACCTATTTCATTTGGGAATTTTTCTGATATGTCTTTTGCGATTTGATCAGTTGTAGCATAATTTCCTTGGCTTCTTGCAACTAATGATTCTGTAACTGCAACAACATCTTTATCTTTTATTTCTATATTTTCCGATTTTACAGCATTAATTACTGATTCATATACTATTTCAATTAAATCGTCTCCGTTTTTTACTATGGGTGTTCTGATTCCTCTTACTACTGTGCCAACATATCTTTCCATTAAAATCCTCCTAATTTATATATCTGATTTTCAGATAAAAAATAATCTAATGCTTTATCAAAGTCATCGTGAATAACTTCATCTACAAATTGCATTGAGTATCCTATTCCAAGTTTGATAGGTTTTGTTTCTATTGTAGCAAAAAATTTGTCGTAAAAACCTCCGCCGTATCCGATTCGGTATCCATTTTTGTCAAAGGCAAGTCCCGGTACTATAACCAAGTCTATAATTTTTGGGTCTACAAAGTTCAAATCCTTTTCCGTAGGTTCAAGTATTCCCATATAATTTTCTTTAAGGGAATCAAAATCTCTAAGACATGAAACATTCATAGTCATTGTATTTCTGTCGATTACCGGAATATAAACATTTTTTTCGTCTTTTAATGCTTTTTTTATAATTTTATGTGTGTTAACTTCTTTTTTATAGCTTACAAATATAAATATGTGATTGCTTTTTTTATATATATCACTGTTTATGAAATTTTCATATATTTTTTCTGATGAATTCTCAATATAGTCTTCTGAAAGTTCATTTCTTTTTTTGGACATTAATTTTCTAAACTCAATTTTATTCATAGTTCACCTCTAACTAGATATATTATACACTAATTTTACAAAAATTTTTGAATTTTATTGATGATTGTGTGAAATTTTTATGTTAATTGTGTTGCATAGTCAATATGGCTTGTAATTTGTAATTATTTTGTAATATAATAATGAATAGTGATTTAAAGAAATAGAAAGGATAAGCTATGATAGTATTTGAAAATGTTTATAAAGAATATTCAAATGGAGTGATGGCTCTTTCAAATATTAATATGAATATACCTGATGGAGATTTTTTATTTTTAGTAGGTTCAAGCGGGGCAGGAAAATCTTCAATGATAAAACTCTTAATAAGAGAAGAAGAAGTTACAAGAGGTAAAATATTAATTGATGATACGGATATTACAAAACTTAGGAAAAAAAAGATACCTAAACTTAGAAGAGATATATCTGTCGTATTTCAAGATTTCAGATTGTTGGATAAAAAAACAATATTTGAAAATGTAGCATATGCACTTGAAATACAAGGAGCAAGTAAATCTGAAATAAAGAAAAGTGTAGCACAAGCATTGGACCTTGTAAGTCTTACAGGTAAAGAAAATTGTTACCCAAAAGAATTATCAGGTGGAGAATCTCAAAGAGTATCTATTGCAAGAGCAATAGTAAATAAAGCGCCTATACTTGTGTGTGACGAGCCTACAGGAAATCTTGATCAAGAAACTGCTTGGGAAATTATGAATGCTTTAACAAAGATAAATGAACAGGGAACTACCATAATTATGGCGACTCATGCTGTTGATATAGTAGATAAAATGCAACGACATGTTATAACTCTTTCTGATGGACATATTGTAAAAGACATTGAAAGAGGAGGCTATCTATGAGAGCGATTAGAAGATTTCTAAATATTTTAAAAGAGAGCATTAAAGGAATATCGAGAAATTTTGCAATGTCTATTGCTTCTATAGTTTCAATAGCGGCAATGCTGACTTTATTCGGATTTATATTTATCTTGATACTCAATATAAACAGTTCGGTATACCACTTGGGGCATAAGCTTGATAAGGTTATTGTGTATTTAAAAGAAGATATAGAGCCGTCTACTGTTAATAAACTTATTGATCAAATAGGAAATGATGATAGAGTAATGCAAGTTCAATATACTTCAAAAGAACAGGCTCTTGAAGATTTTAAGGAAAGGTTTGGAGATAAAAAGTATATTTTAGATTCCATTCCTGAAAATACATTACCTGCATCGCTTGTTATAAGCTTAAAAGATTTGTCTTATTCAAAGGATGTTGTCAATACAATAAAAACAAATAAATTTATTGAAAGAGTAGATTATCATTATGATTTAATTGAAAAGATGATGACCTTTGAAAAAGGAGTAAAATATATAGGCTCTGCAGTAGTTATTGCACTTATATTTGTTGCTGTTCTAATTATACACAATACGATTAAGATAGCAGTTGCGAACAGAAAACGTGAGATATATATTATGAAGTATGTTGGAGCTACAAATTTTTATATTAGAGGTCCTTTTTTAATAGAGGGAATAATATTTGGAATTATCGGTGCATTAATAGCACTTTTAATAGTGTATTTTGCATATGAATATAGCTATATAAGAGTAAATCAATATATTGAAAATTTATTTGGAACAAGTATTGCAACTCCTCAAAGTATTAGTAAAAATATTTCCATAATATTTTTGTGTATAGGAGTAGGTATAGGATATTTGGGTTCTTTAATGTCTACAAAGAGATTTTTAGATGTTTAGAATTGGAGTGAAGTAATGAAAAAGAAGAAAAGTTTTATTCTATTTTTAGTAATAGCGTTAGTTTTTTCACAACCTGTGTTTGCATCAAGTAGTACTCAGCTTCAAAAACAAAAGCAAAAGGTTGAGAAGAAAAAAGAAGATGCTACAAAGAAAATGGAAAAAACAAAAGATAAATTAAAGAATAAGCAAGAAGATGTAGATACGGTACAAGCTCAAATCTCAGCATTAGACAGAAAAATTGACGGGCTTACATCGAATATAAATCAGCTTGAAAATAAAATTAATTCCTTAAATTCTGAAATTATAAAAAATCAAGAGCTTTTAGATAAAACTATAAAAGATTTAGAAGAAAAGCAAAAGCTCTTCGGACAAAGAGTAAGAGCTATGTATATGAACGGAAATGTGAATTACATTGAGGTAATATTAAATTCACGAAGTATGGAGGATTTAATAAGAAACAATGAAATTATAACTTCAATAGCAAATTATGATAAAAAACTTGTAGATTATATTTCAGAACAAGCTGAATTGATTAAAAAAACAAGAGCTAAACTTGAAAGTGATAGGAATGAAGTTACTCTTTCAAAAGCAAAGCTTGAACAAGAAAAGGTTGGATTTGTTGCTGCCAACAATGAAAAACAATCTTATATGAATGTCTTACAGAAAGATTTAGAGGCATATAGAAAAGAATATGAAAAAGCCCAAGAAAATTGGAGTAAGCTTGACGGCGAAATAGTAAGACTTCAGAAAGAAATTGCAGCTGCAAAAAAACGCGAGGAAGATATTGCCAAGACAGGGAATATAAATATAAAAATAAGACCGGGAGCAAAAGTCGGTTGGCCTGTTCCGGGTCACAATTCAATTTCGTCACCATACGGAATGAGATTTCACCCGATACTTAAGATATCCAGATTTCACTCCGGAGTAGATATTCCGGCACCTAACGGTACACCGGTAGTTGCTGCAAGAGCGGGTACTGTAATAATGGCAAGAGCTATGAGCGGTTATGGAAATGTTGTAATGGTGGACCATGGAGATATTGTTACTGTATATGCACATAACAGTTCAATAAAAGTTAAAGTTGGACAAAGTGTAAGTCAAGGAGATATTGTGGCACTTGTGGGTTCAACAGGACTTTCAACAGGACCACATTTACATTTTGAAGTTAGAATAAATGGACAGACAGTAGATCCTATGGGTTATTTATAAAGGAAGAAAATTTATGAAAAAAAAGATGATAAAAATTTTAGCTGTTATATTGCTTTTAATAGGTACAAATTTTTTGACATATAATGCAGCTATATACGGCTATGGGAATGCATCTTCTACGAAATATGCAAGAATAAAATTCTTAGAGGATTATGTTAAGAAAAATTTTCTTTATCCTGTAACAGACGAAGATTTTGAGATTGGAGAATTAAAGGGAGTAATTGCAGGTTTAAATGATCCGTATTCAGAATATATGACAAAAGAAGAATACGATAAACTTATGGAAACAACATCCGGAAAATTTTATGGCATAGGTGTTGTTATAACAAAAGGGGAAGATAATTTAATTACAGTTATATCACCTATAAAAGGTTCTCCGGCAGACAAAGCAGGCGTAAAGGCACAGGATAAAATAATAAAAGTTGAGGGTGTTGAATACACTGCAGAAAAAATGAACGATGCTATTGCAGTTATGAAAGGTAAAAAAGGGACAAAGGTAAATATTACCGTATATACTCCATCTACAAGTGAGACAAGAGATTTGTCTATGGAAAGAGATGAAGTTAAAATGGAAACAATAATATCTAAAAAGATAAACAATATTGGATATATAGCAATAACTCAATTTGATGAAACTACTTATCCTGATTTTAAAGAGGCATTAAATAAGCTTGAGAGAGAAGATGTAAAGGGACTTGTTATTGATCTTAGAGGAAATCCGGGAGGAGTTGTAGATGCTGCTGCAAATATAGCGGATGAACTTTTACCTGAAGGAATGATAGTCTATGCTAAAGATAAAAATGAAAAAACTGTATTTGAATTTAAATCGGATTCAAATCAGACAGAGCTTCCAATAACAGTTTTAATTAACAAGGGAAGTGCATCTGCATCTGAAATTTTAGCAGGAGCATTACATGACCATAAGAGGGCTACAATTATAGGAACTACATCTTTTGGAAAAGGTATAGTGCAAAGTGCTGCAAGATTTCCAAAAGGAGACGGGATAAAACTTACAACATCTCAATACTTTACTCCGAATGGGGTATGTATTCATAAGATAGGAATAAAACCTGATATTGAAATTGAAATTGAAAAAGATGCAAAAGGAATAGGGGTAGAGTATTTGGATACCGATACTCAATTAAAAAAAGCAATAGAAGTATTAAATGAAAGTATAAATAAAGAGTCTCAACACTGAGACTCTATTATTTTTATAAAATTATTTAATATTATCTTGCCATAGGCGGAATATTTTCCCTCAGGATGGAAAATTACCCCGTAAATATTTTTACTTTTAAATTCAAAAGCGGCTATAGGTGAGGTATCTGTATAGCCTATATTTTTAAAACCGACAGGTAATGATTCTACACTATATCCATGAAACATATGAGTATTTTGTAAATGAGGAAGATTTTTAAATAAATCGGATGTTGAATCTAAATAGGTTACAGTTTCGCCCTTTTCAAACGGATATTTTTCTTTGCCGACATTTCCGCCAAAAACTATCGCAATTATTTCCATGCCGGAGCATATTCCCAAAATTGGAATATTAAGTTTAAATATTTTTTCATCAATCCACGAAGCATCATCTGCTTTTATATTTGAGATTCCGCCGCCCAATATAATTCCATCAACATCAAGCATAACAGCTCTTTCATAAGCGGAATTATTATCTGTTATATAAACATCAGCAAATTCCTCAATTTTTTCTTTTATTTTTTCAGGGTAAGAGTACCCGAAATCTACAATAAGTATTTTTTTCATAAACACCTCAATTAATAAATTAAATTTCCATTAAATAGTATACCCATTAATTTGTCTATATTTTTTAAAAGTTATAACAATTTATATATTAAAATCAAATTTATTAAAATCCACCTGTAGAGCCTCCGCCTGTAGAACCTCCGCTTGATGATGTTCCATAATAAGTCGAGGTTGAAGTACTTCCTATTAATGAATAATTAAATGTTGACATCATAGGATAATTCCAAAATATCGGAATAAAGATATCTGAATTTATATCTAAATTTTCTTTTAAATTATTTAACGCTTTTTCTTTTAATCCAAAAGCAATTGCATAAAGTAATAGAGTTTG
The DNA here is from genome assembly GCF_000090945.1 of Peptoniphilus sp. oral taxon 386 str. F0131. Classification (NCBI taxonomy): domain Bacteria; kingdom Bacillati; phylum Bacillota; class Tissierellia; order Tissierellales; family Peptoniphilaceae; genus Peptoniphilus; species Peptoniphilus sp. oral taxon 386. The sequence continues at coordinate 1,239,260 of NZ_GL349422.1, read as the reverse complement.
TTTATCGTCATTACTTTTGTATTCAAAATTTGAAACTTTTTTTAATTCACTGTATAAAGTAGTATATAACTTGTATTGTTCATCTCCAAGAGGTGTTTTTTTGGTTATTAACATAATAGAGAGAATAAATATAATTATTGATATAGGTAGAATTAAAATAGCCAATATGCTTTTACTGATTAACAATAAAATACTCATTACAAATGCAAATAGAGAAAACAGCATAGCTGTTATTGATATTACTAAATATTTAGGCTTTTTATATATAACACCTTTTTTATAAAGTTCATCTTTGACAAGTTCATAATATTTATTAAAGTCTCTCATAAATGTCATAGAACTTGATTTTCTTGCGGAGTTTAATTGATTTGTAGAAACAGTTTTACCATCTCCATATGAGAATATTAAATCGTATAGATATTTTTCGTCTTCTGATAAATTTGTAGGAGAGTTTGTTTTTACAAATATATAATTTTCTTTTTGTTTATCTTTTTTAGTTGTATAATTTTCAACATTAATTTTTAAAAAGTCTCTTTTTTCAAAATCAAATATTGTTGCAAGAATTACAGACGGCAAATAATTTCCAATTATAAAAACGGATGCTTCTGAAGGAGATAGCTTTAAAAATTTTCCTATGGGTTGTTTTTCATTTTCATCTTTTTTTGAATAAAAGATGAAAATAACAATCATAAATATAAATGAAGGTATAATTAAAATAGAACTCAATACTTTAGCTATATCTTTATTTATCGGAAAATTTTCAAAAAATTCGTCAAGATTTTCAGAAGATACATTTTTGATATTTGTGCTTTCTGAAATAAATTCTTTTGGGAAAGAAGCAGCTATTGAAATTGAAGAACTATTTATATTATCAGAAGAAATGGTTAATGTTCCGTTACCTTCATCAATGTTAAGTTTATTCTCGGTGTAGTAGTTCATAAATTTATCTAATTTAGGAACTTCAATAGTTCCTACAAAACTTTCAATTTTTGTATCTATATCACTTAAAAAAGTATATGCAATAATACCCGAGTCAGTTCCAAGTATTGCTCCATTTTTGAGTGTATATTCAAATGTTAAATTAATAGAACCGGTCCAAGGTATATAAGCTTTAATTTTTGCGGAGTTATCTGACTTAGTAACAGTATATACATAAGAATCTCCATTTTTTGCTTTGTCAGTCGGACTGAATTTTTTATAATCAGATTTGATTATTAAATTTTCTATAGAATCACTGTTTTTAATAACTATATTTCTGTAAATTCCATTCATATTTTTAGAACTTTTATAGTTAACAGTTTCCGTAATTTTTAAGTCTCCGTTTTTTTCTACAACTACTTTAGAATCAAATTTTTGTATTGTTGTAGAACTGTCCGCAAATATATTTTGCGGGATTATTAGGAGTAATAATGTTAAAAGTAGAAATAATTTTTTCATAAATTCACCTCTTTATAAATTATACCAAATAAAAAAAATAGATAAATAAGTTATTATTAAAAAATAAAAATGGGGGTATATAAGTAACATATGACAAGGAGGATTTTATGATATACGATTTAATAGTTTTGGGGGCGGGACCTGCAGGACTTACAGCGGGTCTTTATGGTGCAAGAGCTAAACTTAATACACTTGTAATAGAAAAAGCTGTTGAAGGAGGACAAATTTCATCAACTACAGATGTTGAAAATTATCCCGGTTCATTAATGGTTTCAGGTTTAGAACTTGCAATAACAATAAAATCACAGGCAGAAAATTTTGGAACTGAATTTGTGATGGATGAAGTTATAGATGTTGAACTTGAAGGAAAAGTAAAAAAAGTAATTTGCAAAGAAAATGTATATGAGGCCAAGGTGATAATAATTGCAACAGGAGCACATCCGAGAAAAATAGGATGTGTAGGAGAAGATGAATTTATCGGCAGAGGAGTATCATATTGTGCTACTTGTGATGCTGCATTTTATCAAGACCTTGATGTATATGTTGTCGGCGGTGGAGATAGTGCCGTAGATGAAGCGTTATTTATTTCTAAATTTGCAAAAAATGTTTATATAATTCACAGAAGAGATGAATTAAGAGCAAGTAAATCACTACAAGATAGAGCTTTTAAAAATAAAAAAATTCATTTTATTTGGAATAGTGCAATAGAAGAAATAAAGGGCGATAAAATAGTAAATGAAATCAGTATAAAAAATTTAAAGACAGGAGAAATTACAAATATATCCAAGAAAGAACCATTTGGAATATTTGTATTTATAGGATATGTTCCTGCAACTAAAGTTTTTGAAGGAAAGCTTGATATGGAAGATGGATATATATTAACAGATAATAATATGAAAACAAGCGTTGAGGGTGTATTTGCAGCGGGAGATCTCAGAGTTAAAGAGGTTAGACAAGTTGTAACTGCTACATCAGATGGAGCGATAGCTGCAGTTGTTGCTGAAAAGTACATTGCAGAACAAGAAGGTACTCTTTACGAAGGTTTTAAAAATTAATCTTAAATATCTTTTACGAGAGATGTTTAAGGTGAGTTTAAATTTCACATAAATTATTTGAAAAATATTAATGGATTTGATATAATGACTTTAAATTTAATAGAACTATGATGAGGAATAGTAAATTAATTTAGAATTGTAGAGAGTTTACGGATGGTGAAAGTAGATATTTTGGTTAATTGAATCCACCTCTGAGTTTTAATTTTTAAAGTGAACCGATAAGGTTAATTAGGGTGGCAACGCGGGTCTTCTCGTCCCTTTGAGGGATGGAGAAGGCTTTTTTTTATATTAAATTAAAAGGGAGGAAGAAATGTTAGATATTAAATTTTTAAGAGCAAATCCTGAGGTAGTAAAAGAAAATATTAAGAAGAAGTTTCAAGATGAAAAGCTTCCATTAGTTGATGAGGTAATAGAGCTTGATGAACAATTAAGGGCTGTTAAAACTAAAGGAGATGAATTACGCTCAAGAAGAAATTATGTTTCTAAAGAAATTGGAGCTTTTATGCAAAAAAAAGAAATTGAAAAGGCAAATGAAGCAAAGATTGAAGTAAAGAATATAAATGATGAACTTGAAAAGCTTGAAGCGGAAGAAAAAGAGTTAGATAGAGAATTAACTCAAAGAATGATGATAATACCTCAAATTATTGACAAATCGGTTCCAATCGGAAAAGATGATTCTGAAAATGTTGAAATTGAAAAATTTGGAGAGCCTGTAGTTCCTGAATATGAAGTACCTTATCATATAGATATAATGGAAAAATTTGACGGTGTAGATTTAGATGCTGCAAGAAGAACATCAGGAAATGGATTTTATTATTTGAGAGGAGATATTGCAAGACTTCATTCTGCGATATTATCTTATGCAAGAGATTTTATGATAGACAGAGGATTTACTTATTATATTCCGCCGTTTATGATTCGTTCAGATGTAGTTACAGGTGTAATGAGTTTTGCCGAAATGGAAAATATGATGTATAAAATTGAAGGCGAAGATCTTTACTTGATAGGCACAAGTGAACATTCAATGATAGGTAAATTTATAAATACCATAACACCTGAAAATGATATGCCGCTTACGATGACATCATATTCTCCATGTTTCAGAAAAGAAGTGGGAGCTCATGGAATTGAAGAAAGAGGAGTTTATAGAATACATCAATTTGAAAAACAGGAAATGGTAGTAATTTGTAAGCCGGAAGATTCTCCATATTGGTTTGATCAATTATGGAAGAATACTGTAGATTTTTTTAGAAGTCTTGAAATACCGGTTCGTACACTTGAATGTTGTTCAGGAGATTTGGCAGATTTAAAAGTTAAATCACTTGATGTTGAAGCATGGTCTCCAAGACAAAAAAAATATTTTGAGGTTGGATCATGTTCAAATCTTGGCGATGCTCAAGCGAGAAGACTTAATATAAAATTAAAAGGTGAAGATGGCAATTATCTTGCACATACACTAAATAATACAGTAGTGGCACCTCCGAGAATGTTAATAGCATTTTTAGAAAACTTACTTCAAGAAGATGGAAGTATCAGAATACCGGAGCCGCTTCAACCATATATGGGCGGTAAAGAAAAAATTGAAATAAAGAAATAAAAAGTTTGTTTGAAATATCAATTGAAAAAAGTTAACCTATAATGTATACTGATAATACATTGGGGAGTAGCTAATATTTTTCAGTCGTCAATACGGATAATACCCGGCTGAAAACCATTTATGGTAGCAAGACCACTGTTTCGTGTGAAGCAGTGGCTTTTTTATTAACAGGAGGAATTTTATGCAATGGTATAATAAGTTGTCTGAAGAGGTTTTTGAAGAATTAGATACTTCAGAAGAAGGTCTTTCAGAAGAACAGGTGTTGGAAAGATTTATAGAATTCGGGAAAAATGAACTGGAGAAAGAAGAAAAAAAACCTTTTATAAAAAAACTTGCAGATCAATTTTTAGATCCTATGATTATTATTTTAATATGTGCGGGATTAGTTTCGGCATATTTTAAAGAGGTTGTAGATTCAATAATAATAGTTGCAATAGTAGTAGTCAATGCTACACTTTCAATATATCAAGAGGGAAAAGCGGAAGAAGCCATTGCTGCACTTCAAAAAATGTCGTCACCTAAAGCTAAAGTAGTGAGAAACGGAAAATCTATTGAAGTTGATTCGGCAGAACTTGTACCCGGAGATTATGTAATACTTGAAACAGGAGATATAGTGCCTGCCGATCTGAGACTTGTTGACAGCAAAAACTTAAAAATTGATGAATCTTCACTTACAGGAGAGTCTGTTCCGGTAGAAAAAAATGCCAAAGAGATTTATAAATCTAAAATGGAAATTGGCGATAGGACTAATATGGCTTATTCTTCGACAATAGTATCCTATGGCAGAGGGGCAGGAGTTGTAGTTGAAACAGGTATAAAAACTGAAATCGGACAAATAGCAACATCAATTCAGACAGTAGATAGAGAGCAGACACCATTACAAAAAAAACTTGCCGGTCTTTCAAAAACACTTGGTATTTTGGTGGTAGCTATTTGTATTTTAGTATTATTAGTGGGACTTTTATACAATCATGACTTTCTAACAATGTTTATGACGTCAATTTCTCTTGCAGTTGCGGCAGTGCCTGAGGGTCTTCCTGCAATAGTAACAATTGTACTGTCAATAGGAATGGGTAAAATGGCAGAGAAAAATGCTATAGTTAAGAAACTTTTAGCAGTAGAAACGCTTGGAACTACAACAGTAATATGCTCCGATAAAACTGGTACACTTACGCAAAATGAAATGACGGTAGTAAAGGCATTTATAGACTCAAAGACAATTGAAATTGCAGGAACGGGATATTTACCGAAAGGGGAAATAACATATAGCGGTCAAAATATTTTGTTAGATGACTTTAAAGATTTAAAACTTCTTGCAACAATAGCTGCACTTACAAATGATGCAAGGTTAAATATAACAGAAAACGATGAGGCATCAATAATAGGAGATCCAACTGAGGGAGCATTATTGACATTTGCAGAAAAAGTTGGATATTCGGTAGATGAATTGAACAATAAATATAGCAGAGATGCAGAGATACCGTTTGATTCAGATAGAAAAATGATGTCTACAATTCATAGCGGATATACAGAAAATAAAGCGATTTCTTTTACAAAAGGCGCTCCGGATATAGTTCTTTCAAACTGTAATTATTATTTGGATAATGGAGAAATAAAAGAGCTTACAAATGAAGCAAGAGATACAATAATGTCTGCCAATTCAAGATTTGCAAGATCCGCTCTTAGAGTACTTGCTTATGCATATAGAGAATTTGATCAGATTCCTTCGGTGCTGACAAGTGAAAATGTTGAAAGAGAAATGATATTTGTAGGGCTTACCGGAATGATTGACCCTGCAAGACCTGAAGTAATACAGGCAATATCGGAATGTAAAGATGCGGGAATAATACCTGTAATGATAACAGGTGATTACCTTGAAACCGGTCTTGCGATAGCAATTGAACTTGGAATAGCAAAAGATAAAACTCAAGCAATAATGGGAAGAGAACTCAATGATATGACAGATGAACAAATTAGAGAAATTGTCAAAGAAAAAAGAGTATTTACAAGAGTATCACCTGAAAATAAAGTTCAGATAGTTCGTGCATTAAAAGAAAATGGTCATATTGCAGCTATGACAGGTGACGGAGTGAATGATGCACCTGCAATAAAGAGAGCTGATATAGGTATAGCAATGGGCATTACGGGAACAGATGTTGCAAAAAATACTGCCGATGTAATACTGACAGATGATAATTTTGCCACAATAGTAAATGCAGTTGAGGAAGGAAGAATAATCTATTCTAACATCAAAAAATTTGTAGGATTTTTATTATCGTGTAACATTGGAGAAGTTCTTATAGTTTTAATATCAATAATATTAAATTTGCCTGTACCGCTAATTCCAATACAGTTATTATGGCTTAATCTTGTAACAGATTCATTCCCTGCGCTTGCACTTGGAGTTGAAAATGCAGATGCAAAAATAATGCAAGAGCCGCCGAGAGATCCGAATGAATCAATTTTAGATAAAGAACTTAAAATTACAGTATTAGTTCAATCAATAGCTATTACAATTTCAACACTTGGCGCATATATGATAGGGTTAAAGTGGTTTGGAAAAGAGGGAATAGGGCTTGAATACGCAAGAACTATGGCTTTTGCAACATTGATTTTATCAGAACTTTTAAGATCATATTCAGCAAGATCAATAAAAAATACCCTGTTAAGTATCGGAATATTTTCTAACAGAAAACTTGTTTCAGCTACAGCTTTTTCACTTATGCTTATGTTACTTGTAATGTATATTCCCGGAATAAGAGAGTTGTTTAAGCTTGAGAGTATAGGAATAAGGGAATGGGTAGTTGTATTAGTTGCATCCGTAATTCCTTTAATACTTGGGGAAATACAAAAAGCGCTTAGATTCGAATCTAAAAAGTCTTTCTAATAAGAAAGACTTTTTATTTTTTAGCTGTTTATATCAGTAGTGAAGATACTTATATATTTTATTATTTGAATGTTAAAACAAATATATTATAAAAACATTTTTAATATAATAGAGATTGACAGTAAAACAATAGTAAAATTTTTGGCAAAAAAAACAGATATTTAATATCTGTTTTAAGTTAAATATTCAATTAATAGATTTGGAGCGGTATAATAACTGCTATTTCCACCTATTGTATTTTCCTTTCCGATTCTTGTATATGGAGCTATAAATTTTTCGTTATATATAAACATTCCTAAGACTGCTGAAAAATTATTTATTTCAAGTTTTCCATCTTTTGAAAATTCTACAAATTGTAAAGGTTGCATTTTGTAATACTCTTGATAAATATATTTTTTCTGTAAAGCATTTTGTGAAATTTCTTTCCATTTTTCGATACAATGGTCTTTTCCACAATAAACTCCATGACTTGCATAGTCATCTATAGGTTTTAATATATAACTGTTTTTATTTTTTACCAACTCATCTATTGTATCTTCAGTGAGAGATATTGTAAGAGGTATATGCTCTTTAATAAATTCATTTTCGGAGTCAGATAAAAATTTTGTTGTTGCAGGTTCTCTTAAAATTTTAAAAATCAGTTTTGTATGCATTAATTGAGATCTAAAGGAACCCAGCATCATAAATGCATTGTCGTAGTATGCTTTTATAAAATCTTTAAATTCATTATAATGTTTCATAAATTCTATTGTAACGATTCTTCTGTACACTAAATCAACAGTATAGTCGTCCTTTTTCAGCTTACCGTCTTTATATTTTAAATCTCTTATATCAATAATTTCACAATTATATCCAAGTTCGTTATATTTTTCCTTAAACTTTTTAAACTCATGAGGAGTACCTATATCAAGAAGGTCAACTATTGCTATATTTGGTTTTTTATTATAGATTTTTTCATATATGCCAATGGATTCTTTTACCCATGGAGTAAATAAATCAACATTTTTAACATTATAGTATTTCTTAAATTCTTTCATTGCAAGAGTATTTAAAAGAAGCTCGCCAATCGTATTATCTTCATTCATTGCAGATGAGCCGTCAGTATTAAATTCACAAAATTTAAAATTTTCCTTTCCGTTGTAGAATACATCATATCTTGCGATAGGAACGGGCACATCATAGATTGGATTGTGTAAAATTAAATTTTCAAGTTCTTCTGAAAATTCAAACAACTTTCTATACTCAGAATTTATTAAATATTCATCAGTAACTTTTCTTGTAATGCTCATTAGAATAGACGACATATTTTCAAAATTTTTTCTGTCTTCTTGTGAATAGAATAGTCCTTGATAGGTTGTAGGGACAGGTTTATTTTTATATATTGCACTTGAATTTGCAACAGAATTTTTAAATTTTAAAAAGTCATTATAATATTTTTCTTCATCTGATTTTATAATTTCAATATATTTATCTACAAATTTACTGTTATACATTTTCCACCTCAATCTTATTTTTAAATACAGCTTCTTTTAATCCATATTTTTCAGCTGTTTTTTCAAATTCATTTTTAGGTACGCTATTTGAATTTAATAGTTCAAATAGAGGCATTAAATAATTTCTATCTATATCTGAAAGACCGTCATGAGCAATATTTAAAAGAACGGTTGCATGTTCAAAGATAGTTTTATTTAAAAATATCCCTAAAAGTCCTTTTTCGGCGGATGATTTTTTTGCATTAATTACATCTTCATATTTTACTTCTCTGTACATTTCGTAAAGTCTTTCAAGATTATTTTTATTATAGAAAAGCCCCTCTATAAGTGCTGCCGCTCCAAAGTTATAAGGCATTTTTACGGCATCCATCATTCTGAATTCCAAATATTTTTTTGCTCTGATATCGGGAAATACAATAGATAGGGCATGATATATAAGATCATCGTTATCTTTTTTAGGATCAAATATTGATTTAAATGGCAATTCGTTAACATCTTGAAGTTTTTTATTCTTATCTATAAAAATTGGAGTAGTATTTAAAATAAACTCGGCATATTTTTTATAAGAAAAATTATCATCAAATGCAATTTTTAGGGTTCCACTTCTATCCGGATCTGTATTTTCCCAAATAGTTTGTCTTAGATTATGTTTTTTATAAGGTTTGTTTTCGAAAATCGGACTGTTATCAAAAATAGTATATAGAATAGGAGAAATAGCATTTGCCAAAAAATATTTTTTCTTAAAATCATATTCATTTTCAAAATCTATAGATACTTGAACTGATGCAGTTCCTTTCATCATATTATGAGCCATATTTCCTTTTGATTTAAAATAATTAAACATATAGTCATATCTTTTTTTAGGGAGTATCTTTATCTCATCAATTTTTGTTTTTGGATGGTATCCAAGCGCAAGTAAAAATTGTCCTTTTTTCTCGAAAAATGGAAGTGCAATTTGCATAAAATTTTTATATTTACGTTCTAAGTCGGTTACAGATTTTTGTGCAACAACACTAAGTTCAAATTGTGCACCGGGTTCTGTTGAAACTGAGTAGTCATCTGTTTCAAATCCCAAAATAAAATCTCCATCCATAATAGGAACGGCATTAAAAAAATTACATAATTCTTTAATTGTACTGCCAACTCCATTTTCTCCATAATAGGATATTGTGTTTAAAGTATTTTTATCTATTACAAAATGCTCGAATTCCACGCCTATTTTAAAAAGATTTTTAGGTTTCTCGCCATCTTTAATATAATTTATAATTCTTTCTACTTGTTCGTTGTAATTATAATTCATACAAACCTCCTCGATAGATATTAAATACCCAATAAGTATATAAAATATTCTTTTTAAAAAATTGTCTATATAAGATTAAAAATTCATTGACACTTTAGGTTTTTATATTTATACTAATAAGAAAGGTTTATGAAGTGAGAAGTAACATAATGATACCTTCCAAGAGAGTTCGGTTTGGTGAAAACGAATAAGGTTAGTTTTGTGAATAGGATCATGGAAATTTTCAGGTAAGCTAATGTGAGCCTGTTACGTTTAATCGCGTTATTGATTGTGAGTGGGTGTATTAACATCAATTTGAGTGGTACCGCGATTAAGTCGTCTCTTTTTTTAAAGAGACTTTTTTTATAATCAAAATTAAATATCTTATGTAAAAATAGCACGAATATTCGTGCTATTTTTACGTCTAAATTTTGTCATTTCGACTGTAATGTCGTAAAAATTTTCCTTATCATTTTTACTGGAGTACCGATAGTCTTACTTTTTTGTCATTTTAACAGAGGTTTCAATAGCTTTACTTTTTTTGTCATTTCGACTGAAGTCTAGATAGCTTTTCTTTTTTTTGTCATTTCGACAGAGGTTCAGATAGCTTTACTTTTTTTGTCATTTCGACTGGAGGCGCAGCCGAAACGGAGAAATCTCATGTCATACAATGACAGAAAGAAAAAAGATCTCTCCACTCCAATTCACTGCACTACGTTCCGTTCATTTTCGGTCGAGATGACATAAAAATGTGTCGAGATGAAAAAGAAATCTATATTGACATATGAATAAATAGATTTTATAATATAAAAAGAACATATGTTCTAAAGCATCTATTTATAATAAGGAGGTTTAGTATGAATTATAAAGAGATTGACGATTTATATGTACTTGCTAAAGCTAACGATGAGAACGCAAAAGTATTGCTTTTAAAAAGACTTGATCCGCTTATTAAGTCATCTATAAAAAAATATTGCCCAATGTGGAATTTTTACGATGATTTATATAATGACGGTATTGTGATTATACTTGAGCTTATTGTATCGTTTAATTCAAGTAAAGGTTCTTTTCTGAATTATGTAAAAAATTATCTTAAGTATTTTTATCTTGATACGTTTAAATACTTGGTAAAAGATGAAAGGAATATTGGGTCATTAGATGATGAAACTGTCAAAATTTTTGAGTTTTTAGAGAGTGATTTTAACTTAGAAGAAAGTATTTTATGTAGTGATGAAGTTTTAAAATTAAGGTCAGCTTTTAGTGTCTTAACTAAAAGACAGAGAGATGTTTTAATTATGTTTTATTTTTATAATATGTCAATTTCAGATATTGCAAATAAACTTAGAATAAAATATAGAACGGTTGTCAACACTAAAACAAGAGCTATTGAAATTTTAAGGGAGGTTTTGAGATGATAGTTGATAAAAGGCCTATAAAATATAATTTTTCAAGTAGAAGCATGACAAAGATTATTTATATTGTAGTACATGATACAGGCAATTCAAATAAGGGAGCAAATGCAATAAATCATTATAGATATTTTAACGGGGGAAACAGAAATGCATCAGCACATTTTTTTGTTGATGAAAATGGTGTGGTTGAAACTGTTGAAATTTCAAAAGCCGCATGGCATTGTGGAGATGGACATGGCAGATATGGCATTACCAACAATAATTCGATAGGAATTGAGCTTTGTGTAAATGAAGGTTCTGATTTTGAGAAAACTAAAGCTAATGCGATTAAGCTAATCAGGTTCTTAATGGAAAGTTATGGCATAACTAAAAATAATGTGGTTAGACATTTTGATGCTTCAAGAAAACTTTGCCCACGTTCAATGAGTGCTGATAATTGGAAACAATGGTGGATTTTCAAAGAAATGATTTAGATATTTTGAAATATCCGCTTTTAAATTTTACATAACTTCTAACAATAAATCTGTATGATTTATTGTTTTTTTATTATTGTAATAAAAATTAATTTAGTTAAAAGAATTATTAAAAATTCATTACAATAAATAAAAATCATATAGAAGTATGGTATTATGATTATATTTCGGGTATAATATAAATGAAAATATATCTTACTTGAGGTGTAAATATATTTTTACTTAATTTATAAATTTGGAAAGGAGGAACGAAAATGTTAAAGAAAAAGAGATATTTATCAATTATTATGGCTTTGGTGATGGTGATTGCCATTTTACCAATGAATGTATTTGCAAATGAGGTAAATGAACCGGTTGAACAAACTCCTGAGACTACAGAGATTGTTTCCGAAGATAAGACACCTGTGGTTACAGAAGGTGAAAATGATGAAAATGATCCACTTGATGTGACTGAAGAAGAAGCTAATCCTGAAACGCTTTCTGATAGAGGAGCTACAGTAACGGGCGTTGCAATAATATCAAAACCTGACAAAACAGTTTATACAGTTGGAGAAGCTTTAGAATTAGCAGGTTTAAAAGTTAGGTTAACTTATTCAGATAATCATACTGACGATGTAGCGTTTGCAGATTTTGCAGGACATGCTCCTGTAATTACAACAAGTCCTGCTGATGGAACGATAGTTAATACACCATCAATTATAACTGTAACGGTTACTTGTAATCTTCAAACAGCAACTTTTCAGGTAACTGTAAAGGCACCTGCACCTGCAACAGTAACAGGAATAGCGAAGAAAACAGATCCTGACAAAACGGTTTATACAAAGGGAGAAGTTTTAGATCTAACAGGTCTAGAGGCTACTTTAACTTATTCAAATGGTGATACTGAAGATGTTGATTCTGCAGTTTTTGCATCACATAATCCTGTAATTACAACAAGTCCTGCACCCGGATCAGTTCTTAATACTGTAGGAAATCAAGATGTAACTGTAGCTTGTAATGGAAAAACTTTCAATTTCCAAGTAACTGTAAATGCACCTGTACCTGGAACAGTAACAGGAATAGCTATAAAGACAAATCCTACAAAGATGGTTTATAATGTAGGAGATAAATTGAAACTGAATGGATTGGAAGTTACTCTAACTAAAGAAGGACAACCGGCAGAAGATGTAGCATTTGCAGATTTTGCAGCACATGCTCCTGTAATTACAACAGAACCTGCTGATGATACAGTACTTGATACGGCAGGAATAAAAACTGTAAAAGTAAAATGTAATGGATTTGTAGCAACTTTTAATGTAGAAGTAAAAGCACTTGTTACACCAAGAGTATTAAGTGCGGATGTATATTATGATAAAGTAAAAGGAACTGCGCAACCTGTAGGAGCAACTGTTAAGCTTTATAAAAATGGAGTAGTATTAGGATCCGGAATAGTAGATTCTCTTGGAAACTATTCAATAGCATATAATTTTGGATATTATAACGGATATTACGGCGGATATTATGGCTATTATGGAAATGTTATTAATCCGACAAATGTAGGACATACAAGTCTATCGGGATATACAACTGCTAATACTCATGTAGTAGCTTATGACGGAAATGGAAATTATCTTGGAAGTACAACTTCAAGTTCTACAGGATATTATTATATATCTTATAGCTATGTTTCAAATTATAATGCGATAACAGTATATAAGGGATATTATGACGGATACTACGGTGGATATTATGGCTATTATGGAAAATATTCAGACAAATACTATGGATATTACTATGATTTAAGTGATTATTATCTACAAGCAGAAAAAGATGGAGAAGCATCTGAAAAATTCTGGTTAAATAATGCTTATGCTCATAATTACTGGAATGGATATTGGAACGGATATTATCCTGGATATTGGAACGGATATTATTCTAATGCTAAATATGCAACTGTAACAGATGCGAAAGCAGGCAATTCTTATGTTAAGGGATATGGAGTAAATCCATATGCAACAGTTACAGTAAAAGATAGTCTCGGTTATAACCTTGGCTCTTCTACAGCAGATGGCAACGGATATTTCACAACATACACTAACAGAGCATTAAAATATGGAGAAACATTAACAATTATAACTTCGATAAATAACTACAAAGACGTTTCTACAACATATGTTGTAGGAGGAAGTACAAGTAGCTATAGTTATAATTATAAGAACGAATTTGTAATCGGTAGCGGAAAACTTGTAAAAACAGTTGATGGAATAACAACAATACAATATATGGACGTAGCACCATATATTAAAGACGGAAGAACAATGTTACCGCTAAGATATGTTGCAGAATCATTAGGATACACAGTTTCATGGAATGCAAGCACAAGAATAGCAACATTCACAGATGGAACACACATTATCCTAGTTAGCATAGATTCAAGTAAATTCTACATTGACGGAAAAGCATATAACTTCTCAGTAAAACCTGAAATTAAGAATGGAAGAACAATGCTTCCTATTTCAGAAGTTGGAAAAGCATTAGGCTTAAGTCATGGAAATAAAGGCGAAGGAAAGAACATTGAATGGGATGCGGCAACACAAACAGTAGTGATTCAAAAAAACAAATAAGTTTCTAAATTTATATAATTAAGTATTTAAAAAATAAGGCTGCAGAGAAATCTGCAGTCTTATTTTTTATAGAGAGTTAAGATAATATCAAAAATGTTAAATAAAAATGATATATAACAACTATATTTAGAACAACTATTATTTTGATTTCTAAGTATTTTATACATTAAATTTGTTTGATATAATATTATTTGATAAGTATTTTAAGAATTAAGTCGAAATGGAGGTAAAATATGACACTTTTACAAATTACATTATTGGCTGGTTTATTGGGTGCAATACTTATGTTTTTGGGAGATATGACGCTTTACTATGATAAGAACGATTATTCATCAGATGATGGATTAAGTTCAATTATTGGTATTATGAAAAACGTAAGTAGAAAAAGGCTTTATATCGGTGGAATGCTTGGACCTATTTCAGCTTTTTTGTATTGTGTAGGATTTTATCATATAGTACTTTTTATTGATGAAAGATATTTCATTTTAGGTTGGACAGGTTTTTTAGTAAGTTGTTTGGGGATTATCTGTGGCGGAGTATATCATAGTCATTGTGCAAATTTAGGTCTTATCGGTCGACACGATAATAAGGATACTCTTGACGAAGTTTTTGATTTTTTAAAATTTCAGAGGAGAATTGTATTTGTTTTTTGTTCGATTGGCTACATTATTGTTACCGTAATTATCTTTTTGGATTTAACGGAACTTCCAAGATGGATGTTTATTTTCAGCCAAACTGTATTAATTATGTTTATTCCTTTTTTAAGAAAACTTCCTAAGGGATTTCATATGATTCTTTGCGGAGGCTGGACAAATTTAGTTTCTGTTATATATTATGTTGCAGTTTTGATAGCTTTATATAGGTAAGAAATAAAGATAGATTATAATATTAGTAATATAATAATATGTTAATAAAAATTTTTATAAGTTAATTATTTCACTTTTAATGCAAGGAGGTCTATTATGAAAACAGTTATTGTTTATTATTCTAAGCATCATAATAATACAAAGAAAGTTATAGATGTTATTGCTAAATTGGAAAATGTAAAGCTCATTGATGCCGGTATCATTAAGGAAAAAGATTTATCGGAATATGATCTTATATGTTTTGCTTCGGGAATTTTTTATAGTAATTTTCATAAATGTGTTATTGAGTTTGCAAAGAAGAATCTCCCGGAAAATAAAAAGGTATTTTTTATATATACCTGTGGGATAAAGAGGGCGAACTACACAGATAAAATAAAACAAATTGTAATTGAAAAAAATTCAAAAGTTCTCGGAGAATATGCCTGCTTAGGATTTGATACTTTTGGGCCTCTTAAGTTAATAGGTGGAATAGCTAAGGGACATCCGAACGAAGAAGAAATAAATGGGGCGGTAGAGTTTTATAGTAATATTATAAATAAAATATGAGGAGTCGGGCATATGTCTAAGCAAGCGTCAAAAATACAAGAAAAAGTAATGTCTTTTATGTATCGCGGCAAAGGAATTTTTAAGCCGTTAAATACCGGAAGCATTGATGAGAATGTAAAATGTATCAGAGAATTTGTTGCAAATATTTTTTTCTATACTAAAAAAGACACAACTATAATGATAGATGCAGGATATAATTATGAAAGATTACTTGAAAAGATGAAGTGGATTGATATTGATCCGAATACAATAAAACACATTTTAATTACACACCAAGATACTGATCACATAGGTGCTGTAGAACGTGACAGTAGTCAGCTATTTAAGGATGCAACTTTATATATAGGAGAAATAGAAAACAAATATCTTACAGGAGAAAAGAAACGTAAAGTATTATATGGATTGGGAACTTTACCGCGAGTTTTTATTGATAATAAAAAGATTTTATTAAAAGACGGAGATGTCTTTTTTATAGACGAAATTAAGATTGAAAGTATTCTTGTTGCAGGACATACATGGGGACATTTAGTTTATTTAATAGATGATAAGTATTTATTTACAGGAGATACAATTTGGTTTGGTGTAGATGGAGGTTATAGTTTTATAAATAGTTTGGCAGAAAGTAATTCTCTTGCCAAAGAGTCACTAAAAAATTTGGAAGAACAGTTGAGAAACAGAAAGTTAAATCCAATTGTAATTACTGGACATACCGGTTGGGCGGATAGCATTGATTTTACGTTTGCTCATAGGGATGAAGTATGTAACAGTATGAAGAAACAAAAACCATATGATCCTAGGGCGCCATACGATGCATATGATGAGTCGGATGATACGGAAGAACGTTGTAGAGCAAATAAATTAAAAAAGGCAAATGAAGAATAAGCTATATATTTATATGTGAGGTCAATTATGAAAAGAATTTTATTTATTTTTTTAATATTATTTGTTATAAATTTCGGAGTTTTTAAAATTATAACCAAAAGTAATTCAAGCATACCTCCAAAAAGTGATATAGTTGAGATTTATAATGACAATGGAAAAGAAAGTGCACTTGAAAAATTAGAAGGTGTCAGTCAAGAAAATTTAATTGAAGCTTGGGGAAAACCGGATGGTTCGTTATTCGGAATGTATGGAGATATATGGGAATATGAAAATAAAATTATAATTATTTATTATAAGGATGTTGATGAAGAAGTTATTATAGATGTAATTGTAGATAACAAACAAATATAAATATAATTATTATGGGGTGGATGTTTTTGGGAAGTAAATTAAATTTATTGGAAATAGTAGGACTTGTAGCTATAATTTGCGGTTTTATCTATATATTATACATAAATGGATATGCTGTCTTTTCTGCAAAAAAAGCATTGATGTTTGTAGGAACCATGGGATATTTTACAAATAGATGCAAGGTTAGATTTTATGCCTGTACCGGATTTGTGAAAAGAGTTTTGAAATTTAAAGAAAGCAGAGAGTATGAGTTCAGGTATGATGGAAAGTTAAAAAACGGCATCGCCTATATTGAAGTTCAGGATAGAAATGGTAAAGTATTATTTACAATTGATGAAGGAAATAAGATTGTAAGTTATAATTTTGAACGCAAAGAAAGATATTATCTGGTAATGAAATTTAAAAATGCAAATGGGAAACATGAATTGACTTGGAAATGATATTATCAGCAGAGTGTATGATAAAACAAACATTCAAAAATTATGTGATATTGCAAGGTTAATGTTTGAAAAATTTGAATGACAAAAGTGAAAGAGGATATATTTTGCAGTTTGTAAAAAGTAAATTTTAAAAAGAAAGGCAGCCGCTTTAGGCTGTTTTTTTGTCTAATGGAATTCAAAAATAAAACTACATAATTATACTTGAAATTAATTATCAATAATAGTATTATGATAACTAAGTAATCTTTGAATGAGGAGGTTATAGTTTGTCAAACGGTAATTATGAGGTTACTCATAAAAAAATTCTTGAAAGTGCTAAAAGACTTTTTTTGAAAAACGGATATGAGAGAGCAAACCTTAGGGAAATTTGCAGAGGAGCGGAAATAACAACAGGTGCATTTTACAGACATTTTGAAGATAAAAATGCTTTGTTTTCTGAACTTGTGGATCCTGCAATAAATGGAATTATGAAAAAGTATAGAATTGCCGAGAGAATATGTTTTGATTATTTATCTAATGAAGATTTAATTTCAATGATGAAGTTTGGTGTTGATATTGCTATGGTTTTTATTGACTATATCTATGACAATTTTGACGCATTTAAACTCATATTAATGTGTTCGGATGGAACAAAGTATGTCAATTTTATAGATTGGCTGGTTGAGGAAGAGATACGTGCAAATAAAAGAATGTTTCTGCTTTTTGAGGAGCATAATATAGTTTATAAAAAAATATCTGAAAAGGAAATGCATATGTTGGTGCATTCTTATTTTTCATGTATGTTTGAAACGATTTTTCATGACTATGAAAGAGAAGAGGCAATAGAGTGTATTAGAACGATTACAAAATTTTATTCTGCAGGATGGAAAGAGTTATTGGAAATATCAATGTAATAATAGAAATTATAATGAATTTAGTTGCTGAGAAGGAGGTAAAATATGGAGAAACAAAATCCTTTGATGAGGATATGGGAATTGGCTAAAGAAGAACATTCGGGATTAATAAAGTCTGTAATATTTGCAATAATAGGTGTACTTGGAGGAATGATACCATATTTTGCAGTAAGTAAGATTTTAATTAATTTATTGAATGGAAATACAGATAACAATTTGTATATTCATTGGGCTTTAATTAGTTTTTTAGGTTATTTGATTAAGGTTGTTTTTTATGTAAATGCTCTTTCGATATCACATAAGTCGACATTTAGCGTATTAAAAAATATAAGATTAAAAATTCTTGATAAATTGCCGAAAATGCCACTTGGAACAATTTTAGAAACATCAAGCGGACGAATGAAACAGATAATTGTAGATCAGGTTGAAAGTACTGAAACAACTCTTGCACATTTAGTTCCTGAAATGACTTCAAATATTTTGGGACCTGTATGTATAATAATTTACTTATTTGTACTTGATTGGAAAATGGCATTATTATCTATAGTATCTATTCCTGTAGGCATGTCTTTTATGGGATTAATAATGAGAAATTACACAGAGCGTTATGAGGGTGCTGTAAGGACAAATGCGGAAATGAACTCGGCAATAGTTGAGTATGTAGGAGGTATTGAAGTAATAAAGGCATTTAATCAGGGGAATAAATCCTATGCAAAATTTGCTGAAAAAGTAAATGCAAATGCGGCATATTTTTATAATTGGATGAAGGAATGTCAATTTTACACTTCGTTAGCAGGTGCAATATCACCTACGACAATGATCACTACATTGCCGATAGGATGGATTTTCTATATTAAGGGAAGCATATCGATAGAAATTTTTATAACAACTATAATTTTATCTCTTGGAGTAGCAGGTCCGATTATTTCTGCAATGATGTTTTTTGATAATCTTGCTAAGGTCGGAACTATTGTAGATTCAATAGATAAAATTTTATGTGGAGAAGAACAAATTCACAATAAGGAAAGTGTGAAATTTGATAATATGAATATTGAACTTAAAGATGTATCGTTTGGATACACAGAAGAAAAAGAGGTACTGCATTCAGTAAATATGAATATATCTGAAAGTACAATGAATGCTTTTGTAGGATTGAGCGGTAGCGGAAAATCTACAATTGCAAAGCTAATTGCAGGTTATTGGGATATTAAGTCAGGCAGTATAAAAATTGGAGGTATAGAGCTAAAAGAGATACCTTTAAATCAGCTATACGATTTAGTTTCATTTGTATCTCAGGATAATTTTTTATTTGATGAGAGTATAAGAGAGAATATAAGAATGGGCAATATAGATGCAACGGATGAAGAAATTGAAAAAGTTTCTAAGCTTTCTGGATGCCATGATTTTATCATGAATTTAGAAGATGGCTATGATACTGTTGCAGGTAGTAGTGGAAGTCATATATCGGGAGGAGAAAGACAGAGAATTGCAATAGCAAGGGCTATGCTTAAAAATGCTCCGATAGTGATTTTGGATGAGGCAACAGCATATATAGACCCCGAAAATGAAGCTATTGTTCAAAAAGCTGTTGCAAAATTAATTTCAGAGAAAACTGTAATAGTAATAGCTCACAGATTATCCACAACAACCAATTCAGATAAAATATTTTTGATAAAAGATGGAAGAGTTGCAGATAGAGGGACTCATGAAGAATTGCTAAATAATAACTTAGATTATAGAGATATGTGGAATGCACATATTGGAGCAAGGGATGGTGAATAATTATGATAAATACATTAAAAAAGATATGGGAATTTGCCGGAGAAGAGAGAAAAAATATCAGTCAATCTGTATTTTTAGGTTTTGTATTTGCAGTTTTTCACATGTTGCAAATAAGTGCAATATATTTTGTTATAGATGGACTTATCAAGGGAGAAAAGTCTTTGAAAATATCTTTTATTGCATTTATGCTTTTAGTAATAAGTATTATCGGCAGAGCAAGTATAAATTATTTTACTCAGCTTAAGCAAACGCATGCGGGCTATTTTATGGTTGCCAATAAGAGAATAGAAATAGGGAATAGACTAAAAAGTGTTCCCATGGGTTATTTCAACAAGACAAGCATAGGAGAAATAATAGGAATAAATACAACAGTATTGGATGATGTTGAAACCCTTGCACCTATGATACTTGTAGCTATGCTTAGCGGGTTTATAAATTCAGTTGTATTTACAATTATGATACTTTTATTTGAGTGGAAGATAGGAATTTTGGTAGTAATGGGAACAGCAATATATCTTGTAATAACATCAAAGATGGAAAAAAGATCAAGAACACTACTTCCTAAAAGGCAAAAAGCTCAAGCTAAGCTTGTAGAAGCAGTACTTGAGCAAATACAAGGTATGCATATAATAAAGGCATTTAATTTAACAGGAAAGGGAGATAAGAAAGTTCGTAGAGCATTAGAAAATAGTAGAAGTTCAAATTTAAGTGTGGAGAGGGTATTTACACCGTATATAATGGCTCAATCCATATCACTAAATATATTTAGCGTATTAATGATTATTGTATCAGTATCAATGTATCTGAATGGGACTATGACACTTACAAATGCAATAATGTGTATAATAATGTCATTTATGGTATTTACACAAATAAGTTCAACAGGAAGTTCGCTTGCTACGTTCCGTATAGTGAGCAGTTCAATAGAGCAAGCGGAAAAAATAAATGAAATACCGCAAATGGATATAGATGGAAAAGAAATCATACCTGAAAGCCATGATATAGAATTTAGAAATGTAAGTTTTTCGTATGAAAAAAAGAAAATTTTAGATAATATTTCTATAAAACTGCCGGGAAAAACCATGACTGCAATAGTAGGACCAAGTGGAAGTGGAAAGACTACTATGTGTAATTTAATTGCGAGATTTTGGGATGTTGATGAGGGTAGTATAACGATAGGTGGAAGAGATATAAAGGAATACACATTGGAATCTCTTATGGAACAAATAAGTATGGTATTTCAAAATGTATATTTATTCCAAGATACAGTAGAAAATAATATTAGATTTGGAAAACCTGATGCTACACATGAACAGGTAATAGAGGCTGCAAAAAAAGCTTGTTGTCATGATTTTATAATGGGTCTTCCGAATGGATATAATACCATAATTGGAGAAGGAGGAGGAAGTTTATCCGGAGGAGAAAAACAAAGAATTTCAATTGCAAGGGCTATATTGAAAGATTCTCCGATTATTATATTTGATGAAGCAACTGCCAATATTGATCCGGAAAATGAACATAAACTTCAAAGCGCTATAGAAGAGCTTACGAAGAACAAGACGATAATAATGATAGCACACAGATTGAAGACAGTTAGAAATGCAAATCAAATATTAGTTGTTAATAATGGAAGAATAGAAGAAATAGGAACTCACGAAGAGTTAATAAAACAGGATGGAATATATTCCAAGTTTATTAATTCAAGAAAAGAAGCTGTGGGTTGGAAAATTTAAAAAAATCCGTTTCTAACATTAGAAACGGATTTTTTGGTGCTTTAGCGGAAATAAACCCCTAGTTCTACTAGGGGTGGATAAGAATACTTTAGTAAATGAAAATAAAAACCTCCATGTCACAATAATGTTGGTTTGGCAACCGCATCACTTCGCGTAACAGGAGGTTTTTTGACAATGAAAAATGAGATAAAACATACAGCACATTCTAGTTATCGATGTGAATATCACATTGTTTTTGCACCAAAATTCAGACGAAAAGTAATTTATGGTGAACTAAAAAAAGATATTGGAGTAATTCTTAGAAAGTTATGCAACGAAATGAAGGTGGAAATAATTGAAGCAGAGGCATGTCCTGATCATATTCACATGCTTGTTAGTATTCCACCATATATGAGTGTAGCACAGTTTGTAGGTACTCTCAAGAGTAAGAGTGCCCTGATTATTTTTGATAGACATGCAAATCTAAAGTATAAATATAGGAACAGACACTTTTGGTGTAGAGGATACTTTGTAGATAGTGTTGGAAAGAATGAAAAGAAAATACAAGAGAATATAAGGAATCAGCTAGAAGAAGATTATATGAAAGATTAGATAAGCATAAAGGAATACATAGATCCTTTCACAGGAGAAAAAAGTAAGTAAAAAGCCACTTTGAGTGGCAGCTGGAAAAGTGATGCGATGGTAAACCTTCAATACCCCTTTGAGGGGTTGGCAAGAGTTAACCCTTCTAGGATATGAAAAAACCACTAGTTTCACTAGTGGTTTTTATTCTTCAATAGGTTCAGTTACATCAAAATGTCCCATAAGTGTTTGAACATCTTTTCCGTCAACTGTAAATTTTACTGAATTAGAAACCGGAGTATTATTTTCCTTTACTGATTTTAATGTATTTACTATAGAACCGATTAGAATTTGTTCATCTAAGCTTCCGCCTTCTAAGTTTTTAGAATTCAGGTCAACTGTAAATATAGATTCATGTAGCTCGATATTATTGATAGTTATTTTTTTAGGTATTGCAGCAAATACATCTGTTTCTTTTCCGTCAGAATTTGTTGCAGTTTTAGGAGAGACTTTTAATTTTTCCAGTTCATCTTTAATTTCGTCAATGTCGTTAACAGTTGTACGTATAGATGCAAATTTATAATTTTCATCTCCATTTACTACAAATTCTTTTGTAGGATAGTATAAGCTGATTTCATAAACAGTTTCATTAACCGGTTCTTTTTCGGATGCACTATTATTTATAGAGCTTTTGCCGCAAGATGTAAGTAATAGTAGTATTATTGCAATAAATATTAAGTTTTGTGTAAATTTTTTCATTTTATTCCTCCTTAAAATGTAGTTTTTTTATAACTAAAGTGGGTATTATTAGATTATACTATTATAATGAGAAAATTTATAGTATAATTCTTATTTATTAAGGAGGGGTGATAATTTGTTTTTTGACGATGAAAATAATAATGGCAAAAAAAATAAAGATAACAAATTTATAAAAAGACCTATGTTAATTTATTACATACTGGCTATAGTGTTAATTTTTACTGTTCCGTATGTTACAAGGCAAAGATTACAAAAAAATGTTAAAGTAACGACTACAGATTACAGTACATTTTTAAATTATGTTGAAAGTGGTAAAGTTACTGAAGCACATGTTTTAGATAAGAAAATAAGATTTGATGTTAAAGAACCCGGAAAAGAAATTCAAAAGTTTGAAACATCAACATTTAATGATTTAAAATTAGTAGATAGGCTTAATGAAAATAATGTTAAGTTTGATAAGGAATATCCTAATGAATTAAATCCTATATTGATGGTTCTAATTCAAATGGGAAGTACATTTATAACATTATTATTAGTTTGGTATATTTTTTCAAGATTTATACTTAAGAGATTTGGTGGAGAAGGTGGAGTAGGACCGATGAGTTTTGGTAAATCTAATGCTAAAATTTATGTCCAATCTACTGATGGAATCAGATTTAATAATGTTGCAGGACAGGATGAAGCCAAAGAGGCGTTGACAGAAATAGTTGATTTTTTACACAATCCTAAGAAGTATACAAAAATAGGAGCCAAACTTCCTAAAGGAGCACTACTTGTAGGGCCTCCCGGCACAGGTAAAACTCTTCTTGCAAAGGCTGTAGCGGGCGAGGCTGATGTACCGTTTTTTTCAATTTCAGGATCTGAATTTGTAGAAATGTTTGTCGGACTTGGAGCTGCTAAGGTAAGAGATTTGTTTAAACAGGCTCATGAGAAAGCACCATGTATTGTATTTATTGATGAGATAGATACTATTGGTAAAAGACGTGATGGAGCCGGAATTTCGGGCAATGATGAAAGAGAACAAACTTTAAATCAACTTCTTTCAGAAATGGACGGTTTTGAAGGAAATGACGGAGTTGTAATTCTTGCAGCTACTAATAGACCGGAATCATTAGATCCGGCACTTTTAAGACCAGGTCGTTTTGACAGAAGAATTCCGGTTGAGCTTCCGGATCTTGCAGGTAGAGAAGCTATTTTAAAAGTCCATTCAACAAAAATTATCAAAGATGATAATATAGATTATACACAAGTTGCAAAAGCTACTGCCGGAGCAAGCGGAGCCGATCTTGCAAATATGATTAATGAAGCAGCTCTTAGAGCTGTAAGAGAGGGCAGAGACAAGATGACTCAAAGAGATATTGAGGAATCTGTTGAAGTTGTTCTTGCAGGATATGAAAGGAAGAATGCAGTTATTTCTCCTAGAGAAAAAGAAATTATTGCATATCATGAAGTTGGACATGCACTTGTTGCCGCAATGCAAACTAATTCGGCACCTGTTCATAAAATTACAATAGTGCCAAGGACAAGTGGGGCATTAGGATATACTATGCAAGTAGATGAAGAAGAAAAATTCTTAATGAGCAGGGAAGAATTATTTAATAAGATAGTTACATTAACCGGCGGGCGTTCAGCAGAAGAATTAATTTTTTCATTGAGGACAAGCGGCGCATCAAATGATATTGAACAAGCGACTAAAATTGCAAAGGCTATGATTACAAGATTTGGAATGAGTAATGAATTTGGATTTGTTGCCATGGAAAGTGTAAGTAATAAATACTTGGGTGGCGATACCAGTCTAAGTTGTTCACCGGATACTGAGAGTAAGATAGATTTAGCAGTTCAACAGTTAATAGAAAAAGCTCATGAAAAGGCAATCAATATACTTAAAGAAAATATTGATGCACTGCATGAAATAGCACATTTTCTTCTTCAGAGAGAAACAATTACAGGAGAAGAATTTATGGAAATACTAAATAAATATTTATAATAAAAAACCTTCTATATTAATATAGAAGGTTTTTTTACGTTCAATTCATAAAAAAATTTATATAAAAATATTGACATATAATTATCACCTGAATATAATACTTATATAAATATTTATATAAAAATATTTATATATTATACTTTTAGGAGGAAATTATGAATAACTTAGATAAAATTAAAAACATAGTAGCGGAAAATTTAGGATGTAGTGTTGAGGAATTAGATGAAAATACAAATCTTATTGAAGATTTAAAGGCGGATTCACTTGACATAGTTGAATTAACAATGGCAATTGAAGAAGAATTCGGTATTTCAATCAAAGATGAGGATATTGAAAAGATAAATACAATTGGAAATATCTTAGAGTATGTTGAAAAATGAGTGCAGATATTATTAAAATTTTAGAAAAATTTTCAGCTTTAAACATAGATTCAATGAAATATTCTAATAAAGAATTCAATTTAGAGCTTAAAAAAAATAATAGTTGTGATTCAATAGAGAATTCAGAATACAGTAAAGAAAAATTAATTAATGAGTGTATAGAAAATAAAATCATTCAGGAAAATAGTGAAACAGAAAAAATTAAAGAGGATTATTTATATAAGCTAAAATCTCCCATTGTAGGAATTTTTTATTCTAAAGCATCGCCTGACAGTAAAGCGTTTGTAGATGTAGGTGCAGAGGTAAAAAAGGGAGATGTATTGTGTATCATTGAAGCAATGAAAATGTTCAACGAAATAAAATCTCCTGTAGATGGAATTATTAGGAAAATTAATTTTGAAGATGAACAGCTGATTGCATTTGATGATATTATTTTTGAGATAGAGGAAAAATGTTAAAAAAAATTTTAGTTGCAAATAGAGGAGAAATTGCCCTTAGAATAATAAGAGCGGCGCAAGAATTGCAAATAAAAACTGTTGCAATTTATTCAGTTGAAGATAGAGAATCTCTTCATGTCAAATTTGCGGATGAAGCTGTTTGTATAGGTTCTGTAAGAAGTAAGGACAGTTATCTTAATATTGATAACATCGTAATGGCTGCGAAGGCCACTAATTGTGACGGAGTTCATCCGGGATACGGCTTCTTATCGGAAAATCCTAATTTTGTTGCAAAACTTGAAGAAGGGGGATTGAAATTTATAGGTCCGTCATCTGAAGTTATAGAAATTATGGGAGATAAGATAAGAGCAAGAGAATTGATGTTGAAAAACGGAATAAGTGTAGTGCCCGGTTCTGATGGAGAGGTTGACGGAGTTTCAGATGCTATTGAGATTGCAAAGAAAATAGGATATCCAATTCTTATAAAAGCTGCCGGTGGTGGCGGTGGAAAGGGAATGAGGAAGGTATATAGCGAATCGGATATTAAAGTGGCTTTTGAGTCTGCTAAGTCTGAAAGCATAGCTGCATTTAATAACGGGTCAATGTATATAGAAAAGCTTATTGAAAATCCGAGGCATGTAGAAGTACAAATTCTTGCGGACAGCTTTGGTAATGTGGTTTCATTATTTGAAAGAAATTGTTCTATACAAAGAAAAAATCAAAAAATGATTGAAGAGGCACCATGTTTTGGAATTGATAATACTATAAGAGAAAAGTTATATAAAGAATCAATTAAAGCGGCAAAAGCATGTAATTATGAAAATGCAGGAACTATTGAATTTGTAATGGATGATGAAAATAATTTTTATTTCATTGAGATGAATACGAGAATACAAGTCGAGCATCCTGTTACAGAAATGATTACCGGTATTGATATAGTAAAAGAACAGCTTAAAATTGCTTCGAAGATGAAACTGAATTTTAACCAAAGTGATATAGAAAGAAACGGGTATGCCATAGAATGTAGAGTTAACGCAGAAAGCCCTTTTAATAAATTTTTGCCTCAAAGCGGCGAAGTGAAATTTTTATATGGTCCGGGTGGAGTTAATACGAGATTTGATTCACATTTATACACAGGAGCGAAAATAAGTCCGTTTTATGATTCAATGATTGGAAAAATAATAGTTCACGATAAAACCAGAATTGGGGCTATAAGAAAAATGAGAAGGGCCATAGAAGAGACAATTGTAGTCGGTATTGATACAAATCTATATCTTTTATATGCAATACTTTATAATTTTGATTTTATAAAAGGTAAATACAACACTTCTTTTATTGAAAGAGAACTTGATGGTTTACTTAAGTTAATGGAGAATTATAGATAGTGGATTATTTTAAAAGAAAAAAAGATATTTTTAAAAAAATAAAAGAAATAAGAGATAAAAGACAAAATTCAGAGAAAAAAATTTTAGAAAAAAGTATAGTTTTTTCGCAGTGTAAAAACTGTGAATCTATGATTTTTGAAGATGAATTGACAAAAAATATGAGAGTCTGTCCAAATTGTGGATATCATTTAAAAATATCTTCAAAGGACAGACTTAAATATTTGATGGATAATTATGCATTTATTGAATTTAAAAAATATGAATCAGATCCGTTAGAATTTGAAGGTTATGAAGAAAAGAAGAAGATTATGAGAGACAAGACATCTTTAAGTGAAGCTGTAGTAGTGGTAAAAGGGACTATAAGCGGAAATAAGTGTTATGTATTTTTAATGGATTCTGATTTTTTTATGGGAAGTATGGGAGTCGAAGTAGGAGAGAGGATAGCTTATTGTTTTGAGCTTGCAGCAAGAGAACAACTGCCGGTAGTTGGTTTTTGTGCAAGTGGAGGGGCAAGAATGCAGGAGGGAATTTTTTCACTCATGCAAATGGCCAATACTACATTTGCACTTAGAAAACATTCTGAAATGGGAAATTTATATATTTCGGTTTTGACAGACCCGACTACCGGAGGAGTATCTGCAAGTTTTGCAAGTCTTGCAGATATAATAATAGCGGAGCCTGGAGCAAGAATATGTTTTACAGGCAGAAGAGTTATAGAGGAAACGATAAAACAAGAATTACCTAAAGATTTTCAAAGTGCGGAGTTTTTGATTGAACATGGATTTTTAGATGAGATAGTTGATAGGAGAGAACAAAAAAATTATATAGGAAAAATTTTGAGCTATCATAGGAGAAAAGATGAAGATAGAAGAGATTTTTAAAGAAATACTTGATGAAGAAAAACTATCTAAGTTTAAAAATAGTTATGAATTTAAGAAATATAAAGAATCTATTTTAAATGATGCAAAAGAATTTTTGACACCAAGTGATAGAGTTTTTTTATCAAGGTATAAAAACAGGCCTAAAGCAAAAGATTTTATAGAAAATATTATAGATGATCCTATTTATTTTAAGGGAGATAGATGTTTTAAAGAAGACAGTTCTATAATATGCGGAATTGGGAAGTTGGATGATGAGGTTGTAACATTCATAGGGATAAATAAGGGAAGAGATTTTGAAGAGAGCATAAAATGTAATTTTGGAATGGTAAATCCTGAGGGATATAGAAAAGCCGTAAGGATTATGAAACAGGCAGAAAAATTTAAAAGACCGATAATATGTTTTGTAGACACACCGGGAGCTTATCCCGGGGTTGGGGCGGAAGAAAGAGGCCAAGCGGAAGCTATAGCGAAGTCCATATACACAATGGCAGGGATAAATACAAATACAGTTTCTGTTATTACAGGTGAAGGAGCAAGCGGTGGAGCGATAGCACTTTGCGTTTGTGATCATTTAATTATGATGGAAAATGCCATATATTCAATACTTTCACCGGAAGGATTCGCGTCTATATTGTGGAGAGATTCCGGTAAAGTTGATAAGGCTATAGAGATTATGAAACTTACTTCAAAAGATTTATATAAATTTAAAATATGTGATGAAGTTATTGAAGAAAACCTTGCGCCTACACAGGAAGATTTTTTTGAAAATTACAGCAGGCTTAAAAATTCAATTGTTGATGCGTTGAAAAAACTAAAAAATATTCCAAAAGATGAGTTATTAAAAAATAGAAGAGAAAAATATAGGAGTTTAGAATGGGGCTTAAAATAGTAGATGCAGTTAGCTATGTTCCTGATAGAACAGTAGATAATAGTTATTTTGAAAGTTATCTTGATACAACTAATGAGTGGATAGTTCAAAGAACCGGAATTGAAAAGAGACATTTTAGTGATTTACAGGTATCTGAAATGGTATTAAACGCATCAAAAAAATTGCAAATTTTTAATAGAGAAAGTATTAAATTGGTAATTTCCGCAACGGTTACTTCAGATTATGTAGTTCCGTCTTTATCTGCTTTAGTGCATAAAGAACTCGATTTACTTGAAGAAGTATTATCTTTTGATATTAACATGGCTTGTACAGGATTTATAGGAGGACTTATAGTTGCGGAGAGTATGCTGAAAGTTGGGGAACAAGCCGTAATAATAGGAGCAGAAAAATTAAGTAATATAGTAAATTTTGATGATAGAGCTACTGCCATGTTATTTGGAGATGGAGCCGCCGTTACAATTGTAGAAAAAACAAATGAGAAGTTTTCTAAAGTATCGGGTACAGTTCCAAGTTTTGATTTAAAGTTTATAAACGATGGAAAATCTAAAGTAACTATGGAGGGCAGAAATGTATATAAATTTGCAACATCAGTTATTCCATCCGGAATAGATAAGCTTTTAAGTATGAATAATATAAATGTATGTGATATAGAGCATTTTGTGTTACATCAAGCTAATTTAAGAATTATAGAGTCTATTGTAAAGAAGACGGGATATAAAGAAAAATTTTTTACTAATATTCAAAATATGGGAAATACTTCATCGGCAAGTATTGGACTTTGTTTGGCTGAAATGAAGAATAAAAATATATTAAAAAATGGAGATAGAGCCTTATTATTCGGATTTGGCGGAGGATTAACATATGCAGGGGTAATAGTGGAGTGTGGAATATGAAATTACAAGAAATGCTTAACATAAAGTATCCTCTAATTCAGGGAGGAATGGCACATATAGCAACAGGAAAATTTGCAGCAGCTGTAAGTAATTCAGGAGGACTTGGAGTTATAGGATCGGGAGGTTTTACTGCTAAGGAGCTTAGAGATGAAATAGAAACGTGTTTGAAACTTACAGATAAACCATTTGGGATAAATATATTGCTATTGCACAGAGAGATAGAAGAAATTTCTGATATAGTTTGTGAATATGGAATTAAAATTCTTACAACGGGAGCAGGTAATCCGGGAAAGTATATAGATAAATGGAAAGCTCATAATATAAAAATATTTCCGGTAATATCTTCTAAAGCACTTGCTATTAGAATGGAAAAGCTTGGAGTGGATGGAGTGATTGCAGAAGGACAAGAGGCAGGAGGACATATAGGTGAACTTGGGACTATAGTTTTGGTAAATGAGGTTGCAAATTCATTATCTATACCTGTGATTGCTGCAGGAGGAATTGCAAGTGGAAAACAACTTTTAGCGGTAGAAGCTTTAGGGGCGGTAGGAGCACAAATAGGAACTTGTCTATTACCTGCAATAGAATGTCCGATACATGATGACTATAAAGAAAAAATTATAAATGCAAAATCATCTCAAGTGACAGTAATTGGGAGAATAAATGGACTGCCGGTGAGACTTCTAAAAAATGAAATGACAAGAAAATATATAGAATGCGAAAAAAACGGAGCTGAACTACAAGAGCTTGAACAAATGACTTTAGGAGCATTAAGACGTGCTGTCAAAGATGGAGATATGATAAATGGTTCTATAATGTGCGGACAAGTAGTCGGAGAAGTAAATTTAAGGAGAAAATTAGTAGACATCTTAGATGGAATCTACAGTGAATACTTAAATGCCAAGGAGAAATTATGTGCGAAACAAAATTAAGTGAAAAACATAAATTTGATAATGAGAACATAAGAGGAAGGAAAATAGGATATATATATGCAGGACAAGGAAGTCAGGTTCCGCATATGGGATTAGATTTTTATAATAGCAGTATTTCAGCAAAAAAGTTTTATGACAGTGTAGATAAAAGTTTAGATTTAAAAAGATTGTCATTTGAAGCTGATGAAGATGAACTTGTGAAAACTGAAAACACACAAGTTGTATTAATAGGTTTTCAAGTAATGCTTACAAAATTATTTAATGAAAATAATATAGTTCCCAATGCTGTTTGTGGACTTAGTATTGGAGAATACGGAGCATTGTATTGCTCGGGAGTTCTAAATGAAGAAGATGTTTTAAAAATATCCAAGTTTAGAGGAACGGAAATGAGTAAATGTTCTGAGGGAATCAATACAGAAATGTATGCGATAATTAATTCATCTGAGCAATATATAAATGCAGTATTAGAAATATATAACAGTACCGAAAAATTTGTTCAAATATCTAATATAAATTCTAAAGAGCAAATAGTAATTTCAGGAGATAAAGATGTATTAGAAAAAGTTAAATTACATTTAAAAAAAGACGGTGTCAGGTATATTAAACTAAAAGTTTCGGGAGCATTTCATACAGCATACATGGATAGGGCGGCTGAAAGTCTTGAAAAGTATTTTAAGACGATTGAATTTAGTGAACCTAAAATACCTGTCTATTATAATGTAACAGGAAGTAAGGAAGATGAAGGTAATATAAAGAATCTAATGGTAAAACAAGTTAAGTCTACTGTCAGGTTTGAAGATGATATAAAAAATATGATTGAGGATGGTATAGACTTATTTATTGAAATAGGATTTAACAATATCATAAAAAAAATTGTAAGAAAAATAAATAGTAATGTACAAGTAATTTCTATTTCAAGTTACGAAGATTTTAAAGATTTGGTGGAGAAATTTTATGAATAATAAAACAGCTTTGATAACAGGAGCTACAAGAGGTATAGGAAAGAGAATAGCTATTGAATTTGCCGATAGAGGTTATAATTTAATAATAAATTATAGAGACAAAGAAAGCTTTGAATTACTTGAAAAAGAAATTTCAGATAATTGTCAACTTTTAGGGGTTAGAGGAGATGTTTCAAATTTTGAGGATGTAAGTAAAATTTTTGATGAAGGAATTAAAAGATTTGGAACAATTGATGTGCTTGTAAATAATGCCGGAATTACTTCAGATAATCTTGCAATTAGAATGAGTAACGATGAATTTGATAAAGTAATAGATGTTAATTTGAAAGGTTGTTTTTATTTTATGAAACTGGCGGCAAAACATATGCTTAAGAATAGAAACGGTAGAATTATATCCATATCTTCAGTTGTAGGATTACATGGAAATGCCGGACAAATAAATTATGCTGCAAGTAAAGCCGGCTTAATAGGAATGACAAAAACTTTGGCATTAGAGCTTGCAAGTAGAAATATAACCGTAAATGCAGTAGCGCCGGGATTTATTGAAACTGAAATGACAGATAAATTAAGTGAAGATTCAAGAAAATTAATACTTGATAAAGTTCCTCTTAACAGAATAGGAACTACTGAAGATGTTGCAAAAGCTGTAATATTTTTAGCATCAGATGATGCGAGATATATTACCGGACAAGTACTATCTGTTGATGGAGGTATGAATATATGAAACGTCGCGTAGCAGTAACGGGAATAGGATTTATTTCTCCGATAGGCAATGATGAAAAGACATTAACTGAAAATTTACGAAAAGGTAAGTGTGCAGTAGATCGTATAACATTATGCAACACAGAGAATTTAGATGTAAAAATTGCATGTGAATGTAAAGATTTTAATTCTGAAGATCATTTCAGCAAAAAAGATTTAAAAAGAATGGACAGAGTTAATATCTTGGGAATAGTTGCAGCAAGAAAAGCCGTAGAAGATAGCGGAATAAAGCTTGACGATTGTGATATAGATAGAGTTTCCATTATGGTAGCATCCGGAGTGGGAGGACTTTCAACAATTGAAAGAGAGTCTTTTAAGGCATTTGAAAAAGGATATTCAAGAGTAAGTCCGTTTTTTATTCCGATGATAATCGCAAATATGACAAGTGCACAAATAGCAATTGACTTGAATGTACATGGATATGTATCATGTCCCGTGACAGCTTGTGCATCTTCAAGTACAGCTATATTAGACGCATATAGAAGCATTAAAGACGGTTATAATGATGTTGTTATTGCAGGAGGAAGTGAAGCAAGTATTAACGGACTTGGAATAGGGGGCTTTAATTCTATGAAAGCACTGTATGCAGGTGAAGATATAAATAGAGCCAGCATACCGTTTGATAGATGCAGAAGCGGATTTGTCATGGGAGAAGGTGCTGCAATTTTAGTGTTGGAAGAATTAAAAAGCGCAAAAAAAAGAGGAGCAAAGATTTATGGAGAAATTGTAGGTTCATCAATGACATGTGATGCAGGTCATATAACTTCTCCGAATGAAAATGGAAAATTTGCAGCTCTTGCAATGAAAAATACGGTATTGGAAAATGGAAATAAATTGGAAGATGTAGATTATATAAATGCACACGGAACTTCCACACCGTTAAATGATAAGTATGAGACAAAGGCGATTAAACGAGTTTTTGGTGATAATGCTTATTCTTTGAATGTATCAAGTACGAAATCTATGACAGGTCATTTACTTGGAGCAAGCGGCTCACTTGAGGCAATTATTACTCTTATTGCAATAAAAAATTCATTCATACCTCCAACGATAAATTTTTTAGAACCGGATCCTGAATGTGACCTTAATATAACACCAAATATAGCAGTTAATAAAAAAATAAAACTTGCAATTTCAAATTCACTTGGATTTGGAGGACATAATGTGTCAATTGCATTTAAAGGATGTGAATAGATGTATAATTCAAATGAAATATCAAAAATATTACCACATAAATTTCCATTTCTATTGATAGACAGAATAATAGAAATGGAAGAAGGAAAATATGCTAAAGGAATAAAAAACATAACAGTGACTGATCCTGTATTTCAAGGACATTTTCCGGATGAACATGTATATCCGGGAGTGTTAATAGTAGAGGCAATGGCACAAGTTGGTGCTTTTGCAATACTTTCAGAAGAAAAGAATATTGGGAAAAAAGCATATTTTACAAAAATAAAGGAAGTCAAATTTTTAAAGACTGTAGTCCCGGGAGATACATTAGAAATCACAACTACTCTCATCAGCAGAAGATTAAATGTCGGATTTGCAAATTGTATTGCATGCGTAAACGGTGAGGTGGTATGTAGAGGAGAAATAGCCTTTGCACTGAGTTTATAATATTGTACTTATTTTAGTTATCTGTTATTATTTATTTGAGGTGAATTTTGTGTTCGAGCATGTTTTTAAAGAGTTATATGACAAATTTAAATTGAATTTTTACAGAAATATTTTTGGCGGTTTTGCGGAAAGAGAATCATCTCTTACAGCTACGGAAACTTTTTGTACAGAAGTAATTTATGCATTGGATAAACCTACCATAAATGAAATGGGTAAATTTTTAAACATCTCTCAACCTAACATAACTTATAAGGTAAATAATCTTGTAAAAAAAGGTTATGTAAAAAAAATACAGTCTGAAAATGATAAAAGAGAAGTGTTTTTAGAAGTTACAGATAAGTTTTATAACTATTATAATGTAAAAAATGAATATATGAATCTTGTTTTAAAGAGAGCGAGAAATAGGTTTTCCGAAGAGGATTTAGAAAAATTTGAATATATGTTAAGTGTAATATCAGAAGATTTAATGCCTGAAATAACCGAAGGAATGATAAGATTAAAAACTTGATATAGGTGTTAAATAAATTTATTTTGCTGTAAAACAGTAGCTATTAAATTGAGAATTAATATGTTATAATAGTAAAGTAAAAACGATTTCAAAAACATTATATATAGGAGGATTACATTATGAAAGTTTATAAGACAGAGCAGGTGAGAAACTTGGCCTTAGTTGGTCATAGCGGAAGTGGAAAGACAAATCTTACTGAAGCTATGCTATTTCAAAGTGGAGCAACTAAAAAAATAGGTCATGTATCGGAAAAAAATACTATAAGCGACTTTTCAAAAGAAGAAATGGAAAGGGGAACTTCCATAGGAACAAGTATTATACCTGTAGAATGGAGAAACTATAAGGTTAATATTATAGATACTCCGGGATATCTTGATTTTATAGGAGAAGCTTATGGTGCTCTTCGTGCTTCTGAAGCAGTTTTAATGGTTATAGATGCAACTGCAGGCGTTGAAGTCGGAACAGAAAGAATGTGGAAGTACACTGAAAAAATTGGTCTTCCAAGAATTATATTTGTAAATAAAATTGACGGAGAAAATGTAAATTTTAGAAAGCTTATGGAAGAACTTGAAAATTCATTTGGTAAAAAAGTAATTCCATTTTCAGTTCCTATAGGTGAAGGAGAAAGCTTTGTAGGGGTTACAGATGTAATATATCAAAAGGGCTTTAAGTATAAGAATGGAGCACCTGAAGAAACAGAACTTACTCATGATCAAGTTAAGGCAACAGAGAGAATGTATGAAGAAATTGCAGAGGTAGTTGCAGGTTCTGATGAAGTTTTAATGGAAAAATATTTTTCAGGAGAAAAATTTACTCGTGAAGATTTACTTAGAGGAGTTACATCAGCTTTATTATCAGGAGATGCAGTTCCGCTACTTGTAGGATCAGGAGAAAAGGGAATAGGAATAGACATATTACTTAATACAATTGTAAACTATATGCCGGCTCCGGATGATGAAAGAGCACATCTTGGATTTAGATATGATGAAGGCGAAGAAAGAACTGTAGATGCAAAAGAACCTTTTGCGGCTGTAGTATTTAAGACAATAACTGACCCGTTTGTAGGAAAAATTTCTATATTTAAAGTTATTTCAGGAAAGCTTACAAAAGATACTCCGATTTATAATATGAACAAAGAAGAAACTGAAAAATTAGGTGGACTTTTTGTAATAAGAGGTAAGACTCAATTTGAAGTTACGGAAATAGAAGCGGGAGATATAGGTGCTACAACAAAACTTGGAGCAACAGAAACAGGAGATACTTTATGTGATAAAGCACATGGAGTAAAATTTAAAAAACTTCAATATCCGGCTCCTGTATTGTATTATGCAATTGAACCTAAAACAAAGGGCGATGAAGAAAAATTAGGTACTTCTTTAAAAAGACTCAGAGAAGAAGATCCAAGTTTTACAATAGAAAGAAATACCGAGACAAAGCAACTTACAATAGGTGGACAAGGTAAAGTACAACTTGATGTAATCCTTGAAAAGCTTAAGAATATGTTTGGGGTGGAAGTTAATATAATTCCGTTTATAATTCCTTATAGAGAAACTATTAAAGGTACTGCATCTGTTCAAGGCAAACATAAAAAGCAATCCGGAGGAGCAGGACAATATGGTGATGTATGGGTAAGATTTGAACCTTGTGAAGAAGATTTTGTATTTGATGAAGAAGTATTTGGAGGTTCAGTTCCTAAAAATTACTTCCCTGCAGTAGAAAAGGGAATAATAGAATCAAAAGAACACGGTGTGTTGGCGGGATATCCTGTAACAAACTTTAAAGCAGTTTTATATGATGGTTCGTACCATGATGTAGACTCAAATGAAATGTCATTTAAGATTGCGGCATCACTTGCATTCAAAAAGGGAATGGAAGAAGCTAAACCTACACTTCTTGAGCCTATAATGAAAGTTGAAGTATCAATCCCGGATTCATATCTTGGAGATGTAAT
>NZ_GL349422.1:1186767-1202200 GCF_000090945.1 Peptoniphilus sp. oral taxon 386 str. F0131 | reverse complement strand
CTATTTTTTAGATTTTCAGTTCTGTAATTTGAATTTGTAGATTTTGAAGATTTTTTCTTTTTAGTAGATTTTGACTTTTTACCATTGTCGTCACTATTGGTATTATTGTCATTATCTTCATCTTCATCTTCTTCATACCAAAATAATTTATTTGTATAATGAGGTTTTGTATTTTCTACAAAATATTCTGATCTATCCGCTCCCGGGACATATTTTCTTATTACATTATCAGGTTGAACAAATTCTTTATTTTCCAAATCGGCATGTATCGGTTTCATAATCCCTCTCCAAAGAGCAGCAGCTACATTAGATGAAAAATGTAAACTTTCATGTCTGTCGTTTCCGATGAATACACTACATAAATAGTATGGAGTATATCCGACAAACCAAACTTCTTTTTGTTGATTAGTAGTACCTGTTTTTCCGGCTATATGCATTCTTGAAAAGTTTGCACTGGTACCTGTACCGGATTTTACTACATCTTCTAAGATATTTGTAATTATAAAGGCATTTCCTTCGGATAAAACCTGTTCACCTTCATGCTTATTTTCATAAATAATTTCGCCGTTTGTAGATAAAATTTTATCTACGAATGTCGGCTTTTGATATACACCTTCATTTGCAAGAGTGGAGTATGCTCCTGCCATTTCAAGAGGAGATATTCCGTGAGTCATACCCCCGAGTGCAAGTGCAGAAAAGTTTGCATCATCAGGCATAACGGGTGCATCTTTATTTTCATCAGGAAGATTTTCATCTGTAGTTTTTGTATTTCCAAAATTTTTAGGCCATACTAAACTTGTTACTCCAATACTCTCTAAATTTTCTTTAATTAATTCTACGGCTTTCGGTTCATTGACAGCCTTTGAATAAACAGAATTTTTATTTGCATTGGATTCATAGTCACATCCGATATCTCTTGCTACCAAGTATGCGCCGACATTTGATGAACGTTTCAAAAGTGTTCTTATAGTAGTCCAACCAATATAAGAATTTCCGTTATTTCTTGGACGCCATCCCTTAAACTGACTACTCGGTAATGTTTCGTCAAGATATACATCTCCTGCAGTAGCACCATATTTAAATGCCGTCATATAAACGGAAATAGGTTTTATACTTGAACCCGGCGATCTTGGTGTAGTAGCTCTGTTTAAATTTGAACCGCCTGAAATATTTCTTCCGCCTATCAGAGCTTTAACCTGTCCTGTATGCGGGTCAGTTAAAACTGCAGCAACCTGTGGCTGAGGTATTCCGTTATCATCAATCCAGGCATTAGGGAAATATGAATTATTGGAAACTGTTTCTTCCATACTTTTTTGCAAATCTAAGTTCATAGAACTATATATTTTAAGTCCACCTGCATATAATTTTTTATTTGCATCTTCTTCTGAATATCCAAGAGATTTTAAAATTGAAACTGTTTCTTTTTTCACTTCATCTACATAGAATGAAGAGACACCTTTTTCTTCTCTGTTACCGATGTCAATATTTATAGGAGCATTTATAGCTTCATCATGTTGAGCTTGATCAATATAACCTTGTTTTAACATAAGTTTTAAAATAAGCTCCTGACGTTCTTTTGATACAGGATTAAATATTGCTTTCATCGGTCGCATAATACTTCTTTCAATTTGATTCAAATCAAAGCTGTCTATTTTACCAAGTTCGGCTAATCTTTTTCCTATTTGAATTGTTTCTTCAGAATTTATCGTATCTTTTGGTGTGGGAATTAATACTATTTCTAAATTTTCTAAATCATCTTCAAGTGTTACATCAATTCTATTATACGGCGAATATTTTTCAGGTCTGTTTGTAATTCCCGCAACAAGAGCACATTCTGCAAGATTGAGTTCTGATACATCTTTGTTAAAAAAAGTTTTTGCGGCAGCTTGAACTCCGACTGTACCTTTTGAGAATCCTGCAGAGTTTAAATAAGCTTCTAATATCTGATCTTTAGTAAGTACGCTTTCAAGCTCATAAGCATAGAATATATCAGTTAATTTTCTTTCAAAACTCTTTTGATAATCAGTGTATAGGTTTTTGGCAAGTTGCATTGTGATTGTGGAACCGCCCTGAACAATTTTGTGTGCTTTTAGATTTGCTACAGTTGCACCGATAACTCTCTTAAAGTCAACTGCACCATGACTATAAAACCTTTCATCTTCAATAGCAAGTACCGCTTTTTGTAAGTTAATCGGAATTTTGTCTATATTTACATATTCTGAAAATTCATTTAATACTAATGTCTGTATTAACTGTTCTTTATCATCATATACTCTTGAGGTTTCATTAATTACTGTTCTATAATTTTCAGGATCAATTTTTGGAGCCCTTTTAATTACAGAAAGGACATAACTTCCGGTAAATGTAGCGGCAGTAACTAATGCCATCAAAATTAAAATAAAAAGTATTTTAACGAAACTTGAAAATCCGGAGGACTTTCTTTTTCGTTTTTGTGTCTTTTTCATCAAGTAACCTCCTTAATTAAATTTAATTATAACAGATTTTACGGAAAATTACATATTTATAAAAATTAATAATAAAAATTTATTAAAATTGATATAATGTCTATTGAGGTGATAATATGCCAAATGTAAGCGAGTTGTTTTCAAAACTTAAAAATGAAGAAATAAAGTACTTTTTGGATAAAAGTAAAGCTATCATAGAAAAATTGAATAAAGGAGATGAAATTTTCAGGCAAGAGCAAGAAGTAAAATATTTGTTTATATTAAAAAAAGGTTCAGTTGTTGTAGAAAATATCGATGTGAACGGTAAACGCTCAATAGTAAATATTTTTAACAAAGAAGGTACTGTTTTTGGTGAGGTATATTTATATATTGATAAAAATAGCTATGACTATAATTGTTTTGCCAATGAAAGCACTGAGATAATAAAAATACCCAAAGAAGCTTTTTTCTTATCTGAAAATTCAGACGATATAAGTAAAAAAATTTTAAATAATATGCTTATTATACT
Source organism: Peptoniphilus sp. oral taxon 386 str. F0131 (assembly GCF_000090945.1). Lineage (NCBI taxonomy): Bacteria > Bacillati > Bacillota > Tissierellia > Tissierellales > Peptoniphilaceae > Peptoniphilus > Peptoniphilus sp. oral taxon 386. The sequence continues at coordinate 1,199,227 of NZ_GL349422.1, read as the reverse complement.
TTCAAATAAAGCATATTATCTGAATCAAAAACTTTTAATATTTAATTCGATTTCACTTAGACAGAAAATTTCAAAATACCTTCTGCAAAATTCAAATAAGGATAATTTTTTTAAAATGGTACTTAAAAGAGAAGAATTGGCACATTTTTTGGGAGCAACAAGACCGTCTGTATCAAGAGAGCTTATGAATATGCAAAAAGATGGATTAATTGAAATAGATAGAGATATTATAAAATTTGATAGAAAAGAACTTGAAAAATTTTTATGATAAATGTAGAGGAATAGGTTTTTTAGTTTTATTGGATAATATTATAAAAATATTTGAAAATGTTTGACCGGTATTGTATAATTTGAGTATAAAAAGAAATAGGAGGATATTTATGAAGAAAAGAAATTCATTAATTGCACTTATTTTAGTATTTGCACTTGCACTTGTCGGATGTGGACAAAAAAGCAACGCACCTGCTAACAATAAGGCAGAAAACAACAAGGCTGAAGAAACTTCAGAAGCTAAAAGTGACATTGTAGTAGGATTTGTAACAGACGAAGGCGGAATCAACGACCAATCATTTAACCAAGGAGTTTGGGAAGGTGTTGAAAAAGCAAAAGAAGATTTTGGAATCGCTAGTAAGTTTAAAGAATCAAAAGATTCAAATGAATATATGCCTAACTTTGAAACTTTACTTGATGAAGGTGCAAACCTAATCGTTGGTGCAGGTTTTAAAATGGGAGATGTTGTTATTGAAACAGCAAAGAACAATCCTGATGTAAAATTTGCAATTGTTGATGTGGATCCAACTGTAGGATATGATAAAGACGGTAACATGGTAGACGTTGAAGCTCCTGCAAATTTATTAGGAATTATGTTCAAGGCGCAAGAACCATCTTTCTTAGTTGGATATATTGCAGGACATACTACTGAATCTAATGTCGTAGGTTTCGTTGGCGGACAAGAATCTGTTTTAATCGGTGCTTTTGAATACGGTTTTACAGCAGGTGTTAAATATGCAGCTAATGAACTTGGAAAAGAAATTGAAGTTAAGAGCCAATATGCAGGAAACTTTACAGATGCTCAAAAAGGTAAGGCAATAGCTAACCAAATGTTTGAACAAGGTGCAGATGTAATATTCCATGCAGCAGGCGGAGTAGGCGACGGAGTTATTAAATCAGCTGAAGAACACGGAAAATGGGCTATCGGTGTAGATAGAGACCAATTAGAAGTTGCTCCTAATAATGTATTAACATCAGCTATGAAAAATGCTAATGTAGCAGTTTATAATGTTATTAAAGAATTAGTTGAAGAAGGAAAATTTGAAGGTGGAAGAACTATAGAATTAGGTCTTAAAGATGCAGGTGCTGTAGGTATTGCTCCAACTTCAGATAAACATGTAGCTAAAGAAGTTCTTGACAAAGTTGAAGAAATTAAGAACAAGATTGTAGCAGAAGAAATTGTAGTTCCACATGATGCTGAAACTTACGATGCTTTTGTTAAGGCACTATAATTATTGATTAAAAGAGCTTACAAGTTACTCTTGTAGGCTCTTTTTTTGTATGTATTTATCCTAAAATTTATAGTATAATAGTAATAATAAAGGAGGGTAATGTAAGTGGATAATATGCAAAAGGAAAATCTTGCAGTTGAAATGCGGAATATAACTAAAAAATTTGGTGATTTCGTTGCAAATGATAATATTAACCTTGATATTAGAAGGGGAGAAATCCACGCTCTACTTGGTGAAAACGGAGCAGGTAAGAGTACGTTGATGAATATTCTATACGGATTGTATGCTCAAACTGAAGGAGATATTTACATTAATGGGAAAAAGACAATAATAAGTGATCCTAATGCTGCAATAAAAAATGGACTTGGGATGGTCCATCAACATTTTATGCTTGTTGAACCTTTTACTGTTGTGGAAAATATTATACTTGGGATGGAACCGGTTAAAGGTATAAGCTTGGATTTAAAGACTGCCAGAAAAAATGTAGTGGAAATATCAGAAAAATATGGATTGAAAATTAATCCTGATGAAAAAATAGAAAACATATCTGTTGGAATGCAACAGAGAGTAGAGATACTTAAGGCATTATATCGTGGTGCAGACATACTTATTTTTGATGAACCTACGGCAGTATTAACGCCGCAAGAAATTGATGAACTTATAAATATTATAAAAAATTTAGCAAAGAAAAATAAAACCATTATAATAATTACTCATAAACTTAAAGAAATAAAAGCTATGGCAGATAGATGTACTATCATAAGAAGAGGAAAGAAAATTGATACAGTAGATGTATGCAATGTAAGTGAATCTGAACTTGCAGATATGATGGTTGGACGTCAGGTTGAGTTAAAAGTTGATAAAAAAGAGCAAGAGCCGGGCGATGTAATTCTAAAAGTGGAAAATTTAGTTGTAAAAGATATTAGAAATATAAACAAGGTAGATGGTTTAAACCTTGAATTAAAATCCGGAGAAATACTTGGAATAGCAGGTGTAGACGGTAATGGACAAAGTGAACTTTTAGAGGCTCTTACAGGACTTAAGACCATTGAATCCGGAAAAATATTTTTAAATGGAAAAGATATCACAAATAAAACACCTAAGGAAATACAAAATAGCGGAATGCATAATATTCCGGAAGACAGACAAAAAAGAGGATTAGTATTAGACTTTAACATTGCGGAAAATTTAATACTTGAAAATTATTATAAAGAAAAATTTTCTAAAAAAGGAATCTTAAAAGAAAAAGAAATAGAAGCTTTTGCACAAGAGCTTGTTGAAAAATTTGATGTAAGACCAACAGATATAAAATATATTGCAGGATCACTGTCAGGCGGAAATCAACAAAAGGTAATTATTGCAAGAGAAATTACAAATGATCCGGATGTTTTAATAGCGGCCCAACCTACAAGAGGACTTGATGTCGGGGCTATTGAATATGTTCACAAGTATTTGGTTGAACAGAGAAATAAAGGCAAGGCCGTACTTTTAATATCATTTGAACTTGATGAAGTATTTGCATTATCAGATAGAATATCTGTAATTTATGATGGAAAAATTTCTAAAACACTTAAAAGAACTGAAACCGACGAGAGAGAAGTAGGTCTTTTAATGGCGGGAGGTGGAATAGTTGAAGAATAAGAGTAGATTTTTTTATACAGTAGTTTCAATTATTCTTGGATTGATATTCGGTTCTATAATATTGATGATTAACAAAATTAATCCGCTTGCAGCATATAAGGTTATAATATTGGGAGCTGTAGGAAAACCGAGTTATATTTCATGGACTATAATAAATGCTGTTCCTATAATTCTTACTGGAGTTTCAGTAGCATTTGCATTTAAAACAGGATTATTTAATATAGGTGCTGAAGGACAGTATATCGTGGGTTCAATAGGAGCTTTATTGGTAGGGTATTTCTTTAAATTGCCGCCGGTTATTCATCCGATTTTTGCACTTATGGGAGGAGCGCTTTTCGGAGGACTATGGGGATCGGTAGTCGGATATTTAAAGAGTAGATTTTCAGTTAATGAGGTTATTTCATCGATAATGATGAATTGGATAGGTTTTTATTTAAGTAATTATATGTTGGGAATTTCTATTTTGAGAAAACCTTCATCAGATACTACATTTTCAATTCTTCCAACCGCAAACATTGAATTTTTAAAAAGCTGGAAAACTTCAGAGGCGGGAATTGCATTTTTGCAAAATCATAAAATGTTAAAACAATTTTTACGTCCTCCAATCAATTGGGGAATGGTTGTTGCAATAATTGTGGCATTTGTAATTTGGTATATTTTAAAGAAGACAACTTTAGGATATCAATTAAGGGCGGTAGGATTTAATAAATACGCTGCAGAATATGGAGGAATTAATATCAAGAGAAATCAGGTTATATCAATGACGATTTCCGGTATGATTTCAGGACTTGCAGGAGCAATAACAGTTCTTGGAGTTTCTCAAAATATAAGTATGATGGCAGCTCAGCAAGGTTATGGCTTTAATGGTATGGCTGTTGCATTAATAGCGGGGAATAATCCGCTTGCTTGTATTCCGGCGGGCTTATTATTTGCAGGACTTAACTATGGCGGCGGTAAGCTGAATGCAGCATTAAATACTCACTCGGAAGTCATAAGTATAGTAATAGGTATAATAACATTCTTTATAGCTATGCCTAAACTGTTAGATTTAATTAGTTTAATAATTCCAAAGAAGGAGGGCAAAAAACATGAATAGTATTTTTGGTATTATAAGTACTACTTTATTATATTCTGCTCCTCTTATATATGCTGCATTAGGTGGTATAATAAGCGAAAATGGTGGGGTTGTAAATATAGGGATTGAAGGTATGATGACAATAGGAGCGTTGATAGGTGCTACTGTAGGTTATTTTAGCGGAAATCCATGGCTTGCATTTTTATGCGGAGGACTTGCCGGGATGGCACTTGCTTTACTTCATGCAATAGCAACGGTTAATTTTGCAGCAGATCATGTTGTATCAGGTATTGCAATTAATTTAATAGGTCCGGGACTTGCGTTATTCTTATCGAGAATTTTCTTTGAAGGTGCAGCAATGACAAAATCAATTCCTTTTGAAAATCAATTACCACAAGTATTTAATGGAGTTTTTACTAAGGAATTGATAGAAGCATATCCTTGGATGAGATATATGAAAATGGTATTTCAACAATATATTGTAGTATATATTGCGTTTGCATTGGTGTTTGTTGTTTGGTATTTATTGTATAAGACTAAACTCGGACTTAGAATAAGAGCTGTTGGAGAGCATCCTCAAGCTGCAGAAACTTTGGGTGTAGATGCATATAAAATAAAATATATATGTGTTCTTGCATCAGGATTTTTAGCAGGACTTGGAGGAGCAAGTATGAGTCTTGCAGTTGTATCAAATTACAGACAAACACTTATTTCAGGACAGGGATTTATTGCTCTTGCAGCAGTTATATTTGGAGGATGGAAGCCTCAAGGAGCATTTGCCGCATGTTTATTATTTGGAGCGGCGCAAGGCCTTTCTGTAACTCTTGGAAATATAGGTATAAAAATAGATTCTAATTTACTTTCAATGTTGCCGTATATAATTACACTTTTAGTTTTAATTATATTTGTTAAGGGATCAAATGCACCATCAGCTGATGGTAAACCATTTGAAAGAGATAAATAATAAAATGTATCTTCGGATACATTTTTTATTTGTGCAAAATTAAATATATATGGTAAGATAATTTGTAAGATAAATAATTAAAAGATGGTGATATAGATGAATATAAATTGGTATCCGGGGCATATGAAAAAAACCATAGAGGATATTGAGGCTAAAACAAAACTTGTAGATTTTTATATAGAAATAATAGATTCGAGAATTCCTATATCCAGTAGAAATCCTCTTTTAAATAAAGTCCTTTCAAATAAAAAGGGACTTTTAGTTTTAAATAAATCTGATCTTTCAGAAGAATCTCAAAATAGAAAATGGGCTGAGAAATTAAGTACGGATAACAAAAAAGCGATATTATATAGTGCCGCAAAACCCAATGTTAATAAAATAATAAATGAATCAATGAATTTGATGGCTGCTGAAATAGAAAAAAGTAAAGAAAAGGGAATAAATATGGGACCGCTTCGCGCTATGATAGTTGGTATTCCAAATTCAGGCAAGTCTACATTTATAAATGGAATTTCAAAGAGAAAATCTGCAAAAACAGGAAATAGACCCGGAGTTACAAAAACTAATCAATGGATAAAATTAAATCCAAAAATACATTTGTTAGATACTCCAGGTGTATTATGGCCGAAATTTGAGGATCAAAATATTGCGCTTAATCTTGCATTTACAGGAGCAATTAAAGATGAAATAATGGATACGGAAACACTTTGTTTAAAGCTTATTGAAAGACTTTTAGGTTTGGATAGCTCCATTTTGGAAGACAGATATAAAGTAACTACAGCTGAAAAAACACCTGTTGAGATAATGGAAGCTATAGGTATGATTAGAGGAGCAAAATTAAGAGGTAATGAAATAGATTATACTAAAGTATCCAATTTGATATTAGATGAATTTAGAAAAGGTGTATTAGGAAGAATAACATTGGAGAGAGCATAACATGGTAGAAAATTTTGAAGGAGAATATTCCTCTAGAGGATATAAGTATATAGTAGGCATAGATGAAGTTGGAAGAGGAGCGCTATTTGGAGATGTAGTTACATGTGCAATAATAATGCCGCTTGACAGCAGAATTGAAGGGATTACAGATTCTAAAAAGCTATCTGAAAAGAAAAGGGAAAAATATTTTGATGAAATTTTAGAAGAGGCGGTTGCAGTTGGAATAGGCAGAATGGACTGTAAGACTATTGATGAGGTAAATATAAAAAACGCAACTCACTATGCGATGTTAAATGCAATTGAAAATTTAAAAGACAAGGACGGAAATTATATAAAACCGGATTTATTGCTTATAGATGCAGAAAAGATAGACACAGATATTGAACAAGTTTCCATAATAAAGGGAGATGAAAAGTGCTATACAATTTCATGTGCATCTATTATAGCTAAAGTATATAGAGATAGATTATGTAAGGAGTGGGCGCTATCTTATCCAGAATACGGATTAGAAAAACACAAAGGATATGGAACTAAGCAACATAGAGAGGCGATAAAAGAACATGGACCTTCTCCTATGCATAGACTTTCATTTATTAAGAATAGGGGAGAATGGTAATGAATAATAGAAATTTAGGCGCTATCGGTGAAAGTATAGCTACTAAATTTTTGGAAGATAAGGGCTATAAAATATTAGATAAAAATTACAGAGCTTTAGGAACAGAAATAGATATTGTAGCTTTAGACGGAGACATTTTAGTTTTTATAGAAGTTAAAAGTAGAAGTTCTAAAAAATTCGGGAATGCTTTTGAGGCTGTAAATGGATTTAAAATTCAAAATATTATAAGAACTTCTATGAGTTATATAGTTTCTAAGCAATTAGATTCATTTCAAGTTAGATATGATGTTGTGGAATATTACATAAATGAAAATTATATTAACCACATAGAAAATGCTTTTGAGGTAGTATAGAGAGGTGTCATATGTATTCATGTGTAAAAACTTGCTCTTTGCAAGGGCTTAGTGGAGATGTCATAGAGGCTCAAGCTGATATAACTAATGGATTACCTAAATTTACAATAGTTGGATTGCCGGATACTGCAATAAAAGAATCGGGTGAAAGAGTTAGAAGCGGAATAAAAAATAGCGGATTTGAATTTCCGCTTAAGAGAATTACAATAAATCTTGCTCCCGCAAATTTGAAAAAAGATGGTTCACAGATGGATTTTGCTATAGCAATGGCAGTACTTGTAGCAACATCACAAGTAAGAGAAATAAAGAATGAATTTGTGTTTTTGGGAGAGCTTTCATTAGACGGGCAATTGAATGAAATAACAGGAGCTCTTCCAATGATAATTTCCTTGAGAGAAAAAGGCTATAAAAATTTTATAATACCGAATTCAAATAAAAAAGAGTGTTCACTTATAACGGATGTAAATATTTTTCCTGTTAAGAATTTAAGAGAAGCTGTTGATTTTTTAAACGGAGAAATTGAGATTCAAAGATACAGTGAAGAATTTTACATTAAAGATTCAGAATATGAGATAGATTTTTCTGATATGAAGGGACAGGGATTTTTAAAGAGAGCTCTTGAGGTATCGGCAGCAGGAAGACACAATATATTATTGGTAGGAGTTCCGGGGAGTGGAAAATCGATGGCTGCAAAACGATTTCCTACAATATTACCTAAACTTAGCTTTGATGAAGCGATAGAAGTTACAAAAATTTATAGTATATCAGGATTGTTGAAAGAAAATAAATTAATAGCAAATCCTCCATTTAGAGCTCCACATCATACATCATCTGCAATATCATTAATAGGCGGAGGAAGAATACCGAAACCGGGAGAAATATCCCTGGCACATAATGGTGTACTATTTTTAGATGAGTTGCCGGAATTTCCAAAGTATGTACTTGAAGTTTTAAGACAGCCTTTAGAGGATAAGACAATAAACATTGCAAGAGTAAACGCAAGTTTGTCGTATCCCGCAAAATTTATTTTAATAGCGGCCATGAATCCATGTCCTTGTGGATTTAACGGTTCGAATGATCATGAGTGTACTTGCAGTGTATCTGAAATAAACAGGTATTTATCTAAAATTTCACATCCGCTTTTGGATAGAATAGATATTCATGTTGAGGTTAGTGCAGTAAAATATTCGGATCTTTCAAAAGACATAAAGGAGGAAAGTTCATCTGAAATTAGGAAGAGAGTTGAACTTGCGAGAAATATTCAGATTGAAAGATTTAAAGATTCAAATATTTTATCTAATTCGGATATAAGAGAAAATCAAATATCAAAATATTGTAAACTTTCTGATAAGTGTAGGAATGTAATGGATATTGCATTTAAGAAATATAAATTTTCAGCAAGGACATATAATAAAATTTTAAAAGTTGCAAGAACTATTGCAGATCTTGAGGGGAACACTGAAATATGTGTTGAAAATTTACTTGAAGCTATAAGATACAGAAGCTTAGACTCAAAATATTGGAGTTAATTATGAATTATAGAGAATTTTTAATATATTTAAATGCTATTGGACTGGATAACAGTCAGATAATAAAGATAGAAGAGTTTATAATTTCAGAAAAAATAGATTATAGGAATTTTTTGGATGCAAATTTTGTGAAAAGTGTATCTAAAAATTTTAGTAAGCAGCTCATTGGAAAGCTTATAAATTATAAACCTGAATTACTTGAAAAATTATATGACTATACTATTAAAAATGACATATCTATATTTACATCAGAAGATATTTTTTATCCTAAAAATTTATTAAATATAATTGATTATCCAAGGGTTTTATACGTGAAGGGAAATTTAACGGATGGCGATAATAATTCAATTGCCATAGTAGGAGCAAGAAACAATTCTGATTATGGAAGATGTGTTGTAGATTATATAGTAGACTTGCTTTCCGACTATGAAATATCAATAGTAAGCGGACTTGCCTATGGAATAGATGGACTTGCACACAAAAGGGCATTAAAAAATAACATGAAGACCATTGCTGTACTTGGAAGCGGTGTTGATGTTATATATCCTATAAAAAATAAAAAGCTATATTATGACATTGTCGAAAATGGTGCGGTAGTCAGTGAATATCCGCCTACATCTTCTCCTATAGCCTATAGGTTTCCGCTCAGAAATAGAATAATATCAGGACTTTCGCTTGGAGTTATAGTTGTTGAGGCAAAAGCAAAGAGCGGTTCATTAATCACAGCAAGACTTGCGGCGGAACAGGGGAGAGAAGTTTTTGCAGTTCCGGGAAATATAAATTCACAGTATAGTGAAGGAACAAATCTTTTAATAAGAGACGGGGCAAAAATATTTACTTCAATAGATGACTTATTAGATTTAATTCCACAAATAAAATCAAAAAATACAGGCATAAAAAATGTAGATTTGGATTTGGGAGAAGATGAAAATAGAGTTTTGAATGAAATAAAAAACGGAATAACAGATATAAATTTAATCAGTATAAATATTGGAGAAGATATTTCATATGTAAGCAGTATTCTTACTGTACTTGAACTTAAAGATATCATAATAATAAGTGGAAATAATATTTTATTAAATATTAAGTGAGAATTAAATCTAACACAATGTAATAAATAAAAATACCTATAAATGTTAAAATTAGATATTTATAGGTATTTTTATTTATTTGTAACATATTATTGGAGTTATTTTTGATGTTTTTACAAATAAATAAGATATATTAATTTAAAATATGTTATAATTATTTTCAAAGGAGGTCGCAATGAAAAAAATAATTTTTGATATGAGTCCTTTAGGAAATTTTTCTCCATCTTGCAAAGCATATTATACATATTACAATGAGAAATTCAGCAGAAAGATTTTTTTCTATACAAGATGCGATGACGGAACATATTTGAGGGTTGATGAACTTGAAAATGAGGAGGAGCTTAAAAACAGGATTATAACTTTTAAAGATTTAGGACAAAGAGTTTGTGAGATACCGTTTAATGATGATATACGAGTTCCACCGATTGATGAAAGTTTTGAAGATGATGATATATTAAAAAGAATAGTTGAAAGACTTGGAGATAAAGCCAGTTGGAAAAATTCTGAGCTTAGACTTATTGAAGTGGAAGATGAATTTTAATTTAAAAAAGCTGATTTTGATTATAGTTTCAAAATCAGCTTTTCTATTCTATTTTTTGAACTTTCTTTAACTGTAAATTTTAAATTATCTATTGTTATAGTTTCTCCTTTTTTAGGGAATCTATCTATTTTTTCTATTATATATCCTGCAATAGAGTCTATTTCATCAGATTCTAAATTAAGTCCAAGGATGTGGTTTAATTCATCAATATTCATTGCACCATCTATTAAATATTCTTTAGGAGAAATTTTTATTATATCTTCATCTTCGTCCTCATCATATTCGTCTGATATTGAACCTACTATTTTTTCAACTAAATCTTCAAGTGTAATCATGCCTTCCGTTCCACCGTATTCATCATTTATGATGGCAACGGAAACTTTTTTATGGCGCATTTCATTAAATAAAGGACCGACAGGTTTATACTCATAAGTATAAAACGGCGGTTTTAGAATATCTAAATGATCTTTTAAAATCATATCATTCGGTAACAGTAATAAATCTTTGACATGTAAAATTCCTATTATGTCGTCTAAATCTTCATTATATACAGGCATTCTTGAAAATGCTTCTTCATTTACAATTTTTACTATATCTTCATAGCTATCATTTACATTAACAGCAATTATATCTGTTCTTGGGGTCATAATATCTTTTGCATAGCTGTCTCTGAAATCCATTACATTTTCTATTATAATAGATTCACTTTTATTTAAAAGCCCTTCTTCCATTCCGAGTGAAACTGCATCTATCAGATCATCTTCCGTGATAAGTGGTTCTTTATAATTTATGTCTCCACCGCTTAATTTAATTAATATTTTAGATTTTATTTCTATAAGATAACTTAACGGTTTTAAGACAGATGTTGCTATAAATAAAAAGTATGCCTTTTTTTGAACTACTTTTTCATATTTTTGTATTCCAAGAGACTTAGGAACATTTTCTCCTATAATAATTATTATTAAGGGGGAGATTATACAAGCTATTATAAGTCCTTTAATTTCATATAAAGAATATAAAAACAAGCATAATGATATTGCCACCATACTATTTGAAGAATAATCTCCGATTAATATTGCCGAAAATATATTATTGTCATCATATAATTTTTTTATCAATTCAATATTTTTAAGTTTTTTTTCTTCAAGTTTTTTTATTTTTATGTTTGAAAGATTTTGATATGCATTTTCTATTAATGTAAATTCAAATGATAAAAATAAAAATATTATAAATAACGCTAAATATAAGTAATGAAAAAAGTCCATAATTCACCTCAATTCAAATTATATATGTACTGCTTAGCTTTGTCAAAATAATATGAAATATTATATTTAAAAATTGCACTGAATAATAAAAAAAATATTTATATGAGTTAGGTATTTGTGTTATAATCTAACTATATTAAATCATAGTGATTTTGTAGGAATTAATAGGGTATAATAAATTAAGTAAAGTATATAAATATTAGGAGGAAAATAATGTATAGGGAATTACTTAGAATAGAAAATCTTTCTGCAGGAATAGAAGAGAAAGAGATTCTTCACAATATAAATTTGAATATTAATTACGGAGAAGTTCATGTGATAATGGGACCTAACGGTTCAGGAAAGTCTACTCTTGCAAATGTAATAATGAATAATCCGGAGTATGTAGTAAATAGTGGAGATATATTTTTAGAAGGAGAAAATATATCTGAACTTTCAACCGATAAGAGAGCAAGAAAGGGGCTTTTTATGAGTTTTCAAACGCCTATGGAAGTATCGGGAGTTAGTGTTGAAAATTTTATCAGAACTGCAAAATCTACAATAGAAGATAAAAATATTTCAATACTTAAATTTAAAAAGGAACTGCAAGATGAGATGGATAAACTTTCTATGGATCATTCTTATGCAGATAGATATTTAAATCAAGGATTTTCAGGCGGAGAAATGAAAAAAAATGAAATACTTCAAATGATTATGCTAAATCCCAAGCTTGCAATACTTGATGAAACGGATTCAGGACTTGATGTAGATGCAATAAGAACAGTTTCTGAAAGCATTTCAAGATTTTTAAATGAAAATAATTCAGTTTTAATAATCACACATCATAGACAATTGATTAAGAGTATAAAACCTGACTATGTTCATATTATGTTAAATGGTAAATTGGTAAAAACAGGTGATATAAGTTTTGTTGATAAAATTGAAAATGAAGGTTTTAGCTGGATTAG
>NZ_GL349422.1:1167006-1186552 GCF_000090945.1 Peptoniphilus sp. oral taxon 386 str. F0131 | reverse complement strand
ATGAAATACTTCAAATGATTATGCTAAATCCCAAGCTTGCAATACTTGATGAAACGGATTCAGGACTTGATGTAGATGCAATAAGAACAGTTTCTGAAAGCATTTCAAGATTTTTAAATGAAAATAATTCAGTTTTAATAATCACACATCATAGACAATTGATTAAGAGTATAAAACCTGACTATGTTCATATTATGTTAAATGGTAAATTGGTAAAAACAGGTGATATAAGTTTTGTTGATAAAATTGAAAATGAAGGTTTTAGCTGGATTAGAGAAGAGGTGAAGTGATTTGCCAAGAGAGGTTAGAAAAAAAACTCAAATAGAAGAAATGGATAGAGGTATATATGACATAAAGAATGAGGTTGTATATAGATCTAAAACGGAAAAAGGTCTTACAGAAGAAATAGTAAGACAAATTTCAAAAGAAAAAGATGAACCTGAGTGGATGCTTGAATATAGGTTAAAGGCACTTGAAATATTTAATGAAAAAGAAAATCCGGTCTGGGGACCTGACATTTCAGAAGTAGATATTGAAAAAATAACAACATATATAAGACCTGATGCAGATCTAACAGATGATTGGAATTTAGTGCCTGATGAAATAAGAGATACATTTGATAAACTTGGAATACCTGAAGCGGAAAAAGAGGCTTTACTTTCAGGAGTTGGAGCTCAATATGACAGTGAGGTAGTTTATCATAATATACAAAAATATCTCCTTGATCAAGGCGTTGTATATACGGACTTTGAATCGGGACTTAGAGAATATCCTGAGATAGTTAAAAAATATTTTGGAAAGTGTATATCTCCTAACTTGCATAAATATGCCGCACTTCACTATGCTGTATGGAGCGGAGGAAGTTTTGTATATGTTCCTAAGGGAGTAAGGGTTGATGTTCCTCTTCAATCTTATTTCAGACTTAATGCCCCCGGCGCAGGTCAGTTTGAACATACACTTATAATTGTGGAGGATGATGCATATTGTCATTTTATAGAAGGTTGTTCAGCACCTAAGTACAATGTGGTAAATCTTCACGCGGGAGCTGTAGAACTTTTTATAGGAGAAAATTCAACTCTCAGATATTCTACAATAGAGAACTGGTCAAGAAATATGTATAATTTAAATACTAAAAGAGCAATAGTTGAAAAAAACGGAAAAATAGAATGGGTTTCAGGCTCATTCGGTTCAAAAGTATCAATGCTATATCCTGCATCGGTTCTTGTCGGAGATTATGCTACAAGTGAATTTACAGGAATATCTTTTGCCGGAGTAGGACAAAATATTGATACAGGCGCACAGGTAATTCATGCTGCTTCATATACAACATCTACAGTTAATTCCAAGTCAATATCAAAATCAGGTGGAATAGCTGTATATAGAGGATTAGTTAAAGTAGCGGAAGGCGCACATGATTGCAAGAGCTCGGTTAGTTGTGAATCTTTAATGCTTGATAGCCTTTCAAGATCAGATACAATACCTGTAATAGATATAAAAAATAAGAGTGTTGATTTGGGACATGAGGCTAAAATAGGTAGGATTTCAGATCAGGTTATTTTTTATTTAATGAGTAGAGGGATTTCTGAAAATGATGCTAAAGCTATGGTAGTAAGAGGATTTGCAGAACCGATAGCTAAAGAACTTCCCATGGAATATGCTGTTGAAATGAATAATCTTATAAGCCTTGAGCTTGAAGGTTCAATTGGTTAGGAGGTAATTATGAATACAAAAATTTTGGGTAATAGCCTAACCTTTAAAACATTTGGCTGGCTTAAAGTAAATAACACTGAAATTTTTATGCCTGAAGGGATAAAACAGGAATACTATTTAAAATCAGATAAGAAATTGGATGTAGAAGAATTTAAAAATGTTAAATACGGTGTTTCTGAAGAATGTATAGAATTAAATGATAAATTTGGAAATTTGTACAGATCATATGTTTCAAGTAAGGATGCAGAAATAAATGAAATAGTAGATTTAAAACAAGACAGTAAAAATAATATTTTATTTGATACACACGATTTGATAGCAGAAGAAAATTCAAAATTAAATTTAATATTAAATTATAATTCGATAAGCAATTCTGATAAATATAGGAATTCAATTATAAGAATTTTAGCTAAAGAGAATTCACAGGTTAATTTATATGTAATTCAAAATGGAGATGAAAAATCTTTTTCCTTAGAATCAATTTTTGTAAAGACAGAAAAAAATTCGAGTGTTAATTTATGTCAGTTTGAATTAGGTTCAAAGGAATTATATACAAATTTTCAAGGCAATTTAATCGGAAATGAGTCGAACCTTAATATAGACAGTATTTATTTCGGATATGATGATAATAAGATTAATATGTTATATGATATTTTGCACTATGGAGAAGCAACTAAGTCGGAAGTTGTAGTAAATGGGGCATTAAAAGATGACAGTTATAAGAATTTTAAATCTACTCTCGATTTTAAAGAAGGTTCAAGCTTTGCAGTCGGTTCAGAAGAGGAATATGTTGTTCTAATGGATGATAGTGTTACAGCTTTATCAGTTCCTATACTGTTGGCACATGAAGATAATGTAGAGGGAAACCACGCTGCAAGTGCAGGTAAGATAGATCAACAACTTTTATTTTATATAATGAGTAGAGGATTCAATCAAGTTGAAGCTGAATCACTAATAATAGAATCTAAATTTTCAAGAGCGATAAATAAACTTGAAAATGAGGAATTAAAAGAAAAGCTATGGAAGAATATATTTGGCATTGCGAGGAGGAGATAAATGTTAAGTAAAAATGAAATTTTGGATATAAGAAAAGACTTTAATTATTTGAAGTTAGAAAAAAATTTTGTTTACTTTGACAACGGAGCAACAGTACAGAAACCGAATAGTATAATAAAGTCTATTGAAGATTATTATAAATTTGAAAATGGAAATCCTCATAGAGGAGCACACTATTTTGCAATAAAGGCCACAGAAATATATGAAAGCGCAAGAGAAAGAGTTGCAAAATTTTTGAATGCAAAGTCATCTAACGAAGTGATATTTTTACGAAATACAACAGAGGCTCTTAATTTGGTTGCATATTCATGGGCTCTTGAAAATTTAAAAGAGGGTGATGAGATTCTGCTTTCAATAATGGAGCATCATTCAAATTGTGTAACGTGGCAATATGTTGCGAATAAAACTAAGGCTAATCTCGTATATTTATACATTGATGATAATAAACAGATAACGGATGAGGAGTTTAAATCTAAAATAAGTGAAAAGACAAAGCTTTTTACTATAACAGCGGCATCAAATGTAGTTGGAACTATGCCTGATATAAAACGATATATAAAACTTGCTAAAGAAAAGTCCAAAAATATAAAGACAATTATAGATGCGGCACAATTTGCTCCACATCAAAAAATAGACGTACAAAATATTGATTGTGATTTTTTGGCTTTTTCCGGGCATAAAATGTTTTCTGCTATGGGAATTGGAGTACTGTATGGAAAAGAAGATATACTAAATTCTATGAATCCGTTTATGTATGGCGGAGATATGATAGAGTATGTTTATGAAGACAATTCTACATTTTTAAAATCGCCACAGAGATTTGAAGCGGGTACTGCAAATGTTGAAGGAGCAAAGTCTCTCCATGCGGCAATTGACTATATAGAAAATATAGGTATGGAAAATATAGCGGAATATGAAAACTCTATTATGAAGTATGCATATGATAAGATGCTTGATATTCCATATATTGATGTATATACAACGAGAACTGAGAATAGAAGTCCTGTATTGTCATTTAATTTTAAGCAGGCGCATCCGCATGATGTTGCATCAATTTTAGATAGTTATAATATAGGAATTAGAAGCGGACATCATTGTGCACAACCATTACACAGATTTCTCGGAATAAATTTTTCTTGTAGAGCATCATTTTCTTTCTATAATACATTTGAAGAAATAGATTATTTTATAGAACACCTTGAGAGTGTAAGGAGGATGATGGGAATTGAATCTTAATGAAATTTATACTGAACTTATATTAGAGCATAGTAAAAATAAAAAAAACAAGAGAAATTTAGAAGAGCCGACTCACATTGAACTTGGGCACAATCCCAGCTGTGGAGATGAGATAACATTACAACTTAAGATTGAGAATGATGTTATTGAAGATATATCATATGTAGGACACGGATGTGCTATATCTCAGGCATCTACTTCAATAATGATTGATATAGTAAAGGGAGTTACTGTAGGAAAAGCACTTGAGCTTTGTGAGAAATTCATTTCTATGGTTAAAGGTGAAATTGGAGAGAATGAACTTGATGAATTGGGAGATGCAATTGCCTTTGAAAATATTCAGAATTTGCCTGCAAGAGTTAAATGTGCAGTTCTTGCATGGCACACATTAAAAGATATTCTTGAAAATAATAAAACCGAAGGCAGTTTTACTCCTTGAGAGGGGATTATATGAAGTTATCAACAAAGGGTAGATATGGTCTTATGGCAATGTACAGACTTAGTTTAAATTATGGAAACGGACCAACTCCTATAAATGATATAGCTAAGGAAGAAAAATTATCGGAGGCCTATTTAGAGCAATTATTTACTTTACTTAAAAAGAAAAATTTGGTAAAAAGTATAAGAGGTGCAGCGGGAGGATATGAGCTTGCGAAATCTCCAAGTGAAATTAAAATAGGGGAAATTTTAAATGCACTTGAGGGGGATATTGCGTTGTCTTGTAGCAGTATGAATATAAAGCCGGAGTGCAGAAATGTAGAAACTTGTCCTACAA
This sequence comes from Peptoniphilus sp. oral taxon 386 str. F0131, assembly GCF_000090945.1. Lineage (NCBI taxonomy): Bacteria > Bacillati > Bacillota > Tissierellia > Tissierellales > Peptoniphilaceae > Peptoniphilus > Peptoniphilus sp. oral taxon 386. Next base: position 1,181,775 of record NZ_GL349422.1, on the reverse strand, counting down.
GGGAAATATTGGAAAAACTCCAAATTAAACTTGAGGAAGTACTTGATTCAATGACACTTGCAGATATGAGGTAATTATGGAAATATATTTAGATAATTCTGCTACAACAAAGTTAGACAAAGAAGTTTTAGAAGAAATGCTGCCATACCTTACAGGAGAGTTTGCAAATCCTTCCAGTATATATACAATAGCAAGGACTACAAAACAGGCCATAGAAAAAAGTAGAGATTTGATAGCCGATAAATTGGGGGCTAAATCTAAAGAGATATTTTTTACATCAGGAGGCTCGGAATCTGATAATTGGGCAATAAAAGGGACTGTTGATGCAAATATAGGAAAACATATAATTACGACGCCAATAGAACATCACGCTGTTTTAAATACATTTGAATATTTAGAAAAAAAAGGATATGATGTATCATATTTAAAGGTAGATTCTGATGGAATTGTAGATTTAGAATATTTAGAGAATATTTTAAATGAAAATACGGCCTTGGTATCTGTAATGTATGCAAATAATGAGATAGGAACTATAGAACCCATTGAAAAAATAGGTAATATATTAAAAGAAAGAAATATATTATTTCATGTGGACGGTGTTCAGGCACTTTCCGGTATAGATTTTAAGCTCAAAGACCTTCCGGTGGATTTAATGAGTTTCTCTGCTCATAAGATAAGAGGTCCTAAGGGGATAGGAGCACTTTATATAAAAGAAGGAACGAAAATAAATCCAATTATACATGGTGGAAGCCAAGAACGTGGTAGAAGAGCAGGAACTGAAAATGTTGCAAGTATAGTAGGATTTGCAAAAGCTGTTGATATAAGTAGAAAAAATATAAAAAATGATGTAAAATATATAGAGAATTTAAGAAATATTTTAATGAACAGTTTGCTTGAAATTGATGGAGTTTATTTGAACGGTTCTTCAAAAAACAGACTTTCAAATAATATAAATATATCAATAGAAAAAGTGGATGTTCAAGCATTATTAATGATGCTTGATATGAGAGGGGTATATGCTTCAAGCGGAAGTGCATGTACGGCAGGAAGCATGGCACCTTCACACGTTCTAAAATCAATAGGAAGAAGTGATGAGCTTGCAAGAAATTGTTTGAGATTATCACTTGGTATTGATAATAATATTTATGAAATAAATGAAGCATCTGTTATAATAAGAGAAGTAATAGAAACTTTAAGAAGATAGAGGTGAGATATGAGCTCTATAAAGGCGGTAACACCGGGATTTATAACAACCGCAGTAGCTACGTTATCCATATTTCTTTTATTTTTAATAATTTATTATTTAATAAATATTGGGAATAGATATATTGACAGAAATAAAAGAATAAATATAGATTTGAAACTTGCAATTAGAATTTTATTTGGAGTTGTAGTATTGTATTCTTTAAAATTGATATTTAATAAATATCCAATAGTATCTGATACGATATGGGCATTAATTGCAGCTATTATAGTTTCGTTTTTGATAAATCCGGTTGTAACTTATTTTGAAACTAAAAAGATCAGTAGAAAATATGGCGTTATAATTGTATATGTAAGTGTCATTTTAGTATTGGCAATATTACTTATAATAGTAATACCTAAAACAATTCAAGAAATAACGAACCTATTAAAGAGTATACCATCTCTTATAGATCAAAGCGGTAAAATATTAAATGATTTGTCTGAAAAATTAAATAAGTCTTTTAATTATGACTTACCAAAAAATGAACAGGGAAGGACAATTATTGAAGAAATTCAAAATAGCATAAATAAGTATATAGTTTTAGTTCCTGAGGCAATACTTTCAAAATTAAAAAATTTAACTATGGGTATGCAAACTGTATTTTCAAAGTTACTTAGATTTGTGCTTATATTTATATTTTCTTTCTATTTTACAGTAGATAAGAATAAGTTTAAAAATATTTTGGATTCACATATTCCTGTAAAACATAGAAATGATATATTATATATCGCAAGTAGAATAAATAGTGCACTTCATGATTTTGTAAAGGGAAGATTGTTGATGGCGGTGTTTGTTGGATTTGCTACTATGGTGTATTTGTTAATACTTGGAGTTGATTTTGCAGTTGTAATAGGTATTATAACTTGTATTGCGGATATAATTCCATATATTGGACCGTTTCTTGGATTTGTTCCGGCGGTGTTGTTTGCGTTTATTGAATCTCCAATTAAAGCGCTATGGGTTGCGATATTATTTTTATTATTGCAATGGGCGGAAAATAATATTATAGCCCCGAAATTATTGGCGGATAAGACAGGCTTAAATCCTATGGTTATACTTATTGCAATTATTATCGGCGGTGGAGTGTTTGGAATATGGGGTATGATATTTGCAGTTCCTATAGTATCTGTTGCTTTAATATTGATAGATTTTGCAAAAATGAAATATAATGAGAGAAATAGAAATATAGTCTAAATTGACAAAATTAGATATACAATTTATAATTTTAATGACAAAGTGTCCTCCCTTTGACGGGAGGATTTTTAAGGTAGAGAGGTGTAGTATGAAGAATCTTAAATTACATGAGATTAGATCGTTATATTTAAATTTTTTTGAGTCTAAGCAGCACTTAATGCTTCCGAGTTTTTCGCTTATACCAAAAAATGACAAATCACTTTTATTGATTGGAGCGGGAATGGCTCCTATGAAAAAATATTTTACAGGAGAATTGACTCCTCCATCAAGAAGAGTTACAACTTGCCAAAAGTGTGTAAGAACAGGAGATATTGAAAACGTAGGTAAAACCGATAGACACGCAACTTTTTTTGAGATGCTTGGTAATTTTTCTTTTGGAGATTATTTTAAAAGGGAAGCAATAACTTGGGCATGGGAATTTTTAACAGAGCAAATTGAAATTTCAAAAGATGATTTATGGGTAACTGTATATCATGAAGATGATGAAGCTTTTAGAATTTGGAATGAAGAAATAAAAGTTCCTAAAGAGAGAATAGTAAAACTTGGTAAAGATGATAATTTCTGGGAACTTGAAGTAGGTCCGTCAGGTCCTTGTTCTGAAATCTATGTAGATAGAGGCGAGGCTTATGGATGTGGAGATAAAAATTGTAAGCCCGGATGTGATTGTGATAGATTTATTGAAGTTTGGAATTTGGTATTCACTCAATTTGATAAAGATGAAAGTGGAGTATACCATCCATTAAAGAATCCCAATATAGATACGGGAATGGGACTTGAAAGGCTTGCAACAGTAGTTCAACATACAAATAATATTTTTGAGATTGATGCAATTCAAGATATTATAAGAGAGATTGAAAAAATTTCAGGGTATAAATATGAAACGGACAAAAAATTAGATGAGTCTGTTAGAGTTATAACTGATCATATAAGAGCTATGACATTTATGATATCTGATACAATAAGACCTTCAAATGAAGGAAGAGGATATGTTCTCAGACGTTTTATAAGAAGAGCTGCAAGACATGGAAGGATACTTGGAATTAAAAAGAGTTTCTTGTCAGAACTTTCAGATTTAATAATAAATTCATGGGGTGCAGATTATTATCCTGAATTAATAGAAAATAGAGATAATATTAAATCAGTAATAAAAGCTGAAGAGGAAAAATTCCTTGAAACAATAGAGCAAGGCATGAGCATGCTTGAATCTCATATATTAGATTTAAAAGAGAAAAAGTTGGATATATTAGATGGAGAATATGCATTTAAGTTATATGACACTTATGGATTTCCGGTTGATTTGACAGCAGAAATATTAGATGAAAATTCAATAAAGCTTGATAGAGATGGATTTGATAAAAATATGGATGCTCAAAGAAAAAGAGCCAGAGCTGCAAGAGATGATTCAGATAATATAGGATGGGGAAGCCATGACAATGAAAAAATCTATGAAGGATTAAAGAATGAGTTTGTAGGTTATGAAAAAGATGAATGCAAAGCTAATATAATCGAATTAGTTAAATTGAATGAACTTGTTGATAAATTAACAAAAGGTGAAAGAGGAATCATTATACTTGATAAAACACCTTTCTATGCAGAATCGGGTGGTCAAGCGGGCGATACAGGTATTATAGAATCTGATAAATTTAAAATAAAAGTAATTGATACTAAGAAAAATGTAAAAGGATTACATCTCCATATGGTGGAAGTTGAGGAAGGTATAGTAGAAAAGTCAGAAGTATCAGCTAAAATAGATGTAATCAGAAGATTTAACATAAGAAGAAATCACTCTGTAACGCACTTATTGCACAAAGCACTTAAAGAAGTGTTAGGAAATCATGTAAACCAAGCAGGTTCAGAAGTATTAGACAATAGAATGAGGTTTGATTTCACTCATTTTGAGGCTATAGACAAAGAAGATTTACAAAAGATAGAAGATAGAGTAAATCAAAAAATATTTGAAGCATTACCTGTTAAAACTACAATTACAAATCCTGAAGATGCTTATAAGCTTGGAGCAGTCGGATTATTTGAAGAAAAATACAGTTCTGTTGTAAGAGTAGTTACTATGGGAGATTATTCAATGGAATTATGTGGTGGAACTCATGTGAGCAATACATCAGAAATTTCGATGTTTAAAATTATTTCTGAAAACGGAATTTCATCCGGAGTTAGAAGAATTGAATCAATAACAGGACCTGCAGTATATTCTTATTTAAATAATCTTGAAAACTTAAGAGATGAAAGTGCTTCAACATTAAAATCAAATAAGTCTGATATAATTCAAAAGATAAAACTTTTGACAGAGAATGTTAAAGCTTATGAAAAGCAAATAGAAGAACTCAAGTTAAAGACAGCAAAAGATGAAGTTAGTGAAATCATTAAAAACGTTAAAAAAATTAATTCAATAAATTATGTAACATACAGATTTAATGAAGTGGATGTAAATACACTTCGAAACTTAGCTGATGAAGTTAGAGAAAAAGTCGGAAGTGTTGTAGTATTATTTGCAACAGAAATAGATGACAAAGTTAATTTTGTATGTGCAGTTTCACAAGACCTTGTAAAACAAAAAATTTCTGCCGGTAACATAGTTAAAGAAGTTGCAAAAGTAACAGGAGGCGGTGGAGGCGGTAGACCGGATATGGCTACAGCCGGAGGAAAGGATGCTTCTAAAATTGACTTGGCTTTAGAAGAGATAAAGAATATTTTATAGTTTAAGTTTTTTTAAAACACATTATATGGTATAATCATATAGGAGGGATATTATGGATGATAAAAATTATGAAACTCAAGTTTTTGAAAAGCAAAGTATTGAAACTGAAAAATATAGAAGTATATTAAAATCAGTATATGAATCACTTAGCGAAAAGGGATATAATCCTGTGGATCAAATAATAGGATATATACTTTCAGGAGATCCGACATATATTACAAGTTATAATAATGCAAGATCCATAATACAGGGTGTTGAGCGTGATGAATTATTAGGAGAATTGTTAAAGTTCTACTTAAAGAAATAATATATTATGAGATGGACGTATGCTCCATCTCATCTTTACATATTGTATATTTAGAAATATGTACCTTAGAATAAGGTTGTGGTTTATTTAATGGAAAAAATATTAGGATTAGATATAGGGGATAAATGGATAGGTGTTGCAGTGAGTGATTTATTAGGCATTACTGCACAGCCGTTAGTGACAATAAAAAGAGAATCTAATAAACAAGCATACGAAGATATATATAATTTAATTAAGGAAAACAACATAGCTAAAGTTGTTGTAGGACTACCGAAAAATATGAATAATACGTTAGGGCCTCAAAGCGAAAAAGTTTTAAAATTTTCGGAAAAATTAAAAAATAAATATGGTGTTGAAATTATATATATAGATGAAAGAATGACTACTATATCTGCTAATAGAATTTTAATTGAAGGCGAAGTAAGAAGAGAAAATAGAAAACAGTATGTTGATAAAATAGCAGCGACATATATTTTACAGACATATTTGGATAGTAAGTAGAGGAGGAACAATGGAAAGGCACCTTTTTTATGATGAAAATAATGAGCCGGTTGAATTTATAGTGAAGGCTAAATTTACTGTAGATGATACTGATTATGTTGCTATGCTACCAGCAGATGACCTTGAGCCGCTTATTTATATTTTAAAAATTGAAGTTGATGATGCAGGAAATGAATTCTTGGTTGGTATTGAAGATGAAGAATTGGAAGAAGCAACTGCAGTTTATGAAGAACTTATGAAAGACAAATTGCAATGAGGTGAATTATGGAATTAAATGTTGAATATGTAAAAAATGTTTTGAAGAATAATGGTTACAAATATACAAATCAGAGAGCTGAAGTATATAATGTTTTTTTAAATCATAGAGATGAACATTTATCAACTGAAGATGTATTTGCCTATGTTTCTAAAGAAGATCCTGAAATAGGTATAGCAACAGTTTATAGAACACTTATGTTGTTTGAGGAACTTGGTGTTTTGTATAAAATAAGTTTTGACGATGGTGTTGCAAGGTATGAAATTAAGACCGTAGGTGAGGGACATAGACATCATCATTTAGTATGCCTTGATTGTGGAGGTATTACGGAAGTAAAGCTTGATTTATTAGATAGCTTAGAAGAAGAAATAGAAAATGACGAAAAATTTAAAATAGTTGACCACAATCTTAAATTCTATGGTTATTGCAAAGACTGCTATAAAAAAAGGAGAGATTGAATGAGAAATAGCAATAAGTTAAAGATTATTCCTCTTGGCGGAATGCGAGAAGTCGGAAAAAATTTAACACTAATAGAATATAGAGATGAAATAATAATAGTTGACTGCGGTATGACATTTCCTGAAGATGAGATGCTCGGTATAGATGTTGTAATACCTGATGTAACTTATCTGATTAAAAATCAGGAAAAAATAAAAGCCTTAGTACTAACACATGGCCATGAAGATCATATAGGAGCAATACCTTATATATTAAAAAAATTGAAAATGCCGATATATGGTACACCACTGACAATTGGATTACTTGAAAATAAACTTAAAGAGCATAATCTTGGAAAAGTTGAATTAAATGTTGTTCGTGCAGGAGATAAGGTAAAACTTGGGAAAATGGAGGTTGAATGGATATCAGTAAATCATTCAATACCGGACAGTTGTGCCCTTGCTATAAAAACTCCTTTGGGATATGTGTATCATTCAGGAGATTTTAAAGTTGATTTTACACCGATTTCAGGGGATGTTATTGATTTACAAAGAATAGCACAAATAGGAGAAAAAGGTGTGCTTGCCATGATTGGAGAATCTACAAATGTTCTTCGTGAAGGGTATACAATGAGTGAGAGAAAAGTAGGAGAAACATTTAATAGAATTTTTTCTCAAGCAGGAACAAATAGAATTATAATTGCTACATTTGCATCTAATGTTCATAGAATTCAACAAATTATAAATTCTGCTGAAAAATATGGAAGAAGAGTAGTTTTATCAGGTCGTTCCATGATTAATGTAATGGAAACTGCACAAAGGCTTGGATATTTAAAGCTAAAAAAAGGTACTTTAATAGATATTAAAGATATGCATAAGTACAATGATGACGAACTTGTAGTAATAACAACCGGTTCGCAAGGAGAACCAATGAGTGCTCTTACGAGAATAGCTTATGGTGAACATAGGAAAATAGCTGTTACACCAAATGATATAGTAATTTTGTCGGCTACACCGATACCGGGGAATGAAACGTCAGTATTTAAGGTAATCAATAAATTACTTGAATTAGGTGTAAACGTAATATATGAAAGTTTAACTGAGATTCATGTTTCCGGACACGCATGTCAGGAAGAGTTAAAATTAATATTAAGTCTAATAAGACCGAAATATTTTATACCGGCACATGGAGAAATAAGACACCTTTTAAAACATGCAGAGGTAGCAAATTCACTTGGAGTTTCTAAAGAAAATATATTTATTATGTCTAATGGAAATTGTTTGGAAATTTCTCAGAAAGATGCTAAATTTGTAGGAGATGTTCCATCAGGAAATATTTTGGTGGACGGACTTGGAATAGGCGATGTAGGAAATATAGTCCTTAGAGACAGAAAACATCTTTCAGAGGATGGACTTATTGTAGTAGTTATTACTATGTCAAAGTCTGAAGGAAAACTTGTTTCGGGACCTGACATAATTTCAAGAGGTTTTGTATATGTAAGAGAGTCTGAAGGATTAATAGAAGATGTCAGAAATGTGGTTAAGGGCACTTTAGGTAGATGTGATAGAAAATCTATAACAGATTGGACTTCGTTAAAGACAAGCATTAGAGAAGATTTAAAGGGATTTTTATTTGCACAGACAAAGAGAAACCCTATGATACTTCCAATTATAATGGAAATTTAAAGGGGAATCGAAAGATTCCCTTTTTGTGAGGATGAAATGAGTAATATAAATTATGAATACATTGAAGAATATATAAGAAGCTTGATACCAAGTAAATCGGGACATTTATTGGAGATGAGAAAATATGCTGAAGAAAATCATATTCCAATAGTTGAAGAAGAAAGTGAAGAATTTTTAAAGTTTTTGATAAATTTTAAAAAGCCTAATAAAATATTAGAACTCGGAACTGCGATAGGATATTCTTCAATAATTTTTGCAATGAGTTCTTCTTCTATTGAGCATATAAAAACTGTTGAGATAAAAGATGAAATGGTTGACATTGCAAGAAATAATATTGAAATTATGAAATTGAGCTCTATCATAGAAGTTGTACATGGGGATGCGGCAGAGGTTCTTGAAAAAATAGACGAAAAATATGATATGATTTTTATAGATGCTGCAAAAGGACAATATGAAAATTATTTTAATATGTCATTAAAAAATTTATCTGAAGATGGAATAATAATTTGTGATAATGTACTTTTTAGAGGAATGATTGCAAATCAAGAATTGGTTAAGAGAAGAAAAATAACTATCGTTAAAAGACTTAGAAAATTTTTGAAAGAAATAGAAGAAAATGAGGAATTTATATCTTCGATAGTTCCAATTGGAGATGGGGTACTATTGATTGGGAGGAAATAGAATGAATAAAATTGAATTACTTGCTCCGGCCGGTGATTTAAATAAACTAAAGACAGCTATTGATTATGGTGCAGATGCGGTATATCTTGGAGGAGAAAGTTTTGGACTTAGAAAGGCGTCTAAAAATTTCTCTATGGAAGATATAAGAGAAGGCGTTATTTATGCTCATGAAAGAGGAAAAAAAGTTCATGTTACTTTGAATATAATTCCACACGATAAAGATATAGACGGTGTAGAAGAATATGTAAAACAACTTTATGATATGGGAGTAGATGCACTGATAGTTGCAGATCCGGGTATGTTTTTAAAAGTAAGAAATGCGGTTTCAGATATGGATATACACATTTCTACGCAAGGTTCTGTAACAAATTCATCTACGGTTGCATTTTGGAAACAAATGGGTGCAAAAAGAGTTGTTCTTGCAAGAGAACTATCTATTGATGAAATAAAAAATATAGTAAAAGAGTCTAATGGAGAAATTGAAATCGAGACCTTCGCTCATGGAGCAATGTGTATGTCATATTCCGGAAGATGCCTATTATCCAATTATATGACAGGAAGAGATGCGAATATGGGAGATTGTTCACAAGCATGTAGATATAAATATTATTTAGTTGAAGAAAAACGTCCGGGTGAATATTTTCCGATAGAAGAGCACGATGAAGGATCATTTATAATGAATTCAAAAGATTTATGTATGATAGAGCATATTGATGATTTAATAGAATCAGGAGTTGTGAGTTTAAAGATAGAAGGAAGAGTAAAAAGCGAATACTATCTTGCAACGGTAATAAGATCATATAGAATGGCAATAGACAGCTATTATGAAAATCCTGAAAAATATGTCTTTGATAAAAGTTTACTTGATGAAATTAAGAAAGTAAGTCACAGGGATTTTACTACCGGATTTTTTTATGGAAAAGCTAATGAAGATTCGCAGGTATATAAGACAAATTCATATATAAGAGGATACGATTTTGTTGGAATTGTGCTTGATTATGACAAGAATAGCAAAATAGCTACAATAGAGCAGAGAAATAGAATATTTAAAGGCGAAGAGATTGAAATATTCGGGCCATCCGTAAAGTTTTTTAAGCAAAAAATTGATTATATGACTGATGAAAATGATATTCCAATAGAAGTTGCAAATAAGGCAAAACAGATATTTAAGATAAAAGTGGACAGAGATGTGAAAAAAGATTTTATGCTTAGGAGGAAGAATGAGATATGAGAACACCAATAATAATAGGAATTGCAGGCGGTTCAGGTTCAGGTAAGAGCACAGTAACTAATGAATTAAAAGCTATGCTTGATGATAACAAAGTTGTAATTATTGAGCAGGATAGTTATTATAAAGATCAAAGCGCACTTCCGTTTGAGCAAAGAGTAAAAACTAATTATGACCATCCATTTGCCTTTGATAACGATTTGTTGATAGAACATTTAAAAAAGTTTAAAAATAATGAAAGTATTGAGAAACCGATATATGATTTTGAGGTTCATAACAGAAAAGAAGAAACAAAAATAATTGAACCTAAAGAAGTAATAATATTGGAAGGAATTTTAATTCTTAGTGAAAAAGAAATAAGAGATTTATTGGATATAAAGATTTTTGTAGATACAGATAGTGATGTAAGAATAATAAGGAGAATATTAAGAGATATAAAGGAAAGAGGACGTTCTTTGGAATCAGTTATACTTCAATATATGTCTACCGTAAGACCGGCTAATATGCAATTTGTCGAACCGTCTAAAAAATATGCAGATATAATTATTCCTGAAGGCGGATATAATAAAGTGGCTATTGATTTAATTTATTCAAAGATAAAATCCTTTTTAGATGAAAAATAATTAATTGACAATTTAATTATATAAAAGTATAATCAGTAAGAATAATATGTTGGTAGTGCAATTAGATGGCATTGCTTAGAGTTTTGATTCCTTGCTATCTTTTGCAAGGAATTTTTTTTATAATTGAAAGGAGCAATAAATTTGGAAAAGTTTTTCTTTGGTAATGGTTCTACAAATAAGTTTTTAATAAATCTAAAGAAAATTATTTTAGCTCTTCAACATTTAATAGCAATGTTTGGGGCTACTGTATTAGTTCCTCTTTTAACAGGATTTAATGTAAATACTACTTTATTTTGTGCGGGTATAGGTACTTTGATTTTTCATTTTTGTACGAAAAAGAAGGTACCTGTTTTTTTAGGCTCATCATTTGCTTTTATTCCAGTAATTCAAAGTGTATATAATAATTATGGAAGTCTGTCATATGCTCAAGGTGGTATAGCGGTTGCAGGCCTTTTATATGTAATTTTATCATTTGTAATTGGAAAAGTTGGAGCTAATAAAATAATAAAATATTTTCCGGCGCAAGTAGTAGGACCTATGATAATTGTAATAGGATTTAATTTAATTCCTACTGCAATATCAATGGCAAGCAGTAATTATCTTGTATCAGGAGTAACGCTTGTATTTTGTTTGACTCTTTCATTTTTTACAGAAGGATTTTTAAAACAGCTATCTATAATAATTTCTGTAATAATAGGATATATTTTGTCGCTAAACATCGGTTTGGTTGATATGAGTGCGGTTAGAGATGCTGCGATATTGTCATTGCCACAATTTTCCGCTCCGAAATTTGATATTCCGGCAATAATAGTAATAGCTCCTGTTGTACTTGCGGTATTTATGGAGCATATAGGAGATATAACTACAAATTCGGCTGTTGTAGGAGAGAATTTTCTTGAAGATCCCGGACTGAATAGAACTTTACTTGGAGATGGACTTGCAACAATGGTTGCCGGATTTTTAGGAGGTCCTGCAAATACAACTTATGGAGAAAATACAGGTGTACTTGCAATAACAAAAAACTACGATCCGTCAATATTGAGAATTACGGCAATTTTTGCAATAATGCTTGGATGTGTAGGGAAGGTTGGGGGATTACTTCAAACTATTCCTCAAGCAGTTATGGGAGGAATTTCGGTTGTATTATTTTCTATGATAGCATTAATTGGTATCAAGACAATAAAAAATTCAAAGATTAATTTTAATTTAAAGAATATAATAATAATGTTAAGCATAATTATTATCGGACTTGGAAGTCATGTAGGTATAAATATAGCTATAAAAATAACGGAAGAAGTATCTCTTTCAGGATTATCATTGGCAGCACTTGTAGGAGTAATTTTAAATATTATTTTAAGTAGGTTTGAAGACAAGATAAATAGAGATAAATAGTAATAAAAAATTAATAAAGTATTGCAAAAATGCTGTTATTATGCTATTATAATTAACTGTAACCGCACAGAGTAAGGTCGAAAAATATTACCTACAATGGCGAGTCTTAATAATTAAGGAGGTGCTACAAAATGTACGCAGTAATTGAAACAGGTGGAAAACAATACACTGTTAAGGCAGGAGACAAGGTTAAGATTGAAAAGTTGAATGCTAACGAAGGAGATAAAGTAACTTTTGATAAAGTTCTTTTAGTTGGTGGAGAAGATCTTAAAGTTGGAAAGCCTTATGTAGAGGGTTCTAAGGTTGAGGCAAAAGTTCTTGTACAAGCAAAAGATAAGAAGATTATTGTATATAAATACAAATCTAAGAAGAATGAAAGAAAAAAAAGAGGACACAGACAACCTTATACATTAGTTGAAATCGAAAATATTATCTAATGATAAATATAAAAATTTTTAAAAGAAATGCAAATTATATCGGATTTGAATCATTCGGACATGCTGAATATTCTGATGGTGATGATATAGTTTGTGCAGGAGTTTCCACTCTAACTCAGACAATGTATTTTCATTTAGTTGAAAATTTGAACTTAGATGAAAAGTTTTTTGATGTAGAGCAGAGAGATGGATATTTAAAGCTTATTTTAAAGAATAATGATAAAGACACAAATATTCAGGTATCTTTTATGTATATGATTAAAGGACTTGAAATTTTAGAGGCACAATACTCTAAACATATAAAATTAGAGATGATGGAGGTGCAATGATGATTAGATTTAATTTACAGTTATTTTCTTCTAAAAAGGGAGCAGGTTCTTCAAAGAATGGTCGTGATTCTCAAGCTAAAAGACTTGGAGTTAAGAGAAGTGATGGACAATATGTAATTGCCGGAAATATTCTTGTAAGACAAAGAGGAACTAGAATTCATCCGGGCGAAAATGTAATGCGCGGTGGAGATGATACGCTTTTTGCAACTGCTGATGGACGTGTTAAATTTGAGACAAAAGGTAGAGGCAATAAGAAGATAGTTAGTGTTTATACAGAAGAATTAGCATAAGAAAAGTCGTAGCTTCTTGCTACGGCTTTATTTATATTTTAGACAATTTTTTGAAATTTTAAATATAATTTAAAGGTTTATATTTAGATTTAATGATATAATAAAAGAAAAATGAGTTGAATAGATATGTTTATAGATATAGCAGATATAAAATTGAAAGCTGGCAATGGTGGTGATGGAGCAGTTGCTTGGCGTAGAGAAAAATATGAACCGGCAGGAGGACCTGCAGGTGGCGATGGCGGAAACGGTGGAAATATTATATTAAAAACTGACTCCGGATTGCATACATTAATGGATTTTAGATACAAGAGAGAATATAAGGCGCCTAATGGGGAAAACGGAATGAGTAAAAAGAAGTTTGGAAAAAATGGAGAAGATATCATTTTAAAAGTTCCTGTAGGTACTCTTGTAAAAGATAAAAAGACGGGTGGAGTAATAGTAGATTTAAAAGAGGTAAATCAAGAGTATGTCATCGCAAAAGGAGGACGTGGAGGAAGAGGAAATGCAAAGTTTACTACTTCTACAAGACAAGCTCCTGCATTTGCTCAAGCAGGTTCTAAAGGAGAGGAAAAAGCAATAACTCTTGAACTTAAATTACTTGCAGATGTTGGATTGGTCGGATTTCCAAATGTTGGTAAATCTACATTACTTTCAATAGTTTCATCTGCAAAGCCTAAAATAGCAAACTACCATTTTACTACAATAAAACCTAATCTTGGAGTAGTGAGCTTAGGCCCTGAAATGAGTTTTGTAATAGCGGATATTCCGGGATTAATAGAAGGAGCAAGTGAGGGACTTGGACTTGGAGATGAATTTTTAAAACATGTAGAGAGAACTAAAATATTAATTCATGTTCTTGATGCTTCAGGTTCTGAAGGTAGAGATCCGATAGAGGATTTTTATAAAATAAATGAAGAGTTAAAAAATTACAATGAAAAGCTTTCAGATAAAATGCAAATAATATTTGCAAATAAAATGGATGTTTTTCCTGCAGAAGAAAACTTGGAAAAAATAAAAAAAGAGTTTGGAGATAAGTATATGATATTTTACGGTAGTGCCGCTACGACGGAAAATGTGGACGAGCTTATGAAATATACTTTTACAGAACTTCAAAAATGTGAAGATGAATATGAGACTTATGATATACAGTATGTTGAGGAAGAAAAAAGAGAAGAAGGGATTAATGTATATATTGAAGATAATAAATATATAGTTGATGGACCTTATATTGAAAAGCTTCTTCACTCTACTAATTTTGAGGATATTTATTCTTTGAAGTATTTCCAAGAAAATTTGAGAAAGAATAATGTTGTTGATAAATTAAAATCTCTTGGAATATCTGAAGGAGACAGTGTATTTATTTTAGGTTATGAATTTGAATTTTTTGAATAGAGGTATTGATGATTACAGGTAGACAAAGATCTTATTTAAAAATCTTTAGCTAACACA
>NZ_GL349422.1:1164001-1166809 GCF_000090945.1 Peptoniphilus sp. oral taxon 386 str. F0131 | reverse complement strand
AAAAGAGAAGAAGGGATTAATGTATATATTGAAGATAATAAATATATAGTTGATGGACCTTATATTGAAAAGCTTCTTCACTCTACTAATTTTGAGGATATTTATTCTTTGAAGTATTTCCAAGAAAATTTGAGAAAGAATAATGTTGTTGATAAATTAAAATCTCTTGGAATATCTGAAGGAGACAGTGTATTTATTTTAGGTTATGAATTTGAATTTTTTGAATAGAGGTATTGATGATTACAGGTAGACAAAGATCTTATTTAAAATCTTTAGCTAACACATTAAATCCACTTTTGCAAGTTGGTAAAAATGGTGTTACTGAAAATTTAATTAAACAAATAGATGAATTATTGGAGTATCATGAACTGGTTAAAATAACAGTTCTGAAAAATTCTCCTGTGTATGCAAGAGAAATTGTTGAAGAAATACTTGAGCAAACGGGAGCGGAGTTTGTTCAGCAAATAGGAAACAAACTTACAATTTATAGGGAATCAAAGGAAAATAAAAAAATAGAATTATAATGAAAAAATATGGAATAATGGGAGGAACATTTAATCCTATTCATTTTGGTCATTTAATGATTAGTGAATATATCAGAATTGAGATGGAGCTTGATAAAATAATTTTTATTCCTACAGGCAATCCTCCACACAAAAAAACTATTGATGCAAAATTTAGATTTGAGATGACTTCTATAGCAATAGAAGATAATGAAAATTTTATGATTTCGGATATAGAAACAAATAAAATTGGTAACAGTTATAGTATAGATACTGTTAAGCAGCTTAAAAATAAACTTGACGGTAAATTTTACTTTATAATAGGCTCAGATACATTGTTTCAATTAAGAACATGGAAAAAATTTGATGAACTTTCAGAAGAAGTTGAGTTTATATGTGCTGTAAGACCGAATTATACAGCTTCTGAAGATTTGAGAAAAGAACTTAAAGAATTAGAAAAATATAATGCAACAGTTCATGTTGTAGAAACTCCACTTTATGAAATCTCATCTACTGATTTGCGAAATAGATTTAAATTAAATAAAAGTGTTAAGTATTTAGTTCCTGATAATGTTATAATATATATTAATGATAATAAACTTTATAGAGGCTGATATGCAAGAAAATAAAGATAAGATAATAGCTCTTATAGGGCAAAAAAGATATGAACACTCTCTAAGAGTTATGGATGTTGCTATAGAACTTTCAAAAATTTACGGAGAAGATAAAAGAAAAGCTGCCATTGCGGGATATTATCATGACTGTGCAAAGATTAAAAATGTAGATTTATTGCACAGTAAATGCATAGAATATGGTCTTAAACTTACACATGATATGAAGATGAATCCTCAGATAATACATGGGCACCTTGGGGCATTAATTGCTAAAGCGGATTACGGTATTGAAGATGAAGATATTTTAAATTCGATAAGATGGCATACAACAGGAAGAATAGGGATGAGTCTTTTAGAAAAGATAGTGTTTATTGCAGATTATATTGAACCGGGAAGGAATTTTCCTGAAGTTGAATTGGCAAGAACTCTTGCACGAACAAATATTAATAAAGCTGTATATTTCAGTTTAAATAATACTATAATACATCTTTGTAATTCTAATAGTTATATAGCGACAGATACATTACTTGCAAGAAATTATATATTGGAGATTGAAAATGAAACAATTTTTTAAATCATTTTTACTTACTTTAATTTTAATAGTATTTTTATTTTTAGGTTCTACATTATACTTTATATTAAAGAATCATGTAGAAAAGCCGGGTGATTTTTTTAAAGAAATTATAAGTTCTAATGATAACATAACATTTTTGCTGTTAGGGGTAGATAGTTTAAATATTGATAAGGCTCAAAATACACGTTCAGATACAATTATGCTTGTAAATGTAAATTTGGAAAGCGGAAAAGTAAATTTAATTTCTATACCTAGGGATACTTATGCGAATATAGAAGGACATGGAAAGCAAAAAATTAATCACTCTTATAATTATGGCGGTGCTGATCTTACACTTAGTACGGTAAATAATCTTCTTGGAACTAATATAGAAAATTATATAGCAGTTGATTATAAATTTGTAAAAGATATTGTAAATATAATAGGTGGAGTAAATGTTGATGTTCCGATGGATATGGATTATGAAGATTTGTGGGCAGATCCTCCGTTGAAAATACATCTAAAACAGGGAATGCAAAAGCTTAAAGGTGATGAAGCAATTCAATTTTTGAGATTTAGGAAAGGATATAAAAATCAAGATTTAGGAAGAGTACAGGCGCAGCAACAGTTTGTTTCTTCATTTATACAAAAAGCAAAGTCGCCTGCAACATTTGTAAAATTTCCTATATTTTTAAGAAGTTATGATAAGTATACAAAGAGTAATATTCCTTTTTCTAAAATAGTTAAGATTGGACTTAATGTTAGAAAGTATTCGGCAGAAAATATAGAGACCATGACAGTACCCGGAAATGCGGGATATAAGAATAAAATCTCTTATTTCTTTGTAGATAAAAATGAAATGGATGCTATTTTGGTAAATTTAGGATTAAAATAAGGAGGAGTTATGGAAAATAAGAAGTTGGATATAATTGTAAAATCGTGTGAAGATAAGAAGGGAACAGATATAAAGGTTCTTGATATCAAAGGTCTTAGTTCAATAGCCGATTATTTTGTAATAGTTAGCGGTAATTCTTCTAATCAGGTTAATGCTCTTGCAGATGAAATAGAAGATAAGATGAGTGAAGAAGGATATGAACTTTCAAATAAGTCGGGAAAAAATTCTATGAGATGGATTTTG
>NZ_GL349422.1:1151514-1163825 GCF_000090945.1 Peptoniphilus sp. oral taxon 386 str. F0131 | reverse complement strand
TTTTGGTAAATTTAGGATTAAAATAAGGAGGAGTTATGGAAAATAAGAAGTTGGATATAATTGTAAAATCGTGTGAAGATAAGAAGGGAACAGATATAAAGGTTCTTGATATCAAAGGTCTTAGTTCAATAGCCGATTATTTTGTAATAGTTAGCGGTAATTCTTCTAATCAGGTTAATGCTCTTGCAGATGAAATAGAAGATAAGATGAGTGAAGAAGGATATGAACTTTCAAATAAGTCGGGAAAAAATTCTATGAGATGGATTTTGCTTGATTATGATGATATAATAGTACATGTATTCCACAAAGATGAGAGAGAATATTATAATATTGAAAGATTGTGGTCAGATGAAGAAAATTTTAGAGTTAAAGAGGAGGAAGACTAATGAGCGTTAGATTAACACACACAGAAAAAGCACCGGCAGCAGTAGGTCCATATTCACAAGGAGCAGTAGTTGGAAATTTACTTTTTACTTCAGGTCAAATTCCACTAATTCCTGAAACCGGAGAATTGGTATCAGATGATATTCAAAAAGCTGCAAGACAAAGTCTTGAAAATGTTAAAGCTATAGTTGAAAATGAAGGTTCAAATTTTAACAAGGCTATAAAAGTAAATATATTTTTATCTGATATGAATAATTTTGCTGCTGTAAATGAAGTATATTCAGAATATTTTACAGACCATAAACCGGCAAGAAGCTGTGTAGAGGTAGCAAGATTACCAAAAGATGCTCTAATAGAAATAGAAGCGATAGTAGAATTATAATAAGTTTATAGAAGTCCTCCTAATTTAGGAGGATTTTTTGTTTATGTAAGAAAAAATTAAAGGCTTTATTTAAATATCAATATCTTATAATATATTTGTAAAAAGAATTTAAGTTAAATTAGAAATTTCCAAAAGAGATGAGAAAGTATACATTCTTATAAGTAGGATAGTAACAAATTATTTTGAGCATATACCGATTATATCGCAATATAAAAATAAGGAGCTTAACGCTCCTTATATGTTTATTAAGTTTACTTGATTCAGTTCAAGTGATTTTTGTATATCTATTATTCTTTGATTTGAAGAACCGCGAAAATGTAGGTTTAAGTCTTTTAATTCTTTTATAAACAATCCGTCAATCAATACATCACATAGGGATAAAAGTTCCTTTTTTAATTTATCGGATATCAATTGTTCATAGGTATATCCCGAATATATCCAAATACTTTTTTCTGAATTGGCTTTAATTTTTTTAACAATCGGTATTAAATCTTTAGTATTTTGGAATGGTTCACCGCCGAGAATTGTAAGTCCGCTTACAGATTCGTTTTTTAAATAATCTATTACCATTTGAGTTTCTTTTTCCGTCCAAACATTTCCAAAAGAAAAATCCTGGTATTCTTTGTTAAAACAATCAGGGCAATTATGAGTACAACCCGTTACGAAAAAGGTTGTTCTGATTCCGGGACCATTAGCTATATCAAATTGTCTTATTTGTCCATATTTCATTATATGTGAAGCACCCTACTGTTAATTTCTTTTGTCCTTCCCTCATTCCAGAAGTTTTCTCCAAGATATCCGCAAGTTCTTCTTACAACTGTAAGTGTGGCCTTATCTTTATTACCACATTGAGGGCATTCCCATTTATTTTCATCATTTAGCTTGATTTCTCCATCAAAACCACACTCGGCACAATAATCACTCTTTGTATTAAATTCTGCATATTGAATGTTGTCATATATAAATTTAACTAACGTTTCAAGAGCCTCAAGGTTATGTCCCATATTAGGGATTTCTACATAGGATATACATCCTCCGGTTGATCTGTCTTGGAATTTTGATTCAAAGGTAAATTTTTCAAATGCGGAAATATCTTCTCTTACATCAACATGAAAGGAGTTGGTGTAATATCCCTTATCTGTTACATTTTCAATTACCCCGAATCTATTTTTATCAATGGAGCAGAATCTGTGAGTTAGACTTTCTGCCGGGGTAGCGTATAATGTAAATTTTATTCCTATTTCTTCCGTCCATCTCTTAACGGCATCATTTAAATGATCCATTATTTTCATTGCAAATTCATATCCAACAGGATCTGTATGAGAAACACCTTTGGTTAATATTGTAGCTTCATATATGCCGATATAACCAAGAGAAACAGTTGAATATCCATTTAATAGCAGAGGTGCTATTGATTCATGTTTTCCAAGTCTTGCTATTGCACCGTGTTGCCAGTGTATTGGAGAAGAATCACTTGTTACATTTTTAAGATGTTCATATCTTATAACGCCTATTCTTTTTACAAGTTCTAATCTTTTTTCTAAGATTTCGAAGAATTTTTTTTCATCTCCATTTGCAAGTATTGCAACCTGGGGAAGATTTATAGAGCAAGCACCCATATTAAATCTGCCTTCAAATTGATATTGACCCTTTTCATTTTTCCACGCAGGTAAAAAAGCTCTACAACCCATTGGGCTAAATACATTACCTTCGTAATTATTTTTCATTTTTTTTGCACTTATATAATCAGGATACATTCTCTTTGCAGTACATCTTATTGATAGACTTGTTAGATAGTAGTACTTAGAATCTCGTCTTATATTGTTTTCATCAAGTACATATATTAATTTTGGAAAAGCCGGAGTTACATATACTCCTGCATCATTTTTAATTCCTTTAATTCTTTGTTTTAATATTTCTTCAATTATTTGTGCAACTTCGTCAATATAAGGATCATTATCTTCCAAGTGCATGAATAATGTTACAAAAGGTGCTTGACCATTTGAAGTCATTAGAGTATTTATTTGGTATTGAATTGTTTGAATTCCACTTTCTAAATCTTTTTGGGTCATTTTATTTGCCATTTTTTCAGCAAGTTCTACATCACCGAGAGTTTCAATTGCAAGATTTAGATTTTTCTCATAAGATTTTCTTAAGTATTTACCTAAACAAGAGATGTTTATAGATTGACCGCCATATTGGTTTGATGCTATTTGAGCTATGATTTGAGTCATTACATTGCAGGCAACTTGAAATGATTTGGGAGTTTCAATCATTTTTCCATTTACAACTGTGCCTTTATCGAGCATATCTTTCATGTTTACAAGACAACAATTAAAAATAGGTTGAATAATATAATCCATATCATGTATATGAATAGCTCCGCTGTCATGTGCCTCAACTAAATCAGCAGGAATCATTTTTCTTTTAGCTATGTCTTTTGAAACTTCTCCTGCAATCAAATCTCTTTGTGTAGATGCAATGATTGCATTCTTATTTGAGTTTTCATCCATTACATTAAAGTTTGTTTGGTTAAGAAGACCTAAAATTTCTTTGTCAGTGGTATTTTGTTCTCTTTTAAATGATTGAACTGATTTATATGATTCGTATGACCTTGCCGTTGCAGGATTATTGTATTGTATTAGCTTATAATATACTTGTTCTTCTATGTCATAAATTGATATTGCATCTTCTAACGTATTTGCATAATTTTCGATTTCTTTAGCAATAGTTTTTGCTTGATCTTCAATAAAAATTCCATTGCTTGAATGCATTGCTTTTTCTATTGCTATTTCAATTTTATTAGCATCGAAAGGTACTTTTACACCATTTCTTTTAATTACTTCTGTCATTTTAAACACCCCTAATTATTTTATGAAAATATTATACAATATGTAGTGTTTTATTTCAAGCGAATATTGAAGATATATACAATATATTGAAAAAATAATTACTTAAATAAGTTTAATAAAATAAATTATTTAAAATAAAATAAAAGGGTAGAAATAAAAAGGAGGTATTTTATGAAACTTACAATATTTTCAGATGCAGTATGTACTTGGTCATATGGTGAAGAAAAAGTACTTAGGGCGATAGATTATATATATTGCGGAAAAATTGAAATGGATAATATAATGGCGGGAATGATCTCCGATTATCACGATATACTTCCTATGAATATGAAAGATAATGATTCTGATGAAATGGCTAATAAAATTTTACTTCAAATCTGGCAAACAGGCTCTAATATTCATGGTATGCCTATAATGATAAAAGCACCGAATCTTTTATCAAGAAAAAATCCAAGTACAAATATAATAGATTGTGCTTTTATTGCTGCAAGAATAACGGAATTTTCGCTTTCAAATAAATTTCTTAGGAAATTAAGAGAAGCAACCATGTTAGATGGACTAAATACTATGGATGAAAATATATGTGCAGATATTGCACAAGAGATTGGTATTGATAGGGTAAAATTTATAGAAAATTTTAGAGATTTTTCAAAGGAAGAATTTTTAAATGACAGAATTGCAACATTTGATAGAAGAATGGTTACATTTCCAAATTTTATGTATGTGGATGAAAAGAAGAGAGAGCATGTAATCAGAGGATATAAAACTAAAAATCAGTTGATTGAATTTATAGATAAGTTTTCAAATTTAAAAAAGAGAGACATTATAGCTGATGAAAAACATATTTTGGATTTCATAAAGCAATATAAACGGGTTTTTAGGGTTGAATTGAAGGAAACTTTTGATATATCCGATATTGATTTAGATGAAATTTTGGAAAAGCTTGAAAGACAAGAAGCTATAATTAAAAGTGAAGTGGGAAATGGAATTGAATATAAAGAAAAATAAGCAGTTTATTACTGCTTATTTTTTATATATTCATCAATTTTTTCAGCTGCCGTCTTTCCGGCACCCATTGCTAAAATTACTGTTGCAGCTCCTGTTACAGCATCTCCGCCTGCAAAAATTTCAGGTCTTGATGTTTGTCCGAAATCATCTGCTACTATACATCCTTTCCTGTTTGTGTCCAAATTTTTTGTAGTTTGAGAAATTAACGGATTAGGGGAAGTTCCAAGTGCCATTATAATTGTTTGGAATTCTTCTTCGTATTCTGAGTTTGGTATTTGAATAGGACGCCTTCTTCCTGAATCATCAGGTTCTCCAAGTTCATTTTTAACACATTTAAGTGATTTTACCCAACCATCATCGCTGCCTATAATTTCTATAGGAGCAGTGAGCATTTCAAATTTGATTCCTTCTTCTTTTGCGTGATGAACTTCCTCAACTCTTGCAGGAAGTTCTGCTTCCGTTCTACGGTATAAGATTGATACATCGGCTCCAAGTCTTTTTGCAACTCTTGCAGCGTCCATTGCAACATTTCCGCCACCAATAACCGCAACCTTATTACCTACATTTATTGGGGTGTCATATTCTTTTTCAAATGATCTCATAAGATTATTTCTTGTTAAAAATTCATTTGCAGAATATACGCCATTTAAGTTTTCACCCGGTATATTCATAAAACTTGGTAATCCTGCACCTGAGCCTATAAATACCGCTTCAAAACCTTGGTCTAGAATTTGATCTATAGTTATTGTTCTTCCTATAATTATATCATTTTCAATTTTAACACCAAGGTTTAATAGATTTTTAACCTCGTGATTTACAACTTCATCCGGTAGACGGAATTCCGGTATTCCATATACTAAAACACCGCCTGCTTGATGTAGAGCTTCAAAGACAGTTACATCATATCCTAATTTTGCAAGTTCTCCCGCACATGTAAGACCGGCCGGTCCTGCTCCGACTATAGCTACTTTATGTCCGTTCGGTTCAGGTTTTTCATTTAGTTTTATGTTATTTTTTCTTGCATAATCTGCTGCAAATCTTTCTAATTTTCCAATTGCAACAGCGTCGCCTCTTTTTGTGAGAATACATCTTTGCTCACATTGAGTTTCTTGTGGACAAACTCTTCCGCAAACTGCAGGCAGAGCAGTATAGCGAGATAGAATTTCAGCAGATTTTCCAAATTCTGAATTTGCAATTGCTTTGATAAATTCAGGAATATTTATTGATACAGGACATCCGCCGACACATAGAGGATTTTTACAATTAAGACATCGCTTAGCTTCTATAACAGCTTCTTCTTCAGTATATCCGAGACACACTTCTTCGAAATTTTTATTTCTAATATTTGCAGGCTGTTCTGAAATAGGAGTACGTTTAAATCTATCAGCTTTCTCGTTTTCAATTTCTCTATGTTGTTTTTCAACGGCAATTTCAAGTGAACAAGTATGTTCCTTATTATCTTTTAATAATTTTTCAGGATTATTTTTGTACTGAGATTGTCTTTTTATAGCTGAATCAAAATCTACAAGATGTCCATCAAATTCCGGACCGTCAACACATGCAAATTTATTTACTCCGCCAATATTTACACGGCAAGCTCCACACATTCCGGTACCGTCAACCATAATAGGATTTAATGAAACTATAGTTTTTAAATTGTAGTTTTTAGTTGTTTGACATACAAACTTCATCATAATCATAGGACCGATTGAAACGCATATATCATATTTTTTATTTTCATTTTCGATTAAATCTACAATTTTATTAGTTACAAGACCTTTAAATCCATAGCTTCCGTCATCTGTTGTGATATATAAATTTTTTGATACTGCTTTTAATTTATCTTCTAATATTACAAATTCTTTTGATTTTGCACCTATTATTACATCTACATCAATCCCATGTTCGAAAAGCCATTTAACTTGAGGATATACAGGCGCAGTTCCGACACCACCTGCAACAAATAAATATTTTCTGCTTTTTAGAGTATTTAGATTATCTTCTATAAATTCTGAAGGATGTCCCAATGGACCTACAAAATCTGCAAAAGATTCATTTATGTTATAATTACATATTTTTTTAGTAGATTCACCAATTACTTGAACTACTATTTGGACGGTACCTTTTTCTTTATTGTAATCACAAATTGTAAGAGGAATTCTCTCTGAATATTTATCGGCAATTACAATAATAAATTGTCCGGGCTTTGCTGAAGCTGCAATGCGAGGAGCATATACATCCATTAAGTAGATATTTGGAGCAAGACACTCTTTATTCAAAATTTTATACATATTTACACCCCATTAATAATTTTATACAAATTAATTATAACACAAAAAAATAGCTTGGAAATTACAAATAAATAAAAGTTATCATATAAATTTACTAATTGCATATCGTTGATAAAACACTATTAAATAGTATTAAAAAAAATACAAAATAATATTTCGAAATACTAAATTAGTAAATGAAGTGTTATAATTAAAAAAATTTGACTTGAGCAATAACTGATAAATTCATTATATTATTAATTTAGTAATTTCCGTCTAATTAAAATAAAAAATATTGAATCTTAAATAAAAACAACACCATAATAAAAAATATTTAAAATTAGACTTTAATTAGACAATAAGATAGTATTCTATATTTAGTTTAATACATTAACAAGGAATTAAGGTATAGAGTATTATTGTGGGTGAAGAATATGATTATTAAAACAAAAGTAAATGGAATAGAATATGAGACCGATGTAAGTGAAAAATTAAGATTAATAGATTTTCTCAGAGATGATTTGAAACTGACAGGGACAAAAGAAGGATGTTCTGAGGGAGAATGTGGAGCTTGTACTGTCATAATTGATAAAAAGGCAGTTGCATCTTGTTTAGTTCTTGCAGGTCAAGTTGACGGTTGTGAAATTTTAACAGTTGAGGGCTTACAGCAAAATGGAGAGCTTGATATATTACAAAAAAAATTTATAGAACATGGAGCGGTTCAATGCGGATTTTGTTCTCCCGGGTTTTTGATGAGTGCAAAGGCGCTAATGATGAATAATGAAAATCCCACTCTTAATGATATAAAAAGAGCAATAGAAGGTAATATTTGTAGATGTACAGGCTATAAAAAAATTATCGAGGCTATTGATTCTGCAATTAAGGAGGGGAAATAATGTTTTATTCACCTAAAAATGAAATTGAGTTAAAAAATGTTTTATTGAATGCACCTGAAAATACATTTTTTATTGCAGGTGGAACTGATTTAATAATACATCTTAAAAAAAATAATATTACAGAATACAGCATTGTTGATTTGACAAAAATCAGTGATTGGAAAAATATTAGTGAAGACGAAGAATATATATATATAGGTTCTGTTGTAACTATGACAGAACTTTGTGAAAGTGAATTAATAAAAAATAAGCTTACTGCACTTTATAATGCAGCATATAATCTCGGCTCTGAACAAATAAGGAATAAGGCTACAATTGGAGGAAATATTGCCAATGCATCGCAGTCTGCAGATACTATGCTTACTATGTTTTCCTATGGAGCTGATATAAAAATATATAACCCTGAAAACGGTTTTAGGATTGTGCCTATTTACGATGTTGTAATCGGAAGAGAAAAAACATCTTTGACAAAAAATGAAGTTATATGCGAAATAATTATAAAAAAGAAAAATAGAATAAGTGCGTTTAGAAAAGTCGGTTCGAGAATTGCAGTAACAATATCAAAAATAAGTTGTGCAATGGATTTAGAAATGTCTGAGGATGTAATTTTAAATGCAAGTGTATATTTAGGAGCGGTCGGAGTAAAGCCGGTTGAAGCGAAACTTATTGAGGAAGAAATTTTAAATAAAAGGCTAAATGATATTGATATTACAAAAATACAAGAATTGGCATTTAGAGAAATTGAACTTGCAATTCCGACAAGATCTTCAAAATATTATAAAAGAATTGCAATTGAAGGTTTAGTTGAAGATTTATTGGGAGATTTAAAATGAGTCAATATAAATATATAGGGAAAAGTTTAATTAGAGAGGATTCCCTTAGTAGAGTTACAGGGAAAGCAAAATTTATAGGCGATATAAAAAAATATGATATGCTCTATGCAAAACTTGTTTTAAGTGAAAAGCCACATGCAAATATAAGTTTTGATTGTAGTGAAGCTATGAAAGTAGAAGGCATTCATTCTATTTTAACACATAGTGACTTGCCGCAAAAAATGTATAATTCAATGGAATGGTTTTCAGGTGTGTCAGGTTATAAAGATGAGTGTGTACTTAATGAAAGAGCAAGATATGTAGGCGATAGAATTGCAATTGTGATTGGAGAAACCAGAATTGCAGTTGAAGAAGCTATTATGAAGTTAAAGATAAACTATGAAGAATTGCCCGCAGTAATTGGCATTGATGAAGCAAAAAAAGATGAAATAGTAATAAAAAGAGATTCAAATCTTGCCTATGAAAAACATTTGGCGTGTGGAGATTTTGAAAAGGTATGCAAAGAAGCAGACTATATAATTGAAGACAGAGGTTCTACTCCAAGAACACATCATCTTGCCATAGAAAACCATGTTGCACTTGGAGAAATTGATGAATTTGGGAATTTGGTAGTGTCAAGCCCAAGTCAAATAGTTTTTGCAATACAAATGCATTTGTCAAATGTACTTGGAATTCCATATAATAAAGTTAGAGTTATAAAATCCTTGATGGGCGGTTCTTTCGGAGGAAAGCAACAACCTCTTTTAGAAATTATAGTTGGAGCTGTTGCATGGAAGTTAAAAAGGCCGGTCCTTTTATATATGGATAGAGAACAAAGCATAAAAGGAACATTTACAAGAAATTATATGAGGGTAAGTGTTAAAACTGCCATCAATAAGGATGGAACAATACTTGGTAGAAAAATATCTACTGAAGTAGACGGTGGAGCATATGATACGAACAATATAAGTATTACAAATGCTTTTGCAAAAAAATTATTCAGATTATACAAAATAAAAAATCAAGAATTTGAAGGTAGAGCATATTATACTAATGCAATTCCTGGAGGAGCATGTAGAGCGTATGGGGGACCACAGGCTCATGCGGTTTCAGAAATAAATATAACTAATGCTGCGTTAAAAATCGGGATGGATCCTTGTGAATTCAGGTTAAAAAATTTAATAGATCCATATGATGATGATCCTGTGGGCGGACCGAATCTTGGTAAAGCCGCAATAAAGGAATGCATCATAAAAGGAATGGAAGCTTTTGATTGGAAAGAAAAATTTAATCATATAAGGGAAAAGAATACGGATAGATATTCTTATGGAGTAGGAGTTGCTTGTGCAAGTCACGGTAATGGTTATCTTGGAGCTTTTCCGGATTTTACAAATATTGAAATGATTCTTTCCGCAGATGGAAGTGTATTGATAAAAAATGCTATACACGAGCAAGGTTGCGGTACGGTTGCATCTCTTGTACAAGTTGCGGCAGAGGAACTCGATCTTGACCCTAAAATGATTTCCATTCCTGAGGCTGATACGTTCATTTCTCCATATGATGCTGCAGGAACTCAGGCAAGTAGAGTAAGCTTTGTAAGTGGAGGAGCAATAATAGAGGCAGCTGAAAAATTAAAAGAAAAGCTTTTTGATACATTAGAAAAGGTTAAAAAACTAAATAAGAATGATTTATATATAGATGATGGATATGTATTGGTTAGAAATTCTGATGAAAAATATAGTTATGGAGAAATAGCGTCATTGAGGGAAAAATTTTTATTCGATCCTACTTCAGTATATGTACACCATGTACCAAAAGGAAATCCGGCTGCACTTGCAGCTTGTTTTGCGGAAGTTAAGGTTGATAAAAAAACAGGATTTGTAGAAATCGTAAAGTTATTAGCTGTACATGATATAGGGAAGCCTATCAATCCTATGCTGGTTGAAGGACAAATTCACGGAGGTTGTCAATTTGTCTTAGGAATGGCTATTTCAGAAGAAGTTGTAATAGATAAAGATGGATATGTAAAAAATGCAAGTCTATCAAAGTATCACACTTTAAATGCACAAGATATGCCTAATGTAGAGGTTATTTTAGTGGAAAGTGATGATGAAACGGCTCCTTACGGATTAAAAAGCGTAGGAGAATTATCAGCGGTTGCACCTGCTCCGGCAGTTTTAAATGCAATAAATCATGCTCTTGGAACTAATATTACCAATTATCCGGCAAATCCGGAAAATATTATAAAGAGCATAGAAAAATTAAGAGAGGAGGAATAAAATGGAGAAATTAATTTTAACAGGAGCTCCATTGACACTTGAAGATGTTTACAGTGTAGCATATTCTAACAGACAAGTTGAAATTTCTGATGATGCCGAAAAAAGAGTAAGAGATGCCAGACAAATTTTATTTGATATGGCAGCTGAGGGTAAGCCGGTATATGGATTAAACAGAGGTGTAGGTTGGAACAAAGACAAAGAATTTGATGAAGATTTTTTTGCAGCATATAATAAAAATTTATTAAACAGTCATTGTCTTGGTGTTAAACCATATCACCCGGATGAGCATGTAAGGGCAATTTTACTTTTAAGGTTAAATAAAGCTTTAACAGGACATACCGGAATATCTGCGGAATTGTTGCATCACTATAGAGATTTTCTAAATTATGGAATTCATCCGAGAATTCCTATGAGATCTTCAATAGGAGAGGCTGACATAACAACACTTTCTCACATAGGTCTTGCTTTTATAGGTGAAGAAGATGTAACTTTTAACGGAGAAGTTATGAATTCAACAGATGCTATGAACAAAGTTGGGTTAAAACCTGCAAAGCTTGGTCCCAAAGATGGTCTTAGTATAGTTTCTTGTAATGCACAGGGAGAGGCTATGACTGCAATTTTACTTAAAGAAATAGAAGATATAGTAAAAATGTCTACTATAATATTCTGTATGAGTTTAGAGGGCCTAAACGGCGTTATGGAACAGCTTAGAGAAGATGTTAATGAAGTTAGAGCGATCAAGGGTCAAGAAAAAGTTGCAAAAATGTGTAGAGAATACTTAGAAGGAAGTTATCTTCATGAATATGATCCTGAAAGAGCATTACAAGATCCATTAAGTTTTAGATGTGCCCATTCTGTTAATGGTACAATGTATGACGTAATGGAATATGTAAAAGAGCAACTTGGAATAACTATGAATACAACAGATGATAATCCATGCATAATAATAGATGAAAAATCATCATTTGTAAGTGCAAATTTTGAAATAACATCTTTGGCAATAGGAGTTGAAATGTTGGCAGTAGCGCTTAGTCATTTATCTAAATCTTCTTGTTACAGAATGATAAAATTGGCGGATCCTGCATTTACTAAGTTGAATAGATTTTTAACACCAAAGGAAGTTGAAACAATAGCTTTTGGAACTATTCAAAAGACATATACAATGCTTGATACTCAAAATAGAGGACTTGCAAATCCTTCATCTATGGATTTTTATTCTCTTGCCGGAACAATAGAAGACCATGCAAGTAATTTACCTCTTGCTTGTTATAAGATTTTCCAAATGCTTGATAATATAAGATATATTATCGGTATAGAGGCAATGCATGCAGCACAGGCAATTGACCTTAGAGGAAATAAGAAACTTGGAAAGACTACTTCGCTTGCATACAAGGTAATTAGAGATGCGGTACCTTTCTATGATAAAGA
>NZ_GL349422.1:1127506-1151432 GCF_000090945.1 Peptoniphilus sp. oral taxon 386 str. F0131 | reverse complement strand
TGCTTGATACTCAAAATAGAGGACTTGCAAATCCTTCATCTATGGATTTTTATTCTCTTGCCGGAACAATAGAAGACCATGCAAGTAATTTACCTCTTGCTTGTTATAAGATTTTCCAAATGCTTGATAATATAAGATATATTATCGGTATAGAGGCAATGCATGCAGCACAGGCAATTGACCTTAGAGGAAATAAGAAACTTGGAAAGACTACTTCGCTTGCATACAAGGTAATTAGAGATGCGGTACCTTTCTATGATAAAGATAGAAATTTAAGTAGAGATATAGAAAAGGTTTATGAAGTAATAAAATCTAAAAAATTATTAGAAATTTTAGAGGTGGAATAAATGAGTGAGAAAAAAATTGATAAAAAAGAAATAAGATGGCCGGTTTTTATACCAGCTTTTGCACTTACACTTTTAGCAGCAATAATAGGTATAGTAAATAATGAAGCTTTAGCAAGTATGTCAAATAAGTTTTTTGGTTGGTCACTTGAAAGTTTTGGATGGTTATATCAAATAGTCAGTGTAGCAGTTTTGATAGTTACATTAGTTATAATGTTTTCTAAAGTTGGTTCAATAAGAATAGGTGGAAAAGATGCAATGCCGAAGTATTCTTTTTGGACATGGTTTGCAATGACATTAACAGGTGGAGTTGCAACAGGTATAGTAAGTTGGGGTGTAAATGAACCTCTAATATATTTAGGAAATGTGTATGGGGAATTGGATGCTCTTGGAATTAAGCCCGGAACAGCAGAAGCGGCAAGATTTGCTATGGGAAGAAGTTTTTATAACTGGACATTTATACCTTATGCAATGTATGCTCTTGCAGGGATTGTAGTAGCTTATGTATATTTTAACAAGAAAAAACAATTGAATGTAACTTCTACACTTGAACCTGTATTTGGAGAAAAAATTAGAAAAGGATTTATTGCAAATATAATAGATACACTTTCAATGCTTGCTATAATCTTAGGGCTATCATCAGGACTTACAATGTGTATAGTTTTGATAACTACAGGATTAAATTCTTCTTACGGCTTTGAAAATTCATTTGGATTATTCCTTGCAGTAGGCGTTATTATAGTTGCACTATTTACACTTTCTTCTTATGTGGGATTAGATAATGGACTTAAAAAATTGGCAGGAATTAACGCATATTTCTATTATGGATTACTTATATTCTTATTTGTAGCCGGACCTACTCTTTTTATATTGAGAAATACAACAGCAGGATTAGCTGAGTGGTTTAATAATTTCTGGTTATGGGGACTTGATCCTATAGATATAGGAGGGGCACCGTTAACACGTTCTTGGACTTTATTTGACTGGTCTGTATGGATAGCTTATGCACCTGTAACAGGAATATTTTTAGGACAAATTTCTTATGGTAGAACTATAAGAGAATGCTTAATAGTTAACTTAATTCTTCCATCAGTATTCGGTATCATTTGGTTTGGCGTATGGGGAAACACTGCAATAAATATGCAATTAACAGGACAAATGGACTTGGTTGCTACAATTCAAAATTCAAATGCTGTAACAGCACTATTTGAATTTATAAAGAACATGCCATTAAGTGTAATACTTATTCCAATAAATCTATTTGTAATATTAATATCATTTGTAACAGCAGCCGATGCTACAACTAATAATGTTGCATCAATGTGTATTAAGAATATACCGATAGGTTCTGAAGCTCCAAGATATTTAAAAGTAGTTTGGGGAGTTACTATAGGTATAATAGCTATAATTATGGCAGCGTTCGGCGGAAGAGAACAAGGAGTTGAAGGTGTAAAAGCACTTGCTGCGGCAGGAGGATTTGTTGTATTATTCATTTTTATACTACAAATAGTTTCAGCGATAAAAATGTTCTTTATTGATAAGATAGAAGAATAATATTATATATAATAAAAATTTAAATTAAAATAAACCAACTAATATATTAGTTGGTTTATTTTAATTTACCGCTAAAGCATTAAAAAAATAAGCAGCTTAATAATGGATCGACTTAATCAATTTTTTCATAAGCAGGTATACGCTTACTATGCTTGCTATAAAAGAATAAGTTATAGATTAAGCGTTAAGTGAGTTTTAAATTTATATTATAATTATATCAAATGAGATATAGTATAAGTTTTGTAAAAGAAATATCTCAGATAATATGACAATAGATGTCAAGTTATTATGGTATAATAAACATAGGAGATGTTAAGACGATGAAAGATAATAGATTGTTTAGGATACTGTATTACATTTTAGAAAAAGGAAAAGTTACGGCAAGTGATCTTGCAGATAAATTTGAGGTATCAGTTAGAACAATTTATAGAGATATTGACTCTATCAGCAGTGCCGGTATTCCAATCTATGCAACGCAAGGAAAGGGCGGCGGAATAGAAATTGCTGAAGATTTTGTACTTAATAAATCACTACTGTCTGAAAACGAGAAACAACAAATTATGTCAGCTCTTCAAGGATTGGATAATACCGCAATACAGCATGAGAATGAGCTTCTAACAAAACTTTCTGCACTCTTTAAAATGAAAAATACCAGTTGGATAGAAGTTGATTTTAATAATTGGCAAAACAATAAGATGTATGAAAAAATATTTAATAGCATTAAATCTGCAATTTTAAGTAAGAGTATTATTTCATTCACATATTTTAGCAGCAATAAAAAAGAAACAAACAGAATCGTTAAACCTGTAAGATTACTTTTCAAGAGTCAGGATTGGTATCTATATGCCCTATGTTTACTCAGAAATGATTTCAGATATTTCAAATTGTCCAGGATAAAGAATTTAGAAATCCATACTGAAAAGTTTGATGACAACTTTGAAGATGTAATACTCAAAAAAGAAACGCCACATGAGAATACAGTGAATATAAAAGTTAAGTTTGATCGAAAAGTTGCTTTCAGGGTATATGATGAACTAAACGGAGAAATTACAGAAGATAATGACGGAAATTTATATACTGAAATAGAAATACCGAATGACTATAACTTATATAATTATATTTTTTCATTTGGAGATGAAGCAGAAGTATTGGAACCTGAAGAAGTTAGAATGCAAATTAAAAAAATGATAAATAAAATGGCAGAAAAATATATAATATGACAGATGGTGTCAAGTATGGTAAGATATAATTATCTTAAATAAAGATAAGGAGGAATAAAAAATGGATACGAAATATTGTCAATGTTGTGGCATGCCTATGGGAGAGGGAACAGAGCTTTATGGTACAAATTCAGATGGAAGCGTAAATGAAGATTATTGTAAGTATTGCTTTGAGAAAGGCGAATTTACTTTTAAGGGAACAATGGAGGAAATGATTGAGATATGCGTTCCTCATGTAGTCGAAGCCAATAAAGATATGAATGAAGATAGTGCAAGAAAAATGATGATGGAGTTTTTCCCAACTCTAAAGAGATGGAAGGAGTAAAAAAATATGCCAAGACCAACGACAAAAAATGATTTAATGGCTGCTGCTAAAGAAAACTATGAAAAATTAAATTTATTTATCTCAAAGATGACTGAGGAAGAGTTAAATACACCATTTGACTTTTCAAAAGATGAAAAGAAAAAAGAAGCCCACTGGAAAAGAGATAAGAACCTAAGAGATGTTTTAATCCATCTCTATGAATGGCATCAGCTTATTTTGAATTGGGTACATTCCAATCAAAAAGGAGAAGAAAAACCGTTTTTGCCTGCGCCGTATAACTGGAAAACTTACGGAGATATGAATGTTGAGTTTTGGAAGAAACATCAAAATACTTCTCTTGAAGATGCAGCAGAAATGTTTCATAAATCCCATAGTGATGTTTTAGCATTAGCTGAAACATTTACAGACAAAGAATTGTTTTCCAAAGGCGTCTATAAGTGGACAGGGGGGAGTACACTGGGTTCCTATTTTGTAAGTGCAACCTCAAGTCATTATGATTGGGCAATGAAAAAGCTTAAAGCTCATAAGAAAAATTGTAAGTTAAAATAGAGGGAATTAGGGTAGTAAAGTGCATTTTAAAGAAGTAAAAGGAATTCTCTCTTCAAAGAATGGAATGAATTTATTCAGAGGCTGCACTAATGGGTGTATTTATTGCGACTCAAGAAGTGGATACTATCATATGAAACATAAATTTGAAGATGTATAAGTAAAAGAAAATTGAACACAGATAGCAGATATATTAACCAAAGATAAAGTCCTTATCCCATCAGCCTACCAATGATAAATGAGTATATAGAAAAAGTTGTAATCCATGAAGCAACAGGAGGAAGACAAGGCAAAGACAGAAAATAACAAGTTGATGTGTATTTTAACTTCATAGGTAACTGTCAAGTGCCACAGAAAATTGATATAGAAAAAATGGCTTAAAAATGGTATAACATAAGGTGAAAAAGAGATAAAATTAAAAGTTTGTGAAGGAAACTAAAATGAATCAATATTTGAAAGAAACTAAAATGCTGGATTTTTCAAATCCGAGTATTCAAAAATTAATAGAGATGAAGCGTTGGGAAGAAGAAAATAAGTTTGATTGTCTTAAAGCTATTTATAATTTCGTAAGAGATGATATAGTATTTGGGTACAATGTGGATGACAGTATTCCTGCTTCTAAAGTTCTTGATGATGGATATGGTCAATGCAATACAAAAGGAACTCTTTTTATGGCATTGCTTCGTGCCTGCAAAATTCCTTGCCGAATCCATGGATTTACCATAGATAAACAACTACAAAAAGGTGCAATGAGTGGGTTTGTTTATAAAAATGCACCCCAAAATATATTTCACAGCTGGGTTGAAGTGTATTTTGAAGATAAATGGTATGAACTGGAGGCTTTTATACTGGATCAAAAATACTTATCCAAGTTGCAAAAACAATTTGCAAACTGCACTGGATCTTTTTGCGGATATGGGGTTGCGGTAAAGGATTTTCAGCATCCAGTAATTGATTTTGACAGAAACAACACATACATACAAAGTGAGGGAATAACTAAGGATTTTGGAGTATATGATTCTCCGGATGAATTAATGAAAAATCATCATCAGGAGCTATCAGGAATCAAGACTTTTGTATATAGACATTTGGGAAGGCATTTGATGAATTGGAATGTAAAGAACATAAGAAAATCTTAAATCCCAGTTTGTCACATTAACAACTAAATATGACTAACACAGGGACAGTAAATCAAAAAGGTTTACTGTTTGGAAGTTGTGGAGGTAATTTGAATGGATGATAAAGTAAAAGAGTTTTGGATTAAATTTTGCAACGAAAAGAAATTACCGATAGATATAAAATATCAAGCTTGGAGTTTCGGCAATACAAAAGAGATGGCTGATAAATTGGCAGAATTAGTTAATTGTAATATTAAGACAGCTACGACTTCAGCATTTGAATTATATGAAATGGGAGACGATATACCACAAGTGGGAGAGTATAATATAATTCTCAATGGTTCTAAAGAGCCTGTATGTATTACACAAACAAAAGTAGTGTATATGATACCTTATAACTTAATTACACCGGAACATGCATGGCATGAAGGTGAAGGTGATAGGAGCTATCAGTATTGGAGAGAGGTTCATGACAGCTACTTTTTTGAAGAATATAAATCGGTAGGAAAAAATTTCTATGAACAAGCTCCAATGATATGCGAAGTATTTGAAAAGATTTATTAGACAATTCCAAGTTTGTCTAATTGAATAGAATAATTTTTGAAACAGTAAAACACAAAGATTTGCTGTTTTTTCTTTGTCTAAAAACGGAAAGGAGGACTTATGGAAGAAAAAAGAGAGATAAAAAAACTGCAATATAAACAGTTAATAATGGACATTGGAAAGACGAAACACACTGTAAACCTACATTTTAAGCAAGGCACAGGGGAAACATATAAAGATAAAATATTAAAGCTAATCAAGAGAGAAACGGAGAAGATATAAATTTGTCAAAGAAATTTTGTTATGTCCTTTAGCCAACCATTACACTTTAATATTTTCATTCATTACGGAGAACTCGGTATGTTCAGATGCTGAAGTTCTCTTTTTTGTTTTCAGATAAGAAGATAAGAAATAATATGTAGATAAAAATTTAAAAAAGAATCTTAAAAAAAACAAAATATATATGATTATTTCTCAAATTTCATATCTGATTTCAGAGAAGATATAAGGTTATATCTATAATAATAGAAAGAATAAATAAAGAAATTACTTTTGAATAAATAGTTAAAATATTATAAATATTTATTTTGATAACTATTAATATTTAAAATTTGTGGTAAACTATTTAAGTTAAAAGTTTTTGGGGGAGATATTTTGAAAAGTAAGAAAAGTTTATTGCAATATATTTTTATAATCTTATTTTTAGTAATTAGCTATGATTTGTTACTGGAATTGTTTTTTGCATTTTATTTTTATGGAAAGGCAGCTTTGTTCGGAGAAAATTTTAAAATTTTTAATGATGGAGATTTTTTTCTTGAAACACTATCTTGTATAATTCCTTTAATTGTATATTCTGTATGGTTTTTTGCTTTAAAAAAGAATAATGATGATAAAGTGAGTTTTGAAGAGTCTGTAATATCAAAGATAGTTAAGTGCAGTATAATAACATTTGGTTTGGGCGGAATATCATCATTATGGTTGGAATTTGTTGATCGTTATTTATATAAAATTTCAATTTTCAAAAATAGCTATGACAGCTTCAATGATACGTGGTCCGGTGTTGTAGAAGAACCGTATATATTTGTATTTCTTTCAGTGGTAATTTTAGGGCCGATTGTAGAAGAATTGCTTTTTAGAGGTCTTATATATAATTATTCTGATAAGATAAAGAGTAAGTTGTTTCCTGTGATTGTTTCTGCGTTACTTTTCGGTATTTGGCATAGGGAATTGGTTCAATCAGTATATACAATTTCCTTAGGATTTGGTATAGCTCTTGTATACAAAGATATGAAGTCGTTAATTTGGCCAATATATGTTCATATATTAAATAATTTTATTTCGTCTTTTCCGGATTTTATATATAATGATGCATTTTTAAATGCAATAGATTATTTATCATTTATAATGATAATACCGACATTTTATTTTATGTATAAGATGATTAAAAGGATGTATACCCAAACTTCTATACAAATAGAAAGTTCGGATACTTTAGAGTAGGATTTCCTACTCTTTTTTTATTAATATAGTATGCTTTATAAGGTTGAAATTATTGAAATATGGATTTTGTTGTAGTATATTAATAAATAATAATTATATAGGTTGTGATTAATTGAGAGAATTTAGTAGAAAGTTAAAAAAGGTAGTTGTGAAAATTGGTTCATCTTCAATAACACATGACAATGGAATTATAAATTTACAGAAGATTGATGAACTTGCATGGGAACTTTCAAATTTAAAAAATCATGGTATAGATGTGGTTTTAGTTTCATCCGGAGCAATTGCTGCAGGAGCAAAGAGATTAAATTTAGCTGAGAGACCTAGAGATACTGTTGGAAAACAAGCTGCATCCGCAGTAGGGCAAGTAGCTCTTATGAACACTTATAACAGAGCATTTAATGAGTTTAGCTATCAAGCGGCACAAATTTTATTGACAAAGCAAATTGAGACAGATAGTGTAATGAGAGAAAATTCAAAAAATACATTTCAAAAATTATTAAGTATGAATGTAATACCAATAGTAAATGAAAATGATACGATTTCAACATTTGAGATAGAATTTGGAGATAATGACACATTATCTGCAGTTGTAGCAAGAATTGTTGATGCTGATTTACTTATATTATTATCGGATATAGATGGTTTATATAATGATGATCCGAAGAAAAATGAAAATGCAAAGTTTATTTATGAAGTTAATGAAATTGATGAGAAATTAAAAATGATGGCAAAGGACTCTTCTTCAAATGTAGGTACAGGCGGAATGACAACTAAGATAAATGCTGCAAAAATGTGCATGGAGAAGGGGATAGATGTTGTTATTGCTAATTCAAATGATATTAAGAATATAAGAAGGGTAGTAGGAGGAGAAGAAATTGGAACAATCTTTAAGGCAAAGTCTTGAAAGTATTGCAATTAAATCTAAAAATGCCAATAGACAGCTTTCAAAATTAAGCTCTAAGGAAAAGAATAGTATATTATCAAATATAAAGAAAAATATAATTTTGAAAGCTGATGAAATTATAAAAGCTAATTTAATTGATATGGATAATGCTAAAAAAATCGGGTTAAAAGAAGGTGTACTTGATAGACTTTTGCTTACAGAAAATAGAGTTAGAGCCATGGCAGAGTCGGTAGAAACTCTCATAGATTTAAAAGATCCTGTCGGCAATATTTATGATATGAGAACTCTTGAAAATGGGCTTATAGTTGGAAAGAAAACTGTACCCATAGGAGTTCTTGCAATAATATATGAAGCAAGACCAAATGTTACATTAGATGCTTCAATACTTGCCATAAAGTCATCAAACTCACTTATTTTAAGAGGTGGAAAAGAAGCTATAAATTCAAATATTTCAATAGTAAAGATAATAAGGGAATCTATTTCTGAATTGGGATATGATGAAAATATGATTTGTTTAATTGAAGATACCACAAGAGAGTCATCAGTAGAGCTTATGAAATTAAAAGGATATATAGATTTACTAATACCAAGAGGTAGCGCAAGTTTAATAAATTCAGTAATTGAAAACTCAAAGGTTCCGGTTCTTGAAACAGGAGTTGGGAATTGTCATGTATATGTAGACAGCAGTGCAAAAATTGAAATGGCATTAAATATAATTGAGAATGCAAAGACTTCAAGAATTGGAGTATGTAATGCTATGGAGTCATTACTTGTAAGTGAAGATATATCTGACAACTTTTATGAAGGACTACAAAAAATTATTAATCAATATAATATAATAATACATGGATGCGAGAAGACCATGGATAAGATTAATAATGTGATTTATGCTACAGATGAAGATTATGGAAAGGAATATTTAGATTATGAAATGTCTATGAAAGTGGTTAGCGGAATAGATGAAGCAATAGATCATATATATAGATATTCTACAAATCATTCTGAAGTTATTATTACAGAAAATTATGAAAATGCTATGAAATTTTTAAATGAAGTAGACTCTGCATGTGTATATGTAAATGCAAGTTCAAGATTTACTGATGGTGGAATTTTTGGATTTGGAGCTGAAATTGGAATTTCTACACAAAAGTTGCATGCAAGAGGTCCTGTTGGGTTGAATGAGCTCACAAGCTCA
The DNA here is from genome assembly GCF_000090945.1 of Peptoniphilus sp. oral taxon 386 str. F0131. NCBI lineage: Bacteria > Bacillati > Bacillota > Tissierellia > Tissierellales > Peptoniphilaceae > Peptoniphilus > Peptoniphilus sp. oral taxon 386. The sequence continues at coordinate 1,142,183 of NZ_GL349422.1, read as the reverse complement.
AAATATGTTATTTTAGGTTCTGGACAAGTAAGGGAATAATTATGAAATATATAAGTACAAGAGGAAATTCGAAATTAAATTCAAGTTACGAGGTAATTTTAAAGGGACTTAGTGATGATGGAGGACTATATCTTCCTGAAAGTTTTCCTGAAATTGAATTTAGTAATGAGGAAATTGAAAAATTAGATTATATTTATTTTGCTAAAAAAATAATAGGAAGTATATTTGATGACTTTAATAAAGAAGAATTATATAGTGCTATTGAGTTGGCATATTCAACATTTAAAGGCAACATAGTTCCTATAAAAAAGCTTGATAATAAATATGTTATTGAATTATATCATGGTCAAACTTTTGCATTTAAAGATTTTGCACTATCATTATTACCAAGGCTTATAAGTATTGCAATAAAACATTCTGGATTAGATAAAAAAATTTTAGTTTTAACCGCTACTTCCGGAGATACAGGAAGTGCGGCATTATATGGTTTTAAAAACGTAGAAAATACTGATATTGCAGTTTTTTATCCTACAGATGGTATTAGTGAAATTCAAGAGAGACAAATGGTAACACTTGATGGTAAGAATACCCATGCAATTGCAATAAGAGGAAATTTTGATGATGCTCAGTCTTCGCTTAAAAAGATTTTTAATGATGTGCAATTTAGAGAATATCTTAATATGAAAGGATATGAATTATCATCAGCTAATTCTATAAATATAGGAAGGCTTATACCGCAGACTGTATATTATTTTTATAGTTACTATTATCTTGTGAAAAACGGTTATATAAAAAATGGTGAGAAAATTTCTGTAAGTGTTCCTACAGGAAATTTCGGAAATATTTTAGCGGCATATCTGTCTAAAAAAATGGGATTACCTATTAATAATTTAATATGTGCTTCAAATAAAAATAATGTACTTACAGAATTTATAAATAGAGGTATTTACAATATAAATCGAGAGTTTTTTGTCACTAATTCTCCTTCAATGGATATTTTAATTTCAAGTAATTTAGAGAGATTTTTATACTATGAACTTGGCGAAGATTCTGAAGAGATTAAGTTCTTAATGGAATCGTTGATGAAGAATGGAAAATATTTTATTGACAGCAGAAGGCTTAATAATATAACGGCATATTATTTTGATGATGATAGAACTATAGATGAAATAAAAAAAATATATGATGAGTATAATTATTTAGTGGATACACATACTGCGATAGGGTTACTTGCTGCGCAAGATTATGAAAAATTTAATAAGGACGAAAAAATACTGGTTGCAGCTACTGCATCACCGTTTAAATTTATAAATTCAATAGCTGAGGCACTTATGATGAATTCAAATGATGAAATTAGTGCTTTAAATACTTTGGAAGAAAAATTTAATATAAGTGTTCCTGTTGAATTTAAAGATTTATTTGCAAAAGATATAAAAAATAAAATGGTAATAGAAAAAGATGAAATAAAAGATTATATAAGGAGGATAATAAAATGATCATAAAAGTGCCGGCTACAACGGCAAATTTAGGGCCAGGATATGATAGTCAAGGTATGGCATTAAAATTATATAATTTTTTTAAAATAGAGCCTTGTAGTTTCTTAGATGAGAAGTTAAATGATAACCTTATTTATAAATCTTTTAGATATTTTTACGATGAAAACAATATTGAAGCGCCAAGTATTTCTATAAAAGTAAAATCTATGATTCCGATGACTCGAGGACTTGGCAGCAGTGCTACTTGTATAGTTGCAGGATTAATGGCTGCGAATGAGTTGAGTAATTTAAAATTGGATAGGAAAGCTATTTTAAGATATGCTACAAATATAGAGGGACATCCGGATAATGTCGCTCCTGCAATTTTTGGAGGACATATCACTTCAATAGTGGAAGATGAAGTATATTTTTATAAAACTCATATTGATAAAAATTTTAAATTTAATGTATTGGTTCCAAATTTTAAAATGCAGACAAGTAGAGCAAGAGAAGTTGTAAAAAAAGAAGTTAGGTTATCTGATGCAGTTTCAAATATTGCAAGAGCAACATTGATTTCAAATGCACTTAACAGTGGAGATTTTAATCTGCTTAAAGGAGCGGCTAAGGATTTATTACATGAACCCTACAGAAAACAACTGATAAGCGATTATGATTATATTAAAAGCATATGCAGCGGTAATAATGCAGTCCTATTTATAAGCGGGGCAGGACCAAGTTTACTTGTAATATCTGAAAGGGATAACAATGATATAGATAATGCTCTTAAAAATTTAAGCAATACAATTTCAAAATGGAGAATTCACAATGTTGAAGTTGAAAATGATGGAGCTAAAATAATATTTTAGATTATGGATATAATTAAATAAAAAAATAAAATTGGTTAAGTGCAAACTTAACCAATTTTTAGTTTAATAATTTATTAAATGACGTTATTATAGAACAATTTAAAAATAGTAACATGTTAATTAAATATTGAACAAAAGTAAACTCTATAATATATTATAAGTAGAGGTGCATTATGATTTATTTGTTATTGTCAATGATTTTAGGAATAGTCTTAGGTGACTGTTTAAAAATAAATTTAATATATCTTGCCATTTTAGTTATGCTATCATCTACATACTTTTTTTATTTTAAAAAATTTAAGACCGGAATATCTTTTTTATGTATTATATTGTTTATAATCTCTTTTTTAAATGTGAGTATGAGGACATCAAATCAATTAAATGAAAGTGTAAATATTAAAGCTGAAATTGTAGATGATTATATAAATAATGAAAGTAAATACATTGCATCTTCATCTATATTTAAAAAATATTTATTATATTCAAAAGAAAAGTTAAGTATTGGAGATATTGTTATTATTTACGGAAGCTCTGCGATACCTGAAGGGAAGATGAATTTTAGTGATTTTAATTATAAAAATTATTTAAAATCGAAAGGAATATATGAAATTATATATTCAAATTCAGTGAAAAAAGTCGGAGAAAGTAAAAGTTTAAAGCTAAGAACATATTTTAAGGATTATATTACAGACACGGTATCAAAGAATTTATCTGATAAAAATGCAGATATTATAAATTCTATATTGCTTGGAAATTCAAATTATATTGATAAAGATATTAAAGATAATTTTAGAAATATTGGGCTTTCTCATATGCTTGCCATTTCGGGACTTCATATGGGAATACTTATGATTATTTTTGAGGGAATATTAAAATTATTTGGAATTTCAAAAGTTTTAAGAAGGAGTATAGCTCTTTTATTTTCATTTGTATATTTATACTTAATTTCAATGCCAATAGGGGCATTTAGAGCATATTTGATGTTTGGATTTATGTTTATGTCATTTTTGTTTAAATATAAATATACTTCATTTAATGCACTCATTTTAAGTGCAATGATTACAATTTTAATAAATCCATTTTCCATATATTCTCCGTCGTTTTTACTCAGCTATTTGAGTGTGCTTGGAATTATATTATTTTATAAAAAATTCGAAATATTATTTCAAAAAAATTATTTCGGCAAAAGCTTGGCACTGACTCTTTCTGTGAATATTATGTTATTTCAGGTAAGTATATACTTATTTAGAGAATTTTCTGTTTTGGGTTTCATATCAAATGTTTTTCTATTGCCGTTATATAGTTTTGCAATAATACTTTCATATATTTTAATTATATTTAAGCCTCTTGCATTTCTTATTGCACCATCAATAAATTTTATATTGAATGTTGCAAGTTTTTTAGCTGTAAAAATTAATGATTTTAGCTTTTTAAATTTAGAGTTTGCTGAAATTTCTATCATTTCAGTTTTTATTTTATATTCCAATTTTATTATAATCAAATATAAAGATATTTTTATTAATTTTTATAAATTTAATATATCTGTTTTAATAAGTTTAATATTAATAATATTAATTAATTCAGCTATGTTTTTATACGATTATAATAATTCGTTTGAGCTTAATTTTATATATGTAGGTCAAGGAGATTGCGCCATTGGAAGAACTAATAATAGATATTTTATGGTTGACACCGGGGGAAGTTCAAATGAAAACTACAATCCGGGTAAAAAATATACATTAAACTATTTGAAAGCTAAGGGAATAAATAAAATTGATAAAGTTTTTATATCACATTTTGATGAAGATCATGTTGATGGACTACTTGATATTATTGATGAAGTTAAAATAAAAAGTCTTTATATATCATATATAGAAGACAATAAATATTTACAAAAGGCATTAAGTAAGGGAATGAATATATACCTTGTACAAAAAGATGATTTAATAAAGATGGATGATAACACATTTTTTAGAATAATTTCAGATGTTGACGAATATAATTCTTCAAATGATAAGTCGATGGTTATGATATTAAATCATAGAGGGTTTAAAATTTTATTTACAGGAGATATAGAACAAACTGAAAGTAATATTACTGAAACCTGTAATTTGTTGAAAGTTGCACATCATGGTTCAAAAACTTCTACATCAGAAGAATTTTTGAAAACTGCTAAACCTAGATATGCGGTAATAAGTTGTGGAATTAATAATTCTTATAGGCATCCTCATTCAGAGGTTATTAACAGATTACAAGAAAATAATGTAATAACCAAAGTTACAAATGAGGTTGGAGAAATAAATTTAAATATTAAAAAGAATTCTATTATTTTTAAAGGTTTTAAGGAAAAAGATGGAAGTTTTGGTATAATTACATTATTAACTTATATAGTTATTATTGCATTTGTAAGAGAGTATGGTGAATATATTGCAATACAGGGAAATATACAAAAAAGATATTAGCGGGGCATTTCTGTTTTATGGTTATGAAAGGCTTTTAATGGACAATGCAATCGAATATGTAAAGAAAAAATATGTAAGTAGAGGAATGGAAACTTTTAATTTGTCATTATATGACGGAAATAATTTAACGGAAGATAAGCTTATGTCATCTTGCGAAACACTTCCTGTTATGAATGATAAAAGAGTTATATTCGTAAAAGGAGCTAATGCGTTTTCAGAAAGTGTTACAAAAGAATTTTATAAATTTTTGGATAATATCGGAGAATTTTTAATATTAGTATTTCTTGATGAAGACAATAAAATAGATAAAACAAAAACTTTCTATAAATATTTTTCTAAAAATAATAGAGCTATAGAATTTCCTAAATTAAGCGGAAAGGACATATTTAATTTTATTGAAGGATATTTAGTTAGAAAAGGATTTGATATTAGTAAATCGGATATTAGTTATCTTAGCTTAAAATCAGGTTATGATTCTAAAAATTTAGATATGACTTTGTATGATTTAAAAAATGAGCTTGATAAGATGCTTGTTTTATCTGAAGTTAAGAAAATAGATAGGGAAGTTATTGATAGGTCTATGACTCAAAATGCCGATTCAAATATTTTTAATTTTTTAGATGCACTTTGTAATAAAAATACTGAAAAATCACTTATGGAATTTAAAAAATTACATTTATTGAATGAACCTATTGAGAGAATATTTTCTATGATTGTAAGACAGGTTAGGCTTCTAATAATGTATGGAGATTTAAAATCTAACGGATATAAAGATGTACAAGCTATGAATTATATGGGAATAAAACAATATGAGTATTCAAAAATTTCAAAGTTTTCGCATAACTTTGATTTAAAATTTTTATATCAGTTTTATGAAAAGTTATTAAATATTGATGAATATTTTAAAACAACACAACTTTCGAAATATATTTTATTAGAAATGCTAATAGTAGAATTTACAAAATAAAATTAGAAAACCTGAGGAATATTCCTCAGGTTAATTTATATCTGACTATTTTATAGAAATGTGCGATACAATTACATTCTAATTTTGTTGATAATTAGTTTGCCTTGTTAAATTTAAGAGTAAGTCTTGAAATTTTTCTTGCTGCTGCATTTTTATGAACGATATTGTTGTGAGCAGCTTTTTTTAGTTTTTTATCAACAAGCTTTAATAGTTCTCTCGCTTCATCTATATTACCAGCTTCTAATGCTGATTCAAATTTTTTAACAGCTGATTTAACTTCAGTTTTGATTGATTTGTTACGAGCGTTATTTCTCTTAATAACATCTATTCTTTTAATAGCTGATTTAATATTTGCCATGTAATTCACCTCCACAGTTAATCTATAAGCTTTTAGTATTTTAACATTAATTTAGTAACAATGCAAGATTTTATTTATTAAAGTCTAATAAAATCCAATTCTACAAGATTTGATAAATCTCTTCCAAGTTCAGTTAAATAAATAGTTTCATTTTTAATAGTAATTAGATTTAAATTAATATTTTTAGAAATTTCATTTTTATAATAATTTAAAAAATCTATTTTAAAAATTTTATTTATTGAAGAGATGTTAATTCCGCTGTTTAACCTAAGTCCCATTGTTATAAATTCATTTATTCTATCCTTATTATCTAAGACCTCAAAATCTTGAACCGGCAAATTTGAAGTTTTAATTATTGAATAATATTTTTCAAATGAATTATGATTATAAAATCTTAAATTGTTTATATTTGAATGTGAGGAAATACCCAGACCCAAATAATTTTTTAATTTCCAATACCTTAAATTGTGTTTTGATTCAAATTCAGATTTTGAAAAATTTGAAATCTCATATTGTTTGTATCCTAAGTCATCAAGCGAATGAACTATATAGTGATACATATCTCTATCTTGATTTTCATCCGGGAAAATCAGTGGATTAACTTGGTTTATATCATATAGTTTAGTTCCTGTTTCTAAAATTAAACTATAATATGAAATATGAGCAGGATCCAACAGTTTTATATATTTGATAGATTCTTTAATATCTTCAAATTTTTGAGATGGAAGTGCAAGCATTAAGTCTAAATTGAAATTTTTTATGTTATATTTTCCAAATAGTTTGCATGCAGAAATAATATCTTCTTTTTTATGAATTCTTCCTATTTTTTTTAATATATCATCATTAAAACTTTGCGCTCCCATCGAAAAACGGTTAATTTTTGAGTTCAAATATAATTTTAATTTTTCACTTGATACTGAATTGGGGTTTAGTTCAATAGTTATTTCACAAGATTTTTCAATTGTGGAAATTAAATTGATTTTTTCCATTAATTTAAAAATATATTTTGGATTTACAGAACTTGGCGTTCCGCCACCTATAAATATACTGACTATTTTTTTGTCTTTTAAAAAATCCTTATATAAAAATAATTCTTTATATAAATTTTCAAAATAATCATTGACGTTGTTTTCGTTTATAATTGATGAATAAAAGTCACAATAGTAACATCTACTCTCACAAAATGGAACGTGTATATATAATGATATATCTTCAGTTGAATTTTTATTAAGTATAAAGTCCGATATAAAATCGGACTTATTAATTTTCTTCATCATATTTTAATACCGTTAAGAATGCTTCTTGAGGAACATCAACCTCGCCGACAGTTCTCATACGTTTTTTACCTTCTTTTTGTTTTTCTAAAAGTTTTCTCTTTCTTGAAATATCTCCGCCGTAGCATTTTGCAAGAACATCTTTTCTAAGTGCTTTTATAGTTTCTCTTGCTATTATTTTATTTCCTATTGCCGCTTGAATAGGTACTGCAAATTGATGTCTTGGAATTACATCTGTAAGTTTTTCGCAGATTCTACGACCTTTATTATAAGCTGTAGATTCATGTACGATAATTGAAAAAGCATCTACAAGAGTTCCGTTTATAAGTATGTCAAGTTTAACCAGGTCGGATTCATTATATCCTATCAATTCATAATCATATGAAGCATAGCCTCTAGTTCTTGATTTAAGGGCATCAAAGAAGTCATATATAACTTCATTTAACGGAAGATTGTATTTTATAAGAGCTCTTGTTTCTTCAAGGTATTCCATACCTAAGAATACACCTCTTCTATTTTGGCATAAATCCATTATTGCGCCTACATAATCTGTTGGAGTCATAATTTCGGCTTTTACAATCGGTTCTTCCATTTTAAGTATTTCAGCGGGACTTGGCATATTAGTAGGATTTTGTATTTCTACTATACTTCCATCTGTCTTTGTTATTTTATATATAACTGACGGAGCTGTTGTAACTAAATTAAGGTCAAATTCTCTTTCAAGTCTTTCTTGGATTATTTCCATGTGAAGTAATCCTAAAAATCCGCATCTAAATCCAAAACCGAGGGCAACAGAAGTTTCAGCTTCAAAAACTAATGCCGCATCATTTACTTGCAATTTTTCAAGAGCTTCTCTTACGCTGACATATTCTTCTCCTTCAGCAGGATATATTCCGCAGTAGACCATAGGAACTACTTTTTTATATCCAGGAAAGGGCATTGCAGTAGGAGTTGATGGAGATGTTATGGTATCTCCGACTGTTGCTTCCTTTACATTTTTAATGCTTGCTGTTATATAGCCTACATCACCTGCTGATAACTTGTTCAAAGGCATAAGACCCGAAGTAGTAACACCGACTTCTACAACTTCAAAAACCTTTTTGGTTGAGAACATCATTATTTCATCGCCGGGTTTAACGCTTCCATCTTTTATTCTGACATAACATATAACACCCTTATAAGAGTCATAATATGAATCAAATATCAAAGCTTTAAGCGGGGCATTTTCATCTCCGTTAGGAGCCGGGATATCTTCAATAATGCGTGTAAATACATCTTCTATTCCTATACCTCTCTTAGCTGATATCAGCGGAGAGTTTTCGCAATCAATACCAATAATATCTTCGATTTCTTTTTTTACTTCGTCGGCTCTTGCGCTTGGGAGGTCTATTTTATTAATTATAGGTACGAGCTCTAAATTTTGATCGATCGCTAAATATACATTTCCGAGAGTTTGAGCTTCAACACCCTGAGTTGCATCAACAACAACTAATGCTCCCTCACATGCTGCAAGAGATCTTGAAACTTCATAGTTAAAGTCTACATGTCCCGGAGTATCAATCAAATTGAAAATATATTCTTTGCCATCATTAGTTTTATGGACAAGTCTTATGGCTTTTAACTTTATTGTGATACCTCTTTCTTTTTCAAGTTCCATAGAATCTAAAACTTGTGACTCCATTTCACGTTCGGTAAGCATTCCGGTTTTTTCAATAAGTCTATCAGCAAGAGTTGACTTTCCGTGATCAATATGTGCGATTATTGAAAAATTTCTAATATTATCTTGTCTATTTGTCATTTAAACCTCCGACAATTCCAAAATTTGATATCGGCCAAAAGCGAAGAACTACAATTCCTCTTATTGAAGTTTTATCTATTGCTCCAAAAATTCTTGAATCTGAGCTATTATATCTGTTATCACCCATTACAAAGAATTCATTTTCTGAAAGATGCCATTCAGATTGATTTTGTATTGGAGTTTCAATATTATTATCTAAATAATTTTCAGATAAAAGTTCGTCATTTATATATACTTTTCCATTTTCTATTTTAACACTATCGCCGGGAATGCCGATAATTCTTTTTATATATTCTCTTCCTGATTCATCAGGAGCATCTAAAATTACAATATCTTCTCTATTTGGACTTTTAAATTTTAGCGGAAACACTAATGTAATTAATCTGTCATTGGGTTTTAAGGTAGGATACATAGATTCTCCGACAACAATATTGACATTAAAAATAAATTGTCTAATTAAAAATGCAAGAACAAATGCCGATATAAATATTAAAATAAAACTTAGAAAAGATTCTTTCTTTGGTTCACTCATAATTCACCTCATATATTTTAAAGTTGGTTAATTTTAATAATCTAAAACTAAACTATATTTTAACACAGTTTTTGTATAATTAAAATAATGACAATAAAAAGAAAAATATATTTGCAAAAAAAGTATTGACAATCTTTGACTAAGGATATATATTATATATAGGGTTTAGCACTCAACAAATAAGAGTGCTAACAAAAGGTGATAATATGGATGAGAGAAAAATAGAAATATTAAATGCTATAATAAATTCTTATATAGATTCTCCTAATCCTGTAGGTTCCAGAACTATTTCAAAGGATTTCAACTTGGGAATAAGTTCAGCGACAGTTAGGAATGAAATGGCAGATCTTGAAGATTTAGGATATTTGAATAAGCCTCACACCTCTGCAGGGAGAATTCCATCCAATAAGGCCTATAGGTTTTTCGTAGATCATATTCAAAAAGAAATTTTTGAATATGATATAGATTTTATTGAAGACTATGACATAAGAGATTTAATTTTACAAAATGCCAATAGCTTAGATGATATTTTTAAAAACACTGTAAAACTTCTTTCTGATTTTACAAAGTGTACATCTTATGTAGTAGCATTAAAAAAACCCGACACTGAAATAAAATTTATTCAGTTACTAAATATTGATGAATATTCAATACTTTTGCTTATTGTTGGAAATAGAGGAGTAGTTGAAAAACAAATTGTAAATACACAAGTATCCATTTCTGATGATGACTTACATGAAATTTGTAAAAAATTAAATGAATATCTCTGTGGAATAGATTTTCAAAAAATAGGTGGACTTAAAGTTGTTTTGAAAGGTTCTATGGTAAAATATGGAGAATTTATTTCAGATATAATAAAACGAGCAAGCACTTTTAACGAAAAAGTCAGTCAATTTGATTTTTATTATGATGGATTGAATAATATTTTGAGTTTTGAAGAATATTATGATATTGAAAAAGCAAGAAATTTTATTAAGTTTATTGAAGATAAAAAATCAATTTTAAAACTTATAAATTATTCCGAGAAATCTGATTTTGATGTGATAATAGGCGATGAAAATGAAGATGAACTGATGAAAAACAATTCGATTATAAGAGCAACATTTAGACCTAAAAATCAGAGAATAGGACAAATAGGAATTATAGGTCCGATAAGAATGGATTATAGAAAACATATAAAGACTGTAAAATTATTCAGAGATAATTTGTCTTATGTTATAGATAAAATAGTGAGGTGATTTAATTGTCAGATAATAAAAAGGTTAAAGAAGAAGTTGTTGAAGAAGTTAATGAAACAATGGAAGAACTTGTAGATAATTCTCAGGAGGTAACTACTGAAGAAGATATTGATGAAATTGATAGTGAAGTTAATCTTATAAAAGATCAATTTTTAAGACTTCAGGCTGATTTTGCTAATTATAAGAGAAGAACAGAAGTTGAAAGAAAGGAATATATAGAACTTGGAACTAAAAAAGTTATGCTTGAATTAATTCAAATAGTAGATAACTTTGAAAGAGCTATAGAATCTAAAGGGGAAAAAGATACATTTTTTGACGGCGTAGAATTAATTTATAAACAACTTATGGAATTGCTTGAGAAAAATGGAGTTACAGAAATGAATTCATTAAATGAAAAATTTGATCCTAATCTTCATCATGCAGTTCTCATAGAGCAAAAAGATGGCATTGAAGAGGGAATTGTAATAGAAGTATTACAAAAAGGTTATATGATAGGTGAAAAAGTACTTAGATCAGCAATGGTTAAGGTATCTAAATAAAAAATAAAATAATCTCTTAAGGAGGAAATAATAATGGGAAAAATAATAGGTATTGATTTAGGAACAACAAATTCAGCAGTAGCGGTAATGGAAGGTGGAGATTCAATAATAATTCCTAACATTGAAGGAAATAGAACTACACCATCAATAGTAGCATTTACAAAAGATGGAGAAAGACTTGTAGGTGAAACTGCAAAACGTCAAGCTATAACAAATCCGGACAGAACTATTCAGTCAATAAAGAGACACATGGGTAGTGATTATAAGGTAAATATTGACGGAAAGGATTATACTCCGCAAGAAATTTCTGCTATGATTCTTCAAAAGTTAAAATCTGATGCGGAAAGCTATCTTGGAGAAAAAATTACAGAGGCTGTAATTACAGTTCCTGCATATTTTACGGATGCACAAAGACAGGCAACAAAAGATGCTGGTAAAATTGCAGGATTAGATGTAAAAAGAATTGTAAACGAACCTACAGCAGCAGCACTTGCTTATGGAGAAGATGAAAAATCGGATTCACAAACTGTTATGGTATATGACCTTGGCGGTGGTACTTTTGACGTATCTATTCTTGAACTTTCAGATGGAGTTTTTGAAGTACATGCAACAAGAGGAAATAACAAATTAGGTGGAGATGACTTTGATAATAAAGTAATTGATTATATAGCTAGTGAGTTTAAAAAAGCTCATGGAGTAGATTTGAAAGCTGATAAAATGAGTTTACAAAGACTAAAAGAAGCAGCGGAAAAGGCGAAGAAGGAACTATCTTCAACAATGTCTACAAACATTAATTTGCCGTTTATAACAGCAACAGCAGAAGGACCGTTACATTTAAATATGGACTTAACTCGTGCTAAATTTGATGAGCTTACTAAAGAACTTGTAAAAATGACTGAACAACCTGTAAAAGATGCTCTTAAAGATGCAGATATGACTCCAAGCGATATTGATAAGGTATTGTTGGTTGGAGGTTCTACAAGAATTCCTGCAGTTCAAGCTTGCATCAAAGAGTTGGTAGGGAAAGAACCACAAAAAGATATTAATCCTGATGAATGTGTTGCTCTTGGTGCAGCAATTCAAGGAGGAGTTCTTTCAGGGGATGTAAAAGATTTATTGTTACTTGATGTTACACCATTATCTCTTGGAATTGAAACAATGGGTGGAGTTACAACAAGACTTATAGAAAGAAATACAACTATTCCTACAAAGAAATCACAAGTATTTACAACAGCATCTGATAATCAAACTTCAGTAGATATTCATGTTCTACAAGGAGAAAGACAAATGGCATCAGATAATGTTACTTTGGGAAGATTCCAATTAGACGGAATAGCTCCTGCAAGACGTGGAATACCTCAAATTGAAGTTACTTTTGATATAGATGCAAATGGAATAGTAAATGTATATGCCAAGGATTTAGGAACAGGAAAAGAACAAAAAATTACAATTACATCTTCAACAAATTTGAGTGATGAAGAGATTGAAAAGAAAGTAAAAGAAGCTGAAATGTTTGCTAAAGAAGATTCTAAGAAAAAAGATTTGATTGAAGCAAGAAATAATGCGGATTCAATGATTTATCAATCAGAATCAACACTTGAAGAGTTAAAAGATAAAATAAAGGCTGAAGATAAAGAAAAAATAGAAAAAGCTATAGAATCCTTAAAATCTGTAAAAGATTCTGAAGATTTGGATGAAATTAAAGCTAAGACTGAAGAATTGACAAAAGCGTTTTATGCAGTATCTGAAGAAATTTATAAAGCAACACAAGCTCAAGAAGAACAAAAAGCACCTGAAGAAGATGTTGTAGATGCAGATTATGAAGTAGTAGATGAAGAATAATAATATTTAATCTATAAATAAAGCTAAATCTTAATTTGATTTAGCTTTATTTTTTTGATAAAAAGATGTAAAATAAGACTTTAGAAATTGGTGGTGAAGATTTGAGAGATTTTTATGATATTTTAGAGGTTGAAAAAACTGCTACTTCTGAAGAAATAAAGAAATCGTATAAAAAATTAGCTAAGAAATATCATCCTGATTTAAATCAAGGAGATGAAGAATCGGAAACGAAATTTAAAGAAATAAACTTAGCATATGAAGTTCTTTCAGACGATCAAAAAAGAAAAACTTATGATATGTATGGAGAAGACGGAATAAATGGAAACTTCCAAGGTGGAGGAAACTTTGGAGGATTTTCAGATATATTCGGCGACATATTTGATATGTTTGGAGGAGGATTTAGAGATTCATATACAAGCAGAAGTTCTAATTCTCCAATAAAAGGTGGAGATATCAGATATGATATAACTTTAGATTTTAGAGAGGCTGTATTTGGAGTTGAAAAGATAATAAATATAAGAAGACAGGAAAACTGCTCACATTGTAGCGGTACAGGGGCGGAACCCGGAACTTCAAAACACACTTGTGATAAATGTAATGGAACAGGACAAGTTAAAATACAGTCAACTTCTGCATTTGGTAGATTTGTTAGAGTAGTTACCTGTGATAAATGTAATGGTTCGGGTGAAATAATTGATAAGCCGTGTAAGCATTGTAGAGGAGTAGGAAAAGAAGTAATAAGTAAAAAGTTAAATGTTAAAATTCCTGCCGGAGTAGACAATAATACAATAATTTCGATGAAAGGTGAAGGACATGTAGGAGAAAATGGCGGATCAAATGGAGATTTATTTATTTATGTGTCCGTTAGAGAGGATTCTGTATTTAAAAGAAATGGAACAGATTTGTATTTAGAAATTCCAATCTCTTATATGGATGCGGTACTTGGCGGAACGATAAAAGTACCTACGTTAAATAACTTAGTGGACTATGAAATTCCTAAGGGAACGCAGGGAGGAACTACATTTAAACTTAGAGGAGAGGGAGTAAGCTATGTAAGGCGTGAGGGAAAAGGAGATTTATACTTTACGGTTGACATAATAGTGCCTAAAAAGATAACAGATGAACAAAAAAAGCTTCTTGAAACTCTAAGAGAAAAAAGTAAAGACATACACGAAGAACGAAAGGGATTTTTTGATAAAGTCAAAGAATTTTTTGAATAGGCAAAATCATTAGATTTTGTCTATTTTTAAAACTGGAGGTTTTATGAAATATATTGAACTTATTATAAATACTATTGATAATAATAGAGAGTTTGTTTTAAATGAA
>NZ_GL349422.1:1104398-1127455 GCF_000090945.1 Peptoniphilus sp. oral taxon 386 str. F0131 | reverse complement strand
AAGCTATGTAAGGCGTGAGGGAAAAGGAGATTTATACTTTACGGTTGACATAATAGTGCCTAAAAAGATAACAGATGAACAAAAAAAGCTTCTTGAAACTCTAAGAGAAAAAAGTAAAGACATACACGAAGAACGAAAGGGATTTTTTGATAAAGTCAAAGAATTTTTTGAATAGGCAAAATCATTAGATTTTGTCTATTTTTAAAACTGGAGGTTTTATGAAATATATTGAACTTATTATAAATACTATTGATAATAATAGAGAGTTTGTTTTAAATGAATTATATAATAGAGATATTTATGTGTTTGAAGAAGATAGTATAGAGATAATTGAAGAATTAGCTCAAAATGAAAAATCTTGGGATTTTGTAGATGAGGATGTGTTTTCTATAGGTAAGGGCAATTTAATTTTAAAGTGTTATTTTTCTATTGAGGAAAAAGAAAGGGCTGAGGAAATTAAATTTGCTATAGAAAATAAAAAACTTGGAAGTGCAGATATTAATATAACTGATGATGAAGATTGGGCAAATAATTGGAAAAAATATTATCATCCTATTGAAATAGGAGAAAAGATTTTAATTAAGCCTACATGGGAAGAATATGAAAATAAAGATAGAATAGTTATAGACATAGATCCGGGTATGGCATTTGGTACAGGTACACATGAAACGACATATATGTGCATAGAAGCTCTAGAAGAGTATGTAAAGCAAGACAATATTGTATTTGATATTGGATGTGGAAGTGGAATACTTGGAATAGCTGCCATAAAATTAGGTGCAGAAAAAGTAATAGCAGTAGATATTGATCAAAAATGTATAGAAGCATCTTTAGAAAATGCAAATATGAATAATGTTTCTGAAAAGATTAAAGTTTACAAAGGAAATTTATTAGACGTTGTAAGTGGAAATGCCGATATAATAGTTTCTAATATAATTGCAGAGATTATAGTTGATATGATAGGAGATTTAAAAAGACATTTAACGAGTAATGGAATATTTATATCTTCAGGAATAATTGTTGAAAAAATCGACATGGTAAAAAATGCATTAATAAAAGAGGGATTTGAAATTATAGAAATCAGAGAAAATAATGGTTGGTCTTTAATTGTTGGCAGAGTGATAAAAAATGTATAGATTTTTTGAAAATGCAAATTTTGAAAATACAATAACTCTATCTAAAGAAAATTCACATCATTATAAAACTGTTCTTAGAATCAGAGAAGAGGAAATAGTAGAAGTAGGTGCAAACAATGGAGTGTTTAAGGCTATCTTTGATAGCTGTTGCGGTGATTTTATAATTTTAAAAAAAGTAGAAGAAGTTTCAGCTGAAAGAGAAAGTGATGTAAAATTGATTTTGCTCCAGGGGATTTTAAAGGGTGATAAGATGGACCAAGCATTAAAATCCTCTGTTGAGGTTGGAGTTTGCGAAATTTATCCGCTGAATACAAAAAGAGTTGTTGCACAAATAGATCATAAGGAATATAAAAAAGTTCAAAGATGGCAAAGGGTTGTAGAGGCTGCGGCTAAGCAATCAAAAAGAGATTATATACCGAGAGTTAATACTCCTATTGATTTAGAAGGGATAGAAGAAATTTTAGAAAATAGAGAGTTAATTGTGCCATATGAGAATGAAGATGATGACAGGCTTGTAGATATAAAACTGGAAAATAAAAATGTTATTTTAGTTATAGGACCTGAAGGAGGTTTTGAAGAAACTGAGATAGATTATTTAAAATCTTTAGGTGCAAAAATTGTATCACTTGGAAATAGAATTTTACGCGCTGAAACAGCAGCAGTTTGTGCAAGTTTTTATATAATATATAATTTTGAAAGAGGTAAGTGATGAAAAAGTCTTTTTCGATATTGACGTTAGGGTGTAAGGTAAATCAATATGAATCTGAGGCAATGGCTGAATTATTTGAAAATGAAGGATATCTTAATGTAGATTTTGAGACGGAGGTTTCGGATATATATATCATAAACACTTGTACAGTAACTAATTTATCTGACAGAAAATCAAGACAATTTATAAGAAGAGCTAAAAGAGACAACCCTAATTCTATAGTTGCAGTAGTGGGTTGTTATTCTCAAACGTCTCCTGAGGAAGTAAGTTCAATTCCGGGTGTTGACATAATTATAGGAACTACTGAGAGAAATAGAATCGTTGAATTATGTGAGGAGTTTTCGAATAATAAAAAGCAAATTAATATCGTTAGATCATTAAAGAGTGACCATGAATTTCAAACTATTAACACATCTAAAGAAAATGATATGACAAGAGCGTATATTAAAGTTCAAGATGGATGTAATAGATATTGCACGTATTGTATAATACCATTTGCAAGGGGAAATATAAGGTCAAGATCAATAGAAGATTCTATGAATGAAGCAAGAAAATTGGCAAAAGCAGGATATAAGGAAATAATTTTAACCGGAATTCACATTGGCTCTTATGGGTATGACATTGGTAAGGAGCGATTGATTGATTTAATAGAAAACATTGCAAGTATTGATGGAATTGAAAGAATAAGATTATCTTCAATAGAACCTCGGACTATAACAGATGATTTTATGAAAAGGGTTGTTGCTACAAATAAATTATGCGATCATTTTCACTTATCATTGCAAAGCGGTTCAAATAAAATTTTAAAAGAAATGAATAGAAAATATACAAGAGAAGAATATTTTGATAAGACACAAATTATTAGAAGTTATATGCCGTATGCAGGATTGACAACGGATGTTATAGTAGGATTTCCGGGAGAAACAGATGATGACTTTTTAGACAGTTATGATTTGATAAAAAAAGTTGAATTTTCTAAAGTTCATGTATTTAAATATTCTAAGAGAGATGGAACTGTTGCAGCTAAAATGAAAAATCAAATTGACGGAAATATAAAAAATAAGAGAAGTTCCATATTACTTGCGTTAAGTGATGAACTTATGAAAAAATTTTCTGAAAAAAATTTAAATGTGATAAAATCTGTGCTATTTGAAGAAAAACTTGTAAATTCAAGTTATGTTGGATATACAACTAACTATATAAGATGCTTTACAAATTCAAAAGAAGACTTAAAAAATAAGATAAAAAATGTTAATATAGTAAATATAGAATGTGATCCGGTTGAGGTTTCAGTTATAGGAGGTTAGTTATGGAATGTTTATTTTGTGAAATAATAAATGGAAGTATTCCGTCCGAATGTATATATGAAGATGAGCTTGTATATGCTTTTAATGATATTGATAAGCAAGCTCCGATACATTTTTTAATTGTTCCAAAAGAACATATAAAATCTGCGGATGAACTTAGCGAAAAACATAAAGAATTAATAGGACATATTTTTTTAGTTGCAAAAAATTTATGTGGAAAATTTGGTCTTGAAAATGGTTATAGAATAGTTAATAACTGTAAGGAAGATGGGGGACAAACTGTTAATCACCTACATTTTCATGTACTGGGTGGCAGAAGTCTTAATTGGCCACCGGGCTGATAAAAAAGATATTGAAATATAACCGTTATTAAGGTATAATTATTAAGAATTGGCCCGCAGGGCTACTCTTTTCTACGAGAGGAGGGGAAGCAATGTCAGAAATCAGAGTTGGAGAAAATGAATCTCTTGACAATGCTCTTAAAAGATTTAAGAGACAATGTGCCACAAGTGGAGTATTAAAAGAGGCAAGAAAGAGAGAACATTACGAAAAGCCAAGTGTTAGAAGAAAGAAAAAGTCTGAAGAAGCACGTAGAAAGAAACATTCAAGATATTAAAAGAGGGTGCATGTGAGATGTCTCTAAAAGAAAAACTTATGGAAGATTTAAAAACTTCCATGAAAAATAAAGAAAAGCTTCGCAAAGATACAATAACTATGGCGCGTGCCGCTATCAAGCAAAGAGAAGTTGATGAGAGAATAGAACTTTCAGATGAAGATATAATAGAAGTGCTTACAAAGCAACTAAAAGAAAAGAAAGCTTCTATAGAAGATTTCCTAAAGGGAAATCGTCAAGATTTAATCGATCAAACTAACGCTGAAATAGAAATATTGCTTGAATATTTACCTAAACAACTTACTGAAGAAGAGCTTACTGAGATTGTTAAACAGACAATTGAAGAAAATAATATCAGCTCAGCTAAGGAAATGGGTAATCTTATGAAGTGTATTATGCCTAAAATTAAGGGCAAAGCAGATGGCAAAATGGTAAGTAAAATTGCTCAAAATTTGTTAAATAAACCTGGGGTATAACCCGGGTTTAATTTTTTAGGAGAAAATTATGAAAAAAATTTTATTATTACTTTTTTTATTTTTGACATTAATATCAAATGAAGCTTTTGCAAATGAAAATACACCGGTAATTATACCTATAAAGAGTGAAATAAATTCAGCCATGGCAACATATGTTAGAGATTCCATAAAAAATGCAGAAGATAAAAAAAGTCCACTTATAATTTTTGAAATTGATACCTATGGAGGTTCTATAATAGCTGCTGAAAAAATAAAAAATTATATTATAGATTCAAAAATTCCTACGGTTGCATTTGTAAATAATAAAGCTGAATCAGCAGGAGTTTTAATAACAATAGCTTGTAAAAATGTCTATATGTCAAAAACGGCAACAATAGGATCTGCAGAAACTATACCTAAGACAGAAAAAAATATTTCATTTTGGAAAGGTATGCTTAGAGATACAGCGCAGTATAGAGGTAGAAATGAGCAAATAATAGAATCTATGGCAGATTCGGACATATACATTCCAATGATAATCGAAAAGGGGAAACTTACAAATTTGACATCTAAGGAAAGCTTAGATCTTGGAATTTCAGATGGAGTTGCCAATAATTATGAAGATATATTAAAACAATTTAATTTAGATGGTAAAAAATATGAAATTGCCAAGATGGATTTAACTGTTAAGGTAATAAACATAGTGTCAAATCAAACTGTTTCTACTATACTTCTTATTTTAGGAATGCTTGGATTTGTTGTAGAAATTTTTACACCGGGTTTTGGTGTAGGAGGTATTATATCTATAATAGCTTTTTCACTGTTTTTTATAGGAAATTTAATGGCTGGAAATTCTAATTGGTATTCAATAGTTATATTTTTAGTAGGTATTGTTTTAATAATTATAGAAATCATAATTCCGGGATTCGGTATAGTAGGAATAGGAGGAATAATATTTGTAATTTCAGGACTTGTGCTTGCAATGAAAACTTTAGAAATTGCAATTACAAGTATAGCGATAGCGTTAATTATCACAATATTATGTGGAATATATCTTATTAAAAAGGGAAAGAAATTAAAATTTATAAATAATGTTACACTTTCAAAGTCATGTTCGTCTGAAGATGGATACATCAGTGTTGATTATGCTAAGCTTGATGTGGGTAGAAATGGAAAGACAATAAGTATATTACGTCCTACAGGATACATTGAAATTGATGGTAAAAAATATGAGGCTATAGCATATAATGGATTTATTGAAAAAGATGTAGAGGTCGTAGTATGCAAAATAGAAGCTTTTAAAATTTTTGTTAGGAGGAAAGAGGAATGATTTATGTCGGTAATATTTTAGGTGGCGGAGTAATTATACTTGTTATAATTCTTTTAATTTTATTTTTTAGTTTTGTTCCGGTTGGGCTTTGGATAACTGCATTTTTTTCGGGAGTAAAAATAAAAATTTCCACACTTATAGGAATGAAACTTAGGCGTGTAAGACCGGGTAGAATAGTAAACCCTATGATAAAAGCAACCAAGGCGGGGCTTAATCTTGAAATAGAGAATCTTGAAGGACATTATTTAGCAGGTGGAAATGTAAATACATTAGTTGATGCTCTTATAGCTGCTGAGCGTGCAAATATTCCTCTTCAATTTGAAAGAGGAGCTGCAATAGACCTTGCAGGTAGAAATGTACTTGAAGCAGTTCAAGTATCTGTAAACCCTAAAGTAATAGAAACGCCAAATATTTCTGCGGTAGCTCAAGATGGTATAGAAGTAATAGTAAAAGCAAAAGTTACAGTTAGAGCAAATATTGACAGACTTGTAGGAGGAGCTGGAGAAGAAACTATAATAGCCAGAGTTGGTGAAGGTATAGTAACAACAGTAGGATCATCTAAAACATATAAGGCGGTTTTAGAAAATCCTGATTCTATTTCTAAAGTTGTACTTGAAAAAGGACTTGATTCAGGAACTGCGTTTGAAATTTTATCAATAGATATAGCAGATGTTGATGTTGCAAGGAATATAGGTGCAAGACTTCAAACAGATCAAGCTGAAGCAGATAAGAGAATAGCTGAAGCTAAGGCATCTGAAAGAAGAGCTATGGCTCTTGCGAGAGAGCAAGAAATGAAAGCTGAAGTTGAATCAATGAGAGCAAAAGTTGTTGAAGCGCAATCACAAGTTCCTCTTGCTATGGCAGAGGCTCTTAGAAATGGAAATATTGGAGTAATGGATTATTATAAGATAAAAAATATCAACTCTGATACAGATATGAGAGATGCTATTTCAAAAGTTACAGATACTTCTAAAAATAAAGATAAGTAAGTGATAATATGAAAATTATTAATATTTTAATTTTGTTAATACCTTTGATAATTTCTCTTTCGAAAGATAAAAAACACCGTGATGGTAAATCTTCAAAAAGGAAGTCCGACAGTCGTTTTAAATATGAAAAAGAGTTATTAAAAATGAATAATTCAAAAGGTTTAAAAAACTCTAAAAAAATATTAAGTACAATTAAAAATAATGTTTTTGAAGAATTTTTAGATTCTCTATCTACATCTGATAAAGGTAAATTAAAAAATAATTCTAATGATCTTTATGGATATGATAAAGATGGTTATCCTACAATGAAAGCACAAGAATTAAAGACAAATAATTATGAAGATAGAGACTTGAGATTGGAAAAAATAAAAGAAGAGAGAAATAGGATCTTAAATCGTGAAGATGCTTTTTCAGTGGAGAATAGTGTTGATACTGAAACATTGGAAATAAGCGAGGAAGATATCTTGAATGATTTTACGGACAAGGAACTTGTAAAAGCAGTCATTATGAAAGAGATATTAGATAAACCTGTATCACTTAGATGAAAAGGGAGAGAACATCTCCCTTTTGTTTTTGTAATGTTAAAGTAGAAAAATCAGCCTTTTTGTGATATCATATATAGATTATAGGAGGTAATAATGGCTGAAAAATTAGTTGATATTTCTATATTAAATAATGATATGGTTGCTCAACTTTACGGAAAGCTAGATGAGCATATATACCTTATTGAAGAACAGTTTAATGTTATTATAAAATGTGAAAATGATGAAATAAGCATTAAAGGTGAAGAAGATACAGTAGAAAATGTTGCAATACTTATAGAAAATTTAAAAGAATTTATTTTGAGACAAAAAAGACTCGAAAAAACAGACTTACAATATTCTATAAATTTAATTAAATCCGGCAATATGACAAGTATTGTTGAACTGTTAAATGAAACGATAGTATATACATCTATGGGAAAACCTATAAAAGCTAAGACTTTAGGGCAGAAAGGATATTTAGATGCAATTAAAGATAATGATGTTGTATTTGGAATAGGTCCTGCAGGAACCGGGAAAACATATCTTGCAGTGGCAGCTGCTGTAAAAGCATTTAAGAATAAGCAGGTGAACAGGATAATTTTAACAAGACCGGCAGTTGAAGCTGGAGAAAGTTTAGGATTTCTTCCCGGAGATCTTCAAATGAAAGTTGATCCATACCTAAGACCGCTATACGATGCTCTATTTGAAATGTTGGGATATGATAATTATACTAAGTATGTTGAAAAGGGGCTTATAGAAGTTGCACCACTTGCATACATGAGAGGAAGAACACTTGACAGTGCATTTGTAATTTTAGATGAAGCACAAAATACTACTCATGAGCAGATGAAAATGTTTTTGACAAGACTTGGATATGGTTCAAAGGCAATTATTACAGGAGACATTACTCAAACAGATTTACCTAAAGGAAGACCATCGGGATTGAAAACTGTGTTAAATATATTAAAAGGTGTAAGGGGAATCGGAATAATATATCTTGGAAATAATGATATAGTTAGACACCCTTTGGTACAGAGAATAATAAATGCTTACGATAAGTATGAGAATGATATTGGAAAAGAGCGCGAATATAATAAAAAAGGTTAGATAAATGAATATATTATTTGATAATAGGCAAAATGAAATAGAAATAGATGAAAATATTATAGAACTTATAAAGAAATCTATTTTAGAAGTTATAAAGTCTGAAAAATTAGATGAAAATATAATGGTAAGTGTATCATTTGTAGATGATGAAGAGATACAAGAATTAAATAAAAATTTCAGAGGAGTTGATTCTTCTACAGATGTATTGTCATTTCCTATAGATGATGAATTTCAAATTGAAGAAAGAATACTTGGAGATGTAGTAATAAATACAAAAAGGGTTATAGAACAGGCTCAAGAATTTAGACATTCAAATGAAAGGGAAATGTCATATTTAACTGTTCATTCCGTTTTACATCTTTTAGGTTATGATCATATTGAAGAAGAAGATAGGTTAATCATGAGATCCAAAGAAAAAATTATAATGGATAATTTAAAAATATATAGGTGATTATAATGAAAAAAGGTGGATTTATAGCATCGTTTAATTATGCTGTGCAGGGAATAGTATCTGCGTTAAAAACAGAAAAAAATATGAAATTTCATTACATAGCAGCACTTGGAGTAATATTTATAAGTTTATTTATGGATTTTACTAGAGTGGAATTTATGTTTTTATTATTAGCGATAATATTTGTAATAACTTCTGAAATGTTTAATACAGCTATAGAGCGAACAATAGACCTTGTAGTTCAAGATTATAATCCGATAGCAAAATATGTTAAAGATATCTCTGCAGGAGCAGTTTTGATAGCTTCCGTTAATGCTTTAGTTACAGCTTATTTATTATTTTATAAGAGAATGGCAAATATGGGAGATTTACTTTTAATAAAGATAAAGAATTCTGATGAACATCTTAGCTTTGTAGCGATTATTATAGTTGTAATGCTTACAATAGGAGGTAAATATTTAAGAGCTAAAAAAAACAGAGGAACTTATTTTCAAGGAGGAGCAATTTCAGGACACACGTCAATTGCTTTTTGTGCAGCGACAATAATATCGCTTGTTGCAGAAAAAACATTAATAACAATTGCATCATTTGGAATAGCTTTTTTAGTAGGAGAAAGTAGAATAGAGGGTAAAATTCATAAAATTAGTGAAGTTGTAAGTGGAGCCATACTTGGAATTTGTGTAGCAATTTTTATATTTAAAGTATTTGGATAAGAGGAGATTTGATGGAAGATAAAAAATTAATAGAGTTGGCTATTGAAGCTAAAAATAATTCATCATATACACCGTATTCTAATTTTAGAGTTGGTGCCGCAGTTGAGATGGAAGATGGTAGTGTATATAAAGGAGGAAATATAGAAATAGCATCCTACTCACCTACAAATTGTGCTGAAAGAACTGCGATATTTACAGCAATATCAGAAGGAAAGAGAAAAATTAAAAAGATTGCTATAGTAGGAGATGCAGAATATACATTTCCGTGTGGAGTATGCAGACAAGTAATAAGAGAATTTGGAGTAAATGCAAAGATAATAATAGCTAATTCGGTTGAGCGTTATAAAGTATTTACATTAGAAGAATTACTTCCGTATAGTTTTGGACCGGAAGATCTTGAAGGAGTAAAAAATGTTTAAATCAGGTTTTGTTACAATAATAGGGAGACCTAATGTAGGAAAAAGTACACTTTTAAATTGTATAGTAGGTCAAAAAATTTCTGCTATTTCTAATAAAGCTCAAACAACAAGAAATAAAATAACATTTATATATACTGATGAAAAAATGCAAGTTATATTTTTAGATACTCCCGGGATACAGATGCCAAAAAATAAATTAGGTGATTATATGTTAAAAGTATCTGAATCAACTCTTTCTGAAGTAGATGTTATAACATATATAGTGGATTGCTCAAAAAAAATAGGAAAACTTGATAATTATATAATAAAAGAATTAAAAGAAAAAAACCTAAAAACACCTATTGTACTTTTAGTAAATAAAATAGATGAGGTTGCAAAAGAAGAGCTTTTTGAAATAATAAAAATGTATGATGACATTGGAATATTTAAGGAAATAATTCCGATATCTGCATTAAAGAATGATGGAGTAGAAAGTTATTTGAAGACATTGGCAAAGTATATTCCAATCGGACCTATGTATTATCCTGAAGATATGGTAACAGATCATCCGGAAAAGTTTATTGTTGGAGAAATTATAAGAGAAAAAGCTCTTAGATTTTTAGATGAGGAGATACCACATGGCATTGCCGTTTCAATTGAGAAAATGAGAGAGAGAAAAGAAAAAGAAATAACTGATATTGAAGCGGTCATATATATTGAAAGAGAATCTCATAAAAAAATAGTAATTGGTAAAAATGGACAAATGTTAAAAAAAATAGGAAGTGCAGCAAGAACTGAAATTGAAAATTTACTTGATACTAAAGTGAATCTTAATTTGTGGGTCAAGGTAGAAAAAAATTGGAGAGATTTAGATAATAAAGTTAAATATTTTGGATATAAGTAATGGAAAAGATAAGGACTGAATTAATTGTACTGAGTGAACAAAAATATGGTGAATCAAGTAAAATTATAAGAGTATTTTCAAAAGAAAAGGGAAAAATTACAATTTTAGCTAAGGGAGCATTAAATGCTAAATCACCTCTTGTTTCTATAACACAGCTTTTTAGTCACTCAAATGCTTATATAAATAAGGGGAGATCATTTTATTACATTGAATCTGCTACTATTTTAAATTCGAACTTTAAAATAAGAAAAAAATATGAAACTTTAATAATATCTAGTTATATTTTAGAATTATTGGATAAAACCTTTCTTGAAGGAGAAGTAAATAAAAAGATATTTGATTTAACTGTAAAAACTTTAAAAATCATTCAAAATATTAATTATATCATGCCGATAATTTTAGCTTTTGAATTAAAATATATTACATTTTTAGGATATAGACCATCATTAGAATTACAAGAAAAAAACAACTATTTTTCTATTAAAGATGGCGGTATTGTAGATTTGGATGAAAATCAGTTCGGTTGTTATCTACTGGATAAAAAAGATATTTACTATTTAAAAAAATTATTATATACTTCTTTAGATGAAATAGACGAAAGATATGACAGTGATAAGCTTATATATTTACACAATATTTTAATAGAATATATAAAATATAATCTTGATATTAACGAAATTAATTCGTTAGCACTTATTTAAATTAAGGGGGAAAAAAATGTATTTTCAAGATTTGATACAAAATTTACAAAGCTATTGGAAAGATAAGGGATGCGTAATTATGCAACCTTATGATGTTGAAAAGGGTGCAGGTACAATGAATCCATCAACATTTTTAAGAGCATTAGGGCCTGAAGAATGGAGAACTTGTTATGTGGAGCCATCCAGAAGACCTGCTGACGGCAGATATGGAGAAAACCCTAATAGATTATATCAACATCATCAAATGCAAGTTATATTAAAGCCGTCTCCTGAAAATGTACAAGAATTATATCTTGACAGCTTAAAAGCCATAGGTATAGATGCGTTAAAGCATGACATACGATTTGTAGAAGATAATTGGGAGTCACCTACACTTGGAGCATGGGGACTTGGTTGGGAAGTTTGGTTAGATGGAATGGAAGTAACACAATTCACTTATTTTCAACAAGTTGGTGGAGTAAACTGTGAACTTGAATCTGCAGAACTGACATATGGTCTAGAAAGGATAGCTATGTATTTACAAAATGTAAATTCTGTATACGAAATAAAATGGAATGAGAAGTTAACATATGGTGATGTATTTAAAATGTCAGAATATGAGCATTCCGTTTATAGCTTTGAAACTGCTGATATTGATATGCTTAAAAATTTATTTACAGTGTATGAAAAAGAGTCTATGAGAATAATAGAAAACGGTCTTGTACTTCCTGCTTATGATTATTGTTTAAAATGTTCTCATGCTTTTAATGTATTAGATGCAAGAGGAGCGATATCTGTTTCTGAAAGGGCGGTTTATATATCAAGAGTCAGAAATCTTGCTAGAGCAGTCGCATTACAGTATTTAAAAGAAAGAGAAGAAATGGGTTACCCTTTATTAAATAAGGTAGGTGTTGGCAATGAATAGATATTTGCTTGAAATTGGGGTTGAAGAGCTTCCTGCAAGATTTGTAAATTTAGCAATAGCTCAAATGGAAGATAAGGCAAAAAAATTATTAGAAGAAAATGATCTTAAATATGACAGTGTAGAAGTCTATGCTACTCCAAGAAGATTAACTTTGATCATAAATGATGTTGAATTATATCAAAAAGATTTAGATTTAGAAGTAAAAGGTCCGGCGAAGAAAATAGCATTTGATGAGGAAGGGAATCCTACTAAACCTTTGCTTGGATTTATGAAGTCTCAAAATATAGCACCTGAAAATATTGTTATAAAAGAATTTAAAGGTGAGGAATATGTATATTCTAATATACATAAAAAAGGAGACTCATTTGAAAGTATAGTATCTAAAAATATTGCGGAATTAATCAAATCTATAAATTTCCCTAAAAATATGAAATGGGGAGGCAAAAATATTAAATTTGCAAGACCGATTAGATGGATTGTATCATTGCTAAATAATAAAGTTGTTCCTTTTGAATTTGAGGGAATTGGTGTTTCAAATATTACAAGAGGACATAGATTTTTAGGAAGCTCAAATATAGTTGTTGATGAAGTAGATAATTATGAATCTCTACTTAAAGATAATTTTGTAATATTAAATCAAAATGAAAGAAGAGAAATAATTAAATACGGTTCTGCAAAAATTGCAAAGTCAATAGGTGGAGAAATATACGAAGATAAAGATTTATTGGAAGAATTAACTTATATAGTTGAATATCCAAATCCTATAATGGGAAGTATAAAAGATGAGTATTTACAATTACCGAAAGAAGTAATCACTACTCCGATGAGAGATCATTTAAGATTTATACCTATCCATGCTTCAAATGGAGAACTTCTTCCTAATTTTATAACTATAAGAAACGGAAATGACGATTATAAAGATATAGTAATAGCAGGCAACGAAAAGGTACTTGGAGCAAGACTTGAAGACGCTAAATTTTTCTACAATGATGATATATCAAAATCACTTGAAAGTTATATTGATTCATTAAAGGGAGTAATGTTTCAACAAAAACTTGGAACGATGTATGACAAATCTGAACGTGTGTCTAAACTTGCTCAAAAGATAGGAGAAAATTTAGAGGTTGCTGATGAAACTATAGAATCTATAAAACGTTCTGCAAAACTTTCTAAGGCTGATTTAACTACAAAAATGGTTCAAGAATTTACAGAACTTCAAGGAGTCATGGGTTCAATTTATGCAACTAAGAGCGGAGAATCTGAGATAGTATCTCAGGCTATTTATGAACAGTATTTACCAAGGTTTTCAAATGATTTATTACCTAAGTCAACAACAGGTTCAATTCTTGCAATAGCAGATAAAATTGATACTATAACAGGATTGTTTGCAATAGGTTTAATACCTACAGGTTCTCAAGATCCTTTCGCTTTAAGAAGAAATGCAAGAGGGATTATTAATATAATAGAATCAAATAAGTGGGACATACTTATTGGAGACATAGTTGATTATTCATTGTATATTTATACCAGTGAGTTATCTTTAGTATTTGATTATGAAAAAGTTAAAAATAGCATAATAGAATTTTTTGCAGGAAGATTAAAAAACATGCTTCAAGAAGACGATATAAGATATGATATTATTGATTCTGTACTAAGTGATTCAGAAAGTGTTGTAAATATCTTCAAAAAAGCTAATGAATTAAATAAATATTTTAAAGAAGACAAGAGCAGTTTAATAGATGCATATACAAGACTTCATAATATGGCTAAGAAAAAAGATAGGGATATAGAATTTGAAGCATTGCTTTTATCTGAGCCTGATGAAAAAGCTCTTTATGAAGCACAGTCTAAATTATTAGAGAATGTAAATAAATTAATAGATGATAAAGAGTATATTGAAGCGTTAAATTTAATGGATAATTTAGTTGTATTAATAAATAATTACTTTGATAATATAATGGTATTGGTTGATGATGAAAAAATTAAATTTAATAGACTTGAAATGATAAGCAAAATAGATTTTGTAATGAGAAGAATATTGAATATAGAAAAAATTGTAACTGATTAAAGTTGGTGATAATTTGGATTTTACTAAAAGGCAACTTGATATAATTGAAATAGTTAAAGGAAGAGCTCCTATTACAGGAGACGATATAGCTAGAGAACTTAATATATCAAGAGCCACTATACGACCGGATCTTTCGGTATTAACTCGGCTTAATATATTAGGTGCACGTCCTAAAGTCGGATATTTTTATATTGAGAATTCCAATACATCTATATTTTTAAGAGAAGTAGATAAAATATTAGTAAAAGAAACGATGAGTGTGCCGGTAGTAATGGATGAAAACACGAGTATTTATGATGTTATAGTTGAACTGTTTTTAGAAAATGTAAGTTCGATTTTCATAACATCTAATGGATTTTTAACAGGGGTTGTTTCTAGGAAAGATTTACTTAGAACAACTCTTGGTAAAATGGATTTAAACAATACTCCGGTAGCCATGATAATGACAAGAATGTCCAGTATAGTATATGTGACAGAAAATAGCAGTATAATTGAAGCTGCTATAAAAATCAATGACAGAGCAGTTGATTCTCTTCCTGTTGTTAGAATTACAGACGGAGATTTAAATAAACTTAAAGTAATAGGAAGATTTACTAAAACAAATGTCAATAGAATTTTTGTAGAGCTTGTAAAGGAAGGATATTAAAGGAGGAATTATGTCTGATAATTCAATTATAATATATGTAATTTCAGATTCTATAGGTGAAACGGGAGAACTTATTGCCAAAGGAAGTATAAGACAATTTGAGTCTGAAAATTTTGAAATAAAGAGGTATCCTTATCACAACACAATAGAACAAATAGAGCCTATACTTCTTGAAGCGGCACAAAGTACAAGAAGTTTAATAATATATACAAATGTTGTTCAGTCGACAAGAGATTTTATAGAAAAAAAAGCGGAAGAACTTAGTTTGCATACTGTAGATGTAATGGGTTCTCCGATGAGTCATTTAGAAGCAATATTAGGATATTCACCGGTAAGAGAACCTGGACTTATAAGAAGACTTGATGATAATTATTTTAAAAAAGTAGAAGCGATTGAGTTTGCTGTAAAGTATGATGACGGTAAAGATCCAAGAGGAGCTAAAAAGGCAGATATATGTCTTGTTGGAATATCAAGAACATCAAAAACACCACTTTCTATGTATCTTGCAAATAAATTATATAAAGTTGCAAATATACCTCTTGTACCGGAAGTTCCGGTTCCGGCAGAGGTATATGAGAAGGATATTAATAGAGTAATAGGATTAACTTGTAATCCTGAAAAACTTATAACTATAAGAGAGGAAAGACTTAAATCATTAGGGTTATCAAGTAGCGCAAAGTATGCAAATATTGAAAGAATCAAAGCTGAACTTAAATATTCTAAGCAAATAATGGAAGAACTTGGATGTTTTGTAATTGATGTTTCCAATAAAGCAATTGAAGAAACAGCTGAGATTATTATTGACCACATGGAAAAAGTTTTATAGCGGAGGATAATATGAATCCAAGAGAAAAGAGAGAAAAACTTGAACATGAAATTTTATATAATTTTGCAAGTTTTTCTGATGAGAGTAGAGGGCGTCAAAAGTTTGAAGAAAAGTGCAATTTGAGAACAGAATATCAGAGAGATAGAGATAGAATATTACATTCAAAAGCATTTAGAAGATTAAAGCATAAGACACAAGTTTTTATATCTCCTGAAAAGGATCACTTTAGAACAAGACTTACACATACTCTTGAAGTTTCACAAATAGCCAGAACAATAGCAAGAAGTCTTGAGTTAAATGAAGATTTAATTGAAGCTATGGCATTAGGACATGATCTTGGACATACTCCATTCGGACATAGTGGAGAAAAAGTTTTGAATAAATTAAATCAAAAAGGATTTAAACACAATGAACAGTCACTTAGAATGGTAGATTATCTTGAAGTTGGAGAAAATAGAATTGGTTTAAATCTTACTTGGGAAGTAAGAGATGGTATCGTAAATCATTCCGGTGATAATGTTGCATCAACATTGGAGGGTAAAATATTAAAATATGCAGATAGAATAGCATATATAAATCACGATATTGATGATGCTATTAGAGCTGGAATAATTTCAAAAACAGATTTACCGACTGATTTAATTGAGCTTCTTGGAGATTCTCATAGTAAGAGAATAAATAAAATGATAAATTCAATAGTTAGAGAAAGTTATCATAAAAATTCTATTTATATGGAACCGGAAATAGAAAAAGCAACTATGGAACTTAGACAGTTTATGTTTAAAAATGTTTATTTAGATAAAACTGTTAAATCAGAAGATGATAAAATAGAGCATATAATTATGTCTTTATTTGATTATTATAAAAATGATATTAGTAAGATACCTGCTGAAAATTTAAAGGTATACGAAAATATAGAGCACACTGAAGAAGATATAATATGTGATTATATAGCAGGGATGACGGATATATATGTTGTTGATTTATATAAGTCATTGTATATACCAAAGGGTTGGAGTAAGTAGGTGATTTTATGTCCTACATTATAGATGACGAACTTTTAAATGATATTAGAGATAAAATTGACATAGTAAATTTGATTTCTCAATATGTACACTTAAAAAAAAGTGGAAGTAATTATATGGGACTTTGCCCATTTCATGGTGAAAAAACTCCTTCTTTTTCTGTATCACCAAGTAAAGGAATATTTCATTGTTTTGGTTGCGGTGTTGGAGGAGATCAAATCTCTTTCATAATGAAAAGAGAAAATTTAGGTTTTAGAGAAGCTGTTAAGTTTTTGGCAGACAAATATGGAATAGAATTGAAAAATACATCCGAGAGTATAAATACCCAGCTGATAAATAAAAAAAATAGAGCTTATGAAGCTAATAGAGAAGCTGCAAAATTCTTTATGCTTTCTTTAAGCAGATCTAAGTCTGCATATATGTATTTAAAAAATAGAAATATTGACAATGATACAATTAGAGACTATGGACTTGGTTATGCTCCTGACAGTTGGAATGAATTATTTAATTATTTAAGTAAAAAGGGATTTAATGGAGATGAACTTGAAGAATTTAATTTAGTTTCAAAGTCAAAATCAGGTAAATTTATAGATAGATTTAGAAATAGAATTATGTTCCCTATAATAGATACAAAAAAAAGGGTCATAGGATTTGGAGGAAGAGTTCTTGATGACAGTCTTCCTAAATATTTAAATACAAGAGATACGATTATATTTAATAAAGGTAAACACTTATATAATTTAAACATAATATCAGAAAAATCTGATAGAGAAAAGATTATTTTGGTAGAAGGATATATGGATGTTATATCTTTATATAAAAGTGGTATAAATTATAGTGTAGCAAGCTTAGGTACTTCATTAACGGAAGAACAAGCAGAACTCATAAAAAGATATGGTAAAGAAGTATATATATGTTATGATGGAGATTCTGCAGGGATAAAGGCTACAAATAGAGCTATAGATATACTTATAATTCAAAATATAAAGCCGAAAATATTAACGTTGCCAGAAAAATTGGATCCTGATGAATATGTAACAAAATATGGAAAACTTAGTTTTGAGATTGAACTTAAAAATAGTCAACCATATTTGGAATATAAAATATCTAAAATAAGAGAAAACTATAATATAGAGTCGCCGGATGGATTAAGCGGATTTACTAGTGAAGTGTCAAAGTTAATTTCAAGAATAAAAAATCCTATAGAAATGGATATCTATGTAGATAAAATATCTAAGCAATATGGTGTCTCTAAAAATTCTATTATTAATTATATATTAATTTTAAACAGAAATAAGAAAAATAAAGAATTTAATAAAAAAACTTATGAATATAAAAATAAAGAAGTTAAAGATAAAAAGATTTCGATAAATACAAGGTATATAGCAGAAGACCAACTTATAAAATATGCACTTTATTCAAATGATAATTTTGAGTTGATAGATAAAAAAATAAATTCGTGTGAATTTACAAAGTCTGAATGCAGAATAATATTTGAAGAGCTTGCCGAATATTATAGGCAAGGTATAGATTTTAAAGACGTGTTAAAAAATTTGGTAGATAAGAAGCTGATATCTCAAGATTATGCTGATAAAATAAATATAATTGAAATTAATCAATATAGTTCGGATAAAATTATTAGTGAGTTGATTGGAACTTTGAAAAAAGATAGTTTGGAATATAGAAGAAAAGATATATTACAAGATATAAAAAATCTTGAAAAAGAAGAACCGTCCAAAAAAAATTCTGAAATTTTAAAGTTACTAATAGATGAACTAAATGAAATAAATAAAACAATTAATATTTCTCAGTAAGGAGGCTAAATATATGCAAGATACTGATTCAAAAATTGAAGATGGCAACCTTCAATCAAAAGATAGTATAATTATAAATTTAAAAAATAATGGTAAGAAAAAAGGAAATCTAACTTACGATGAAATTATTAATGCATTAGAAGAAATCCCTATGGAAAGTGATGAGATTGAGTTATTATATCAAGATTTTGAGAAGTCTGGAATAGAAATTTTAACAGATGATAAAATAGACGATGATATTTTGGATGATGATAAGCTTGATGAGGATATTTTAGATGTTAGAAAAGATGATGAGGATGATTTATCAAAAGAAGATTTATCTGTACCTAAGGGGATAAGTGTAGATGATCCTGTAAGGATGTATTTAAAAGAAATAGGAAAGATTCCTCTACTTACAGGAGATGAAGAGATAGATATTGCTCAAAGAATGGAAGTTGGAGACGAAGATGCTAAGCAAGAATTAGCTGAAGCGAATTTAAGACTGGTAGTTTCTATTGCTAAGAGATATGTTGGAAGAGGAATGAGCTTTCTTGATTTAATTCAAGAGGGAAATTTAGGGCTTATGAAAGCGGTAGAGAAATTTGACTATACAAAAGGGTTTAAGTTTTCGACTTATGCTACATGGTGGATAAGACAGGCTATAACTCGCGCTATTGCAGATCAAGCTAGAACTATTAGAATACCGGTTCATATGGTTGAAACTATTAATAAATTGGTTAGAGTACAGAGACAATTGGTACAAGAACTTGGCAGAGATCCGCTACCTGAAGAAATAGGAAAAGAAATGAATCTCGAAGTAGAAAAAGTAAGAGAAATTCAAAAAATTGCTCAAGAGCCTGTTTCATTAGAGACACCTATAGGAGAAGAAGAAGATTCTCATTTAGGAGATTTTATTCCGGATGATGAAATATTATCACCATCTGATGCAGCTACATTTACATTACTAAAAGAGCAATTGGAAGATGTATTACAGACTTTAACAGATAGAGAAAAGAAAGTTTTAACTCTTAGATTTGGACTTGATGATGGCAGAGCAAGAACACTTGAAGAAGTAGGAAAAGAATTTGATGTTACAAGAGAGAGAATCAGACAAATAGAAGCAAAAGCTCTTAGAAAATTAAGACATCCGAGCAGAAGTAAAAAATTAAAGGATTTTTTGGAATGATAAATATTTCTAATAGATTAAAAAAAATTTCAGAATATGTGGATAGAAATTCTAAAGTAGCAGACATAGGCACAGATCATGGATTTGTGCCTGCTTTTTTAGTATCAAATAATATATCCGATTATGTGGTATGTTCAGATATAAGTTTTTCGTCTTTGAAAAAAAGTGTAGAATTGGTAAAAAAACTTAATTATAGTGATAAAATATTTCCAAGACTTGGAAGTGGCCTTGAAGTAGTAGAGGATGGAGAAGTTGATACTGTAATAATAGCCGGAATGGGTGGAAATTTAATTGTAGATTTACTTCATAAAGAAATTTCTAAAGTTAAAAACTTAAAAAAATTAATACTCCAGCCAATGCAAGGTCAAGAATTTTTAAGGAAATATCTGTATTGTACCGGATATGAAATTTTGGATGAAAATATTGTATATGAAGATGAAAAGTTTTTTGAAATAATAGTTGTTAAATATACAGGTATAAGAACTGAAGTTAACGAAATCTATTATGAGATTCCGAAATTAATGTATGAAAGAAAAGAAAATATTTTAAAATTATTTTTAGAAAATAAAATAAAATATAATAAATCAATAATAAAAATTTTAAAAGAAGGTTCTAATACTGATAGGGTCTTAAATAGAATTAGTAAGTTAGAGTCTAAAAACAAATCTTATGAGGAGCTATTATGGAATATGATGTAATCAAATTAATTGAATTTTTAGAAAATTGGGCAAATCCAAGTTTTCAAGAAGAATGGGACAATTCGGGATGGCAAATATTATTTGACGAAGAAAAAACCGCTTCGATAGTGGTCGCATTAGATATAGATGATAGAGTAATAGATTTTGCCATTGAAAAGAACTCTAAACTAATAATAACTCACCATCCGATGTTTTTTAGAGGAATTAAAAATATAAATTTCAGCAGTTATTTTGGGGAAAATATTTTAAAACTAATAGAAAATAAGATAAGTGTATATAGTTCACACACATCTCTTGATATTGCTATAAATGGAGTTAATGATTGTTTAGCGGAATTTTTAGAATTAGATAATTGTGTAGGATTATCTGAAATGGAAAATGGATGTTATATTGGTAAAATCGGTACTAATAATAAATTTAATTCATTGGCTGAAATTAAAAATAAATTTGAAGATGAACTAAAAATTGACAATATAAAATTATATGGAAAATATCCATCTAAATTAGATATTATAGCAATTTGTGGAGGATCAGGTTCAGATTTTATAAGTGATGCGGTAAAACATAATGCAAATTTGTATATAACAGGAGATATAAAATATCATGATGGACAATATGCATATGAAAATAATATAGCTGTTATGGATATAGGACATTATGGAAGTGAAAAATTGATAATTGAAAAACTTAGTTATGAGTATAAAAATAAGTTTGAAATTGATGTATATTCACTTACTTCATCTAATTTTGAATTAGAACTTGATCGAGTTTAAATTCAGTGT
Source organism: Peptoniphilus sp. oral taxon 386 str. F0131 (assembly GCF_000090945.1). Lineage (NCBI taxonomy): Bacteria > Bacillati > Bacillota > Tissierellia > Tissierellales > Peptoniphilaceae > Peptoniphilus > Peptoniphilus sp. oral taxon 386. Next base: position 1,106,190 of record NZ_GL349422.1, on the reverse strand, counting down.
TAAAATATTTTAGTAAGTAAATTGGTCAATCGCATCGATAGATGAGGAAAGTCTGCGCTCCATAGAGCAGGATGCCGGTGAAAGACCGGTGGGGGCAACCCTAAGGAAAGTGCAACAGAGAGATACCGCCTGAAGTTCAGGTAAGGGTGGAAAGGCGAGGTAAGAGCTCACCGGGTTATTAGTAATAATAATGCCATGTAAACCCCATTCGGAGCAAGACCAAGATAGGATAAAACAGATGTTGCTCGCATCTGCCGGAAGGTAGGTCGCTTTAATTTATTGGTGACAATAAATATAGATAGATGATTGATAAAACAGAACGCAGCTTATAGATTTACTTACTTATGATAAAAGATTACAAATAGGTTAAAATTATTTTAACAAATTTGTAATCTTTTATTGCATTTTTGTAACCGATTTGTTATACTTTATTAGAAAGAGATTATATTTTTAACATAAGGAGTGTTACAAATTGTTGAATATAAATAAGAAAGTACCTATGGGAGTAATTGCATTATGTGCAGTATCGTTATTTGGACTTAAAGATACCGGTATTTTTATAAGAGACCATGTTCAAACTACTTATAGTGGAAATAAAGTTTATTTTGAATTAGGGGAAAAAGCTGAAATAGTAGAAAAAGCAAAAGATGGATACATAGTTGCTAAAGGAAAAGCTCGTGTTACAATTCCTACAGAAAAAATAGAATTAACAGAAGTTACTACTTCTATATATAAAGTTTCTAAAAATACATCTATAAAAGATAAAGAAGGACAAATTATAAGAAATTTATTTTTGGGAGAAGAAGTTGTGTATTTAGCTTTAAGAGGAGAAAGTTTCTTAGTTAAATGCAGTGACAATGTAGAAGGCGAAGTTGATAAAAATTGTTTAGAATTAGTGTCTACAACAACTAAGAAAATTGAACCTAAAAAGGCAATTAAAGTTGTTGAGAAAAAAACTAATGTAGTGCAAGTAAATATTTTATCAAATGAGGAAAAGGAAATACAAAAAGTTGCAACAGCAAAAATTACAACATCTAATGTTGAGAAAGCCAAAGTTGTTGTACCAAATGTTGAAAATGGAAAAGTTAAGATAATATTAGATTCTGCTTTTGATAAGTTAGGGACAACATATGTATATGGATCTGCAGGAGATGAAGGATATGATTGTTCAGGCTTGATATATGCTGTATATAAAAAGCAAATGGGAATAAATTTACCGAGAAGTTCTTCAGAACAATCAGAGTATGGAATTCAAATTGAAAGAGAAAATCTTCAAGCAGGAGATTTGGTGTTTTTTAATACTACAGGTGGCGGAGTTTCTCACGTTGGCATATATATAGGAAACGGAGAATTTATTCATGCATCAAGCGGTAAAGGGAAAGTTGTAGTATCTAATTTAAATGAAAAATACTATGATTCTCATTATGTAAATGCAACAAGAGTGTTATAAAATAAAAAAACCTAAGGATTAGCCTTAGGTTTTTTTGTTTAAAAAATTGTTAAAAGACTTGAACACTTAATAAATACTTGATATTATAACATAAATGAAAAATGTTTAAGGAAGTGTAACATTGGCTAAAAATTTAGTTATAGTTGAGTCACCTACTAAGGCTAAAACTATTAAAAAAATGCTTGGAAGTACTTATAAAGTTGTAGCATCGGTAGGACATATAAGAGATTTGCCTAAAAGTAAACTTGGAATAGATGTTGATAATAATTTCGAGCCCAGCTATATAAATATTAGAGGCAAGGGAGATATTATTAAAGGATTAAAAAAAGATGCTAAAGAAGC
>NZ_GL349422.1:1069481-1103784 GCF_000090945.1 Peptoniphilus sp. oral taxon 386 str. F0131 | reverse complement strand
TTAAATTTTTGGAAGAAAGAGCTATAGGAAGGCCGTCTACTTATGCACCGATAATAAGTACATTACTTTCAAGATATTATGTTGTGATAGAAGATAAAAAAATACTTCCAACTGAACTTGGGATAACGGTTAATGAAATTTTGTGTGATAATTTTTCTGATTTAATAAATGAGCAGTTTACTGCTAATATGGAAGCTGATCTTGATAAAATAGCTGATGGTGAATTAGAATGGAGAAATTTAATAAGGAATTTTTATGTTAAACTTGAAGAAGATTTAAAAATAGCTGACAGTAAAATTGAAAAAATTGAAATTCGTGATGAAGAAACCGATATAAAGTGTGAAAAATGTGGCAGGAATATGGTAATAAAGATGGGAAGATATGGAAAATTTTTAGCATGTCCCGGATTTCCTGAATGTAGAAATACTAAATCATTAGTTGAAAAAATTGGTTTAAAATGTCCTAAATGTGGAGGAGATATTGTAATAAAAAGAAGTAAAAAAGGAAGAGTATTTTACGGATGTGACAATTTTCCAAAATGTGATTTTGTAACGTGGAATAAACCTATAGATAAGATTTGTCCTAAATGTGGAGAAGTTTTAACAGAAGTAGTAACCAAAAAGGGCAATTTGATAAAATGTAGCAATAAAGATTGTAATTATGTTGAAAAGTAATGGAGATTAATATGAACTTTATATCTGATAATGTTATTGGTATTGTAAATAAAGATATTTCTATGAAATACAATGTAGTTCCTAAATTAGAAAATAATAGTAATATCGTATTCTGGTCAACTGAAATTGATCAGAATACACAGCTATATTTGGAGATACTTTTGAATAAAACCATAACATTTGAAATTTGTAGTGATGAAGAATTAATTAATCATAGGAAGAGTGTATATTCTGTTTCTGATATGTCCATACTTAAAAGTTCACTTGAAGATTTTGAATCTAGAGTAGAAATAGAAAGTGGAGAATTAGAACTTGGAGAAAAATCCAAAGTATCTGAATTTTTAAATAATATTATTTTTTATGCAATAGAAAATAAATGTTCTGATATACATATTGATGGACTTATAAATTCATCGCTCATTAGAGTTAGAATTGATGGAATTTTAATGGACTTATTTGAGATAAAAAAGAGTGTAATTAAATTTATAATAAATAGAATTAAAGTTCTCAGTAATTTAGATTATACTGTAAAAAATATACCACAAGACGGAAGGTTTAGTTTTAATTACTTAGGAAAGAATATTGATATAAGAGTTGCAATAACCCCAACAATATATTCTGAAAAAGTAGTGCTTAGGATTTTAGATAGAGAAAACGTTTTATTTACTAAGAAGGGAATCGGATTACATGGAGACAAACTAAAAGCTGTAGAAACTCTAATTAAGCAGCCCAATGGTCTGATATTGGTATGTGGTCCTACCGGTAGCGGAAAAACATCTACACTGTATACTTTACTTAAATCAATTCAAAGTGAGGATATAAATATACTTACTATAGAAGATCCTGTTGAATATAAAATCGAAGGTATAAATCAGTTAGAAATAAATGAGAAAGTCGGATTTGATTTTAATTCAGGTCTTAAGACAATATTAAGGCTTGATCCGGATAAAATAATGGTTGGTGAAATAAGAGATAAAGAAACGGCAAGTACATCTCTTAGAGCCTCAATAACAGGACATTTAGTGCTCAGTACACTACATACTAATGATAGTCCGTCAGCAATATATAGATTAAAGGATATGGGAATAGAAAGTTATCTAATATCTGCCGGGATTATAGGAATAATCTCACAAAGATTAGTAAGAAAACTTTGTGATTGTAAAATTAAAGAGAAAAAATATATAGATATATTTGATGAAGAAATGGAAATATATAAAAAATGTGGTTGTCCTAAATGTGCCAATAGCGGATATGCTGGAAGAAAAGCGGTATTTGAAATATTAATTTTGGATGATGAATTGAAAGAAGCTCTAAATTCATCTATCAGTTTAACTGAATTTAGAAAGTTATGTAAAAAACATAATATGATTTCTTTAAAAGAATCTATGAAAGAGTTGTTACTTGAAGGAATTACATCTTTGGATGAGGTATATAAAAATATAATTACTATAGGTGACTTATGATTTTTAAATACAAAGCATTGGATTTTAAAGATAATTTAATAGAAGATAGACTTGAGGCAAATTCAGAAAAAGAGGCTATATCAATTTTAAGAAGTAGAAATCTTAGACCTATTAAGATTGTTGAGATAAATAAAATTAATGTGGATATAGTATTAAAGAGAAGAACATTTAATAATGAAGATTTGCATATTTTATTATATCAACTATATGTATTGGTTAATGCAAAAAATACAATTCCATCTGCATTTAGAGTATTATTGAAAAGTTATAGCGGTAAAAAGAATAAGATTTTAAAAAAAGTATATCAAGACTTACTTTCGGCGAAACCGTTAAGCGATGCCTTAAAAGAAAGTGGAGAATTTCCAAATCTAGTTGTAAATATGATAGGAGTTGGAGAAAATTCATCTAATATGATACTAATATTAAAAAATTTGTCAGAATATTATTTAAATAAAGTTAAGCTTGATAAAAAAATAAGAAATGCTTTATCATATCCGATTTTATTATTTGTGGTTACATTTTTTATAGTGAATTTTTTAATGTTAAATATATTACCTACATTTGCAGAAGTTTTTAAAAATTCCGGTGCAGAGCTTCCGTATATTACACAGATATTGATTAATATATCCACATTTATAAATAAGAATATTATTATAATAATTTTAAATTTTTTAATTGCCATTCTTTTATTAGAAATATTTTTTAAAACTTATAGGGGAAGGTACACATTAGATAAAATTAAGTTAAAGAATAAATTTTATAAGACAATAATTGTTAAGAGATTTGTAAATATGCTTAACTACTTAATATCGTCCAAAGCTACAATGTCTAACTCTCTTGAAATAATAATAGATTCAACAGAAAATTTTGTTGTAAAGGAACATATAAAAAATGCAATTAGAGATTTGTATGATGGAATAAGTTTATCAGATTCATTGAGAAATACGGGATTGTTTTCTGAAGCGGCATTATCTATGTTAAACATAGGAGAAGAAACTTCTGAGCTCGATAATATTCTTAGAGCATTAGATGATTATTATGAGCATGAAATATATTTTAAAAGTCAAAAATATGTTTCGCTTGTAGAACCGATAATCATATTAGTATTATCTATATTTGTTGGATTCATAGTAATTTCAATTGCAATGCCTATGTTTGATTTAGTTAATAGAATTTAAGGAGGTTTTTTATGAAAAAATTAAAAGGATTTACATTGGTTGAATTAGTTGTAGTTATTGCAATAATTTTAATTTTGGTATCTATAGCAGTTCCTAAATATGAAAAATCAAATTTATCAGCACAAGCAGCGGCTCACAATGTGAATGTAAAAGAAATAAAAAATGCAGCTATTTTATATCTCATAGAACATCCTAACGAAAAAAATGTAACTATAGAAAAACTATCAGATTATTTTGAAAATGGAATTCCAAAACCAGCTAAAGCTCTAAATCAGGAAAATTTTCAAATAAGTGTTGATGATAATTCAAATATAACAGTAACTCCCGGAACTGTTAAAGTTAATGGGAAAAATCTTGAAGTGGAGAAGTAATGTTATACATAATAGTTTTTATTTTTGGAAGTATTTTGGGCTCTGCAATAGGAGCCTATATTTATAGGAGAAAAAATTTAAAAAGCTTTTTAATCGGACGATCAAAATGTGAAATTTGCGGTAAACAAATTCCCTTTTATTATAATATTCCAATACTGTCATATATTATTTTAAAAGGAAAATGTAAAAATTGTAAAAATAAAATACCTGTATATATTTTTATGTGTGAAATTATAATGGCGATATTAACTACTATATTGTATATTAATTATGGATTTCAATTTAAATTTTTATTGAGGCTATTAGAATTAATTTTATTATTAATAATTTCTGTTACAGATATTAGAGAAAAAGCAGTATATACAATTGATATTTTTGCATTATTTTCAACTGAATTTTTTATTAAAATTTATTATGGAGATGTTATGTTAAATAGCATTAAGATGATGGTTTTGCTTGGAATGATTTATTTTTTAATATATTATTTGTCAAAAGCAATGGGAGAGGCAGATGTTATTTTAGGAGCAGTATCAGGATTTTTTGCTACAAATTTTTATGAAGTTTTTAAAATCTTTAGAAATAGTTTTATGGTTGCGGCATTTGTAGTAATATTATTAGTATTTTTAAAAAATAAAGGAGCAAAAGAGAAAATAGCATTTTGTCCATATATAGCAATAAGTATATTAATGGTGATAATATGAGTAAGAATTTTGCATATTTAATTTTTGATGATTATTGTTTTGACTTTATAAGTAATAATTTTATGAAAAGGGTAGAAATACCAAGGAATATTTTAATTGATGGGATTATAGTAGATAAAAATTATTTGTATTATATACTAAAAAAATTTTTTGAAAATAATGATATATCTGAAAAAGAATTTATAATTTTCAATCAATCATCTAAAATATTCAGTTTAAAATTAAAACTTCCTAAAATCAGCGAAGAAGATATTAGAAGCATGATAGGATATGAGATAGAAAATTTGCTTCCTATAAAATTGTCTGAATATGAATTTGTATATACTTATACAATAAATTCAGAAATAAATGTAGATGTTAGAGTTGCTCGGAAAGATTTTATAGCTGATTTTGAGGATGTATTTAAAAACCTCAATAAAAAATTAAAAGGATTTTATTTTTTTAATGATTTTTGTGAAGATACAAAATTTACAAATTTTATAAGTTTAAACTTTGGACATACTTTAATTAAAAATTCGGATGTAAATAAGAGTATTTACAATGCTGATTTTTATGAGATATTTAATAAATATAATTTGGAATATTTTGTATCTAAAGATATTATGGAAAAAAAGTTTGTTGAATTTGAAGGTAATACAATTTTAAAAATCGAAAACAATTTTGATTTAATTTTGTATAAAAATATAAATTTGATAAATAAATCATTAGAGTATGGAGCTACACTTTTTACCGGAAATTTAATAATTGATAAAACTAAAACTGAATTAGAAAAGATTAGTAATGAATATTTTTTTGAAATAGATTATAAAAAATTTAATCCTAATAAAAAGTTAAATTTTATAAAAGAACAAAAGAAAAAAGTTAGCAAAATATATTTTTATGCTTTAATATTTTTTGTGTTAAATTTCTTGTTATACATTTATATTTCCAACAATATCAATATAAGAGAAAGTGAACTTAACGAATTGAACAACAATAAGGAAATATTAGATAATAGAATTTCAGAGTTAAATTATGATGAACTTAAACAGAAAAATGAAAAGTTGTTAAAGTATATAGAAGAAGATAATGAACTGAGAGAAAAACAAAAATCGGCAGTTGATTTTGGGGATTTATTTTTAGAACTTGAGGATTTGGAAGATGATGAAATATTATTTACAGATTACTATTACTATAATGCAATGTATGTAAATGGAATAGCAAAAAATGAAAAGAAGATTGAAAAAATATTAGGAGATATTAAACATAAAAGTGAATTATTGCAGTCGGATATTGAAGATGGAGTAATTAAATTTAAAATAAAGATAGAGATAATGAACTGAAGAGTACTATTATGAAATATATTCAAGTTTAAGTAAAGAGGATAAAAATCTTCGGTAATTACATTTGTAAATTAATTATATTTATATAGGGCAACTAAGGTTGCTCTTTTTAATTTAAGTTAGTAAATCAATTGATTTATATATTTAATATTGTTGTAATTTGATAAAAATACATAATGTGATAAAATTCTATTTAGAGATTATTTTATAGTCAAATTAAAATAGAAGTGGATGAATAAATTGGAAATAGGGAAATTATCAAATGAAGAACTAAAAAATTATGTTTTAAAAAATATTACAGTAAATAGAGATGAAGTTTTATTTGGAGCAGACATTGGTGTTGATACTGCTGTATTAGATTTTAAAGACAACTTGATAGTTGCATCGACTGATCCTATAACCGGCGCTACAAATGATATAGGAAAGCTTGCGATTAATGTGTCATGTAATGATATAGCCTGCGAGTGTGCTGAACCGGTTGGTGTTTTAATAAGTGTATTGCTTCCTCCGAATGCAACTCTTGATGAACTTGATGCAATTATAAAAGATGCAAGTAGAGAATGTGAAAAACTTAATCTCAATATAGTCGGAGGCCATACGGAGGTTACTGATGCGGTAAATAGAATTGTAGTAACAACTACAGTACTTGGTAAGGTAAAACGGGAGTTATTACCTAAGATCAATAGAATAGAATCGGGAGATGTAATTGCAATTTCGAAATATATAGGAATAGAAGGGACTTGTATTGCTTATAATGAAAGAAAGAATGAGCTTGATAAAATTTTAAGTAAAAAAGATAAAATAGAAATATGTAGTATGTCAGAAATGCTTTCTGTAGTTAATGAATCAAAAATAGCTAAGGATTATAATGTAAAATTTATGCATGATATAACAGAAGGTGGACTTTATGGAGCCTTGTGGGAAAGTAGCAATGTAATAAAAAAAGCTATTGAAATTGATAAAAATTTAGTTCCCATAAAAAATTCCACTAAGAAAATATCAAAAATTTTTGATATAGATGTATTTAGATTTATTTCCAGTGGGAGTATGATTTTTATATTCAGTAAAGAGGATTTTTTAGAATTTAAGTTGAAATGTGAAAAAAATAATATATTAATTACTGAGATAGGAATTATAAAAGAAGGCTCAGATCTTTTAATCAAAGGAGAAAATAGAGAGGTAGTATTAGAAGCCACTGTTGATGAACTATATAAGATAGTATAAATTTATTGACTTTGACAATATATTAATGTTATAACTATAGTAATCAAGGAGGAATTATGAGAAATAAATATATATATTTAATTATACTTACATTTCTATTTTTACTATCCGACAAGGTATATGCCGATTCGCAGTTTGATGTGACTATTGACGGAAAAGATGTATCTGTAAAGATGGTAAATGTAGAGGTAAATAAAACTAAGCTTGACATGGCTTTTAATGCATATACAGATAAAGGCAGAACTTTTGTACCTATAAGAGAACTTACGGAAAGTTTAGGAGCTGATGTTGAGTGGGATAATAGTACAAAAAGTGCAAGCATAAGTCTTGGTCAAAAAGAAATAAAATTAAAAATAGGAAGTAATATTATTTATATAAATGGAGTTAAAACAAAACTTGAGGAAAATTCTATACCAAAATTTGCAGAATATAAAGAACCAAGAATTGAAACAAAGACAATGGTACCTTTAAGATTTTTGTCTGAAGCGTTTGGATATGATGTTGACTGGAATGGAGAAACAAAAACAGCCAGTGTTTTAAGTTCCAAAAAAGAAACATCTAAAGCTCAAAAAGAAGAAACTAAATCTAAAGATAAAGAAAAAATAAAAACTGCATCCCTTAATAACACAGATAAGGGAGTAAAATCTTTGAATGGTAATAATGCGTTATTTACTTCAAATTATGAAAAAATGGAAACGAATCAGTTGAATAAAACAGCTGAAGAAGAAGCATATAAGGCTGCAGGTCTTAGCATACCTGATTTAGAAGAAGAGGAAAGAGTTATAACTAAACGATTTAAAATAGATGGTCCTTTAACAATAGTTATTGATCCGGGTCACGGAGGAAAAGATTCCGGAGCTATTATGGAAAGCGGACTTACAGAAAAAGAGTTAAATCTTAAAGTAGCAGGTAGATTATATGAACTGTTAAAAAAAGAAGAAGGATATGAAGTAATAATAACAAGAACCGAAGATGAATTTATTAAACTCGTAGATAGAGCTGCAATTTCAAATGATAATGGTGCAGAAATTTTCTTATCTATACATTTCAACAGCTCAGATAATAAAGAAGCAAAAGGCATAGAAGTACTTTATGCTTCTGAAAGCAAAGTAAAAATAAAGACAGTTGAACAAAAGCATTTTGCTAATGAATTATTAAAAGCTTTAATAGAAGAGACTGGTTGTAGCAGTAGAGGGTTAAAAAATAGACCTGATTTGGTAGTATTAAATAAAACTAAAAATGTTTCGGCACTTGCAGAGCTTGGCTTTATGTCTAATGAAGAAGATTATAAAAATATTGTTGATGATAATTATTTAGATAAACTTGCTAATGGATTGTTTAAGGGAATTAAAAACTATGTCAACAAATATGGTGATAAATAAAAGAGGGTTATACCTCTTTTATTTTTGGAGGATAAAATGAGAGATAATAGGAAATTTGATGAAATGAGAAACATTGAACTTGAGTTAAATTATACTTCTGCTCCGGATGGTTCTGTACTTATTAAGTGTGGAAATACTAAAGTTATTTGTACTGCTATGATAGAAGATAAAGTTCCATTCTTTTTAAAAGGTAAAAATAGTGGATGGTTATCATGTGAGTATTCTATGCTTCCTGGCTCTACAAGCGTTAGAAAAGTGAGGGACATATCAAGGGGAAAACTTGACGGACGCAGTCAAGAAATTCAAAGGTTAATTGGTAGAAGCTTAAGATCATGTGTTGATTTATCAAAAATAGGAGAAAAAACTATTTGGATAGATTGTGACGTAATATCTGCAGATGGAGGAACTCGTACAACTAGCATCAATGGCTCCTTTATTGCATTGAGTCTTGCTGTAAAAAATGCTATTAGACAAGGGATTATTTTAGAAAATCCAATAAAGAATAAAGTTGCTGCTATAAGTGTTGGAATTGTAGAAAATGAAAAGCTTTTGGATCTTAATTATGATGAAGACTCCAATGCACAAGTTGATTTGAATGTAGTTATGAACGATAATAAGGAAATTATAGAAATTCAAGGGACGGCAGAAGGAAGAAGTTTTTCTAGAAAAGAGTTAAATGAACTTATAGATTTATCAGAAATCGCAATAGATAATATATTTAATATACAAAATAAGGTGTTACTTGATAAAGAAAAAATTGTTTTATCAAGTGATAATGAGCATAAAATAACAGAAATAAAAGAAATATTAAAAGATTTGCCTGTTGAGATTATATCTAAAAAAGATGTAAATCTTTCTAATATCAATGTTGATGAAAACCTTGATACACTTGAGGGAAATGCACATTTAAAAGCATCAGCAATAAAAGATAAGTGTGCTTATTCTGTAATAGCTGATGATACAGGATTATTTGTAAATGCACTTAACGGAGAACCGGGAGTACACTCTGCGAGATATGCAAAATCACATGATGATGTTGAAAACAGAAAATTGTTAATTAAAAACTTACGAGATGAAAAAGACAGGAGAGCTTATTTTAAAACTGTAATTGTATATATAGATTCTATAGGAGAAGAACATATTTTTGAAGGTATCTGTAAAGGAGAAATAACAGAAAAGGAAATAGGAAATGGTGGATTTGGATATGATTCTATCTTCTTACCTAAAGGATTTAACAGGACATTTGGAGAAATGAGCAGTGATGAAAAAAATCTCATTAGCCATAGAAGTGAAGCAATTAAAAAATTCAAAGATTTTTTAATGAAAAAATACAGTGATAAAATTATTTATTAATAATAAATAACTCTTGACTTAATATGCGAAATTTGGTAACATAAATTTGTTACTGATGATTATGGTGGGTATGGCCTAGTTGGTTAGGGCGCAAGATTGTGGCTCTTGAGATCGTGGGTTCGAATCCCACTATCCACCCCATAAATTCAGTAACATTTTATTTTAAATGCTATAAATTATGTTTATGGCATTTTTTTTATTTTGTTGATTAATTAGTTATATTTAGTATAAAATATTTGATTTTTTATTGATTTTACTATATATTTATTTAGAATGGAGGAATTTTATGAAGATTTTATTTGATACATTAGGCGGAGATAACGGCTCTTATGAGGTAATAAAAGGAGCTTTTGAAGCTAAGAAAGAATTTGATATAGATATAGCCTTTGTAGGTAAAGAAAATGAAATAATGAATATAACCGACCAGCTAGATCAGAATATAGAATTTGAAATTATAAATGCAAGTGAAAAAATTGAAAATGATGAAGAACCTGCATTTGCTTTAAGAAAGAAAAAAGATTCTTCAATAGTTGTAGGATTGAAAGCGTTAAAAGAAAAAAAGGTTGATGCATTTGTATCTGCGGGAAGTACGGGAGCTCTTCTTGCGGGAGGTCTTTTTATAGTTGGAAGAGTGGAAAACATTAAAAGAGCAGTTTTGCCAACTGCAATTCCAAATTTAAAGGGAAGCACTCTTTTAATTGATTCCGGAGCAAATATGGACTGTGATGAAAGTCTCTTATTACAATTTGCTAAAATGGGAAAGATTTATTTAGAAGCAAGCGGAAATCATAATCCTAAAGTGGGGCTTTTGAATGTCGGCACAGAAAAAGGAAAAGGAAATTCAGTTGTTAAAAATACTTATGAGTTGCTTGAAAAATCAGATTTGAATTTTATTGGTAATATAGAGGCGAGAGATGTAACTCTTGGAGTTTGTGATTTAGTTGTATGTGATGGATTTGTTGGAAATGTTTTGCTAAAAAATACAGAAGGAGTTGCATATTTTTTGACAAAACTTATAGAGAAATCTGTAGCCGAGTTAAATTTATCTAAGGATAGCTTAATTGATATAAAAATGTTAATATCCAAGTTAAGTAAGAGAATAGATTATCATGAGGTTGGGGGAGCAATACTTCTTGGTTTGAATGAAGTTGTAATTAAAGCTCATGGTAGTTCGGACTATGTAGCTATAAAAAATGCAGCAAAAGTTGCTGTTATGGCAGTAAAAGCTGATGTAGTTAAAAATTTAGGTAAAATATTTAAGGAGTAGTATAGGAAATGAAAAATAAGGTATTGGAGTTAATAGCATCACAATTTAATAAGGAAGTAGAAGATTTAAGAGAAGATACATCTTTTGCGGATGATTTAAATGCAGATTCAATAGATATAGTGGAACTTGTTATGAGCATAGAAGATGAGTTTGGAATTGAAATTGAGGATGATATTTTAGAAAATATGTCTACAATTGGAGATGTCTTAGATTATCTTGAAGAAATGGAATAGGTGATTTTATGCCTAAAAATGTATCTATTCTTTTATCTCTATTAGAATATGAATTTAAAAACGATAAATATATAAATATTGCATTGACACATTCGTCATATATAAATGAGCATAATTTAAAAGATACAGTGAGCAATGAGAGATTAGAGTTTTTAGGAGATGCCGTATTAGATTTAATAATAGGAGAATATTTTTATTATAGTCATAAAAATCTAAAAGAAGGAAGCTTATCTAAACTTAGATCTAAAGTTGTTAATGAGAATAGCTTATATAAAATAGCTACAAATATTTCAATTGGAGATTTTATGTATTTTGGAAAGGGAGAAATAAAAAATAAAGGTAATTTAAGAGAATCTACTCTTTCTGATTGCCTTGAGGCGCTGATAGGAGCAATTTATATTGATGGAGGATTAGATGCTGTCAGGAAGGTAATTTTAAGACTATTTCATGATAGAATTATGGAAGTTGAAAACTTAAAATCTTTAGAAGATTATAAAACTATGCTTCAAGAATGTATTCAAAGAAATAAGATGGGAAATATAAAATATGTAATATATGATGAAAAGGGGCCTAGTAATGATAAGGTCTTTTATTCTAATGTTTTAATTAATGATATAATAATAGGAAACGGATATGGTAAGACTAAAAAAAGTTCAGAGCAATTAGCTGCTAAAAATGCACTTATAAGAATAGGTGAGTTAGATGTCTAAAAAGAACATAATACCCATTTTTGTACCTCATTTAGGATGTCCAAACGATTGTGTTTTTTGCAATCAAAATAAAATAACAGCATCGTCTACAAATATTACTTCTGATGATGTTAGATCTATTATTGAAGAATACTTGTCATATTTTAAGGATAAAAACAATATAGAAGTAGCATTTTACGGCGGAAGTTTTACAGCAATAGAAATTTGTATTCAATTAGAGCTTTTATCTGTTGCAAAAGAGTATAAAGAAAATAATATTATTAAAGAAATAAGGCTTTCAACAAGACCTGATTGCATAGATATCAAAAGACTTGAAATTTTGAAGCATTATTTAGTTGATACTATTGAGCTTGGAGTACAAAGTCTTGATGAAGATGTATTAAATTTGTCTAATAGAGGACATGATGATAAATGTGTATATAATGCTGTAAAATTGATAAAAAAATATGGATTTAATCTTGGACTTCAGCAAATGATAGGGCTTCCTGGAGATAGTTTAGAGGCTTCATTATATACTACAAGAGAATTTATTAAATTAAATCCGGATTTTGTGAGGATATATCCTACTTTAGTTATAAAAGATACAGAACTTGAAAAAAGTTTATATAATGGAAGTTATAAACCTTTGAGTATAGAAGATGCTGTAAGAATAACTAAGGAATTATTAAAATTATATATACTAAATGGTATATATGTTATTAGAATAGGACTTCAGCCTACAGAAAATATTCAAATGGGAAAAGATGTAATTGCAGGACCTTTTCATCCTGCTATAAGACAAATTGTAGAAGGTGAGATTTTGTTTGATGTCCTAAAGAATTTCTTTAATGATAAGGAAATTACAAATTATGAGCTTGAAATACATTCATCAAATAAAAATGTATCTAATTTGGCAGGCCAAAAATCATTTTTAAAGAATAAAATAATAAATGAATTTAAAATTAAGAATCTTAAGTTATTTGGCGAAAATATATCTGATGATGTTTTAATATTAAAATATAGATTGAATGAAAAAAATTTTGAAAATGAAATACAAATAAAAGATTATATGATTTGGAGATAAGTATGTATTTAAAGACACTTTACATACAAGGATTTAAGTCCTTTGCACAAAAAACTAAAATTGAATTTAATAATAAAATAACCGGAATAGTAGGTCCTAATGGAAGCGGGAAAAGTAATATTTCAGACGCTATGATGTGGGTATTAGGAGAAACAAGTATAAAATCACTTCGTGGTTCTAAAATGGAAGATGTAATATTTTCCGGTACAGATGAAAAAAAACCGCTTGGATTTGCGGAAGTAACTATTGTATTTGATAATAGTGACAAGAAGCTTCCAATAGAATACACAGAGGTTTCCGTTACTAGAAGAATGTATAGATCGCTGGAAAGTGAATTTTTAATTAATAATGTAAAGTGTAGACTTAAAGATATAAAAGAACTTTTTATGGATACCGGTATAGGAAAAGATGGATATTCTTTAATTGGACAAGGAAAAATAGAGAGTATTTTAAGTAATAAACCGGAACAAAGAAGAAGTGTCTTTGAAGAAGCTGCTGGAATTTCAAAGTTTAAGATGCGAAAGTTAGAAAGTGAAAATAAACTGAGAAAGACAGAGGAGAACTTAATAAGATTAAATGATATAATTTCGGAAATTGAAATAAGAGAAAAAGTTTTAAAGGTAGAATCTGAGAATGCAATCAGATATAAAAACTTTTTTAATAAATTGACTGACCTGGAAGTAACTTTAGCATTTGTTGATATAGAAAAACAAAAATTGAGTGAAGATAAATTTAATGAGAAAATAGCTTTTATCAACGGTGAAATAGAAAATATAAATTTATCAATTAAAATAAATCAAGATGAGCAACAGAATGTAGAAGAAAAAATAAGGATAATAGAAGAAAAAATAGAGTCTATTCAATTATCTGAGATAGAAAATAATAAAAACTATGAGAGAATGTTGTCTCAAATTGAATTAATATCAGAAAAGAAATTAAATATAAATTCAAATGTTGAGCAAAGAAATACAAATATATTTGAGCTTGAAAATTTAATATTACAAAATAGAGAAAAATATAACACAAATATAGAAAAAATAAATACATGCAATGACGACTTTGTTAAAGTAACTGAACAGCTTTCAAAATTAAAAAAAGATTTAGATTTGAATATACTTGAGCTTAAAAAAGTTGAAGATAAAATTGAAACTGACAGCAAAATTCTTTTAGAGTTACATAAAAATAAGTCTGAGATAGAATCCAAACAATTAATGACACAGTCTATAATATCTGAAAAAGAGAGCAGACTTTTAAGTGTAAGTAAGAATTTAGATTTATTAAAAGAGAATAATATAGAAATAGAAAAAGAATTTAGTTTTATAGGCATTAAATATAATGATATCTTAAATAGAAAGTCACAATTAATAGTTGATAAAGAAAAATTAGAAAAAGAAATTCTTGAGCTTAATAATAAAATTGAAAATAGCAGCAAACTTTTATCAGAATATAAAAATAAATATGATAAAAAGAATGCTGAATTTATTGCACTTAAAAATATCGCGGATAATTATGAAGGATATAGTAAAAGTGTAAAATTTTTTATGAATGGAGCAAAAAAAAGAAATATATTTTCAAATTCATTAATAGGACCTGTTGCTGAAAATTTAAGAGTTGATTCAAAATACGAAAAGGCAATAAGTGTGGCACTTGGTGGAAATTTACAAAACATTATAGTAAAAAGTGACAGTGACGCAAAAGAAATGATTGAGTTTTTGAACAGAGAAAAATATGGAAGAGTAACATTTTTACCTATTAATTCAATGACTTATAAAGAAATTGATTTTAAATTGAAGGATTTAAATGAAGAAGGGCTAATAGGTTTTGCTGATGAACTTATAGAATTTGATTGCAAATATAAGTCTATTTTTAAAAATTTACTTGGAAAGATTATAATTTCTAAAGATTTTGATACTGCAAATAGAATATCCAAAAAATTAAACAGAACATACAGAGTAGTAACTCTTGATGGAGATAGTTTGAATATCGGTGGTTCAATAACCGGAGGAAGTATACTTAAAAATAATACGGACATAATAAGTCGGAAAAGTGATATAGAAAAATTAGAAAGAGAATCTCTTGATTTAAGAGATAAATATGAATCTATTTTAAAAGAATATGATGAGTTAAAGTCAAAAATTGAAGATGACAGTAATTTATTAAATGAATTAAAAAATGAAATTTATATGATATCTTCGGAAATTGTGACTCTTGAGAATAGCAAAAATAATTTAAGTTTAAGTAAAAACAGCAATGATGCATATTTATCCAAATATGTAGAAGAAAAAAATCAACTTATGAGCTCTATAACTTTAGATAAAGATTTATTAACTGAATTAGATAATAATCTTAAGAATATAGACTTTCAGCTTAAAGAAAAAAATATTTCAGGAAATACTTTTGATAAAGAACATGATACTTTAAAACTTCTCATAGAAGAACAAAGGGAAGAATATTCAAAAAATCAACTGGATAGTATTAAAATTCAAGGTAATATTGATTCTTTAATAAAGGAAAATAATAATATATTATCCAACAATGAATTTAATAATTTAAAAATAACTAATTTAAATAGTGAAATAGTCAGTTTAGAATTAGACAGAGAGAACTTAAATATTGAAGAAAATAAATTAAATGAAAAGTTAATTAATTCAAAAGATATTCTAGATAAAACTAAGGAGGCTTTATTTGAACTTAGAGAATCTAAACTTAGTTTAAATTTAGATTTAAAAAAATATAGAAGTATTTTTGAACAACTTCAAATAAAGTTGATAGATTTTGAAAAACGAAATGCCAAAATATTAAGTGAAAAAGATAAAATAGAATTTAATATATTAAATATTGAGGAAAAAATTAAAATAGAATATGGAATCGAAGCGGATAATATTAAAAAGCTTGTTGACTATAAGAACTTAAAAGAAATAAAAGATGAAATTTTTGATTTAAAAGTAAGTATTTCAAAATTAGGGGATATTAATTTATTTTCTATAGAAGAATATAAGGCGGTTAGTGAAAGACTTAGATTTAATTTGGAGCAAAAACAGGATCTTTTAGATTCAAGGGAAGAGATTAAGTCTATATTAAAAGAATTAGATAAAGAAATGAAAGAAAAGTTTAGGGAGACATTTTCTAAAGTTTCAAAGTATTTTGAAGAAATTTTCAAGATATTATTTAATGGAGGTAAAGCTCAAATTGAAATAGATGGTGATGATGAATTATATAGCGGTATAGAAATAAAAGCACAACCCCCAGGGAAAAGATTTCAGTCATTATCTTTGTTGTCAGGAGGAGAAAGAGCTCTAACAGCAGTAGCACTTTTATTTGCGTTATTAAAAGTTAAAACGGCACCGTTTTGTATTCTTGATGAAATAGATGCAGCACTTGATGATGCCAATGTAAAAAGATATGTTGATTATTTGATAAAAATTGAAAACATACAATTTATTATAATAACACATAGAAAACTTACTATGGAAATTGCAAATATACTATATGGTGTTACAATGGAAGAAAAGGGAATAAGTAAAATAATTTCAGTAGAACTTAAAAATTAGGAGAAAAAAATGTTTAAATGGTTTAAAGAAAAATTTTCTAAAGATGATGAGCAAAAAATTATAAAAGAAAATTACGCAGATGAAGTGAATGAAGTTGAACAAAAAGTTGAATTTTATGAAGAAAATAATTTGGAAAATACAAGTGTTGAAGATATTGATACTAAAGAAATCGTTGAATCTAACAATGAATTAGATCAGTTGGTTGAAGGAACTTTGCATCAAGATGAAATTAAAGATAATAATTTAGAAAATGAAACTATTGATGAAATTAGTAATATTGAAGAAAAAGAAGAAATCTATGAAGAAGTAGAAGAGATTAAGGAAGAGTCTAAATTATCTATATTTCAAAAATTAAAGCAAGGTTTAACTAAAACAAGACACGAAATGGGAGTAAAGATAAATACAATATTGGGCTCTTATGTCAAAATTGATGATGAAATGCTTGAAGATTTAGAGGATATTTTGATATCTGCAGACATCGGAATGGAAACTACGATGAAACTGATTGATAATCTTAGAAATACAATAATACAAGAAAAAATAAATGATCCCAATATGGTTAAACCATTGTTGAAAGAAGAAGTTAAAAAGCTTATGAACGACTCATTGGATAGTAAGATAAAAAAGGAAAGTCCTACTATAATTTTAGTTGTGGGAGTAAATGGCGTTGGAAAAACTACGACAATTGGCAAGTTATCAAGTAAGTTGAAAATGGAAGGAAATAAAGTTTTAATAGCAGCGGCAGATACATTTAGAGCAGCAGCTATAGATCAACTGAAAACTTGGGGAGATAGAGCAAATGTAGATGTAATTTCACATAATGAAGGAGCAGATCCCGCAGCGGTAATATTTGATGGGATAACAGCAGCAAAATCACGAAATTCCGATATTCTTATTTGTGATACAGCAGGTAGACTTCACAATAAAGCCAATTTAATGAAAGAACTTGAAAAAATTAATAGAGTGATAGATAGAGAGTATCCTAATGCAAATAGAGAAACACTTCTTGTACTTGATGCTACAACGGGACAAAATGCTATGAATCAAGCTAAAACATTTAAGGAAGTTTGTAGTATTTCCGGAATAGTTTTGACAAAGCTTGATGGAACCGCAAAAGGAGGAGTAGTAATAGCTCTTCAAAGTGAACTTCAAATACCGATTAAGCTTGTAGGAGTAGGAGAGGGGATAGATGATTTACAAGAATTTGAATTGAACTCATTTATAGATGCCATATTTGATTGATGGAGGTATTAAATTGAATTTAACTAGACCTGCATGGTTGGAAATTAATTTGGATTATTTAATAGAAAATATAAATAAAATAAGAAATAATGTCAGAGAAGATGCCGAAATAATATCGGTTGTTAAAAGTAATGCTTATGGTTTTGGAGCATTAAAAATAGTTGAAATTTTAAGAGAAAATGGAATTAATTTTTTTGCAGTAGCGACTATGTCCGAAGCTATAGCTATAAGAAAAAAATTTAAAGATGTAAAACTTTTAATACTTGGATATACACCGGATTATTTAATGAATGTTGCAGTTGAAAATAATATAACATTAGCTATTTATAATTATGAATCTGCAAGAACCTTAAATGAAATAGCTAAGAGTCAAAATAAAACAGCTACTATTCACATAGCATTAGACACAGGAATGAATAGGATAGGATTTAAAAATATAGATGATAGTATAGAGGACATAAAAAAGATTTCTAAATTTAAAAACATTTATATTGAAGGAGTATTTTCACATTTTGCAGCAGCTGATACCAATGCAGAATATACTAAAAGACAATTTAATATTTTTAAAAATGTAACAGACATTTTGGAAAAAAATAAAATTAATATACCGATAAAACATATAAATAATTCAAGTGCAATACTGAATTATAATGAATACAGCCTTGATGCGGTACGACCCGGGATAATACAATATGGTTCCACTGAAGGAATTAAGACTAAGTATAAAGAGTTAAATAATGTAAAATATATAGGTCAGATAAAAGCTCAAGTGTCTAATGTTAAAATTGTTTCCAAAGGGGAAAAAGTAAGTTATGGATTAACTTATGAAACTTCAACTGAAACTAAAATAGCAACTATTCCATTGGGATATTCAGATGGAATATTGAGACAACTTAGCGGAAAAATTGATGTGCTTGTATCAGGAAAAAGATGCAGACAGATAGGAAGAATATGTATGGATCAAATGATGGTGGATGTAAGTGGAGTAGATTGTAATATTGGAGACGAAGTTGTAATACTTGGCTCTCAAGGAAATGAGTATATTGATATATTAGAAATAGCAAGAAAAGTTGATGAAATTGCAACGTCATATTCATGTCATTTTTCTCCGAGACTTCCAAAGGTATATATTAAAGACGGAAAAATAGATGAAATAGTAGATGAATTGATTAAATAAAGTAACAGTATTATATAGTCAATATGAGCTTTTATACAGAAGAATGAATTGATAGTAAGAGACATATCATCTTAAGATGATGTGTCTTTTGTTATTAAGTAAGATTATATGTCATTGAATATGTAAAGTTATGAATATGATAATAAAATATAACTTATTTTAAGTATTTTATTTTTTTTATTATATTTATTAAAAAATTGATATAAAATTATTGACAGTATTTAATTAAATGTATATAATATATGAGTATTAAAAGAAGAAGTCCGCTTCTCACCTTATTCTTAAGTTATAAGGTTGTTTGAGAATATCAATTTTATGAATTCTTGCGGGCTTTTTTGCCCGTTTTTTTATTATATATTAATGGAGGTGCTTAGAAATTAAAGAGCTTCAAATAAATGAAGATATCAGAGAAAAAGAAGTTAGGTTAGTAGATGATGAAGGAAATCAAGTTGGTGTAGTAACTAGAGTCAGAGCATTAGAGATGGCTGAAGAGAAAAAGCTTGATCTTGTTAATGTCTCACCTAATTCAAAACCGCCTGTATGTCGTATTATGGATTATGGTAAATATAGGTATGATATGATTAAGAAGGAAAGAGAAGCAAAGAAAAAACAAAAAGTTATCAATGTTAAAGAGCTTCGCTTAACACCAAGTATTGAAACCAATGATTTAAAGACTAAGGCAAATCGTGCTAAGGAATTTTTACAAAATGGCGATAGAGTTAAAATATCTGTTCGCTTTAGAGGAAGAGAAATGGGACATACTGAAATGGGCAAGGATGTGCTTGATGATTTTGTTGAATTAATTTCTGAGTATGGAGTTGTGGATAAAAAACCGAAAATTGAAGGTAAGAGCATGATTATGTTTTTATCTCCCAAAACAGATAAATAAGGAGGATTACTATGGGTAAAATGAAAACTCACAGAGCATCTGCTAAGAGATTTAAGAGAACAGGCTCTGGAAAGCTTAAAAGAGGATATGCGTTTAAAGGCCATTTAACAGGTAAAAAGACAGCAAAAAGACTTAGAAAACTTAGAAAATCTAGTTTAGTAAGTAAGGGCGATCAAAGAAGAATCGATCATATGATTCCATAGTAGGAGGTTAATGTAATGGCTAGAATTAAAAGAGCAGTAAATGCTAAGAAAAAACACAAGAAAATTTTAAAGCAAGCTAAGGGATATTTTGGTGCAAAATCAAAGTTATTCAGACCTGCTAATCAAGCAGTTATGAAGTCTTTAAGCTATGCTTTTATAGGTAGAAAACAAAGAAAAAGAGATTTTAGAAAACTTTGGATTGCGAGAATTAATGCTGCAACAAGAATTAATGGGATGAGTTATTCTAAATTTATAAATGGATTAAAGAAAGCTAATATTGAAATTAACAGAAAAATGCTATCAGAAATGGCAATCAATGATCCTCAAGGTTTTGCTAAATTAGTAGAAATAGCAAAAGGAGAGTAATAAAGTTCCTTAGGGGACTTTATTTTTCTTAGGAGGAAAAATTGTATTTGAAATTCCGATTAAAAATTTCTAAATTATTGCAAAATCCACCTTTATTATTGGGAATATCATTTATAGTTGTAATTTTAATAGGTACATTTTTATTAAACTTACCTATAGCAAGTTCTAATGGAGAATCAATAGGTTTTGTTGATGCTTTTTTCACTTCAAGCTCTGCTACTTGCGTAACTGGACTTGTTGTTGTAAATACAGCTAAAAATTGGACTACATTCGGACACATAGTTATAATTATGTTAATTCAAATTGGTGGACTTGGAACGATGGTTGTATTTTCTATAATACCATTGATTCTTAGAAAAAAAATTGGATTGACACAAAGACTATTGTTAAAAGAACAGTTGAATATAGATTCAATGTCCGGCATTGTAAAGCTTAGTAAATACGTGATTTTCACAAGTTTTATAGTAGAGTTTATTGGAGCAATATTTTTATCTGTTAGATTTATTCCAATATATGGATTTGTAAAAGGAATATGGTATTCTATATTTCATTCTATTTCTGCATTTTGTAATGCAGGTTTTGATATTATAGGAAACTCTATTGAGATATATAATACGGATATTATAATTAATTTAGTCATAATGTTATTGGTTTTTTTAGGCGGTTTAGGATTTACGGTTTATATTGATATGTATAGAAGTAGAAAGTTTAGAAATTTTAGTATGCACACTAAGATGGTTCTTATAATGTCATTTATTTTACTTGCTTTTGGCACAATATTATTTTTGTTGATAGAATATAATAATGTACAAACCATATCAAATTATAGCATAAAAGATAAGTTTTTAATTTCTGCGTTTCAATCAACAATTACCAGAACTGCAGGGTTTAATTCAATTCCTATGGATAAAATAAGAGATTCATCAGCATTTCTTATGATTATTCTAATGTTTATAGGAGGTTCTCCGGCATCAACTGCAGGTGGATTAAAGACTACTACGCTTGGAGTAATGATGTTTACAGCTTTCTCTGTTATAAGAGGCGAAAGAGAAGCGGTTTTTATGAAAAGAGCAATACCAAATAATATTATTTTTAAATGTATGGCTATAACTTTTATTTGTATTGGATTAGTTCTTATGGTAGCTTTAGAGCTTTCTATATTTGAAAATGAAAAATTTAAATTTGTAGATATTTTGTTTGAAACTGTTTCTGCATTTGGGACAGTTGGACTTACAAGAGGTATAACTGATAAGTTAGGAAATGTATCAAAAATCATATTGTCATTTACTATGTTCCTTGGAAGAGTTGGTCCTACAACTCTTGCAATAGGTCTTATGAGAAAGAAGAAATCTTCTAACTTGAAATATGCTGAAGGTCATGTTATTGTTGGATAGGAGGCTACTATGAAATCTTTTGTAGTTTTTGGATGTGGTAGATTTGGTTCTACAATTGCTACAACTCTTACAGGATTAGGTAATGAGGTTCTTGCAATAGATAATAATTTTGAAAATGCTCAAGCAATTTCAGATCAAGTAACAACAGCTATACAGTGTGATGTATTAGATGAAAACGCAACTAAAGATTTGGGACTTAAAAATTTTGATACGGCAATTATTGCAATAGGTTCGAATCTTGAAGCAGCAATTATGGCAACTATAATATCTAAAGAAGCAGGAATTCCGTATATTATTGCAAAAGCAAAAACAGAAAGACAAGGTGGAATACTTGAGAAGATAGGTGCTGATAAAATTATATATCCGGAAAGAGATATGGCATATAGGGTTGCACATAATATGACATCAAGTAAAATTCTTGATTATATTCAGTTATCTCCAGGTTTTTCTATTGTAGAATTAAAACTTTTACCTGAATGGGAAAATAAGACAATAGAGGAGTTAAAAATAAGAAATAAGTACGAAATAACTATTTTAGGAATACAAAGAAATAATGACATCCAGATAGCACCTAAACCAGATACTAAGTTAGTTTCTGAAGATGTATTAATAATTTTAGGAAGAGAAGAAGCTATTGAAAAAGTTGAAAAAATTTAATAAAATCATAACTTTTATGTTGTTAAATTAAGGGTATAATAATAAACAGAGGTGATATTATGATTACTATGGAAAAAATAGATTATGTTATGGATGTTACAAATTCTTCTTATGATGTTGTGAGAAGGGCTTTATTAGATTCAGATGGAGATGTCGATTTAGCTGTTGATATAATTAGAAAATCAGTGGATACTTCTTCAAAAAAATCTAAAGATACGATTGACTTTGAGGATATAAAAGATGCAATTAAGGAAATTTGGAATCAAGGAAATGCAAATAAGTTGGTTGTAAAAAAAGATGGGGATATTGTTTTAAGTTTATCACTTACTGTATCTGCACTTGGAATAATTCTTGCACCAGTTGCTGCTTTAGTAGGTGTTGGAGCGGGTATTGTTAATGATTATGAATTTAAAATTATATTGTCGACAAAGGAAGAAATTGATATAAAAGAATATATAAAATGTAAAAGCAAAACAAAAAATTAATAATTATTGTAATATAGTATGTTTTGTGTTAGAATAATTTAATGATATAAGATTATTAAGGGAGTGTTAAAATGCAAAAAGGTATTCATCCAGAATATAAAGAAGCAACTGTAACATGTGCTTGTGGAAATACATTTAAAACAGGCTCGGTGAAAGAAGATTTAAAAGTTGAAATTTGTTCTGAATGTCATCCGTTTTTCACAGGAAAACAAAAGTTTACTGACCATGGCGGACGTATTGAGAAATTCAATAAGAAATATCAAAGAAATAAGTAATGGTTAGCAAATGGCTAACCATTTTTCTTTAAGGAGTAATATGGATAAGGTATTTAATAAAAAAGCTTTTAAAACAACTATAGGTGGACAAGCCCTTATTGAAGGTGTTCTTATGAGAGGACCGTCAAAAATCGCTATAGCTGTTAGAAAGCCGGATAAAACTATTGAGTTAAAAATAGAAAAGTTAAATGATTTAAGTGAAAAATATAAAATATTATCTTTCCCAATAATTAGAGGTGCATATAAACTTGTAGATGCAATGGTAATTGGAATAAATGCACTAACATATTCTGCATCTTTTTTGGAAGATGAGAGTAAAGAAGAAATAAGAAAATCTGATAAGTTAATGGACAAGATTTTTAAAGATAAGAAAGAGAATATTGAAACCGGACTTACAATATTAGTTTCGTTTATGATTGCATCTATTCTATTTATGATTTTTCCAAGTTTGATAGCTGGATTTTTACAGAAACATATAGGATCCACTGTGATTTTAAATTTGGTTGAAGGAGTATTTAGACTTATTGTATTTGGAATATATCTTTACTATATATCTAAAATTGAAGACATAAAAAGAGTTTTTGAATATCATGGAAGTGAACATAAATCAATTCATTGTTATGAGGCGGGGGAAGAACTTACCGTAGAGAATGTAAAAAAATATCCATTAGTTCATCCAAGATGTGGAACAAGTTTTTTGTTTATGGTAATGCTTATAAGTATATTTGTATTGTCATTTTTTGGATGGCCGAGTATTTTAATAAGGATAATTTCAAGAATATTGGCGCTGCCGATTATTGCGGGAATTGCCTATGAGGTAAATAGAATTATCGGTAAAAGTGATTCTAATGTATGTAGAATACTTGCTATTCCGGGTCTTCAAATTCAAAAATATGTTACTGTAAGAGAACCGGATGATTCAATGATAGAAGTGGCAATAGAAAGTTTAAAAGCAGTTTTACCTGAAGATGGTGAAAGTGATTTATGGTAATAAGAGATATTTTAAACAGAGGGATAAAATATTTAGAAAATTCAGAATATACTAATCCATTTTTTGAAGTCAGATTGATTTTATCCAAAATATTAGGATATGATATATCATATTTAATATCGCATGAAGATGAGAATATAGATAAAGAAATTGAAAATAAATATTTTGATATTTTAAGAAGAAGAAACAATGGAGAACCTCTACAATATATTTTTGGAATAGTTGAATTTTATGGAAGAGATTTTTTTATTGATGATAATGTTTTAATTCCAAGAAATGATACAGAAGTTAGTATTGAAGTGCTTAAAAAGTTATTTGAAAATTATAAAATAGAAAATTTTTTAGAAATAGGATGTGGAAGTGGAATAGTTTCTATAAGTATGGCAATAGAAAATAAAGATATAAAATTTACTTCTTGTGACATTTCGGATTATGCAATAAATAATACTAAAAAGAATATTTCTAAATATAATTTGGATAATATTTCTGTAGTAAAAAGTAATATCTATTCAAATATAAAAGATAAATATGATATAATTTATTCAAATCCGCCGTATATTAAGACAGAAGAAATAGATTATCTGCAAAGAGAGGTTAAGGATTATGAACCTCATCTCGCATTAGATGGAGGTATAGACGGTCTTTGTTTTTATAGAAAAATAGTTTCGAAATTGGATAAATTTTTAAAAAAAGACGGTTTTGTAGTTTTTGAAATAGGTCATAATCAAAGTAGTGAATTAAGAAATATTTTATCTGAATATAATTTTTTTGTTATAAAAGATATGTCTGGCAGAGATAGAGTAGTAATTGCGAGTAAAGGAGAAATAGATGTACGAAAATTTGCAAGTATTTGATGAAAAATATATTGAGCTTGAACAAAAACTTATGGATATTAATGTAATAAATGATTCTAAGTTATATCAAAAAATAGCAATAGAGCATGCTGAAATTGAGCCTGTAGTTTTGAAATATAGAGAATACAAAACTCTAATATCAAATCTTGAAGATAATAAGGAAATGCTAAATGAAAATTTAGATGATGATATGAGAGATTTAATTAAAGAAGATATAAAAGACTCAGAAGAAAAAATTTCAGTATTAGAGGATGAGATAAAGATACTTTTAATTCCAAAAGATCCTAATGATTCCAAAAATGTAATTGTAGAAATAAGGGCTGGTGCTGGTGGAGATGAAGCGGCTTTATTTGCCGGAGTATTATTTAGACAATATGTCAGATTTGCGGAGAGAATGGGATGGAAAGTTGAAATAATGAGTACTAATGAAATAGGGATAGGTGGCTATAAAGAAGTAATATTTATGATATTGGGTAGGGGTGCGTATTCAAGACTTAAATATGAATCAGGAGTTCATAGAGTTCAGAGAGTTCCTGAAACTGAAAGTTCAGGTAGAATTCACACATCAACTGCAACTGTAGCTGTACTTCCTGAGGCAGAAGATGTTGAAATAGATATTGAACCATCAGATATAAAATTTGATGTATTTAGAGCTTCAGGAAATGGAGGACAATGTGTTAATACAACGGATTCTGCTGTAAGACTTACTCATATACCTACTGGCATAGTAATTTCTTGTCAAGATGAAAAATCTCAACTTAGAAATAAAGAAAAAGCAATGAAAATTTTAAAAACTAAACTATACGATTTAAAGCTGCAAGAGCAAAATGCAGAATTATCAATGCAAAAGAAATCTCAGATAGGAACCGGAGACAGATCTGAAAGAATAAGAACATATAATTATCCTCAAGGAAGAGTAACAGATCATAGAATAGGTTTAACTTTACACAAGATAGATAGCATTGTAGATGGAGATTTAGATGAAATAATAGATGCATTGATTGCCAGTGATCAAGCAAGTAAAATTGAAAATGTAGATAAGTAAATTTCATAAAGTTACTGATAAATTTTTAAAAATATATTATAATATACATGTCTAGGTATAACAAAAATAAGGGGGTAATATAATATGAATGCAATGACTAGTGATAATTTAAGATCTGCATTTGGGGGAGAAAGCCAAGCACATATGAGATATATAATTTGGGGTGAAGAAGCTGAAAAAAATGGCTTCAAAAATGTCTCAAGGTTGTTTAAAGCTACGTCTGATGCGGAAAGAGTGCATGCAACATTACATTTTAAAGCATTAAAAGATGTTAAAGGAGATTTTCCTGTTGTATCAATGGCAGGATTTGGTATAGGAACTACTTCTGAGAATCTTGAGGGAGCAAGAGGAGGAGAAGTATTTGAATATACTCAAATGTATCCTGCTTATATTGCGGTTGCTGAAATGCAAGAAGAAAAAACAGCGGTTAAAGCTATGAAATATGCTATTGAAGCTGAAAAAATTCATGCTGAAAGATATGCTGAAGCAAAAGCGGCAGTAGATTCGGGAAAAGATCTTGATGTAGAAAAGATTTTCATGTGTCCATTCTGTGGATATATAACATTTGATGAAATGGTTGAAGAATGTCCTATTTGTCACGTTAAATCTAAATCATTTATTGAATATTAATAAGTTGTTAAAGATGCCAAATTATTTTGGTATCTTTTTTATTTATATAATAGTTACTTTTTTAAAATGTTGAAATTAATTTATTTATTCTAGCTAAATTTAGTATATTTCTTGACTTTAATGTAAAACATTGTTAATATATTATTGGTAAAAAATGTATAACTTTAGTAAAAGCTTTAATGGAGGATATAATGAAGGTATCTATAGTAATGGGTAGTATCAGTGATAAAAAAATCAGTGATGATATAGTATCTGTTTTTAAAAAATTTGGAGTTGAATATGAAATTGAAATAATTTCAGCTCATAGAACTCCACTTCGCGCTTATGAATTTGCAAGAGAGGCAAAGAGTAGAGGAGTAGGAGTAATTATTTCCATAGCGGGTAAAGCTGCTCATTTAGGAGGAGTGCTTGCAGCAAATACTATTCTTCCTGTAATAGGGGTGCCTGTAAAATCATCTACACTTGATGGGTTAGATGCATTACTTGCTACAGTACAAATGCCATCAGGAGTACCGGTTGCGACAGTTGCTATAGATGGAGGAAAAAATGCTGCACTATTAGCAATACAGATGCTTGCTATAAATAATGAATCTTTGAGTTCTAAATTATTAAATTATAAGAAGGAACTTGAAGAAGATGTACAAAGAATGAATGAGGAATTAAATTAGGAGGTAATAATATGATTTACAATTCAAAGGTTAAAAATGAACAAACTGACGGATTATTTGAAGCTATATTGGCTTTAGAAAATATTGAGGAATGCTACAGATTTTTTGAAGATATTTGTACGGTTAAGGAAATACAGGCAATTTCACAAAGATTACAAGTTGTTAAGCTTTTGATAAAAAATAAAACTTATCACGAAATAGAATCAGAAACCGGTGCAAGTACAGCAACTATTTCGAGAATAAATAGATCACTAAATTACGGTTCAGATGGATATAAATTAGTTCTTGAAAGATTAAATTTTATTGAAAAAGAAAAATAATAGAATATAAAGAGAGACTTCGTCATGAAGTCTCTCTTTATATTTAAGCATCAGATCTGGAATATCCATTTTTCATTTCACAACTTGCAGTATAAAGTGTTTTATCCAATAAATCTGTGGTTTTAACTTTTAAGAAATTACTTATATCATCGTTTGCTTTTTCTAAAAATTCGTTAATATTTTTAATCTTACTTCTATTATTTAAAAACTCTTCATCATATTTATTTAAAATTTCATGAGCTTTAGATTGAACTATCATCTGATAATTTTCAACATCAGGAAGTGTTATTGAGAAATGAGGATCACAAAGTGTAGCTATTATACGATTAGCCCAATAAAGATTATCTATTGTTGGAGTTAGAGTTGTATTTGCTAAATATTCAGGAGTCTTTGTTATATTAGAATAGAATGGTGCAATAGCATTAAATACATTACATCCAAATGCTAACCATTCAATAGAACGTATTTCATCCGGCATATAAGGTCGTATTTGTGTAAGAGCTAGCACATCATCACGATTTATACCTATTGGACGATATTTTCCTCTTTGAGATAAGTCGCCGTATCTTGCATAAGGATCATAAGGCGTCCCTTGGTAATGATTTGAAAGAATACATTTTACATCTTCAATTGTAATTTTCTTTTCAGGTACCATACTCCATGGAAGATTAAGATTTTCCGGTTTAAAGTCAGCAGCAGGACCATCCCAAGTATAAGAAGTAGGGTTAAAATATCTTAACATAACCCATGCGCGAGGTGTATTATATGTTGTATCTTCATCTGTATGGCTTCCAAATGCATCACGAGGATTCAGTCTTCCATCCATTGAAAGATCTAAATGATATTTTTTTATAAACTCTCTTAAATCAGATGAACACATGAATTCCTTCTTTTCTCCAAAAGCGTCATCTAAATCAAAATAATCAATTCCAAATTGATTAGGCATTACAACATATCTGTCATCAGGTACTTTTCTTGCTATCCAATGATGACCGCCGATCGTTTCAAACCACCAGATTTCATCAACATCTTGAAATGCAACGCCATTACTTTCATAAGTTCCATATTTTTCTATTAATGAACCGAGTCTTTCAACACCTTGACGAGCATTTTCTATATATGGAAGGGTTATAACGATGATGTCTTCTTCTCCAATTCCACCTTTTTTTATTATATCCGGCTCAAATTCAATTAATGGGTCAGCACCAAGAACTCTTTCATTAGTGGTAATTGTTTCAGTAGCGCTAACAGAAACATTTTTTTCATTTATACCACATGCACCCCACACTCCACGCCATTTTTTTACGTTAGGCAGGCAAGTATAGCGCATAGGGTTTTCAGGCAATTCGATTTCACAATCTGTACGCACAGATTTATAATGTACGGGTTGTTCTTTGGGTTCAACAACAATAAATTTTTTTGCTTTAAACATTCCTGAAGAAGAATCTTCAATACGGGCAACAATAGTTGATCCGTCATAACTTGCATTTTTTCCAACAAGAATTGTAGTACACATAATTAATCTCCCTTCAAAAAATTTTTAGGTATATAATATTTATATACTATTTAATTGTATCTTAAAAATTTATAAAAGTAAAACTATTTGATAACTTTTATCAATATATAGAAAAGATAAAGTAACTTATTTAATAAGTTACTTTATCTTTTCTATATCATTTATATTTAAATCTTTTTTCTTAATATTAATTGTATTGTAGTTTGTATAGGAAATTAGACCTAAAATTTTAGAAGGATGTCGTTTGATATTTATTCGTTTAGTATAATCCACTTCAATGTTGTCAGAATTCAATAGAGAACTATTAAGTGCTGCAATTTGTGCAGCTTCTTCAATTGATTTCTGAGAAAAGTCATTTCCATTATTTTTTAGTATAACATGAGAACCGGGTGCGTTTTTAACATGAAACCATAAGTCGTCTTTGCCGGCTAATTTTAAACTTATATATTCGTTTTGTTTGTTATTTTTACCGCATATTATAGTATATCCTTCAGATGACTTATATTCTAAAAAATTCATTTTAGAAGAAATTTTTTTCTTCTTTGTATTTATTTTTTTTATGAAACCCATTTCTATAAGTTCTTCTCTTATTTCATCTATATCAGAGCTATTTTCTGAAAGTCTAATATTTAATAAGATACTTTTTAAATATTCAATATTGGTATTTGTTTTTTCGATTTCTTTTTCAAGAATAATGGCTGCATTTTTTAGTTTAGAATATTTCTTATAATATTTATTAGCATTAGAAGTTGCAGATAATTTTTCATCTAAAGGTATTTTAATTAAATTCATGTTTTCATAAAAATTTTCTAAAATTACAAAATTAGCACCTTTTTCAATTTTATATGAATTAGCTGAAATTAGATCAGCATATATTTTGTATTTTTCTCTATCTATCGCCTCGTTTAATTCTTGAGATTGTTTTTCTAACTTTTTAATTTCTCTATCGGTATAGTTTTTGACCAGTTTTTTTAATGTATAAGACTTGTCATTAATTAGTTGAGTAATAGATTTTTCTGAGTAAAATAATTTTACAGCTTCAGAAATTGAATTATAGTTTTGTTTCTCTTTTTCAGGATACATTTTCAAATCTATACACGAAAAATCAATTAAATTATTATCAGACTTTATTATAATAGGATAGTAATTGTGATTTTTTAAATCTCTTATAATTTCATCGTAAGATTGTATTAATTTTTCTTTTTCATTAGGACTTAAATCAAAGAACATTCTATTTTCATCGATATTTGCTCTATAAGCAATTTCTCTTACTATAGTTGGGCTTAATCCTGTATAAGTTTTAATTAAATTATTTTTAATAGATTTATTTTCGTCAAAAAATTCTATTGAATCATATAGAGAATTTTTTGAAATAGGATCTATTTTATTTGAAATAGGTTCTATTGAATATGTTGTTGAAGGCAGAATTTCTCTTATACTGCTCATTAGCGAATTTACTCTTTTAATTGAATCGTATATTTTTAAATCATTTGATCTTGTCAAAATTATATTTGAATGTTTTCCCATAATTTCTACAAAAAGTGATTTTTCTAATTCATCACCGAGTTCGTTTTTTGATAAAATATTAATTCTTAAAATTCGGTCCATTTTATATTGAGAAAAATTAAGTATTTTAAATCCTTCAAGGTGCTTTCTGAGTAGCATACAGAAAGCTGGAGGATTAGTGGGATTTTCTTTTATTTCATCAGTTAAATAGACTCTTGGAGCATTACTTCCCGCATTTATAAGTAATTTATATTTACCATTTGAGTTTCTTAAATTGAATATTAATTCTTCGTTTGAAGGCTGATATATTTTTTCAATTCTAGTATTTGATATTTTCTCATTTAGTTCATAAACTATAGCTCTTAAAGTTGATCCATCATAGGACATTTTATCACCTGCTTTTAAAATATTATAACATATACAATATAATATTTAATGTAAAATCATTCTTAACATTTTGGTATAATAAAATTAAGAATATTGTAATTTTTAGATAATAATTTTTTTGAATATATTTGATAGTATTATAACGGAGGAAACAAAATGGATAAATATAAAATACTTGTAGCAGAAGATGATAAGGCAATAAGAGATTCAATAGGAATTTATTTAAAAAATTCCAACTATGATGTTATATATGCTTTTGACGGAAAAGATGCTTTAGAAAAATTTAGAAGTAATGAAATTCATCTTGTGATAATGGATCTGATGATGCCAAATGTAACTGGAGAAGAGGCGATTTTAAAAATAAGAGAAAAATCTTATGTACCAATAATAATTTTATCTGCCAAATCAGAAGATTATGATAAAGTTATAGGACTTAATATAGGTGCAGATGATTATATAACAAAACCATTTAATCCATTGGAATTAATGGCAAGAGTAAATTCCAATATCAGAAGACTATATAAGTATCAAAGTAAAGAAGAAAATGAAAGATATATAGAAATTGGGGGAATAAAGTTAAATACATTTGAGAAAACAGTTTTTGTAGATGGAGAAAAAGTGGGATTAACATCTATAGAATATAAAATTTTAGAATTATTAATGGAAAATCCAAACAGAGTGTTTTCGATTGATGAAATATATGAAAAAGTTTGGAATGAGCCTGCAATAGAAGCTAAAACAGTTACTGTGCATATCAGGAGAATAAGAGAAAAAATTGAAATAGATCCTAAAAAGCCTTTGTATTTAAAGGTCGCATGGGGACTTGGTTACAAATTTGTAAAGCCTAATAGGAGGTTATAATGGAAAAAAATAAATTTAGTATAAGATACTCTAACATAGGAATAGTTTGTTTTTTAATTCTTTTATCATTGATAGTAAGTATAACACCTTTTTTTTTGAACAAAGAAAAGCTCGGAAAGGAAGAAAATATTTATGCATATTCAGATAAAATAAGATTTGAAATTTATGATTCTCTATATACATCTTATGATAGAGGAGATTTAAGACAAGATAATAATGTGCTTGAATATTATATAAGATCATATAAAATATCCAACTATCCTTTTACTAAGGAATATAAGGAAAAATATCCGAATAATATTGTTGAAAGAAAAAGCAATGGTTCTTTTGTGGATTGGGATGGCTCTATAAGTGAGATAAGACGAGATATTGACAGTTTATCGGAACTCAATATAGATAAGACTGAAGAGCCTGAATTTACAGTAAATTATCTGACATCAGAACCGAATATTAATGAATTTGATCCTCAAAATATTAAAACAGATGAAAATGATAAAATATTTGTAAGTGGATTTTATGAAAATGGCAAGGTTAAATTTACGGACTCCAGTAATTTTAAGGATAAAGATTCTAATATTTATTTATCAAAGTTGAAATATGAAATAAAAAAAAGATATTCTGATATAGAACCTAAATCAGGTATTAAAAAAATCAATTTTAATTATATGATTGATTTAAGTTCTAATAATTTTGAAATGTTGAAGACAAGAATGAATTATGAAACATATTTCTTTCCTATACTTTTAATATCTATGTTTTCAGCATTTTTGATAGTTTTGTTTTTAACATCAATTTCAAATTATAAGTTTACAAGTAATGTAGGATTTTACAAAGGAATATCGTCTTATCCTATAGAAATAGTAATAGCATTAATAGGATTATGGTTTGTTCCACTATCATTTATAAGCAGTGAGAAAGAATATTTTTTTAAATTATATAACGGAATGTTATTTAATATTATTTTCTTCATACTTACTTTTTTCGGGTCAATAGCTATATACTATATTATTTATTCAATAAAGGATATATATAATTTAGGAACTGAAACGTTTGTATTGAAAAATTCGATTATTGTAAGATTTTATAAGTTTATAAAAAAATCTTTTATAAAATATTTTGATGTTTCAAATTCAAGAATAGAATTAATATTGTATATAGGATTTTTAATTTTAGGATTTTTCGGTGCTATTATTTTAGTAAGAGACAGTTTATTTATTCTGGCATTATTTATTTGGTTTATATTTGTAAGCGGAATATTTATGATGATAAGAAGTTCATTTATAGACTTACAAAATATTTCCAATATATCAAAAAAAATTGCCGATGGAAATTATAATATTAAAATTGATGAAGGGGCTACCAGATTTAAATCAATATCGCATAGTTTAAATTCAATTAGTAATAATTTGAATACGGCAGTTGAAAATGCAATTCAGTCAGAAAGGTTGAAAACTGAGCTTATTACTAATGTTTCTCATGATTTAAAAACTCCTTTAACATCAATAATAAATTATTCTCAATTAATTGTTGAAGATAATACCACAAATGAAGACAGGATTGAATATGCAAAGATAATAAATGAGAAGTCAAATAAGTTAAAAAAATTGATTGAAGATTTGTTTGAGGTATCTAAATTAAGTAGTAAAAATATAGAATTAAATATGGAAAACGTAGATTTTAAACAGTTAATAGAACAGGTAATAGGAGAATGGGAAGATAAGTTCAATGATAACAATTTAGATATTAACATAAATTTTCCGGATGATCCTGTTATATTAAAGCTTGATGGCAATAAAACATCAAGAATACTTGATAATTTATTTTCAAATATAAATAAATATGCATTAGAAAACACAAGAATTTATGTTGATTTAACAAAATCTGAAAAAGTTAAATTAGTAATTAAAAATATTTCCAAGTATCCGTTGAATATAACTGCAAATGAATTGATAGAAAGATTTACAAGAGGAGATAGTTCAAGAAGTACTGAAGGTTCGGGACTTGGACTTTCAATAGCAAGTTCTCTTACATCTGCACAAAATGGAAACTTTAATATTGAAATAGATGGAGATTTATATAAGACAATAATAGAATTTTAAAATTTTGAATAAAAAGATTATTATGTAATATTGCAATGAATGATAATTGTATTACGAATATTATTTACACTAATAGCTAAGCATTTTTTCAAATAAAAATAAGTAGATATGATTGGATACTTTTAGATTTTTATGCCTAATATGTAAGTGTATGTAAAAATAAATAAGAGAAATTATACATGCATGAAAGAAATATTCTTTGCAAAAACAATATTTTTAAAATTGAAATAGTTATTAAATAAAAAA
>NZ_GL349422.1:1037570-1068923 GCF_000090945.1 Peptoniphilus sp. oral taxon 386 str. F0131 | reverse complement strand
TTTTTTATTAAGTTGCTTATTATTCGACAGTTACACTTTTGGCTAAATTTCTTGGTTTATCTACATCATTTCCTTTAGAAACGGATGTATAATATGCTATTAGCTGTTCAGGTATTACAGTTAACAATGGAGTTAATATATCTATTGTAGGAGGGATATAAATTACTGCATTTGAATTTTTTTCAAGTAAAGTATTTCCTTCAAGTGCAATAGAGTATACTTTAGCTCCTCTTGCAGCTAGTTCTTGAATATTTGAAGCTGTTTTTTCTATAAGATTAGATTGCGTAGCAACAGTAAATACATTAGTGCCTTCCTCAATTAATGCAATAGAACCGTGCTTAAGTTCTCCGGCAGGGAATGCTTCTGTATGAATATAAGATATTTCTTTAAGTTTTAAAGCGCCCTCTTTTGAAGTTATATAATCAATGCCTCTTCCGGTGTAAAAAATTGATTTTGAATTTTTGATATTTTCTGCGATATTTTCAAAGATTGTAGTGTTTTGTAAAATTATATTTATTTTGTTCGGAATACTTTTTAATTCTGAAATTATCTCAAGAATTTTATTTTCATTCATAGTTTCTAATTTTTTAGCAAAATCAAGAGCTAAAAAATATAAAGCTATAAGCTGTGTAGTGTATGCTTTGGTAGATGCTACACTTATTTCAGGGCCGGCATAACAGTATAAAACTTTATCAGCTTCTCTTGCAATAGATGATCCAACTACGTTTGTTATAGCAAGAGTTTTTGCTCCATGTTTTTTTCCTTCTCTTAAAGCGGAGAGAGTGTCAGCAGTTTCTCCAGATTGACTCACAAATATAATTAATGTTTTTTCATCAACAAAGTTTGAATTAAATTTAAATTCAGATGCTATGTCAGTTATTACTGGAAGTTTGGCAAACTTTTCAATTGCAAATTTTCCTATTTGACCTGCATGATAAGCTGTCCCGCATGCAACTATATATATTTTGTTAAATTTTTCAAGTTCTTCTTTCGAAAAAGAGCTGTCCGATATGTTTATAGTATCATTTTTAAGCTTTCTTCTTATAGCTTCTTCGATAGCCTTAGGTTGTTCAAAAATTTCTTTTATCATGAAATGTTCAAAGCCTTCTTTTGAAGCTGCTTCTAAATTCCATTCTATTGTAGAAATTTTCTTATTTATTTCATCTAGATTTGTGTTATATATTTTGTAACCTTTATTTAGATTTGCGTAAATTATTTCACCGTTATCAAGATATACAACATCTCTTGTATATTCGAGTATTGATGGAATATCTGAAGTTACAATATATCCATCTTTTGCTATTCCCAGAACCAAAGGAGATTCATTTCTAACAGCAATTAACTCATTTGGATTATTTTTTGAAATAATTACAAGAGCATAAGAACCTTCCAATCTTTTTATAGTTCTAACAACTGCATTTAAAAGATTTCCATCATAGTAATAATCTAAAAGTTGAGCTACTATTTCAGTATCTGTATCTGACTTGAAAGTATATCCTTTATTCAATAACTCTTCTTTTAATTCTACGAAATTCTCTATTATACCATTATGGATAACTGAAATAGATTCATCGTTATTTAAATGAGGATGAGCATTTACTTCATTCGGAATTCCATGGGTTGCCCATCTTGTATGTCCTATTCCAACATTTCCTGTAAATGGTCTTTCTGCTATTGCAGAACTTAAATTTTTAAGTCTTCCTGCACGCTTAATGGTAATCATATTATCTTGAGTAATTACTGAAATACCTGCAGAATCATATCCTCTATATTCAAGTTTTTCAAGCCCATTTAAGATTACATCTGTGGCATTTAATTTACCACAATATCCAACTATTCCACACATAATTAACCTCCAAAAAAATATTTAGAGATTCACTGAATTCTCTTTGTTATAAGATTACTCTTAATTTTTAAAGAATACTTAGGCTGTGATACCTTTGGAGCATCCGCCGAAAATTTCGATAACTCCAAACCTCGTCATCCTTATCGGATCAGGCGCTTATTAGTTTTTATCTCTGCTTGAATTATAGCATATATAAAATTTTATGTAAATAAAGTATAGACTAAGTTTGATTTTACTTAGATTTTAAAATTAAAAGAATACTTGAATATTTCATTTTTTAATGTTAATATATAAAAGTATTAATAACTTTATGAATTTGAAAATGATTGACTTACTTTATTAAATTTAGTTTCTCTGCATTTTACAAAGGATTGAAGGAAATAGGAGGTACTAAATGAAAGGTAAAGTAAAATGGTTTAACGGTGAAAAGGGATTTGGATTTATAACTGCTGAAGATGGCAAGGATGTATTTGCTCATTTTTCACAAATTCAAAAAGAAGGCTTTAAAACTTTAGAGGAAGGCCAAGACGTTGAGTTTGATGTTGTGGAAAAAGAAAAAGGTCCTCAAGCAGAAAATATCGTTATATTATAATTAAAAAGCAGCACATAGCTGCTTTTTTAATTACCTTATTGGTTATATTGGGAGGTTATATATGGAAAAGAAAGTTTTAGCTATTGTAGATGGTAATGAAATAACTATGGATGATTTTAATTTTTTTATGGAGTCATTGAATCCTCAGGTTAGAGCTTATTTTACAGATGGGGATAAGAAAAAAGAAATAATTGATGAATTAATCTATCAAGAACTATTATATTTGGATGCTATTGAAAATAAACTTGACGAAGATGAAGAATTTGTTACAGTTTCAGAAAGAACTAAAGCCTCTTTATTAAAAACATACGCATTAGGGAAGCTTCTTGAAAATGTTTCACCCAGTGAAAAAGAGATAGAGGAATTTTATAATGCAAATGCTGAGCATTATGATGTTCCGAATTCTGTAGATGCAAGTCATATTTTAGTTGAAGATGAAAATAAAGCCAATGAATTATATAATAAAATATTAGCAGGAGAAAACTTTGAAGAGCTTGCAAAAAATAATTCAATGTGTCCTTCAAAGAATAATGGAGGAAA
The DNA here is from genome assembly GCF_000090945.1 of Peptoniphilus sp. oral taxon 386 str. F0131. Lineage (NCBI taxonomy): Bacteria > Bacillati > Bacillota > Tissierellia > Tissierellales > Peptoniphilaceae > Peptoniphilus > Peptoniphilus sp. oral taxon 386. The sequence goes on along the minus strand of NZ_GL349422.1, from coordinate 1,065,945 downwards.
TCTCGGAGTATTTCATTCAGGACAAATGGTTCGTGAATTTGATGAAAAAGTTTTTTCTATGAAAGAAGGAGAAATATCAGAACCTGTTAAAACAAATTTTGGATTTCATATTATAAAGCTAAATAAAATAATACCTTCAAAAAAACATACATTAAGTGAAGTTAGAGATGATGTTATAAAAGAAGTTAAAAGATATAAAGAACAAAAAATATATATGAATAAAATCAGAGAGCTTTCTCAAAAACACAATATAAAAGTTTTAGATATAGAACCGGAAAAATAATTTCCGGTTTTTTATTTTATTGTATTTTTTTAAATGAAAAAAATTTATATAAAGGGTATAATTATAAAAGAGACAAATATTAGGAGGATAAAATGAAAATAGAACTTTTTAATTTTGTTGATAATAGCATTAAATTATTAAATAATTATGATGAAGTATTAAATGAAATTGCTCAAAATGCTATTAAACTTTTAAAAGATATACTTTGTGATGATGATAATTTTCTAAATATAACATACAGGATTAAATCTGAGAATAGTTTGAGAGAAAAAATTATAAAAAATAATTTTTTCTTAAAATATGAGAAACCTGAAACTATGATGTTAGATTTATCGGATTTAATAGGTATAAGATTGGAATGTAGATTTATAAAAGAAGAAGAACAGCTATTTAATATTATTAGACAGAAATTTAATACATATGTTGGTGACGGTTATTACAAAATAATAGATGACAGTCCTATAATGTTAAAACTTTCTGAAAAACAGCCACAAATTCAAAAAAATGGATTTGAAATATACAAAATTGATGGTATTTATAAATATGGGAAGAATTTTTTTAGATTTGAACTTCAAATAAAATCGATGGTTAATGTATTTTGGGGGGAAATAGACCATAAAATTTTGTATAAGAATTACAATTATATGATTAATGAAGGTTTTTTTAAAGATATAATGGCATCAATTAAAGATTCTCTATATATGGTAGATAAACAGCTTATGATATTATATGATCATGTTTCAAGTCTTGATGCAAGTGATGAGGAATCGGCAAAAGAACAGCTTAATTATTTATTATCAAAGATAATACATGATGTTTTCAGTAATAAGATAAAAGATGACTTTGGATTTGTGTTTAATTTCAAAAACTCAATAGATTTTATAGTGGAATATCTTCAAATGAAAGCGGTAAAAGAAAAAGAGATATCATTTGGGGAAAACTTTATAAATTTGATAAATAAGATAAATAAAATTGATTATTCTAAAATGAATATAGGGGAGTATATAGAATTTAATAAGTCCATAAAGTGCAATGATTCTTTTATGAATCAAATATCAGATACTATTATTGAAATAATGAATAAAGATTTTTCATGGCATTTATTTATGAAAATACTTTATCAGATAGAAAATAGCGGATATGAAGAAAATTTACAAGATTTTCTATATTTTTTAAGATATAAATATTCACTCGTATTTTTAGATATGGCTGATAAGTTTAAGCTTTCTAAAGATGAAGTAAATTATGTTGAAGATGTTGTTTTAAAATTTATTTCAAGCAGATTTAAAAATAATTATTCAATTAATTATTTAATAGAATTCTGCCTTAATGAAATTAAAAAAGGATATTATGAGATAGCGTTTGAAGAAGATATTTCAGCAAATTATATATCTTCAAAGCTTATTGCACGGCTTGAAAATTATGAAGAGTAATTGTTACGATTAATTTAAAATTATTGTTTAATTTGATTAAATAAGTAATGAACTATTATTGAGTATAGAGTATAATAGTTAGTAGTAAAGGAGGAATATTTTGAATAAATTAACTAATTTAGAACCGAAGAGGGTATTTTATTATTTTGAAGAAATTACAAAAGTTCCAAGATGTTCTTTAAAAGAAGAAAAAATTGCAGATTATTTAGAAAATTTTGCGAAGTCTCATAATTTAAAATGTTTAAGAGATGTTAACAATAATATAGTAATTAAAAAAGATGGCTCTAAAGGTTATGAGAATGCTCCTATTTTGATAATTCAAGGTCACATGGACATGGTATGTGAGAAAGCTGATAATTGTACAATAAATTTTGATACAGATCCTATTGAATTTGAAGTTGAAGGAAATATTATCATAGCAAGAGAAACTACTTTAGGGGCAGATAATGGAATTGCCGTTGCTATGGCATTAGCTATTCTTGAATCTGACGAAATAGCACATCCGCCTCTTGAAGTTTTAATTACAACTAATGAAGAAAATGGAATGACAGGAGCTCATAATCTTGATGGTAAAATGCTTGAAGGTAAAATGCTCCTAAATCTTGATTCTGAATCAGAAGGTGTAGCATGTGTTGCATGTGCAGGAGGGAAAAGGGATATTCTAAGCTTTGATAAGAAGTTTGAGAAAGCAAGAAATTCAAGAGAATTTTATGAACTTACTGTTACAGGGTTAAAAGGTGGACATTCAGGACAAGAAATAAAAAAAGGATTAGGAAATTCTAATAAATTGATGGGTAGAAGTCTATATGAAATTAATAAAGAATTTGACATTGATTTAGTAGATATATCCGGAGGAGCGAAGCCTAATGCAATACCAAGATTGGCTAAGTCTATAATTTCAATAAAACCTGATGATAAAAAAAGAATACAGGATTTGATAGTAAAATTAAATAGAAATTTTGTTAGAGAACTTGGTAAGGTTGATCCTGATGTCAGATTAAATTTTGAAAAGACAAGCAACTATGAAAGTGTATTAAAAACAGAAATTAAAGAAAATATAATAAATTTATTGAATATACTTCCAAATGGAGTACAAAGTATGAGCCAAGACATTGACGGTTTGGTTGGCAGTTCGGTTAATGTTGGTGTTATAGAAAGTTTTGAAGATGAAATCATAATAACTACAAATATAAGATCTGCACTACAATCGTTAAGAGATGAAATAAGTGATAGACATAAGGTATGTGCTAAAGTATGCAATGCAGAATATAGTGTTCAGAGTGAATATCCTGCATGGGAATATAAAGATGTTTCTCATTTGAGAGATGTTGCTGCAAAAGCTTATAAAGAAATAACAGGAGAAGAACTTAAACTTGAGGCAATACATGCCGGTCTTGAGTGTGGATTGTTCAAAGAGACTATAGGGGATATTGATATGCTTTCTATAGGACCTAATATACATGGTCCGCATGCTCCTGGAGAAAACTTAGAAATTGAATCTACTAATAGAGTATACAACTTTGTTATTGAGATATTAAAAAATTTAAAATAAAATTATGGAGGGTAATACAATGACAGAAGAAAAGAAAAATGGATGTTGCTGTTGTGGACATGATCACGAACATGAACATGAAGCTGAGGAATTTGAAACTATAGTTTTAACTCTTGATGATGATTCTGAACTTGAATGTGTAATTCTTGGAATTTTTGATTATGAAGAAAGATCGTATATTGCACTTCTTCCTGCTAATGAAGAAGATGGAGAAGAGATATTAATATACGATTTTAAAGAATTAGAAAATGAAGAAGTTGAATTAAATGTGATTGAAGATGAAGAGTTATTTAATAAAGTATCAAAAGAGTTTGAAGCACTTTATGTAGAGGAAGAGTGATTTATTTGAATACTAATTTTGAACTTTCTTCTACTAGTGGAAAAATTGTAAGCCTAAAAGATTATTATGGAAAGTATTTGGTATTGTATTTTTATCCGAAAGATAATACAAGTGGCTGTACTTTAGAGGCCAATGAATTTTCAATTTATTATGAAGAGTTTAAAAAGTTAGATTGTGAAATAGTAGGAATTAGCAAAGACACCGTAAAAAGTCATGAAAGATTTAAGGAAAAGGAAAATATTCCTTATGAATTATTAGCTGATCCTGATAGAACTGTACATGCACAATTTTCCGTATTAAAAAATGCAAAGATGTATGGCAAAGATGTTATAAAAACCATAAGATCTACGTTTATTTTTGATAAAGAAGGAAATCTTATAAAAGAATATAGAGATGTAAAAGCTCAAGGGCATGCAGCGGAAGTTTTGGAATACATCAATGCTTTATAATAAATATTCAGATTATTTAAAAAGTAAATTTGGAGAAAAAGTTTATAAACTTCCCATAAAATTAAATTTAACTTGTCCAAATAGAGATGGAAGTCTTGGCTATGGAGGATGTACTTTTTGTGGTGAAGAAGGTGGAAGTTTTGAAAATAACTTTGGAGGAATAAAAGAACAACTAACCAAAGACAAAGCTGTTATAGAAAATAGATATAAGGCGAAAAAATTTATAGCATATTTTCAAAACTTTACCAATACTTATTTAGATTTTGAAAAATTTAAAGTAAATATATATGAATGTATGATAGATGATATTGTAGGAATATCAATATCAACAAGACCTGATTGTATTTCGGATAAATATTTGGATTTCTTAGAAGAGATAAATAAAAATATTTTTATTACATTAGAATTAGGACTTCAAACTGCAAATTATAGGACTTTAAAAAAGATAAATAGGGGTCATGGATTAGCGGAATTTATTGATGGTGTAAATAGAGCTAAAAAAAGAAATATTAGAGTATGTACTCATGTAATACTAAATTTACCATATGATGATGAGATAGATGTTATAGAAACAGCACATATTTTAAATGCTCTACAAGTTGATGAAGTTAAACTACATGCTTTATATATTTTAGAAAATACTATGATGGGGAAGCTTTATAAAGAAGGAAAAATAAATTTGATTTCTTTGGAAGAATATAAAAAAAGGGTTATACTATTTCTTCAACATTTAGATAAAAGAATAGTTATTCAGAGAATTATAGGTAGAGCTCCTGAAGAAAATAGTTTATTTTGTAATTGGAATACTTCTTGGTGGAAAATAAGAGATGATATAGAAAAAGAAATGATTGATAAAAATTTTTATCAAGGTCAGTATAAATGAAAGGGTATGATAATATGATTAAGTATATTTTAGGTACAAAGGGTTCAGGAAAGACAAGATGGTTAATTAATAATGCAAATGAAGATTTTAAAAGCGGAAATGGAAACATTGCTTTTGTAGAAGTTGATGATGATCATATTTTTAGTCTTGATTATAATGTAAGGCTTATAAATGCAACAGATTATAGATTAAATAATGTTGAGTCTTTCTATGGATTTATTTGTGGTCTAATGGCAATGGATTATGATCTTCAAAAGATTTATATTGATGGAATATATAAAGTTTTAAAATTAAATATTGAAGACCTTGAGTTTATTAAAAATAAACTTGAAAAAGTTAAAGACATAGAGAATAGAGAAATTTACATTAATGTTGATTATGTACTAAGCGATATTCCGGAGTCTTTAAAAGAAAATTCTTTAGAAGTAACTCCACAATAAGGTGATATTATTGGGAAATAAAAATTTTGTAAGAATTGTTGCCATAATACTTGTATTGGTTATGGTTGTACCATTTTTATTTCAAGTTTTGAATTAGAAAGGTGTAAAAATTGGATTCTATTAGAAAAAAAGGATTGTTTGAAAAATTTTTTGAACATAGATCTTTTTTGATAATGCAATATACTAATGGAGATATAACTAAGCGTGAATTTCTGCAATATAATTATGACTATTTTTTATCTATAAATGCAAAACCTTTTCTAAAGTTAGATTCTTATGAAAAGGGAATGTATAACTATCAGTATTATAATGGAATGGCTAAATATTATAGAATGCTTGCTAATGAAGTTAGAAATACTAAAAAACATGCAAAATATTATAACTATTATCTGAATATGGGAAATAAATATTACCATGAAAAAGATGAGTGTGTATTATCTATTTTAAAAATTCAAAATTTTGAAAATATTAATAGTTATTATATAAAATGTAATTCAAATTCATTAAAAAATAATTTATATGAGATAGTATTGGAAGATAAAAAAGAAGCTATATTTCACTCTAAAGCAAAATGGTTATTAGATGTTTTAAGGGAAAATGAAGTATTTCATGATGATGTTAGAATTTCCTTAATTGAAAATTATATAAATGAGAAGTATTAAAAGCTTAAGTTCATTTGAACTTAAGCTTTTAATATATAGAAAACTTCATGTCAATGTTATATTTAGTGATATAAATAATTTAAATAAATTCCTTAACACATATTGTATATTTTACTTAAATAGTATACTATATATAGTGTATTATTTAATCGGAGGAGTAAGGTAAATGTTTAATATAAAAAAAAGAGATGGCAGATTAGTTGAATTTGATAGGAATAAAATTGAAAAAGCTATTTTAAAAGCGTATAAATCATTGGATAGAGAGCCTGATGAAAATGTAATAAATGAAATGGCATGTTCAGTTGAAAATCTTTTATTGAATAAATTTCCATCAAATCATATAGCTACTGTTGAGGAAATTCAAGATTTAGTAGAAATTACTTTAATAGAAAACAGACAATATGAAGTTGTTAAGTCATATATATTATATAGAGCTCAGCATACTATGAATAGAAAAATAATTGAAAAGTTTTCAGAGTATATAACAGATAACAATGTAATAGATATTATAAGAGATATACAAAATGATTTTGATAGAACTCATTATGATATAGAACAATTATTTTTAAAATGGAACTCATTTTTAAAAAAAGATATGACTCAGAGACAATATCTTTTAGCGATTATTAAGGCTGCTGCAGAACTTACAAGTAAAGAATCTCCTAATTGGGAGTATATATCTGCAAGATTTATGGTATATGATAATAATTCCTCTATAAAACAAAATTCAGAAAAGAGAGGAATTAAGAATTTTTACGATAAAATAAAAACTCTTACTGATGAAGGACTTTATGGAGATTATATATTAAAAGAATATACCGAAGAAGATATAAATGAATTAGAGGTATATATGGATTCAAGCAGAGATAAATTATTTAATTATTCTGGACTTGATTTGATAGTTAAGCGCTATTTAATTCGTGATAGTGAAGGGAATGTGCTTGAAAATATTCAAGAAATGTTTATGGGAATTTCAATGCATCTTGCAATTCCTGAAGGAAATAATAAAGTGTCATTTGCAAAGAAACTATATGATATTTTATCTACTCTTAAAATAACAGTGGCAACACCTACTATGAGTAATGCCAGAAAACCATATCATCAATTGTCATCATGTTTTATTGATATAGTACCTGATTCTTTGACTGGAATATATAGAACGATAGATAATTTTGCACAAGTTTCAAAACATGGAGGAGGAATGGGGATATATTTTGGGAAAGTAAGATCTCAAGGTTCTGATATAAGAGGATTTAAAGGAGTTGCAGGAGGAGTTGTAAGATGGATAAGGCTTACAAATGATACTGCTGTGGCTGTAGATCAGCTTGGAGTGAGACAAGGTTCTGTTGCGGTTTATCTTGATGTTTGGCATAAGGATATGCCTGAATTTTTGCAATTAAGAACAAATAATGGAGATGATAGACAAAAGGCTCATGATGTATTTCCTGCTGTTTCATATCCGGATTTATTTTGGAGACTTGCAAAAAATAATATCGAGGCAACTTGGTATTTATTTGACCCGCATGAAATTGAGCAGATTATGGGATATAAGCTTGAAGATTACTATGGAGATGAGTGGGAAAAAAGATATTATGAATGTGTAAATAATAATAAGCTGTCAAGAAGAACTATTTCAGTTAAAGATATGATAAGATTAATTATAGTTTCACTCACAGAGACAGGAACGCCGTTTACATTTAATAGAGATGCAGCAAATAAAGCTAATCCTAATAAACATGTTGGTATGATATATTCGTCAAATTTATGTACAGAAATTATGCAGAATATGAAGGCTATAGAGACTATGGATACTAGAATAGAAGAAATTAATAAAGATTCCTATATTACAAAAGTTACTAAAGCGGGAGATTTTGTAGTATGTAATTTAGCATCTTTAGTTCTTGGAAATATAAATTTAGAAGATGAGAAAGAGCTTGAAAATATAGTATCTATTACAGTTAGAGCACTGGATAATGTCATCGATTTGAATTATTATCCTGTTCCCTATGCTGAAATTACAAATCAAAAATATAGAGCAATAGGGCTTGGTACATCAGGTTATCACCATGCACTTGTACAGAGAGGAATAATGTTTTCGTCAGAAGAGCATTTAGAATTTATGGATAAAATTTATGAGAATATAAATTATTTTGCAATAAAAGCAAGTAGTGAAATAGCAAAAGAAAAAGGAGCTTATAAATATTTTAATGGATCTGAATGGGAGAGTGGAGAGTACTTTAGAAGAAGAGATTATTCTTCAAATAGGTGGAAAGATTTACAAGAATCTGTAAGAGTAAATGGACTTAGAAATGCTTATTTGATGGCAATAGCACCTACAGGATCAACATCTATAATTGCAGGAACATCTGCAGGAGTAGATCCGGTTATGAAAAGATATTTTTTAGAAGAAAAAAAAGGTTCAATAATACCAAGAGTTGCACCTGGACTTAATGCTAAAACATTTTGGAATTATGAAAATGCACATGAAGTAGATCAGGATTGGATAATAAGAGCTGCATCAATCAGACAAAGGCATATAGATCAAGGGCAATCTGTGAATTTGTATATAACAACAGATTATACAATGAGAAAAATTTTAAATTTATTAATTTCGGCTAATGAAATGGGGATAAAATCAATTTATTATGTGAGAGGCAAATCATTGGAAGTAGAAGAGTGTGATACATGTTCTGCATAGGAGGATATAATGGAAATTAATAGGAAAGCTTTATTTAATGAACGCGGAGATGTTGAGTTGACAAAAAGAAAGATGATTAATGGCAACACAACAAATTTAAATGACTTTAATAATATAAAATATACTTGGGTTTCAGATATGTATAGAACTATGATGAATAACTTTTGGATTCCTGAGGAAATAAATATGAATCAAGATATTAAAGATTATAGAAATCTTGATTTTCATGAAAAAAAAGCGTACGATAAAATACTATCATTTTTAATATTTCTTGATAGTATACAAACAGCAAATTTACCTAATATAAGTGACTATACAACAGCAAATGAAGTTAATTTAATACTTACAATTCAAGCATATCAAGAAGCTATACACTCTCAGTCATATTCATATATACTTGATACAATTGCATCGCCTGAAGAAAGAACTGAAATACTATATCAATGGAGAGATGATGAGCATTTATTAAACAGAAATAAGTTTATTGGAAATATTTATAATGATTTTGTAGAAAATCATACTAAAGAAACGTATATGAAAACTGTAATGGGAAATTATATACTTGAAGGAATTTATTTTTATTCTGGGTTTATGTTTTTCTATAATTTAGGTCGTATGGGAAAAATGCCCGGAACAGTTCAAGAAATTAGATATATAAATCGTGATGAAAATACACATTTATGGTTATTTAGAAACATAATACAAGAATTAAAAAAAGAGGAAGTAGAATTATTTACTGAAGAAAGAATAAATGAGTATAAATGCATGCTAATGGAAGGAGTTCGTCAAGAAATTGAATGGGGACAGTATGTAATAGGAGATAATATTCAAGGTATTACAGCACAAATGGTAAAAGATTATATAGAATATCTTGGGAATTTAAGGTCTAGAAGTATTGGGTTTGGTAATTTGTTCGACAGGAATATTGAAGAGCCAAATTCGATGAAATGGGTTTCTGAATATTCCAATCCAAATGAAATAAAGACAGATTTTTTTGAAGGAAAAGTATCAGCATATTCTAAATCTTCAGTATTTGAGGATGATTTATAAGATAAAAAATGAGATTTATGATTATCATAAATCTCATTTTAAATTATTTATCTTCTAAAAGAGCTTCTCCTATTTTATATACATCACCTGCGCCCATTGTAACAGCCATATCATTTTCTTTTAAATTTTTCTTTAAATATTCACAAACATCACTAAAGTTTTTTAAATAAAAAGCATTTCCCCCATTAGAGTTTATTGCATCACATAAAGTTTTTGAGTGAATATCTCCGTAATCTTTTTCTCTTGCAGCATAGATATCAGTAATTATAACAACATCTGCATTGTTAAATGATTTTGAAAAACTATCAAGTAACAATTTTGTTCTAGTAAAAGTATGCGGTTGGAAAATACAATATAAAGAGCCTTTACATGAATTTTTTAAAGCATTAAGAGATGCTTTTATTTCAGTAGGGTGGTGCGCGTAGTCATCTTCTATAATTGCATCATTATATTTACCTTTATATTCTAATCTTCGATGTACTCCTTTATATATTTTAATTCCATTAATAGCATCTTTGAATGATACTCCATTTTCAACGGAGGCAGCAATTGCTGCCAAGGAGTTAGATACATTATGATTACCCATGATTGAAAGTTCTACATTACCTATAAACTTTTCATTATAATATAAATCATAAGACGGATAACCATCTAAAGAATAAGTTATGTTTTTAGCATTATAATTTGCGGGAGATTTTGTAGAAAATGTAATTACATTTTCTTTTTTGTCATTTAATAGCATTTTTGAATTTTCGTCATCAAGATTTAATATTAATTTATCATTTGAATTTAAATTATTTACAAATCCCTTAAATGTTTTAATAATATGTTCGATATTATCGAAATAATCCAAGTGATCCTCATCAATATTTAATACCACAGCCGTAGTAGGAAAGTATTTTAATACATTGGCTTTATACTCACATGCTTCAGTTAAAAATAATTTTTTATCTCCTATTTTTACATTACCGTTAATATCATCTAATTGACCACCCAATAATATGGTTGGATTTGAATTAAGATTTTTTATGATTTCAGTAACCATTGACGTAGTTGTAGTTTTTCCGTGAGTTCCTGAAATTGCTATTGATGTATCATAATTTTTCATAAGAGCTCCAAGGAAAGAAGCTCTGTCTATAATATCAATTTTAAGCTTTATAGCGGCCTTTAATTCTTCGTTTTCAATATTAATGGCATCAGTATATACAACTAAATCTACCCCTCTTAAATTATCAGCGGAGTGGGAGTTATATATTTTGGCTCCATTATTTTCAAGTTTTTTAGTTATAATGCTTTCTTTATGATCTGAACCTGAAACTACATATCCTTCATTTAGCATTATTTCAGCTAAACCGCTCATTGATATTCCACCAATTCCTATAAAGTGAATATGTCTATATTTATGTTTATTTATTATAAAATCAAACATTTTTTCCCCCAAAAATAAAATTTAATGTTTTTATTATATCATATATAAAAACCATATACCATAATTATCAAATGAACAATTTTAACAAAAAGATTGTTAAAAAAAAAACTATACTATATTTTAATATATTATTATAGTATAATAGTAATCACACAATAGAAAGGGTGAGTTACAATTGAAAATTACAGACGTACGTATTAGAAAATTACCAGATGAAGACAAAATGAAGGCTATAGTATCGGTTACATTTGATAATGAAATAGTAATCCATGACATAAAGATAATTGAAGGTACAGAATCATTATTTATAGCTATGCCGAGCAGAAAGCTTCCAAACGGAGAATTTAGAGATATTGCACATCCGATTAATGCTGAAGCAAGAAAAGCTATTGAAGAAGCTGTTTTTGCTAAATATGAGGAAATTGTAAATCAACCTTCAGAAGTATAAGAAGGACTTATATTCTTTTAGGATAAAAATAAACCATCTTTCACAAAAGATGGTTTATTTTTATCCTAATTCTTTTTTATATTCATTTGGAGTTAGTCCCATATATTTTTTAAATGTAGTTGAAAAATGTGATTGAGAAGAAAATCCACAATCAAAAGAAATAAATTCAAATGTTTTTTTATTTTCTTCAATTAATGTTTTTGCTTTATTTACTCTTTGTAGATTTATATATTCACAAAATTTATAGCCTGTTTTTGTTTTAAATAGATGACATAAGTAATTTCTTGATATATGAAGCTTATTCGCAACAGTTTGTAATGTTATTTTCTTATTATAGTTTTTATTTATATAATCAAGAGCTTTTTCGATTAATTCATGGTCATTTTGATTAAGTTCAGATGAAAACTTATTTGTATAACCTTTTAATATAATTTCACCAAGTTCAATTAATACATGGATATTATTTTCTGAGTAAATATATCTTTCGTTCTGAAGTGCAAAAACCTCCAAATCTTTGTTATATTCAACTAAAAAATAAGTATATAAAAACATATTTAAATGTACTAAATATTCCTTAGCAGTTTGATTTGAACTAATAAATTTTTTAACATCACTATGATAAATATCAAGAGCTTTATTGAAAGTACTAGATTTTAATTGACTTGCTAGTGATAGATGATTTAGCATTTAACCACTCCTTTATTTTAAAATAATTATTATAATTTTATTAAAAAATTAATATATCACTTATATTATAATGTAATAGAAAATGATAGTCAATATCAAAACATAATATTTATAGGAGGATTCAAATGAGTAAGGTAAATGTAATTTATTGGAGTGGAACAGGTAATACAGAAGCGATGGCTAATGCAATTGTTAAGGGAGCACAAGATGCAGGTGCTGAAGTAAAGCTTATACCTGTAGGGGAAGCTACTGAAGATGATGTAAAAGAAGTTAATAATGTTGCTTTTGGTTGTCCGGCTATGGGAGCAGAAGAATTAGAAGAAACAGAAATGAGACCTTTTATGGATAAAGTAAACCCTCTTCTTTCAGGAAAGAATGTTGTTATTTTTGGTTCATATGAGTGGGCTGATGGAGAATGGATGAGATTGTGGCAAGAAGAAATTGAAGCTACAGGTTGCAAATTAATCGCCGATGGATTTGCTGCATATGACAATCCTGATGAAGATGCTATTGAAGAATGTGAAGCATTAGGTAAAGAATTAGCTAACGCTTAATTTAAAATGTATAAAAAAGATTTTTTAAATTTTTATATTTTTCTTGAGCAATATGATGATTTAAATTTTTTAATAGCTATGCTTAAATTTAATACAGCACCAACAAGAGCTAAGTTAAAGTTAGGAACTATGGTTAATTTAACTGATTCTAAAAGGAAACTAAAAATGTTATGGAAAGCAAATCGACAATATTTTTCAGAAATATTGAATCTTGATTTTGTTGAACTTAGAGAAAATGAAAAATCTGTCTTAGTATATTTTTATGATAAAAAAAGATTAAAAAATAAACTTAAAGAAGATAAAATAACTAAATTTTTGAAGGATTTTGAATATTCTAAGTGTGGTAACTATAAAGATTATTTAGAACATTTGAAAAATAGATTTTTAGAAAATGACAGTTGTCCAAATGAAATAGGAATTTTTTTAGGATATCCTTTAAGGGATGTATATAAATTTCATTGCAAAAATTGTAAGTGCAAATTAACCGGTTATTGGAAATGTTATACTAATGTTGATTCTTCAAAAAGAGCGTTTGAAAGATATGATAGAGAAAAATTGAAAACAATAGAAAAAATTTATTTGGAGAATGCTATTTAGCATTCTCTTTTAATTTTACAAAATTTATTTTTATAGTAAAATATATATAAGGAGATGATTGTGTGGTATTAAAAGTATTGAGAAACGAAATGAAAAAAAATAAAATTGATTGTTATATTATTCCTACGCTTGATCCTCATAGTTCCGAATATTTACCTGATTATTATAAAGAAAGGCAATTTGTAACAGGATTCACCGGTTCTGCAGGTACTGCTGTTGTTACAAATAGTGATGCATTTTTATGGACAGATGGAAGATATTTCATTCAAGCAGAGTCTCAAATTAAAGATAATGGTTTTAAACTTATGAAGATTGGGATTGAAGGATATCCAACAATTATAGAATGGTTATCTGATAATTTAAAATCAGGATCAGTTTTAGGATTAAATGCAAAGTACTATTTACAAAGTGATTTTGAAAATTTAGAGTTAAAACTTAATAAGAATAATATAAGTATTATTGATATTGACTTAATCAAAGACATATGGCAAGATAGAATTTCTTTACCTAATTCAAAAGTTTTTATTCATGAACATAAATATAGCGGAAGAACATCAGAACAGAAAATAGAAGATGTAAGAAAAGTGTTATCAGAAAATAATGCGAATTTAACTATAATATCAAAGCTTGATGATATAGCTTGGTTATTTAATATAAGATGTAATGATATAGAACATACCCCGGTTGTTATTTCATACGCTATTGTTGAAATGGAAAAAGTTTATATATTCATCAATAAGGATAAATTGGATGATAATGTGATTAAGTATTTATCTTCATTTAGTGAAATAATAAATTATGATGATGTATTTGAGCATGTAAAAAAATATTTTGAAACAAATATTTATATAGATAAAAGTTCAATTAATCATAAATTATTTAGTGAAATAAATGAATCTAACAATGTCATTTCAGGGGATGATTTAATAGAAGGATTAAAAACAGTAAAAAATCCTATAGAAATTCAAAATATAAAAAATGCTCATATAAGAGATGGAGTTGCATTAACTAAATTTATTTATTGGATAAAAAGAATAGTAAAAGATGAAATTATAACAGAATATGAAGCGGCTCAAAAGCTCAGAAAGTTTAGGGAGGAGCAAGCTCTATTTACAGATGAAAGTTTTGAAACTATATCTGCATATGGTAAAAATGCAGCGATGATGCATTATAGTGCAAGTGAGGAAAAAGCATCCGTTATTGAAAATAAAGGCTTTTTACTTGTAGATTCCGGAGCTCAATATTTGGATGGGACTACAGATATAACAAGAACTATAGCTGTAGGGGAATTAACTGATGAAGAAATCACAGATTTCACATATGTTCTAAAATCACACTTTGTATTATCAAGTGCAGTTTTTTTGAAGGGAACTAAAGATTCAGCATTAGATGCGATTGCAAGATATCCGTTATGGAAAATCCATAGTGATTATAAGTGTGGAACAGGGCATGGAGTAGGATATTTTTTAGGAGTACATGAAAATCCACCATGGCTTAGTCCAAGAGCTTTAGGCAGTGAAATTAAAGAAGGAATGATTTTTTCTGATGAACCGGGGGTATATAAAGAAGGAAAATTTGGAATTAGAACAGAAAATATTTTAGAAGTAGTTAAAGATATTGAAAATGAAAGTGGAATATTTCTTAAGTTTAATTTAATTTCTTTTGCACCGATAGAACGAGAAGCAATTAATGTTAATCTTTTAGATGATTTTGAGTTAAAAGCTCTCAATGAATATCATAAGGAAGTTTATGAAAAAATATCACCATTTTTAAATTCTGAAGAAAGATCATGGTTATATGAAGTTACCAAAGAGATGAGCAAATAGGAGATAAAAATTTGAAGGATATTGAAGAAAGATTAAAACAACTCCCGGATCAGCCGGGAGTATATATTATGAAGGATATTAATGATAATATAATATATGTTGGAAAGGCAAAATCTTTGAGAAAAAGAATTAGACAATACTTTAGTAGTTATGGGAATTCTAATGTAAAAGTTAAGACAATGGTTTCCAATATAAATGACTTTGAATATATTATTGTTGAAAATGAAATAGAATCATTAATTCTTGAGAGTAATCTAATTAAAGATAATCATCCTAAATATAATATAGTTTTAAGAGATGATAAACAATATCCATATATAAAAATAACAATAAATGAAAGATTTCCAAGAGTTTTGAGAACGAGATTAATTTTAAACGATGGTGCTAAATATTTTGGACCATATCCTGCAGCAAGTGCTGTAAATGAAGCTATAGATATATTTGAAAGATTATTTAAACTTAGAACATGTTCATTAAATTTGGAAAAAAATAATATTAGATATAGACCATGTCTCAATTATTTTATTGGAAAATGTCTTGCACCGTGTCATGAAAATGTAGACGAGGATAAATATAATGACATTATAAATGAAATTACAGAATTCTTATCAGGTAAAAGTAAAAATATAATTCATATTCTTGAAGAAAATATGAATATGGAATCAAAAAAATTAAATTTTGAAGTTGCTGCTAATTTTAGAGATGGCATAAAAGCTCTTGAAATATTAAATGAAAAACAGATTATTAGTAATACGGATTTTAGTGAAAACAGGGATGTAATAGGAGTAGCAAGGGGTATAGAGCAAATATTGGTTCAGATTTTCTTTATACGAGCAGGAAAAATAATAGGAAGGGAACACTATATTATAAAGGACTATTTAAATAATGATATAGAAAGTATTTTAAATGCTTTTATAAAACAATTTTATAGTGGAGTTGCATTTATTCCAAGAGAAATAGTTGTAGAAAGTGAGCCTTACGATAAAGATGTTTTAGAATCTTATTTGTCTGATAAAAGAAGTGGAAAAGTAAGCATAATTTCTCCAAAAAGAGGAGATAAGAAAGATCTTGTAATTATGGCTAAAAAAAATGCACTTGATATGATCAGTAAATACGAAGATAACTATAGTGAAAAGATTAAAAAAAATACTTATGCCCTCAAAGAAATTCAAAATTTATTAGAATTAGAAGTATTTCCGAAAAGAATAGAATCATATGATATTTCTAATATTTCAGGTGTACAAAGTGTAGCTTCTATGGTTGTATTTGAAGATGGAATTGCTAAAAAAAGTGATTATAGAAAGTTTAAAATCCAATCTGTAGTAGGCCCAGATGACTATGCTTCAATGAAAGAGGTTCTTAACAGAAGATTTATAAGGGGAATTGATGAAAAAAATAAAAATATAGTTTCATCGTTTTCTAATTTTCCGGATTTAATAATGCTTGACGGGGGTAAAGGACAAGTAAATATTGTACTTGAAATACTTTTAAATTTAGGTATTAATATACCTGTTTGCGGATTAGTTAAAGATGAATTCCACACAACGAGAGGAATAATATATAATAATAGAGAGTTTAATTTAAAGATTAATTCCAATGGTTATAGAATGATATATAAAATTCAGGAAGAAGTGCATAGATTTGCAATAAATTATCATAGATTGTTGAGAAGTAAGAATTTATTTAAATCTGAGCTTGATTTAATAGATAATATTGGTAAAAAAAGAAAAGAATATTTAATGCAACATTTTAAATCATTGGATAAAATAAAGAATGCAGAATTAGATGAACTTTTGGAAGTTAAAGGTATAAATTCTAAAGCTGCAAATTCTATATATTTGTATTTTCACGGAGGAGAACATGGAAGGAATTAAACTAAAAAAGATAGTTGAAGATTTAAATCTTCAAAAAATTTTTTTAGCAAATAATTATGAAAATGTAAGTATTTTGACTGCTAATTTAAATAGACCCGGATTGCAATTAGCGGGTTATTATAATAAATTTGATTCTGATAGACTTCAAATTTTGGGAGAACAGGAGTGGACTTATATTGATGAAATGGAATTGGAAAAGAGATATAAGTCACTAAAAAAACTTTTTGAGTATAATATTCCGGCACTTATATTTTCAGGAAATAATTGGATTCATGATGAAGTTATAGAACTTGCCAAAATAAATAATGTATCTATTTTAAGAACTACTGATTCATTTATAAAATTTGCCGGAAGATTTCAAAGTTATATAGAAATTGAATTGGCTCCAACTATCAGAAAGCATGCTGTTCTTTTAGATGTTTATGGAGTTGGAGTTTTGATAACAGGTAAATCTGGGATAGGAAAGTCGGAAACGGCATTAGATTTAATCTCAAAAGGTTCAAAATTAATATCAGATGATTCTGTTATTATAAAAAAAATTGATGACAGATTAATTGGAAAATCTCCAAGTATAACCAAGCATTTTATGGAAATAAGAGGTGTTGGAATAATAGATATACAACGAATTTTTGGAATAGGTTATGTAATGGAAAGTAAAGAAATAGAAATGATAGTTAATTTGGAAAATTGGGATGATTCTAAAGAATATGATAGACTTGGGATTGATAATAATTACGAAGAAATACTTGGTAAAAAAATACCTATATTTAGTATTCCTGTAAAACCAGGGCGACATATATCTTTGATAGTAGAAGTTGCAACAAAAAATTTTAAGCAAAAAGAAATGGGTTATAATCCAGCTTATGAATTAAATAAGAGAATATTACAATCATCTAAAAAATAGCCATATATATGGCTATTTTTTGTATTTTAGTATAGCATAAGTAGCTTTAGTAAATGTAGATGCAGCAACTATTCCTATTGCAAGAGAAGCAGCTATATAAAAAGTTTTAATTGCTTCCATTTTAAAAGAAGGGTAATTTTGATATATTAAATAGTACATAGAATAGTACATTCCTGCACCTGGAACTAGAGGAATAAGTCCCGGCAAAATAAATATTGTAGCCGGATTTTTCATGATTCTAGCTGCAGATTCTCCTATTAATCCAAGAATGAATGCAGATGTAAAACCTGCTAAGAAATAATCTTGATATTTTATAACAATTATTTTGTATATAAGCCAAGATATTCCGCTAAAAAAGCATGAAATGGGTATTGCCCGTTTTGGACAATTAAAATAAAATGTAAACCCCATGGTTGTAAAAGCAGCTATCAAAAATTGAATTATATAATACATAGATATCACCTAAAAAATTTTAATACAACACCAACACCTAATGCGATAGATAGAGCTAAAAAAATTGCTTTTGTTAGTCCCATTAAACCGGATAAAAAATCTCCATTCATTATATCTCTTACTGCATTGGTTGCTGATACTCCTGGAACTAAGATCATTATAGCACTTATTATAATCATATCACTATTGTCGCTAAATCCAAAATTAGTTGCAAAAACAGCTAATATTGATGCTACAAAAGCTCCTATAAAATTATTTATTACAAATGAAAAATTAAAAAAGCAAAGTTTATTAAATGTAAAAGACATTATACCTGTTATTATAAAAGTTGAAAAAAAATCTTTTATATTTCCTCCGAAAAGAAGAGAGAAAAATGCAGCAGCCCACGCTGCAGATAAATTTTTTTTCCATTCTTTCATAGGAGATTCATTTTCTATATTTTTTAAAATATTCATACCTTTTTCATATGATATATTTTCTTTTACAAATTTTCTTGAAAAGCTATTTATTTTATCTATTTTGTTAAGATTGGTTGCTGAACTATGTACCTTTTTAAATATGGTTACAATTTCTCCCTCAAATTCAATGGAAACAAATATACCGGAAGGAAGTACATAAGCATCTGCAGAACTCACATTTTCCATAGAGTCACAAATTCTTTGAACAGTGTCTTCTGCTCTATAAATTTCCGCACCATACATAATTAGAAGTTGTCCTGAATAAATAGCTAAATTCAACAGTCTTTTTGCATCATTTAGATCTTTTAAAACGCGTTCCATAAAATTCTCCTTTCAATTCTAAATTATACTATTTATTCGCCATTTTAACAATTGAATTAATTGAAACAATTACGTTCAAATGATATAATGATATAGTATAAAATGAGATGAGGTGGTAGTATGGAAAAACCTATAGTTTCAATAATTGGAACGCCTAATGTAGGTAAATCCACACTTTTTAATAAAATAGTAGGGAAAAAAATTTCTATAACAGAAGATACTCCGGGTGTTACAAGAGATAGAATATATTCTGATGCAACATGGCTTAATAAACAATTTTTACTTGTAGATACAGGCGGACTTGATTTGAAAGATGAGGATATTTTTATGTCAAGTATAAAAGCTCAAGTTGATCTTGCATTAGATATGAGTGATGTAATAATATTTTTGACAGATGGAATAAAAGGTGTATCTTCAAATGATTTGGAAATATCAAATTATTTGAGAAAATCTAATAAAAAAATTATATTGGCTGTAAATAAATTTGATTCTAAGGATGCTAAAAATAATTATTATGATTTTTTTGAGTTGGGGTTAGGTACTCCAATTACTATAAGTTCTGAGCAAGGAAGTGGAGTTGGAGATTTATTAGATGAGGTTATCGTTGATTTCAAAGACCAAGAAGACGACTTCTTCGATGATGATATTAGAGTTACTTTTATAGGAAAGCCTAATGTGGGAAAGTCTTCATTAATTAATCGTATACTGGGAGAAGAAAGGGTTATAGTTACTGATATTCCTGGAACTACAAGAGATGCAATAGATTCAAAATTCAATTTTAATGGAGAAAATTATGTTTTCGTTGATACAGCAGGACTTAGAAAAAAGAAGAAAATATACGAAAATATAGAGAGATATTCTGTTATTAGAACTTTGACTGCAATAGAGAGAGCGAGTGTATGCGTACTTGTAATTGACGCTTATGAAGGAGTGTCTGAACAAGATTCTAAAATAGTAGGATATGCTCATGATAACAATAAGGCTATAATAGTTGCTGTAAATAAATGGGATTTGATAGAAAAAGATAATTCTACTATGAAAAAATTTGAGTCTGATATTAGGAAAAGACTTCCATTTATAAATTATGCTCCAATATTATTTATATCTGCACAAACCGGTCAACGTGTGGATAAATTACTTGAAATGATTTCATTAGTTAACAATAATTATAATCACAGGATAAAAACAGGAGTTTTAAATGATATTTTAAATAGAGCCGTACTTATGAATCAACCGCCGTCAGATAAGGGTAAAAGGGGAAAATTATACTATGGCTCACAAGTTTCTGTAAGGCCTCCAAAATTTTTGATTTCTGTTAACGATAAGGATTTATTTCATTTTTCATATGTAAGATATTTAGAAAATCAAATTAGAGATGCATATAGTTTTGATGGAGTGCCATTAGTTTTATTGTTAAAAAATAGAGGCGAAAGAGAATGACAGTTTTAATAACTATAATAATTTCTTATTTAGTAGGTTCAATATCAGGTTCTTATATAATCGGAAAAGTTTTTTTAAATAAGGATGTTAGAAAATATGGAAGTGGAAACGCAGGTACCACAAATGCAATTAGAGTATTTGGAATAAAATGGGGAATAATAACATTTCTTATAGATTTTTTAAAAGGAATAATAATAGTACTATTATCAAAAAATATATTTAAAGTTAATGAAACATTAGTTTTAATAAATATATTGTTTGGTATAGTGGGACATGATTATCCATTTTATATGAGGTTTAAAGGCGGTAAAGGGGTTGCTACAACTCTTGGTGCTTTATTAATTATGAATTTTCAACTAACATTTTTTTGTTTTTTGATATGGATATTTGTTACAATGGCAAGTAAAATGGTATCATTGGGTTCTATATTCTTTTTTGTAAGTATAATAGTATTATTTTTGTCGTTATCTTCTTATAATAACCTTGGTTTATCTATAATTTTTATTATAGGATTATTGGGGATATACAAACATAGATCAAATATAAAAAGAATTATAAATGGAACTGAAAATAAAATAGGAGCTGTAAAAAAATGAACATAGCAATTCTTGGTGGAGGAAGCTGGGGGACTGCAATATCAAGGCTGTTGTCAAATAAAGGATATAATATTAAATTTTATGTTAGAAATAATGATACAGTTTTAGATATAAATAATAATCATAGAAATTCAAAATATTTACCTAATATAGAAATAAAAAATGTAAAAGCATCATCAAATTTAAATGAATGTATAAATGATACTGAAATTATAATTATGGCTGTTCCTTCTCATAGTTTTAGAAAAGTTTTAATTGAAGTTAAAAAGAAGGTTGGAAATCAGATAATAGTTAATCTATCTAAAGGGATAGAAATTGATAGTTTAAAACGAATGTCTGAAATATCTAAGGAAATTTTACCGAATAATTCATATGTATGTTTATCGGGGCCTTCTCATGCTGAAGAAGTAGGATTAGACATTCCAACAACAGTAACAGTTGCATCTGAAGATATTAATGCTGCAAAAACTATTCAAAAAATATTTGCTACAGATAATTTTAGAGTTTATACAAATTCTGATTTAATAGGAGTAGAAATTGGAGGAGCATTAAAAAACATCATTGCATTAGCTGCGGGAATGAGTGATGGTCTAAAATATGGAGATAATACAAAAGCTGCATTAGTAACTCGAGGAATATATGAAATGAGTAAACTTGGAATGGCCTTAGGAGCAAATCCTCAAACTTTTAATGGACTTTCAGGAATAGGAGATTTAATAGTTACATGTACAAGTATGCATTCAAGGAATAGAAGAGCAGGAATACTTATAGGAGAAGGAAATAGTTCGGAAGAAGCTTGTAAAATAGTAGGACAAGTTGTTGAAGGAATAAAAACTACAAAATCAGCATATGAATTGTCTAAAAAATATAACGTGAACATGCCTATAACTCATAAATTATATGAAGTATTATACAGTGGCTTAGATCCTAGGGAAGCTGTTTTGAATTTGATGACGCGTGAATACAAAGAAGAAATTGAAGAAATTTTTTTTAATTGAAGAATGGATTTATTTTTATTTGTGTTATACTTAATATTATAATCGGGTGATATTTTTGAGAATTAAAAAAAATAAAAAGGAACTCTTTTTTAGAAAGAGAATAATTTTTGTTTTAATTTTTTTAATATTTCTATTTTTTTTATCTAGAGCATTTTCAGGAAAAATATATAGAAGTTATAAGACTGTTTTTCCTACATATACTAATTATAGAAAAAATTTAGAAGTAGTTGGTTTTAATATATTAGACGAGAAGGTATATTCTGCTGGAGATGATGGTATTTCACTTTTTAATGCAAGTGAAGGGCAAAAAGTTCCTGTAGGCTTTGAAATAGCAAGCATAAATTTAATGAATGATACATCTGGACTTAAAGATGAGCTTATCAAAGTTAATGCAGCATTAAATTATAAACTCAATAGTAGCAATAATTCGGAAAACTCTATTAGTGACTTTAATGTGGAAAAGCTTCAAAATGATTTAAAACAAAACAAATTTTCAAGTGCAATAGCTGATATTAATGATATAGATTTAAATTCAAAAGACAATATAAGTATATCTGAGCTTACTGAACTTATGAAGTTTACACAAGAAGAACTTGCTGAAAAAAAACAGCAACTACTTTTGAGTATTTCAAAAAGTAATATAGAATATACATCAGACTTTAGTGGAATAGTTTCTTATAAAATTGATGGACTTGAAAGTTATTATACAATTGATAATTTAGAAAAAATTAATTATGCATATTTGCAGAAATATAATAAAGTAACTAAATTTGAGAGTAGAAGTCAAGTAAAAAAAGGAGATAAATTGTTTAAATTAATAAATAATTTATCTTATTATTTAGCTTTAAAAATTGAAGATAATAAAAAGATAGATAAATTTAAAGTTGGAGATACTTTGAGTTTAAAATTTAATTTTGAAACACTAAAGGGAAAAATTATTAAAATTGAAAAAGAAAATAATAAATCGGTAATAATTTTATCTATGTCTGATATGTTTAATTCAATTTACTCTGACAGAATAAATAATTTTAAAATAATTCTTGTAGATAAGAAATGTTTTGAAATTCCAAAAAGTGCCATTGTAAAAAGAAATAATCTGTTTGGTGTCTATGTTCAAGAAATTCATGGATTAGTTAGATTTATACCTATAATCGTTATTTCTCCAACTCAGGATTACAGTTATGTATCTAAAGGAGATAAAAATGGATATATTACTATAGGAGATAAGTCATATAGAACAATTTCAATAAATGATGCAATAATAGTTAATCCAAAACAAATAGATGAATCTCAAATTTTAAATTAATAGAGGTGATGAAATGTCAATAAAAGATAATTATGAATTTATATTAACTGAAATAGAAAATTCAAGGAAAGTTTCTATCACTGGAGAAGAAGTAAAATTAATAGCAGTTTCTAAGATGCGAACAATAGATGAAATGAAAGAAGCTTATAATTTAGGCATTAGAGATTTTGGAGAAAATAAAGTTCAAGAATTAAAAGAAAAATTTTTAAATTTTGATGATATAAATTTCCATATGATTGGAAATTTACAGACAAATAAGGTAAAATATATATATGATAAAGTTACTTTGATTCAATCTCTCGATAGAAAGAGTTTATTAGAAGAAATTAATAAAAGAGCAGATATCAAAAATATAGATGTAGACTGCTTAGTTGAGATTAATATAGCTGAAGAAAGTCAAAAAGGTGGTGTTCCATATACCGAAGCTTTAAATTTTATAGAAACATGTATAGATTATAAAAATATAAAAATTAAAGGTATTATGACTGTAGCTCCAGATACTTCAGATAAATTATTTTTGAGAGAATGTTTTAAAAAAATGTTCATTTTGAAAGAAAAAATTATAAAGTTAAATTATGATGAAGTTGAAATGAAATATCTTTCAATGGGAATGAGCGGAGATTATAAAATAGCCATAGAAGAGGGTTCAAATATGGTTAGAATAGGAACAAGTATATTTGGAAAAAGAAATTATAAATAGGAGGATTATATTATGGCAGATATAATGAATAAGGTAAAAAAAGTTTTTGGATTTTCTGAAGAGTATGATTATGATGATTATGAAGAAGAAACATATCATGAAGAGGTTGCAGATATAAAAGAAACAGCACCTAAAATTACTAGAAGTAAAAGAAATTCTAATGTTTTGAATTTAAATGCTTCTGATATGATTATAACAGTTCATGAACCACTTTCTTATGATGAATCTCCTAATATCGTAGATGATCTTAGAGAACATAAGTCTGTAGTTCTTAATTTTGAACAACTTGATATTGATGTTAAAAGACAAATATTTGATTTTGTAAGTGGAGCTTTATATGCTCTTGATGGTAAAATTCAAAAAGTAAATAAAGATATATTTGTTCTTGCACCAAGTAATGTTGAAATTGATGGGTTAAAGGAAGAACTTAAAAGTACTGGAATGTTTCCTTGGTAATGAAAATAGATAGAAATGCTATTTTAAATAGTGTTGACGAGGATAAACTTTTTGAGATAAGGAAAGTTATTGATAAAATTGAGATATCTGCTAATCGTCATAGTATACAATCAACAGATTTTTTAGATCCTTATGAGCGTAAAATAGTAATTTCAATTTTAAATAAGTTTGATGATATATCGTATAGCATTGATGGAGGATATAGTAATTCTGAACGAGCTGTTATATATATTTTTCCAAATTATATGTATGATATTGATTTTGATGATGTAGAAGTTTTAAGCTTTAAAAATAATTTTGAATTTACGCATAAAGACGTGCTTGGAAGTATTTTATCTTTAGGCATTGATAGAAGAAAAGTTGGAGATATAGTATTCAATTCTAATTATTGTCACATTTTTGTAAAATCAGAAATATTTAAATATTTAAGATTTAATTTAGGAAAAGTAAAAAGAAATAATATAAAATTTGAAAAGGCAGAATTTATTGAACCGACTTTAACATACGATGAATATACTTTTATTATTTCATCACTTAGATTAGATACATTTCTTAGCTCAGTTTTAAAATTATCAAGAACTGCTGCTTCAAATTTAATTGAATCAGATAAGGTGAAAGTAAATTTCAGGAAAGAAAGTAAGGGTTCTAATAAAGTTAATATTGGAGATTTAATTTCAGTTAGGGGATTTGGTAGAATATTTTTCGACAATATAGAAGGATATACAAGAAAAGATAGATATATAGTTAAGGTAAAAATCCCAAAATGAAAATTTTGGGATTATTCATTGGAGGCATAATGGGAGTTATAATTTTTTCATTTTTTTTGTTTATAATAGATCAATTGTCAAAATATTTTGTAGTTAATTTTTTAAAAGATAAACCGCCACTGGTAGTTATAAAAAATTTTCTTAATTTTTTCTATTTAGAAAATAGAGGAGCTGCATTTGGAATAATGCAAGACAAAGGGATATTTTTCACAATTATTACGGTTATTGTAGTATGCGTTTTAACAGGAATATTATTTAAAAATTATAATAATAAAAGCAAACCTTTAAAATTTGCTGTTGCTTTAATTTTAGGAGGAACAATAGGGAATTTTGTAGACAGGATAAGACTTAAATATGTTATAGATTTTATAAGTGTAAAAATATTTAATTATGATTTTGCCGTATTTAATTTAGCCGACTCTTTTATAGTTATTGGTACTATTATTTTAGTTATAATTATATTATTATATGAAAATCCTAAGAGGAAATAGTATGGTTAAAGTCAATTATGTATGTGAATCAGATAATATTAGAATAGATAGATATTTGGTAGAAAAACTTAATATAAACAGATCGCAAATTAAGAAATATATAGATTTCGGAAACATATTAATAAATAATTCTGTTGTAAAAGCAGGATATATGACAAAAATAGGAGATATAATCGATGTTTCATATGAAGATGAAATTCTTTTGTTACCGGAAGAAATAGATTTTAAAATAATTTATGAAGATGAACATATTGCCGTTATTTCAAAACCTCAAAATTTAGTCGTTCATCCCGGATCTGGAAATTATAATCATACTTTAGTTAATGGATTGTTATTTAAATTTAAAAATCTTTCAAATTGTGGAGATAAATTAAGACCTGGAATAGTTCATAGATTAGATAAAGACACAAGTGGACTTATGATAATTGCAAAAACAAATTTAGCATATTTGAAATTAGTTAAAGATTTTAAAGAATCTAAAATAAGAAAAACATATATAGCTGTAGTAGAAGGAAAAACAGATGAGTTTGGAATAATTAATGAACCTATAGGAAGAGATCCTAAAAATAGAAAAAAAATGGCTGTTATATATGAAAATTCTAAAAATGCAATAACCGAATATAAAAAAATTAGAGAATTTAATAATTTCAGTTTAATTTCTATTAATATTCTTACCGGAAGAACTCATCAAATAAGAGTTCATTTAAGCTATATAAAGCATCCGGTATTAGGAGATTTGACATATGGTAATAAAAATAAATATAAAATTGATAAACAGATGTTACATGCATATAGATTGAAATTTAATCATCCAATAACGGGAGAAGAGTTAAGTTTTGAAGATGATATTCCAAATAGATTTGTAAAATTTTTAAGTAGGAAAGACATATGAAAAATATAATAATGGATGAGATGGCTATAAAAAGAGCTATTTCAAGAATATCCAATGAAATTATCGAAAAAAATAAAGGTACAGAAGACTTAATTTTAATAGGCGTAATAAGAAGAGGAGAAGACATAGCAAAAAGAATTTCAAAAAAAATTTTTGAAATAGAAAATAGAAAAATAGATGTTTATCCTATAGATGTAACCAATTTTAGAGATGATATTGAAGCATCGGCAAAAATTAATAATAATTTTTTTATACCGGTTAATGGCAAAAAAATTATTTTGGTAGATGATGTTTTATTTACTGGAAGAACTGTTAGGGCTGCTATTGACGCAATATTATCTAAAGGACGTCCTAAAAAAATAGAACTAGTTTCATTTATTGATAGGGGGCATAGGGAGCTTCCCATAAGGCCGGATTTTATAGGTAAAAATTTACCTACATCCATGTCTGAAAAGGTAGTTGTTAATATCATTGAGGTTGATCATATAGATCAAGTATATATAGAAAAAATATAAATAATAATAAGATTGTCCTTGACAATTATTTTACTTTGGTTTAATATAATAAAAAATAAGAAATTGTTGATTAGAAAATAGTAGCTATTGAAGAATTTTTGTAGAGAGTCAGTGTTTGGTGCAAACTGATAAAATTGCTTTAGTGAATGGGTCTATGAATGCGAGGCGAATTATAGTAGCTGAGACGGTTCTCCCGTTATAGAGATAGAATATGTTAGTATTCGAATGAGATATATCTTTTTGATATAAAAAGGATGGTACCGTGAATTGTCATTTGCTCCTTTAAGGGCAAATGATTTTTTTATTTTCAGGCAACTTTTTCTAAAAAAGAAAGGAATAAGAAGATATGAAAACAAAAAATTTAACTATTGCAGCTGTGCTTTTAGCACTTGGAAGTATATTGCATATGATAGTTCCGGGGATAATAAATGGAATGAAACCAGATTTTTTATTATTGATGATGTTTATTTCTATATTATTTAATTTAGAGATAAGATCGGTTTTTACAATAGGATTTGTTGCTGGTATTATTGCAGCAATGACTACTACATTTCCATTTGGGCAGATACCGTCAATTTTAGATAAACTAGGTTCAAGTTTATTAGTTTATGTTATGTTTAATTTAGCATTAAAAAAATATAAAATTAATAATATTATTATGTTTATAATATGTTTTTTAGGAAGTATTTTTAGCGGTTTTATATTTTTATATTCAGCTTTAATTATTTCAGGATTACCTGAGGGTGCTACCTTATCTTTATTAATGGTTTTGGTTGTATTTCCAACGTCGTTATTTACAGGTGTATTTGGAATTATATTTTATAATATTATGAATTTTACTAATAAAAAACATTTAATGGTATAAAAAAANAG
>NZ_GL349422.1:1025124-1037175 GCF_000090945.1 Peptoniphilus sp. oral taxon 386 str. F0131 | reverse complement strand
GATCACCGTATTTTTTTATACCATTTTTTCAGGTTTTATATATTTATCAAAGTCTTCGCTACTCATAAGGTTCAGCTCTTTGCAGGCATCCTTTAAAGAACAATTTTTATTATAGGCATATTTAGCTACCTTTGCTGCATTATCATACCCTATTTGAGGGCTTAGCGCTGTTACAAGCATAAGTGAATGATATAAATTGTAATTCATTTTTTCTACATTAGGCTCAATTCCTGAAGCACAATTTTTATTAAAAGAATTAATTGTATCAGATAAGAGTCTAACTGATTTTAAGAAATTATATATTATTACAGGCATAAATACATTTAGCTGAAAATTTCCCTGCGATGCTGCAAAGCCTATAGTCATATCATTTCCCATAACCTGAGCACAAACCATAGTCATTGCTTCTGCTTGTGTGGGATTTACTTTTCCAGGCATTATAGAAGAACCCGGTTCATTTGCGGGTATATTTATTTCCCCAAGACCACATCTTGGTCCGCTTGCTAACCATCTAATATCATTAGCTATTTTCATAAGATTTGCAGCAAGTGCTTTTAAGGCTCCATGTGCATACACAATTTCATCTTTACTGGATAAAGCATGAAATTTATTAAAATCTGATTTAAATTTAAATCCTAAATTTTTTGATAAAATTTCAGAAACATTTTCTCCAAAATTTTTTGGAGCATTTAATCCTGTTCCGACAGCAGTTCCACCAATTGCCAAATTTAATAGTCCATTTGATGCTTCTAAAATCATATTTTTGTTTATTTCAAGCATTCCTCTCCAACCACTGATTTCTTGTGAAAATTTTATTGGAGTGGCATCTTGAAGATGAGTTCGACCTATTTTAATAATATCATAATATTTTTCTTCAAGGTGCTTAAAGGTATCAATTAAAGAATTTATTGCAGGAATAAGTCTTTTATTTATTTCTATTGTAGAACTTATGTGCATAGCAGTTGGAAAAGTATCATTTGAACTTTGAGACATATTTACATCATCATTTGGGTGTATTAATTTTTCTTTTGCTATTTCATTAGCTCTGTTAGCAATTACTTCATTTACATTCATATTTGATTGAGTTCCGCTTCCTGTTTGAAAAACCATGAGAGGGAAGTGACTATTAAGTTTATTATCTATAATTTCATTACATACCTTTGTTATTAAATTATATTTTTTTTCTGATAAATTTGAATTTAAAAAATTTACTTCTGCGCATGCTTTTTTAAGTTCTGCAAGACTATGAATTACTTCTAATGGGACAATATCTGTTCCTATTAAAAAATTTTCATAACTTCTTTGAGTTTGTGCAGCCCAATATACGTTAGAAGGAACTTTTATTTCTCCCATAGAATCTTTTTCTATTCTATACTCCATAATATAATCACCTATCTTTACTAATAATTCCCGGTTTTATCATTTTAAAGGGATTTAAAATATCATCTATTTCATCTATAGGAATCAAATTATCTCTGATGATGAGTTCCTTAATAGATTGTCCTGTTTTTAATGCTTCTTTTGCAATTTCTGCAGCTTTTTCATAACCTACATAAGGATTTATTGCAGTAATCATTCCTATAGAATGTTCAACTAAATGTTTACATTCTTCCTTATTTGCAGTTATATCTTTAATACAATTTTCTGCTAAAGTTATTATTGCACCAGATAAAGTTTCAAGTGATTCAAAAAGATTGAAGAATATTACAGGTTCAAAAGCATTAAGTTCAAGTTGTCCGGCTTCAGCTGCCATTGTTATTGTCATATCATTTCCTATTATATTAAATGCCACTTGATTTACAACTTCGGGTATTACAGGATTTATCTTTCCGGGCATTATAGAAGAACCATTTTGTCTTGCCGGTAGATTTATTTCCCCTATACCTGCTCTTGGTCCAGAATTCATAAGCCTCAAATCATTACTTATTTTAGATAAGTTAACTGCACATGATTTGATTACTCCTGAAACCGATACATAACAATCAAGATTTTGAGTAGCATCTATTAAATCTTCAGCCTGTACAAGATTTAAATTTGTTATTTTATTGAGATTAGGAACAACATTTTTGACATAGTTGACGTCTGCATTAAGTCCGGTTCCTATTGCTGTTCCTCCTAAATTTAAAATTCTAAGCTCATTAGAGACTCTTTTTAATCGCTCAATATCTCTTTTAATTGCAGTACTATACGCATTAAATTCTTGACCTAATGTTATGGGGACAGCATCTTCAAGTTGAGTTCTGCCCATTTTAATTACATCTTTAAATTCTTTCGATTTTAACTCAAAATATGAATTTAATAGTATAAGTTTATCAATTGTTTTTGATATTAATTTTAATGTTGTAAGCTTTCCGCAAGAAGGATAAACATCATTAGTAGATTGTCCCATATTTACATGATCATTAGGATTTATTAATTTATAATTTCCCTTTATAGAATTTAATTTTTCAAGAGCGATGTTTGCTATAACTTCATTTGCATTCATATTAGTTGAAGTTCCGGCTCCTCCTTGAATGGGATCTACTATAAATTGATCATGAAAATTTCCTGAAATTATTTCATCACATGCAGATACTATTGCATTTCCAATATCTTTACTTAAAATACCAACCTCCATATTTGTTATAGCACAAGCTTTTTTAATTTCAGATATTGAGTTTATGAGTTCATCATGCAATTTATGTCCTGTTATAGCAAAATTTTCGCATGCCCTTAAGCTATGTACTCCATAATATGCCTCTGAAGGTATTTTTTTCTCACCTACAGAATCATGTTCTAATCTATATTCATTCATTATATTCCTCCAAAATTAATAAATTTTAATATTATTCTTGATATAATTATAAAATTGGCATAATATATAATCAAATAGATAATGTTATATGTTTTTATAGGTTGGTGACTATATTGTTTAGAGGAATGGAATATGTATATGAAGTGTATAAGGAAAAAAGTTTTTCAAAAGCTGCTAAAAATTTGTTTATATCTCAACCATCTTTAAGTGCAGCTGTAAAAAAGATAGAAGTTGAACTTGGGTTTGATATATTTGATAGATCTACGAAGCCTATAGGTTTAACTGAATTTGGGGAAGAGTACATATTGGCAGCTAAGAAAATACTTGAAATCGAGGAAAATTTTGATAACTACTTGAATGATATTGGAGATTTGAAGGCAGGACATATTTCAATAGGCGGTACAAATTTATTTACATCTTATGTGCTTCCTCCGATACTTTCTGAATTTTCTAAAAAGTATCCAAAGGTTGAGCTTAATATTGTTGAAACCAATACCGCAAATTTAGAAAAATATTTATATGATGGATATTTAGATGTGGTAATAGATAATTATGCATTTGATGAATCGATATATGAAAAGCAATTTTATGAAAAAGATAATATAATTCTCGCTGTTCCGGCTAAATTTAAGTCTAATTTAGAAGCGGAAGATTATAGAATATCATACGATGAAATAATTTCAGGAAAATATTTGAGTGATGAAATACCTATTCTTCCACTAAAAATATTTAAAGATGATCCTTTTATTTTTTTAAAAGAAGGTAATGATACAAGAATGAGAGCTGATAAAATTTGTAGCAGAGAAAAAGTTGAGCCGAATATATTACTTGAGTTAGATCAACAAATGACATCTTTTAACTTAACTTGTTTTGGTATGGGAGTTTCTTTTATAAGTGACTTAATATTAAAAAATGTTGGAAAAAAAGATAATATTTATTTATATAAATTAGAAAGTAATGATTCTGAAAGAGATATTTCTTTTTTTTATAAGAAATACAGGTATATTAAAAAATCAACTAAAGAGTTTTTAAAAATAGCAAAAAATCTTAAGTAATTGCATATGCAATTACTTATTTATTTTATAAAAATGAACTTGTATGATATAATTTATACAGTATTAGGAAAGGAAAATAAGATGGATAATTATGATTTAATAAGAGATAGTAAAGAAAATATTGATGAATATATAAAAAATGTAGAGAAAAATTATGGACATAATAAAAGAGCTAAAATAATAACTCATGGTTGTCAAATGAATGAACATGATTCAGAAAAAATTGAATGGATTTTAGAAAAAATGGGATATGAAATAATTCAAGATTTAGCTGATAGTGATTTAGTTGTATTAAATACATGTTCAGTAAGACATTCTGCAGAAGATAAGGTATATGGACAATTAGGAGTTTTAAAACATTTAAAGAAGAAAAAAAACAACTTAAAGGTAGCCGTATGTGGTTGTATGATGCAAAGAAAAGAGTCTAGAAATTATGTAATAGATAAGTTTGAAAATGTAGATATAATATTTGGAACAAATAATATTTGGAAATTGCCGGAACTTCTTTTAAAAAATTATGAGACTAATAAATTATCAATGGATATAGAAGAAAATTTTAGCGGTATTGATGATACTTTAGGAGCTAACAGGCTGTATCCATATAAATCTTATGTTAACATAATGTATGGATGTAATAATTTTTGTACTTTTTGTATAGTTCCATATACAAGAGGAAGAGAGCAAAGTAGAGATCCAAGAGATATAATAAGAGAAATAGAGCTATTGGCAAAAAACGGGACTAAAGAAGTTACATTATTAGGTCAAAATGTAAATTCATATGGAAAAAACTTACAGAAACCAATAAGCTTTGCAAATTTATTGTACAGAATAAATGAAATCGATGGGATTGATAGAATAAGATTTATGACTTCACATCCAAAAGATATATCGGATGAATTAATATATGCCTATAGAGATTTAGATAAACTTTGTAATTTTTTACATTTACCGGTTCAATCAGGTTCAAGTAGGATATTAAAATTAATGAATAGAAAATATAGTAAAGAAGATTATTTGAAAAAAATTGATAAAATAAAAACTGTAAATCCTAATATAGCATTATGCACCGATTTAATGGTTGGATTTCCTGGTGAAACTGAAGAGGATTTCATGGAGACAATTGATTTAGTAAAAAAAGTTCAGTATGATACATCATTTACATTTATATATTCTAAACGAGAAGGAACTTTTGCTGCAAAATCTAATGAGCAAATCCCGGATAAAATTAAACATGATAGATTTCAAAAACTTATAGATGTCTTATATCCAATTCAGTTTGAAAAAAATAAAAAGAATATAGGACGAAATGTTAAAGTTTTAGTGGAAGATGTAAGTAAGAATAACTCTGAAAATGTAAGTGGTAGAACAGAAGAATTTAAGTTAGTTAATTTTAGGGCGGATAAAAATAAAATAGGTAAAATAGTTAATGTGAAAATAACAGACACTAATACATTTTCTTTAACAGGTGAAATAATTGAGTAAAAAAGAAGAAAAATTAACTCCTATGATGGAGCAATATTTAGAAATCAAAAAAAAGCATAAAGATGAAATTTTATTTTTTAGACTTGGAGATTTTTATGAAATGTTTTTTGAAGATGCAATAATAGCATCTAAAGAACTTGAAATTACTTTGACTAAGAGAAGTAGTACGGGGGAAAACACTCCAATGTGTGGAGTTCCATATCATGTTGCGGATAGTTATATTTCAAAACTAATAAATAAAGGTTATAAAGTTGCAATTTGTGATCAAATGGAAGATCCAAAACTTGCAAAGACAATAGTTAAGAGAGAAGTTACAAAAATAGTAACTCCTGGTACTTTTACTGACTTTAATTATTTGAAAAAAGATGAAAATAATTATTTGTTATGTACTGTAATAAATAATAACAGTATATATTTAAGTTATACAGATTATAGCACAGGAGAATTATATACAACATCAAAAACATTTTTTAATTTTAATGAATTATTAGATTTTTTTATAAATGAATGTTATAGAATAAATCCTTCAGAAATTTTGATTAATAGAATAAAAAACAAGAAGTTAAATTCTATTTTAACATTTTCAAATTTATATATAAATTATATCGAAGATTTTTATGAGTCTATTCATGATATAGAATTTACTAATGAAGAAATCAGTTTAATAAATAATAATATTTTTAATGATATAGAAAACTTAAAAACAACAAACAAGATAAGCGACTATTCCTCAATTTATATATTGATTAAATATTTGATAAAAACTCAGAAAGATAGTTTGGGTCATCTTAATTCAATCATATATTATAACAGTGATGAATATTTGCTTCTTGATGAGAGTTCTAAAAGAAACCTTGAACTTGTAAAGGGAATTAATACCGGAAATAAATCACAATCATTGCTTGAAATTTTAGATAAAACAAAAACATCAATGGGCTCAAGAGAATTAAAGAAGTGGATAGAAGAGCCGCTTCTAAATGAATGTGCTATTAATGATAGATTTGATAAAATAAATGAATTAAAAAGAGATTTATTGTTATTAGATGATCTAAAGCTTCAACTTAAAGAAATATATGATATAGAAAGACTAAGTGTTAAAATTTCAAACAGGACTATAACTCCAAAAGAAATTATATCTCTTTTAATATCATTAAATTCAATTAAAAATATAAAAAATATTTTAATTTCTAGCGATAATTTAACTTTAATAAAAATTGCAGAATCTCTGGATTCATTAGCATCTATAAGAAAAAGAATAGCAGATATTATAATAGATGATCCTCCTGTTAATATTGATGAGAATAGATTTATAAAAACAGGATATTCTACAGAGTTGGATGAATTGTTTGCCGCAAGTGAAAAAGGTAGAGAATGGATACTTTCATTAGAAGATAAAGAGAGAAAAAGAACATCTATAAAAGGTTTAAAAATAAAATATAATAAAATTTTAGGGTATTTTATAGAAGTAACAAAATCTTATTCAAATCAAGTTCCTAAAGATTATATAAGAAAACAAACTTTAGTTGGCTCTGAGAGATACTTTTCTATAGAGCTTAAAGAAATGGAATCTAAATTATTAAGCTCAAAAGGTGAAGCATTTAAACTACAAATGGAAATATATAAAAGTTTAAAAGAATTTTTAGCTAATAATATAATACAAATACAAAAAGTAGCAAAAAATATATCAAAATTAGATGTATTGGTATCTCTATGTACTGTTGCAATTGATAATAATTATGTAAGACCTTCTATAAATAAAAATGGTATTATTGAAATTAAAAATGGAAGGCATCCAATAGTTGAATTAAAATTGCAAGAAGAACTATTTGTTCCAAATGACACATTGCTTGATACAAATAATAACTTAATTCACATTATAACAGGGCCAAATATGGCAGGTAAATCTACATATATGAGACAGGTGGCAATTATTGTTATAATGGCTCATATGGGCTCTTATGTGCCGTGTGAATCAGCTAATATATCGCTAGTTGATAAAATCTTTACAAGGATTGGAGCTTCAGATAATTTAGCTAAAGGGGACAGTACTTTCATGGTAGAGATGAAAGAAGTTGCAAATATAGTTAAAAATGCAACTAAAAATTCTTTAATAATTTTAGATGAAGTCGGCAGAGGTACAAGTACTTATGATGGACTTTCTATAGCCTGGGCTCTAGTAGAATATTTGGTGACAAATATTCATGCAAAGACATTATTTGCTACGCACTATCATGAATTGGTAAATTTAAGTAATAAATATAATAATATAAATAACCTTACAATATCAGTTGAAAAGCAAAATGATTCAATTGTATTTTTAAGGAAAATAGTTGAAGGGTTCAGCAATAATTCTTATGGGATTGATGTTGCAAAACTTGCAGGAATAAATGATTTTATAATTCAAAGATCAAATGAAATTCTTGAATTTATTCAAAACAATGAAGATATGAATATAAAAAATAATATTGCAAAGAAAGATAAAATAAAGGTTAGTCAAAAAACTATTTTTGATATGAAGAAAGATGAATTTCTAAAAAAATTAAGCACACTTAATATTAATTCATTATCACCAATAGAAGCACTTAATTTATTAAATGATATTATAAATGAGGTAAATGATATAATATGAGCATTATACTTTTAGATGAAGCCACTATAGCTAAAATAGCTGCCGGTGAAATAATAGAAAATCCGGCATCTATAGTCAAAGAGTTATTAGAAAATTCAATAGACGCTAAAGCAAAAAATATAATTGTTGAAGTTAGAGGAAATATAGGAAGTTATATAAGAATAACGGATGATGGAATAGGAATGGATAAAGATGATCTAAACTTAGCATTTTTACGTCATTCTACATCAAAATTAAAAACTGCTGAAGATTTGCATAATATAGTATCACTTGGATTTAGAGGTGAAGCATTAGCTAGCATATCGCATATAAGTAAAATAGAAGTTTTAACAAAAACTAAAGATGATTTATCCGGAACACGAGCAGAAATTGAAGATGGTAAAATAGTAAAAATGAACAGTATTGGATTACCTGTCGGAACAACTTTTTATGTAAAAGATGTATTTTATAATATGCCTGTAAGAAAGAAATATTTAAAATTAGATAATACAGAATTTAATTATATTTATGAAGTTGTACAAAAAATAGCATTAGGGAATCCTGATATATCAATAAAATTAATAAGAGATAATAAAGTTATTTTAAATTCATCAGCAACTGATAATTTGAAGAATCATATATTTTCTATACTTGGAAGAGAAGTGGCATCAAATTTGATAGAAGGAAACTTTAGTTCTAATTCTTATAAAATAAAAAGTTTTATATCCGATAATAAATTATATCGATCTAATAGGTATCATCAGTACATTTATATAAATGGTAGATATGTTAAAAATTTAGATATATCTAAAGAAATAGAAAAACATTATTATTCATTGATACCGTTAAATAGATATCCCGTATTTTTATTATATATAGACATTGATCCTATACTTGTTGATGTAAATGTACATCCTAAGAAACATGAAGTTAAATTGTCGAAAGAAAATAATATACTTGCAATTTTATCTGACTTAGTTGATGAAACTTTATATCCTAATAGAAGCATTATAAATCCAATCAAAGAAGAACCAAAAGAAAGAAATATAAATATTTTTGAAATGTTTAAAGAAGTTGATTCTGAACAGAATACTCAAAATAAAACAGAAAATTTTATTTATAATAATTCTATAGAAGAATTTGAAAGTAAAACGAATGCTTTTTTTGAAGAACAGAAACATATTTATAACAATACAAACAATACATGTGAAAATAATGAAGATTTTAAAAATATCAATAGCTCATTAGAGAATTCAAATACGAATAATAATGAAGATAGTAGTAAAATAGATTGTGATTTATTAAATACAAGATTAGTTGGGATACTTTTTAAAACATTTATAATTTTGGAAAATTATTCTAAAGGAAGGTGCTATTTAATAGATCAACATGCTGCACATGAAAGAATATTATATGAGAAATTTAAGGAACAGTTTGAAAATTCCGAAGTATTAAGCCAAATTTTGATTACTCCTGAAATAATAGAGCTTAGTGTAGAAGAAAAAGAAAAATTGGAAAATAATTATGAATTATTTAAATCATTGGGATTTGAAATTGAAGAATTTGGAGAAAATTCAATAGTAATTAGACAAGTTCCAATGATTTTTGGACATGGAGTAAGATATGATTTTATTCATGATACGATAGATTCTTTAGATAAGATAAAACAATCCAGTTATGAAGTTGATTCATATAAAATTATGAAAAAAGCTTGTAAAGCTGCTGTTAAAGCAGGAGATGAGTTATCTGATATGGAAGTTCAAGCATTGATAAAATCTCTATTAGAATGTAAAAATCCCTACACATGTCCTCATGGACGTCCTACAATTATTGAACTAAAAAGTTTAGAAATAGAAAAATTATTCTTAAGGGAGTGATTAGTTGGACAATCTTTTAATATTAACAGGACCTACTGGAATAGGGAAGACTGAACTTTCTTTAAGTATATCTCGAAAATATAATTGCGAGATAATATCTGCAGATTCAATGCAAATTTATAAAGAAATGGATATTGGAACAGCTAAAATAAATATAAACGAAACGGATATACCACATTATATGATTGATGTGGTATATCCATGTTATGATTTTAGTGTTGCGGATTTTAAAAAACAGTCTGTCAGCTTAATAAGTGAAATAAATAAAAATGGGAAACTTCCATTTATTGTGGGGGGTACAGGATTATATATAAATTCTTTAGTTTATGATTTGAGTTTCCAAAGAGTAAAAAAAAATGAAGAGTATAGAAACTATTTGGAATCTCTAATTAATAAAAATGGTGTATTGTATTTGTATGAAAAACTAAAAGAAAAAAATATCAATATTGCAAATAAAATAGATAAAAATAACAGAAATAGGATAATTAGAGCATTAGAAATTTTAGAATTTTCGAGTGATGGAGAATATGAAAATTTAAGAAAAGAAAATAATAATTATAATTTACTTTTTTTAGGAATTAATATGAAAAGAGAAAAATTATATGAAAAAATAAATAACAGAGTAGATTTAATGATTGAACAAGGTTTAGTTCAGGAAGTAAAGTTTTTATTAAATAAATATAAAAACTGCGAATTAAATAGCTTTAAAGCAATAGGATATAAAGAAATAATATCATATTTAAAATCGGAATTAACATTGGATGAAGCTATAGATTTAATTAAGAAAAATTCAAGACATTATGCAAAAAGACAAATTACATGGTTTAAAAGAGATAGTAGAATAATTTGGTTCGATAAAGATGATAAAGATTTAGAAGAAAAAATTATGAATACAATAGGAGAAAAATTTGGAAAAATATAAAAGTTTATTATTGGATAATTATAATATAGATAAGTCTATAATTAATTTTGTAGATGAATGTGAAAATTTACTTATAGAAAAATTTAATGATAGAAAAAAAATAAGCCAATATAATCAAGTAAAAATACTTAACAGTATGCAAAAAAATAAACTACAGGCTACTGATTTTAATTGGACGACAGGATATGGTTACGGTGATATAGGTCGTGAAAAAGTAGAAAGTATTTATAAAGATATATTTAATACTGAAGATGCTTTAGTTAGGCCTAATATAGTTAGTGGAACTCATGCTATATCTCTTGCATTATTCGGAATTTTAAAGCCAAATGATCATTTTATATATGCATCAGGAACACCATATGATACTTTATTAAAAGTTATTGGAGTTAACGGAACAGAATATGGAAATATGCTTGAAATGGGTATAAAATATTCTGAAATTCCATTAAAGGATAATTTAGTTGACATAGATGGGTTAAAAGATGAGATCCGTCCTAATACAAAATTAGTTTGTATACAAAGATCTACAGGATATAGCAATAGAAGAGCTTTAACTATGGATGAAATCAAAAAATCAATTGAATTAATAAAAGAAATTAATAAAGATATAATAATTTTTGTAGATAATTGTTATGGAGAATTTACAGATATTAATGAACCTACTGATTTTGGAGCGGATTTAATGGCGGGATCATTAATTAAGAATCCGGGTGGTGGACTTGCATATTCCGGAGGATATATAGTGGGTAAACACAATTTAATAAATAGAATATCTAATAGATTAACAGCTCCCGGAATAGGTAAAGAATGTGGACTTAGCTTTGGGATGACAAGACAAATATTACAAGGATTATTTATTTCTCCGAAGGTTGTTGAAGATGCTATAAACTCTGCTCAACTATTTTCTTGTGTATTTGAAAAATTAGGATATAATTGTATTCCAAAAACAGATGATATTAGATCTGATATAATACTTTCGATAGAATTAAAAAATCCTGAAAAACTTAAACAATTTTGTAGGGCAATACAAGAAGCATCTCCTGTTGATTCACATTTTTTACCGGAACCATGGGATATGCCTGGATATGAAGATAAAGTAATAATGGCAGCAGGTGATTTTATAGAGGGCTCATCAATAGAATTATCTGCTGATGGACCTATGAGAGAACCTTATTTTGTATATTATCAGGGAGGATTGACATATTATCATGCAAAATTTGCACTTTTAAAAGTTTTATCAAATTTTAAAAGTAATGGGTTTTTAGATATTTAGATGTATAGAATATAGAAAAAATGTCGTAACGTTACGTACA
>NZ_GL349422.1:1009932-1024311 GCF_000090945.1 Peptoniphilus sp. oral taxon 386 str. F0131 | reverse complement strand
ATGCGTAAGTAAAAAAGAACAGTTAATTTTACTGTTCTTTTTTTAGTTAAATTATAACATCATCATTGCAGCTGTTAGTACTATAACATTTGCAATTCCAACTGCAACTAATAGTTTAAATACCCATTTCATATAAGTAGAATATTCAACCTTAGCAGCTCCTAATCCACCCATTACAACACCAGAAGTTGGAGTGAATAAGTTAATTAATCCACTACCACCACAGAATACCATAATCATTACACTTGGATTAAATCCTAAAGCTCCAGTTAAGCTACCCATTACAGGAATAGATAATGCAGCTAATCCTGAAGTTGAAGGAACCAAGAAACTTAGGAATAGATAAATTACATAAGCAGCTGGTGTAAATATAAATCCAGGAACTCCACTTAATAATTTAGAACTATGATCTAATATATAAAAGTCTAAGTGAGTTTTGCCCATTACAACAGTAATACCACGAGCAACAGCTATAATTAAGCCTACTGATAATAAATCTGCAGAACCAGCTATAAATGTATCAACAAATTCTTTTTCACTTAATTTAGCCATTATACCAATTCCAATACTTGCTAGTATAAACCATCCAGCTAATTCAGTAAAATACCACCATCCAAGAGGTTGTCCAGTTAAGAAATCAGACCATCCTAATGCGCTTAAATAAGCTTCTTCATCTCCACCAAATACTAAATCTTGATATGAAATTAATGATGCAATCATAATTACAAAAGCAAATGCAAATACTAATAATACACGTTTATGTTTTGAAGTGAATTCTAAGTTAACTCCATCTTCATTAGTAAAGCTTGCTTTCATTACTTGTTGTTCTTGTAAAGATAAAATTGTAGAACCCTTATCTTTCTTTACTTTCTTTGCATAAGATAATACAAATGAGCAGCAAATAGCAAAAGTAGATAACCATAGAACTAGTCCTAAAACCATTATAAGAGTTGTATTAGGTTCAATTCCCACTGATGATAAAGCTCCCATAGCAGCACCAGTTGCAAATGGATTTATCGTAGAACCTAATACTCCGGCTCCAGCTCCAAGTAATACTGTACCTACAGCAACTATTGTATCAAATCCTGCTGCAACCATTGCAGAAGTTATAAGTGCATAAAATCCTATAGTTTCTTCAGCCATACCATAAGTTGTTCCACCTAATGAGAATAAAAACATCAATACAACTATTAGGCGTTCTTCTTTACCTTTTAATTTTTTTACTAAGTGATATACTCCAGCTTCTAAAGCTCCGGTTTTCATTACTACTCCGATAAAACCACCAAGAGCAATTATAAATACTACTAAGTCAGCAGCATCTATAAATCCTTCCGGTATTGCCATTATGAAATTTGAAAAAGTAGCACCTTGAACTGTGATATCTTCGCCAGCATCAACAGCGTCTATTAATTCTCCAAAACGACCTGGGTCTAATGGCTTAATAATTTCCGGATCAATTACGTTTCCTTGTAATGCAACAGATACTAAACATACAACTGCTAATACTA
This sequence comes from Peptoniphilus sp. oral taxon 386 str. F0131, assembly GCF_000090945.1. Lineage (NCBI taxonomy): Bacteria > Bacillati > Bacillota > Tissierellia > Tissierellales > Peptoniphilaceae > Peptoniphilus > Peptoniphilus sp. oral taxon 386. The sequence goes on along the minus strand of NZ_GL349422.1, from coordinate 1,022,803 downwards.
TTAGCAGTATTGAAAAGGCTGTTAGCGATTTTCTCTTCTTCTTTCGATCCATAAAAATTCCTCCTTATTTCTTTAATATGGTTCCTGTTTCACCATTTAATGCAGCTTTAGCTTTTTGTAAAGATGTAATTAAAGCTACACCATTTGATGTTTTTTCAACAAAATCTAAACAAGCTTCAACTTTAGGAAGCATAGAACCAGGTGCAAAATGTCCTTCAGCTATATATTTCTTAGCTTCTTCAATTGTCATTTCAGCTAATGATTCTTGATTAGGTTTATTGAAATTAATTGCTACTCTATCAACAGCAGTTAAGATAACAAGCATATCAGCATTAACATCTAAAGCTAATTTTGCACTTGAACTGTCTTTGTCTATAACTGCAGCAACTCCTTTTAATCCGTCATTTGTTTCAATAACCGGAATTCCGCCGCCGCCAACTGTAATTACGATATCGCCGGCGCTAACTAATTGTTCAACAACATTTAGTTCAACAATTTTCTTTGGCTTTGGACTTGGAACAACTCTTCTATATCCTCTACCAGCATCTTCTACGAAAACAAATCCTTTTTCTTCTGCTATTTTATCAGCTTCTTCTTTACTCATAAATGAACCTATAGGTTTAGTAGGGTTTGAAAAAGCCTTATCAGTTTCATCTACTACAACTTGAGTAACTACACAAGCTACTTCTTTTTTTACATTTCTAAGCATCAATTCTCTTTGAATTGATTGAGTTAAATGATATCCTATATATCCTTGTGACATAGCTCCACATTCTGGAAAAGGCATATAAGGAGTTTTTCCACCGTTTGTTGATGAAAATTCCATTGCATTATTTATCATGCCTACTTGAGGACCATTTCCATGACCAATTATAACATCATAATCTTCAGCAAGATCCACTATAGTTTTTGCTGTTTCTTTAACTAATTCTAATTGTTCTTCAGGTGTATTACCTAGAGCATTACCACCAAGTGCAATTACTAATCTTTTTTTGTTCATTATTAAACCAACCTTTTAAAATATTTTTATTTAAGAAAAAAATAACTTAACATCTATAAAGTATAAAATAAGAAAAAATATAATTTATTGCATGTAAATTAGATAATATATTATTTTTGTCTTAACTTAATATAGAGCATTGAACCATAAATTTATGGTTCAATGCTTATAATACTAATGATTATTTTAATGTAGCATACATTACAGCTTTAATTGTGTGCATTCTATTTTCTGCTTGATCAAATACTTTTGATTGGCGTGATTCGAATACTTCATCAGCAACTTCCATTTCAGTAACATTGAATTTAGCAGCAATTTCTTTTCCGATAGTAGTGTTTGTATCATGGAAAGATGGTAAACAGTGTAAGAAAATAGCATTTTCATCAGCCATTGCCATAGCTTTTTTATCTACTCTATATGGTTCAAGAAGTTTAATTCTTTCTGTCCATACTTCATCAGGTTCTCCCATAGATACCCAAATATCAGTATAAATTACATGAGCTCCGGTACATCCAACTTTAACATCATCTGTAAGAGTTATAGTACATTTGTTTTCTTTAGCAATTTCTCTACATTGTTCTACAAGTTCTGCTTTTGGCATTAATTCTTTAGGTCCACAAGCTGTAAAGTTCATACCAAGCTTAGCACAAACAACCATTAAAGAGTTAGCAACATTGTTTCTAGCATCACCCATGAATGTAAAGTTAAGTCCTCTTAAATCTCCAAAGTTTTCTTCAACTGTTAAAACATCTGCCAACATTTGAGTAGGATGAAAATCATCTGTTAGTCCATTCCATACTGGAACGCCTGCTTTTTCAGCAATTTCTTCAACTATTGCTTGAGAAAATCCTCTGTATTCAATACCATCATAAAATCTGCCCAAAACTCTTGCTGTATCTTCAATAGATTCTTTTTTACCCATTTGTGAAGTGCCCGGTTCAAGATATGTTACATTCATACCTAAATCATAAGCACCTACTTCAAATGAACAACGAGTTCTTGTAGAAGTTTTTTCAAATAATAGTGCAATATTTTTTCCTTCTAAATATTTATGTGGTACTCTTGCTAATTTTAATCTTTTAAGTTCTTTTGACAATTCAAGAAGATATTTAATTTCTTCTGTTGAGAAATCTAATAATTTTAAGAAACTTCTTCCTTGTAAATTTACTGGCATACTTTTATCCCCCAATTTTTTAAAATTTATTAATTATTACTCTCTTACAAGAGGCATTGACATACATCTTGGGCCTCCACGTCCAACTGTTAAGTTAGAAGCATCTAATTCGAATACTTCAATTCCTTCTTTTCTTAGTACAGCATTTGTAACAATATTTCTCTTATAAACAAGTACTTTACCTGGAGCAATTGCTAATGTATTTGAGCCGTCATTCCATTGTTCTCTTTCAGCAGCAATTGGATCTCCGCCACCACATGGAATTAAACGTACTTTTTCAATTCCTAATGCTTTTGCAAGAATTTCATCTAATTTTCCTGAAGCAGTTTCAATGTGTAAATCTTTGTTTGCTTCATCTTTAGTAATAATCTTAACTTCCATTTCTTTAATAATAGCTGGATGGTAAGTGAAAGCATCTACATCAATTTGAGTAAATACTGTATCTAAGTGCATAAACGCTCTGTTTTCATCGATTTTTAATGCATAAATTTTTTCGATTTTATTTTCAGTATCTCCAAAGAATAATTTTTTAGCTAAAAGCTTAATAGCTTCATATTGAGTTCTTTGAGAAATACCAATTAACAATGTTGTTTCATTTCCATTAAATGTATCTCCACCTTCAATATGGAATTCATTCTTTCTTCCATAAAGATTAGGAACGTTTCCTTTATATTCCGGATGGAATCTAAAAATATAATCAGCATATATTGTTTCTCTGTTTCTTGTAACTGAATACATTCTGTTAATAACAGCACCATTTCCTACTGAAGCAAATGGATCTCTTGTAAAGTATAGATTTGGCATTGGATTAATTGCTAGATAAGATTTTCCAACTACCATATTGTGTAAATCTTCTTCGTTAAATAAACCAAGTTCTTTTAAAGTTAGACCTGCCATTGTCTTTTCAACAAATGCTTTAGTATCAGTTATTTTTTCGAAATATTCTTTAGCTAATGCTAAAATTTTTTCATCAGTTACACCTGTTTCTGATAGATATTCATCTAAGAATTTTTCTCTTAAACCTTCATTTGCATCTAATGTTTCTGTCATTAAATCTTCAAGATAAACAACTTCTACTCCATTATCTCTAAGAATGTTTGTAAATCTATCGTGTTCTTCTTGAGCTAATTGTAAATCTGGAATATCATCAAATAAAAGTTCTTCTAAAGTAGAAGGAGTTAGATTTAATAATTCATCTCCAGGTCTATGAACCAAAACTTTCTTTAATTGTTTAATCTCACTTGTTACGTTAATGTTTGCCACTTTATAACCTCCTAATTAAATTAATATTAAATATCTTACGAATATAGTATATACGAAAATGATTTCCCAAGTACGAAAAAGATAGAAAAAATCATTGTAAATTTAAACACAAATTTACAATGATTTTAAATTAATCATAATCATATTGTATTTCAACCGTTTTTCTAAACTTAGATGGTGTCATACCTTTTAATTTTAAAAAATGATTGTTAAAGGTTTTTGCATTATTATAGCCTACTGTAACAGCTATATCTAATATATTCTCTTCTGTACTTTTTAAAAGTTCACAAGCATAATTTATTCTAAGATATCTTATGAATTCATCAAAATTTTTTTCAATTGTGTATAATAAGATTCTATTCATTTCCACAACAGACATATTAAATTCTTTTGCAGTTTCTACTTCATTTATGTTCTCTGTAAACAAATTACTTATATGTCCTATTAATTCATAAGTTATATTGCTCTCTTCAGGATTTAACATATTTACAACATTTTGATTTATTTTTCTATATTGATTTGGAGTTGTACCTATTCTTTTAGCAAAAAATTTTGATAAGTGTGATGCATCATTAAACCCGACAAGTTCTGCGATTATATTTAATGAAAAATCTGAATACATTAGAAAGTCCATAGTTTTTACTAATCTCATTTCATTTAATAAATCGTGAAAACTATGTCCCGTTACTTTTTGACAGTACTTGGAAAGAGATGATTCTGACATAAAAAATAAGCTTGACACAGATTTAAGGGTTTGCTTCTCACTTAAATGTGAATAAAGATATTTAAATATTACAGCTCTTTCATCAAACCCCGGGTTTTCATTGTTTTCGGTTGAAAGATCAACTTTTTGTTCAATTCTTATGTACCATATTAACATTTCCATTATCTTGTTCGTTATGAAAACATTAGTAAGTATTTTTTCTTGTTTTACATCCAATATAGATTCTATTCCAACTTCTGTTTTTATATCATCCATTATTTTTATGAAATTTTTTGCTTCAAATTCATTGCAATATATCATTGGGCTATTGGATATTTCATTAAATAAATTGAATTGTTCTTTAGCATCTATATATGCTGTTTTTATATTTCTGTTTAAAAAATTGAAATTATATACTATTTTTATGAATTGCATAGGTTCTTCTACTTTAGTTACCTCTGTTATTACCCATGGAACTATTGCAACACATGAATTTGGTTTAACTTCGTATGGAACATCGTTTATTTTTATTATTCCTTTACCACTTGTAAAAAATAAAAAGCGCGACTCTTGATGCATTATAGATTTTGTAGGTTCATTTATTTGTTCGATATCATAGGAACATATTTTTCTTTTATCGAAACTGGAACTATATTGAGTTTGAAGTTCTGATATTCTATCCATTCTACCACTCCTCAATAATATTTTATCATACTGTACTGATTTTTTGTAGAATTTATAATATCTTATTTTATTTATTGTCAAAGTCTATATTTGACAACGGATTGTTATCTACTGTATTTTTTAGTTGTTTATCATTTATATGAGTATATATTTGTGTTGTTGTGACAGATTCATGCCCTAATATTTCTTGGAGAGATCTAATATCAGCATCACCATATTGATACATAAGTGATGCGGCAGTATGCCTCAATTTATGAACTGTGTATTTTTCAGAATCAAGTCCAGAAGCGTTAATGTATTTTTCTACCATTCTTTGAATTTGTCTATTACTTAATCTTGTATTTCTGTTTGACAAAAATAAGGCTTTATTATCAGTATCATTTCTATAATTAAGATAATTTTTTAATGCATTAACACATGCATTATTTAAGTATATAGTTCGTTCTTTATTTCCTTTTCCGGTTACTCTTAAGGTATTATCATTGTTTACGTCTTTTATATTTAATCCCGAAAGTTCAGATAATCTCATTCCGCAATTTAAAAATAGTACAACTATAGCATAATCTCTTGTCTTATATTTATCTTTAATTTTTGATTCAGATACGGTTTTTAATAATAATTTAGATTCTTCAAGCGTTAAATAAATTGGCAATCGTTTTTCTATTTTAGGCATATCTATATCCTCTATAGGATTAAACTCTATAACATCTATTTTGTTTGAAAGATAATTAAAAAAAGTTCTAATCGATGAAATTTTTCTATATTTGGTTTTATTAGAATTTTTCCGTATTTTATCTAAGTATGAATTATATGCATATATATCCATTTTATTTATAGATTTTAAAATATCTATATTTATAGCATCGATATCTATTTCATTGATACTTTTTTCATCTATTATCCCTTTTCTTACAAATATAAAATTCAAAAAAATTCTGATATCATAATAATATTCTTTTATTGTAGTTTGAGATGCACCTTTAGTTGTGGATAGATATGATAAAAAATCATCTACTATATTACTATTTATCAAACTAAACCCCTCCATATTAAAATAACCTGCTATTTAGCAGGTTATTATTTATTTTGCATATTCTACAGCTCTTGTTTCTCTAATTACATTTACTTTAATCTGACCAGGGAAATCAAGTTCATCTTCTATTCTCTTAACAATATTTCTTGCAGTAATTGTTATTTCGGCTTCAGAAATTTGTTCAGGATTAACTATTATTCTAACTTCTCTTCCTGCTTGAATAGCGTAAGACTTTTCTATTCCATCAAAAGATGTAGCTATCTCTTCTAATTTTTCAAGTCTTTTAATATAAGATTCTACAGTTTCTCTTCTAGCGCCAGGTCTTGCAGCACTAATACTATCTGCCGCCTGAACTAAAATAGCTTCTACAGATTTAGGTTCAACATCACCATGATGTGATTCTATACAATTAATAACTGCATCAGATTCTTTATATTTTCTAGCAAGTTCAACGCCTAATTCAACATGAGTACCTTCAACTTCATGATCTATACTCTTACCTATATCGTGTAATAGGCCGCCTCTTTTTGCAAGTTTAACATCTGCTCCAATTTCTCCGGCAAGAATTCCTGCTATATTAGAAACTTCAACAGAATGTTTTAAGACATTTTGTCCATAACTTGTCCTATATTTTAATCTTCCTAAATAATAAATCATTTCAGGATGTAATCCGTGTACACCACTATCATATGCTGCTTGTTCTCCAGATTCTTTTATTAAAGTGTCAACTTCATTTTGTGCTTTCTCAATAGCTTCTTCAATTCTAGTTGGATGTATTCTTCCATCAGCAACTAACTTTTCAAGAGCAACCCTTGCAACTTCTCTTCTAACAGGCTCAAAGCAAGATAATACAACAGCTTCTGGAGTGTCATCAATAATTAAATCTACACCAGTTAAAGACTCAATAGTCCTTATATTTCTTCCTTCTCTACCTATTATTCTTCCTTTCATTTCATCATTAGGAAGACTTACAACAGAAACAGTATTTTCTGCTACTTGGTCAGCAGCACATCTTTGAATTGCCTGTGCAATAATATTTTTAGCATATTTATTGCATTCATCTTTTACTTTCTGTTCGTTTTCTCTGATTATTAGTGCAGATTCCTGAGTTATTTCTTTTTCAAGTTCAGATAATAAAATTTTCTTTCCTTCTTCTGATGTTAACCCGGCAACTTTTTGTAATTCTTCTTCTCTTTGCTCAACTAATAAACTTGCTTTTTCAACTTTTTTCTTTGCTTCTTCAATTTTAGAATTAAGATTATCTTCTTTTTTTTCAAGGGAAGAAAGTTTTCTTTCTACAGATTCTTCTCTTGCAATAACTCTTTTTTCTATTTGTTGAATTTCATTTCTTCTTTGTTTTACTTCATGTTCATGTTCACTTCTAAGCTTATGGATTTCTTCCTTAGCTTCAAGTAAAAGTTCTTTTTTCTTTCCTTCAGCATTATGTTCAGCATCTGTCACAATTTTTCGAGCAAGATCTTCAGCACTGTTAATTTTGCTCTCGCCAATATATTTTCTAATGGCATAACCTCCGGCTATACCAATTATTAGGCCAATTAAAATTTTGACTATCATTTCTAATTCCATTCATGCACCTCCTTATTAAATTTTCATGTTCCAAATTTAAAAATATAAAATAATTTACAAACTTGTATAAAATTATTCTATCTCTTTTAAAAAAATAAGTCAAGATAAATAGAACTATCAAACTATGATAGTTCTTCATTTTGCAATATTACACTTTTACCGTTTTTAATTTCTACGGTATACGAAATGTCACAAATCTGAGATAAATGAGAATTGTGTGTTACCATTATAATTTGTCGTCTAAACATGGATGAAGCTTGTCTTAAAAATTCTCCAAGATTAAATATATAATCATTGCTCACGTGTTTTCCAGGTTCATCTAATATGATTGGTCCTTTGATTTCAGGTTTATATAATTGAATAAAGGCAATTCTTAAAGCGATAGAAATTATATCAACAACGCCTCCTCCACGCGACAACTCAGGTTTGGTTTTAACTTTATATCCATCATAATTAGATAATACATAAAATTCCGCTTGAGGTATTTTACCATTTTCTGTAATTTCAATAATAAATTCAATATCCGTTTCAAAGACAAATTGTAAACATTTGGTTACTAATTCTTCTATTTGTTTTCGCGCTTGATTTCTTCCATAGCTTGATGTTTTTTGAAATAAAATTATTACCTTACTTAATATATCATCATATTCAATTAAACTTTTTATTTCAGAATTTGTATCCGACAAGTTATTGTTTAATATTTCTAGTTTTCCTTTATCTATATTTAAATTTTTTTCAATATGATTAATTTTAGATTCTAATATATTTAAATCCATATCAGTCCCTCGGAATTAACTCATTTGCTTTTTTAAATAAATCATCTATTTCATTTTTTAATTTTTCAATTTCTTCATCTAAATGTTCAGGCTCTATTCCATGTGATTTAATTTCTTTTATTATTTCTTCTTTTTGAACATTTAATTGTTCAAGTTTTGCTTCAGCTTTATATTTAAGATTTTTAGCCTTTTCAAGTTCTTCTTTTAATTTATTTAAGTTATATTCATAATTCATAAATTACTCCTTATAATGTTTCCGTATATGATTTATTATATTTTCATCAATTTCACTATAACAAAATGGACAGTATCCTAAATTCAAAATATTTTTTTCATATTCAAAATATTTTTCTTTAATATCATTGCTTAGAGCATTCAAATGTTCTTCTAATTTATTTATATCATAAGATACTTTTTTATTTGATATGCTAAGTCTTTCAAATAAAAAAATAAAATCTATTTTAGGAACTAAGTTCTTATAAATAGTTTCTAATTTATCAATATATTTAAGATTATCAATAAATTTTACACCTTCATCTATTCTATTAGAAATATCAAGAAATTCATTTTTTATAGAAATATTATTAAAATAATCGTGCAATAAGCTATTCAAAGTGTCATATTTAAGTGAAAGTTCACTTAAATTTTTATATTTATTTAAGCATTTAATATTTTCATTTATTTCATAATTATAAAAATTCAAATTTTTATAAAAATTTGAATAAGTATTATATTTAAATAATATTATCTCTATATTTGACAGCAAATTATATAGAAGATCTAAATTTTTATATTTACTATTTTCCTTTCTAAGTTTTTCGAGTTCATTGTTATTAAATTCATATTTATTTTTTAATTCTATTAATTTATTCAGCCTAGTCTTGCTATAAGTTATTATTTCTTTAATTTCAATAAGGGTATTTAATAAAACTTCGGTTTCTTTTAAATAATCAAATTTTAGAATTTCAGCTTCTATTATTTCTTTTTTTGACTTTAAATATTTTATGTCTGATGCTATTTGTTTATTATCTCTAATTGTTTCTCTTAGAGCATCATCAATATAATTCACCCCTATAATTCTTCCTATTGCACTAGCTCTGACTGATGTTTTTTCGTTTAAAAGAAATGGACCATCTAATTGTTCTGCAATATTTATTATGCTATTTAGTGAATTATCTAAATTAATTTTTGACATTCCAATTTCTGTTATTATTTCTTTTGGAACAGTTAACCCAAAACCGTCAAAATTAAATTCTTCTAAATTTGATTTTTTTAAATAATATGTGTTTTTAGAATTAGAGCGATATCTTTTTACAACAGCTCCTGTATTAAAATATATAGTTACTGAAGTTTCTTTTTCGCCTTCTCTTATGAAATAATTTCCTGATGGTTCATTATATAAAGCCCATTTAATAGCTCTTAATATTGCTGTTTTTCCGCTGTCTGAATTACCTAAAATTACATTTAAGCCTCTGTGAAAATCAATTACAGTATTTTCGTGAGATTGGAAATTTATAAGTTCAACTTTAGTTATGAAAATCACGAAAAATCAGCTCCTTTAATTTGAATATTTTGAATTCTTTTTATAGCTTCCTTTTTTATATTATCATCTATAAATTCATTAGTTGCTATTTTAATTAAAATTTCATATATATCTAAATTATTAAGTTCTGTAGATGAATCTATTATTTCTTTAAATTCATAAATTTGGTTTTGCTTAAATTTATGTCTTTCCATTTCACTTCTATCCAAGACTAAATTTCCATCTAACGCATTTTTTAAATAAATATCTTTTATGCTTATTTTATCATTTAGTTCAATTATAACAACTTTAGGTTTTCTTTTAATTTCTTCTTGACTGTTTGAAATTCTTACTATAGAACCAGGATTTACAAAATATTTGCCATTTATTTCTGTTGTTTTAAAGCCATAATGATAATGAGCTCCTAAAGTTATATCAGCAAATGTACTTGAAATTTCACTAATTAGTGTGTGGGGAATATTTTTTATAAATGGTCTATCTATTAAAAAACCATGTGTCATATGAATCATGTAATCAGCTTCAGGATTTTTTTCTAATACTAAATAATTACTTTTATTTATATCATCATCCATTCCAAATGTATATGGGTATGCTGTAAGTTGAACCGATATATCTTTTTTTAATATAATTTTTTTATCGTTTACAAGATTTAAAATTCCTAAATTACATAATAATCCAAGCATTGTTCTATTTAAAGTTTTAGGATTATGTCCAAAAATATCATGATTACCACTTACTATATAAATAGGTACATTAAATTTTTGAAATATTTTCGAAAAATCGGACACAACTGAAATAGAAGTGTCCGGCCTGTCAAAAAGATCCCCTCCATGAAGTATATAATCTACGTTTTCTTCAATACTGATATTTACTACTTCGTTTAATTTAGTTTTTAATGTTTCAAAGAAATTATCGATTCTATTAATTGGATTAGTAGCTCTTAAATGAGTATCTGTAAAATATAAAAACTTCATAATTGTTATACCTTATTTATTTTCTTCTGAACTATCGATGTTGTCAGATTTATTTAAATTATATTTATCTTTAATTTTCATTTCAATTTCTCTTGATATATCAGGATTTGCAAGTAAAAATTCTTTAGCATTTTCTCTGCCTTGTCCTAATCTGTGTTCTCCATAACTATACCAAGCACCAGATTTTGTTACTACATCAGTTTGTACACCAACATCTATTAAAGTTCCTTCTTTAGAAATTCCCTTACCGTACATAATATCAAATTCAGCTTGTTTAAAAGGTGGAGCAACTTTATTTTTAACAACTTTTACTCTGACTCTATTTCCTACAATTTCTTCCCCTAATTTTAAATTTTCTACTTTTCTTATTTCAAGTCTTATTGAGGAATAAAATTTTAAAGCACGGCCTCCTGTTGTTGTTTCAGGATTGCCGAACATTACACCAACTTTTTCTCTTAATTGATTTATAAATATTACAGAAGCTTTAGATTTGTTAATTGCACCTGTTAATTTTCTGAGTGCTTGAGACATAAGTCTAGCTTGAAGACCTATATGACTATCGCCCATTTCTCCTTCAATTTCAGCTTTAGGAACTAAAGCTGCAACAGAATCTACAATAACTATATCAACAGCATTGCTTCTTACTAATGACTCTATAATTTCAAGAGCTTGCTCACCTGTATCAGGTTGTGAAACGATTAAATTTTCAACGTCAACTCCTAAATTTTTTGCATAACTCGGATCTAATGCATGTTCTGCATCTATAAAGGCACCTATACCACCCATTTTTTGTGATTCTGCTAATATATGAAGAGCTAATGTTGTTTTTCCGGAAGATTCAGGTCCATATACTTCGATTATTCTACCCTTTGGAATCCCTCCAACACCTAAAGATAAATCTAATGCCAAAGAGCCTGTAGGGATAGTTTCTATATCTAGCTTACTGTCAGCTCCCAGTTTCATTATAGAACCCTTACCATATTGCTTTTCAATTTGAGAAATAGCAAGTTCAAGTGCTTTCTTTTTTTCGATATCCATATATTACCTCCATTAAATATTAAATAATACGTGTTGAAGAATTGTATTAGCTGTTCTTTCTTGAATTTCATTTCTACTTCCAGTAAAATAATATTTTTTTATTTCATAATAATTTTTAAAGTAGTAGCAAACAAATATTAGTCCTACTTCTTTTTCAGAAGATATAGGTCCCGCTTCACCTGTAACTGACACAGATATATCGCTAAAGCCAATATCTTTTAAACCGTTAGCCATTTCGTATGCAACTTCAGGGCTTACTGCACCATATTTATTCAAAGTTTTCTCATTTACATTTAATAATTTAATTTTCGATTCATTAGAATATGTTACTATTGAATTTTTTAAAATTTTTGATGAATTTGGTACACTAGTTATTTTAGAAGCTAATAATCCCCCTGTTACAGATTCGGCAAAACTTATAGTTAATTTTTTTTCTGTCAGTTTTTTTACTATAGATTCACTAATACTCGCATTATCTTCTGCATATAAATACCCTTCAAATACCTCATATAATTTTTTTACTATACTATCGATTTTTCGTTGTAATTGTTTTGTATCAGTACCTTCAGCTATGATTTTTATTTCTGTATCATAAAATTTTGCAAATGTATTTATGGAAATATTATGCTCTTCAAGTTTTAATTTTCTTAATATATCTTCTACTCGGGACTCTCCTATGCCGGCTATATTTACAGATTTTACTATAATTTGATTATTTTCATTTATAAAATTTTTTAAATAGAAATCTATCATTGGCTCAAATTCTCTTGGAGGTCCAGGCAATAAAAATATTTTTTTATTGTTGTAATTAATTATCTCACCGGGTGCTACTCCCCATTTGTTATCTAAAACAACAGCTTCATCAATTACTATAATTTGTTTTTTGTTGTTAGCAGTCATTTCTCTGCCTGCAATTTTAAATTTATCTATTAATTTTTTATATTGAACTTCATCTACTATGCAAGAACGCCCTAAAACATTTGACAAAACTTCTTTAGTTATATCATCATTTGTGGGTCCAAGTCCTCCACATAAGAAAAGTAAATCAACTTTATTAAGCAGTTCATTTATTACTTCACTAAGTTCAATAGCATTA
>NZ_GL349422.1:1005940-1009687 GCF_000090945.1 Peptoniphilus sp. oral taxon 386 str. F0131 | reverse complement strand
TTAATTATCTCACCGGGTGCTACTCCCCATTTGTTATCTAAAACAACAGCTTCATCAATTACTATAATTTGTTTTTTGTTGTTAGCAGTCATTTCTCTGCCTGCAATTTTAAATTTATCTATTAATTTTTTATATTGAACTTCATCTACTATGCAAGAACGCCCTAAAACATTTGACAAAACTTCTTTAGTTATATCATCATTTGTGGGTCCAAGTCCTCCACATAAGAAAAGTAAATCAACTTTATTAAGCAGTTCATTTATTACTTCACTAAGTTCAATAGCATTATCTCTTACGGAAACATGATAACTTACGTGAACTCCAAATTCTGAAAGCCTTTTTGATAAAAATTTAGAATTAGTGTTTAAAATACTTCCTATCAAAATTTCTGTTCCTATAGTTATGATACCAGCCTTCATATTATTCTCCTAAATATTTTCTAAGTCTAATACTTTAATATTTTTTATAAAATAATCAATTCCAGATAAAATAGTAAAAAATACTGCAAAATAAAAAATATATAACCCTGTTTTATATAATGAAGTTATATTTGTCAATAAAACAATTATTGCTATAAGTTGAGAAACTGTTTTTATTTTTCCAAGTTTACTTGCTGCAATTGTTATATTTTCAGAAGCGGCAATTATTCTAAATCCTGTAACTGCAAATTCTCTTGAGATTATAACAATAACACTCCAAGCGGGAATATCTCCAATACTTGTAAGGCAAATTAACGCAGAGCAAACAAGAATTTTATCGGCAAGTGGATCGGCAAATTTCCCGAAATTTGTTACTAATTTATTTTTTCTCGCTATATATCCATCAAGAAAATCTGTAAAAGAAGCTATTGCAAATACAATTGTTGCAATTACTCTTGCACCCTCAAAATTCATATACATCAAAAACACAAAAATTGGAACCAATAAAATTCTAATAAATGTTAATTTATTTGGCAAATTCATATTGCATCTCCTATTAAATCATATTCTAAATAATCTGTTATTTTTACATTATAGAAAGATCCTATTTTCAAATTATTTTTACTTTTAACATAAACCACTCCATCAATTTCCGGAGCATCCATATAAGATCTTCCTACATAAGTTTCATTATCTGCTATTTCTTCTATTAAAACTTCTAATATATTTCCTATATTTGAGGACAATTTATTCTCAGAAATACTAATTTGAGTTGACATAAGTATATCTAATCGTTTTTGTTTAACATTTTCTTGTATTTGATTATTCATATTAAAAGCAGGAGTATCTTCCTCTCTTGAATAAATAAAAGCTCCCAATTTGTCAAATTTATTTTCTTCAATAAATTCGTTTAATTCATTGAAATCAGAATTTTCTTCTCCAGGAAATCCAACTATAAAAGTAGTTCTAATTATTATATTAGGTATATTATTTCTAAGTTTAAATAGAAGTTCACTTATATTATTTCTATTTGTTTTTCTATTCATTTTAGAAAGGATATTATCGCTGATATGTTGTAAAGGTATATCAACATAGTTTAAAAGCTTATCATTATTTTTAAATTCATCAATTAATTCGTCTGTAAAATTATCAGGATATAAATACATAAGTCTTATCCATTTTAAATCTTTTATTTCAGACAATTTTTTAACTAAATCTTTAAGCTTATATTCTTTATAGTTATCTATACCATAATCAGTCGTATTTTGAGCAATTAAAATTACTTCTCTTGTACCGTTATTTACCAAATATTTAACTTCATCATAAATATCTTCTATTTTTCTAGATCTATTTCTTCCACGAAGCTTAGGTATTATGCAATAAGTACAATTATTATTACATCCTTCTGATATTTTTACATACTCAGTAACCGAAACTTTAGATTTTTTAATTCCCTCAATATATTTATCATTTATATTATCAACTTTTACTATTCTCTCTCCATTAAATGCACTATCTAATATATTATTTATATTTATAATGTTTCCTGTTCCTAATATTGCATCTACTTCAGGAATTTCTTCCATCAATTCTTTGGAATATCTTTGTGCAAGGCAACCCGCAAGAATTAATTTTTTACATTTTCCTACATCTTTATATTTTGCAGCTTCTATAATAGTATCTACGGATTCCTCTTTAGCCGCATCTATAAATCCGCAAGTGTTTATAATAATTACATTAGCATCATTTACATTATTTGTTATAATATATTTTTTTGAGTCTAATATAGATTGCATTTGTGAAGTATCAACTTCATTTTTTGAACAGCCTAATGTTATAAAATGTATGCTATTCATTATTTTCCCCCAATAAATTTGAAATTTCTTCTTCGCTAAGTAGTAGTTTTCTAGGTCTAGATCCTTCATGTGGACCAAGAATACCAGACTCTTCCATTTGATCTACAATTCTGGCTGCTCTAGAATATCCTATTTTTAATTTTCGTTGTAAAAATGATATAGAAGCTTGTTCATCTGCTACTATAAATTTCAACGCATCATTAAAAAGAGGATCTCTATCATTACTTAATTTTTCTCTTTTTTCTTCAATTTCTTTATTTATTTTTTCTTCAAAATCATTTTTTATGGTTGAATTTGCAATTATAAAATCAACAACAGATTCAACTTCTTCATCACTAATAAATGAACCTTGAATTCTAACCGGTTTTGAATAGAATCCAGGATAGAAAAGCATATCTCCTTTTCCGAGAAGTTTTTCAGCTCCAGCCATATCCAAAATAGTTCTTGAATCTATTGCTGATGATACTGAAAAAGCAATTCTTGATGGAATATTAGCTTTTATAGTACCTGTTATTACATCAACGGATGGTCTTTGAGTTGCAATTATTAAATAAATTCCCGCTGCTCTTGCCATTTGTGCAAGTCTTGCTATATAATCTTCAACTTCTCCTTGAGCAACCATCATCAAATCTGCTAATTCATCAACTATAACAACGATTTTAGGAAGTCTTTCATCTTCATTTCCAGTTTTTTCTATTTTTTTATTATATGAAGTTAAATCTCTAACAGAATTTTCTGCAAATAATTTATATCTTTTTTCCATCTCTCCAACAGCCCAATTTAGAGCGAATGCAGCCTTTTTAGGGTCTGTTACAACAGGTATTAGAAGATGAGGTATTCCATTATACACACTGAGTTCAACAACTTTAGGATCTATTAAAAGTAGTCTGACATCTTTTGGAGAAGATTTATAAAGTATACTTGTTATAATAGTATTTATACATACGGATTTTCCAGATCCTGTTGCTCCTGCAATTAAAAGATGTGGCATTTTATCAATTGATGACATTACTATTGAACCGGAAACATCTTTACCCAGCGCAAGCGGCAAATTTGAATTTAACCTTTTAAACTCACTACTTTGAATTATTTCTCTTACCGTAACTGATTCTTTAGTTTTATTAGGCACCTCAATACCAACAGCTGACTTACCAGGAATCGGAGCTTCTATTCTTATATCAGGGCTTGCAAGACTCATTGAAAGATTATCATTTAATGCTACTATCTTACTAAGTTTAACCCCCGGAGCCGGCTCTAATTCATAACAAGTTATTACGGGACCTCTATTAATTGCAACAATTTTTGAATCTATTCCAAAATTTTCCATTGTTTGTTCTATAATTCTTCCGTTCTTTATTATTTCTTGATTTGAAACAGAAGATTTTTCGGAAGATTTTTTTAAAAGCTCTATTGGAGGAAATATATAATTATCCTCTTTTTGATCTTTTCTTATATTTTTCTCAAATTTATTT
>NZ_GL349422.1:985210-1005621 GCF_000090945.1 Peptoniphilus sp. oral taxon 386 str. F0131 | reverse complement strand
TGAAAGATTATCATTTAATGCTACTATCTTACTAAGTTTAACCCCCGGAGCCGGCTCTAATTCATAACAAGTTATTACGGGACCTCTATTAATTGCAACAATTTTTGAATCTATTCCAAAATTTTCCATTGTTTGTTCTATAATTCTTCCGTTCTTTATTATTTCTTGATTTGAAACAGAAGATTTTTCGGAAGATTTTTTTAAAAGCTCTATTGGAGGAAATATATAATTATCCTCTTTTTGATCTTTTCTTATATTTTTCTCAAATTTATTTAATTCTATTTCATCTGATTCATTTCTATTTAAGTTAATATTTTTGCCAGCTGTCTTTTTTTCTAAAATATTTTTTTCATCATTTAAATAATTTTCTTCTAAAATATTTTTATTAACATCATTATCTGCAATAATATTTTCTGAATCAAACTCATTTATATCTTTTTCTTCTGAAACATTTTCTATCAGTTTTTTTAAATTTTTATTTATAGTTTTTTTATTTTTATTTAAATTTGATTTTTTAGAAAATAATTTAGCAATCATAGTAAATAATGGTTTATTTTTACCGATAGAAATTAAATTATATTTAACTAATAAATATATATTAATAATAATTATACTTATTAAAAAAGCATAAGTTCCTATTGAACCAAATAACTTATACAAAAAGAATCCTAATATAGATCCTATTACTCCACCTGATGTAGCTATATCTAAAAATTCAATAGATAAATTTATTCTATCAATTAAAGTCAAATCTGATGATTTAGTTCCATCCAAAAAAACTAAGATACAGAGAAGAATTATAATAGATGAAATAATATATTTTTTAAAATTTTTCTTTAATTTATTAATATTATAAATAAAACCTAAAAAAATAAAAATTAATGGAAATAAAAAGTTTCCTGTCCCACCTAAAAACGAAAAAAGTTTATATAATAAGCTTCCAACTAATCCCATTTTATTACTAAATAAGCTTATTAAGGATATTATGCCAAGTATAATAAATCCAATACTCACAAGTTCGCCATAAAATATATTATTTTCAGATTTTTTTTTAACTTTTCTATTTGCCAAAATAACACCTCTTTATAATTATTATATCATAAAGGATAGTTTAAATTACTATTTAAAATAATTAATTTTAAACTCCGGTGTGTCCAAAACCTCCGGATTCCCTATCAGTTTCATTTAATTCATTAACTATATCAAGTTCAACTCTTTCGTATTTTATAATTACTAATTGGGCTATTCTATCTCCCGGATTTATAATTACATCTTCTTTCCCTAAATTTATAATTATAACTTTTATTTCTCCTCTATAATCACTATCTATTGTTCCTATACCATTAGGAAGAGATAATCCTTTCTTTAGCGCTAATCCTGATCTTGCTCTTACTTGTGCTTCATATCCATTTGGTAATTCTATAAATAATCCGGTAGGTATTAAAGTTCTATCTAGGCTTTTAAGAACAATAGGTTCTTCAATATTTGCTTGTAAATCCATACCTGAAGATCCTTCGGTTTGGTACTTAGGAAGTTCATTCTTACTTTTATTTACAATTTTAATTTTCATTATATTCTCCTTAAAAAATCGGGATACTAAAATTTAAAAGTATCCCAATTTTATATTATTCTATAATTTGCTTTTCAATATCATTATCATTTTTTAAAGTTGCGTCATTTTTAGAAGATTCTTCTTTAGGTAATAGTACTTTTCTCGATAATGACATCTTACCATCTTCATCAATTTCTATTACTTTTACTTTTACTATATCTCCTATCTTTAATATATCTTCAACTTTGTTTGTTCTCTCATGTTGTATTTCTGATATGTGAAGTAAAGCCTCTACACCTTTTTTCAATTCGACAAATGCTCCAAACTTCATTATTTTTTTAACTTTACCTTCAAATATATCTCCAACTTCAACTTCTTTTACGATAGATTCTATAATAGAAATTGCCTCTTTTGCTTTTTCTGAATTTTCTGAAAGTACGGATACCTTACCATCTTCATCTATATCTATTTTTACGCCTGTTTTTTCTATTATTTTATTTATCATTTTTCCACCGGTTCCAATTACTTCTCCAATTTTTTCAGGATCAATAATTATTATGTGAATTATTGGTGCATAAGGTGATAACTCTTTTCTTGGCTCAGATATTGTAGTATTTAAATGCTCAAGAATTTCTAATCTTGCTTTTTTTGCTCTTTCAAGAGCTACAGCCAGAACTTCTTTGCTTATTCCTTCAACTTTTATATCCATTTGAATAGCAGTAATACCTTCTTTTGTTCCTGCAACTTTGAAATCCATATCACCAAAATGATCTTCAAGACCTTGAATATCAGTTAATATTTTGGTAATACCATTTTCTTCAATAAGACCCATGGCTATTCCGGCAACAGGTGCTTTTATTGGAACTCCGGCATCCATTAATGCAAGAGTTGAACCGCAAACTGAGGCTTGAGATGAAGAACCATTTGATGATAATACTTCAGAAACAACTCTTATTGCATAAGGGAATTCTTCTTCAGTTGGGATTACTGGTAATAATGCTTTTTCAGCTAATGCACCATGTCCTATTTCTCTTCTTCCGGGACCTCTCATAGGTTTCGTATCCCCTACACTAAATGGAGGAAAATTATAATGATGAATATATCTTTTAGGTTTATCATCGCCTAATCCATCTATAACTTGAACATCAGAAAGTCCGGCAAGTGTTGCTATTGATAATACTTGAGTTTGTCCCCTTGTAAAAAGCCCGGATCCATGTGTTCTTGGGAGAATACCGGTTTCAGAAGATAAATGTCTAATTTCATCAAGTTTTCTTCCATCGGGTCTAATTTCATCTTCGATTATTCCTCGTCTAACTTCTGTAACCTCTATTTCTTCCATTATAATTTCTATATCTTTAGAAAATTCTTCCATTAATTCTTCAAAGTGTTTTCTTATATTCTCTTTTGCTTCTTCAACCTTTTCAATTCTGATAATTTTATCAGGTTCATTTATAGCATCTACTATCATAGATGTTCCATATTCTTTTACTTTAGTTTTTATTTCTTCATTAGGCTTGAATACTTCATATGAAGTTTTATCTTTTCCTACTTCTGCTTTAATTTGATCTACAAAATCACATATTTTTTTAATTTCTTCATGTGCCGTAAGTATAGCGTTAAGCATAGTTTCTTCGCTAACTATATTTGCACCTGCTTCAACCATCATGATAGCTGTTTTAGTTCCAGAAACAACTAAATAAATGTCAGATTTTTCTCTTTCTGTTTCTGTAGGATTTACTATATATTTTCCATCCACATAACCAACTAAAACAGAACCTGTAGGACCATCAAAAGGGATGTCTGATATAGAAAGTGCTATTGAAGATCCTATCATCCCAACAATATCAGGTTGACAATCTTGATCAACAGATAATACAGTAGCAACAACTTGAACATCATTTCTATATCCTTCAGGGAAAAGTGGTCGTATAGGTCTGTCTATTAATCTAGATGACAAAATAGATTTTTCACTAGGTTTTCCTTCTCTTTTTATAAATCCACCAGGCATTTTCCCAACAGCATACATTTTTTCTTCAAAATCAACACTTAGAGGGAAAAAATCTATTCCATCTCTAGGAGTTTTAGATGCCGTTACTGTAACTAAAACTACAGTGTCTCCATATTCAACTAAACATGCACCATTTGCCTGTTCAGCTACTTTTCCTACAGTTACTTTTAAAGTTCTACCTGCTAGATCTAAGGTAAAAATTTTCTCCATTATTTTCTCCTTTTAAAAAATAAAGAGCGGCTCCTCCGCTCTTTTTATTAACCTCTGATTTGTAGCTTTTCTATTAATGAACGATATCTTTCAATATCTTTATTCTTTAAATATCTAAGAAGATTTCTTCTTTTACCTACCATTTTTAAAAGACCTCTTCTTGAATGGTGATCCTTCTTATGTTCCTTTAAATGTTCATTTAACTCATTAATTCTTGTAGTTAAAATTGCAACTTGAACTTCAGGAGAACCTGTGTCCTTTTCATTCACCTTAAAACTATCAATAATTTTACTTTTTTCATCTTTGTTTAACATTTTTTATCCTCCGTTTTTTAATATATGCCAACACATAAGTAAGCGCCGAGGTACGACAAACACATGTGTGGTACTTTTATTATATTAACACATATATCATATATTGTAAACTAAATTCTATTTTTTACTTTATTTACATCTTCTTTTATTTTTTCAAATAATTCGTCTATATTTAAAAATTTAGATTCCGGTCTTAAAAATTTTAATAAAATTAAATCAACTGTTTCACCGTATATATTTTTATTAAAATTTAATATATGTGATTCTATTCTAAGTCCATTATTTTCTATTGTTGGATTTTTGCCTATGTTGGATGCAGCTTTGTATACTTTATTTTTTATTTTTATATCACTATCATAAACACCAAATTTAGGAATAACATAATTAGTGTCAATTTGTATATTTGCAGTGGGATATCCATTTTTAGTTCCTAAATTTTTCCCATGAATTATTTTTCCTGTGATTGTATAATTATAGCCTAAAAGTTTATTTGCCATTTCGATATTACCATCTTCTATAAAATTTCTTATAGTTGAAGAAGAAACTATTATACCATCAAAAATAACAGCATCAATTATAAAATTTTTAATATTATTTTTTAATGATAAATTTTTTAATAATTCAATATCTCCTTTAGCCATGTAACCAAACTTATAGTCATATCCCGCTACAATTCCTCTAGCCTTTAAGTTTTTATATAAAAATTTTTCGATGAATTCAACAGGAGATATTTTCATTATACTATCATCAAATATAATTTCATAAATAATATCAATTCCAATATTTCTTAACATCTCAAATTTCTGCTTATTTGATGTTAATAATCTTTGTTTTTTATTATATATAGTATCTTTAGTATGATTTTTAAAAATTAAAATACTACTTTTTAAATTTAACTTTTTGGATTCAGAAACTAATTTTAAAAGTAATTTTTTATGTGCCAAATGAACTCCATCAAAGTTCCCTAATGCTATTATAGATTCTTCAACAGCTTGATAATTTTCATCTATTTTTATTACCTGCATCTAATCACCCATCAACATTTTTTCCATTTTTATTCCATTAAAATCAAACGAATCAATGTATTTTCCGATTCCTATAAACTCATTTTTACAATATATTCTTAAAAGTTCATTATTTTTAAAATCTAATTTAGTTTTATACGGAACTCCATTAATTAATTTTTTATAAAAATTATCATTTATATTATAGTAGTTGTATTTATATAAAGCTTTATCAATAGGTATTATAAAATTTTCAATTTCTTCATTATCAAGAGATAAGAACTTATCTTCAGAAATTGAATTTTCTATAGTAAATTCTCCACTCTTAGTTCGTGTCAATTCTTCCATTGTAGCTAAAGAATTCAGAGAATATCCTATATCTCTTATTAAACTTCTAATATATGTTCCTGAAGAACATTTTATCTTTATATAATATGATTTATAATCCACTTGTTTTAATAATTCTATATTATAAACAGTAATTTTTCTTTTTTTTAATTCTATTGTTTTGCCTTGCCTTGCAAGTTCATAGAGTTTTTGACCATTTACTTTTATCGCAGAATACATAGGCGGAATTTGTTCTATATTTCCGATAAATGAATTTAAAATATTTTTAAATTCATTTATCGGAGGAATATAGTCAGTTTTTTTAATTGGCTCAGATGTAGAATCTAATGTGGCAGTTTCATATCCAAAACTAATTTTAGCTATATATTCTTTGGTATCTGACATTATATACTGCGATATTTTAGTAGCTTTTCCAATACACATGATAAGAACGCCTGTAGCTATAGGATCTAATGTTCCTGTATGACCTATTTTTTTTATTTTCATTTTTTTTCTTAAAATGTAAACTACATCATGAGATGAAATTCCCTTAGGTTTATTAAATATTAATATTCCGTTCATTTAATTCTCTTAAAGAAATTTTTATAATTTCTTCCTTTCTGTCAAAATATGGTAATTTAAGAGTTGCTCCGGCAGCTCTTATGTGTCCTCCACCATCAAAAGAACGTACAATTTTAGTTGCATCAACATATGATTTAGTTCTAATACTTATTCTTATTGAATCTTTTTTTATTTTGAATAGTATAGCAATTTCCACTCCGGATATATCTCTGATGAATTCGACTATACCTTCAGTATCAGAACTTTGAGCATTACAATTTTTAATCATAATGTCATCTACATATACAATTCCTATTTTACCATTAGAATACAACTCTAGGTTATTCATTGCGCTAATTAATAATCTAGTTTTTTCTATACTTCTGTTTTGGTATAAATTAACTGCAACTTTATTTATGTCTATCCCTATTTTAATTAATTCTGATGCAATTTTAAATGTAGATGGTCTAACATTATCATATTTGAAACTTCCGGTATCACTTGATATAGCCGTATAAATACAAAGCGCAATATTCTTATCTATTTTTACATTTAAGTTTTTGGCAAGTTCAAATAATATTTCTCCTGTAGCAGGAGCTAATGCATCTACTATGTTAACATCTGCATACATTGTATTTGTAGAATGATGATCTATATTTACAGTGTTTTTTGAACCATAAAATAGTACTTTTGCATTAGCTCCTATTCTATCTACATCAGCACTATCAAGTGTTATAAATAAATCGGCATCATTTTTCAAAGTATCACTTCTGACAATTTCACTCAAAAATGGTAAAAATTTAAATGTGTCAGGGACAATATCATCCTCTATAAGATATACTTCTTTACCTAATTTCTTTAAAATGCCATACATTCCAAGAATCGAACCGATATTATCTCCGTCAGGATTAATATGAGATGCTAAATAAATTTTACTTGAAGAATTTATAAGCTCCTTAAACTTAGCTGTTTCCATTATTAACCTCTTCTATTATTTTGGACATTTTCATTCCAATTTCTATAGAGTCATCCTTTACGAAAATAAGTTCGGGAATAGCTCTTATTTTCACTAATTTTGCAAGCTCTCTTTTTATAAAACCCTTAGCGCTATTTATTCCGTTTATAGCTTCCTCAATTTTATTATCATCATCAAGTATTGATATATATACTTTTGCAAATGATAAATCATTTGTAACATCAACATGAGAAATACTTATTATATCCGGAATTCTAGGATCTTTTAATTTATGCTGAACTATATCAGAAATAGCTCTTCTAACCTCTTCCGAAATTTGATGAGTTCTTTTATTATTCATTTAAATCACCTAATTTTTTTGAACTTCCTTTAAAATATAACACTCAAGGAAATCTCCTTCTTTAATATCATTAAATCCTTCTATTGCCAATCCACCTTCAAATCCTGTAGCGAGTTCCTTTACGTCATCTTTAAATCTTTTAAGTGATGATATTTCTCCTTCATGGATAACTATGTCATCCCTTAATACTTTTATCATAGATTTTCTAACAAGTTTTCCGTTTAATACATAAACTCCGGCAACTATTATGTTTCCTGGAAGTTTAAATATTTGTCTAACTTCACATCTTCCTTGAACCTCTTCAACAATATCAGGATCAAGCATACCTTTAACAGCAGCTTCAATATCATTTATAATATCGTAGATAACCCTATAAGTTCTAACATCTACTTCCTCCGACTTTGCAAGTTCAAGTGCATTAATGTTAGGTCTCACATTAAATCCAATTACTATTGCATTTGATGCCGATGCTAATGATATATCACTTTCATTAATTCCACCAGCTCCGGAATGTATTATATTTATTTTTACTTCTTCGTTAGTAAGCTTTAGAAGGGACTGATTAAGAGCTTCAACTGATCCTTTTACATCAGCTTTTACAACTACGTTTAATTCTTTCATCTCTCCTTCTTTTATTTTGTCAAATAAATTTTCAAGAGATATTTTTGAATTAGCATTTATTCTAGTTTCTCTGATAGATTCTCTATTTTTATCCGCAATTGTTCTTGCCATTTTTTCATCTTCTACCGCATAAATTAAATCACCGGCATTAGGAACATCTGATAAACCCAATATTACTGCAGGCATTGAAGGACCTGCTTTTTTAATATTTTTATTTTTATCATCTGTCATAGCTCTTATTCTTCCGCTAGAAAATCCTGAAACTACATTGTCTCCAAAGTGAAGGGTTCCTTTTTGTATTAAAACTGTAGCCATAGGTCCTTTACCTTTATCAAGTTTTGCTTCTATTACTGTTCCTATAGCTTTTCTATTTGGATTAGCCTTTAATTCAAGCATTTCTGAAACTAATAAAATCATTTCAAGTAAATCATCAATTCCCTCTTTAGTCTTTGCAGATACCGGAACCATTATTACATCTCCGCCCCAATCTTCTGCCATGAGACCATTATCTAAAAGTTCTTGCTTTACTCTGTTTAAATTTGATTCAGGTTTATCTATTTTGTTAATTGCTACTATAATAGGTACATTGGCTGATTTAGCATGAGAAATAGCTTCAATAGTTTGTGGCATAACTCCATCATCTGCAGCAACAACTAAAATTGCAATATCTGTTATTTGAGCGCCCCTAAGTCTCATTGATGTAAATGCTTCATGTCCGGGCGTGTCTAAAAATGTTACCTTTTTATTGTTCACATTAACAGTATACGCCCCTATATGTTGGGTAATTCCGCCAGCTTCTGAAAGTTGAACATGAGATTTTTTTATTACATCTAATAGTGATGTTTTTCCATGGTCAACATGTCCCATTACTGTTACTACAGGAGGTCTTGATTTAAGTTGAGATTCCTTATCTTCGTAGTCAAGCCCAAATTTTTCTTCAATTGATATTTCTGCTTCAGGTTCTTCTATTTTAATTTCTATATTTAGATCATCAGCAACTAATAAGCATGTATCTTCATCTATCATTTCATTTTGACTAGCCATAATTCCAAGTCCAATCAATTTTGTTATTATTTGAGCTACAGAAACATTTAACTTTTCTGCAAAATCTTTAATTGTTATAGGAGCACTTATGCTAACTATACTACCATCTCCTGTCTTAATATCAGTTTTTTCTGATTTTTTCTGCGATTTATTTTTTTTCTTTATAGTTTTCTTTGTCAAATCTCTTTTAGGAAAAGATTTTTCTGAATCATCATATTTAGAATTTTGTATTTTATTATTACTTTTCTTTTTAGAGAATTTTTCATTAGAGTTAATATTTTTATTATCTTTGTTTAAATTTTTACCTGTTTTTTTATTAAAAGTTTCATCTTTTATAAAATTATCTTTATTTTGTTTATTTTTATTGAAATCATTTTTCTTAAATTCTTTTTTATTATTTTCTTTATTGTTAATATTTTTTTTATCAGACATAAATTTGTTTAAATTTTTATCATTTTTTTGTTTATTTTGAAAATTATTTTTATCTTTATAATTTTGCTCTTTAGAAAAAGATTTTTCTGATTTTGTATCTTTTACCTGTTTATTTATATTTTCTTTTTCCGGATTCTTTGTTTTGTCATAAATACTTCTAATTTTAGCTTCATCTGTTTCTTCTATTGTTGACATATGATTTTTAACAATTACATTTAAAGAACTTAGCTTGTCTATTAATTCTTTACTACTTATTCCAATATCTTTTGCCAATGCATGTACTCTAATTTTTGACATTAGGCCACCTCCTTGAAATAAGGTACTACTGTTTTTTTATAGATTCTCTTAAATCATTATAAGTTTCATCATTTATCTCCACTTCAAATGCTCTATTCAAAGCTTTTGTCTTTATGGCTTTTTCAAGACACTCCATATCAAAACATATATAAGCACCTCTGCCGTTTTTCTTACCTGTTTTATCCAAAAATATTTTATTTTCTTTATTTTTAACAACTCTTATCAAATCTTTTTTAGGTTTATTTTCTCCACATCCTATACATTTTCGCATAGGTATTTTTTTTACCTTTACCATTGTTAACCCCAAAATATTAATAGTTAATTTTCTTCATAATAATCTTCTGATATTTCAGATACATACGAATATCCATATTTTTCTTTTAAATCTTCTTCATTGATTTTTTCGCAGTCCAAATATTCCTCAAATTGTGATACAGATTTAATATCTATCTTCCAATTTGTAAGTTTAGCCGCAAGCCTTGCATTTTGTCCTTCTTTGCCAATAGCTAAAGATAATTGATAATCAGGAACTACTACTAATGCAGATTTTTCTTTCTCGTTTGCAAATACCTTTTCAACTTTTGAAGGACTTAACGCATTAGCTATAAATTTATCTATTTGTTTTTCATAAATTACAATATCAACTTTTTCATCATGTAATTCATCTACAATAGCTTTGACTCTGGAACCTTTATATCCAACACAAGCTCCAAGCGGATCTACATCTTCATTTCTAGAAAATACCGCTATTTTAGTTCTTGAACCTGCTTCTCTTGATATTGAATATACTTCAACAATACCCTCAGAAATTTCAGGAACCTCTAATTCAAATAATCTTTTAACAAGATTCGGGTGTGATCTTGATAGTATTATTTGAGGTCCTTTTGTAGTCTTCTTTACTTCTAATAAAAGTAATTTAAGTCTATCTCCTTGTCGATATACTTCTCCTTTAATTTGTTCTGCAACGGGAAGTATAGCTTCTGTTTTACCAAGATCAAAATACACATTTCCATAAGAAACTCTCTGAACTTGCCCTGTAATTATTTCATTTTCTCTATCTGTAAAATCTTCAAAAATTATATCTCTTTCAGCATCCTTTATTCTTTGTATAACAACTTGTTTAGCAGTTTGAGCTGCAATTCTTCCAAAATTAGCAGGCTTAATTTTTTCTGAATATACATCTCCCAATTCAAATTTAGCATCAATATCTTTTGCCTTAGAAATAGGTATTTGTAAATTTTCATCTTCAAAATCTACATCCGCAACAATATCTTTTAGTGCAAAAACATTTATTTCTCCACTATCTTTGTTGATATCAACCTGAACATTTTGTGATGTTCCAAAATTTTTTCTGTAACTTGAAACTAAAGCAGATTCTAAAGCCTCAAATATCACTTCTTTTGAAATCCCTTTTTCTTTTTCTAACTCATTTAATGCGCCTATAAATTCTTCGTTCATATTTTCCTCCATTAAAATTTAATACTTTGTCTCATAAGAGAAATTGATTTTATAGGTATTTCTATTTTTTCGTCTTCAACACTCAATATTATTATGCTTTCATCATAATTTTCAAGTATTCCCTCTATTAGTTTTTTACCGTCTAAAGGTGCATATAGTTTTACAGTAACCTCATTTCCGACATTTCTTCTATAATCATCTTTTGTTTTTAATGGTCTATCAAGTCCAGGTGATGATATTTCTAAATAATATGGTTTGTCAATTATATCTTCTTTGTCCAGTATACTTTCAATAATTCTACTCATATTAGTGCAGTCGTTAATATCTATTCCTTCTTTTTTATAGATAAAAATTGAAAGTAAATCATGCTTATTACCGACTTGATATTCAACATCAACTATTTCATATCCAATTTCGTTAGAACATTCTTCTGCTATATTTTTTATTTTATCTATTAGATCATTTTTTTTCACAATGCACCCCCATTTGAAAAAAACAAGAGTGGACTAGTCCACTCTTAACAATTTCTATATCTTTCTTAAAAATTATAACATATTTATCAAAATAAATCAACTTTCAGATAATTTTAAAATAAATTAAATAGGCTCAATTGATTTGTTTGAGGAAATTCTTTTAGCAAATTATTGCTATTTAATATATCTATTACAGATTTTGTAGCCTTAGTTCTCTTAATTATATCTTCTATGGAAATAAATTCTCCTTTTTCTCTTTCTGAAACAATATTATCTGCAACGGTTTCACCAACTCCAAAAAATGCTCGTAGAGGCATTAAAACTTTATTATCATATATATCAAATTTTGATGCATTTGATTTATATATATCAACAGGAGCAAATTCAAATCCTCTTGCAAACATTTCAAGAACAACTTCTAAAACTGTTAATTCTCCTTTTTCTTTTGCCGATAATTTATCGTTACTATTATTCAAATCATTAATTCTTTCCTTAATAGCATTTACTCCCTTCATTATAAGCTCTCCGTTAAAATCTGCAAGTTTTATAGTAAAATATGTTGCATAATAAGCCAACGGATAATTAAGTTTATAATATGCTATTCTAAAAGAAAGCATTACATATGCAACAGCATGTGCTTTAGGGAACATATACTCTATTTTTTCACAAGAATCAATATACCAATTGGGAAGTGGAAGTGTATTCATGATTTTCTTTTGTTCATCAGAAAGTCCTTTACCTTTTCTAACTTTTTCCATAGTATCAAATGCCATTTTATTTTCAGCACCTGCTCTAATTAAATATAACATTATATCTTCTCTAGTGCATATTACATCTGATAATTTAGCTTTTCCTGCTTTTACCAATTCTTGAGCATTATTTGTCCAAACATTAGTTCCATGAGATAACCCTGAAATTCTAACTAATTCAGCAAAATTTTTAGGATGAGTTTCTATTAACATTTGTTTTACAAAGTTAGTTCCAAATTCAGGAATACCAAGTGTTCCTGTACTTGAAGAAAATATGTTTTCATTCAATTTTAATTCATCCGAACATGAAAATAAAGAAATTGTCTTTTCATCATCAAGCGGTATTTTTTGTGAATTCAATCCCGTAAAATCTTCTAACATTTTTATTATAGTAGGACCGTCGTGCCCAAGTATATCCAATTTTAATATTTTTCCGTGTATGAAATTATAATCAAAATGAGTTGTTATTACTCCTGATGATTTATCATCTGCGGGATATTGTATAGGTGTAAAGTCAAATATTTCTTTACTTTTAGGACAGATCATTACTCCTCCGGGATGTTGCCCTGAAGTTCTTTTTACTCCTATAGCTGCTTTGGCAATTCTATCAATTTCAACATTCGAAATGTTTTTATCTTCATAAAATTTCTTAACATATCCATAAGCTGTTTTTTCTGCAACTGTACCTATAGTTCCGGCTCTAAAAACATATCCTTCTCCAAATAACTCTTCTGTATATTTATGAGCGGTAGGTTGATATTCTCCGGCAAAATTTAAATCTATATCCGGTTCTTTATCTCCATTAAACCCTAAAAAAACTTCAAAAGGTATATCATGTCCGTCTTTTTTCAGTTCACTTCCACAAACCGGACATATTTTATCCGGTAAGTCTATCCCTGAATCAACAGTTCCATTACTCATATCTTCAAAATATTTACAATTTGGACATATATAATGTGGAGGTAATGGGTTTACTTCAGTAATAGAACTCATTGTTGCAGCAAATGATGAGCCTACAGAACCTCTTGATCCGACTAAATAACCATCATCATTTGATTTTTTTACTAATTTTTGTGCTATTATATAAAGAACAGCATATCCATTTGATATTATAGAATTAAGCTCTCTATCTAATCTATTTTCTACTATTTCAGGAAGATTATCCCCATATATTTCATGAGCTTTCTCATAACATATCTTTCTTAGATCTGAATCTGCACCTTCGATTATGGGAGGGTATGTTCCATCAGGAATCGGTTTTATATCTTCGCATAAATTAGCAATCATATTTGTATTTTTAACAACAACCTCATAACTTTGATCTTTGCCTAGATATGAAAATTCTTCAAGCATTTCATCTGTAGTTCTAAAAAATAATTTCTGTGGTATATGTGCATTCTCTGGAGGTCTGCCAGTCTGACCGTTTAATATTACTCTTCTTGTTATATCATCTTTTTCATCTAAATAATAAACATCACCGGTTGCTACAACGGGAATATTTAATTCTTTACCTAAATCATATAATTTTTTATTAATAAATTTTAGTGTATCATAATCTTTTACTAAATTATTTTCTATATAGTTTAAATTATTTTCCAATGGCTGTATTTCTATATAATCATAATATCTTGCGATATTTCTTATATTTTCTTCTGATTCCATATTGAATACAGCTTTAAAAAGTTCTGATGAAGAATTTCCACTTCCAACCAAAATGCCCTCTCTATATTTATTGATCAAACTCCTTGGAACTTTAGCAACTCTATTTACATAATTCATATGAGATTCACTAACTAGTTTATACAAATTTTTAAGTCCTACATTATTCTTCACCAACAAAGATATCGAACTCTCAAAAAGTATTGAACTGTCAATATCTTTTTTTAATTTATTAATATCGCAAAAAGTCTTTATTCCTAATTTTTTTAAAATATCCAGCATTTTAATAAATACTTCAGCCGTAGCTTCTGCATCATTTACAGCTCTATGTGCATTCACAAGGCTAACTCCAAGCTTTTTTGATAATGCAGTAAGATTAAATCTCTTAATGTCTTTTATAATTGCCCTGGCTAATGATAATGTATCAAGTACGGTGAAATTAAAGCTAAGATTATATTTAAGCATATCACGCCTTATAAAACTTATATCAAATCCTGCATTATGCGCTACTAAAACAGAATTTTTACAAAAATCATTAAAATCAACAATTACTTTATCAATTGTAGGCTCATCTTTTACAAAATCATTACTTATTCCTGTTAATTCCACAACTCTATCAGGTATTTTAATCATAGGATTAACTAATTGCGAAAATCTATCAACAATAACTCCATCAACTATCTTAACTGCTCCAATTTCTGTTATTTCATCAACTTGTGGAGAAAATCCTGTAGTTTCTATATCAAATACAACAAAAGAATTTGTGAAAGTCGCACCATTATAATTTTTAACTATATCTTCACAATTATCTACAAAATTACAATCTAACCCATATATAACTTTTAATCCATATTTTTTACCGCATTCCATAGCTTCAGGAAATCCTTGAACATCCGAAATATCAGTAATTGCAATTGAACTCATACCCCAATCAGATGCCCTTTTAGCAAATTCGTTAAATGAGCTTACTCCATTCATAGCACTCATTTTACTGTGAAGCTT
The DNA here is from genome assembly GCF_000090945.1 of Peptoniphilus sp. oral taxon 386 str. F0131. Lineage (NCBI taxonomy): Bacteria > Bacillati > Bacillota > Tissierellia > Tissierellales > Peptoniphilaceae > Peptoniphilus > Peptoniphilus sp. oral taxon 386. Next base: position 990,594 of record NZ_GL349422.1, on the reverse strand, counting down.
AAGCTCAACTCTCTTTTCATTATTAGTATCTTGTTTGATATGTTTTTCTAAAACCTCTATATATTTAATAAATATATTTTCGCTCTTAGAATAAGAATCATATTGAATATCTCCTGTAATAAGTACATGACTACCTATGTTAATTTTAGATAAAAATTCATCAATTTTATCTTTAGTTAAAAATATTTTAGCTATATAAGAGGATGTATAATCTGTTATTGATAAACTTATTAAAAATTTATTATTTTTTGTTTCTCTTACATCAATTGAAAATACATCTACCTCTACGGTTACTTTTTTAAAGTACGAATTTAAAAATATGAGCTTTGTTACGCTGGATATATCTTTTTTTCCATAGCTATATTTATCATTTGAACTCATTTTTTGAGTTTCTGTTGGATTAGACGTTCTTTGAAGATCAATTTTTTGTGAAATTATTTTTTCTTGTTTTTGCATTGATGTAATAATTTCTTCTATTTTATCTTCAGAAGTATCTATTTCCAATTCAGTTTCTATAAAATTAAGTTTATACTCTCCAAATATTTTAAGTTTATCCTCTAATATATTCTTCAGTTCATTTTTAGTAATTAAATAATAAATATTTTTATCAAATACCTCAATGTTTATACATGACTCTTCTTTTTTTACATGAATTTTTAAATTATCAATCCAAACTTTTGCAGAAGGATTGTAGTTTATAATTTCATCTTTTATTAACGAAATTTCATCAGTATATTCTTTGGATAAAATATTATACTTATATATAATTTTTAATTTATTCAATTGATTTGTAATCTTATCTTCAATAATTTTTTTTAGTTCATCATCTAATTCTTCATAACTAGAAAAATTTATAAAAATTTCCAAATTTTTTTTATCAAGTAAAATTTTTTCTATTTTTATATTTTTTTTATACAAATTTTCGTCATCAATATCAAGCTTTTGCAAAAGTTCCTTAAAAGTAATCAATTATATCACCTATAAATTTTCTATTTCCTTAAATAATTCCTCAAGAAGTTTATTTTCATCTACCTTCTTTATTATCTTACCTTTTTTAAATATAATTCCTACTCCGTTTCCTCCTGCAATTCCAATGTCTGCTTCTTTTGCTTCTCCAGGACCATTTACAGGACACCCCATAAGTGCTACTTTAATATTTTTATTCATAGAATATAGCTTATCTTGAGCTTTCTCCACCATATCTATAAGATTTATTTTTGTTCTTGCACAAGTTGGACAAGATATTATTTCAATACCCTCTTTTAATAATCCTAATGATTTTAATATCTCTCTTCCAACTTTTACTTCTTCTATAGGATCTGCAGTTAATGAGACTCTAATTGTATCTCCTATTCCCATAGCCAAAAGTGAACCTATTCCAACAGATGACTTTATAGTTCCGTTAAACGAAGGACCTGCTTCTGTTATTCCAAGATGAAGCGGATAGTCGCTAAATTCTGAAAATTTTTTATAAGAATTTATTGATAAATTTACATTACTTGCTTTCAATGACACTTTTATATCGTAAAAAGACATAGATTCTAAAATTTCTATTTCTTCTAATGCGCTATAACAAATAGAATTTTCATTTACACCTTTATACATATCTATAAATTCTTGCTTTATTGAACCGGAATTCACGCCAATTCTAATTGGTATATCATGATACTTACAAGCTTTAACTACCTCTTCTACTTTCCATTTTGCTCCAATATTCCCGGGATTTATTCTGAGACAATCTATTCCATTTTCGGCAGAGGCTAAAGCTAATCTATAATCATATTGTATATCTGCAATAGTTGGTATTTTTATTCCATTTTTAATTTTTCTTATAGCACTTGCATCTTCTAAGTCATTCACAGCAAATCTAATTAAATCACACCCATAGCTTTCAAGTAAATTAATCTGACTAATAGTAGAATTTATATCTTTAGTTATAGTATTAGTCATAGACTGTACACTAATAGGTGCATCTCCACCTATCAATACATTTCCTACTTTAATTTGTTTTGTTTTTTTTCTATCAATCACATAATCACCCAATTATTTTTTTATTACATTCCATAAATTCATTCTTGCTAAATCTCCAAACAAAGTTATATATAACATCAAAAATAGCAAAAATGAAATTCCTATTAAACTAAGTGTATTTTCAATTTTTTCATTAATCTTTTTACCTATTAGTTTTTCTATTATTAAAAACAATAACTTTCCTCCATCTAATGCCGGTATAGGTAATAAATTAACGACACCAAGATTTGCACTGATTATACCAATCATCTTTAATAAATAAACCATACCAAGAGATGTAGCCTGTCCAATTACAGAAATCACTCCTACAGGACCGGACAACATTGTAACATCAACATTGCCTTTAAATAATAATTTAATAGTCATAAATACATCTTTTATAACTTGAATTGTATCTAGAAAAGAATATTTTATCGCATTAGAAATTGACTTTTCATAATTAGGAGTTATTCCTATTTGAATTCTTCCGTTGTTACTTTTAGCTATAACATGCTTTACTAATTCATTATGATTTCTAGTTATTTTTATTCTAATATCAGAGTTTTCCTTTGAATTAGAAATATTAAATACAATATCTTCCCAATTTTTAGTAGGAATATCATTAATTTCTATAATTTTATCCCCTGCATATAAGCCTGCATGATATGCGGAAGAATTGTCTACAATACTTCCAATAGTATTAGTAGGGGTTCCTACAATTACTGCTACAATAAAAAAGGCTATAACGGCAAGGATAAAATTCATACAAACTCCTGCTACAACTACAGCCATTCGTTTAAACACATTGACATTATTAAAACTTCTAGGATCATCAGAACGTTCATCTTCACCTTCCATGGCAACATATCCTCCTATTGGAAGGATTCTAATAGAATATTTGGTTTCCAAGCCTTCTTTTTGAAAAATTTTAGGTCCCATACCTATAGAAAATTCATTAACCTTTATTCCAACCATTTTAGCAACTGAAAAATGACCCAACTCATGAAGAGTTATAACGAGCATAAAAACTATAATAGAACCAATTAAAGTGTTCATTGTTTGCCTCCTAATAAAGAACTGTAATAAAATATAACATATACACTATTGGAATAACAGTTATTATACTATCAAATCTATCCATTATTCCTCCATGTCCGGGCAATAATTTACCATAGTCTTTAATTCCAACTACTCTTTTTATCTTTGAAGCTATTAAATCTCCTATTTGCCCGGATATAGATCCTATTATAACAAAAATGAATGATACAATATTTATACTTATACCTGTAATATAAAAATAAACTAAGCTTAAAATTAAACATCCAAGTATCCCGCCAATAGAACCTTCTATTGATTTTTTAGGACTAATTTTTTCTATAAGTTTATGTTTGCCGAATTTCGATCCTACAAAATATGCAAATGTATCTGTGCTAAATGCTATTATAAAAATAAGATATAGATATGGAGTATTTTCAAATTCAAGCATTAAGCTAAATAAATATGGTACATATATAAATGTTAATATAGTATATGCTACATCATTTAAATTATATCTTTCACTGAATAAAGTAAAAATAAATGATAGCAACAATGTAATTACAACGCTAAATTCTAATGAGAACCCAACTAATTCAAATACAAAAGTAGAAAATATTCCGATTAATATTACTAAAAAATTTATATTTATGTTAATTTTTTTATAAGCATTATACATTTCATAAGAGCCCAACATCGAAATTAAAATTAACGCAATTCTTAAATAATTTCCACCAAAATATAAAATTAATCCTAATATTATTAATCCTACAACTCCAGTTATAAGTCTTTTTTTAAATTCAGACAATTATAATCCACCAAACCTTCTATTTCTATTTTGATAATCAATTATAGCTTCATACAGTACTTCTTCTGTAAAATCAGGCCAAAGAATATTTGAAAACCAAAATTCAGCATAAGCCAATTGATAAAGCATAAAGTTACTAACTCTTAATTCTCCGCTAGGCCTTATTAAAAGATCAAGCTCATTTTGTCCTTTAGTATATAAGTAATTTGAAAATAATGTTTCAATATCATTAATAGCTATCTTTTTATTTAAAACATCTTCACATATTGCTTTTGTAGCCATTATAATTTCGTCTCTTCCGCCATAATTTAATCCAATATTTAATATCATTTTATCATTATGCTCTGTTAATGACAATGCTCTATTAATTTCTTTTTGCACTTTAAGCGGTAACTTTGAAATATCTCCAAGTACATTTATTTTTACATTATTTTCCATAATTTTATCTAATTGAGATTTAATAAAAATAACTAATAAATCCATTAATTTAGATATTTCTTCTTCAGGTCTTTTCCAATTTTCAGTAGAAAACGCATATAATGAAAGAGACTTGATTCCTAAATTATAGCAAGCTTCTACTATTTCTATTACTCTTTTACTACCTTCTTTATGCCCAAAATATCTAGGTAAATTTTTATTTTTAGCCCATCTCCCATTTCCATCCATTATTATTCCTATATGATTGGGAATTAAATCTAATTTAATATTATCTTTTAAAGTCATATTATCCCCTTTATAAAAAAAGGACCTCACAGGTCCTTTTTTATATTTCCATTAATTCATCTTCTTTAGACTTTGTAATTTTATCAAGTTCTTCTATATACTTGTCTGTAAGCTTTTGAATTTGTTCTTCTCCATCTTTTCTGTCATCTTCAGAAATTTCTTTAGATTTTTCAAGTTTTTTAACTTCATCTATGGAATCGCGTCTTATATTTCTGATTGCAACTTTTGCATTTTCACCATTTTTCCTTACAATTTTAGTAAGTTCTTTACGTCTTTCTTCTGTAAGGTGAGGAATTAATAATCTTACTATTTTACCATCATTTGAAGGAGTAATACCTAATTCAGATTTTAATATAGCCTTTTCAATAGCTGGTATTAAGCTTGCATCCCAAGGAGTAATTGCAAGAAGTCTAGGCTCTGGAGCAGATATACCCGCAACTTGATTAAGAGGTGTTGCTTGTCCATAATAATCTACTGTTATTTTATCTAATAAAGATGGATTAGCTCTTCCCGCTCTAATACTTTGAAGATCTTCTCTGTAAACAGATATGGTTTTTTTCATTTTTTCTTCAGCATCTTTTTTTATTTCAGGTACCATAATGTCCTCCTTATTTTACATTAGTTCCAATATCTTTTCCATTAACAACATCTACTATTGATGAAGGTTCATCTATTCCAAAAACAATTAAAGGAATATTATTATCCATACAAAGTGATGTTGCTGTAGAATCCATTATTTTTAATTCTCTACTAAGTATTTCAAAATATGAAAGTTTTTCAAATTTTTTTGCATTTTATTAAACTTAGG
>NZ_GL349422.1:965793-985085 GCF_000090945.1 Peptoniphilus sp. oral taxon 386 str. F0131 | reverse complement strand
AGATCTTCTCTGTAAACAGATATGGTTTTTTTCATTTTTTCTTCAGCATCTTTTTTTATTTCAGGTACCATAATGTCCTCCTTATTTTACATTAGTTCCAATATCTTTTCCATTAACAACATCTACTATTGATGAAGGTTCATCTATTCCAAAAACAATTAAAGGAATATTATTATCCATACAAAGTGATGTTGCTGTAGAATCCATTATTTTTAATTCTCTACTAAGTATTTCAAAATATGAAAGTTTTTCAAATTTTTTTGCATTTTTATTAAACTTAGGATCAGAATCATATATACCATCTACACCTTTTTTTGCTAAAAGTATTACGTCTGCATCAATTTCAGCTGCTCTTAATGCAGCGGTTGTATCAGTAGAAAAATACGGATTTCCTATTCCTGCCGAAAATATTACAACTCTTCCTTTTTCCAAATGACGTATAGCGCGTCTTCTTATATATGGTTCAGCTACTTCTTTCATTTCAATTGCCGTTTGAACTCTGGTTGGAATACCCATTTTTTCAAGCGCATCTTGAAGAGCTAATGCATTCATCACTGTTCCAAGCATACCCATATAGTCAGAAGTTGTTCTGTCCATATTAACAGCATCTCTGCCTCTCCAAAAATTACCGCCACCGACTACTATGCTTGTTTCAACTTCCATATCATGTATCATTTTTATTTGTGAAGCTATAGAATTTATAGTTTCTATATCAATGCCTATGCCTTTTTGTCCTGCCATAGCTTCTCCACTTAACTTTAATACTATCCTGCGATATTTTGGATTCATAAAACTCTCCTATTTATTTACCAATTTGTTTTGCAACTTCTTCTGCGAAATCTTCTTCTCTTTTTTCTAAGCCTTCTCCTACTTCGTATCTTACAAATCTTCTTATTTTTAAATTTTCACCTATCTTAGCTGCTAAATTGTTTAATACATCTTGGATTTTTAAATCCGGATCTTTTATAAACTTTTGATCAAGTAGAACTATATCTTCATAGAATTTTTCTAATCTACCTTCAACCATTTTTTCTACAATTTTTTCAGGTTTACCTTCATTTAATGCCTGTTCTTTTAAGACTTCTCTTTCGTGCTCAACTTCTTCTGCAGGAACTTCTTCACGTGTTACATATTTTGGTGAAGCAGCTGCAATTTGCATAGCAACATCTTTTACAAAAGCTTTAAATTCATCATTTTTAGCAACAAAATCTGTTTCTGAATTAACTTCTACAATTACACCAATTCTTCCACCATGAATGTATGAATCTACAATACCTTCTGAAGCTATTCTATTAGCTTTTTTAGCCACACTTGCAAGCCCTTTTTCTCTTAGATAGTCTACTGCCTTATCTAAATCTCCATTTGTTTCTACAAGAGCTTTTTTACAATCCATCATTCCTGCAGAAGTCTTATCTCTTAATTCTTTAATTAACGCTGTAGTTATATTCATAATTTACCTCCTATTATAAAAAGAGAGTTTTAAAGGTTTAGCTTTAGAACTCTCCAAAATATTACTCTTCTTCTTTTTCTATGACAGGTTGCTCTTCTTCAGATACTTTTACTTCTTCATTTTCAGAATAATCTTGAATTTGAGCGCCTTGCTTTCCTTCCAATACTGCATTTGAAATTGTTTCTGTAATAAGCTTTACAGCTCTTATAGCATCATCATTTCCTGGAATTGGAAAATCTATTTCATCAGGATCGCAGTTAGTATCAACAATTCCCACTACAGGAATTCCTAATATATGAGCTTCTTTTACAGCTATTCTCTCTTTGCGAGGATCAACTATAAATAAAGCATCCGGAACTCTATCCATATCTTTTATGCCACCTAAGAATTTTTCCAATCTTTCTCTTTCGTGTCTTAATTGAATTACTTCCTTTTTAGGTAAAACATCAAAAGTTCCATCTGTTTCCATTTCTGTTAATTCTTGTAATCTGTCAATTCTTTTTCTTATAGTCTTATAATTTGTCAAAAGACCACCTAGCCATCTTTGGTTTATAAATGGCATTTCACATTTCTTTGCTTCTTTTTCAACTGCATCTTGAGCTTGTTTTTTAGTTCCTACAAATAAAATCTTGCCACCTTCTGATGACAACTCTCTGATGAATTCATATGCTTCATCTACTTTTTTGACAGTTTTTTGAAGATCAATAATATATATACCGTTTCTTTGTGTAAAGATGAATCTGCTCATTTTAGGATTCCATCTTCTTGTTTGATGTCCAAAATGAACACCGGCTTCTAATAAATTCTTCATTGATATTACTGACAAAATATCCACCTCCGTTTTTATTCCTCCACTTTTATCTCTTGATTTAAGTACATATCAGCAACTCTTAAATCATCAAAAAGTGTGTGTTTTAATTTACCGCATATAAGTATAACATATTAATATTTAACAATCAAGAAATTTATATAATAATCACATATAAAATAAATAAAAAAACCTGTTATTAAACAGGTTTAATAATTCAATTCTTTTGAATTGTAAATTGCAAATGATAATAATATAAATATTGCAAAAATAGCTAAATTAATACCTACGCCGACTATAGAAATATTAGATACTAAAAATCTAAACGGTTTAAATACTTCAAGCGCAAAGAAGTCTACAATCGTAAAGAACATAGCACCATAAATTTTACCAATAATTACAATTACTACAGTTATTAAAACAAACAATACACTCGTCGCATCTGATAGTGTAGTATTATTTGAAATTGCACTGAAAAAATATCCTATAGACATATATACTAATCCACTTAATAGCATTGCAACAAATATTCTAACTATATCTATTATTATAGCTTGTAGACTTATAGCAACCTCCATAGGAATGACATATAATAGCCCTATAGTAAGTGCTGCCAATAAAACTAAAAATATAAAATAAACTAATACATCCGATAACAATTTTTGAATCATAATTTCAGATCTTGAAATAGGATTGCTATAAATATATTGAATACTTCCACTACTTTGTTCCTTAGATAAGGAATTAGCTCCAAGCTGCATGGCAAATATAACCACTAAAACTGCAATATATTGATATATAAATGCAATATATTGACCAAGCTCAGTGTAATCTATATTTTCATCAAAACCTAAAATATTTTTAAAATTAGGATTTAATGAAGAAACGAATCCATCAAACATACTTTTCATATTTATATCAAGCATCATAGGATAATACAAAGCTAATAATAATCCAACTAATATGAATAAAACTATTGTCCATGCCACAAGTTTTCCAATATTAGATTTAAATTCTCTAGAAAAAATCATATTATGCCTCCTCGTTAAAATAAGCTAAAATCTTATCATATAATGATGAATTTTCAATACTGTAATTATCTATGCATGATTCAGCGATTACCCTAGACAATATTTTCATATCCTTATCATAATACAATATTTTATCTTTATTTTCATCTTTAATTATTCTAGCTCCAATATTTACAAATGGACTCAAATCATTTAAAGGACTGTATATTTTTATAATCTTATCATTTGCAATCTTATCGCTTAAAAATTCAACTTCTTTTATTTGACCATTATATAAATATGCCGCTCTATCACAATATCTTTGTGCTTCAACAAGAGATTGAGTTAAAATAAAAACAGTAAGACCTTCGTCAACTTTTAAGGTATTTAAATACTCAAATAACTTTCCAACTTGATTTGAATTTAAATATTTTGATGGTTCATCAATTATCAAAAGTCTTGGTTTGGTTATTAATGCATTTATTATCAAAAAGAGTTTCTTTTCATTTTCATTCATTTCAAGTAACCTTAACCTGGAATTAAGATTGAAATATTCTGTAAGAGTAGCTATGTCATCAGTATTTTTTAAATTATGCAATGACAAAGTTCTTTTTAGCATTGTACTCACTTTAATATTTTCTTGAAAAATTATATCTTCAGGTATTATACTGACACTTTCTTTAATATTCTTAGAATCTCTTACACAATCCATGTCATAAATTGTAGCCTTTCCCTTAGTAGGTTTCAGAAAATTAAATAAAATTTTTGAAAGAGTCGTTTTACCGGAACCTTCCAATCCCAATAACGCAAAAAATTCACCATCTATAACTTCTAAATTAAGATCTGAAAAAATTCTTTTTTTGCCCATTCTCTTAGTTAATTCACTAATAACTATGGCACTCATACAAATTCACCTCTTCATTTTATATATATACAATTATACTATAATGTTGCCATAAAACCAATATTTATATAACTTTTATTATTGGGTATTATTAATCTTTATGATATAATATTAGCCTATAAAATAATAAATGAGGCGATTAGATGAAATTAGGAATAGTAGGACTTCCAAATGTTGGAAAATCTACTCTATTTAATGCTTTAACAAAAGCCGGTGCAGAAGCTGCTAATTATCCTTTTGCTACAATTGAGCCTAATATCGGAGTAGTAAATGTTCCAGACGAACGCTTAAAAGTATTAAGTGAAATGAGCAATTCAGATAAGACAGTATATACAAATATAGAATTTTTTGATATTGCCGGATTGGTTAAGGGTGCAAGTAAGGGTGAAGGACTCGGAAATCAGTTCCTATCAAACATAAGAGAAGTAGATGCCATAGTACATGTTGTAAGATGCTTTGAAAATGAAAATATAATACATGTTGATGGAAGTGTAGATCCGTTAAGAGATATTGAAAATATAAATTTAGAACTTATTTTCTCTGATCTTGAACAAATTGAAAAAAGATTATCTAAAACAGAAAAACAGTTAAAAGGTGATAAAAAACTTCTTCCGGAAGTAGAGCTTTTAAAAAAATTAAAAGATGTTCTTGAAAAAGGTAAACCTGCAAGAAATGTAGAATTAAGTGAAGATGAAGAAAAGCTTATAAAAAATTATGCTCTATTGAGTTCAAAACCAATAATATATGTTGCAAATGTTTCTGAAGATGACATCTCATCTAACATTGACGAAAATAAATTTGTAAAAAAAGTAAGAGAATATGCTACATCACAAGGTGATGAAACCGTTGTAATCAGTGCTGCTATTGAAGCAGAAATTCAATCTTTGGATGATGATGAAAAAGAAATGTTTTTAAAAGAACTTGGTCTTGATAGCTCCGGACTTGATAAACTAATAAAATCAAGCTATAAATTACTTGGATTAATTAGTTTCTTAACTACAGGGCCTATGGAATCAAGAGCTTGGACAATTATTAAAGGTTCTAAAGCTCCTCAGGCTGCAGGTAAAATTCACTCTGATATCGAAAGAGGATTTATAAAGGCAGAAACTATATCCTATGACGATTTAATAAGCTGTGGATCAATGGCATCGGCTAGAGAAAAAGGGCTTATACGAAGCGAAGGTAAAGAATATATAATGCAAGATGGAGATGTTGTAGTCTTTAAATTTAACGTTTAAAAATATAAAAGCAGCTTTATAAAGCTGCTTTTATATTTTTAGTAATTTATTTATTAATTTAATATCTACTTCTTTATAACTGTGCGGCTTGAATGCCGGAATATATTCTTTATCAATCATTACTCCCCTTATTCCTTCTTTCATATTTCCACTTTCACAGCAATATTTTAATAATTTTAAATCTAACATATATGTCTCTAAAATAGAAATATTTTTACATTTAAAATATTTTAAAAATGTCATTTGCAAAGATAAAGGACATTTATTATTTAATTCATTTAATGTATCTATGGAGAATTTATCATTGCCTTCTTTTAAAGAATTAAAAATATCACTTAATTTATTTTTATCAAAATGATTATTAATCTTATCAGAACTAATGCTCAAATCAGTATAATCTTCCTTGATTTTATATTTTGATATTATATGTTTTGCATTAAAAAACCATTTCATCAAAACTTAAATTTTTAAAATCAAATTGTTCTAACTCTATCTCTATATTTCTTATGCTGCTATTTTTTATATAAAAATCTGCAATATTAAGTTTTGTTAAATCTGATCCAAATAATATATTTCCAAGTAGGGAAATATATAATGCTAATGGTTTTTCAATTTTAGAAAAATAATATCCAACTCCAACATCAGGTATCATTCCAAGTCTTGTTTCGGGCATAGCCCATTTTGTAGTATCATCTGCAACAACTATACTACTTGTAATAGAAAGACCTACTCCTCCACCCATTGTTATTCCTGATATAAAAGATATTATCGGTTTTTTTGAATTAAATAATAAATAATCAAGTTCAAATTCTTCTTCAAAGAAAAACATAGGACTGTTATTATTTATAATATATTCCTTATACAAGGTTACAATGTCTCCGCCTGCACAAAAATTTTTATTATTATTTCCTTTTAAAACTATAATTTTTACATTGTCATTTTTTATAAAGTCACAATATTTTTCTCTTAATTCTCTAATCATATCAATATTTAAGGCATTTAATTTTTTTGTTCTGTTTAAGATTAAATACCCTATATTATTTGATATTATTTTATTTACATACATTCAATTTCCTCTTTTGGTATGCCTGAAGGGATTCGAACCCCCAATCTTCAGCTTCGGAAGCTGCTGCTTTATCCAATTAAGCTACAGGCACAAGACGCTCTATAACACTAAAATTTGTTATAGAGTTTTATTGCCTCATTATATTTATTCTTTATTTCTTTGGTTTTTTCAAAATTAAAATAAATTCCCTTATAATTTTGAATATCCAGCTCAAAATAAGGCTTGCCACTTGCTGAAAAGTAAACTAATTTAATTGGCTTACCATTTGATCTCTCTTCAATTAGATACAATCTCTTTCTGTTGTCAGTTAAATATCTTAAAACTTGAATATTATTTTCAATTTCAAAAGTTTTGTCTAAAATATCATATCCATTCAAATAATCAATATTTTGACTATTTATATCTATTGATAGTGTCATGCAATTATACATGTCTTTTATTGTATCAATACTATAACTATATTTTTTGAAATTATCAGTATAATTAATAGATTTTTTTTCTTCATTTACAGCATTTTTTATATCATTTAAATATAAAATATTCTTCTCATCAGGATACAATACATTATCATATATTCCGATAAGTTCATCCTTTAAATAAAGTATATTACTTGAAAATTCTTTCATTTCTAAAGGAGTATAGGCTTCCACTTGACTTGATTTTTCTTCACTTATTTTTTCAAAAATTACATATTTAATAAAAAAATTATTAGTTTTTTCTAAATATTTGTATAGACCTATTTTCTTAAAAATTCTGTTATTATTTTCTACAACTTTCTCATTTAAATATGAAAATATTTTATCATTCATCAAAATATTTCCTATAAGAATATTACTTTTAGCTTCTTCAAGGTCCATTACTTCATCATCTCCAAAAAACGTTGCTATTAATTTCCTGTAGCTGTTCGTTTTTTCAGATATTGACTTATATCTTGATATGTCATAATTAGGTTTAAAAATTTTTAAAATATATGACTCATATCCCATTACAGAAGATTCACTGTCTGGAAGTTGTATTTTGCTATATTTATTATCTATTTCATTTATCTCTTTTACCTGCTCTTTTAATAAATCAAGTTTTGATTTTATTGAATTAATATTATCCTCTTTAAGCTTTATATCCTCTTTAAGAGTTTTATTTTTCTCTTTGTAAACTAGCTGAACTGAGTTTACTTTTTTTAAATTTATATACCCAAAATATCCCAACGCAAAAGAAGTTAACAACATAGTCAATAAAATCAAAAAAAGAAATTTATTACTTAGATTTTTCATTTTTATCACCTATATTAGTTAAAATTTCAATAACACCTTTATTTTCATAATATTGTCTTATTAAATCTCCACAATTGTTTTTTAATAAACTTAAATTTTTTGAAGACAAATTTCCTGTATTAACTCCATATTTTTCTAAGTTGCTAAATATTTCCTCAGTAGAAATGATTTGAGCATATATCTTATTTAAATTTTCATCTATATCGCTCAAATCATTTCCTATCTCATTTAAGTCCTTGGAATATAAAGCTGTTGTAAATAAAAGTAAATTGATTTCAGAATTATCATTGTTAATTGAACTTAAATATTTTATTGTACCACTCAATTTAGCATTTCTTATAAAATTTGATATTTTTAATTCAGTATATAAATTAGTATTTAAATATTCTGCTCCATTCATATTATTTAAATTTACAAGCTTAGATATAATAGCATCTAATGATTCATTTTTATAATAGTCCCCAGAATAATATTTAGAATATTTTTTTATTTCATCTTTTAGCTGCTTTTTTATTAATACATTTGCAGCTTTTAAATTTTCTATCTCAAGCTTTATTATATTTTCCTCTTTCTGAGTATAATCATATCCGTATTTAGATGAAAAATCTAAACTTAATTTTTCAAGGTTTAAATTTTCGCTATTACTTTCCGTCTTTAATTGCTCTTCAACTTTTAAAAGCTCTACAAGTTTATTATTTAGTGAAGTATTTTCTTCTTCAATTTTATGGATATTTTTAACATTTAAATAAGAATATCCACAAAAACAAGAGATGATTATCAATAAAATAATCGAAAGTATGGTAAATGCATATAAAATTTTAGATTGTTTTTTCATATCTAACACCTTTTTAATACAATAACATCAAGTTTATTATTTCCATATTTAACATCAATTTTCTTAATGATATAAAAAGCTAATCCTGTAGTTAAGACAGCTATTATAAAGCTAAGAATCTGTGCATTATCAATAGAATATTTATTAAATATATTATAACTTATCAAAATTCCAAATAAAAAAAATATTAAAGGAAGTCCATAAACTAATAGTATATATTTAATTACATTCTTTGAATTTGTTTCTATTTTTACTTTATCTCCAACTTTAAGTCCTAAAGTATTTTTTGCCTTTAGCACATAAAGCTTTGATTCTGCACACTTTGCATGGCAGCTTTCACAACTGGAACCACAGGCTGCCTGTCTAAAAGAATGTATTTCTACAAATTCACCTAATTCCTTTACAACAACTCCCATCTGTTCCATTACTTCACCTCTATTCTATAACTTTTATATGAACTTCATTTAACTGTAAATCGGATAGTTCTGTAGGAGCACCAGTTAAAAGACAAGTTGCAGATTGTGTCTTCGGAAATGCTATTACGTCTCTAATATTATCAGATTTTGTAAATGTCATAACTAATCTATCAAGCCCATACGCTAATCCTCCATGAGGAGGTGCACCATACTTAAATGCTTCAAGTAAGAATCCAAATTTATCTTCAGCCTCTTCTTCTGTAAATCCTAATGCTTTAAACATTTTACTTTGAATTTGAGGATTATTAATTCTTATACTTCCGCCTCCCATTTCATCTCCATTTATTACTATATCATAAGCTTTTGCTCTTGCAAGATGTGGAGCTGTTTCAATTAAATTTAAATCCTCATCCATAGGAGAAGTAAATGGATGATGCTTAGCTACATATCTTTGCTCGTCTTCATCATATTCAAATAAAGGAAATTCTGTTATCCAAAGTAATTTGAAGTCATCTTTATCTATTAAATTCATATCTTTAGCTACTGAATTTCTAAGATTTCCTAAGCTGTCAAAAACTATGTTATTTTTGTCTGCTACAAACACTAATAAGTCTCCAATTTCAGCTTTCAATTTATTCATAATATCATTTACAACATCTTCACTTAAAAACTTGGAAATCGGAGAATTAATTCCATTTTCTTCTACTTTTATCCACGCAAGTCCTTTTGCACCATATGTTTTTACAAAATCTTCAAGCTTTCCTATTGCTTTTCTTGAATAAAATTCAGCACCATTTTTTATGTTTATACCTCTTACACTTTTGCCTTCATCAGTACAGGATTCAAATACCTTAAATCCACATTCTTTAACTAATTCAGATATATTTACAAGTTCAAGTCCAAATCTTAAATCAGGTTTATCAACTCCAAATCTATCCATAGCTTCAGCATATTTCATTCTCATAAGTGGAAGTTCAATATCTATATTTAACATTTCTTTAAATGCATATTTTAAAAACCTCTCGTTTATATCTATTACATCATCAACCTCAACAAAACTCATCTCCAAGTCAATTTGTGTAAATTCAGGTTGTCTATTAGCTCTTAAATCTTCATCTCTAAAACATTTTGTAATTTGCATATATCTATCAAATCCGGATACCATCAAGAGTTGCTTCATTAATTGAGGTGATTGTGGAAGAGCATAAAATTTTCCTGGGTTAACTCTACTTGGAACTAAATAATCCCTCGCTCCTTCAGGGGTAGGTTTAGTTAACATTGGTGTTTCTATCTCCATAAATCCTTCATTATAGTAAAAATCTCTTGTTATTTTATACAACTTTGATCTTGTCATTAAATTTTTTTGCATATATGGCTTTCTTAAATCTAAAGCTCTATTTTTTAACCTTGTATTTTCAGCTACATTGTCATCATCCTTAATATAAATAGGTGGAACTTCTGACTCATTCAATATTCTAAGTTCACTTGCTATAAGTTCAATCTTACCTGTTGGTATTTTATCATTAATAGAAGAGCGTTCTCTAACTTTTCCAATAACTGCAACTACAAATTCAGATCTAAGTTTTACAGCTTTTTCAAATAGATTTTTATCAACAGTATCATCGAATACAATTTGCACAATACCTGTTCTATCTCTTAAATCTGCAAATATTATAGAACCTAAATTCCTTTCTTTTGCAATCCAACCCATTAAAGTTATTTCTTGCCCAATATTAGACTCTCTTAACTCTCCACAATAATAAGTTCTCTTTAATCCTTTAATATTTTCTAACATTTGTTACCTCCATATAAAAATACCCCGTCCGATAAGGGACGAGGAAAAACTCGCGGTACCACCCTAATTAGGTAAACCTCTCTTGCTATTTTTAACGCAAATCTACGGAATATTCTACAGTAAAGTTGTCCCATTAATTTATCTATATGAACTTTCACCAACTGTTCACTCTCTACAAAAGATTCATTAATTTTTTCTAAACTATCGTATTTAACTTTATTATAATGTTCTTTAAATCAAGTGTCAAGATTAACAAATTCTGTTATTAATCTTATTTTTTAAATAATTTTCATCCTTCATTAAATTATTAGATTTTAAATAATTATATGCAAATTTTGCTCCTTTATCCATACCTTGACAGCCTGCAAATAAAACAACATCTCCCTTATCTGCCGTTTTTAATATTTCATATACAGAATTTTCTAAATTATCAAAAACTTTCACATTTATATTATATTTCTCCATTATATTCAAAAATATTTCCAGTTCTTCTTTAGATACTTCATCTTTTTTTGAAACGGTATCTTTACTCAAAGTAGCATAAAAAGTTTTTGCATCTAATTTTTTTAACCATTTTGCAGTCTCTTCAGCAGTTTCTCTATTTAGGTTTACACCCCTGTTTCCTCTTATAGCATATAACATTCTAAAATTTTTATATTTCATTTTAGATAATGTCTCTAATGTTACATCTATATTTTTAACATTTGCATAATGATCATCAATTATCTTAAATTTTTCATCGTATATCATTTCAAATCTTCTTTCTACTCCAGAAAATGCTGATATTGATTTTTTTATAATATCTACATCAATATTTTGAACCAGTGAAATTATTATTGCAGCAACTGAATTCATTACGGATGAATACCCTGCTACAGATAAATTTATTTCAAAACTTTGTTTTTTTAATACAAAATCATTAAAATCAATATTTCTATTTACATTAAAGATATATTTCCCAAATCCTGTACTTAAATCCAATTCAGAAATTGAAAAATCATAATCATTGTTTTCTAAAGAATATGTTATAACTCTTGCCTTAGTTTGAGTTAATAAATCCTTTATATGATCAAAATCCATATTTAATATTGCAACTGCATTTTTAGAAGCTTCTTTTACAAGTTTTGATTTTGCTTCATAATATTTTTCAAAGCTTCCATGTTGATCTATATGTTCACGACTAAAATTATTAAATGCTACTATATTAAAATC
Source organism: Peptoniphilus sp. oral taxon 386 str. F0131 (assembly GCF_000090945.1). NCBI lineage: Bacteria > Bacillati > Bacillota > Tissierellia > Tissierellales > Peptoniphilaceae > Peptoniphilus > Peptoniphilus sp. oral taxon 386. Next base: position 973,080 of record NZ_GL349422.1, on the reverse strand, counting down.
AATATTTTTTACTCTATACAATTCTTCTGAAGAGGACGATACTTCCATTGTGACTTTTTCAATCTTTTTTTTCAACATATCTCTAAAAAAAGATTGTAATTCTAAAGACTCAGGCGTTGTTAATACTGACGGAATTGTTATATCTGAATATTTAGTATATACTGTACCAATTATTCCTGTTCTGTATCCCGCATCATTATATATTTTATCAAGCATAAATGATGTTGTTGTTTTCCCATTTGTAGCTGTAATGCCTACGATATTTAATTTCTGAGAAGGATCATCGTAAAAATTTTTAGAAACATTTGCAAGTTCAATTCTGGTATTTTCGACTTTTAGTTGAGGAATTTCACAGTCTATAAAATCTTCTACTATAGCACAAACCGCACCTTTTTCATAAGCTTGTAAAATATATTTATGTCCATCCGTTATATATCCTTTTATAGCTACAAATAAGCTGCTTTCAGTTATAAATTTACTATTGTAACAAATTTTTTTAATATCAACATCAAAATCAATAAAATTCTTTGTATCTAATATTTCAATATTTTTTAATATCTTTCTTAAATTCATTTATCCACCTAAAAATCAAATTTTTCATATATTTTTTTCTTTACAGTAAAAATTTCGTCTTCTCTACTTAAATAATCTTTCATATTTCTAAAATTCATTATTGTTTTAAGTTTATTTTCATCAGGATAATATATTTTTGTAGAACTGCTCATTCCAAAGCCTATAATACTATGTTTTTCTTCCATTATTAATATATTATATATCGATTCAAATCCATTTTTTGAATATCCTATATTTTCGCCATTACCAAGCATTCTTTTTTGTCTATACATATAGTATGGATTATAACCTTTTATTTTAAGCTTATCTTTTGTCATTTCTATTATTGAATCTATATTCGATGAAAGCTTAATATTTTTATCATATATCTCAGAACCGTTTTTTATAGCAAGAGTATGAACTGTTATATTCTCAGGATTTAATTCTAAAATTTTATCAATACTATACTCCACATCGTTATACTTTTCTTGCGGAAGTCCTATTATTAAATCCATATTGATACTATTAAAACCAACTTTTCTTGCTAAATTATAACTATTATATATTTCAGAAATTGTATGATTTCTACCAATTAAATCAAGCGTTTTTTCTCTCATAGACTGTGGGTTTATACTTATTCTATTTACTTTATTATATTTAAGCATATTTAAAACATCAAAATTTATTGTATCAGGTCTTCCACATTCTACTGTAAATTCATCTGCAATCCCATAATATTTCAAAATGGTTTTAAGAATGCTTTCTAAATAATATATATCAATAGATGTAGGTGTTCCTCCACCGATATAAATGCTTCTTGGCGGATTTTTAAAATATTTAGATTCATTTATTAAATCACAAATTAACTTATCTACATATTTTTTTATAACATCCTTATTCAATTTTAGTGTTTGAAAGGAACAATATGAACATTTGCTCGGGCAAAACGGAATATGAACATAAATGCTATAACTGTTTTTATTAAGCGGATATATTATTTTTGATTCTAAATCCACAATATTCATAATAAGTTTTATAGATTCATCAGAAACTAAATAGGTGTTTTTTAAAATATTTTCAGCTTCAGTTCGGCTGTTTTTTTCGAGTAATTTAAATGCTAATTTAGTTGGTCTTATTCCGGTCAAAATACCCCATTTATTTTTTACTTCAAAATAATTTTCAAAATTTTCAAAAAGAATTTGCTTTATTAAAACTTTTTTATCTTTTAATGTTTCACATTTTGCAATAAAAACTTTTTTCTTTAAAAAATCACAACTTATTTCTAAAATATTTTTATCAAAATCGATATTAACAAAAATATTACCTTCTTTTTCATATGAAGGAAATTTTAATCTCAAAAATTCATATGCCTCATGTGCAACTGTTAAAATTTCACATACAACATTAATCATTTCTCATACTTCTTATAAATGGATTATTTTGTTTTTCGTATTCTATACTGCTTTCTGGTCCGTGTCCCGGTAATACTATAGTATTATCAGGTAATTGCACTAATAATTTAAGTGATTCTAAAATTGTTTCATAATCTCCACCAGGTAAATCAGTTCTTCCTATTGAACCGCAAAATAATGTATCTCCGGAAAATAAAACATTTCCAATTAATAAACATATTCCTCCCGGAGTATGACCCGGGGTAGATATAACTTTGAAATATTTATCTCCAAATGAAATTAAGTCACCATCTTCTACCAAAACATCAGCAGATATTTTATTAGGCTTTAATCCTAACACAAGATTTAATTCAGACGATCTATCTTCAAGCATAATATTGTCGTCTCTACCTAAAAATGCCTTTACATTAAAATGTTTTCTAACATCATCAAGAGCTCCAAAATGATCGGGGTGAGCATGTGTCAATATTATCTTGTCAACCGTTAAATTTCTATCTTCAATCTCTTTTATAATAGCTTTAGCTTCTGCGCCTGGATCAATTATCACCGAATTATTATTCTTATCAAATATTATATAACAGTTAGTTTGATATGCACCTAAAGTAAGTCTGATTATTTTAAAATCCATAATTATCACCTAAAATTCTTTGTTACTGTCTAATAATATTGTAACAGGACCATCATTTATTAATTGTACTTTCATATCAGCACCATATTCTCCACCAAATGTAGAAATATTTAGTTCCTTTGCTCTTTCAATAAATTTATTATAATAATTTATTCCATCTTCAAATTTGGCAGCTCTAATATAACTTGGTCTATTTCCTTTTCTTACATCTCCATAAAGAGTAAATTGAGATACAACTAAAAGCTCTTTATTTTGATCTATAAGGCTTAAATTCATAACAGCATTTTTATCTTCAAAAACCCTTAAATTTAAAACTTTTTTAAAAATATATTCAAAATCCGAATCACTGTCATGCTCTTCAACTCCAAGCAATACTAATAATCCATTTCCTATTTCAGATATTTTTTCTCCTTCAACAGTAATACTTGCTTCTAATACCCTTTGAACTACTGCTCTCATTTTTCCTCCTATGCTTTAACTCTATAAGCATCAAATACATTATTTATTCTCTTAATTTTTTCAATTAATCTCACAAGTTCATCAATTGTATGAATTTCAACTACAATATTTAAGAATAAATCTCCATCTTTTGTTGATCGAGCATTTAAACTATGAAGAATTAATTTTGACTCATTTATTCTATTTGCAACATCAGAAATTACGTTAGATTTATCGAGTGCCTTTATTTCTATCTCAGCATTATAACTTGCGCCTTCTTCTGTTTCCCAAATTACATCTATTATTCTTGCAGATTCATCTAATACCTTTATATTTGTACAATCAGCTCTATGCACAGAAATTCCTCTTCCTATAGTTATATATCCTATAATATCATCCCCAGGAACCGGATTACAGCATTTTGCAAATCTAACTTTTACATTATCTACACCTTTTACAACAACTCCGCCCTTAGATGCTTTATTAACTCTTTGAGTTGTTTTAGGCAATACAGGTGTATCATCTTTGTTGTACTTTTTATATAAATCAACAAGTTTCGACATAACTTGATTAATAGTTATTGTCCCAAAACCTACTGCAGCATATAAATCATCTAAACTTTGTAAATTAAATTTATTTTTTACATCTTCTAACCAATCTTCTTTTACTATATCTGAAACTTTATATCCTAATTTTTTTGCTTCCTTTTCTATTGAGTCTCTTCCTCTTTCAATATTTTTATCTCTATCCTTAATTTTAAAATATTGACTTATTTTTTTCTTTGCTTGAGGACTTTTTACAATATTCAACCAGTCTAATGACGGACCGGAATTAGGATTAGTTATAACATCAACAATATCTCCGCTTTTAAGTTTATAGTTAAGAGGTACTATTCTTCCGTTAATTTTTGCACCGGTACACTTATTCCCAACTGCAGAGTGAATTCTATATGCAAAATCTATCGGTGTAGAACCTTCAGGTAAATTAATTACATCTCCTCTTGGAGTAAATATAAATACTTCATCCGCAAAAAAATCTATTTTTAGAGTCTCCATAAAATCATTAGGATCATTCAAATCTTTTTGCCATTCAAGTAATTGTCTAAGCCATGTCAAATTTTCATCAAACGAAGTGGATTTAGAAACCCCTGCTTTATACTTCCAATGAGCGGCAATACCATATTCAGCAGTTTGATGCATTTCAAAAGTTCTTATTTGTACTTCAAATGTTTCACCGTTATTGTCAATTACTGTAGTATGCAATGATTGATATTTATTGGGTTTAGGCATGGCTATATAGTCCTTAAATCTTCCTGGGATAGGTTTCCAAAGTGTATGCACTACACCCAAAACTCCATAACAATCTTTAATATCATCAACTAAAACTCTAACCGCAGATAAATCATATATTTCATCAAATGCTTTTCCCTTTATCTTCATTTTCTTATATATACTATAGAAATTTTTAGGTCTTCCATGTATGTCTGCATGTATTCCTATTTTATTTAAATTTTTTTCAATTTCTAAAGTAATTTTTGATATTAAAGCTTCTCTTTCGTGTCTCCTCTTATTTACCATTTCAACAAGCTGATAGTAATTTTCCGGATCTAAATATCTAAGAGATAAATCTTCCAATTCCCATTTAATTTTACTCATACCCAATCTATCAGCAATAGGAGCATATATCTCAAGTGTCTCAAGAGCCTTTTCGTGTTTTTTGGCATCAGTCATATATTCAAGAGTTCTCATATTATGAAGTCTATCTGCAAGCTTAACTATAATTACTCTTATATCTCTTGCCATTGCAAGAACCATTTTTCTAATATTTTCAGCTTGTTTTTCTTGTTTAGTTTGGTAATTAAGTTTTTTTAGTTTAGTAACTCCTTCTACTAAATCTGCAATCTCAACTCCAAATTCTTTCTTTATATCCTCATAAGTAACATCTGTATCTTCTATAGTATCATGCAATAAACCTGCTATTATTGTAGCGGTATCCATATTCATATCAGCAAGTATTAAAGCAACATTAAATGGATGAACTATATATGGTTCTCCGGAATTTCTTTTTTGTTTTTTATGATGTTCACTGGCTAAATTAAAAGCCTCTTCTATAAGTTCGACTTCTACTGACGGATTATATATCTTTATTTTTTCTAATAATTCCTCTATCATTTTACTCCCTCACTTACTCTATAATGACTTATTTTCAATTCTATATTGTCATTTCCTCTAAAACTATTTATCTCAGGAATATAAGTAATATCCAATTTAATATTATTTGTCATATTATTTTTCAATTTATATATTTCATCCTGATTATAATACTTTGATATTTTATCTAAAAATTCATCAATATTCTCAAATAGAATTGCATCCCTTTGAGTAATAGAATCTCCTATTACCATTTTTATTACATTCTTATTTTTTCCGAATACATTAAATTTTCTAATACTTAATTCTCTGGTTGCAAATAAAGGTTTAGAATTTCCATTTCCAAACGGATTTAATTTTTCAATGTCTGTAGCTAAAGATATATCTACATCAGAAAGATTAATTTGAGTATCTATATAAACTTTCTTAATTAAATCTTCTTTGGTAAGATTTGATTTATTATTTACGTCTATAACAAATTTTTTAAAATTTTCTTCTTCAAGACTAAGCCCACATGCCATAGCATGCCCACCAAATCTGCTTAACAGCTCTTTTGATGCAGATACATGTTCAAATAAATTAAATCCTTCAATACTTCTTCCTGAACCTTTTAATTCATCTTTTGATGTTGTAAGTATTATAGCAGGTCTATTGTATTTTTCTTTTATTCTACCTGCTATAATTCCAATAACGCTCTCATCTATTTCTTTATCCCTTAAAATCAAAACAGGAAATTTTTCTAATAAATTAAATTCATTTACTATCTTATCTATTTTTTCAAAGCCATCATCAGTCAATTTTTGACGCTTCGAATTAAGTTCTCTTAAATAAGTAGCATATTTCAAAGCTACATTATAATCTTCTTCCAATAACAACTTAACGGCAATATCTGCACTTTCAAGTCTGCCACTTGAATTTATCGTAGGACCTATTATAAAACCTATATGATACGCTGAAATTAAATTATTGCTTAAATCAGCAGCATTTATAATTGCTTTAATTCCACTATTTTTAGTTTTATTTAAATATTCCAATCCCTTAAAGACCAATACTCTGTTTTCATCTATAAGCGGCATCACATCACATATGGTAGCTATAGCAACAAATTCCAAAAAATCACTATACAATTTCTCATCTTCAATTCCATTTATTTTATACAAATATGTTATAAGTTTATATGCAACAGTAGCTCCGCAAATTTCTCTAAATGGATATTTAGATGATTCTCTTTTAGGATCCACTATCGCAAGAGCATTAGGAAGTAATTCTTTTTTTTCAGTATCTACAGGAACTTCATGATGATCTGTAACTATTACACCTATACCGTTTTCAACAGCATATTGAATCTCATCTCTTGCCGCTATTCCATTATCACATGTTATTATTAAATCAATTCCATCTGTCCTTGCTTCATCTATTAACCTTAAATTTATTCCATATCCATCACTTACTCTATTTGGTATCCTATAATCAACATTTGCTTTTAAATAACTAAGCCCCTTATATAATATGTAAGTGCTCATAACACCATCTACATCATAATCTCCAATAATTCTGATTTTTTTATTAGTAGCTACAGAATTTATAAGTATATTTGCAGCTTTTATCAAATCCGGTAAAAGTAATGGCGTATGAAGATCTTCTAAATTTGGATTTAAAAATTTTTCCAATTTTTCTTCTGTATCTATATCTCTATTAAAAAGTATATTACATATATATTTATTAATATTTAATTTTTCATAATCTAAAGTTAGGTCTTTTGTATTTTTAAGAAACCATTTTTCCATATAATCACCAAAAAGTTATCGTTATAATTAAAATTAAGTATACCACAAAATTAAATTAAATTAAATCTATTGTACTTTGTTAATCACGTATTTTATATATTTGTAAAAAATTTTATTTATAAATAGATTAAACTTGCTTAATACTTTCTGATTATTATTTTCTTCTTGCTTATAAAGCTTTAATTCTTTAGTTTCATTAAACAATATTTTCACCGTAAAATTAAGTTTATTGCACAATATTACTTATTAATTATAATTTGTCTATGCTTTGTTATTTAACTTAAAAAAAGCAGCAAATCTTTTTTGATTTGCTGCTTTTT
>NZ_GL349422.1:957051-965542 GCF_000090945.1 Peptoniphilus sp. oral taxon 386 str. F0131 | reverse complement strand
AGCAGCAAATCTTTTTTGATTTGCTGCTTTTTTTAATACCACTTTATTCACTTTAATTAATTTTTCAAAAATATATATGTTAACTTTTACATGACAATATAATATTGTTATTCATTTGCAAGTATTGATATAGCACATTCTATTCTCTTCTTTTCCATTTCACAACCTATTTTATAAGGCTTTTTTAAATCATTATTTGCATAATATGCGTTTGCATGACATCCGCCGCTACAATAATATCTAGCCCAACACTCATAGCAATCTTCCTTTGTAAATACATTTGAACATTTAAAATTATCTCTTAACTCAGTATTTAGTATTCCTTCATCTACATTTCCAAGTTTAAATTGTTCTTCTCCTACAAATTGATGGCAAGGATATATATCTCCTTCCGGTGTTACAGCTACATATTCAGACCCTGCTCCACATCCCACAGTTCTCTTAATTATGCATGGTCCCTGAGTCAAATCTATCATAAAATGGAAGAACTTAAAATCAGGATCCTTTTTTCTGATCTCAATATAATCTTTACTCATTTTTTCATATTCATTTAATATCTTTTCAAGATGTTCTTCCCTAATTGCATATTCTTCTTTTTCATCTGTAACTACAGGTTCTATAGATGTTTTTTTAAATCCCAGATTGTAATATTCCATTAAATCTTGAGAAAAATCTAAGTTTTCATTAGTAAATGTCCCGCGAATATAATAATCTTTATCTCCTCTTTTATCTACTAACTTTTTAAATTTAGGAACTATAATGTCATAAGAACCTTTTTTGGAAATTGTCGGTCTCATATAATCATTAACACATTTTCTTCCATCTAATGAAAGAACTACATTGTCCATATTTTCATTTATATAATCTATTACGTCATCTCTTAATAACACTCCATTAGTTGTAATTGTAAATCTAAAGTGCTTATTATATTTTTTTTCTTCATTTCTTCCATAATCAACTAATTTTTTTACTAATTCAAAATTCATTAGAGGTTCCCCTCCAAAGAAATCAACTTCTAAGTTTTTTCTATTTCCTGAATTTTTTAAAATAAAATCAAGTGCTTTTTTACCTGTTTCTTCGTCCATAAGAAGTCTTTTCCCATTAAAATCCCCTTGTGAAGCAAAGCAATATTTACATCTTAAATTACAATCATGAGCAACATGAAGACACATTGCTTTTACTATATTATCAGGATTATATATAGGCTTAAAAAGTCTTTTGTCTTCAGTAAACAAAACTTCATCTTCTTTTAAAGCATTAATCTCTGAAATAGCCTCTCTTATTGACTCATAATCGTATTTTAAAGCATATTTTTTATATAATTCAGATTCATCTAAACTTAAAAAATCTCCTATTAAATCATATATTATTTCATCAACTACATGAACTGAACCACTCGCTATATCTAATACTATATATTTATCATTTAAAAAAAATTTATGAATACTTCCCATTTTTCCCCCATTAATAAAATAAAAGGGTGGTTAACCCAACCCTCTTATTGATTAGAATTTTCGCACTTTTGATTTCCAACTGTGCAAGAAGTTTTGCAAGCAGATTGACATGATGTTTGACATTCTCCACATCCACCTTTTGCAAAAGTATCTTTTAATCTTTTAGTTGTTAATGTCTTAACGTGTTTCATAAGTACCTCCATTTAAGCCTTTAAATCATTCTTATTAGCTATTACCGAATTAATTCCCCATTTCATAACATCAATTCTTGATTTATTTCCTGAAGATTCAATTACAACATAGTCCTCTTTAACAAGAACAACTTTTCCAATTATTCCACCAATAGTTATTATATCATCTCCAACTTTAAGATTAGCTCTCATTGATTTTATTTCATTTTCTTTTTTCTTTTGAGGTCTAATCATAAAGAAGTAAAATACTATTACAACAACAACTAATGGACCTACCGAGCTTAACATTTGTGCTATTTTTGGATCCATATTAAAACTCCCTTCTTATTTTATTATAACCGTATTTATTATAAAAGTCATCTTTAAATTCCATGAAAGTATCATTTTTTATAGATTCTCTTATTTTTTTCATTAAATTAATTAAAAAATGTAGATTATGAATAGTGGCAAGACGCAATGCTAAAATTTCGTCTACATTGAATAAATGACGTATATATGCTCTCGAATAATTTTTACATGTATAACAATCGCATTCATCATCAATCGGAGTAAAATCATCTTTATATTTAGCATTTTTTATTACAAGTTTCCCTTTTGATGTAATAACAGTACCATTTCTAGCTATTCTTGTAGGTAATACACAATCCGCCATATCTATTCCTCTTTCAACAGCTTCAAATAAATAATCAGGAGAACCTACACCCATCAAATATCTAGGTTTATTCTTAGGCATGAAATCAGTTGTAAAATCAAGTATTTCATTCATCAGTTCAAGAGGTTCTCCAACACTTAATCCTCCAACCGCATATCCGGGAAAATCAAGTGCTACTAAATCTTTTGCAGAAATTTCTCTTAAATCCTTATACATTCCACCTTGTATTATTCCAAATAAAGCCTGATTATCAACATTTTTATGATGATCTTTACATCTCCTAGCCCATCGTGTAGTTCTATTCATAGAATTTAAAATATATTCATAACTCGACGGATATGGAGCACATTCATCAAAACACATCATAATATCAGAACCTAATGTATTTTGGATATCAACAGATATTTCCGGAGATAAAAATTTTTTAGATCCGTCAATATGCGATCTAAATTCAACTCCTTCTTCCGATATCTTCCTGTTGTTACTTAAACTAAATACCTGAAAACCTCCGCTATCTGTCAAAATCGGTTTATCCCAATTCATAAACTTATGAAGCCCACCAGCTTTTTCTATTATTTCCATACCCGGCTTTAAATATAAGTGATAAGTATTTGATAAAATAATTTGAGCTTCAAGCTCTTTAAGTTCTTCGGGCGTCATAGTTTTTACTGTCGCTCTTGTACCAACAGGCATAAATATAGGTGTTTCTATCTCACCATGAGTAGTTTTTATTTTGCCCAATCTTGCCTTGCATTCTTTAGACTCTTTAATAAGTTCAAATTCAAACATAAAATCTCCTAATATATAAACATAGCATCTCCAAAACTGAAGAACCTATATTTTTCTTTTACTGCTATTTCATAAGTATTCAATATCATACTTCTAGTTGCAAATGCAGAAACTAACATTACAAGTGTAGACTCCGGCAAATGAAAATTAGTTATAAGCGCATCTACGCACTTAAACTTATATCCGGGATGTATAAATATATCTGTCCACCCATTAGATTCTTTAACCATACCTTTATCATCTGCACAACTTTCTAAAGTTCTAATTGAAGTTGTTCCAACAGCAACAATTCTTCTATTTTCTATTTTTGCCTTATTTATTTCATCTGCTGTATCTTTGCATATCTCATAATATTCAGAATGCATATGATGATTAAATATGTCATCTGATTTAACCGGTCTAAATGTTCCAAGCCCCACATGTAATGTTACGTATACTATTTTAACGCCTTTGTCTTCTAATTTTTCTAAGAGCTCTTTTGTAAAGTGTAATCCTGCAGTAGGTGCAGCTGCTGAACCATCAATCTTTGAATATACAGTTTGATATCTTTCTCTATCTTCGAGTTTTTCAGTTATATATGGTGGAAGAGGCATCTCACCTAATTCATCTAAAATTTCTTCAAATATACCTTCATATATAAATTTTATAATTCTATTACCATCTTCCAATACATCTACTATTTCTCCGTTCAATCTTTCAGAGAAAAAGATTTTAGTTCCTACTTTAGCTTTCTTTCCCGGTTTACATAAACATTCCCATGTATCTTTCTCAATCTTTTTTAAAAGTAAAAATTCTATATGTTCTTGTCTATCAATTCTACTGCCAAAAATTCTTGCCGGCATAACCCTAGTATTATTTAAAACAAGGACATCTCCGGTTTTTAAATAATCATAAATGTCATAAAAATGCTTATGAACAATATCACCTGTGAGCCTATTTAATACTAAAAGCCTTGAATAATCTCTATTTTCTAAAGGATGTTGAGCTATTAACTCCTTAGGAAGCTCATAATTAAAATCTCTTGTCTTCATCTATAACCTTTCTACTATTTATTAAGTTCAACTCCAGGAAAATAGAAATGTATGATTTCTCTGTAACTTTTTCCTTCTTTTGCCATTTCAACAGCTCCATATTGGCTCATTCCTACACCATGTCCATAACCCTTGCCGTCAAATTTAAAACTACTTCCTAAATCAGAAACTGTAAACAAAGCACTTTTTATTTTAGTGTTTCCAAAAATATTTCTAAACTTATTACCTGTAATATTAACTGTTGAATTACTTCCAATCAAATCTACTTTTTTTATTCTTCCTGAATTATCATAATCTGTTATATTTATTGATAAAAGTTCTCCAATATTAATAGAATTATTTTTTAACATATCAGTCATTTTAGATTTATCTAAAGAATAATTCCAAGTGTATTTTAATGAATATGGATCTTCAATTACAGTTAAATAACTTAATCCATTTCCTCCCCAAACATCTTTGATATCTGCAGTACACCCTCCGGAAGATGCTCCAAAAATAGTATCGGCAACCTTACCTTCAAATGTAGCATATACTCCGTTAGTTTCATCTACCGCTCTGTTACTTTTATCTTTTTCACAACTTTTTCCCCTATATACTTGAGAATTAGTTGTATCATCTAAATTGTATCCCAATTTTTTATATTTATTTATATTTTTTAATGCAAACCCTCTTGAACATATAGCTTGAGCCTTAAGTGCTTCTATTGGATATTCTGCTGATAATTCTTTTGGAACTACACCTTTTAAATAATCTTCAAGTTTAATATGATTTATAACTATAAGATTTCCTTTCAAATTTTTAAAATAAATATATCCTCTATATTCATTATTAACCTTCAAATAATCATCTGTTGCAAGCATCATAGCTCCGTCTTGTACTAAATCATTTGAATATATTTGTTCTTTATTTTTTAAAATTATTTTTCCCGACTTTAATACAGCAGTTACAGTTTTTGAATTTAAGTCGATTATCTTATTATAGTCTGCATCAACAAGATAGATGTTAGACTTTGACGTTACATTAATTTCACTACCTTCAGTATATGTTTTTCCGATTTTTATATTAAAATAAGTATCATCTTCAGCATAAACACTAAATGGTGACAATAATAACATTATCAAAATCACTAAAAAAATTTTTTTCATAAAAAGTTCTCCTGTTCTCTATATTCTATTCCAAAATGGTCATAAGCAGCCTTAGTAGGTACTCTACCTCTTGGTGTTCTATTTATAAATCCTATTTGCATTAAATATGGTTCATATGCATCTTCTATAGTAACTCTCTCTTCTCCTATTGATGCAGCTATTGCATCAATCCCAACAGGCCTTCCCATAAAATTTTCTATCATAGTACGAATTATCTTTCTATCCAAGCCATCTAACCCAAATTTATCTATATCAAGTAAATTTAATCCTTTTATTGCAACTCTTTTTGTTATTACTCCACTTTCCTTTACTTCAGCATAATCTCTAACCCTTTTTAGAAGCCTATTTGCAATTCTAGGAGTTCCCCTTGACCTGCAAGCTATTTCCATTGCACCTTCTTTTTCTATTGCAATATTTAAAATATCGGCAGATCTCATTATTATCTCAGTTAAACTGTCAATATCATACAATTCTAAATTTAATATAACCCCAAATCTATCTCGAAGTGGCGATGTAAGTTGTCCTGATCTTGTTGTTGCTCCAATAAGAGTAAACTTTTCAAGGTCCAATCTTATTGAACGTGCTGATGGTCCCTTTCCTATTATTATATCAAGAGCATAATCTTCCATCGCAGGATATAAAACTTCTTCAACAGATCTATTTATCCTATGAATTTCATCAATAAATAAAACATCATCTTCATTTAGATTTGAAAGTATACTTGCCAAATCTCCCGGTCTTTCAATTGCCGGTCCACTTGTTACTTTAACATTGACTCCCATTTCATTGGCTATTATATAACTTAAAGTAGTTTTTCCTAGACCCGGAGGTCCATTTAATAGACAATGATCTAAAGGTTCATGCCTATTCTTAGCAGCTTCTATAAAAATTTTTAATTTCTCAACAACTTTATCCTGACCAACATATTCACTTAACCATCTGGGCCTTAATGTATTGTCATTAGAACTGTCAAATGGAGTTATTGTAGGTTCAACCATTCTACTGTCTTCCATAACTACCTCCCCAACCTTTTAAGTGCTTCTTTTATCATTTTAGATACATCAAAATTCTCGTCAATCCCGGTAAGAGCCTTCTTAGCCTCATACTTATTGTAACCTAAACTAATCAAAGCTTCAACCGCAGGAGAAATATCTATTTCTTCCTTCAGGCTATTTTTTAATTCTTTAACGTCGAACCGAGTTTCAAAATTATATTTTGAAACCTTATCTTTTAATTCAAGAACTATTCTATCGGCTGTCTTCTTACCTATACCCGGAGAACTTGTAAGAGCCTTACTATTTTCATCAAGTATAGCAACTATTATTTGAGAAGCAGATAATGTAGAAAGTATACCCATACTCGCTTTAGGACCAACCGATGTTACTGATGTAAGTAAATCAAACAGTTTTCTTGAATCTTTATTCACAAATCCATATAATGTCATATTGTCTTCTCTGATGATCAGTCTTGTATATATTTTTACTTCTTGCATAATTTCAAGTTGTTCAATATCACTCTGTGACATATATACAATGTATCCCTTAAAATTATTTTCTATAACTATGTAATTGTCTAAAAGCTCGCTTATTATACCTTTTATATAATCTATCATCTATTTCATCCTAAACATGTCTTTAAACTTTAAGGAAGAAGCATGAGTTATAGCAACTGCAAGTGCATCTGCAACATCATCAGGTTTTGGAGTTTCTTTAAGTTTTAAGATAAATTTAACCATTTCCTGTATTTGTTTTTTTTCAGCTCTCCCATACCCTGCTATTGCTTGCTTGATTTGTAGCGGAGTGTATTCAAACAATTCTTTATGATTTAATTTTCCACAAAGTATCATAACTCCTCTTGCATGAGAAACTGCCATTGCAGTTTTTGCATTCTTATTAAAAAACAACTCTTCAAATGCTATGTCATCCGGTTTGTATTTTTTTACTAAATCTTCAAGTTTTAAATAAATTTTTTCCAGTCTCAACGGAAAAGACATTTTACTATCTGTAGTAATAGCACCGTAATCAAGTACTTTATATTTATTTCCCACCACTTCAATAATTCCATATCCAACTATCGCAAATCCCGGATCTATCCCTAATATTATCATAATCTATTACTAATAAAAAAACTAAGACAACAAATCTTAGTTTTTATTTATACCTCTTTAATACTTTGTCATTCACGCCTTCCCAATAAGCATTTTCATAAATCCTCATTGCATCTATACACAAAAATCTAACTATTTTTCTATCTAATCCATATAATTCTTTTTTAGAAAGATGTGAATTTGTTTCTTTAAATTTAACATCAGATTCATCAGTTATATCAAAATTAAGAACTAATTGTTTATCAACATGAGCATTTAAATTAAATACCTTCCTTTTTAAAAGATGCAAATTAAATTTAAATACTATATCATAAATAGTACGTCTTACTTTACTATCTCTTTTTAAATCTTTTAACATATTTTCTTTTAATTTTAATACTTCGTTATCTTTCACTTCATAATTAAATAACGTTCTTCTATAATACAAGTCTTCAATATTATAATTTTTAAATGTTATTATTTCTAATTTATTAATATTTTTAACTGCATTTGAACCTGCCCTGTATCCTTCTAAATATAAAAACAATTCAAACCTATTTACATCATTGTGAATAAGATTACTAAGATTATATGCTATAAGTTCTTTTCCTTCTTTATGCTTTAAAAACTTTATAATATCTTTTTTTAAATGCTTTAAAGAAATATAAGTAGGACATATAGTTTCTATAGAATTATCAACATCATACATATTAAGTAAAATATTAATGGATTCAGAATCATTATCGTACAGAAACTTCTCAATTAAATATCTTTTTATATCCATAGAGCAAAAATTATAATCATATTTAGTTTCTTTAATTTTTGATATTGCTCCCATAAAAATTCCTCCATGTATCCATTAATGTTATTATACTATAAATAGTTACAAATGTGTAATTTTTATTAAAATTAAAGTAAAATTATATTTTGTTTTTTACATTCATCAATAATTTCAGGAGTCCAAACTGAAGCTTGGACCTCTCCTATATGTCTTTTTTCAAGGAAAAACATACAAAGTCTTGATTGTCCTATCCCGCCACCTATTGTATATGGCAATTTTTTATTTATTATATTTTTGTGATAATCCATACTCATTCTTTCTGTCTTATTTGATTCTTCAAGCTGATTTTTAAGCGTAATTTT
>NZ_GL349422.1:938856-956934 GCF_000090945.1 Peptoniphilus sp. oral taxon 386 str. F0131 | reverse complement strand
ATAAATAGTTACAAATGTGTAATTTTTATTAAAATTAAAGTAAAATTATATTTTGTTTTTTACATTCATCAATAATTTCAGGAGTCCAAACTGAAGCTTGGACCTCTCCTATATGTCTTTTTTCAAGGAAAAACATACAAAGTCTTGATTGTCCTATCCCGCCACCTATTGTATATGGCAATTTTTTATTTATTATATTTTTGTGATAATCCATACTCATTCTTTCTGTCTTATTTGATTCTTCAAGCTGATTTTTAAGCGAATTTTCATCGACTCTTATTCCCATACTGGAAAGCTCAAACGAATCTTCTATAACAGGATTCCAAAAAAGTATATCTCCATTTAATGACCAATCATCATAATCAGGACTTCTCAAATCATGCGGTTCACCAGATTTTAATTTATTCCCTATCCCAATTATAAATACCGCTTTTTTCTCTCTGCAAATTTCCCTTTCTCTTTCTTTACCTGTTAAATTAGGATACATATCTTCAAGTTCTTGGCTTTTTATAAAATATATTTCATCCGGAAGCTTTTTTTCAAAAACAAGTGGATACAATTGATTTATATACTCTTCCGCTCTTTTAAAAACTTCAAATATTTCTTTTACGACCGACCTTAAGAAATATTCATTCCTATCTTCTTTCTTTATAATCTTTTCCCAATCCCATTGGTCAACATATATAGAATGTATTTTGTCAAGTTCTTCGTCAGGTCTTAAAGCATTCATATCTGCATATATTCCCTCATAACATTTAAAACCATATTCTTTAAGAGCATTTCTTTTCCACTTTGCAAGAGATTGTACTATCTCAACATTTATATCATAATTTCTAATATCAAAACTAACAGCTTTCTCAAAACCGCTTAAATTATCATTTAATCCGGTTTCAGGTCTTACCATAAGTGGAGCTGATATTCTTGCCAAATTTAAACTATTAGCCAAATCTCTTTGAAAATAGTCTTTTAGTGATTTTATTGCCATTTGTGTTTCTTTTAGATCTAACTTTGTCACTTCTGAATTATTTCTCATATTACCTCCAAATAAAAATATCCCCTCATCAATGATGAAAGAATATTTACTAACTATTAATTAAGCAAATTGATATCCCATTTCTTCTGAATAATCTAAAATTGTCTCCACTATAAAATCTGTCATATTATAACTAAGTTTCATAGCATAATTTAAATCATTTGAAAAAGAATTTTCTTCCGACTTATAGTTATCAATAACATAATTAATATAATTTTTAACCGTAAAAAATAAACTATCTAACGAATTACATTCAATATTTATGCTATTAATAGAAATGTGGTTGTTTTCAAAATTATATTCTTTTGCATAATCATTCAAATCAGACTCATATTTAATATGTTTTTTCATATTTCCAATAAAAGTCATTCGATATGCATGAGGGTAACATGTATAATCACATAAATAGTGTGAAATTATACCTATTCTTTTGCTCAAATACTTAATTAAAAATGAATTTTTATCACTATACAAGTCAGCATATCTACATATAAAAATTAAATTTACAATTTCTCTACAAATAAAATTTATGCTTTCTTCTTTATAATGTCTTTTAAACTTATAATATGGCAAATAATCCGGTGCAACAGCACCCCACTCCAGTTTATTCAAGTTAAGTTCTATTCCATATTCATATAAAATTTTATCATAAATTTTACCTGCAATTTTTCTGTGAGTTTCAGCTAATATTTTTAACACTCCCATCAAAAAATTTGTACTTATTTTAATATAATATATCTATTTTGTCAATCTTTTAGTATTTAATGTTTGATAAAACAGAATCTATTGTATCCCAAATATCAGAGGTTTCAAATCCTTTTCTCCAGCTTGCAATTCCAGCTAAATTATATTTATTTATAAGAGATGTTTTCCACTCTATTGACTTTGCATCTTCAATCCATATTTTATACAACTTGTCATTTTCGGAGTATTCTGTATAGTCTTGTTTTGAAACATCATCCCAACTAATTGAACTGCCTTTTGATTCTATAATATTTTTTACTTGATTCATAGATAGCGAACTTGATTTTACATTGCTATCATTTTCACTCCACAACCTAGAATATAATGGTACACCTAAAACTAATTTTTCTTGTGGTATTTGCCTAAATAGAACGTTTAAATTACCTTCAACCCATTTATATTCAGCAACTGAACCTGCTTTTTTTGACGATGCCCAATGTTGGTCGTATGCCATTAAAATTACATAATCACAAAATCTCGCAAGTTCTTTTCTATTATATGGTTCTTTTGTAACATCACTTGAAATTTGTGGTGTAACATCTACACTAACTTTTAGACCTTCAGAATGAAACATGCCGGAAAGTTCTCTTACAAACTGCGTAATATTTTCTCTATCTTCAATTTTGGTGTTTTCAAAATCCACATTAACACCGGATAATCCATATCTTTTTGCAAGTCTAAGTGTTTTTGTAGCTAAAATATATCTTGATGAACTCTTAGATAAAACTTCATGTGTTAAATCCGCATTAAATGAGTTATCTAAATAAGCCCAAACCTCAATTCCAAGTGCTTTATATTTATTTACGTATTCTTGATTTCCTCTGTCAATTATATCTAAATTAGAATTAGCTACAGAAAACCATGTAGGGCATATTACATTTAAACCTTTTATAGAAGTTATAGCATCTATACTTTCTTGACTTTGAGGTCCATATGTATAATCCCATGTTAAATTGAGAGGCTTAACAGCCTCTCCATTATCAATTCCAATTTCTAATTTAAACTTATTTTTGGGAAATTCAACATCAAGCAGTGATTTTTTAATATATCCTGAATATCCATCAATTTCTCTAACTTTATAAAAATCTCCCTTTTCTCCATAAACATAAACTTTATTATCCCTCTTTAAAATTGATACTATCGGAGATTTTATGCTATCTTCCTCACGCATATTTAAGCCATCACCAGTAGGAATTCCTACTGCATATTCAATATCTTTTCTATCCATTACAAGAACTTTTTTATCTTCAATATATCTAAGAGATACCGGATAGTCATATATAAATATTTCTGAAGGAATTAAAACCTTTCCATCTTTCTCAATTACAGCGGATCTTAATCCTACTCTTTGATCATTCAAAAAAGCTTCATTAGCACCTAAAACTATTCTCTTTGTACCCTTAGTATTTACAAAAATTACAGCTTTTTCAGATTCATCATAAGATATTGTGTCGTCAATATATTCTTTTATAAAATCTAATGATAGATAATATTGTCCGTCAATCTTAGCAAAATCTTTTTTATCTATATCCTTATCTTCATAGATAAAACTAAATTCTTTATATTTAGTAGAAGTTTCACTTGAACCTCTTGAATTTAAAAAATAAAATCCTCCTGCCGCAAAAATAAGTAATATAAATATAAAACCAATAAAAAATTTTTTCATTTCATCATCCTCATTAATTTAATATCTTATATTATATAGCTTATGAATTAAAATTAAAAGCCTTTAATTAAAAAATAGGACTTATACAAGTCCCATATTTTAATTAATAATTTACTTTTTCCTTAACTTTAGCAGCCTTACCTTGTCTATCTCTTAGATAGTACAATTTAGAACGTCTAACTTTTCCCTTACGAACTATTACCAATTTAGCAATTCTTGGCGAATATAATAAGAATGTTCTTTCAACTCCAATTCCATAAGAAATTCTTCTTACAGTAAAAGTCTTTCTTGAACTTTCTCCTTGAATTTTAATTACAGTTCCTTCAAAAACTTGAACTCTTTCTCTTGAACCTTCTATAATTCTATAGTGAACTTGAACTGTATCACCAACACTCATCTTAGGTAAATCATTTTTTATTTGTTCTGCTTCAAGTGCTCTAATAATATCCAATTTGTTACCTCCCTTCAAACTCTATATCATTTAAAATCTTTTTTTCATAATCAGATAATTTATCTCTATCTAATAATTCAGGTCTTTTTTTCAGTGTAACCTTTATTGCTTCATAAATTCTATACTGTTTTATTTTTTCGTGATTACCGCTTAACAGAATTTCCGGAACATCATACCCATTAAAACTACTTGGTCTAGTATACTGAGGATACTCCAAAATTCCATTATAATGAGACTCTATGCTGTATGATTCATCAGAAGACAAAACTCCCGGAAGAAGCCTTGTAATTCCATCAATCAGCACCATAGACGGTATCTCCGCTCCAGTTAATACATAATCACCTATAGAAATCTCTTCATCAACATAATTTTCTATTATTCTATTATCTATTCCCTCATAATGTCCATTAAGAAGAACCAGATGCTCAATTTTCGAAAGTTCAATTAACTTTTTCTGTGTTAATGTCTTTCCTTGAGGTGATAAATAAATTACCCTAGAATTTTCAGATTCAACAGATTTTATTGCTCTATATATAGGCGGTGCCATCATAACCATACCTGGCCCTCCTCCATAAGAGTAATCATCAACCTGCCCATGCTTATTTTCAGAAAAGTCTCTAATATTTACAGTATTAATCTCTATTTTACTTTCTTCAATAGCTCTTCCTACAATACTATAATTTCGGAGAGCATCAAAAAACTCAGGAAAAAGTGTAAGAATACTGAACTTCAATTAATCAACCCCTCTATAGGGTCTATAACAATAATCTTATTATCAATATCAATCTTTTTTACAAATTGTGAAACAGCAGGAATTAAAGATTCGCCTGTTTCAGATTTTAATAAATATAAATCATTTACAGGATTTTCTATAACGTCTTTAATTTCTCCAAGCTCATTATCATTCAAATCAAATACCTTACATCCAATTATGTCATTTATAAAAAAGGTATTTTCTTCCAATTCAATCCTATCAGCATCATCAATATATAAAAACTCATCTTTAAATCTAAGTATATCATTTATATTATCAATGTTTTTAAATTTTAAATATACAAATCTATCATCATAAGATACATTTGATACTTCAAATTCTTCAAGATTTTTGCCGATAAAAACAGTAATCAAATCCGAAAATCTATGAACCGAACTTGTTAGTGGAAAAATTTTAACTTCTCCTTTTATTCCCCTTGTATTGATAATCTTACCGATTATTGTACACTCACTTAATTTCTTCAATTTCTAAATTAACCCTTATATTTTCCTTAAGAGAAATAGCTTTTAAAATAGATCGAATAGCCTTTGCAATCCTACCTTGTTTTCCTATAACCTTTCCCATGTCACTTTGTAGAACACTTAGAGATATAACTAACTCATCATTCTCTCTATGTGATGTAATCTTTATAGAATCGGGACAATCAACTAAAGATTTAGCAATATATTCAACTAATTCAACCATTTGATTCCTCCATACAAAAGATTACTCAGCATCTTCTGTCTTTACTTCTTCCACTTTAGCTTCATAAACACTATTTTCTTTAAACAATCTATCAACAGTATCTGTTGGTTTAGCACCGTTTTTTATCCATTTATTTGCTTTTTCTGAATCAACTACAACCTTTTTAGGTTCAGTTAGTGGATCATAATAACCAATTTCTTCAATAAATTTTCCATCTCTCGGACTACGAGAGTCTGCTACAACTATTCTATAGAAAGGATTCTTTTTAGCTCCCATTCTTCTAAGTCTAATCTTAACTGCCAATTAATTCACCTCCATTAAAAAAACTAAATTTATATAAAATAAATTCCAACTACTTAAAATGAAAAAGGCATTTTAAATCTCTTATTTTTCATTGTCTTTCCCATATTTCCAAATTGTTTCATCATTTTTCTGAGATCTCTAAATTGTTTTAAAAGTTTATTTACATCAACAGGTGATGTACCACTTCCTTCAGCAATTCTCTTTCTTCTGGAAATATCTATAATTTCCGGCTTTTGTCTTTCTTCCTTTGTCATGGATTTTATAATAGCTTCAACTCTTGCAAATTCTTTATTATCAATATTAATTCCCTTAAGCATTTTATTATTCATACCCGGAAGCATTCCGAGAATATCCTCAAGAGGTCCTAAATTTTTCATTTGCTCAAGCTGATCTAAAAAATCATCAAATGTAAAAGTCTGGTTTCTAATCTTCTGTTCAAGCTCAATAGCTTTCTTTTCATCTACTGCCACCTGCGCTTTTTCAATTAAACTCAAAACGTCTCCCATTCCAAGTATTCTCGATGCCATTCTGTCAGGATGAAAAACCTCAATTTGATCAAGTTTTTCTCCCATAGCAATAAACTTTATAGGAACATCAGTAACAGCCCTTATTGAAAGTGCAGCTCCACCCCTTGCATCTCCATCAAGCTTGGTGAGTATAACACCACTCAATTTTAAAAGCTTATCAAATGAATCAGCAACATTAACAGCATCCTGACCTGTCATAGAATCTAAAACAAGCAATACTTCAGATGGATTTGTCTGTTCATTCATCCTAAGCAATTCTTCCATAAGAGATTCATCTATGTGAAGTCTGCCGGCAGTATCTAATAAAACAACATCATTCCCATTTTTTTTAGCATGTTCCAAAGCTGCCTTGGCAATATCAACAGGATTTATTTTATCTCCCATAGAAAACACAGGAACATCAACACTGCTTCCAACTATCTGCAACTGTTTTATTGCAGCCGGTCTATATACATCGCATGCAACAAGAAGTGGTCTTTTACCATTTTTCTTCATTAAATTAGCAAGCTTAGCAGAAGTTGTTGTCTTTCCTGCACCTTGAAGTCCACACATCATTATAACGGTAGGTTTCTTAGAATAATCTATTTTAGCTTCACCTTTACCCATTAAAGAAGTGAGCTCTTCATTTACAATCTTTATAACCTGCTGTCCCGGAGTTAAGCTCTCAAGTACCTCAGAACCTAATGAACGTTCCTTGACACTCTTTATAAAATCTTTAACTACCTTGAAATTTACGTCTGCTTCTAAAAGAGCAAGTTTAACCTCTCTCATGGCAGCATCAATGTCTTTTTCAGATAGCTTTCCTTTTCCTCTCAGCCTTGACAGTGTATCTTGTAATTTATCCGACAAAGATTCGAATACCATCAATACACCTCCTCTTTATCAAAAATTGTGGAATATATTTTTCTCAATGTTATATCATCAACACTCTTTGAATTATTTTTAAATTCTGAAAATAAATCTCTAAGCAAAGCAAGTTTATTTAATCTTTCTTCATAGCTTTTAACTAAATCAAGCTTTTTCTCATAATCAATTAATTTTTGTTCTGCCCTTTTAATATTATCCGATACCGCCTGTTTAGAAATACAAAGTTCTTCCGCAATTTCATTTATAGAACAATCATATATATAATACATAGTTATTGCTCTTTCTTGCTTTTCAGATAATAGCTTTCCATAAAAATCTAAAAGAGTATTTATTTCAATTACTTTATCAATCATAATATCACCACAATCACTTACGGTCAACCTTTTTCATTGACCTTATTAATTATACTTAACAAGCTATTTTATGTCAATATATTTTTAATAAATATAAAAATTTTTTATTATTTATATCTTCATTTACATAAAACTCACTATTTATATAAAATATATTAATAAAAACTCTTAGAGACACTACCCTAAGAGTTTTTATTCTATCACTTATTTTTAATTTGTAATTTCTTTTGATTCTATTTCAGATTTTAAAATATTTATAAATTCTTCCACTTCACAATCTTTAATTTCTTCGCCGTTTCTCTTTCTTACCGAAAGTTTACCTGAATTTACTTCTTGTTCTCCAACTACAAGCATATAATTTATTTTCTTTAGCTGTGCTTCTCTTATCTTGTATCCAACTTTTTCTGCTCTCTCATCTAAATATACTTTTAAACCTGTATTTTTAAGTTTTATTTCAAGTTCTTTTGCAAATTCGGCAAATTTTTCAGATACAGGTATAATTTCAACTTGTATCGGAGACAACCACAATGGGAATTTTCCCGCAAAATGTTCTATCAATATTCCCATAAATCTTTCAACTGATCCGAGTAAAGCTCTGTGAAGCATTACAGGTCTTGCTTTTTCTCCCTTTTCATTTATATATGTCAAGTCAAAATTTACAGGCATTTGGAAATCCAACTGAATTGTTCCACATTGCCATGTTCTTCCAATAGCATCTTCAAGATGAAAGTCAATTTTAGGTCCATAAAATGCTCCGTCTCCTTCATTGATAGAATATTTGATATTTTTCTTTTCAAGAGCTACCTTTAAACTTTCTTCCGCTTTATTCCAAGTTTCAATATCTCCCATAAAATCTTCCGGTCTTGTAGAAAGTTCAACTGAATATTTAAATCCAAATGTTGAATATAAATAATCGGCAAGATCTATCATCTTAAATACTTCTTCTTCAATTTGAGATGGCAAGCAATATACGTGAGCATCATCTTGAGTAAATGTTCTTACCCTAAATAGTCCATGAAGTGCTCCTGACAATTCATGTCTATGAACTTGTCCAAATTCAGAAAGTCTTATTGGGAGCTCCCTGTATGAATGAGGATTTGTAGAATATACTATTGTAGAGCCGGGACAGTTCATAGGCTTTACAGCATAATCTTCTCCATCTATTTTTGTAAAATACATATTTTCTTTATAGTGATCCCAGTGTCCTGATCTATGCCATAGAGCTTCATTTAAAATGATAGGAGTTTGTATTTCTCCGTAGCCGTTCTCAATTAAAACATTTCTCCACCAACCTAATAGTTCATTTCTAAGTATCATTCCATTAGGATGGAAAAATGGGAATCCCGGACCTTCATCATGCATTGTAAATAAATCAAGTTCACGTCCAAGTTTTCTGTGATCTCTCTTTTCCGCTTCTTCAATTCTCTCTATATATTCATCAAGCTGTTTTTTCTTTTCAAAAGAAATTCCATATATTCTTTGAAGCATTTTATTATTTTCGTCACCTTTCCAATATGCACCTGCTATTGAAAGTAACTTAAATGCTTTAATTGCTTTAACATTTTCCAAATGAGGACCTTTGCATAAATCATAATAGTCGCCTATTTTATATATACTTATATTTTCATCCTCTATACCTTCTATCAACTCAAGTTTATAATTTTGTTCCAAATCCTTAAATAGTTTTATTGCTTCCGCTCTTGGTAAGGATAATTTTTCAACTTCATATTCACTTTTTATAATTTTTTTCATTTCTGATTCTATCTTTTCAAGATCTTCAGGAGCAAATCTGTGTTCAACATCTATGTCATAGTAAAATCCATTGGCAATCGATGGTCCTATGGCAAATTTACTTCCGCTAAATAAATTTTTTATTGCATAAGCCATAACATGTGATGTTGTATGCCAAAAAATTTGTTTTCCCTCTTTATCATCAAATTTAAGAACTCTAAAATCGCAGTCACAGGAAACTAAATCTTTCATTCCTAAAGTTTCTCCGTTAACTACTGCTCCTACTGCAACTCTTGCAAGTCCCTCTGAAATATCCATTGTTATCTCTTTTACAGTTTTTGAGCATTCATATACTTTTTCTGAGCCATCAGGCAATTTTACTATCATTTTTACCTCCAAATAAAAGAGGTTTATCATCCGAAAGGACGATAAACCGTGGTTCCACCTTAATTATTCCTTAATCATCTTATCGCGACTAACACGCCTCGCATTACCAAGGTACTCAGGGTTAGTTTTCAAATAGCTTTACTTAAAGAACTTTCAGCTGATGTTCTTCTCTCTGTGAAGATATTTCTATTCTACTTATCCCATCTACGTAAAATATTATTGATATAATAACATAACTTATTTAAAAAGGCAACTATCTAATTTCGAGAATACTTCCATAATCTTCAATGGGCTCATCTGTCAAAATAACATATTCTTCATTATTTCGTTCTAAAAATTCAATCATTTTTTTATAACTGCTGTGATTTTTAAAATCTCCCGTAAACATGATTTTATTATCTAAAAATCCGGATGCTCCGCCTATAAATCCGTAATTAAAACCTCTAAGCACTATCTGCCCATGTTCTATTAAAAGTATATTAAAAATCTCTTTAAGTTTATTATAAATGTTATCATCAGATGTAATTAATGAATTTTTGCCTATAAGTATGTTACACTTAGTATACCCTTGTCTAACATTTATAAACTTATAATTTCTATCTTTATAATAATTTATTACTTTCTTGTCCGTATAAGATAAGTTATGTATAAAATATCCATTATAAGTAACAAAATTCAGCGCTACATCCAAAGGATATTTTTTATCAAGAATTTTTTCAGTTTCTATTAAATTATATCCTTCAAAATATTTTTTATAATAATCAATATTTTCTTTATCACAAATAATATCCCTGTTTTCTAATGGTCTTAATAACATATCAGGATGACAATTTATACCATCAAGCAATTTTTTATTTTCTGTGGTATATATTAATTCGTATCCCATTTTTAAAAGTTTATTTTTTAGTTTTGAATTTATATTTTTATCTACTACAAGTCTTGTCATCTGTTCATTTCATAAAATAATATTGAAGCAGCAACATTTACATTAAGAGAGTTTATCTCTTCAGACATTGGAATATAAATTTTTTCATCACTATAAGAAAAAACTTCATCACTTACTCCTTTTGCCTCGTTTCCGAATGTAATTACAGAATTTTCAGAAAATTTGTATTCATATGATGCCTTTGCATTCTCAACTGAAGTTGATATTATTTTAAATCCCTTTTCTTTTAATTTTAAAATTTCATTTTTGCTCTCTACTATATAAAGTTTAACCCTAAAAACCGATGCCATTGTAGATCTTATTAATTTCGGATTATATAACTCAACTGTATTTTTAGATAATATTATGCCGTCTAACGAAAAAGCATCAGCAGACCTTATTAAGCCACCTACATTTCCCGGATCTTGAAGATCATCTAAAAAAGCATATTTACCATTTTCTATTTCATTAATTCCATTAATGTGTATATGTTTAAAATACGCTATAATTCCTTGTGAATTTTCTGTATCAGTGAGCTGTTTAAAAATAGTATTTTTAAAATAATATATCACCACATTATTTAACTGATATTTTAAAATAAGATCGGTTACTATTGATTTATTAAATGTATCTGATACTGCGATATACATAGGTATTTTGTACTTTAAAGCTTCTTCTAATACTTTTATTCCTTCTACAAAAAAAATTTTATCTAATGTTCTTTGCTTCTTGTTTAAAAGAGACTTTAAATATTTGAAGCTTTTATTATCTTTACTTTCAATAATCAAATCATTTTTCATTTAAATTAAACTTATCCTTTATTCCTTCTATAAAATCTTTGTTTTTTTCATATTTAATTATATTTTGAAGTATAAATTCCGTAACGTCTTCTGTAGACTCTTTATTCATAATACGTCTAATTGTCCATGCAAACTCAAGCTCATCATTATTTAATAAAAGCTCCTCTTTTCTTGTTCCGCTTTTATATATGTCAATCGCCGGAAATATTCTTTTTTCAGAAAGTATTCTATCAAGGTGAACTTCCATATTTCCGGTTCCCTTAAATTCTTCAAATATTATATCATCCATTTTTGAACCTGTTTCTATAAGTGCTGTAGCAAGTATGGTAAGGCTTCCCCCTTCTTCAATATTCCTTGCTGCTCCAAAAAATCTTTTCGGTTTATGCAAAGATAATGGATCAAGACCACCCGAAAGTGTTTTTCCACTTGTTGGTGTTGTTAAATTATATGCTCTTGTAAGCCTTGTAAGTGAATCTAAAAGTATGACCACATCTTTCTTTTGCTCAACTAATCTCTTAGCTCTTTCTATAACATTTTCTGCAACTTTGATATGATTTTTAGGTTGTTCGTCAAATGTAGAATATACTACATCCCCTTTAACTGAACGCATCATATCTGTAACCTCTTCAGGTCTTTCATCGATTAATAAAACTATCAATTTTACTTCAGGATAATTTTTTGAAATAGAAGATGCTATTTTTTTTAAAAGAGTTGTTTTTCCGCTTTTAGGCTGTGATACTATAAGTCCTCTTTGCCCTTTTCCTATTGGTGAAATTAAATCTATAATTCTTGTTGCAATATCAGATGAATCACTTTCAAGTATAAGCTTTTGTTTTGGATATATTGGAGTTAAATTTTCAAAATAAGGTCTATTTATACATTTATTAGGTTCAAATCCATTAACACTTTTTATATAAATCAGCGCATTATAACTTTCACCAGGTTTTGAAGGTCTTATTACTCCTACTACCTCGTCACCATTTCTAAGTCTAAATTTTCTTATTTGAGATGGTGATACATATATATCTCCTTCTCCCGACAAATAGTTATTAACCCTCAAAAATCCATAACCATCTTGGTGTAAATCTAAAATTCCGCCAACATAATTTATATCTTCCATCTCTTCAATAATTTCAGTAGCATTATCAGATAGATCTTCTACATTTATGACTTCCTCATATTCGATTTTTTCTTCTAAACTATCTAAAAAATCGTCATAATATTCGTCAAAAGTTAGATCTGTTTCTATATTTTGTATCTTTAAAATCTCTTCAACTAATTCAGTTTTTCTATATTCATAGGATTTTTTAATATTTAAATTATCAGCCATATCTCTTAATTGGCTCATTGTCATATTATTTAACTTGTTTTTGTTTTGAATTTGAATATCTTGATTTGATTGTGTAAGTAATATATTTTTTATTAATTCTTCTTTTTTTAATTTATAACTATGAGATATTCCGTTATTTGTTGCTATATCTCTAAGTTCTGCTACAGATAATTTTTCAAGCTCATCTTTTTTATATGAAAATATCATAGGTTTTTTTCCCTTAACTATGTAATTATAATAATCTCCTCTCGTAAGTGAACTATGGTCTTTAAGTCCCATAGAAATTGCAATATTACGCAAATCTTCAATCGGCTTACTGTCTAAAATTTCATTATTTTCTATTTTTTTCTCCATATATACTCCTAAAGGCACAAGGCCTGAATATTATTTAGCATATTCAGGCTTTTGTGATAATTTGTGATTTGATTTAATAGTTCTTACTGTTCCGCTCGGAAGTCTAAGCACTAATGTTTCAGTCTTGGCTGAATCTTTTCCGAAAAATTTAACTCCATCTAAAATTTCTCCCTTAGAAACTCCTGTTGCAGAAAATAAAACTTCATTTCCCTTTACAAGATCATCAATATAGTAAATTTTTTCTAAATCACTATTTAAATCTTTACATCTATTCATTTGCATTTCATCTGTAGGATGAAGTCTTCCCTGAAAATCTCCTCCTAAACATTTAAGAGCTGCCGCTGCAATAACTCCTTCAGGAGCTCCGCCCATTCCCATTATAAGATCAATACCTGAATCTTCAAAACAAGTTTCAATAGCAGTAACTATATCACCATCAGAAACTTTTTTTATTCTAGCTCCTATAGATCTTATTTCTTCTACTATTTTTTCGTGTCTTGGTCTATCCAATATGGCAACTGTTATATCTTCAATGTTTTTATCAAGAGCTTTAGCTACCCTCTTAATGTTTTCTGTAGGAGTATCATCTAAATTTATTTGACCTTTCGCTTTTGGACCACATGCTATTTTATCCATATAAACATCAGGCGCATTCAATAAACATCCTCTTGGTGCAACTGCAACTACCGCAATAGCATTATTCATTCCCTTTGCTATTGATGTAGTTCCGTCAAGCGGATCTACTGCAATATCGACTTTATCAAATTCTTCGCATGTTCCTCCGATATGTTCCCCTATATAAAGCATAGGAGCTTCATCAATTTCTCCTTCTCCAATTACTACTACACCATCAATTTCAACAGTGTCAAACATTCTTCTCATTGCGTCAACTGCAGCTCCATCAGCAGCATTTTTGTCTCCCTTTCCAAGAAATTTTGCTGCAGAAAGTGCAGCAGCTTCAGTTACTCTCGCAAGATTAAGTGCTAAATTTCTGTTCATTCTAAAAATCTCCTTTTGTTCTAACATCTCTAAAATCTTTCAAAAACTTCTCTATACCAATCTCCGTAAGGGGATGAGTAGTCATTTGTTTAAATACTTTATAAGGTATAGTTGCTATATCTACACCACTTTTTGCACATTCATAAACATGAATTGTATTTCTTACAGATGCAGCTATAATTTCTGTTTCTATTCCGTAAATATTGAATATTTCACTTAAATCTCTTATTAATTCCATTCCATCTTGTCCTATATCATCAAGTCTTCCTACAAACGGACTTACATAGTTTGCTCCTGCACTCGCTGCAAGAAGTGCTTGATTAACAGAAAAAATTAATGTTACATTTGTTTTTATTCCTTTTTTTGAAAGAATATTAACCGCCTTTAAACCTTCTTGTGTCATAGGAATTTTTACTATTATATTTTTGTTTATTTTAGAAAGCTCCATAGCTTGAGTAATCATAGTTTCGCTGTCAAGAGCTGTTACTTCTGCAGATATCGGTCCGTCTACTATTTCTGCAATTTCTCTAACTACATCTTCAAAAACTCTTCCCTCTTTTGCTATAAGACTTGGATTTGTTGTGACTCCGGATATAATTCCCCAGGAATTAATCTCCCTTATCTCATCTAAATTTGCAGTATCAATAAAAAATTTCATAATTTATCCTCTTTCTACTAAAATTACAACAGCCTCTGCTGATATTCCTTCTTCTCTTCCTATAAAACCAAGATGCTCGGTAGTAGTTGCCTTTACAGATATATTTTTAATATCTGTATTTAAAATATCCGCTATTGTTTTACGCATAGCAAGTATATGATCTTTTAACTTTGGTCTTTGTGCTGCAACGACAGTATCAATGTTTCCAATTTCATATCCTTTATCTATCATTATATCATAAACTTTTCTAAGAAGTATTTTAGAATCAATATCCTTATATTTATCATCTGTATCAGGAAACAATTTACCAATATCTCCAAGTGATAATGCTCCTAAAATGGAATCCATTATTGCGTGAATTAATACATCTGCATCAGAATGTCCAAGAAGCCCTTTTTCATATTCTATCTCTATCCCTCCGAGAAAAAGTTTTCTATCTTCTACAAGTTCATGAACATCATATCCTATACCTATTCTCATGTTACCTCCTAAGTATTATCCTTATTAATAGCCTCTGCAATAATTAAATCTTCCGGAGTAGTTATTTTTATATTATTATAGTCATTTAAAATAAGCTTTACTTTTCTATTTGTCTTTTCTACCAAAGAACAATCGTCGGTTCCATAATATCCTTCATCATAAGCCTGCTTATATGCTCCAATAATTATATTTTTTAAAAATACTTGCGGAGTTTGAATTGCCCAAAGTTCTGCTCTGTTTGGAGTATAATCTACAATTTCGCCATTTAATGAAACTTTTATAGTATCCTTAACCGGATTTGCAAGAGTACAACTTCCAGTTTCAAAAACAGACTCAATAGCATAGTCAATTTTAGCTACATCAACAAAAGGTCTTGCCCCATCATGTGTCAAAACTATTTTTGTATCATCCGGCATATTAATGAGTCCATTATAAATTGAATCTTGCCTTTCTTTTCCACCATATACAAGCTTAAACGGCTTATTAATTCCATACTTACTTATAATTTCTCCAACATAATTTATATCTGAGCGCCTTATTATTAAAATAATAAAATCAATATATTTAGAAAATTCAATTTTTTTAATCGTATGAGCAAGTATCGGAATATCATTTATAGATAAAAACTGTTTATTCAAACTATTTTTCATCCTCTTACCCATACCGGCAGCAGCTATTATTGCCGTTACATAATTATCCTTATACATTTTTCTCCTACTTATTTAACTGACTAAGTGAATAGTTTATAATTTCCTGTGCCATAGGAGCAGCAACTTCTCCACCAAGTTGGTCTACATTTTGAATTACAATTGCAACTGCAATTTGAGGATCTTCGGCCGGCGCAAAACCTATAAACCATGCATTATTAATAGATTTTTCAACTGAACGTTGTGCAGTTCCTGTCTTTCCTGCTACCTGCACATTTCTAAGTGCAGCACTTTTACCGGATCCTTTATTTACAACATTTATCATCATTTCTCTAATTTGATTTGCCGTTTCTACTTTCATTGCTTCTGATAAAACTTCAGGTTTGTTTTCTAATATAGTATTCCCCGCATTATTAGTTACTTTAGAAACTAAGTACGGCTTCATCATTTTCCCTTCATTAGCAACTGCAGATGCTACCATACACATTTCAAGCGGTGTTGCTCCAATATCCGCTTGTCCTATACCTGCAGATGCAAGTGCCTGATTATCCCAATCTTTATACTTACATTTTGATATTGCGAGCTCTGTTGTAGTTGTATTTAGGTCAAATTGAATTTTTTTGTTGAACATAAATTTTTCAGCAGTTTCACCAAACTTATCTTTTCCAACTCCTATTGCTTTATTTGCAAAATATGTGTTCACTGAAAAAGTGAATGCTTCCATTAAATTTATATCTCCATATACCATATTTTTAGAGTTTTTTATTGGATAACCGCCCAATTTTTCTTCACCTATATCAGTATAATCTTGATTTATTCCACTTTCTATTATTGATGCCGCTGTAACTATTTTCATAGTTGAACCGGGAGTATATAATCCTTGAATTGCATTATTAAAAAATGCTCCTTCATTTCTTTCAACTATTGCAGCATAATCTTTGTCTATAGACTCGACATTAAAATCAGGATAAGAAACTAAAGATAAAATTTCTCCTGTTTTTGGTTTCATTACGACTATAGCGCCTTTTTCTCCAAGTTCATCAAGTAAATCTCTTGATCTTTGTTGTATATTGGTATCTGTTGTAAGAATCAAATTATTTCCTGCATTAACTTCAATTCTCTTATCAAAAAATGCCCTTATCGCCTTTAATGTATTACTTCCCTCTCTTCCAAGTAAGTACTTATTATAACTTGATTCAATCCCCGAATTTCCTCTAACTTTACTGGAATATCCAACTAAGTGAGAATAAATTGTAGGGTATGGATAATGTCTTTGGTACTTATATTTTTCTCCATCTGAATATGCTAACACTTCTCCATTTCTATCAGATATGCTTCCTCTTTTTATTTCGGCAACTTTTAACACATCTCTTCTGTTTGCAGGATTATCTATAATTTTAGATGCTTTAAAAACGGTAAAGTAACTTAAATATAATATCAAAGACAAAAATAAAACAATTAAAAAAACTAGTAATGTCAATATTTTTTTGTTTTCTTTTACGTCCATTCTACACCTCATTATACTTATAAGACATATCTTCACTTGCAACTTGAAGTATTCCAAGCGCTATACAACTTGAAATCATTGAAGATCCCCCATAAGACACAAACGGCAAGGTAATTCCTGTCATTGGAATTAATTTAATTACCCCACCTATATTTAAAAATGTCTGTACTGCAAAAAGTACAGCAACACAAATTGATATAATTCTATAAAACTTATATTCTTGGCTTATCGCAATTTTTATACCCCTATATGTCAATAGCATAAATAGCATTATTATACCTATTCCTGTAAAAATTCCCATTTCTTCACAAATTATAGGAAATATAAAATCAGAATATCCAACAGGTATCAATTTTGGATATCCAAGTCCAATACCTGTTCCAAAGAATCCTCCCTCACTAATAGCAAATAGAGATTGAACTATTTGACTTCCTTTTCCATAAATTTTATCAGGTGCCCATGGATTTAACCAAATATCGACACGAACTCTAACGTGGTTAAAAATTAAATATCCTAAAACTGCTCCTGCTATCATTAATGCTATATTGACAAGAATTACTTTTTTATTATCTTCATAAACAAATTGAATCCCGGTAAATATTGCCAAAAATATGGCTGCTGTTCCAAGATCTTTTTGAATAAACAACAAGCCTATTAAAAAATAGATAATTATCATTAATGTATATGGTTTAAACCTAAATTTTTTACTTATTTGATATTGGAAACTGGTATAATATGCAGCTACTAAAAAAATTACTATTATTTTAGTAATTTCTGACGGTTGCATTGAAAAGCTTCCCATGGATATCCAGTTTTTTGCACCCATCCCTTGATCGGTACCAAAAACTGCAGTAATT
>NZ_GL349422.1:891668-938546 GCF_000090945.1 Peptoniphilus sp. oral taxon 386 str. F0131 | reverse complement strand
TTTATCTTCATAAACAAATTGAATCCCGGTAAATATTGCCAAAAATATGGCTGCTGTTCCAAGATCTTTTTGAATAAACAACAAGCCTATTAAAAAATAGATAATTATCATTAATGTATATGGTTTAAACCTAAATTTTTTACTTATTTGATATTGGAAACTGGTATAATATGCAGCTACTAAAAAAATTACTATTATTTTAGTAATTTCTGACGGTTGCATTGAAAAGCTTCCCATGGATATCCAGTTTTTTGCACCCATCCCTTGATCGGTACCAAAAACTGCAGTAATTAAAAACAAAAATATTGAAATAGCAAAATAATGCAATGTATATTTTTCAAGCCTTCTGAAAACTCTCATTGCAAAATAAGTAATATAAAATAGTGAAATTCCCACTAATGACCAAACAATTTGTCTTATTCCAAGACTTGGATTTATTCTATATATAGTTATTATGCCTATTGATAAAAGCATAGAAGCTATTAAGAATAAATAATTATCTCCGGTAGAAACTCTACCTAATATAAAATTTGAAATATATAATATTAAAACAAGACCTGTAAATAAAAGTACAATGTATTTATCTACATGTTTATTATTAAAAAAGAATAAAAGTAAAATACTCAGTAATTCAAATGCCAATAATAAATCTCTTGGGCGTCTTGTTTTTAAAACCTTTTCTAACATGTTACCCCCTATTATCGACGAAAATAAATTGGATAAATCCGACACCTATTTTATCTCCATTTCTAAGCTCTATAATATCATGAACTTCTTCTCCATTTAAAAAAGTTCCATTAGCCGAATCTAAATCCTCTAAAAAATATGAATTCCCATCTTCAATTATTTTTATATGCTCTTTGCTTACAAATTTATCCTTTATAACTATATCACATTTTGATGAACGTCCAGCTACAACCTTCCCTTTTAATACATAATATTCATGCATTTTAAAATTTAAAGTATCCAGTCTATTTACTACTTTTAAATATGCTGTATCCGGAGACGATCCTTTTTTATCCATGCTTCTTATGTCAAGATACATAAGTCTTATAATTCCAAAAATAAATAAATATATTATAAATATGAATATATATTTTAAAACTTGTGATATTAATTCAAACACTTTTACACCTCTCTAATATAATCAACAATATAATATCACAAATTTAAATTAAATTAAACAAAAATGATATTTATGGTGTTAGTATGATAGAATATAAATGGTGATACATTATGATTATAAAAAATATTTTATATAACAAAAAATCTAATACTTTTACTGTAAATACTGACACTGACTACAATTTTGAAATTTTAGAAGATACCTTAGTAAAATTTAATTTGTATAAGTCAATGGAAATAAATCATGAAATTATAAAAAACATTTTATTTGAAAATAAAAAATATATAGCTATAAATTTAAGCCTAAAATATATAAGAAATTTAAAAACTGAATATGAAATAAGAGAATATTTAAAATTAAATCAAATAGAAACCGAAATAATAGATAAAACTATTTGTTACTTACAGTCTATGAACTATATAGATGATCTGAAATATGCTAAATATTATACATCCGACAAAATAAGAATAAATAAACATGGACTTCAAAAAATTAGACTTGCTCTATCATTAAAAGGAATAAATAAAAATATAATAGATTCCGTTTTTGAAGATGCAGATACGGACACCGAACATAAAAATTTATTATCTGAAATAGAAAAGAAAATTAAGTATAATAAAACAGATAAAAATCAATATGAGAAATTACTTAAATATTTAACAAATAAAGGATATAGTTATAGTAAAATAAAATTGGCTTTAAAGGAGATAAATTATAAATAATGAATTATTTTGTGTATATATTAGAATGTTCTGATAAAACTCTATATACAGGATATACTGTAGATTTATCTAAAAGAATTCTACTTCATAATTCAAAACTTGGCGCTAAGTATACAAGAGGAAGAACTCCTGTAACTTTAAAATATTTTGAAAAATTTAACAATAAGTCGGATGCTTTAAAAAGAGAAATTGAAATAAAAAAACTTTCAAAAATCCAAAAATTAAATCTAATAAAAAAGGGATAGTTTAAACTATCCCAAATCATTTTGTATTATACCAAGTATAAGCGCAAATAAAAATGAAATTATTCCCGCTGCACTACTTATTACAAAAATAACTATATTATCTAAGTTTTCAGGGTTAAAAAGATCATTTACTACAGAAAAAAGAGAAAACATACCTATACATATTAAAAAAATTCCCGGTAAATATTTCACAAATCTTAAGCTTTTAGTTACAAAATTAACTACAAATGTAACAATTATAGCTGCTATTATAACATAAATTGAAATCATTATATATTGATTGTGCCCTGACATTATTTCAAGTATCTTTGACATAACTCACCCCTATTTTTCAGTAGACATTTCTTTATCCCACATTTGAGAATATTTTCCCATCGACCATTGCGTCATTATAGTTTCAGAATTTTTAGGTATTTTAATCTCATAAATAACATTTGGATTTATTTCCTTATTTATTATATTATAAACCTTCAAGCTTTCAATTTCCATAGTTATTAAAAATCTATTATTTGGAGAAATAAAAGCATCTTTTACATTAGGAAATTTTTCTTTTATTTCCGACATAGGAATAGATAATTTATCATATTTTACAATATCTTTTGGAAGTAATATATTAAGATCAAAAATCTTATCTTTATAAGAATCGTCTTTAAACTTAATTATTCCAACAAGTTTCCAAAATCCATTTTCTCTTATAAAACCGATATTAGAACTATCATAAAAACCCATTTCATTGCCGTTCATACTAACCATTCCGGCTCTTTTAAAAAGATACTCTCCATCTTTAACTATATCATCAAGATCTATCTGATTATGATTATTTAAAATATTTAATGAATATAAACTATATCTGTTCTCATTTAAATATTGCTCAACAGTTTCATAGTAGTTAATATAATTTTCTGAAACAAACATAATTTCTTTTAAACTTGGTACTACTTCATTATTTATCTTAAATGATTCGTTGTTAAATTTTGAACTTACAATTACATCATCATTATAGAAATCTCCATTTTTTTGTCTATCAACTGAAATTTCAAAAAACTTGTTTTGTTTTGGCAATAAAATTTTATCAACTTCATTAGAATTTTCTATTTCATTATCTTTAAACTTAATAAAAATAGTCTTGTAGTCAAAAGCCTTAGTCGATGATTCATCTTTTGTATATTTTATTCCAAGTAAAAATCCATTTTCACTTGATTTTATACTTTCAATACTTTCAGATCTGTTAAATTCATCTTTTCCTCTTTTTAAAATTTCATTAAATTCATCATCACTTATTGTATCTGATATTTTAGTGATTTTTAAAAATACTTCATCTGCATAAATATAACATACATCTTCTGATGCTTTAATTATTTCATAAAATAAGCTATATTTATCATAGATATCAACAATATACAAATTATCTGAATCTATATTTAACTTTTTCTTATTTATATCAAATTTCTTGTATAAATAATTTGCAGCATTTACTTTTTTAGCTTTAAATGTTACATTTTCAGAATATAAATTTCCTACTATAGCACTATTGTTTGTAAAAACTACATCTTTTCCTATATAGTCTTTATAATTGAAATTTACTTCCCCATAATCTTCTTTAAATACGCACTTTGTTATAATCCACTTCCCGCTTATTGGAGTTTTTGAAATAGTAGGTGTTTCTACTTTATTCATATCAATATTAATGAATGAACAACCTGTAAGAATTAAAAGCATCAGTGTAATTAAAACTAATTTCACTCTATTCATTAATATCACCCTTATCATATATCGGAACAGGTATTGTAACCTTTACAGTTGTACCTATTTTTTCTTCTGAAAAAATCTCCACTTTTCCTCCATGTA
Organism: Peptoniphilus sp. oral taxon 386 str. F0131; assembly: GCF_000090945.1. NCBI lineage: Bacteria > Bacillati > Bacillota > Tissierellia > Tissierellales > Peptoniphilaceae > Peptoniphilus > Peptoniphilus sp. oral taxon 386. The sequence goes on along the minus strand of NZ_GL349422.1, from coordinate 934,605 downwards.
ATTTTGCTATTTCATCTGAAACTGAAAGCCCTATACCACTATGACTTTTAGAATGTTTTCCTTTATAAAATTTCTCTTTAACATGTGCAAGATCTTTTTTAGAAATTCCCATTCCATTATCAGAAACTAGAATCACAAATTTTTCATCCTCAACATAAGATTTCAGTTTCACCCAACCATTTTCAGATGTAAACTTTATTGCATTATCTATCAAATTTATAAGTAATTGTCTGATTCTATTCTCATCTCCGACTATTATAGCCTTATCTTCAGAAATATCTATTATAAAATCAACCTTATTAAGCTCCGCCCTCGGCTTCATTTGTTTTGCAACATCATTGCATGTATCAGCAATGTTAAAAGCATCTTTTTCAAGCTGTATCCTACCTGAAATAAATCGTGAAAAATCAAGTAGTTCTTCCACCATTTTTGCAAGTCTGTCACTCTCGTTTTCTATAATATTAAGTCCATCTTCAATCAGCTGTCTTTCATCTTCTTTTGCACTCTTTAATACAACTGCCCAACCTTTAATTGATGTTAATGGTGTTCTGAGTTCATGTGAAACCGAAGAAATAAAATCATTTTTTATTTGTTCTTTCTTAACAATCTCTTGCGCCATGGTATTTAATGTTTTAGATAACTGTCCAAGTTCATCTTTACTATTTACATTAGAATGTACCTTATATTGTCCGTTAGCCATTTTTTCTGCAACATTTTTAAGCTCCACTATGGGTTTTACTATTGATCTTGCCAATATTAAACTCATTATCGCTGTAATCAAAATTACTAGCAGCCCAAATAAAACTATTACAACAGCAGTTTTAAATATTGATATATTAACTTCTTCAAGTGATGATATGAATCTTAAATAACCAATTATATCACCATTTTGATTTTTTAATACTCCTGTAACTGCCATTGTTATTTCATCGGTATAGTTGTTTGAACCTACCCAAGAAGTTATTGTTCCGTTTTTTGCATATTTTACATCAGAACTTGTAATAGGATCTGTTGGCATAGCTCCAACTGTATCTAAAACAACATAGTGTTCTGCATCCAATATTTGAACTTCATAATTACTATGTGCCCATATTAAATCATTATCATCAATTAAAATTTCTTCAAGATTTTTATCCGAGTAAAATTTTTCAAAAAAATCCATTGATATGAGAAGCCTATTTTCAAGCTCATTTTCAATTGTATTATAATAAAATTGTTTGAATCCAACTATTAGAAAAAATGCTATTATCGTAACTGCAAATATTATTATAAATAAAAAACTATTTACAAGTCTTTTTCCTATACTTTTTTTCAAGCTACACCTCAATATGCCATCTATATCCGAGTCCCCAAACGGTTTCTATAAATTTTGGTTTAGCTGCATTTTCTTCTATCTTAGATCTTAGTCTTCTAATATTAACATCTACTATTTTAGAATCTCCGACAAAATCTTCTCCCCAAACAAGATTTAATATTTCATCTCTATTTAATGCTTTCCCGGGATTTTGCATAAAATTTTTCATTATTTGATATTCTGTAGGAGTTAATTCTAATTCTTCATCTCCTTTATAAAATTTTCTCGAATAAGTGTCTAGCTTAAACGGAGGAAATATTATTAAATTCTTATTTGTATGCTCTTCAGGTTCAAGTCTTCTTTCAAGTGATTTTATCCTAAGAGTAAGTTCAGTTGGATTAAAAGGTTTAGTTAAATAATCATCCGTTCCATATTGAAGTCCCATTATTTTATCATAGTCTTCTGTTTTTGCAGTTAACATCACAATTCCAAGCTCAGGAAATTCTCCTCTTAAAATTCTACAAACTTCAAAACCATCAATGCCGGGTAACATTACATCAAGAACAACAATTTCAGGATGAACTTCTCTTGCAATTGCAACTCCATCTTCTCCTGTTGGAGCCTCATATACATCATACCCTTCTCTTTCTAAATTTATCTTTACAAACTTTCTTATTGCATCTTCATCTTCAACTAACAAAATTTTAGTACTCATTATTTTAACCTCACTTTTATTATATGTGATACTATTTAAATTTTATCATAAAAAATAATCTTATTCCATATAATAAGAAACATAAGTTTTTAAAAACAAAAATCTTCGCATCATTTTTTAATACGAAGATTTTGATTTATTTAATCTATTTACTTATATAATTTGGAGCCTCTCTTGTTATTGTGATATTATGAGGATGATTTTCTTGCAATGTTGCAGTTGTAATCTTAATATACTTAGTATTTGTTTGAAGCTCCTTAATATTATGTGAACCTGTATAACCCATACCGGAACGAAGACCTCCCATTAATTGGTATACTACATCTCCGACTTTTCCCTTAATAGGAACTCTACCTTCCACTCCTTCAGGAACATATTTCTTAGTTTCTGTTTGGAAATATCTGTCACTTGAACCTGAGTTCATAGCTCCTAATGAACCCATTCCACGATAGCTCTTAAATCTTCTTCCTTCAGCAAAAATTTCTTCTCCGGGTGATTCATCAGTACCTGCTAATAGAGAACCTAACATAACTACATTAGCCCCTGCAGCTATGGCCTTTGTTATATCTCCCGAATATTTGATACCACCGTCTGCAATAATTGGAACTCCAAGTACATTTGCAGCTCTTGCAGCTTCCATAATTGCTGTTATTTGCGGAACACCTATACCAGTTACAACTCTTGTTGTACAAATAGAACCAGGTCCTATACCAACTTTTACACAATCTGCTCCGGCTTTAATAAGGTCATAAGTCCCTTCGTATGTCGCAACATTACCCGCAATTAATTGTATATTTGGAAATGCTGATTTAATTTCCCTTATTGTATTTAAAACACCTTCAGATTGTCCATGTGCTGTATCAATTACAAGTACATCTACTTTTGACTTAATAAGTGCATCAACTCTACTTAATACATCAGATGTTACACCTATTGCCGCTCCTGCTAGCAATCTTCCGCTCTCATCTCTTGTAGAATTAGGATATTGAACTTGTTTTTCTATATCTTTTATTGTAATTAATCCCTTTAATAATCCATCATCATCTATTAAAGGAAGTTTTTCAACTTTATATCTTCTCAATATTTTTAAAGCTTCATCTAAAGAAATTCCAACATGACCTGTTATTAAGTTCTCCTTTGTCATTACCTCAGAAATCTTTTTATCTAGGTCTTGTTCAAATCTTATATCTCTATTTGTTATTATACCTTCAAGCTTATTATTTTCATCCACAATAGGAACTCCACTTATCCTATAAGTATCCATCAATCTATCTGCATCAGCAATTGTATGATTTTTAGATAGAGAAAAAGGATCTGTTATAACTCCGTGCTCCGACCTTTTTACTTTATCAACTTCTTTTGCTTGAACTTCAACGGACATATTTTTATGAATTATTCCTATTCCGCCTTCTCTTGCCATGGCTATTGCCATATTAGCCTCAGTAACAGTGTCCATTCCGGCACTCATCAATGGAATATTAAGAGAAATTTTCTCAGTAAGCTTAGTCTTTAAATCTGTGTTATTAGGTAATACATTTGATTTCCCAGGTAACAACAAAATATCATCAAACGTTAATCCTTCTCCAAAATATTGCAAAATATCTCCTCCTTAAATATCATTTCATAATATTATAATTCTCTAAATTCATTTTTTCAAATAAAAAGTTAAAATATTCTTTTTTTATCTATTGTGATTTCTATAAACTCCGGTTTTATTTTCACTACCTTATATATTTCAGGCAAACTAACATTCAATTTAACATTATGAACTCCCGTTGTATAGTCTTTTAAATCTAAACTTAAACTCATATTTTCCTTATCAATTTTTTCAGTAGACAGTGGATCTTTGGGTGTTACAACAACTGTTATTTGATCGCCTTTATTAAAGTTCAATGTCAATTTTTCTTCTAATTTTTCTTCTAAATTTAAAATTTTTATTTCACTAAATTTAAAATCTATATTTTGCTCTGATAATGAAATTGGAAAATGGCTTGCAACGAACTTTAAATCATTATCAACAAGTGCAACCCCATCAGGCAAATCTATATCTACAGGGATTTTTTTCTCTGTCAAATCATTAACATTTACAGGTTTTGTAAGAATTTCATCAATCTTATTAATTACTGCAGAGTTTCCCTTTATAGTAACTGAATTAGGCTCTACAAAAAATTCCTTAGCATCTATATTATCAGATCCTTTTCCAATTATTCTAAGTCTTACCGGAACTATTTCTGTCTTTAATATAGGTACTTCTATATTTAAATTTTCAGGTTCAACTGTAAGCTCTGAAATTTCTTGAGCATCCTTATTATAAGCAATTACCGGTGTTGTTATAACTGTACTTTCACTTTTACCGGATATATCTGCAACAGCTACTATTTTATCAATTGAATCAATATATGTTTTTGGTCCGGTAATTTTAACTTCCTCTTTTTGTTTTACATTTCCAAGAACATAATTATCAGCAAGTTCACCAACCGTTTTTATATCAACATTTATATTCTTACTTATATTTTCATCAATTTTAAATGATATAGATTCAGGTTCTTTTGAATCTACAATTATATTATTCGCATCTACCTGTACCTTAATTGGAATTTTATAATCTCCAGAATAGTAGCCCGATAAGTTTACAGAAGCTCTTACACTTTCACGACTTATTTTAGAAATATTAGACTGCTTTCCCTTTAAAACTACATCAACTGTTGCTTCCTTTGGAGATATAACAGATAAATTATTACTTTTAATTTCAGCTATGTTTTCATATCTAACTTCTATACCCTTATATGTTACCTTCATTTCAGGATCAACTCCACTTCTGACATAAGACCATAAAAGTATCGCAAAAACCACAGAAATAATTTGAAGCATTCTTTCTTTACTTATCTGAGTTATTGCCTTTTTCATTACCTATCCTCCATTTATTTAATATTGAATTAGTAGTTTCTATTGATGTTTTAGTATAAACCTTTTCTAATATAGTTTTTAAAGTCGGTAAATCCAGATATCTTGAAATAATTCCACCTTCAGCTATAGAAATTGAACCTGTTTCTTCTGAAACTATTATACTCAAACAATCAGATCTTTCTGTAATTCCAATCCCCGCTCTATGACGTGTTCCAAGTTCTTTTGAAATATTGCCGTTATCAGATAAAGGTAAAAAACAAGCTGCTGCAACAACTCTATCTCCTTTAACAATGACAGCTCCATCATGAAGAGGAGTATTTGGAATAAATATATTAATCAATAATCCGCTTGAAACATATCCATCAATGCTTGTTCCGGTTTCAACTATTTCATTTAATCCGGTTTTTCTTTCAATTACAATTAATGCTCCTATCTTTTGTCGTGAAAGAGAAGCAACTGCATCACAAATTTCTGTAACAGTTGAAGGCATCTCATACTTAGTATTTAAATTATTTCTAATTGAACTTGAGCGCCCTAAAAATTCAAGTCCTCTTCTAAGTTCAGGTTGAAAAACTATTAAAAGTGCAACAATTCCCCATGTCATAAGTTTATTCAGCAACCAATAAAGAGTATAAAATTTTCCCCATTCACTTAATTTAGTCAAAATCAATATAACTAAGATACCTTTTGCAAGTTGCTCCGCACGAGTTCCCTTTAATAATTTTAAACAATTATATGTAATAATAGCTATTACGGTTATATCTATAATATCTCTAACTCTTATTATATTAAAAATATTGTCAAAAAAATTCATGATTTTCTCCTCGAAATTAAAATTAATGAACAAATCAGTCCAACTGAAATCAAAATATCTCCAATACTTATGACTTTGGGCATTGGATAAGGACTTGTAATCGCTATTATATCAGATAAAATTCTAGCTTTAGGATTGTCAAGCACTATATGACTTAAACTTCTACCTTTAGAAATAATATCAATAAGTCTATTATTATTTGTCAATAAAAGTGCTTCATAATCAACAGGCATTTTCCCGTTTAAAATTATTGGCACCAAATTTAAAATAAGACCTATTGAAATTAAAATTATCCCAAAATTATCATAATTAAATAACAGACCTATAATTAAAACTGCAAATGAAATAATATGAAAATACTCATAATATTTGATTACAGTATATGTGATTATCTTAAAATCATAACTTGTAAATAAAATTATCAATAAATTTGAAATAATTCCAATGACAATTAAAGACTTTCCTTTTAAATTAAATTTATTGAAATTATCAAAATTTCCATTGAAAAATTTTGATAATATTAAACCTATAATAATTGCTTCTAAAATCATATCAACACCTAATATAATAATATCATAAATCAGCTGATAAATGTTAAAAAAGGAGACAAGATTCTCAATTATTTTAATTTATTTTTAAGTTCTCTAACTTGTAATTTTATAAAAAATATAGTTAATAAAAAATTATATGTCATCATTTTAAAATATTCCAATTTAGAAAATGATTTATATGGAAAATGATTCATGGCAAATGTCATATTTGCATTGCTAAAAATATATTTGAGCTCAGGTATTTTTGCAAAAGCTGCTGCCAACATTCCTAATAATGCATACACAATTGAAAGTGCAACCGGTATTGCAAAAGAATTTATTTTTAATGATAAATAACACTGAATACATATTATAGAAATATTAAATAAATTTATAATTATAATAAAATATAAAATTTCAAATGGAAATTGACTATTAAAATTTAAAAAACTTCCAGAAATATTAAATAATATTAAAAAATATATTTGTATTATAAAAGAAATAATAAATACAACACAAATTTTAGATAGAATTATATTATAAAAACTTTTTGATGAACTGAATAATAATTTAAAATTATTATTTTTATGTTCGTTATTCCAAATATATGCACATACAATTCCAATAAGAGCCGGAAAAAATATTAATCCATAAAACAGATAAACCTGCGTCCAAAGACTAATCCATTCCAAATTTAATATTTCTCTGTTTATATAATAATTTACAGTTCCATATCCTACAGAAAATATTGGAAGTAAAATGATCGGCAAAAACAACTTTGAGTTTTTAAGTTTCTTAAATTCAATTCTTATCATGAAATCATTCATCTCCTCTTATATTTCTACCGATTAAATATATAGTTATTCCAAGAATGCCTGATAAAATAAGCGGTAAATAATTTATAGGTAATATATTTCTTACAAATTTGTCCTCTGAAATCATCGTAACTTTAATTGACGAAAGTGACAAATACCAAGAATAAGGCATAAATATACAGATAAATTTAGAAATAAGTGATGATAGAAGTCCTACCAATGTGCCTATTATCGCTATTGAAATTGATATTAGTTGATTTTCCCATTTTAAAGATAAAACATAATGAAAACTCATAAGTAAAAATGATATTAAACTCTGCGATATAAAATATACAATAAATCTAAAAATAGGTATTGGTTGATGAAGTCCTACAAATTTAGAAATACATATGAGAAAAATCCACTCTAACATTTGATATATCAAATACTTTTTATAAATATTCCAAAATTTTACACTATATATTTTATTAAAACTGACCCCGCAACTTTTTAAAAATTTCCACATATATGTGTCATTTTCGATACTTACTGCTTTACTTATAATAGAGGCAATTAGTATAGGAGTTAATAACTGCTTAATGAAAAAGTAAAAATCCAATGCATAATTCCATGGGATATCCTTGCTACTAAACATATTTTTAAAATTTGTTGAAAATAAAACAACAGACATAAAAAATCCATTTATCGTAAAAAAGGCTAAAAATACCAAAAATAAAAAACTTCCCCTAAACTTTTTATTTTCTATTTTTCTTAAATTAACATTCACATTATTTTTCATAACATCACTTATAAAGTATTCCTTTCAGTAAATTCTATAAATAAATTTTCCAAAGATTTAATCTCTTCAAATACTCTGTAAATTTTTATATTGTTCTTCACCAACAATTCAATAATATTTCCCACCACATTGTTTTCAACATATTTTATTTTTATAAATTCATCATCACATTCAAAATTTATATTGTCTAAAATTTTAGTAGCTCTATTATTATCGGATGTTTTAAACTTAATTTCTCCTCTATAATTACTTTTAAAGTCTGAAATTGTACCTTGATAAAGCATCTTTCCATTTCCTATTATCCCTATTTTATCTGCAACTTTCTCAATTTCATCGAGAATATGAGATGAAACCATAACAGTACAACCATATTTTTTGGGTAAGTTCCTTATTAAATTTCTTATATCTTCCATAGCATGAGGATCTAATCCGTTTGTAGGCTCATCTAAAATTATAAGTTTTGGAAAGCCCATAAGTGCCATTGCTATGGCAAGTCTTTGTTTCATTCCAAGCGAATAATTTTTAACCCTCTTTTTTATATTGTTTTTTAATCCTACAATATCTATAACATCATCTATATCTGTTTTCTTTAAACCTTTAAGCTCTCTTACTATATCCAAATTATCATAAGCAGTTAAATTATTATAATATGCAGGTCCCTCTATCAATGAACCTATATTTTTTAGCATATTTAACCTATTATTATCATTAAACTCCTCTCCTGCAATTCTTATAATTCCTTCATCTTTAACAGTAAGTCCACAAATCATCTTCATTGTCGTAGATTTACCTGCTCCATTCGGTCCTATAAGTCCATAGATACTTTCTTCCGGTATTTTCATATTATCAATATCTACTACTGTATTTTTACCATAATTCTTTTTTAAATTAGTTAATTCTATAAAATTATCCATAAATCTCACCTCAACAGTATATTATCAATTTATGTTTAAATTTACTTTTAATTAACCTTAAATTTACCTTAATTTTAAAATCAATCCACAAATATCAAATATAAAATGATATACTTAATTTTGAGGTATAATTATGAATATAAAAAATAGAAAAATCTTAATAGTAGATGATGATGTAGTAATTGTAAATCTTGTTAAGAGAATTTTAAATGAATGTGGATTTAAAAATATAAAATGTGCTTACAATATAGCTGATGCAATTAAATTATTTGATAGAGAAAAATTTGATATTGCAATACTCGATATATTACTTCCTGACGGACTCGGATTTGATTTAATTAAATACTTTCGAAAAAACAATAATATTCCCGTATTATTTTTATCGGCAATATCAGATATAGAAAATCAATATAAAAGCTTTATGCTTGGAGGAGATGATTATATAGTTAAACCGTTTTTACCAAAAGAATTGGAACTTAGACTTATTGCTATTTTAAACAGAAGTTATGGAAATGATGATAACATTGTATTTCTAAAAAATTCTAAAATAGATTTTGAAAAAGCATTAGTCATCAAATCTAATAAAGAAATTCCCCTTACTGCAAAAGAATATGAAATTTTAAAACTTCTTTATGAAAACAAAAATAAGATTGTTACAATAGACGGAATATTAAATTCCATTTGGGGTGTTGATTCTTTTGGATATGAAAATTCACTAATGGCACATATCAGAAAAATTAGAGAAAAAGTTGAATTAAATCCATCGTCTCCTAAAAACTTACTTACATTTAAAGGCCTTGGTTATAAATTGAAGGTAGAAACATGAACTCCATAAAATATTATCTAAAATCACTTCTTAAATTCTTTATAATCATATTCCTGTTTTTTATAGCATCACTATTTTTATTTATTTTTGGAGTATATTATAATTACCAAAAATTCAATAAATCTGACATAGAACCGTTAAGCGTTTATTATATGATTGAAGAAAATGGAAAGTTGAATCTTTCAGATAAAAACAAAGAATTTTTAGATAAAAATAATTTGTGGATAATGGTAATATCTTCAAACGGAAAAATTAAAGAAAATTATAATCTTCCAAAACACCTAAATAGAGATTATAGTATTCAAGATATAATAAAATTCACAAGGTGGTACCTTGATGGTTATCCGGTATTTACTTTTGTATTAGATGAGGGTATATTGGTAATCGGATATCCTCACGGTGTATATGAAAAATTTCCAACAAATTTTTATCAATATGATTTATTTGCAAATATATTAAAATTGATTTTTATAGTTTTTTTATTTGATATATCAGCTTTATTTTTAGTGTATATATATTCCAAGAAAAAAATAATCGATGAAGTTTATCCTATTGCAACAAGTATTAAAAACTTATCTGAAAATAAATCTATAAATCTCCCTGAAAACGGAAATCTTATAGAAATAAAACAAGCCTTAAATAAAACATCAAAATTAATGAAAAATAACAGTTCTCAAAGAGAATTTTGGATTCGCGGAATAAGTCACGATCTTAGAACCCCGCTTACAAAAACTATCGGATACAGTTATTTGTTAGAAAAGAGAATAGGTAAATGTGAAGAAATTGAAATAATAAAGCAAAATTCCGAACTAATGCAAAATATTATTTCAGGACTAAATTTAACATATACTTTAGAAAATTCAATTTTTGAATATGGTTTTGAAAACACGGACATAAAAAAATTATTAAGAGAAATAATAGTTGATCTTATCAATACTTCTTCTACGTTTTTTGAAATCAAATTTAACCCAAATGACCAAGAATATAAAATAAACTGCAACAAAAATTTGATAGAACGCGCGATAAGAAATATTCTTTTGAACAGCATAATTCATAATGATAATGTAATAATTACAGTATCTCTCAATAAAATTGATGATAATGTAGAAATAATAATAAAAGACAATGGATCTATATCTAAACAAAAAATAACTGAATTAAATTTAAAAACAGAAAATCAAGACGTACATGGACTTGGAATTTTAATCACAAAAAAAATAATTGTCTTGCATGGAGGAACAATAAATTTTTATTATAATAATCCCGGATTAAAAACTGAAATAAAACTAAAAAAGGGTTTATAGTCAGTCATTCGACTTTATTATAAACCCTTTTCCATTATAAATATTTATTTTACACTTCTGATTCAATATTTCGTTACTAACTCCTATTCCGGATGTACTATTTATTATAATATGATTTGTATCATATAATAATCCTTCAGTGGAATATTCAACACATGTACTTATAGGAATAACACTTATATATTTATACCAGGACTTTTCAAATTCATAAATACCATTTTCAAAATAATATATTTCATTATTGTTATCTATTAATTTAGCATTTATTTTCCCAAAAAGTTTCTGAAGTAAAAATATATTTGAAACAGTATGATCAAGCCTTGTTCCTGTTGCTCCTAAAATAACTATTTCATCAACATTCTTCTCAAGTAAAATTTCAAGTGCAGCCTCAGTATCAGTAAAATCTTTCTGGCATGGATATTTTTTAAATTCAAGATTTTTTTCTTTTACAAATTTTTTACCATTGTCATCAATAGAATCAAAATCTCCGACAATCAAATCAGGCTTTAAATAAGTTCCAACAAAATTTTTAATTCCACCATCCGCACATACAATAAAAGAATTCTTAGATTCTCTTTCTAATATTGGAAAATTTACTTTATTTCCACCTGATACTAATAACCCCTTCATTTTAAAAGCTCTTTAAATTTAATTATAGTTTTTTTTGGATTTTCACTCCCAAATATTGCAGAACCTGCAACTAAAATATCAGCTCCTGCATTATATACTTTAAGTGCATTATTTAATTTTATTCCGCCATCTACCTCTATTAAACATTTTGATTTAGCATTATTTATAATCTTTTTAACATCTTCAACTTTTCTGGTAGAGCTTTCTATAAAACTTTGACCTCCAAATCCCGGATTTACGCTCATTATTAAAACTAAATCAATATCTTCAAGTGTATAATCTAAAATAGATAATTCCTGTGCAGGATTTATTGCAATTCCAGCTTTAATTCCAAAACTTTTTATTAAATTAATTGTTCGATTTAAATGTAGTGTTGAATCAGGATGAATAGTAATAATATTTGCTCCGGCTTTCACAAAATCTTCTATATATTTTTCAGGCTCATTAATCATTAAATGTACATCAAAATCTATATCAGTAAGCTTTCTAAATTGAGACACTATTGACGGTCCAAACGATATATTCGGAACATAATTTCCATCCATTATATCTATATGAACAAAATCAGCCTTTGCTTCATTCATTGCATCAAAATCTTTTTTTACATTAGTAAAATCACATGATAATATTGAAGGTGAAATCAAAAATATCGCTCCTTTTCCTTTAGTTCATTGTAAATTTCTAAATAGCTATCATACCTTGATTTAGATATTAGCCCATTTTCAACCATTTTCTTTATATTACATTCCGGTTCATTTATATGCTTACAATTATTAAATTTACATTTACCCGAATTTCTTTTAAATTCTCTAAAAAATTGTTGCAATTCTTCACTGTTTATGTCTAAATCAAAACTTGAAAATCCCGGAGTATCAAATATATATGTATTATTATCTCCCGTAAAAATTTCAGTATGCCTTGTAGTATGCTTTCCTCTTTTTGTCTTTTCGCTGACATCTCCTATTAAAATATCCTTCTTCAAAATATTACTTGCTATTGTAGATTTACCTGCAGCAGAAACTCCACACAAAGCAGTAGTTTTTTGTTTTAAATATTCTCTTAATAAATCTATCGTAAATGTATATTTATAAGAGATTAAGAATGTTTTAAATCCTGCTTTTCTATAAATTTCCATTAATTCTTCAGCCTTATCCCTATCAAGATCATATTTATTTATAGCAATCAATATGTCAACCTTATTTTCATAAAAGCATATCATTTTATCTATTAAGTTTAAATTGTACTTAGGATCCTTAGTCGGTATAACTATTAACACTTGATCTACATTAGCAACTGCAGGTCTTAAAAGCTTATTTTTTCTGGGATATACTTTTTCAATATATCCCAGTTTATTTTCATCATATTTAAATTCGACAATATCCCCGACTAAAGGCTTTATATCATTGTTTCTAAAATTTCCTCTAGCTCTTGTTTCGTAAACTTCAGATTCAGAATTAACATAATAGAAACCACCGGTAAGTTTGATTATTTTACCTTTCATTCATCCTCCTAATCAATAACCTCAGTTCTTACTTTTTCGTCATCAACATAAATCTCAAATTTATCTCCGTGTTCCGCATAATCTAATGGAACTAAAACAGTTCCTTCATCTGCAGATTTCATATAATCATATATTTTATACTCTCCACCGTTTGGTGTAAATCTATACACAGTTACTTTATGTCTTTGTCCATCATTTGGAAGATCTACGCTTAAACTGTTTTGAGTAGAAGTACCGTCAGATGGATTTAAATCTCCATCTTCTTTTGGACCTTCACTTACATATATTGTAATTGTTGAACCTTTATCTGCTACTCCTTCGGGTTCATATCTTGATACATCTCCTCTGTCCACATTATTTGCCTTTATATATTTCACATCAACAACAAATCCAACTTTCTCAAGTGTAGCTTTAGCTTGTGCTTCTGTTAAACCTCTTATATTTGGAATCTCCTTACTCTTATCTTCAGCACCCTTTGAAATGCGAATTGATATACCTTGTTTTTTTGATACTTCGCTTTCTGCTTGAGGTTCCTGTGAAATTATCCTATCAGATTCAACAGTATCGCTATAATCCATTTGAATATCAATTATATTAAGTCCCGAATCTTTAGCAAGTCTTTGTGCCTCTTCCAATGTTTTATTCACAAGATTAGGAACCTTAATTGAATCTTCCACTATGTTTACAACTACGCTTACAGAAGTACCTTTTTCAACCTGTTCGCCTTCTTTTGGTGATTGAGATAAAATTTCTCTATTATTTTTATCTTCTCTTTCTTCAACTCCGGATTGTTCCATAACTAATCCAATTGCTTTAAGTTTTGCTTCCGCTTCTTTTTCATCAAGTCCTACTATATTTATAACTGATACTTTTTCCACCTTATCTACATCCGTATTATTTCCCGACATTATTTTAGGAACTACAAAAATTAATAGTCCAAACAACAATAATGCACATAATATTCCAAGAAGTACAGGCGTAAAAGAACTTTTTTTCTTTTTCTTAACCTCTTTTTCAATAACACGTTCAGGTTTAGGCGTATTTCTTCTAACAACTTTTTTATCTCTTGAAGCTGCAATTTCCGATTTATTAACAGGCATTGTATTCCTTGAAGAGCTATTTGTATAATTGAAATTAGTTGTTCTTCCAAATTGAATATCCTTTATATCCTTTATTAAGCTATATACATCAGCATATCTATCATTAGGTTCTTTCATTGTCATCTTTAATACTATTGAATCTGCCATTGACGATATATCGCTATATCTTGAAGATGGCTTTGGCATATTACTTTGAACCTGCATAAGTGCTACTGATACAGGATTTTCTGCATCAAAAGGAAGTTTACCCGTTAACATTTCATAAAGTACAATACCTAGAGAATATATGTCTGACCTATTATCTACTTTAGTACCTCTTGCTTGCTCAGGAGAAAAATAATGTACAGAACCCATTATTGCATTTGTAGCTGTAACAGTTGAATTGTCAGCAACTCTTGCTATGCCAAAGTCAGTTACCTTTACTCTGTCATCCTTAGTAACCATAATATTTTGAGATTTTATATCTCTATGCACAATATTCTTTGAATGTGCAACTTTTAATGCTTCAGCAATTTGCACACAATAATTTAAAGCTCGTTTTTCATTTAAACGCCCTTCTTCATTTATAACTTCTTTTAATGTTTTTCCATCTATATATTCCATTACAATATAATGAACTTTTTGAGAATCAATTTCTTCTGAACCTACATCATAAATACTAACTATATTAGGGTGAGAAATACTTGCAGCAGCAAGTGACTCTCTTTTAAATTTTCTAATGAAATTATTGTCATCGTTATATTCCGCTTTTAAAATCTTAATAGCTACAATTCTATCAAGTTTTCTGCAATGAGCTTTATAAACATCGCCCATTCCTCCGGTTCCTATCTTTTCAAGGACCTCATATCTATTTCCTAATACTTTACCAATCATGAGAACACCTACTTATTATCTATTATAATCAATGTAACATTGTCAATTCCGCCATTTAAAAGAGTTTCTTTAATTAATTTATCCTTGGCTATTTCAATTTCATATTTGTTTATTATTTCTAATATTTCTTTTTCATCAACCATATTTGTAAGCCCATCTGAACACAACAAATATTTTGTATTCTTATTAATTTTCAGCTTATTTACAGTTACCTCTATAGTTTCTGATGTACCTAAGGCTTTTGTAAGTACATTTTTCTTAGGATGCTCCTTAGCTTCCTGTTCAGTTATTTCTCCTATTTGAATTAAATAATTGACAAAAGAATCATCTGTTGTAATTTGATTTATCTCATCACAATTTATCTCATATATTCTGCTATCTCCGATATTGACATAGTATAAATATCCATCATAAATATAACACATAGAAAGAGTTGTTCCCATTCCTCTATATTTCATATCTTCACGAGATAAATTAAAAATTTTTTCATTAGCCATTTTTACTGAATTTACTATTACTCTTTCAAGCTCTTCATCAGAATTAATATTTTCTTCAGAAAAATAATCCACTATTGTTTGAACAGCCATTTGACTGGCGGTTTCTCCAGCTAAATGACCTCCCATACCATCGGCAAGTATAAAAATATTTTCGATTTTACCGGGAATATAATACGAATCTTCGTTATTATCTCTAATACATCCCTTATCAGTCGCAGCTACAAACATTTTTATCGCCTCCTTCATACTTTCTTCTAAGTTGTCCACATGATGCCATTATATCCGCACCTAATTCTCTTCTTATTGTAACATTTAACTTCAAAGCTTCAAGCTTTTTCTTAAAATCTTCAACTTCTTTTTGGTTTGGTCTTTTCTTATTATATTCTTTTATCGGATTTAATGGAATTAAATTTATATGAGCTTTTAATCCATTAATTAAACTTTTAAGTTCTTGTGCATTTTCTAATGTGTCATTCTGACCTCCAATTAAAGTATACTCAAAAGTTATCCTGCTATTTGTCATATTTGAATAATTTTTACAAGCTTGTATTATCTGTTCAATGTTATATTTTTTATTAATTGGCATAATGTTGTCTCTACTAATATTATTAGTGTTATGAAGAGATATTGCAAGAGTTATTGGCAAATTTTCTTTAGAAAGCTCATATATCTTATCTACTATTCCACAAGTAGATATTGTTATATTTCTATAGCTTAAATTTTTTCCTTCTTTGCTATGAACTAATTTTAAAAATCTAATTACATTATCATAATTATCAAAAGGCTCTCCACTACCCATCAAAATTATATTAGATACATTTATATTAAACCTTTTTTCAACTTCATAAACTTGTCCAAGCATTTCATAAGCAGATAAATTTCTAATTAATCCTTCTTTTGTTGACGCACAAAAAACACAACCCATTCTACAACCAACTTGAGTTGAAATACATTGAGAATACCCATGCTTATATTTCATTAATACTCCTTCAACAATATTTTTATCTTCAAGTTTAAATAGAAATTTTTTAGTTTCATCAAGTTTTGATGAATACTCTTCAAGGATTGAAACTGTCTGAATTTTTTCATATTCTAAAATCTTTGTAATCAAACTCTTAGGAAGATTAGAATTTTCTATGTCTGTCCTTTTTTGCTTATGGAAAAAATTATATAGCTGCATAGCTCTAAAATTTTTTTCTCCATAAAATTTTACTTTGTTTTCAATTTCATCTAAATACAGGTTATTAATTTCCATCAATTAATCCTCTTAATCTTTGCTATAGAAAAACCATCCATATTATGGGTATTAGTATATATTTTTAAAATATCTGAATTCTCTATTTTTTCAATTTCAAAATTCTTATTTTCATCTAAAAATTTATTAATTATATCTTCATTTTCTTCTCTTGTTATTGTACATGTGGAATATGTTATTATTCCGCCTATTTTTACATATTTAGATGCATTATTTATTATATTCATTTGAATTTTTGTGAGTTTCTCTATGTCTTCAGGCTTCCTATTCCATTTTATTTCCGGCTTTCTCCTATATAATCCAAGACCCGAACAAGGTGCATCCACAATTACATTGTCAAATAAATTATAAAAAGTTTTATTATATATCGTAGCATCATTCTTTAGAATTTTTATGTTCTTAATTCCAAGCCTCTCCATATTCTCTCGAATCAACGAAATTTTTTTATTTGAAATATCGCATGAAATTATTGATGCATCTCTATTTAACATAGCTATATTAAAACTCTTCCCTCCGGGAGCACTACATAAATCTAAAACTTTTGCCTTTTCATTAAATTTTGTAAATTCTGATACAAGCATAGATGCCTCATCCTGAATATAAAAATACCCTTCCTTAAACAAAAATGAATCCAAAATCGATTCAGGATTTTTTACAATTAAAGCATTCTTGGAATATTTAGTTTTTTCTGTATCAAATCCTCTTTTTTTAAGCTTGCCCGCTAAGTCTTCGACACTACATTTTAATGTATTTACTCTTATTGTAAATGGCGCTTGTACATTATTGCATTTTAAAAGTTCTTTTGTAAAATCTTTTCCCTTTTCTTCTAAAATTAAGTCTACATAAAATTTAGGATGTGAATAATAGATGGAAAGATACTCAGCATAATCTGTCTCTTTTACATCATTTAACCAAAATTCAGACTTTTCTATATTTTCTTTATCTCTTAAAATATTCCTAAGTAATCCATTCACAAATCCTGCCGACCCTTGATTCCCAAAAATTTTAGCTAAATTTACACTTTCATTTATAATAGAATAGTCAGGTATTCTACTTGTAAAAAATATCTGATATATTCCCATTTGTAAAATAGTCAAAATAGTTCTGTGTATTTTTTTTATTTTAATTTTAGAATACTTAGATACAATATGTTCTAATAAAAGCTTATTTTGGACTACTCCTGTAGTTATATTAACTATTAAATTATAATCTCTTTTGTCAATTTTAGATTTAGATAAAATTAACAGTTCTTCATTTAAAAAGGCACCCTTATAAAGGACATTATCTATTATAAAAAGTGCCTTTTTTCTAATATCTTTCATATTTAATCTCTTCTCTTTCCGAATAATGCCAATAATCTAAAAAGTTGTCCCAATGCAATTAATGTAGATGCAACATAAGTTAATGCCGCTGCCGAAAGAACTTCTTTCGTTCCTACAAGTGCATCAACCGACAAAATATTGTTAGATAATTCAGCTTGTGCTCTTCTACTTGCATCAAATTCTACAGGTAGTGTAACTATCTGAAATAAAACTGCTATCGCAAACATTGCTATTCCAAGTTTTATCATAAATGCCGAGAAAAACAATCCCATCATTATAAATATCATTGACAAATTAGATCCTATATTTGCAGCCGGAACAAGTGCAGCTCTAATTTTTAATGGAATATATCCTCTTTCATGCTGAATAGCGTGCCCCACTTCATGTGCCGCTATTCCAAGTGCTGCTATACTTCTTCCTGAATATATATCAGACGATAAATTTAAAACTTTATTTTCAGGATCATAATTATCTGAAAGTTTTCCACCTATCATTTGAATTCTTACATCTCTTAAATTATTTCTATCCATTATTAGCCTTGCAACATCTGCACCTGTTAATCCTGTATTTGAATCAATTCTTCTATATTTTTCATAAGTAGAATTGATTTTTGATTGAGCAAACATAGCAAGTAACAATCCGGGTATTATATAATACATATATTGGAAACCAATACCATAATAACCATAACCAAACATAATACTACACCCCCAAAATTTCTCCGACTTTAAAACTATTTCCGGCAAGATACGATTTAATATCCATTAACTTTTTCCCCGGAAATTGAAGCTTTAATATTGAAACAGTTCCATCTATTGCTGAAATAATTAATTTCTTATTTGAATCAATAATCTCTCCCGGTAATTTATTTTGAATATCTTTTGAAATTTCAACTTCTACTATTTTAAATCTTTCTCCTTTGTATACTGAAGAAGCATACATTCTGTCATTAAGGCCTCTTACAAGTCTGTCTATTTCAAATACACTCATTTTTTTAAAATCAATATGCCCTGTTTCTCTTTCTATTTTTTCAGCATAAGTCGCCAATTCTTCATCTTGTTTTTTAAAATTTACATTTTTATTTTTTAACTTTTCTATAAATTCTACTATTAATTTTGCTCCCATTTTAGCAAGTTTTTTTTCAAGCTCAGATGCAGAAAGCTTTCCGATTTCAATGCAATCTGTTATCGCAACATCACCCGTATCAAGACCTTTCTCCATTTTCATAATACTTATTCCTGTACAACTTTCTCCATTTATTATTGCTCTGTTTATGGGTGCCGCCCCCCTAAGCTTTGGAAGTAATGACGCATGAATATTAATTGAATAATATTTAGGTAAGTATAATACTTCTTCTTTTAAAATTTGTCCATAAGCTACTACAACAAATAAATCCGCATTTTTTGATTTTAAATATTTGACTGATTCTTCTGAATTTATATCCTCAGGTTGATAAACTTCAAGCCCAAGAGCTAATGCTCTCTCTTTTATTGGAGATGAAAGCAGCTTTTTACCTCTTCCTCTTTTTTTATCAACTTGAGTTATAACTGCACTTATATTATATTTTTCATTAAGCGCATCAAGTGCATCTATCCCAAATTCAGGAGTAGACATAAAAATTATATTCATTATATTTCCTCATCTTCACTATTTATAACATACATCTCTTCAGCTATATCAGAATATAAAATTCCATTTAAATGATCTATCTCATGTTGAAGAATTCTTGCCAGATATTCTTTAGCTTCTATTTCTTTTTTTTCTCCATTTTCGTCTAAGTACTTAACCTTAATTTCGTTA
Organism: Peptoniphilus sp. oral taxon 386 str. F0131; assembly: GCF_000090945.1. NCBI lineage: Bacteria > Bacillati > Bacillota > Tissierellia > Tissierellales > Peptoniphilaceae > Peptoniphilus > Peptoniphilus sp. oral taxon 386. The sequence goes on along the minus strand of NZ_GL349422.1, from coordinate 914,730 downwards.
AATCTTTTAACCTTACCTTGTTTATTTGGCAATGACAAACAACCTTCATAACCTAATTGTGTTCCCGATTCAAAAATTATTTCAGGATTGATAAGAGCAAATCTATGTTCCGTTCTGTCATCAACGGTTATGACTCTTCTTAGTACACCGACTTGCGGAGCTGCTAATCCAACTCCTTCTGCCTTATCCATCGTTTCATACATGTCTTCTATTAAGGTTTTAAGCCTATCATCGAATTTTACAACTTCTCTCGATATCTTTCTAAGAACAGGATCATCATCTGTTCGTATAACTCTATATGCCATAATTCACCTCATATAAATTCTATTTCAATAAATATATTATTCTTATTAAGCTTTAATCTACTATTTATTAATACCCTTTTTATAACTTCAATTAACTCCTCCAAATTATTAGGATCAACTTTAAGCGTTATTTTACGATTAAATACATTTTTTATTTTAGGCATTTTTATTATCCTTGTATGTTCAACTTTATATCCTCTAATTTCTCCAGCAAATGAATTTAAAATTTCATTTGCCATAAAATCAAGCTTATTTTCAAATTCAGAATATAAATGTATATTTACAAGCTTAATAAAAGGAGGATAATTAAATTCTTTTCTATATCCTATCTCTTTATTATAAAAACGCTCATAATCTGCATTTTTAGAATACACAATGCTATAATTATCAGGTTCATAAGTTTGTATAATAACATCTCCGCCTTTATTCGATCTTCCTGCCCTCCCGGAAACTTGAGTTAAAAGTTCAAATGTAGTCTCAGTAGCTTTATAATCTGAAATGTATAAAGATAAATCTGCCGCTATTATCCCAACTAATGTAACATTTTCAAAATCTAATCCTTTAGCAAGCATTTGAGTTCCTATTAAAATATCTACTTCTTTGTTTTTTACACTTTCATAAATATTATCATAAGAATTTTTTCTTACAGTTGTATCTCTATCCATTCTAATAATTCTTGCATTAGGAAATAATTTTTGTACTTCTTCTTCAACTTTTTGAGTTCCTACTCCAAACTGTTTTATAAACTTACTTCCACATTCATGGCATCTATCTACCATTTTCTTAGTTGAACCGCAATAATGACATCTAAGCGAATTTGTGTTTTTATGATATGTCATAGATATGTCACAATTATCACATTTTATAACATGACCACAAGATCTACATGATACAAAATTAGAAAATCCTCTTCGATTTAAAAACAATATTATTTGTTCTTTTTTTTCTAATTTTTCTTCTATTAAATTACGAAGTTGTTCACTAAAAATAGAAACATTACCTCTAAGAAGCTCTTTTCTCATATCAACAATTTGAACAGTTGGAAGTTTAGCACCTAAAACAGCTCTATGTTTTAACTTAAATAGTCCATATTTCCCACTTAATGCATTATAATAACTGTCAATACTTGGAGTTGCACTTCCTATAATAACTTTTCCATTTAATATATTCATCCTCTTTTGAGCAACTTCTAATGTATCATATCTCAATGCATTATGAAATCTATACGAACTATCATGTTCTTCATCTATTATAACTAATTTTAAATTTTTAAACGGTGCAAATATTGCAGATCTAGCTCCAACAACTACATCAACATATCCATTTTTAATTTTTTGCCACTGATCATACCTCTCTCCGGTAGACAACTTAGAATGAAGTACAGAAACCTTATTTTCAAACCTTCCCATAAATCTTTCAATCATCTGAGGAGTTAACCCAATTTCAGGAACAAGAACTATAACTTGTCCACCGGCTTTTATAACTTCTTCTGCAAGTTTTAAGTAAATTTCAGTTTTTCCACTTCCCGTTAGTCCATATATTAAATCAGTTTCTTTATTTGAATTAAATATCCCATTTAAAACTTTTAACTGTTCATCATTTAATATTTTTGATTCTAATTTTTGCTTATCTTTATATGGATTTCTTTCAATAAATTTATCATACAGTTCAACTATTTCTTTATTTACAAGACTTTTTAATGGAGCATCCGATAATTTTAAATCTGAAAGTAAATTAGCCCTTGAAGTTTCAATTTTTTCTTGTAAATATTTAATAATTAAGCTTTGCTTTTCAGTTATTTTTAATGATTTCTCTCCAATTTTTCTCAAGTAATTTTTTGACAACTTAACATATTTCTGTGTTTTTTCCCCACCTATTGTATCAATCTTAAAATCAATTTCGATTACTTTCTTTTCTATAAGAACTCTTAAAAAATTTTTTAATTTTTCATCTCCATCCAAAAAATCAAGTTCATAATTATTTTTCTCTAGGAGTCTTATAAACTCATTCTGACTATCATTAAGCTTAATATTCTCGTTTATTTTTGCAATTTTTTTGATTTTTTTAACATCTCCCGGTGGAAATATAGGAGAAAAACTTTGAGAATAAGTAGTTAAATACCTATCTGACATCCAAAAACCAAGCTCAATTAAATCTTTTTCCAATATTGGTTCATAGTCTATTACATTAATTATAGTTTTTAATTTATAATTTACTTTTTCTATATTGTCATGAATTTTTACAACTAATGCAATTCTTGTACTATTACCTCTGCCAAAAGGAACTATTACTCTCATTCCGATTTCAATAAATAAGTTTTCCGGACATTTATATAAATATAAATCATCTATCTTAGATACGCTATTTTGTATAAAAACACTTGCATATTTCATATAACCACCATTAAAAAAGCAAGATTTTCTCTTGCTTAAAATAATTTTCTAACCTTATTTAATATTACATTTGCAAGTTCAGTCTTTGTCATTAAACCCAGAGTTTCTACATTTTCATCTCTATCAATAATACTGGCGATATTAGTATCAGTTCTAAATCCTGCTCCTGCTTGCTTTATATTATTTACAACAATAATATCAAAATTTTTACTTCTAAGCTTGCCGATTCCATAATTTATCTCATTATTTGACTCTGCTGCAAAACCCACAACAATTTGATTCTTTTTGCTATTTCCAAAATGTTTTGCTATATCTATATTATGAACAAGCTCAATATATTCCAAATCCTTTTGTGCCGTTTTCTTTATTTTTTCTTCACTATACTTTTTAGGTCTATAATCTGCAGGGGCTGCTGCTTTTATTAAAACATCACACTTATCAAAATATTTTTCAACTGCATTGAACATATCTTGAGTCGTAGATACCTTAACAAAATTATCAACCTTAGGCGCTTCTATACTTACAGAACCTGAAATAAGAGTTACATCCGCTCCTCTTTTCTTAGCTTGCTTAGCAAGAGCATAACCCATTTTACCGCTTGAATGATTTGTAATATATCTAACGGGATCTATAGGTTCAATAGTAGCGCCACTTGTAATTACAAATCTTTTTCCTTCTAAGTCTTTTTCCGTAAGAGCACTATCTATTTCATCAATAATCTCTGCCGGCTCTAACATTTTTCCATCCCCAACATCATTACATGCCAATACACCATTTTGAGTGTCAAGTATCATCACACCTCTATCTGATAATTTTTTCATATTTTCTCTATTGGCATGGCTATTTAACATAAATGTATTCATAGCAGGGACTATCATCACTTTTGAGCGACTTGCAAGTAATATAGTAGTCAGTAAATTATCACAAATACCATTTGCAAACTTTGCAATCGTATTTGCACTTGCCGGTGCAACAACAATTATATCTGCCCACTTTGCAAGAGAAATATGTTCAACATCCATATTTGAAAGTTGTTTAAACATATCTACATGTACTATATCATTGGACATTGTCTGAAATGTAAGTGGAGTTACAAATTCACATGCAGCTTTAGTCATTACAACTTTTACATTAGCGCCTTGTTTTCGCAAATTACTTACAATAGATGGTGCCTTATATGCAGCAATACCTCCTGTAACTCCAAGTAATATATTTTTATTTTTAAGCATTTTCACTCATACTCTCTTTAAAATTAACTTCTTCATCATTAATCTCATCTTCTATTTTAGAATTTTCTTCATATTCATCTTTCATTTTTTTCATTCTGCTATTTTTAAGAATTTCGAGTTTATGCACTTTTTCATCCTCTATTTTTTTGTTATAAGCACGATCTGACATAGGCTCCCCAAACAAAATAGATTTGTCCATTATTTCTTCAATAGCTATTGATACCGGTTTTTCATTCTCAGTATTAACAAGTGGAGCTGAACCGTCCACAATTTTTCTTGCTCTTTTAGAAACTAGTACCACTAAAGAATATCTGCTATCTGTTACATTTTTTATTTTATTAAATGAAGGTATTATCATTTTACTCACCTTTCTTTTCTTTCATTACTTCTTTTTTTATATCTTTATGTCTTTTAACTCTAAGCTTTTCAGCTTCAATTATGTTTTCTATATCTATAACAGCTTGTTCAACTGTATTATTTACAACAAAATAATCATATTCACCGACAAAGTCAAGTTCTCTAAATGCATTTTTAAATCTCGTATTGATTTCTTCTTCCGTCTCTGTGTCTCTCTTTATAAGTCTACTTTTTAATTCGTCCATTGTCGGTGGAAGTAAAAATATAAATACTGCCTCTTTATATTTTTCTTTTACTTGTAATGCTCCTTGAACATCTATTTCCAATAGAACTATTTCACCTTTTTCTATTTCGCTAAATACAAACTTTTTTGGAGTTCCATAATAATTTGTATGTACAAAAGCATATTCAAGAAGTTCATCATTTTTTACCATATCTTCAAATTCTTCAATAGTAGTAAAAAAATAATTTTCTCCATTAACTTCATTTGGTCTAGGAGTTCTTGTAGTAACCGATGTAGAAAAGGATATCTTATTATTTCTACTCATAAGTGCTTGACTTACTGTACCCTTTCCACTTCCTGAAGGTCCTGATAACACTAATAAAAAACCTGCTGACAAAAAAATCAATCCTCCTTAACTTTTCCTTCACTTATCCTTGCCGCTATTGTTTCCGGTTGTATAGAAGCAAGAATTATCTGACTTGTATCCATAATTATAACAGATCTTGTCTTTCGTCCATAAGTCGAATCTACTAATAACCCCTTATCTCTACTTTCAGATATTAATCTCTTTATTGGAGCAGAATCAGGATCGATTACCGCTATAATTCTACTTTCATTAATAATATTTCCAAAGCCTATATTTATCATTTTAATTATTTTTTAACTCCTACTCTATATTTTGAATTTGTTCTCTTATCTTTTCTATTTCGGATTTCAATTCAACTACACAATTTAATGTATCTATATCCGTTGATTTAGAACCTATTGTATTTACTTCTCTATTTAATTCTTGAACTAAAAAATCAAGTTTTCTTCCAATAGCTCCATCCAAATTGATTATTTTATTAAATTGTTTAAGATGTAAAAAAACTCTTGTAATTTCTTCGTCAATAGATAACCTGTCACACATTATTGCAAGCTCTGTACTAAGCCTTGGTAAATCTAGATTTTTAATATCTACATTAGACTCTATTGTTTCCCTCAACTTTTCTGTATTTTCTTTTAAAGTTATCGGTGCTCTTTCTTTAATCATTGCGGAAATTTTTTCAATATCTGAAATTCTTTCTATAAAAAACTTTTTTGTTTCTTCTCCTTCTATATTTCTCATTGAAATAAAATTAGTCAAAGCTTCATTTAATGCTTCATCCAAAATCTTTGAATATTCATTTATATCTTCTTCATTGTTTTTATTTACAAGAACTCCCTGCATATAGTATATATCCCTAAGAGATATATCATCACTAATATTAAGCTCATTTTTAAGTTCTGTAAGAGCTAAATAATATTGTTTAGCTAAAGCAGTATCTACTTCTATTTTAACATCTGTAGAATTAATGTATTCAAGATTTATAAATACATCAATCTTTCCTCTATTTACACTGTCTTTTATAGATTTTTTAACTCTTTCTTCAAGAGCAAATAATATTTTAGGAAGTCTTACTGATATATCACAATATCTGTTATTTACAGACTTCATTTCTACTTTAATGCTGAATCTTTCATTAGAAGCTATTCCACTTCCATATCCTGTCATGCTATTCATTTATAACACCCCATTTTATAGTATTATACTTTATTTCTGATAGATTTGCCATAAAAACAAGACAAAAAAAGAGAATCTTTTCAGATTCTCTTTTTATTTTACTACAATATTATAAATCTTACCCGGAACATATATTTCCTTCACAATATTCTTTCCGTCAGTATAATTTCTATAAACTTCATTTTGCATAGCAATCTGCCTTGCAACATCTATATTAGCATCCCTTGGAATCTCTATTGTGTACCTAACCTTGCCGTTAAATTGAACAGGAAGCGCAATACTATCATCAATAGTCTTTGCTTCATCATACTCAGGCCATCTAGCTTGATTTAGATATCCACCAAGATTTGTAATTTCCCACAATTCTTCTGTTATATGTGGAGCAACTGGATTTAAAAGTATTAAATATGTTTTTAAATCTTTTTTAGTGATACTCTTATTTTCATTAAATTCATTTAATAAACTCATTAATGCTGCTATTGCCGTATTTGCTTTTAAGTTCTCATAATCATGCGAAACTTTTTTTATAGCCTTGTGGATACTGGACTCAAGACTCTTACTATAATCTTCACCGTTATTTAAAATAGACTGAAGATTCCAAACTCTCTCTAAAAATCTTCTACATCCCTTAACGCCATTGTCACTCCATGGAGCGTTCTTTTCAAAATCTCCTATAAACATTTCATAAGTTCTAAGAGTATCCGCACCATAATCTCTAATTATATCATCAGGATTTATTACATTACCTCTTGACTTACTCATTTTTTCACCATTATTCCCAAGAATCATTCCGTGAGATGTTCTCTTTTTATAAGGTTCTTTGGTAGGAACAACTCCTATATCATATAAAAATTTATGCCAAAATCTTGAATATAATAGGTGAAGAGTTGTATGCTCCATACCTCCATTATACCAATCAACTGCAGTCCAATATTTTAGTGCTTCTTTTGATGCAAGCTCCATATCATTATCAGGGTCTGTATATCTTAAAAAATACCAAGAACTTCCTGCCCATTGAGGCATAGTATCCGTTTCTCTTTTCGCAAAGCCTCCACAATGAGGACATGTTGTATTTACCCAACTATCAATTTTAGAAAGAGGACTTTCTCCATTATCTGTAGGCTCATAGTTTTCAACATCAGGTAATAAAACAGGTAATTCAGCTTCAGGAACCGGAACCCAACCGCACTTTTCGCAATATATTAAAGGTATTGGTTCTCCCCAGTATCTTTGTCTTGAAAATACCCAATCACGCAACTTAAAGTTTATTTTTCTATGTCCTATTCCCTTATCTTCAATCCACTTTAGCATTGAATCAATGGCATCTTTAACTGATTTTCCATTTAAAAATCCAGAATTTATCATAATTCCTGTTTCAGTATCTATGAAAGCTTCTTGTCCGACATTTCCACCATCAATTACAGGAACTATATTAAGATCAAATTTCTTTGCAAACTCATAATCTCTTGTATCATGAGCCGGAACTGCCATTATAGCACCTTTACCGTAACTCATTAATACATAATCCGAAATCCAAATAGGAATTTGCTCTTCAGTCACCGGATTTATAGCATATAGTCCTTCTATTACTACTCCTGTTTTTTCAGTTGAAAGCTCTGTTCTTTCAAAATCAGATTTTTTGGAGCACTCTTCCTTGTATGTTTCTATTGCCTCTAAATTTTTAATTCTATCAATATATTTTTCAATTAATGGATGTTCCGGAGCTATTACCATATATGTCGCTCCGAAAATAGTATCAGGTCTCGTTGTAAAAACTTCAAGATAATCATCTGAATTTGCAATATTGAATTTAATTTCAGCTCCTTCACTTCTGCCTATCCAATTTTTTTGTTGAGTCTTAACCCTTTCAATATAGTCTACTTCTTCAAGATCATCTAAAAGTCTTTGTGCATAATCAGTAATTTTAAGCATCCATTGACTTTTAACTTTTCTAACTACCTCATGACCGCATCTTTCGCATTTACCGCCAACTACTTCTTCATTAGCAAGTCCCGCTTTACATGAAGGACACCAATTTACAGGCATTTCAGTTTTATATGCAAGCCCTCTTTTAAAAAGTTGTAAAAATATCCATTGAGTCCATTTATAATATTTAGGATCTGTTGTATTAACTTCCCTTGACCAGTCAAAGGAAAATCCTATTGATTTTAGCTGTTTCTTAAATCTATTTACATTTTGTTTAGTAACTTTCGCAGGATGAATTTTATTTTTAATGGCAAAATTCTCAGTTGGAAGTCCAAATGCATCCCATCCCATCGGATATAAAACATTATATCCTTCATATCTTCTTTTTCTTGCAACAATATCAAGTGCAGTATAAGGTCTTGGATGTCCTACATGAAGTCCTTGTCCTGAAGGATATGGAAATTCTACTAATGCATAAAATTTTTCCTTGTCAAATTCATTTTTTGTAACATAAGTTTTATTATCATCCCAAAACTTTTGCCATTTTTTTTCTATTTCATTTGGATTATAATTATTCATCTGTTCCTCCTAAAATTCTGCAGAACCAACTGTTCTTGGAAATGGTATTACATCTCTAATATTGCTCATACCTGTAACATACATTACAGCTCTTTCAAATCCAAGTCCAAATCCTGAGTGTTGAGCGCTACCATACCTTCTAAGATCTAAATACCACTTATATGTGTCCATATCCATTCCAATATTTTTCATTTTTTCTTCTAATACTTCAAGTCTATCCTCTCTCTGAGAACCTCCAATTATTTCTCCAACTCCGGGTACAAGAAGATCCATTGCAGCTACCGTTTTTTTATCTTCGTTTTCTTTCATATAAAAAGCTTTTATCTCTTTTGGATAGTTTATTACAAATAAAGGCTTTTTATATACTTCTTCAGTCAAATATCTCTCATGCTCAGTCTGTAAGTCAACTCCCCATTCAACAGGATATTTAAACTCACGTCCTGATTTTTTTAATACTTCTATAGCCTCTGTATAAGTAATTCTACCAAAATCAGAATTTACAACATTATTAAGTCTCTCAAAAAGTCCCTTATCAATAAAGCTATTAAAAAACTCCATTTCATCTTTTGCATTATCAAGTACATATTTAATTATATACTTTAACATTTCTTCTGAAATTCTCATATTTTCTTCAAGATCTGCAAATGCAAGTTCCGGTTCTATCATCCAAAATTCTGCAGCGTGCCTTGCTGTATTTGAATTTTCAGCTCTGAAAGTAGGTCCAAAAGTATACACGTTTCCAAATGCTAAAGCAAATGATTCAGCCTCTAATTGTCCAGATACAGTTAAATTAGTTGATTTTCCAAAAAAGTCATTCGAAAAATCAACTTTACCATCTTCAGTTAAAGGAATATTTTTTAAATCAAGAGTTGTAACTTGAAACATCTCTCCTGCCCCTTCTGCATCTGATGCTGTTATAAGTGGAGTATTTACATAAACAAATCCTTTTTCTTGGAAAAATTTGTGTATTGCAAACGCAAGAATAGATCTAACTCTAAATACTGCATTAAATGTATTAGATCTTCCCCTTAAATGTGCAATAGTTCTTAAATATTCCATCGTATGACGCTTTTTTTGAAGCGGATAATCTCTGTCAGATTCACAGTAAGCTTCAATTTTTACTGCATGTAGCTCAATTGGCTGCTTTGCTCCGGGACTTTCCACGATTTTTCCCTCTACTAAAAGAGAAGAACTTATGGGATATTTTTCAACTTCAGAAAAATTTTGCAGCTTATCATCGTATACAATTTGCAGACTTCCAAAGCACGAACCATCTGTAAGTTCTATAAATCCAAAATTTTTAGATGATCTGCTTGTTTTTATCCATCCTTCAATTTTTACATCTCTATCAATAAATTTTTGACTGTTTTCTAAAATTTCTCTAATAGTTAATCTCATAATTCCTCCTAATATATCAACTTTATTTTTTATTTTCAATTTATATATAGGTTGTATTATAGCCATTTTGTAACAGTTTGTCAAATTGTAGAAGTATTTTTACATAAAAATAAGGCCCTTTAGGACCTTATCTTTTCATTATTGAGCTATTGATGGAACAAATGGCTTTTTAGCTGTTCTTGCTACATCTTCGGCAACATATCTAAATAACTCAGAGTACATTGATTTTGCATCTTTAAAAGCCTGCATTCCCAGCTTTTCTGCCATTTCATTTGCATATTCAACTGCTCTTTTAGGATCTTGATGATACAAAACTAAAAATTCTTTATTTCTTGCATCTTGTTCTTCTATTAATTTATCTTGATACTTACTCCAGTATTCTCTAATACTCTTTCCATATTTATCTCTATTTAATTCAGCTAATGTAGATAATCCTCTAAATACCCAATATGCCTGTGTATCATCAAAATTTGATGATTTTTTAGCATATGCCTCAGGAGTTTTTGATAAATTAGGGAAGTATGGAACATACACATTGTGTTCCGCATTTCCCATAGCAAGCCATAAAATTCCAGGAACTTTTGCAGGGAAATTTTCTTTTAATTCTATTATATGACACTCAACTTGTCTTTCTATTCCTATAACTCTTACGCCTTTATTTTCAGGCTTATTTCCATCTAACTTAGTTCCTTCATATCTATATTTTTGTAATTCCATAACATCTTTTAAAGAAACCTTTTTATCCGGTTTGAAAAATAAATTATAGTTACTTTCATAAGACAATTTTTTTGAAGGTGCAAGAAAATTTTGTCCGCCCCATACTCTTGCTCTATCATAATCTTGAAGTTCAGGAGCATAAGTTGCCCTCACTGAAAACTTTCCATTTACTTTTTTTATTAAATTATGTTTTTCAGGCATACTAATTAATTCTTTAGATGCTATAACATTTTCTGTATCATTTACATCTACGTAATCAAGCCATAAACAATTTGGAATTACCGCACAAACATCAGTTGGCAATTTAATTGCAACATATTGATGTCCTGATACTATTTCCATGTACCACGCTTCTTTATGATCTGCTATCATTAAAACGTTACATTCAGCAGCTCCCTCTTTATCAATTATTTCTCCAAGAAGTTTAACGCCTTCTTTAGCTGTGCTACATCTTGAAAGAACTAATGTAGTTATGTCTGCTTCTCTAAGACCAGTATCAATAAGAGGATCTACTTTTTCAATTTCTTCTCTATAATCTGCAGATACTGTTGCAGATATTGCAACTCCTTTTTCGTTATAACCAACTTCGTCATAAATACCATCATCATCATAGCCATCTGAATCAGGAACTGCACAATATTGATAAGTATGCATAGCTTGAGGCCATTTAAACCCCGTTATTTGATCTTCATACATTTCACCGTCTTTATGATCTGCAGCCGGATATACAACAAAACTTTTCGGATGTCCTCCACCTATATCTTCTGTTCTGCAAATTAAAGTAGAACCATTCTTAGATACATCTTTTCCTACATAAGTTCCTGTACAGGCAAGTGCACTATTACCAACACTTAATATCATAATAAGTGCCAATAACAAAGATAACATTCTTTTCTTCATAATTATAATTCCTCCTTACGAAAATGATTTCCTAGTTAATATTATAGCAATATTTAATCAAATATAAAAGAGCATAAATATTTATTAAAAAACACAATGCTATGTTTTAAATATTTATGCTCTATTCCATAATCAAATTGATTGAAAAACACAATTTCTAATTCTATTTTTTTCTTATTTATCTTTAAGTTTAGCCATAAAATCTTTTATTTTTTTCTCATATCCATTGTTAGATGGTTCATAATAAATCCTATCTACAAATTCACTTGGAAGATATTGTTGCTCTACATAATTATTTTCATAATCATGAGGATACTTATATATAGCTTCTTTTTTTATATCTGGACTATGCTTATCTCTTAGATACATCGGTATATAAAAATTTGTTCCATATTTCACATCATTAATAGCCGAATTAATTCCAAGATATGCCCTATTAGATTTTGGAGCTGTAGCAAGATATGTGGTTGCTTGTGCTAAAATAATTCTGCCTTCCGGAAATCCAACCATATTAACTGCATTAAATGCCGCTACTGCAACTACAAGCGCCATAGGATCCGCATTTGATATATCTTCTGATGCGGATATTATTAATCTTCTTGCTATAAATTTAGGTTCTTCTCCTGACTCTATCATCTTTGCAAGGTAAAAAAGTGCAGCATTAGGATCAGATCCTCTAATTGATTTTATAAAAGCTGATGCAGTATCATAATGCTCATTTCCATTTTTATCATAATTTATGTTTTTACTTTGTAAACAATCTTTAATAATATCTATATCTATTTTTATCTTATTATCAACCATATCTGTAGATAAAATTGCTATTTCTAAAGAATTTAAAATATTTCTCCCATCACCTGAAGAATTATTTATCAAAAAATTAATTGCAGCATCATCTATTTCTATATTTAAATTACCGAAACCATTTTCATCATTTAAAGCTTTTATTATAAGTTCTCTTAATTCTTCCTGACAAAGAGCTTCAAGTGTTAATATTTGGCACCTGGAAACTAATGCTTTATTAACTTCAAAGTAAGGATTTTCAGTTGTAGCTCCTATTAGAATTATAATTCCCTTTTCAACAAAAGGAAGAAGAGCATCTTGTTGAGTTTTATTAAATCTATGAATTTCATCTATAAACAGTATAGTATTTTTATTTTCATATTTTAAAAATTCTTCAGCTTCATTTAACACTTCTCTTAATTCTTTTATATTTGATGTTACAGCTGAAATTTGAACAAATCTTTTTTTTGTGGTATTTGCAATTATTCTTGCAAGAGTTGTTTTCCCAACTCCGGGCGGTCCATAAAATATCATCGAAGATACTCTGTCCGATTTTATAATTCTACTTAAGTATCTTCCTTCACCGACAAGATGTTTCTGTCCAAAAAATTCATTTAGATTTTTTGGCCTTAGTCTTTCTGCAAGCGGTGCATTTGTTTTTAAATTTTCCTGCATATTTAAAGTAAATAAATCCATAAAATCACTTCTTCTTGCTTATTATATCTTGCAGTTCATCAAAAAAACTATTTACATCTTTAAATTGCCTATATACAGAAGCAAATCTAACATAGGCAACTTCATCAAGTTCTTTTAGTTCCTGCATTACCATTTCACCGATTTCAGTAGTTGTAATTTCTTTTTTTAATGAATTTTGAATCTTTTTTTCTATATTGTCTACTGCAGCTTCTATTTTTTCAATTGATACAGGTCTTTTTTCACATGATTTTATTATTCCATGAACTATTTTATTTCTATCAAAGCTCTGTCTATTTCCATCTTTTTTTTCAACTATTATAGGTGTCTCTTCAATTTTCTCATAAGTTGTAAATCTTCCCTTACAATTTATACATTCTCTTCTACGTCTTATTGTACTGCCTTCGTCTGTCGGTCTTGAATCTACAACTTTAGATTCAGAATACCCACAATATGGACACTTCATATTATCACCTCATCAAAAATACCTCATCAAATGATGAGGCATTAATTAGTTTTTCTTTGTTCTTAAAAATGAAGGGATTTTTAATTCTCCATCTTCAAAATTTTTTACAGAATCTTTAGAATCAGATCTGCCACTAATATCAAGACCTGGGAATTTTTTTCCCTTATCTTCTTTATATTGATCAAATTCAGTAGCTATTACTGTAATTTTTATTTGATCTTTAAGTGATTCATCAATTCCTGCTCCAAATATAATATTTGCATCTTCATCTACACAGTCACGAATTAAATCTGCAGCTTCATTAACTTCAAAAATTCCAAGATCATTTCCTGCTGTTATATTAAGAAGTACAGATTTTGCTCCTTGAATAGAAGTTTCAAGTAGAGGAGAATTTATAGCAAGTTTAGCAGCTTCAGTAGCTCTATCGTCCCCGGATGCAACACCTATACCCATATGAGCAATACCTTTATCATACATAATTGTCTTAACGTCCGCAAAGTCAAGATTTATTAGATTAGGTACCGAAATTAAATCTGATATACCTTGTATACCTTGTTTTAATATTTCATCCGCCATCTCAAAAGCTTTTGAAAAACTTGTCTTTTTATCTGAAATTGAAAGGAGTCTATCATTTGGAATAATAACCAATGTATCTACTTTATCTTTTAATGCGTTAATTCCTCTCTCTGCAAATTTTGCTCTCTTTATACCCTCAAAGGCAAAAGGTTTTGTTACTACACCAACTGTAAGTAATCCTAATTCTTTTGCAACATCCGCAATTATAGGAGCTGCTCCAGTACCGGTTCCACCGCCCATTCCGGCAGTTATAAATACCATATCGGCACCTTCAAGACATGCTCTTATTTCATCACGAGACTCTTCTGCAGATTGTTCTCCAACATCAGGATTGGCACCTGCACCTAACCCTTTTGTTACTTTCTCTCCTAATTGAATTTTACTTTCTGCAAGAGAATTTTTTAATGCTTGTCTATCTGTATTAAAAGCAATAAATTCTACTCCCTTAACTCCGGCATTTATCATTCTGTTAACAGCATTATTTCCGCCGCCACCAACGCCAACTACCCTTATCTTGGCAAAATCATCATGATCCATATCAAAATCCAACATAAACATCCTCCTTATATAATAAATTACTTATTCATCATAATAAACCTATAATAGTATTTTATAAATAAATTGTAAAATAGTCAATATCTAAACACTTCATTATAAAAAAACATCGTTAATTTTCACTTTCCGTTAAATTTTCATCAAAATTATCTTTGTCATTTTTATCATTACCATTTGAATAATCACTTTCTATTTCTACTATAATATTATCTCCTTTACTCATATCTATTAAAGTGGCTCTTTTATTTGTTTTCCTAATATCTTCCAATACTTGTCCTAACATCTTAAATTTGTAATCAAGATTAGTAGGTTCTCCAAATTTAATTTCAATATTATCCTTATTTATACACCTAATAGAATTAGAACTTATATTTACACTTTTCAAATTTTGAAAAATTTCTTTTTCATCAAAAAGCTTTTTTATAAAATTTTTAGTTTGATCATCTTTAGCGTATAAAAACTTTCCAAGTTTTAAATCTTTTTCATCTATTCCGGTAAGTTCTACAATATTTTGTAATGGTTCATTTTTTATTCCAATAATTCTAAATTCATCATCAAGCAAATAATAATCCATATAATTTTCTATTTGTAGAATCGGTTTTCTTTCATAAACTGAAATAGTTACACGCCTTGATAATGAAAAAGAAATTTTTGAAGTTTTAATTATCGGAATATTATTTATATTTTTAATTCTATCTTTTTTATTTACAGAAAAATAATTTTCTCCAACTTTAAATTCAGACTTTTTTATTATCTCAGACTCTTTTGCTTCTGATGCCCCTTTTATATTAATTGATCTTACATTAAATACTCCCAATTTTAGCATAAAAAATATTATTATACTAAACAAAATTATTATAGAAACTATTTTTCTTATCAAAAGCCTTTTCTTTCTACGCTTTATAATTTTCTTTTTTCTATTTCCGTTATTCATTATTTTAAACTTTCTATTTTATCTACCAATAATTTTACAGCTTCAATATTCCCGATTTTTTTTGAATTCAATGCCATCCCATTTCTTAAATTATCATTTGAAATCAGTTCAACTATATTATTATATAAAATATCTCCGTTTAAATTTTCTTCTAATATAACTTTTGAAGCACCTTTATTCTCGTAGCTTTTAGCATTAAAAACTTGATGATTCCCTGCAGTATATGCTTTTGGAATTAAAATACTTGCAATTCCAACCGCCGACACTTCAGCAAGTGTCATTGCACTTGAACTTGCAATTACAAGATCACTTGCCATTAATAATTTTGGAATTTCATATGAATAATTTAATATCGTTATGTTTTCAGAAATATTATTTTTATTTAAATTTTCCATAAATTTATTATAGTGAGTTTTTCCTGTTATGTGCATAAATTTAAAGTTTATATCCTTTTTACTTTTTATTATATCAATAACAGCTTCATTTGTAGATTCTTGTCCTCCGCTACCTCCAAATGATAAAACAAATTTTTCACTATCTAAAATTCCAAGTTCTCTTCTCGCATTCTCTCTATCTATATTTTCAAAGTCATCTCTTACAGGATTTCCGGTTATAATTATATTATCAGTATTCAAATATTCTCTAGCTTCTTCAAAATTAAGTGAAACAAGATTTGCCTTTTTAGCCAAAAGTCTATTTGTTTTTCCCGGATATGCATTTTGTTCTTGAATAACAGTTTTTATTTTCTTTTGCTGAGCTTTTAAAACTATCGGAGCACAAACATAACCTCCGGTACCTATTACAACATCCGGCTTAAATTTTTTTATTATTTTATTGCATTCTCTTAAACCCTTAAAGAGAGTCAACATTGTAATAAAAGTTTGCTTATTTATTTTTTTTCTTGGTAATCCTTCTATGTGAATCGGTTCAAAATCAATACCATATGTTTTTACAAGTTCTTCTTCAAGACTTCCTTCTTTCCCTACATACAATATTTCATTATCCCTATTTCTTTTTCTTAATTCATTTGCTATCGCAAGTGCCGGATAAATATGTCCTCCGGTTCCTCCACCGGATAAAATGTATTTCATTTATTCTTCCACATCCCTTGAAATTCTAAGTAGCAAACCTATTGAAATCATAGTCAACATTAATGATGTTCCTCCATAAGAAATAAATGGAAGTGTTATACCCGTAACCGGAAATAATCCACAGCCAACTCCCAAATTAAATATTGCCTGTATTCCGATATATGTCGTAATTCCAACTGCTACATATTTATCATAATAATTTTTTGCCTTATATGCAATCAAATATCCTCTATATATTAACATAAAAAACAAAAAAATCAAAAATATGGCTCCTATGATACCGAACTCTTCACAAATAATAGGAAAAATAAAGTCATTATATGCAAGTGGTACATTAGAATATTTTTGTCTTGAATGAAACAATCCTACTCCTCCAAATCCGCCCATAGCTATCGCATACAATGATTGTGTTATTTGATATTTATCTTTTGTTAATGTTCCGCTATCTGTAAAAAACGAAAACATTCTCTTTATTCTATACGGAAATAAAACTATCATCGGCACAATTGATGCTCCCCCAATGCCAAGTAATGTCACAAATTGATGAGACTTTATTCCCCCTACAAAATACATAGAAAATAATGATATTCCTATTACAACAGCTGTTGAAAGGTCTTTCAACATTATCGGAACAACTGATATTGCCATGATTAATACTAATGAATAAAATGTATAACTATTTCCCATATTTTTTTTGTTAATATCAAGAAGCTTCGCCATATACACAATAGATGTTATTTTTAAAATATCTGATGGTTGAAATTTAAATGATGAACTCGGAATTCTTATCCATCTTATCTGTCCATACTTCCCCCAGCCAAGAGGAGTCCATAATGCAAAAATCAAAAAAATCCCCACTATAAAACCAATCCCAGATAAATTTCGGATTGTTTTTCTTGGTAATTTTGAAACAACAATAACTCCGATAAATCCAAGTATAGAAAATATTAATTGTCTTTTTGCAAAATAAAACCCATCGCCGTCAAAATTTTTTACACCTTCAGGGTAACTTGCACTTGTTACTGCAATAAGACCAAAAAATACTAAAAGTATCAAAATTATTATTAACGGAAAATCCATAGATTTTAATTTGTTTTTATATTTTTTCATTATATCAACTCATTTACTAATTTTTTAAAATGTTCTCCTCTTTTTTCATAGGAAGTATACATATCCCACGATGCACATGCCGGTGACAACAATACAACATCTCCACTAGATGCTATGCTATTAGAAAGCATAACCGCCTTATCTAAGTCATTAACCATATATATTTCATAGCCTAACGGCTTTGATATTTTCTGCAATATATCTGCTGTTTCTCCAAGTAATATAAGTTTTTTTACTTTGCCAAGCCCTATATTAAGCATCTCTGAAAAATCAGCTTTCTTATCATATCCGCCTGCTATTAAAATTATATTTTTTTCAATAGCGTTAATTGCCATAATTGTAGAATCCGGATTAGTTCCTTTAGAATCATTATAATATTTTACCCCATTTAACTCTCTTACAAATTCTATTCTATGTTCCACTCCCATGAAATTAGAAATAGACTTTTTTATGACCTCATTTTTTATTCCAAGAGATTTTGCGATAGCTGTTGATGCAAGTACATTTTCTACATTATGTACTCCCGGAATTTTTATATCATTCACAGACATTATAAATTCCGTAGAATCTTTACTTCTAAAGTAAATACCGCCTTCCTTTACAAATGTACCAAGCTTCCCGGAATCTTCAAGTGAAAAATAATATATATCTCTATCGAAACTTAAACTTTTTAAATTCTGATCTCTATAATTGAATATAGTGTAATCATCTTCATTTTGATTTTTAAATATTTTATATTTAGCATTTTTATAATTAGAAATATTCCCATGCCAGTCTAAATGGTCGCTTGTAACATTTGTTATAACCGAAACTATCGGTTTGAAATCATAAGTATACTCTAATTGAAACGAACTTGCCTCAATAACTATATAATCATCTTCTTCAGCTTCAAGAGCTATATCTAAAATTCCCTTTCCAATGTTTCCTACACAGTATGTCTTTCTATCACTGTTTAATATCTGATAAGTTAATGAAGTTGTTGTTGTCTTTCCATTCGTTCCTGTTATTGCTATTAAATTTTTACACTTAGTAATCCCATAAGCAACTTCAATATCTGATACAACTTTAATATTTTTTTCATTAGCAAGCATTAAAATTTCATTTTTAGGATTTATTCCCGGGCTCTTTATTATCAAATCAATTTTATCAATATCTTTTTTATTGAAAATTTTAAAGTCTATTTCAAAATCTTTGTTTAAATTGTCTTCATTTTCATCATAGGCGTATAAATTGCACTCAAAATTACTCATACATTTCAATGCGGATTCGCCTGTAACTCCTAGCCCAAAAATTAATATATTTTTATATTCGTACATAATTATCTCCTAAAATAACATTTTATATGAAATTAAACACAATATTAATTCCACAGCATAAAATACAACTACTACCTTGGTTTCTTTCCAACCTTTTTGTTCAAAATGGTGGTGAAGCGGTGACATCAAAAATACTCTTTTGCCTCTAAGTTTAAATGATGCTACCTGTATTATTACAGATAGAGTTTCTATAAAATATATACCTCCCGCTACAGGAAGTATTAAAGGTAAATTTAACAGTATTGCAACGACACTAACTGCTCCGCCCAATGCAAGAGAACCTGTGTCTCCCATAAATACTTTTGCCGGATATTTATTATAATATAGAAAGCCTAATAAAGCTCCTATTAGCAATATACAAAATAGTTCCACTGTTGTTCTTCCGAGTTTATGTGCAACAACAGCGAAAAAACCTAAGCAAATTATAGTTATTCCACTGGAAAGACCATCTAATCCATCTGTCAAATTCACCGAATTAACTGTTCCAACTACGACAAATACAATAAATGGTATATATAATAATCCTATGTTTATGTTCAAATTTAATATAGGAATTATTATATTTGTATTAAGTTCCGGAGTTTTATATTGATAAAACAATATTATTAAAGCTACCAAAATTTGACAGATTAATTTTTGTTTTGCAGTAAATCCTAAATTTCTCTTTTTTACAACCTTAATATAATCATCTATAAATCCTACCAAACCAAATGCAAAAGTTGAAAATAAAAGCATTACAATTTCAAGACTTTTATCTTTGGATAAAATTACCATAATTAATATAGTAATTAAAAACATTACTCCGCCCATCGTAGGCGTTCCACCTTTTACCAAATGACTTTGTGGACCATCTTCTCTAATACTTTGACCTGCTTTCAACTTTTTTAACTCCGGTATTACAATTTTCCCTGACATTAACGATATAAGCATTGATAAAATTAAACTAATCAGGATTCTACTTTCCTGCATAAATACACTTCCTAACTTTAATTACTTTTCTTTATTCAAATTCTTTTTGTTATTTTCATCATTTTTAGATTCTCTGATATTTTCATCTGTAGGAGAAATCGACATAGTAAATACTACAAAAGTATTACTGTTGATTTTACTATTAGGTCCTACAGATTGATATGTCACTTCACCTGTGCCTTTTATATTATACTCCACGTTTAAATCTTTTAAAATAGTCTTTAATTCCTTCTCGGTCTTACCAACTAAATTTGGCATAACTTTATCTTCTTCAATATTGGAATTTACACTTAAATCTACTATTGTTTCAAGATTTACCATGGCTCCAGCTTCCGGATATTGTTTCATAACTATTGAAGCGTTAGAAATATTATTTATATTTGCATTAAATTGTAATCCCACATCTACAATTTTTTTACCTGCGTCCGATAACAACAATCCTGTTACATCAGGAACTTCTACAATATTTCTGTTATCAGATGTGTCAATTTTCTCTGTCTTTGGAATATTTAAATATTCTAAAGTATTTTTTAACACATATTGAGCTGCCGGTACAACTACAGTTGCAGCATAAAAATCTCCTCTCGGTCTTTGCATAACAACAAGTACTGTTATCTTAGGATCATTTATAGGCGCAACCCCTACAAAAGAAGATATATAATTATCTTCGTATCCTCCATCTTTTGATGGTATATATGCTGTACCTGTCTTTCCTCCAATTTGATATCCGGGAACTCTTGCCAGTCTTCCTGTTCCATCATCAACTACTTTTTTCATCAATCTCTTCATAGTATTTGATGTTTCTTCAGATATCACCTTTCTCTTTAACTCAGTCTTAAATTTTTTAATAACATTTCCATTTTTATCTTCAAATCTATCGACTATTTTAGGTGTATTTAAATTTCCTCCATTTACAATTGCAGACACTGAATTTATAAGTTGAATAGGAGTCACCGCTATTCCATGTCCATAACTCAATGTAGCGAGTCTTATATCTCCTATTTCGTTAGCATTTGCCGGAATTTGTCCTTTGATTTCTGCCGGTAAATCTATGCCTGTCTTTTCTCCAAAACCAAATGCTTTTATATATTTTAATAGTTTTTCAGCACCAAGCTCTCTACCAATCTTTACAAATGTAATATTGCAACTTTCCGCCATCGCCTGTTCCATAGTTTTATTTCCTATATTTTTAGTATTACAAATTATTTTTGTACCCGGCAAAACAGGTGGACAATAATATATTTTTAAAGGACTTGTTGTATTTTCTTCCAGAGCCGCTGCTGCAGTTATTACTTTCATAACAGAACCCGGCTCATATTGAGAACTCACACAAAAATTTGTCCAATTTTCAAACCATAATTCCGCTTTTTCCTCTTTACTTAAATTAGGCCAAATTTTTTCCTGTTCTTCCCCTACCGGTGCCTTAGGATTATTTGCATTATAACTTCTATTATTAGCCATAGCAAGGATTTCGCCAGTAACCGTATTTTGAACTATAATGGAAACCATATCCGCATTGTGTTTTATTCTCGCGTCCAATGCAGCTTCTTCTGCAAATTGTTGAATTGTTTCATCCAATGTAAGCACCGGATATGCCCCTTCTTTTGGTGCATAATTTTCTTCATCTGTCAAAGGAATTTGAGTATATGAATTATTCTTTATTGATATATTTTTTCCTGCTATTCCAGATAATTCATCATCATACTTAGCTTCAAGACCATATTGACCAACTCCATCATCACTTATAAATCCGATAACATGACTGGCAATAGCATCATAAGGATAAAATCTTCTTGCAACATCTTCTATTGAAAGTCTCGGTATTTTTAAATCTTTTAATTCAAGAGCTTTTTCTCTTGAAATATTTGAAGCTATTTTTATAATTTTATCGCCAACCATAATATCCAAAATTTCTTCCTTGCTAACTTCCAACACCGTTGCTATTTTCTCTGACGCCTCTTCCAATACAGCTCTTTTATAAATATTAAATTCTTCTGTCTTTTGAGATTCACTTTTTTCAAAATTCATATTATAAAATACATTTGCTTTGGTGACATTTACTGCAAGTTCTTTCTTATTTCTATCATATATTATTCCCCTGTCAGCTCTTACAAGTTCAGTCTTAGTCAACTGATTCAACGCTTTTCTTGTCAGGTCTTCACCTTGAAATACATTAATATATAATAATTTTAATACTATCGCTATAAACAAAAAACCCAAAAAGAAAAGTAGAAAAAAAACCTTTTTATTCGCAGTTTTCGACAAATTATTCTCTACTTTATTTTTCTTTTCAGGCTCTGTTAATTTCATTCTTTTGTTCATGATTCCTCCTAATCTTTAGTAAATGATTTAAGTACAGAAATAATAGGACTTAAAAATACGTTGTTATTTACATCTTTTTGTTTTTGGTCCTTACTTATATCTACATAAACAATTTGATTTTCTTTAGGATAAATCATACCTAATTTGTACATTGCTTCATCTTGTATTTCAGTTGAGCTTTTTATTCCCTTTACCTCTCCTATTAAAGACATTTTAGTCTTTTTAAGTTCCGAAATTTCCTTTTGTTGTATCATAATTTTCTTATCTAAACTTGAAAGTTGTGCATAAGTTAATGTAGATGCACATACAACCATCATAACAATAATAAGAGTTATATATAAAGGTCTTTTTGAGGCTCTATTAATTTTTTTTATTTTATTTTTCTGTATTTTAAAATCATTTTTTACTTTAAACATTTTACACCTCTATAATTTTTCTGCAACCCTTAATTTTGCACTATGTGCTCTGTTATTTTCTATTAGTTCTTTTTCAGAAGCAACTATAGGCTTTCTTGTTATTATTTCAATTTCACGTTTTTTACCGCAGTTGCATACTGGAGCCTTTTCAGGACAAATACAATCTAAATAATAATACTTGAATGTTTCTTTAACTATCCTGTCTTCAAGAGAATGAAATGATATTACAGCTATTCTTCCACCTGGATTTAATCTGTCAAT
>NZ_GL349422.1:880380-891567 GCF_000090945.1 Peptoniphilus sp. oral taxon 386 str. F0131 | reverse complement strand
TTTTATTTTTCTGTATTTTAAAATCATTTTTTACTTTAAACATTTTACACCTCTATAATTTTTCTGCAACCCTTAATTTTGCACTATGTGCTCTGTTATTTTCTATTAGTTCTTTTTCAGAAGCAACTATAGGCTTTCTTGTTATTATTTCAATTTCACGTTTTTTACCGCAGTTGCATACTGGAGCCTTTTCAGGACAAATACAATCTAAATAATAATACTTGAATGTTTCTTTAACTATCCTGTCTTCAAGAGAATGAAATGATATTACAGCTATTCTTCCACCTGGATTTAATCTGTCAATCATTCTACCAAGTGTATTTCTTAAAACATCAAGCTCATTGTTTGTTTCTATTCTAAGTGCTTGAAATGTTTTTTTAGCAGGATGACCTTTTTTCTTTCTCGCTGCAGCAGGAATTGCATTTTTTATTATTTCAACCAGTTCAAAAGTTGTATCTATAGGTTTTTTTATTCTACTTTTAACTATAAAATCCGCTATTCTTCCTGCCCATTTTTCTTCAGAATAATCCCATAAAATTTTTGCAATTTCTTCCTTTGAATATCCATTTACTATATCCCAAGCACTAAATGCAGCATTTGTATCCATTCTCATATCAAGCTTTGCATCATAATTATATGAAAATCCTCTATCCCCTTCATCAAATTGATATGAACTTACTCCCAAGTCCAGTAAAAATCCATCCACTTTATCAATTTCCAAAGAATCGAGAATAACATTAAAATCTTTATAATTTGAATTAAATAACTTATAGTTATTATAGCCGAGTTCTCCAAGAACCTCTTTTGATTTTTCTAATGCAGCTAAATCTTGATCTATACCTATTAATAGTCCTGTTCCATTAAGTATCTTTAATATTTGAGATGAGTGTCCCGCTCCACCTATTGTCCCATCAACATATATTCCATTTTCTTTTATATTCAATAAATTTATTGTATCTTCAAACAATACTGATTTATGATTAAATTTCATTTATATTCCAAGCTCCGCCATTTTTTCGGCAACCTCTTCATAGCTTAAACCTTCATCATCATTATATGAATCCCAATTTTCACTACTCCATATTTCAGCTCTCGTACTTGCTCCTATAATAACTACATCTTTTAAAATTTCTGCATGTTCTCTGAGATTTTGTGGTATTAGCGCTCTTCCCTGTTTATCTAAATCTTCATTTGTAGCTCCAGAGAAAAATATTCTTATAAATGATCTTGCAGCTTTATTAGTCATCGGTAATTCTTTAAGTTTATTTTCAATCCTTTTCCATTCTTCATTTGGATACACAAAAAGACACTTGTCTAATCCTTTTGTAATTACAAAATTATCTCCAAGATCTTCTCTTAATTTAGATGGAATCATCACTCTTCCCTTATTATCAAGGGAATGTCTATATTCACCTATAAGCATTTCTATCACCACTTATTACCACTATTTACCACTTACTACCACTTTAATTACATTTTACACTATTTACGTTACTTATTCCATTATAATTTATAAAAAAAATAAATAGGGACCTAAGTCCCTATTCTCTATTTTTATATATCTACGCTGTTATATTTAAATCAAAATCAAAATTCAACTATATATTGTTTATAATCTTTAAAGGCATACTATAAATTGTTTTTTTCATTATTATAATTACATTAAGATACAACTTTTGTATTACATTGCTTCGTTATAAAATAAAAATCAGATCCTACTCCTTCCTCCGAAATTACTCCATATTTAAATTTGTGAAGCTCTAAAATATTTTTTACAATATAAAGTCCAAGTCCGGTTCCAACTGTAGGTCTTGTATGATTATTTCTAACTCTATAGAATCTCTCCCATATTGAATCCAATTTATCTTTAGGTATTCCTATTCCTTTATCTATACAGTCAAATCTAACTACACCTAAATCTCCAACAACTTTTATAGTTATATCTTTTTCAGATTTAGAATAATTAATTGCATTATTTATAAGATTATATATTACTTGTTCAATTCTTTTTTTGTTTGCAAATATATGAGTGTTTCCGGAATAAATAAAATTAAATTTATAATTATTTTTTTCAAACATAATCTTAAATCTATCAATAACATCTTCTGCAACTTCTTTTAAATCTATACAATCAAATTTTATTTCTTCAAGATTTGATTCTATTTTTGAAATATCCAAAAGGTCGTTTACAAGCATAGTAAGTCTATCAGCCTCATTTATTATAGTATCAATATGCTTGTTTCTCATCTCTTCATTATTTCCTGATATATCCCTTATCATTTCTCCATAAGATTTTATAACTGTAAGAGGTGTTTTTAAATCATGACTCACATTAGCAATTAAGTCTTTTCTTACTTCCATAGTTTTTGTAATTTCTCTTGTAGCATAATTGAGTGTATTTGAAAGATCATCTATTTCAGTATAATCTCCCTTTTTAAAATTTACAGAATAATCTCCACTTCCAAGCTTTTTTGCAGTTTTTGACATTTCAACAAGAGGTTTTGATAATCTTCTTGAAATAAAATAAGATAATGCAAATGCCAACAACAATGAAAGTATAGAAACTATTATTAAAAGTCTCTTTAATACATCTATTGCCGAATCTACAGGCTGTGGAGAGGTTTTTATCATTATATAGTAATTGGTTCCTGCAGTAGTACCAAGATAACCTGCATAAACTATAGTTGGAGTTTCTAAATGTTTTAACTTAGTAATTGAAACCCTATAAGGATGATCTCCGTTTTTCACACCTGCAAAATATTCATCAAATGCATCACTTTCTATTACTTTTGGATTTATCATAACATCAAGCCATGTAAGAGGATAAATTAAAGTCCCTTCTTCATCAATTACTTCTATATTGAGTCCTTTTTTTTGAGAATAGTTTAATACTTTACTCTCAAAATCTTTATTCATATACTGGCTTCTTAAATAATCTCCAATTTTCGTAACCTCGTGTATTTTCATAGATTCATAAAATCTATTTAAAAATACTATTTGAAAAAGCCATAGTATAGCAAGTATTACAACCGCAAATGCAGAAAAGTACTTCCAAAAAGTGAACATTATGCTTTTTTTGTCTATTTTTAAATTCTTATTCTTTCGTATCAAATTTATAACCTGTTCCTCTAACTGTTACAATGAATTTTCTATAATCTTTTATAGAATTTCTAAGCATTTTTATATGTGTATCAACGGTCCTATCATCACCATAAAAATCATATCCCCATACTTTGCTTAATAACTTGTCTCTTGAAAGAGCAATATTTTCATTAGTCGCTAAAAATACAAGTAAATCATATTCTTTTGGAGTCATATCAACTTTTTCTCCATCCACATAAACTACTCTTCCATCTAAATCAATTTTAAGACCTTGAAATTCTAAAACTGCATTTTCAATTATTCTCTGACGCCTCTTAACTATTACATTAAGCCTCGCCATAAGTTCTTTTGGAGAAAATGGTTTGACAACATAATCATCTATTCCAATTTCAAATCCAAATAACTTATCATATTCCTCTCCTCTTGCCGATAACATTAATACAGGAATATCATTAATCTTTTTTATTTCTTTATATGAAGAAAAACCATCAAGTCTTGGCATCATTATATCCATCACAATAACGTCAAATTCCTGCTCTTTACATTTTTCTATTGCTTCAAGTCCATCGCATGCTTCTACAACATTATGACCTTCAAACTCTGCATAAGTCTTTATTACTTCTCTTATTTTTTCTTCATCATCTACAACTAATATTTTAAACAAGCTATCACCTCTTTTTATAATATATAATCATTATGTGAAATAGAAATGAAATTTTAAAGATTAATATATTAAATTAAAGTTCTCCCTTTAATCCACATATTTCGGCTCTTTCGCTTAACCCTTTTATTGTTTCTTCAAAAATTATATTTTTATCAATTTGAAGCATTTCACATCCTTCAAGAATAATGTCTCTATCACACCCTGCCGCAAATTTTTTATCCTTAAATTTTTTAGTTAATGACTTCAAATTCAAATCAAGCACAGATTTACTCGGTCTAAGTAAGCAACAAGCATTTATAATTCCTGTAAGTTCATCTATTGTATAAAGTGTTTTTTCCATAAGCGATATAGGTTCAACATCTACACACATTTTCCAACCATGTGACTCTATTGCACGAATATATTCTTCGTCCCAATTTTCACTTTCTAAAATTTCTCTTGTTTTTATACAATGTTCTTCAGGATATTTTTCATAATCTAAATCATGACAAAGCCCAACTATACCCCATTTTTCTTCATCTTCACCAAAATATTTTGCAAAATGAATCATGGCAGCTTCTACTTGAAGCCCATGTTTTATTAATGCATCTGATTCGTTATATTTTATTAACAAATTATACGCCTGTTCCCTTGTAGGAATCATACTAGCACCCTCTTTCTTTTTTTCTATCATACCCTAATTTTTAATAATTTTAAACTATTAAAAAACAAAAACTTCGGTATTAATACCGAAGTTTAAAATTTAACTATTTTCTTTTATGCATCCCGCTTTATCAAGAGCTATTTTAGCAAGTAAAGGTCCTATTAATTCATATACTATCGTCGCACTTAACACAATAGATCTAATCATTGCACCGTGAGGATTGGGAATTATTCTTGAGGCTATAAGACTTAAGCCAATTGCAACTCCGGCTTGCGGAACAAGTGTAAGTCCCAAATATTTTTGAACTGATTTAGGAAATTTTGCAATCTTAGATGCAGAATAAGCTCCAAGCATTTTCCCGATTACTCTTGTAATTATATATGATGCTCCCATTAATCCAACAGTCTTTAAATTTGCAAAGTCAAGTTCTGCCCCGGAAAGTACAAAAAAACATACTGTTACAGGCGGTGCTATACTACTTATAAGAGCACTATATCTTCTATTACTTTTACCTATATTTGATGAAACTACTCCCATGAGCATGAGTGTAAGAAGACTTGATAATTTTAAATATAGAGCTATTGAAGTTACCATAAATATTGATGCAACTGAGATTATTGTTGTTTCACTATCACTTTTTGCCTTTTTAATAATGAACGAAAATCCAGTTCCCGATACCAATCCTAAAAGTAATGCAAGAATAATTTCTTTAATAGGTTTATAAATCATAACTCCTATACTAAGAGCACTATGTGAAATTAAAGAAATTGTGATTGATGATGCAATTCCAAAACAAATAATACATAAAACATCATCAAGTGCTACAACAGGTATAAGTACATCTACAAGATCTCCTTTTGCATTGTATTGTTTAATTACCATAAGTGTTGCAGCTGGTGCTGTTGCACATGCTATACTTCCAAGTGTAAGTGAAAAGGCAAAGCTTTCTTTAAATATAAACAAAGTTGAAATAGTTACTGCAATAAATGCAAATATTCCCTCTAATAAAACTATTAATAAAATTCCGCTTCCCAATTTTTTAATAGCAGAAATCTTCATTTCATCACCTATTGAAAAAGCTATAAATGCAAGCGCAACTTCACTTACAACATCAAGTGAAGAGAGTGCCTCTTTTGGAATAAGTCCGAGTACAGATGGACCTATTATAATCCCACCAATCAAAAAACCTGTAACATCCGGAAATTTGAACTTGCCTAAGATTTTAGAAAAAACAAGTCCTGCTATTAATAATACTGATATATAATATATTTTATCCATCTATTTAGTCAATCCCTCAAAACTTGTTACTTCAAAAGTAAACATAATTCCAACATTTTCTTTATTCAAATTACCAACTGCTCTTCTAACACATTCTTTTGCAACTTCAAGTTTCTCATCATTTAATAATAAAAATATTGTCTTATTATAAGGTCTTCCCTGATTTAACATAACCTTTAAATAACTGGTACTAAAACTTGGGTCAATATACGCCAATGATTGTGCCATTCCCTCGCTATCAATAATAGTACCTCCTCTTATATCATTATTCTTAAATTCTTCCAAAATGTCATTAAAATGCTGTTCGTGATTAATTACTATAAATAATACTTGCATGTTATCAACCTCCATATGATATTATACACTCTATTAATATTTTTTAAAGCGTATTACTTTAAATTCTAAATTTTTTTCAATCAATCACATAAAAAAGAGAAGCTATTAAAGCTTCTCATTCATTGTAGCAGATACTTCTGTCCATATTTTATCATATAAAGATACATTTTCTCCAAGATCTTTATACGACTCAAGCTCAGGTAATTTAGAATAATCAGGATATGCAACTTCTGAATTTTTTAATTTTTCAGGAAGTAAATCTTTAGCAGCATCAACAGGAGAAGTATAGCCTACACAATATTCGGCATTTTTTGCTGCAATCTCCGGTCTACACATAAAGTCAATAAATTTTTCCGCGGCTTCTTTATTTTTTGCATTTTTGGGAATTACGAATGAATCTATCCAAATATTTGATCCTTCTTTAGGAATTACATATTTTAAACTGGAATTATTCTCCATCATAAGAGCAGCATCTCCTGAATACATAACCCCCATTGCAGCATCCCCTTGAACTAATACATCCCTTCCATCATCTGTCAAATAAGCATATACTAACGGTTTTTGTTGTATTAATATTTCCTTTGCCTCTTCAAGCTGAGTTTTATCTATAGAATTCATGGAATAGCCAAGTTTCTTTAATGCTATAGCTATTGAATCTCTTTGAGAGTTATACATTATAATTTGGTTTTTATACTTGGCATCCCAAAGTGCATTCCAAGAATTTATATCTTCACTAACCATTTCTGTATTATATATAATACCAACAGTTCCCGCAAAATAAGGTACTGAATATTCATTATTCGGATCAAATTCTTTATTTTTTAAAGCAGATGATATACCGCTATAATTAGGTATATTGTTAAAATCTAATTTTTGTATAATATCTTCCTTTATAAGCCTTTCAATCATATAATCTGATGGAACTAAAATATCATATGCATCTTTAGATTGAGTTGCTTTTATATACATATCTTCATTAGATGCAAATGTATCGTATACAACTCTTATTCCTGTTTCTTTTTCAAATTCCTTTATCGTACTGGGATCCATATATTCGCCCGCATTATATACATTAATTGTAGCCGTACTTGATGAACTGCCGCCACATGAAGATAGCAACATCGCTATTATAAAAACTAAACCTATTAATAAAATTTTATTTTTTTTCATATTTGTAACCTCACTTATTAATAATTTGCTTACTGTTTCTCTTATTAATAATAATCAATAGTACCAATAAAGATATAAACATTATAGTTGACATTGCATTTATTGCAGGATTAATTCCCTTTCTTGCCATAGTATAAATTGTAATCGAAAGATTTGGAACTCCATGGCCTGTTGTAAAATAACTTACAACAAAATCATCAATTGAAAGTGTAAATGCCATAAGTGCACCTGTTATTATTCCGGGTTTTATTTGCGGTATAACCACATGTCTCATAGCATACTCAGGTGTTGCTCCAAGATCCAAAGCAGCTTCAACAGTATTTTTGTCCATTTGCTTTAACTTAGGAAGAACTGATAAAATTACATACGGTGTACAAAATACAATATGTGACAGTGTCATTGTCAACATTCCGAAATTAAGTCCTAAAAATCCATATAACCCCATTAATGCAACTGCAGTTACAATATCCGGATTTAATACCGGTAAATAGTTAACATCAAGAATTATTTCTTTTCTGTGCCCTTTAAGCTCATGTATTCCTATTGCTGCAAATGTTCCAAGGACAGTAGATATTAATGTTGCTATAACCGCTACTATTAAAGTTATATAAAGACTTCTGAGAATTGTAGAATCTTCCAAAAGAGCTCTATACCATCTTAAAGTAAATCCTGCCCAAGATCCTCTCAATTTAGAATCATTAAAGGAAAAAACCATAAGCACAGCTATTGGTGCATACAGAAAAATAAAAACCAAAATTAAATATAGTTTATCCAATATTTTTCTTACCATATAGCTCCACCTCCTTCTCTGTTTTTACCTTTGGAAATGATATTTGAACCTACAAGGAATAAAATCATTATAATAATCAAAATTATTGAAATCGCAGAACCGAAAGCCCAATCTCCTGTAAAAGTAAATTGTTGCTCTATTAAATTACCTATTAAGTAAAATCTATTTCCGCCAAGTAAATTTGAAATTACAAATGTAGAAATAGCAGGTATAAACACCATTGTTATGCCTGTATACACTCCTGAAAGTGAAAGAGGTAATGTAACTTTTAAAAATACTTTTAAATTATTTGCACCCAAATCCTTAGCTGCATCAATTAAATTTTTGTCAATTTTAAGTAATACCGTATAAATCGGAAGTACCATAAATGGCAAAAAATTATATACCATACCAAGCATTACAGCACGCATATTATACATCAAATTTAACGGAGCAAATCCAAGTACAGATAAAAATTTATTTATAAGTCCATTGTTCCCAAGTAAAGTCAGCCATGCATAAGTTCTAAGCAAAAAATTCATCCACATCGGAATTATAAATAGTAAAATCAAATTACCTCTGACCTTTTCGCTCATTCTTGAAATTATATATGCAACAGGATATCCTACTAAAAGACATATAACTGTTGAAAAAAATGCAACGATAAGAGATGTCCAAAGTATTTTTAGATATAACGGTTCAAAAAATCTACTGAAATTTTCAAAAGAAAATTTAAAATCAGAAAGCCCCATACCCCTACTGCCATTTAAAGAATATGCCAATATTAAAACTATTGGAAATACTATAAAAATTAATGCCCAAAGTGCATATACATAGGAATATTTTTTCATTTTCCACCAGCTTTCATTACATGGATCAAATCAGGATCAATATTTATTCCTACAACCGAATTTACAGGTCTATTTATCGTAGATTGAACAAGCATATTAAAGCCATTAACGTCAACTTCCATCTCGTAATGAACTCCTCTGAAAATTTCAGATTTTACAACTCCACTAAGCATTCCATCTCCATTTACAAGATCAACATCCTCAGGTCGTATTACGATTTCAACCTCTTCATCCTTATCAAATCCCTTATCAACACATTTAAATAAATGTCCTAAAAATTCAACAGAATAATCTTCTCTCATAATGCCATTAATAATATTACTTTCTCCTATAAAATCAGCTACAAATGCATTTTTAGGTTCATTATATATGTCAATGGGAGTTCCGATTTGCTGTATCTTACCATTATTCATTACAACTATAGTATCAGACATAGAAAGAGCTTCTTCCTGATCATGAGTTACATAAATAAACGTAGTTTCAACACTTTTTTGAATTTTTTTAAGCTCTATTTGCATACCTTGTCTAAGTTTTAAATCAAGTGCTCCAAGCGGTTCATCAAGTAATATAACTTTAGGTTCATTAACAAGTGCTCTTGCAATTGCAACTCTTTGTTGCTGTCCACCACTTAAAGAATTTATGGATCTATTTTCAAAATTTTTAAGATTTACAATTTTTAAAACCTCTTTAACTTTTGAAGCTATTTCTGATGCACCCATCTTTTTTATTTTTAATCCGAAAGCTATATTTTGCGAAACGTTTAGATGAGGAAAAAGAGCATACTTTTGAAAAACAGTATTTATATTTCTCTCATAAGGTTCAAGTTCTGTTATGTCTTTTCCTTCAAAAATAACTTTGCCGCTATCAGGTGTCTCAAAACCGCCAATAATTCTAAGAGTTGTAGTTTTTCCGCAACCACTCGGACCAAGTAATGTAAGAAATTCATTTTTTTTAACAGACAAATTAAAATCACTTAAAATAACATCTTCTTCAAAAGTCTTATTTATATTTACTAAGTCTATTACACAATTTTCCATATTCATCCCCCTTAAAAATTAGGTGGTGAACTTATATACATCACCCTTGCAACTTTTGCATTTTTATTTTCAAGATAACTTACTTTATTCGCAGTAAAATAAAATGTTTCATTTTTTTTAATATCAAATTTTTTATCTCCATAATTAAGCTCAACTCTTCCCTCTAATACATATCCCATTATTTCACCTTCAAAAGGATCTAAAAGCTTAGTCGATGAATTTTTTTCAAGCTCTATAATTATAGGCTCCATTTCATTTTTTTGAGCATTAGGAACTATCCAAGTTATTTTATAACCATCATCTTTAACAATTTCAAAGTAATCTTCTTTTTTAAAGACAATCTTTTCCTCTACATCATCTTCAAAAAATTCAAGAGGAGTAGTTCCAAGTGCTTCTAATATATCAATTAAAGTTGCTACCGAAGGTGATGTCAAATTTCTTTCAACTTGTGATATAAACCCTTTTGTAAGTTCAGATCTATCCGCTAATTCTTCTTGAGTAAGCGCCTGTTTAACTCTCAAATTTTTTAGTTTATTTCCAATATCCAAATAATCACCTCTTAACAAAATATTAAACTATCTACTTAATTTATTAAATACCACTAAAGATTATAATTTGTTTGATTTTTAATGTCAACATAAATTTAAAAAATAACACCTAAAGTTTTATAAATTAAACTACATAAACAATAAAAATAAAGTCTCCAAAAAGAGACTTTACATTTTATACTTTAAATATTTATTACTTTTTTCATCTAACAATATAGGATGTATTAATATCTTTTTATGAAGAAATCTTTTTCACGTTCATAAATTTTTATAAATTGTATCCTACCTACTCTTTTTTATTTTCTAACTCTTCAAGCGCCTTTATATAAGGTTTTCTGTATCTTTTTGTCCAAAATATTAAAAAAATACCAACTATTGCCAAAAATATATCTTTCTTTTGATAACTTCCGATTATTGCTGCAAGTCCTAAAATATAAAACACCGGTCCGAAATACTTTAAAAACTTCCCATTAATTCTTATATTTTTTTCATTTTTATTATCTTTATTTTCATTCATACTAATAATCTCCATATAGAATAATATTAATTTAATTATACTATCAGTATAAATAACTTCAAGTTCAATTTTATTTCAAAATAAAAAAACCTTGGAATGTTGGTGTTTTCCAAGGTTTTATATAATAATATATTATCTCTTTGAAAATTGTGGAGCTCTTCTTGCTTTCTTTAAACCGTACTTCTTTCTTTCCTTCATTCTTGGATCTCTTGTTAAGAAACCGGCTTTTTTAAGAATTACTCTGTGTTCAGGATCTACTTCAAGCAATGCAC
>NZ_GL349422.1:870625-880252 GCF_000090945.1 Peptoniphilus sp. oral taxon 386 str. F0131 | reverse complement strand
CCTATCCCGCCACCTATTGTATATGGCAATTTTTTATTTATTATATTTTTGTGATAATCCATACTCATTCTTTCTGTCTTATTTGATTCTTCAAGCTGATTTTTAAGCGAATTTTCATTCATACTAATAATCTCCATATAGAATAATATTAATTTAATTATACTATCAGTATAAATAACTTCAAGTTCAATTTTATTTCAAAATAAAAAAACCTTGGAATGTTGGTGTTTTCCAAGGTTTTATATAATAATATATTATCTCTTTGAAAATTGTGGAGCTCTTCTTGCTTTCTTTAAACCGTACTTCTTTCTTTCCTTCATTCTTGGATCTCTTGTTAAGAAACCGGCTTTTTTAAGAATTACTCTGTGTTCAGGATCTACTTCAAGCAATGCACGAGATATTCCTTGTCTTATTGCTCCTGCTTGTCCTGTATATCCTCCGCCTATTACTTTTACTATTACATCAAATTGTGATAGTGTTTCTGTTAATGTTAGGGGAGATTTAGCAACTATTCTAAGAGTCTCATAATCGAAATAATTTTCAATATCACGACCATTTATTGTAAAGTTTCCATTACCAGGTAGTAATCTTACTTGTGCAATAGAAGTTTTTCTTCTTCCTGTGCCTCTGTATTGTGATTTATCCATTTGTATCCTCCCTCAATTAAAACTCATAAACTTCTGGTTTTTGTGCTTCATGTGGATGTTCAGCACCTGCATATACCTTAAGTTTAGTGTACATTTTTCTTCCAAGTCTATTTTTTGGAAGCATACCCTTTACTGCATATTCTATTACTCTTTCAGGGTGTTTTTCTCTTAATTGATTATATACTACTTCTTTTCTTCCACCTGGATAACCTGTATGATAAGCATGAATTTTTTGTTCCCACTTATTTCCTGTTAATCTAACCTTATCAGCATTGATTATTATTACATAGTCTCCTGTATCTACATGTGGTGTGTAGATTGGTTTGTTTTTTCCTCTTAAAATATTAGCTACTTCAGTTGCAAGTCTACCTAAAACTTTATCTTCAGCATCTATTATATACCATTTTCTATCTACTTCATTGGCTTTTGCCATATAAGTTTTCATGGGATTTCCCTCCTGTGATTTAAAAATTTTCCGGGGCTTTTTAAATACTTCAATTATTTTAATATACACTAAATATTATGTCAAGTATTATTTCTGTATTTCACAAAGTTTTTAGCATATTTTTTTATTTTTCTTTTAATATTAATTCATTTTCAAGCGGAGTTTTAATTTGTGAATTTTTCTTAAATTGTTCTATATTTCTCTTAACTCTTGTCATTGATGCTATTGTTCCAACGCCCGCTATACATCCTCCCGGGCAAGCCATGCCTTCAAGTAAACATCCATTTAATTTTCCTGCTTTGGCAAGCTTTAACATTTTTATACACTCATCAAGTGAATTTGCACCTTCAATTTGTATTTCTCTATTCGGCTCTAATTGCTGTGCAACCTCTTTTACCGCCGCAGCAACTCCTCCTGCTATAGGATACCCTCTTCCAAGTGCAGATGCCTCTTCTTTTTCTTTTGATATTTCTATCTCAGATGGTTCTATATTTTTGGCTACAAACATTCCCATGAGCTCCTCAAATGTTATAACAAAATCAACATAAGATTTTACTTTAGTATCAAGTGCTTCAAGTTTTTTTGATGTACATGGTCCTATAAAACAAACAACTGAATTAGGGTCCAATCTATTTATATATTCTGCTGTATATCTCATTGGTGAACCTGAATCTGATACTTGTTCATATAAATCAGGGAATTTATTTTTTATCATAAGAGCCCAAGAATAACAACAACTTGTTCCCATAAATGGAATTTCATTAGGTACTCTCTTTAAATATTCTTTTGCTTCATTTAATGTAGTTATGTCTGCACCGAGACTAACTTCTATTACATCCTCAAATCCAAGTTTCTTAATTGCTTCTATTACTTGCATCGGTGTTGTTTTTGCTCCAAATTGTCCTATAAATGATGGTGCTATTGCTCCGTATACTTTTTTTCCTGACTTAATAGCTTTAATTAACTGGAATATTTGTGTTTTATCTGCTATTGCTCCAAAAGGACAACTTGCAATACATCTTCCGCAGGCAACACATTCATCATGATCTATTTCTGCGCGACCATATTCATCTGAACCTATCGCATTTACTCCACAAGCTGCTGCACATGGTCTATCATACATAACTATTGCATTGTATGGACATGTCTCTTTACATCTACCACATTTTATACATTTTGTAGTGTCAATATGTGCCCTATTTCTTTCTATTGTCACAGCATTCACCGGGCATACATTTGTACATGGATGTGCCATACATTTTCTACAATTATCAGTTACATAATATGTTTTTGTAGGACAAGCCTCACACGCAAATTTTATTACATTTATAAGCGGTTTTTCATAGGCATTAGTATCTATATCAATCTTATCAAATCCATCAGTAACTTTTTTATATACACTTATCTCTCTTACACCCATTCCCATTGCAAGTCTTAATCTTTCATCGGCAACTGCTCTTTCTCTAAATATATCTTCTCTATATTTAGCTACTTCTCCCGGAACTATTCTATAACTTGAATTCTCTAATTCCGAAATATCACAATCCTCATATGCAATTCTTGCAACTTCAGCAAATACCTTTCTTCTAATATCTACTATACTACCGAAACTTTCTTTCATATAACCAGTCCTCTATTTGCAATACTATAATTTTAACTTATCAATTATCTTTGCACTTACTTCCTGTGCGGTTGCTTTATATATTATTTCATCATCTACTATTACTATAGGTGCTAAATTCCCATGTTCAGCATTTTTACAATAGTTCATACAATGAGAAAGTTCTATTTCTAAATTTTCCGCAGAACAATAATCCGATTCCGGTGTACATATATTATCCTTTAAGAAATCAACTGCATCATAGATTGCATTCGCACCCATCAATGTGCATCTTGATCCCATACATATTGTTACTTTCATCAAAAATCCCCTTTCTTAAAAGTTTCTAACTTAATTTTACCATATTTAATTATTTTGGGGTATCTTATCGTATAGTTTAATATTTAACAAACTTTTACACCTTATGATAGAATAACACCTATTAAAGTTTTTTTCAACTAAAAAAAACTGAGACTTTATTCTCAGTTTTAAAATTTATTTATTCGCATTTCTATGTGCTATTCTTGAGGCAGAAGCAGCTGCTACTGCCGCTACTATATCATCCGCAAATGTCGCAATCTGACCTGTTGTGTTTTTTC
The DNA here is from genome assembly GCF_000090945.1 of Peptoniphilus sp. oral taxon 386 str. F0131. Classification (NCBI taxonomy): domain Bacteria; kingdom Bacillati; phylum Bacillota; class Tissierellia; order Tissierellales; family Peptoniphilaceae; genus Peptoniphilus; species Peptoniphilus sp. oral taxon 386. Next base: position 876,961 of record NZ_GL349422.1, on the reverse strand, counting down.
TTCCATCAAGATCTTTTATTATACCGACCTTGGCTTTGTCTAAATATCCAAAATTGGTAAGTCCTATTGTTCCATATACATTTACGATACCAAGAGGAAGAACTTCATCTATCCCATATAACCCTTCATCCTTTTCTATAATTGTCTGCAATGGTTCCGGAAGTAATTTTTTCTGTGCCAAATCATCTATTGCAAGTCCTGTCAATATTGCATGAATCACTTCTCTTTTTTCAAGAACAGCAATAACATTTTTTTCACAATATTCAATAGTTAAATCTTTTGCGTATTTTGATTGTAATTCATATACAATTTCTGCAATATCTCTTATTTTTATTCCTGCTCTGTTTAATGCTTTTACAGCTTCATCAAATAATTGTTTTTGATCATAGTTATACATTATATCACCTCAAACTATTTCCTCTCGTTATTTTAGCAATGTCTTCTTTCCACATTCCTTCCTTATTTTTAATTGCATTTTTCTGAATCTTTTTAAAATAATCTAAATATTTTACATTCGGTTTAAAAGTATATGTTCTTGCAAACCCATTTTTAAGTTGAATCGCGGAAAAATTATATTCTTCTATTGTTCCTTTTGTTATTTTTTCAGGAATCTCAAGCCATATATACCTTAATTTTCTTCCATATTTATCAAAATCTTTCTTATCTTTTTCGAGATAGATTTTTTTATTTAATAGAATTTTTTCAGCAAACTCTTTAGCTTCTATTCCGTACAACTCTTCTTTTTTTCCGATTTCAGGAGTATTTATCCCAATTATTCTAATTTTATCTCCATTTTCTAAAATAACTGTATCTCCATCTATAACAGTTTTTATAACAGCAATTTCAACATTATCATCAATCTTAACAGATAATAAATTTTTTTGAAAAAATAAAATTAAAAATAATACTAACAATGAATAAATCTTTTTATTTTTCATATCTTTTACTTCTCAACTGTTTCATTCTGATTTTTCTCATTATTTTTATTCTTGATTTTTTTATAGATATTCCATAAATAAATCCTGGAATTAATGATGCTATTATAATGCTAACTATATTATAATCTATTTTTAAAAGCTGATATATAAATAGTTCCGGCATTAAAAATAAATCTAACGGAAATTTCCAAATTGATTCTGCTATACCAAGCGAAAACATCTTAGATTTTAAAATTAAAAATGGAGGAATAAATAAAATGACAGATATTAAAACTATTATATTTCCACTTAAAAAATCAAGTCGTTTTGATTTTTTTTTGCTCATTCCCTTTGCCAAATTGTAGTATAGCAATATGGGAATTATACAAAGTATAATTCTAAACGCTATATTTCCATATAAAACTTTTTTTAGCATTTCACTTAAATTTACAATTGCAGTAAAAATAAACATTACTGCTATTATTATTAAGTGAAATATTAATCCCCTTGTATTATTTCTCATTTAATCACCCATTACTTTTTCTGCACCCTTTGTCGCCTTTATAGTTCCATCTTTAAATTTCCAAACTGCATCCACATCAAATTTTTCACAAAGCTCTAAGCCCTCTTCATAACTTGAAAGAAATAGTGTAGTAGACATATAATCGCAGAAAAATGAATCTTTACTTATTACTGTAACTGATTTATACTCATCGGCAGGTTCTAAACTTTGTGCATTTATTATATGACAATATCTTTTTTTGTTATAGAAAAAGTATCTTTGATAATCTCCGCTCGTTACTACAGATGTATCATTAAGTGTTAGTATTGAAAGATATAATTGAGAACTTTCCAAATTCGGATTCTGTATTCCTACTTTAAATGCCGGTTTATCTACAGGTTTTCCCATTATTTTTACATTTCCACCTGCTGATACTATTCCTGATTTAACCCCAAGTTCATCTACCGCATAATTGCAAACAAGCTCTGTTGCGTATCCTTTTGCAACTGCACCGAGATCAAGAATCATTCCCTTTTTCTTTAAAAATACAGATTTATCAACATCATTTAAAATAATATCTTCATCATTAATAAGATTTCTAAATTCATCCAATTTCTCATGTGTCGGTATCGGTAAACCCATTTCATTTATAACTTCATCTTCTGTTGCTCCGGAATTATATAGCTCATTATATTTGCTCCAATAATCCACTACAGGTCCTATTGTAAGACAAATCTTATCACTTACATCCTTATTATATTCAATGGTTTTTTTTATTAGAAAAAAAAGTTCATCAGATACTTTAACAGGTCTTATTCCTGCATTATCGTTAATTGTCTTTAGATTGTTTATACCTTTATAATTATTATATCTATCAAAAATTCTATGGTATTCAAAAAATTTATCTTTCATTTTTGAAAGAATTTCATTTGCTTTTTCTTCACTTTCCTCATAAATAATCATTGAAGTAACCGTATCAAAAGCATCAAAAAATTGAATATCATATTTTTCATAATTTCTTATTTCTTTTGTACATCCACATGTTAAAAAAAGTATTAATAAAACAACCAATGTTTTTTTCAAATTCATCACCTTTTGTATATATTATCAAAAATATGTATATTGTAAAAGTAATTTTAAACAAAAAATACCTAAATGTAATATAGTTTTTACATTTAGGTATTTTTTTAAATTTTATACTTTCTCATATTAAACATTGATCCTATTACCGTAGAAGTATTATGAAGTAATGAACTTGTAGTATTAGTTATAATTCCGAACACTCCAAGAATAATCAATATAGAATTTATGCCAACTATTGATATATAATTGTTTTTAATTCTTCTATCCATTGCTCTAGAAAGACTTACCATATCATTTAAGATATATAAACTGTCAGAATTAATACTTATATCTGCAACTTCTCTTGCTATATCTGCTCCTTTAAACATAGAAATTCCCACATCAGCCTCAGAAAGAGCTACAGAATCATTAATTCCATCACCTATCATAACAACCGTTCTTCCAAGTTTCTTTTGTTCTCTTATATAATGGGATTTATCATCAGGTAATACCTGCGATTTATAATAATCAAGATTTAACTCATCTGCAACATGAAATGCAGAATTTTCTGAATCTCCGGTAAGCATCACTATATTTTTAAATCCTGTATTACGTAATTTTTCAATACAAGTCTTAGCTTCATCTCTAATTGGATCTTCTATACAAATTACAGCTTCTAATTTTCCACTATATGCCAGATATAAAAGTGAATAATTAGATTTTAGTTTCTCAATTTCTATTATCGCCTCATGATTGTATTCTATTTTTTCATCTTCAAATATAAAATGCTCACTTCCAATTAATATTCTCTTTCCATCAACTGTAGATGCTATTCCATGAGCAACTATATATTCAGGGCTTGTATGCATTTCTCTATGAATAATATTTCTATCTTCAGCATACCTTACAACAGCATTGGCTATTGAATGAGGAAAATGCTCTTCAAGACAAGCTGCATATTTTAAGCATTCATCTTTTGAAAATTCTCCAAATGTAATCAAATCTACAACCTTAGGCTGTGCATTTGTAAGTGTCCCTGTTTTATCAAATACTATAGTATCTGACATAGCTAGCTTTTCTAAAAACTTTCCACCTTTTACAAGAGCTTTTTTATCCGATGCATCTCTCATCGCACTCATTACTGAAATTGGAATAGCAAGTCTAAGTGCACAAGAAAAATCTACCATTAAAAAAGCTTTGGCCTTAGCAAAATTTCTCGTCAAAGCATAAGTTATTATAGAGCCTAGAAAAGTATACTTTACTAGTGAATCTGCTTTTCTTTCAGCATTTTTTTGAGATTGTGCTTTATTCTCCTCCGATTCAGATATAAGCCTTATTATCTCATTGAGTTTAGTGTCATCTTGTGCCTTAGTCGTTTTTATTAAAAGTCTTCCTTCTTCAAGAACCGTTCCTGCAAAAACGAAACTATCTTTAAACTTTTCAACAGGTTCCGCTTCTCCGGTGAAACTTGATTGATTTACCATTCCAATTCCATCTATAACTATGCCATCAACCGGAATTATATTTCCCATCTCAACTAATACTTCATCACCAACTTTAATGCTACTTAAAGAAATTTTTTCTATCTGTTCATCTCTTTTTATCCATACACCTTCTACATTAAGAGAAAGTGCTCCCTTAAGATTTGCTTTAGAACGTTCAAATACCCATTCTTCAAGTCTTTGTCCAAGCTTTAATAAAAATACTATAGAATTTACTGAAGGATACTCTCTACTTAAAAGAGAAATTCCTATAGCAGTAGCATCTAATACATCTACATCAAGTTTTCTACGCACCAAACTTTTTATTCCTTTTTTAATAAAAGGAAAAGCTCCAATAAAACTATAAGCTATTCTAAACTGATATGGCATTAAATATTTAATAATAGTTCTTTTAACTACTGCATCTCTTAATATATCAAGCAACTCAATACGCTCTTGAGGTTTAAATGCATGATTTTCAACATCGGATTTTTTAAGTTGATTAAGTTTAGTATCTCTAATCAAATAATATATATCCTTAAATGCGTACTCTTCATAATCAATTCTGATACTTCCTGTTCTCTTATAAATATAGGCTTCTTTTACACCGGATATAGCCTCGAGATTATATTTAAGTATATTTACCTCTTCATAACTGAACTTATATGGAGTTTTAAATCTTATTCTACCTTTTATTTTATGCTCGATTGTAAATTTCATATATTATTATGCTTCTTCTGTTTTAACTTCAGTTACAAAATCTTCTTCATTAAATTCAGTTTCTCTTGCTTTACTTTCTTCCTCTGCTTTTATAATTTTTGCTTCTGCGATTATATCATCTGTATTTTCCTTTATAGTTTCTACAGTTTTATCAATATAATCTTTAGCTTTCATTCCTTGTACTACCGCTTCAACAGCTACTTTTTTTGCTAGTTTTGATTTTAAAATTTTAGGTCCAACAGTCGCCGTTACCATACCTAATGCAAAATTCAAAATTTTCTTTTTCATATTTATACACCATCCTAATCATATTTTCTATCTAACATATTACGATAATTCTTTATAGATTTCTACCCTTTTTAATATTTTAAACTAATTTACCATACAACCAATTTATTATATATAGCTGTTATAGATTTTTTTTAATTGTTAAGATATAATGAATTAATAATTATTAAAATAGGAGAATTTTTATGACTGAATCTAAAAGTGTTATTCTCGGAATGAGTGGTGGTGTAGATTCTTCTGTATGTGCTGCATTATTAAAGGAACAAGGTTATGATGTAACCGCAGTTTTTATGAAAAATTGGGATGAAGAAGATGATGATGGTGTGTGTACAGCTACAGAAGACTATCTTGATGTAATAAGAGTATGTTCAGAACTTGGAATAAAATATTATACGGTAAATTTTGAAAAGGAATATAAAGATAGAGTTTTTTCATACTTTCTATCTGAATATGAAAAAGGTCGCACTCCAAATCCGGATGTTATGTGTAATACAGAAATAAAATTCAAAGCATTTTTAGAATTTGCAATGAAATTTAATTCTGATTATATTGCTATGGGTCACTACGCAAGAACTTTAAAAAAAGATGGAAAGACATATTTACTAAGGGGACTTGATGAAAATAAAGATCAAAGTTATTTTTTATCAAGAGTTCCCGAAGCGGCTCTTTCTAAAACACTATTTCCCATAGGAAATATGAAAAAAGAACAGGTTAGAGAATTAGCACAAAAATATAATCTTGCAACTGCAAAGAAAAAAGACTCTACCGGAATTTGTTTTATAGGAGAAAGAAATTTCAACAACTTTTTAGATAAATTTTTATTTACTAAAGAAGGCGACATATATTCAGTGGATGGTCAATATCTTGGAAAACACTCCGGTCTCATGCATTATACCATAGGTCAAAGACGTGGTATGGGACTTGGAGGTATGGGAAGTGGAGAACCGTTTTTTGTTGCAGATAAGGATTTAAAAAACAATAGGCTTATCGTAGCACAAGGATTAAAACATCCTGCCCTATATAAAAAAGAAACTATATGTGAAAATGCATTTTGGATAACAGATACTCCAAAATTTCCACTTAAATGTACAGGAAAAATACGATATCGTGCCAAGGATGAAAATATGACTGTATATTTAGAAAATGATGAACTTAAAGTTATATTTGAAAATCCGTTAAAAGGTGTAACCCCGGGACAAGTTCTTGTATTCTATCAAGGAGATATTTGTTTAGGATCGGGAATAATAAAGTAGTTTATAATTTGAAAAATTTGCACCCTATTCTTATATATTTTGTTAATTATAATATGCTATAATTTTAATGAGGTGATTATTAATGTCTTTTAAAGAAAATCTAAAAAATAATG
>NZ_GL349422.1:857250-870339 GCF_000090945.1 Peptoniphilus sp. oral taxon 386 str. F0131 | reverse complement strand
AAATTTCCACTTAAATGTACAGGAAAAATACGATATCGTGCCAAGGATGAAAATATGACTGTATATTTAGAAAATGATGAACTTAAAGTTATATTTGAAAATCCGTTAAAAGGTGTAACCCCGGGACAAGTTCTTGTATTCTATCAAGGAGATATTTGTTTAGGATCGGGAATAATAAAGTAGTTTATAATTTGAAAAATTTGCACCCTATTCTTATATATTTTGTTAATTATAATATGCTATAATTTTAATGAGGTGATTATTAATGTCTTTTAAAGAAAATCTAAAAAAATATGCAAATTTAATAATAAGAGAAGGACTTAAAATAAAGAAAGATGATCTGCTTGTAATTAGAGGTCCGGTAGAAACCTATGAGTTTATTAACTTAATTGCAGAAACTGCATTTGAAGCAGGAGCAAAAGATGTTTTTGTAAATTATTCTGACCAAAATTTAGCTAAAATAAGATACAATAATGCAAGTATTGAAACTTTAAGCGATATTCCACAATATTTTATTGATGAACAAAATGGATATATTGAAAAAAAAGCTAAATTTTTATCAATTACAGGTGATGATCCCAATTTGCTTTCTGATGTAAATCCCGAAAAAGTTAAAGCCGCTGTCAAAGCAAAGTCAATAGCCTTAAAATCTTTCAGCGAAAAAATGATGAATAGTGAATGTTCATGGTGTGTTGTAGGTGTTGCAGTTCCGAGTTGGGCTAAAGTAGTATTTCCAAACTTAAGTGAAGAAGAAGCTGTTAAAAAACTTTGGGACACAATTTTCTATACAGTTAGAGTTACGGAAGATAATCCTATATCAGCATGGGAAACTCATTCAAATAATCTAAAAAAATGGTCTGACTTCTTAAATGAAAAACAATTTGAATTTCTTGAATACCATAGTGAAAATGGTACAGACTTAAAAATAAGACTACCGGAAAATCATATATTTTCAGGTGCAAGTGAATTTAACAGGTATGGCGAAGAATTCATTGCCAATATGCCAACTGAAGAAGTATTTTCAATGCCGCATAGAGATGGTGTAAACGGAATAGTCTACAACACAAAACCTCTCAACTACAACGGAAATTTAATAGATGACTTTTATCTTAAATTTAAAGATGGAGTAGTTGTTGATTTTGATGCAAAAATCGGATATGAAACATTAAAAAATATGCTGGATTCGGATGAAGGCTCAAGAAGACTCGGAGAAGTTGCATTAGTTCCATATCACTCTCCAATTTCCAATACAAAAATTTTATTCTACAATACACTTTACGATGAAAACGCATCATGCCATTTAGCTCTTGGAAAAGCATACCCTATTTGTATTAAGGGAGGCGAATCTATGAGTACGGAAGAACTTATCAAAAATGGTGCTAATGATTCAATCATACATGTTGACTTTATGATTGGAGATAGCACAACAAATATTGTAGGAATAAGCAAAAGTGGAGAAAGAATTCAAATATTTAAAGATGGAAATTTTGTAATTTAGTTGACAAATTTTGATAATTTTTAAAACAGATAATTTATATAAAGATATAATTTTATTTAAAATCGACATTCAAAAATGTCGGTTTTTCTTTTTTCAAATATGCTGCTTATCATTTTATTTAATTATTATAATATTACTTATATTCCTTTCATTTTAACAATATATTTTTCTCTTTAATACATGGCATATGCTCAGTATTCCATATTCCTAGCTTAATGCTATCAATATAATTATTTAAAATTGATGTTGTTAAAGTTTTTAAATAAGTATATTTTCTTATTACTTTAAAATCTTTAAGCATAAATTTTATTACTATAAAAAAGAAGTTAATATACTAATATTAGTACATTAACTTCTTAATTTCATTATTTAATTGAGTTTTTCTATTTTTATTTTAGAGTCATGTCCATTCAAATCAACAGATTCTCCTTCAAAACCTTCTCTCTTTATATCTTGAGCAAGTGTTTCCGCTTTAATAAATTCTGTATAATTTGTTATTGCCTCTACTACTTCATCATCAGCTTCATAAGATATTACTATATTATCAAGCACATCAAGATCTTCAGATTTTCTAAGTTGCTGAATCTTTGAAATAAACTCACGAACATATCCTTCTTCAACTAATTCTTTTGTAAGTTCTGTATCCAGTATTACAAATAAATTATTTTCCATCATTACATCAAAGCCTTCTTTAGACTTTATTGTTATTAATACATAATCCTCTAATATCTCTGTATCTTCTCCATTTAGAACCATATTTACAGCGCCATTTTTCAAGTCTGATACAAATTTTTTCGGTTCTATTGACTTTAATACATTTCCAAACTCTTTAATTTTTGCTCCAAGAATTGAACCTGCCACTTTAAAGTTTGGCTTTAATTCATAATTCATAAATACGGATAAATCTTCTTCAAATACAACTTCTTTAACATTCAATTCTTCTTTTATTAAATCCGTTAAATCGCCTATTATTTCTTTGTATTTACCATCAATTATTACCTTTGAAAGTGGTTGGCGAACTTTTATTTTAACTTCTTCTCTTGAAGCACGACCAAGTGCCACTAGGCTTCTTACTAAATCCATTTTTTCTTCAAGTTTAGTATCAATTAATGACTCATCTGCAAGCGGATACATTTCAAGATGAACAGATTCATTTTCTGTGAGAGATTTAAAAAGCTCTTCTGCTATAAACGGAACAAAAGGTGCTATTACTTTTGTAATTCCAAGCATAACTTCATATGTTGTATTGTAAACAGCTTTTTTATCATCATCGATTTCTGTCTTCCAAAATCTTCTTCTATTTCTTCTGATATACCAGTTAGAAAAATCTTCTATTACAAAGTCTTGAATATTTCTTACAACTCTTGTAAGCTCAAATACTTCCATATCAGCCTTAACATTTAGCAAAAGATTATTATATTTTGAAAGAAGCCACTTATCTATTTCATCTCTATTCTCATAAGAAACTTTAAATTCACGCGGATCTATTTCATCTGTATTTGCATATAGACTAAAGAAATTATATATATTTCTAAGTGATCTGAAGAATTTAGATTCAGCTTCTCTTAATCCGTCTTCATCAAACTTTGTAGGTGCCCATGGTGGTGATACATACATTAAATACCAGCGAACTGTATCAGCTCCGTATTTATCAAATAATTCAAATGGTTGAACTGTATTACCTTTAGACTTACTCATTTTCTTACCGAACTTATCAAGAATTAAATCATTAACAAGTACATTCTTATAAGGAGTAACTCCTGTCATATAAGTTGAAATTGCAAGTAGTGAGTAGAACCAACCTCTTGTTTGATCTATACCTTCACAGATAAAATTTGCAGGAAATAACTCATTAAAATCATCTTTATGTTCAAATGGATAGTGCCATTGAGCAAAAGGCATAGCGCCTGAATCAAACCATACGTCAATTACATCTTTTTCTCTTGTCATAGATTTGCCGCAATGAGGACAAGTTAAATGTATATCATCAACATAAGGTCTGTGTAATTCAACAGTTTCATCTATATCTTCCACCGCTTTTTCTACAAGTTCTTTTCTCGAACCTACAGACTCAACATGACCGCATTCACATCTCCAAAGCGGAAGTGGTGTTCCCCAATATCTTGATCTTGAAATTGCCCAATCATTTAAATTTTCAAGCCAATTTCCAAATCTCTTTTCTCCTACAAATTCAGGAAACCAATTAACATCATTATTATTTTCAATTAATTTATCTTTAAACTTTGTAACTTCTATATACCAAGATGGATGTGCATAATAAATCAATGGTGTATGACATCTCCAACAATGAGGATAATTGTGTAAGAATTTTTGTTTTTTGAATAACTTATCATTATCATATAAGTAATGTATTACTTCATGATCCGCATCCATTACAAATTGTCCTTTCCAAGGAGTTTCTGTAAATTTACCTTCTTCATCTACAGGATTTAATACCGGTAAATCATATCTTCTTCCTGTTTGATAATCATCTTCTCCAAATGCAGGTGCTGTATGAACTATTCCCGTACCATCCTCAGTTGTTACATAATCCGCACAAGTTACAAAAAATGCTTTTTTATTTGTAGTTAAAAATGGTATTAACTGTTCATATTCTACAAATTCAAGCTCTTTCCCCTTCATTGTTTCAAGAATTTCATACTCTTTATCAAAGATTTTAGATGCAAGATCTTTTGCAACATAATATATTACATCTTCATACTTTACTTTTATATAATCTACATCTGCATTTACTGTAAGTGCAACATTAGACGGAAGTGTCCATGGAGTAGTTGTCCACGCAAGGAAATATTCATCTTTATTAGCTAATTTGAATTTTGCAATTACTGTTTCTGTTTTTATTTCTTCATATCCTTGAGCCACTTCATGTGATGCAAGACCTGTTCCACATCTTGGACAATATGGTAATATCTTATGCCCTTCATAAATAAGTCCATCTTCAAACATCTTATTTAGTATATACCAAACTGATTCTATATAATCATTTTCAAGTGTTATATATGGATGATCAAGATCTATAAGATATGCCATTCTCTTTGTAAGAGTTCTCCATTCACGTTCATATTCAAATACAGATTCTTTGCACATTTTATTAAAATCTGCTATACCATATTTTTCTATATCTTGTTTGTTATGAAGATCAAGTCTTTTTTCAACTTCAATTTCAACAGGAAGACCGTGTGTATCCCATCCGGCCTTTCTTTTTACCTGATAGCCGTTCATAGTTTTATATCTACAAGTTAAATCTTTTAATGTTCTAGCCATTACGTGATGTATGCCCGGACGACCGTTTGCTGTAGGAGGTCCTTCAAAAAATATATAAGGTTCATTCCCAGCTCTTGTCTCAACGGATCTGTGGAGAAGATCTATATCTTCCCAATATTTTGCTATACTTTCTTCTCTTTCTTTTACAGATTCCTTAGAAAGTGTTTTAAATACTTTCATCTTTTTCCTCCTTAAAAATAATATAAAAAAAGTCCCTTTCAAAAGAAAGGGACGAACATTGCCGCGGTACCACCCTAATTATAGATGTCTATCTCTTAAGGTCTTAAGGCGACTAACCTAAAAGCTCCAAGCTGATCTATATGCTCAATTTTATGTTCTTCCACCAAGCGAACACTCTCTAAAAATAAATATCAAGCATAACGGTCTTTTCATCGCTCCATAAACTTATCTAATGTTGCATCTTTAAACATATCTACTATTGTTTGTTGTACTTCTGCAAGTTTATTGTGAAATTTACATCCTACAAATCCACAAGGGCTGTCAGATACTCTTCCACATTCTGAATCAATACATTTATTAACTATAATCGGTCCATCTACTGCAACAATTATGTCATATAATGTAATTTCTTCCTTAGGTTTATTTAACAAGTATCCCCCTGCAGCACCTCTTTTTGCTGTAGTTATACCTGCAAGATTTAACTTTCTTAAAATTCTAAGTGTAAATCTCTCAGATATTTTCTTTTCACTTGCTATCTTAGGCGCTCCAATTACTTGTCCTTCATTTTGAGCTAAATATCCACAAATTCTAAATGCATAATCTGTTTCTTGTGTAATTCTCATACCAGATATTCCTCTCCATCCTAATCTATAATGGATACATTCTATAATATTAAATATATTACGTCAATATAAATTTTTTATCCTGTTCTCTTCTAAGTTTAACTATTACAGAATTTTCATCCAAAATTACATCTTCATAGCTGAGAGCTTGTCCTTTTTTAACATTTCTTCTAAGCCTAACATTTCCAACTATCAATCCTATCGGAAGCAAATTTTCTTTTTTCTGAATTTCTGCTTTTTCAAGTTGTCCAAAAACAGAATATCCACCTATGCCGTCAATAAAATCTCCTGCTTTCAAATCTTTTTTTGCTATTGCTATAGTTTCAGCAACAGGTGCTCCGATGCTAACAATAGATGAGTCCCTAAGAACTACAGCTCTTATAATTGAATTCGGCACTTCAATACTTGTCAAATGATAGGGTCTATATATTGCAAAATTAGGTCCGTCTCCCATTGAAAGATATTTCATTTCAGACTTTATTACATCTGATTTTGCCCTGACAATTGCAAACACTCCCGGTGCTATTCCCATCGCAAAATCAACTATTCCGTAACTATTTAACATACCGCCGTATTCTTTCAAATCAATATCTTTAGCAATTTCTTTTGGACTTGTTGTAAAGCAATGACACCCTCTTGTATCCGGAACAAAACCGGTAGCATTACAAACTGCATTAAGTTCTGTCATTGTATTTGTTCCATCAACAAATGATGTTAACATCCTTGGATTTAATCCTCTCGATATTGCTTCATCACAAAGTTCATCGGGTATTGCATAATTATTTAACTTATTATTTTTCCCTTTTCCAAGAACCAAAATATCAAAACCGGTTGTTTTTAAAAACTCGAACAGTTCTATTATAGCTCCAGGTTCATCTCCGGAAGACCCTGTATAAATTATTCCGGCTTCATCTGCTAAAATTTTTAAATATGCTCCTATAGTTGCATCCATTTCAACATTTAATGTTACAATATCTGTTTTTGATTCTATAGCCCAAAGAGAAATTTGTGCTCCGGCTTCTGTATCTCCTGTACAGTCAACAACACAGTCAGTAAATTTTGCAGGAATTTCATTATTTGTAGTAGCTATATAATATCCTTGTTCAATATATCTTAATGCCTCATCTAATTCATTTGTAATTTTTATTTTTTCTTTTAATATTCCCGCTTTATTGAAAGATTCAAGAACTGATTCTATTTTGCGTGATGATTGAACTTGCGGCATAAAATTATCTATTATTTCGAGTTGTGATACTAATGATGTACCCATAATTCCAGCCCCAACAACTCCAACTGAAATTTTACCATGCTCTTCTAAAACTTTTTTTAAATAGAACATACTGCCTCCTTATCTAAAATAAAATTATATCATATAAAATTTAGTTTTAAAAGCTACATACTTCTGGCAGCTTGCATTGCAGATGATACTGCCCATTGAATATTATATCCTCCGCACATACCATCAACATCAAGAACCTCTCCTATAACATATAGCCCGTCTAAAATTTTAGATTCAAAAGATTTTTCATCTATATCATCAGTTGCAACTCCTCCAACACTCACTTGAGAATTTTCAAATCCTCTATTACCCAAAACTTCAAATTCACTTTCAAGTAATATATTAATTAATCGCTCAAATTCAGAACTGTCTATTATGTTTAAAGACGTTTCTTTCTTCATTCCTAAGATATCTGTTATATAATATATAAATTTTTTATCTACTATTCCGCTAAGCCATCTATCTAAATCAAAATGAGAAAGCATATAATACCTATTATACAATTCATTTTTCATTAAACTTAAATCATCAACATTATTAATAATAGATAATTTTATTTTCAATCCTTTTTTATAAAAATTTACTTTTCTGGAAATATTTAATATCGGAGGACCACTTACTCCATAATCTGTAAATAAAATCTCACCGAAATCTTCTTCAACTACATTCTTACCGTTAATAAGTTTTACATTTCCAACAACTTTAACTCCGCTTAAATGCTTCAAATATTTAGAATTTAATTTTATTTGTGTAAGTGCCGGCATTATTTTTGTGATTCTATGCCCCAATTTTTCAAGTACTTTATAACTCTTACCATCTGAACCGAGATTTGGAGTTGATGATCCTCCAACTGCAAAAACTACTTTATCAGATTCATAAGAACATTCATTAGTTTTAACAACAAACTTATTTTCTTTTTCTATTGATATAACACTATTGTTGCAAAAAATCTCCACTCCTAAATCATAAAGCTCATCTAATAATTCTTTAACTACACTTTGTGCCTTTAATGTTATCGGATATACTCTATTTACATTTTCAATCGTTGTATATATTCCAATAGTATTAAGATAATTTATAAAATCTATATTTGAAAATTTTTCAATAGCATTTGAAACAAATTCTTTTTTCTCAAAATATTTATCTGAAGAAAGTTCCATATTTGTTAAATTACATCTTCCATTTCCTGTAACTAACATTTTTTTTAAAATTCTATCTTTTTTTTCAAGTATGACAACTTTATTTCCTCTTCTTGCAAGTTCTATTGCACAAAAAACTCCGGATATTCCTCCACCTATTATAATTACTTTCATAATTAAATCACTCTCTATTAAATAATCTTTTATGTAATTATATAGCAAAACATCTTTATTTTGAAATACAATTTATTTTACATCGATATTTTTAATATATTTAAAACCTGATATAGTTTTACACTTCAAACAGCTAAATTTACAGATTTTTATTAATTTATCTTATATAATTTTCTTGTTTTTAATTTACAGTAGGGTTAAAATATAATTAAGAAATTCTTTAATTTGTTATAATAAAAGATTTCTTAATAAAAAAATGAGGTGATATTTAATGACAGAAACAACCAAAAAGAAAAAAAAGAGGGCCTTTCCTAATGCCTTCACGGTACTATTTATTGTATTAATTCTTGCAGCAATACTTACATTTATAGTTCCCGCCGGACTATATCAACGTCTATCTTATGATGGAGATAGCAATGTATTTGAAGTTATCGATCAAGAAGGAAATGTTACCGAAAAACCTGCAACTGAAGATACTTTAAAAGAGCTTAACATAGCAATAGGACTCGAAAAATTTACAGGAGGAGATATTCGTAAGCCTATCGCAATTCCAGGTACTTATAAAACTATTGAACAAAATCCGCAGGGATTAACAGCATTTTTAAAATCTCCTATTGAGGGTGTTATTGATACTGTAGACATTATAATATTTATATTGATAATTGGTGGAAATATTGGTCTTCTTAACAAAACCGGAGCATTTGATGCAGGTATTGCAGCACTTTCTAAAAAAACCAAAGGTAAAGAATTTATACTAATTATAATAGTATTCTCTCTGGTAGCTCTCGGCGGTACAACCTTTGGGATGGCAGAAGAAACTATAGCATTATATCCTATTTTATTACCTATTTTTATTGCAAGCGGATATGATGCCATGGTAGCAATTGCAACAATTTATATGGCATCATCATTGGGAACAATGTTCTCAACAGTAAACCCGTTTGCCACTATAATAGCATCAACAGCAGCCGGAATTAATTTTAAACTTGGTCTTCCTATAAGATCTGTAGGTCTTGTTTTAGGTTCTATTTTAACTTTAATCTACATCTATCGCTATGCAAAGAAAGTTCAAAAAAATCCAAGTTTATCGATTATTTCCGACCAAATGCCTGAAATAAGACAAAAATTTGATTTAGATAACTTTGATTCAAACAATGCTCCTGAATTTACTCTAAAAAGAAAACTTATTCTTTTAATATTTGGTTTAGGATTCCCTGTAATGATTTGGGGAGATTATTCTCAAGGCTGGTGGTTCACTGAAATGAGCGTAATATTTATGGTAACAGCATTCTTAATTATGCTTTTATCAAATATGACTGAAGGTGAAGCAGTAAATACATTTATGAACGGAGCAGCAGATTTAATTCAAGTAGCATTAGTATGCGGTGTAGCAAGAGCTATTAATATAATTATGGATAACGGATCTATTTCAGATACAATGCTATTCTATGCTTCTAATCTTGTAAACGGTATGAATGGAATACTGTTCTCAATAGTACAAATGATTTTATTCACTTTCCTTGGAATTTTTATACCATCTTCATCAGGTCTTGCCGTATTATCAATGCCTATATTTGCTCCACTAGCAGATACTGTAAATTTAGGACGTGATGTAATTGTATCAGCATACACTTACGGTCAAGGTTGGATGGCATTCTTAACGCCTACAGGATTAATACTTCCTACATTACAAATGGTTGGTGTAACTTATGATAAATGGGTAAAATGGGTAATACCTTACATGGTACTACTTGCAATATTTGCAGCAACTATGCTTGGTGTTCAAACTATTATGTAAAAAAGCAGCCGGCTAATGCCGGCTACATCTTTTAAAATTATAAATGAGGTGGATTATGAAAGATATAGTAGAAAGATTTTTAAAATATGTTTCCTTTGAAACTACATCCGATGACAGCTCTGAAACATGTCCTTCTACAGAAAACCAATTAGTCTTGGCAAAGTACTTGGTAGAAGAGCTTACAAATATCGGAATGAAAGAAGTAACTATGGATAAAAACGGATATGTATATGCTACTTTACCTTCAAACACAAATAAAAATGTTCCGACAGTAGGATTTATTGCTCATATGGATACGGCTCCAGACTTAACAGGAAAAAATGTCAATCCTAAATTTGTTGATTATAAAGGTGGAGATATAAAACTTAATGATGAATATGTAATGACAGAAAAAGAATTTCCATTTCTCAAAAATTTAATCGGAGAAAGACTTATAACTACAGATGGAACTACACTACTTGGTGCAGATGATAAAAGTGGAATTGCAATTATAGTTTCTGCAATGGAATATTTAATTGAAAATCCATCTATAAAACACGGAACAGTTAAAGTTGGTTTTACTCCTGATGAGGAAATCGGAAGGGGAGCTAACTTATTTGATGTTAAAAATTTCGCAGCAGATTTCGCTTATACAATTGACGGCGGTCCTGTAGGCGAATTAGAATATGAAAATTTCAATGCCGCAAGTGTAGAAATTACAATAAAAGGTAAAAATGTTCATCCCGGATCTGCAAAAAATATTATGCTAAATTCATCACTTATAGGAATAGAAATAAATTCTCTTCTTCCATCAGCTCAGCGTCCTGAACATACTGAAGGTTATGAAGGATTTTTCTTATTAGATGAGTTTAACGGAACAGTTGAAGAAACAAAAATGTTCTATATAATAAGAGACCATGATATAGAATTATTTAATAAAAAGAAAGAATTAATTACAAATATCGTTGAATTTATAAACAAAAAATATGGAAATGTTGCTATAATTAATATTAGTGATTCATATTTCAATATGAAAGAAAAAATTGAACCACATATGGAAATTATAGAACTTGCATCAAAATCAATGAAAGATCTCAATATAGAACCTATTATACAACCAATTCGCGGTGGTACAGACGGAGCTACTCTTTCATATATGGGACTTCCTTGTCCCAACCTATTTGCAGGTGGATATAATTTCCACGGAAGATACGAATTTATTCCAGTATCTTCTTTAACAAAAGGAAAAGATTTAGTAATTAAAATAATTGAAAATTTGGAGGCGAAATAATGGAATATTCACAATTAGAACCAAAAAATGTATTTAAATACTTTGAAGAAATATCTCAAATCCCTAGAGGATCCGGAAATGAAAAAGCAATTTCAGATTATCTTGTAAAATTTGCAAAAGAAAGAAATTTGGAAGTTTTACAAGACGAATCATATAATGTTATAATCAGAAAACCTGCTTCTAAAGGTTATGAAAATGCAAAAGGTGTAATCTTACAAGGACATATGGATATGGTTCCTGAAAAAGGAGAAAACTCCACTCATGATTTTGAAAAAGATCCTATTGAACTTATAGTAGATGGAGATAACTTACATGCAAATGATACAACCCTTGGCGCAGACGATGGTATAGGTGTAGCAATGGCACTTGCTATACTGGACTCAGATACAATTGCTCATGCACCATTAGAAGTTCTTGTAACAGTTTCTGAAGAAACAGATTTAGGTGGTGCACAAGCTCTATCTGATAAAGTTCTTAAAGGTGATTATCTAATTAACATAGACTCTGAAGAAGAAGGGATAATGACTGTGGGCTCTGCCGGAGGAGAATTGTATATGGCATACTTCACTCCTGAACTTTCACCAACAAATGAATATAAAACTTATGAATTCAACTTCTCAGGATTTATGGGAGGTCACAGCGGTGTAGAAATTGCCAACCCTAAAGGAAACATGGTTGTTGTAATGGCAGATTTTGTAGAAAATTTAAAGGATTCTATGCTTGTTGACTTTATAGTGGGAACCAAAGATAATGCTATTCCAAGACTTGGAAAAGTTAAACTTGCTATCAAGAACACAAATGGTATTGACGAACTGATAACTTCATTAAAAGAAAAATACAGCAATATTGAAGGTGAACTTAAAATAATATACAATGAAATAGAAACACCTAGTGAAGCTCAATCAATAGAATCTACAAATAAATTTGCAAAATATTTATTATCTCTCCCAACAGGAGTAAATTCATTTACAGATGAAACAAAAACATTTGTAGCTTCATCTTCTAATCTTGCAATAGTAACTAAAAAAGATAACGGAAAATATGAAGTTTGGAATTCAATGCGATTTAATAAAGGGGATTTGATGACTGAATTTAAAAATAAATTCAATTTAATCTCAGAGGAATATAATGTAGAATATAACTATTCCAACTACTATCCTGAATGGGAATATAAAGAAGATTCCAATTTAAGAGCACTTACTATGAAGCTATATAAAGAAATGTATGGAAAAGAAATGACAATAGATATTACCCACGGAGGTCTTGAATGCGGAGTATTCTATATAAAATATAAAAACTTAGATATGATTTCAATCGGACCTGATATTTCAGGCGCACATACTCCTCAAGAAACACTTTCAATACCATCTACAAAGAGAGTATATGAATTTACCTTAGAACTTTTAAAAAACTTAAAGTAATAAAAAATACAAATAATAAAAACTCTTAATATTTAATTTATATTAAGAGTTTTTATTATGCATTTATAAGATTTAATTATTAATTTGTTAATACAGCTTATTTTTAATAATTTTAAACAAAATAAAAAAGCCTATAAACGATATTTACATATTCATTCATAGACCTTTATTCAAACCGGCAATACCTACTCTCCCGGGCCGTCGCCAGCCAAGTACCATCGGCGTATTGAGCCTTAACTTCTGTGTTCGGTATGGTTACAGGTGTTTCCCTCTTACTTTCGTTACCGGATACCATTTAACTACAAATCTTTCTTCTCTCTTGGTCAAGTCTTCGACCTATTAGTACTCTTTAGCTTAAAACATTGCTGCTCTTACACCTTGAGCCTATCTACCTCGTTTTCTTCAAGGGGTCTTATCTTTTC
>NZ_GL349422.1:853475-855975 GCF_000090945.1 Peptoniphilus sp. oral taxon 386 str. F0131 | reverse complement strand
CTCGTCTCCCACCTATCCTGTACATTTAAACTCAAAATCCAATGTCAGCCTACAGTAAAGCTCCACGGGGTCTTTCCGTCCTGTCGTGGGTAAGCGGCATCTTTACCGCTACTACAATTTCACCGGATCCTTTGTTGAGACAGTGCCCAAATCGTTACACCTTTCGTGCGGGTCGGAACTTACCCGACAAGGAATTTCGCTACCTTAGGACCGTTATAGTTACGGCCGCCGTTTACTGGGGCTTCAGTTCTATGCTTCGAATTGCTCCTAACATTTTCCCTTAACCTTCCAGCACCGGGCAGGTGTCAGCTCCTATACTTCGTCTTTCGACTTTGCAGAAACTTATGTTTTTGGTAAACAGTCGCTTGGGCCTTTTTACTGCGGCCCCCTTTTACAGGGGCTCCCCTTCTCGCTAACTTACGGGGTCATTTTGCCGAGTTCCTTAACAAAGGTTCTTCCGCTCGTCTTAGGATTCTCTCCTCTCCTACCTGTGTCGGTTTGCGGTACGGGCGATATGTTACTTGATAGTGGCTTTTCTTGGCAGTGTGGAGTCATATCCTTCTCTACTTGTTTTTCGATCCGCATCACACTTTAGTGTTCTTAGAATAGGGATTTGCCTCTATTCCCACCTTTGTGCTTGCACGCCTCACCAACTGGGCGCTGCTACTATCCTCCTGCGTCCCCACTTACTTTCTTACGCTTCATATCGGTACAGGAATTTCCACCTGTTGTCCATCGACTACGCTTTTCAGCCTCGCCTTAGGTCCCGACTTACCCTGAGTGGACGAGCCTTCCTCAGGAATCCTTAGGTTTTCGACGGGTGAGATTCTCACTCACCTTTCGCTACTCATGCCAGCATTCTCTCTTCTGTAAAATCCACATCGGCTTACGCCTTATGCTTCGTCTCTTACACATTGCTCCTCTACCACTACTTTCGTAGTCCACAGCTTCGGTATATAGTTTAGCCCCGGTTATCTTCGGCGCAGAGTCACTTGACCAGTGAGCTATTACGCACTCTTTGAATGTATGGCTGCTTCTAAGCCAACATCCTGGTTGTCTGAGTAACTCCACATCCTTTCCCACTTAACTATTATTTTGGGACCTTAGCTGGTGGTCTGGGCTGTTTCCCTTTCGACAATGAAGCTCATCCCACATTGTCTGACTCCTTAGTGCTTGATTTGGTATTCGGAGTTTGATACGTATTAGTAATCTTACAGACCCCTCTACGATTCAGTGCTCTACCCCCTCATCATTGATCACTAAAGGCTAGCCCTAAAGCTATTTCGAGGAGAACCAGCTATCTCCGTGTTCGTTTGGCTTTTCACCCCTATCCACAGGTCATCCGATAGCTTTTAAACGCTACCCGGTTCGAGCCTCCATTGAATTTTACTTCAACTTCACTCTGCCCATGGATAGATCACACGGTTTCGGGTCTATGACATCTAACTTTCGCCCTATTAAGACTCGATTTCTCTACGGCTCCGGTACTTTATACTTTAACCTTGCTAGATATCATAACTCGCTGGCCCGTTCTACAAAAAGTACACGATCCTGGCTTTTGCCAGTTTCGCTGCTTGTAAACATTAGGTTTCAGTTTCTATTTCACTCCCCTCCCGGGGTTCTTTTCACCTTTCCCTCACGGTACTTGTTCGCTATCGGTCACCAAGTAGTATTTAGCCTTGGGGGGTGGTCCCCCCATTTTCCCACAAGGTTTCTCGTGTCTCGTGGTACTCTTTTGTGCCGGTATTTCTTCGCCTTCGTTTACAGGACTGTTACCTTCTTTGGTTCATCTTCCCAAATGATTCTACTGGCTATTTATACTTTATGCACGGTTGGGCTCTATCCTGTTCGCTCGCCGCTACTTGGGATATCGAGTTTTCTTTCTTTTCCTCGGGTTACTTAGATGTTTCAGTTCACCCGGTTCGCTTCTTTAAGTTATTTATTCGCTTAAAGATACCTTTTTAAGGTGGGTTTCCCCATTCGGATATCTGTGGGTCGACGGATATTTGCTCCTTACCACAGCTTTTCGCAGCTTGTCACGTCCTTCTTCGCCTCTTGGTGCCTAGGCATTCACCTAATGCTCTTTTTTACTTGACCTTTGTTATATTTATTTCTAAATTTAACTTCTTTTCCAGTGTTCTTGTCTTTTCTTTATTTCTTCTGAAATTTAAGTTTTGACTTTCTTCTAGATTTGTAGTTTTCATGGTTCTTTTAATGATTTTCATCATTATTGGTGGAGATGAGGAGATTCGAACTCCTGACCCCCTGCTTGCAAGGCAGGTGCTCTCCCAACTGAGCTACACCCCCTTATATAATTAATAGTGTAAGAGCTTAGAACCAAGCTCTCTTTGGTTTGTTGTGTGTCCTTCACTTTTGATTACTGCCTTTCCTCTTACAGTCCAACAGTTAATCTCCTTAGAAAGGAGGTGATCCAGCCGCACCTTCCGATACGGCTACCTTGTTACGACTTCACCCCAGTCATTAACCCTACCTTCGACTG
>NZ_GL349422.1:851196-853186 GCF_000090945.1 Peptoniphilus sp. oral taxon 386 str. F0131 | reverse complement strand
TTTTAATGATTTTCATCATTATTGGTGGAGATGAGGAGATTCGAACTCCTGACCCCCTGCTTGCAAGGCAGGTGCTCTCCCAACTGAGCTACACCCCCTTATATAATTAATAGTGTAAGAGCTTAGAACCAAGCTCTCTTTGGTTTGTTGTGTGTCCTTCACTTTTGATTACTGCCTTTCCTCTTACAGTCCAACAGTTAATCTCCTTAGAAAGGAGGTGATCCAGCCGCACCTTCCGATACGGCTACCTTGTTACGACTTCACCCCAGTCATTAACCCTACCTTCGACTGCTGCTCCCCTAAGGTTAGCTCACAGGCTTCGGGTATTGCCAACTCCCATGGTGTGACGGGCGGTGTGTACAAGACCCGGGAACGCATTCACCGCAGCATTCTGATCTGCGATTACTAGCAACTCCGACTTCATGTTCTCGAGTTGCAGAGAACAATCCGAACTGAGATCGGCTTTTTGAGATTTGCTTACTTTCACAAGTTTGCTACCCTTTGTTCCGACCATTGTAGCACGTGTGTAGCCCAGGGCATATAGGGCATGATGATTTGACGTCATCCCCACCTTCCTCCGATTTATCATCGGCAGTCCCTTTAGAGTTCCCATCTTTACATGCTGGCAACTAAAGGTAAGGGTTGCGCTCGTTGCGGGACTTAACCCAACATCTCACGACACGAGCTGACGACAACCATGCACCACCTGTATAGCGGTTTCCGAAGAAAAGTATTTATCTCTAAATATGTCCGCTATATGTCAAGCCCTGGTAAGGTTCTTCGCGTTGCTTCGAATTAAACCACATGCTCCGCTGCTTGTGCGGGTCCCCGTCAATTCCTTTGAGTTTCATACTTGCGTACGTACTCCCCAGGCGGAGTGCTTATTGTGTTTACTGCGGCACCGAGATTACTCCCGACACCTAGCACTCATCGTTTACAGCGTGGACTACCAGGGTATCTAATCCTGTTTGCTCCCCACGCTTTCGTTCCTCAGCGTCAGTTTGTGTCCAGTAAGTCGCCTTCGCCACCGGTATTCCTCCTAATATCTACGCATTTCACCGCTACACTAGGAATTCCACTTACCTCTCCACATCTCAAGAAAAACAGTTTCAAATGCTTACGAGGGTTAAGCCCTCGCCTTTCACACCTGACTTGCTTTTCCGCCTGCGAACCCTTTACGCCCAGTGATTCCGGACAACGCTAGCCCCCTACGTATTACCGCGGCTGCTGGCACGTAGTTAGCCGGGGCTTCCTCCTATGGTACCGTCATTATCTTCCCATAGGACAGAGCTTTACGATTCGAAAACCTTCTTCGCTCACGCGGCGTCGCTGCATCAGGGTTCCCCCCATTGTGCAATATTCCCCACTGCTGCCTCCCGTAGGAGTTTGGACCGTCTCTCAGTTCCAATGTGGCCGTTCACCCTCTCAGGCCGGCTACTGATCGCTATCTTGGTGAGCCGTTACCTCACCAACTAATTAATCAGACGCGAGTCCATCTTTGACCGCTAAACGCTTTGATTCCCATGTCATGCGACTTGGAAATGTTATTGGGTATTAATCACGGTTTCCCGAGGCTATCCCCATGTCAAAGGCAGGTTACTCACGTGTTACTCACCCGTCCGCCGCTAATCCAAGGTTTCTTTGTCCCGAAGAACTCCAAATCCTTTTCATCGCTCGACTTGCATGTGTTAGGCGCGCCGCCAGCGTTCGTCCTGAGCCAGGATCAAACTCTCAATTGAAATTTGTATCCTTAGCTTTCAGTTTCTTTCACTGACTTTTTCCGCTAAGCTTTTTGCTTTGCTTGTGTTTCTTTCTCTTACACTATTTAATTATCAAGGTTTGCTATTCATTTGAACAGCTTATTCATTATATAATTTCATTTTAAAGATGTCAAGATGTTTTTTTTATTTTTCTTTATTTCTTTTATGAAATTTTCTGTTCAAGCGACAGCTTTTTTATTCTATTAGTTTTATTCTTTTTTGTCAATAGT
>NZ_GL349422.1:846439-851040 GCF_000090945.1 Peptoniphilus sp. oral taxon 386 str. F0131 | reverse complement strand
GTGTTACTCACCCGTCCGCCGCTAATCCAAGGTTTCTTTGTCCCGAAGAACTCCAAATCCTTTTCATCGCTCGACTTGCATGTGTTAGGCGCGCCGCCAGCGTTCGTCCTGAGCCAGGATCAAACTCTCAATTGAAATTTGTATCCTTAGCTTTCAGTTTCTTTCACTGACTTTTTCCGCTAAGCTTTTTGCTTTGCTTGTGTTTCTTTCTCTTACACTATTTAATTATCAAGGTTTGCCACTCTTAAAGTAGCTTTAATATTATATAACGCCTTTTGCTCTTTTGTCAAGAACTTTTTTCAGGCTTTTTGTCAACTTACTTCGTCGACTTCATTAGTTTACCATTTGATTTTTCATGTGTCAATATGATTTTTTATAATTCATTCACTATTTTTAAAAGTTCATCATTTGGGCTTATATGATATGCTTTCTTTAGATATTCTTTGTATTCTATATTGCCGATATTAAACAAAAGCATACCTAAATTATAATTTAAAATATAGCTGTCTTCTATTAAATCTATTGCCTGTTTGTAATTTTCCACCGCTAAACTTTCTTCTCCCAATGATATAAGACATATCGACTTTTGATTATAATAATTTTCTATTTTTTCATTTATTTTAATTGCTTCTTCTATACTGTTTAATGCTTCTGTTTTAAATCCTAAATTATATTGGCATATACTGAACAGATAATATAATTCGTCTTTATTGGGATATAAATCCGAAACTTTTTGAAGTATTTTATATGCCTCCTGAAACTTTCCATAGCTTATATATGTTTGTGATGTTTCAATATTTGCATAATCTTCTAATTCCTGTAAATTATCTCTGACTTCATTTTTTAATACTTCCATATCTTCGGACGCTGTATTTAAAAATTTTTCAAAGTACAATTTCGATTTGAGATAATTTTTTAATCCTTGATTTATAAAGCCGAGTCTATAATAACAGAGTGAATTCTTATCATTCACTTTCAGTATATTTTCATATCCGTTTATTATATCTTTTAATAGTTTGGATTTCTCATCGTCTTTCAGTTTGTTTAAGTTTTCGTTATATATTTTTTCGATTATGTTTATCTTCGTAAATTCTACTTCTTCATCATATTCAAGTAATAATTCCGCTGATTTAATATAAATATAACTATCAATATAATTGCTGTTTTTTGATGCCATATAGCTTAAATACATTATATATTCTTTAAGGTTTTTTATTGTAGAGTTAATTATTTTTACATAATCATCACTGTATTTAAAGTCCGGTTCTATCCCGAGCAAATAAACTATAGCTTCATCTATTATTTCTATATTTATATTTTCACCAAGTTTCCCTTTTTTTATTCCTCCTATTAAACTGTTTAAATTAATCGGAAGAGGTGTTTCTGTATCTAATTCTATATTTCCGACTTTAGTTTTAGATTTTAATTCTAAAAAAACTATATTCTTCAAACTATCTTTTACTATTTTTTCTAAATACATTATATTTCACCCATATATTGTCTTTTTCTCATCGTACTTCTACTAAGTATGTTAAATAAAGCTCCTCTGAAAATAACATATACCGCTGTAAGAAATGATGAGCCTACAAACTTAAAAATATTTGCAGCATTAAATTTTATTCCCGTCAACAATGATATAGGGTTATATAGTAGAGTCAGTGTATCATATTTTCCTACTGCCAAATAAATTACTCCCAAATAAATGAATAACGGAACTAACCAGTGTAATGCATTGTCTTTCATAAATTCTAAACTATAGCTATAAGCTGATATATATGATTCTCCTCTAATATATACCGCTTCACTTATCGGATTTAATAAAATAAAAATTACAAACGATAATATAAAGTACAAGTCACCGACAAATGATGTAATGTAAGATATCAGTATCATTATAAAATACACTGAATATATTTGCCTGAAATTTTTTGTAAAAGTATTTCCTATATTATTAAATCGTATTCTATTATAGCTGTTTATATCCGAAAGAAATTCAAAATAACTTGACATTATTAATGAATATAATACAGGAGCTAAAAATCCCATAATATATGTATTTCCCAATAGCGTTGTTGTGAACATACCGAATATTATCGTAGATGCAAATATCAACAGCCCATATATCATCGGAAATAATAACACTACCGGATTTTTCTTTATTCTTATTTCAGTTTCTTTAATCGCCTTTAAATAAACCATTTTTAAATCGTTCATATAATTCATTTAATCACCTCTATTATTATTGACTACTTTACATTATAAATAAAATCAAAAATTTTTTCCAGCTAATATAATTATATTAAAGAAAGTATTTGAGAAAATTGTAAATAAATACTATACTTAATATATATGCTTAGGAGGTAATGATGAAATTTAATTTTAAAAAGAAATTTTTATGTTTGCTTTTCTCGTTAATTATAGTACTGTTGCCAAATTCAAATGTATTTGCAAAACAGGACTTTACGGAAACTATAAGTCCGGGAGTTGTCAGAGAAGAGCACATCGTAGATTATGACGGCAAAAGCACTGTTATAAATTTATTAAAGTGCGATTTGACTAATCCGTACTTAAATCTTTCAGTTGTCGCAGGTAAGGGAAAATATACTAAAAGAGCAACTGTATCTGAAATGGCAAACGCAACAGATGCAACTGCACTTGTAAATGGTGATTTTTTTAATATGATACTTCAAGGTTCGCCTGAAGGCCCGTCAATTATAGAAGGAAAGCTGCAAAGCTCACCTTGTGTATATACAGGACTGTATTCTCTCGGTATTACATCAGATAATACCGCTATGAT
Source organism: Peptoniphilus sp. oral taxon 386 str. F0131 (assembly GCF_000090945.1). NCBI lineage: Bacteria > Bacillati > Bacillota > Tissierellia > Tissierellales > Peptoniphilaceae > Peptoniphilus > Peptoniphilus sp. oral taxon 386. Next base: position 848,243 of record NZ_GL349422.1, on the reverse strand, counting down.
TGAACAAATTTCATTTAGCGGAAAAGTAACTGCTCCAAATGGAAAATCATATCCAATTGACGGACTTAACAAATCATATTATTGGTATGAACCTACAAACGAATATTCTCATCAAAATAAAATTCAGCTATACAATGATTTTTGGGCTTCAAAATCAAGAGGAGACAAAAAAAATACTGAAATATTAGTAAATTCCGATGGAGTAATTGAAAAAATAAGTGAAAGTAAAAATTTTGACTTTAGCGTACCGGATGGAAAATATATACTTCAAGTGGAAGGTAAAGCTTACGAATTTATAAAGTCAAACGTAAAAATCGGCGATAAAATAAATATTGAATATGCAATAACTCCGGATAAAGATTTTAAATTTCTGATAGGAGGGCACGCACTGTTAGTAGATAATGGTGAAGTTGTAAAATATACTAAAGATATAAACGTACTTGGTGGAGTTAGAGCAAGAACAGCCGCAGGTATATCCCAAGACGGAAAAACTCTATATATTGCATCTGCCGAAGGTAGAACAAAGAGAAGTTCAGGATTAAAACTATCTCAATTATCAGATTTTATGAAATCCATCGGAGCTTACAAAGCACTTAATTTAGATGGCGGAGGATCTACTGCAATGGTTCTTAAAAATCTTGGAGAATTTGAAAGAACAAGAGTTATAAATCCGGAACGAAACGCAGGAGAAAGAAAAGTTGTAAGCGGTATTGGAATTTTCAACACTGCTCCTGATTCAAACGTAGTTGCGGGAGTTAAAATAAAAGGTCCTAACATAATGGTAGTTGGCGAAAGTGCAGAATTCGGACTCGGTGGCGCTTGGAATGAAAATCTGAAACCGATAAAAACTGATAATTTAAAATATTCTTTACTCGGTATGAATCAGGAAGACGGAACTTGGAATGAAAACTTATTTTTGGCACTTGTTCCCGGTGAAATTAATCTGATTTTATCCACTGAAGAAGGTATATCTGCAACAAAAAAAATCGAAGTCAAAGATTTTAACTATATCGAAAAATTAATAGTCAATACAGATAAAAAAAGAATTGCTGAAAATGAGACGTTAAATGTAACCACTAAAGCAATACTCAAAAATAAGAAAGAAGTTATTTTAAGTCCGAGAGTTTTAACATATGCTTTAGATGGGTTTAACGGAGAATTTGATCAAAACGGAAACTTAAAAATTCTTTCATTTAACGGAAAAGCTGTATCGGACATAATTGTAAATGCAGGAAGTATAAGTTCCGTTGCAAAGATCTATGATCACAGTGCAAAACTCATCAAAATGAATATAGACAAAAAATCCTATATGATAAATGAAGAAAATAAAACAATGGATTCAGCTCCATTTATTAAAAATGACAGAACCTTTGTACCTGTTAGATTTATAGTTGAAGGCTTTGGAGGAGATATATCTTATGACGAAACTGCAAAAACAGTAAATATCTTATATGCTGATAAGAATATAAGCATACCGTTAAATGAAAAATATATATCTATAAATGGTAATAACCAGGAAATAGATGCGGCAGCTTTTATAAAAGACGGAAGAACTTTTGTACCAATCAGGTTTATTGCAGAAGCGCTTGGAATGGATGTGTCCTATGAAGGAAGCTCAAAAACAATTTCAATACTTGAAATTCCAAACAATGCTCAAGATGTTATTCCTCAAACTCAACCTGAAAATGTAGAACATCCTAAAACAAACTCGAATAAAAATACTGTAAATAAAAATCAAAACAGTACAGTTCCAAACTAAAATAATTAAATTAAAAAATCCTTTTATTAGATTAAATCTAATAAA
>NZ_GL349422.1:822766-846134 GCF_000090945.1 Peptoniphilus sp. oral taxon 386 str. F0131 | reverse complement strand
CCTTTTATTAGATTAAATCTAATAAAAGGATTTTTTAATTTATTATTACATTTTTTCAGGTGCTGCAACACCAATTAAATTAAGTCCTTCTTTTATTACTGTTTTAACTGCATAACAAAGCATAAGTCTTGCATTCTTAAGTTCTTCATCTTCAACTATAACTTGAGTTGAATTATAATATTTATTAAATAGCTTAGCAAGTTCAACTACATATCTTGTAATGAAGTATGGTTCATATTTCTCATGTGCATCAATTACAACATCTGTAAATTTATAAATTGTTCTAAGCAGATTTAATTCTTCATCTAATGTCAATAATGATGCATTAAATTTATTTTCTTTGTCGAAGTTTCCCTTTTCAAGCAAAGAACAAATTCTCGCATGAACATATTGAACATAAGGACCTGTTTCTCCCTCAAATGTCAATGTTTTATCCCAGTCGAAAACATAATCTTTAATTCTTTGATTAAATAACTCTTGGAACTTAACTGCGCCGATTCCAACTTGTGCTGCAAGTTCTTCTTTGTTTTCAATCTTTTCTCCTCTTTGTTTTTCTCTCTCTGTAAGAATTTCTAAAACTTTATCTTTTGCTTTATTTAAAACATCTTCAAGATATACAACTCTTCCCTTTCTTGTTGAAAGTGTTCCTTCTTCAAGTGACACCATACCAAATGGCACATGGACTACTTCATCCGACCAGTCATATCCCATTTCGGCAAGAACTGCCTTCAATTGTTGGAAATGAAGAATTTGTTGTGAACCTACAACATATATATTTCTTTTCGGATGATATGTTTCATGTCTATAATGTGCCGCCGCTATATCTCTTGTAATATAAATAGTAGAACCGTCTGATTTTATAATCAAAGATGGTGGAAGATTATATTTTTCAAGATCCACTATTTGTGCTCCGTCAGATAATTTTAATGCTCCGCTGTTTTTTAATGTCTCAACTTCTCCCGGCATTTTATCTGAATAAAAACTTTCTCCATTAAATGAATCATAATGCACATCTAACATATTATATACTTTGTTAAACTCATCAAGAGATATTTCTCTTATCCACTCCCAAAGCTTATAAGCTTCCTCATTTCCGTTTTCAAGCTCATTAAACCAGTGTCTGCATTCATCTTTAAGTGCAGGGTCGGCTTCCGCCTCCGCATTTATCTTTACATATAATTTTAAAAGTTCAGGAATCGGATCATTCTTTATTACTTCCTTATCTCCCCATTTTTTAATTGCCACAATTAACATTCCAAATTGGGTTCCATAATCTCCAAGATGATTTATTGCAATTGTATTATAACCTAAAAATGCATAAATTCTCTTTAAAGAATCTCCTATTATTGTCGATCTTATGTGTCCTATATGGAACGGTTTTGCAATATTCGGAGATGAATATTCAACTACTACGTTTTCTCCTTTTCCTATTCCCAGTTTTCCATAATCCTCATTCTTTTCAGATACTTCTCTAAGAACAGTTTCCGCCAATTCTTTTTTATTTATAAAAAAGTTTATATATGCAGATTTTGATTCAACTTTTTCAAAATATTCACTATTAATAGAGCCTGCTATTTCACCTGCTATTATTGCTGGATTCTTTTTATACACCTTCGCAAGAGAAAATACCGGAAATGCAAAATCTCCCATTTCATAATTCGGTGGAGTTTCAATCGCATTTCTGATTTCTACTTCTGAAAGTTCAGGAATTTTTCCATCTAATATCTTTACAATTTCGTCTTTAAAATTAATCATAGCTACTCCTCTTTGTTTTATATTTTTTATTATTTCTATATTTGTTATATTATACACTACTTACTTCAATTCTACAATGGTAACTCCCATTCCTCCTTCATTATATGCACTATCTGTTGCAGATTTTACATATTTATTCTTTTTGAGATATGCTCTTAACTTTTCTCTCAAAACTCCGGAACCTTTTCCATGTATTATTCTGATAGTTTTAAGTCCGGACAAATACGCATCATCAATATATTTTTCAACTATTATTTTTGCCTCGTCAAAATTTTCTCCTCTTACATCTATTTCAGATTTGATAAGCTTTGATTTCCTGTCTATTATCTTTTTTGTCTTTGTCTTTTGAACGGTATCATTTTCATTAGAATATACAAGCGTATTTTTAGGGAGCTTCATCTTCATCATTCCCATTTGCACTAATACATTTCCGTCCGCATCAGGTAATTCAAGAACTACTCCATCCGCACTTAATGATATTGAACGTATGCTGTCTCCTATTTTTAAATCTTTAACAGGATTTTTTACCTTTTCAATTTTTACCTTTTTGACATTGTTTGCAACATCTCTTAAATTATCTCTTAATACATCTTGAGCTTGTTGTAACTTTCTTGCCTGTTCTACACTTAGCTCCTCTTTAATAGAATATATTTCATCTAAGACAAGCTCTATATTTTCTTTAGTACGGGACAATAAATTTCTTGCCTCATCTTTTGCATCTGATATTACTTTTTCTCTGCTGTTTCTGATTTTTTCAAGTTCCCGCTCAAGTTTTTTATTGTGCTCTTCAAGTTTTCTCTGTTCTATTTCAGCTTTTTGTTTATGCTCTTCTATCTTACTTCTGTCTTCTTCAATAGATCTTAAAACTTCCTCAAATTCAATATTATCTTCACTTATAAGCTCTCTCGCTTCATCAATTATCTCATCTGAAAGTCCGAGTCTTTTCGAAATTTCAAATGCATTTGACTTCCCGGGCACTCCTATCAGTAATTTGTATGTCGGAGAAAGTGTATCTACGTTAAACTCCATAGAAGCATTTGCTACTCCGTCCACTGTAAGAGCATATATTTTAAGTTGATTATAATGCGTTGTGGAAACTGTCCGTATATTTTTTCTCAACATATAATCCATAATCGCTCTTGCAAGAGCAGCCCCTTCTGTCGGATCCGTTCCCGCCCCGAGTTCATCAAATAAAACTAAGCTTTTCTCTGTTGCCCTTTCTAATATTTCAACTATATTTACCATGTGAGATGAAAAAGTTGACAGTGATTGTTCTATACTTTGTTCATCTCCTATATCTGCAAGAACTTCATCAAAAATTCCTATTTCCGAATTTTCCTGTGCGGGTATATGAAGTCCATATTGCGACATTAATGTAAGCAGCCCCAAAGTTTTTAAGGTTACAGTTTTCCCTCCCGTATTTGGTCCTGTTATTATAAGAGATGTAAATTCATCTCCCAAGTAAATATATATGGGAACTATTTTTTTTACATTTAATAACGGATGCCTTGCAGCCTTTAAATTTATATAACCTCTGTCATTTAACATAGGTCTGCTTGCATTTTGATCGAGAGATAATTTTCCTTTTGCAAATATAAAATCTATTTCCTTTAAAATATCTTCATTAGCTGCAATCTCATAACTGACACCGGCAACCATATTTGACAACTCCTGTAAAATTCTCTCTATCTCTTCTCTTTCTTCGGATATTAATGTCTTTAGCTCATTATTATAATTTACAACCGCCATCGGTTCAATATAGACAGTCTGTCCGCTTGAACTCATATCGTGTATTAGTCCCTTTACTTTAGATTTATTCTCTTGCTTTACCGGAACTACATATCTTCCCTCTCTAATTGTTATTATAGAATCCTGAAGGTATTTTTTATCAGATTCACTTGTAACTATTGAATTTAATTTATCTCTTATAGCATCCTTTTTCTTTACTATTTGTCTTCGTATAGATGCCAATTTTGACGATGCCGCATCCGAAATTTCATTTTCAGATATTATGGCATTATTTATTGCATCTTCAATGTTTTTAAAACTGCTGAGACCCTCACCAAGTCCTTGAAGTATCGGATAGTTTCCGTCTTTGCTGTCTATATTAAAATAATTTTTTAAATATCTTGATACTCTTAAAAAATCAGAAACGCTCAATAACGTCGCAGCACTCAAACTTCCTCCTATGCTAACTCTTCGCATATAATCTTTCATTGCACTTATTCCGAAAAGTGGAGGTTCTCCTTTTTTTACTATTAGATTAACTGCTTCGGATGTTTCATCAAGCCTTCTGTTTATTTCATTTATATCAGTAGAAATATCTATTTCAGATGCCATTTCTCTGGCTATATCAGAAACAATTATATTTTTCAGTTTTTCAATTACCTTATCAAACTCAAGAATTCGCTTAGATTTTTCAAACAGATTGCCCATTTAAAATCCCCCTGTTATAATGTCCGTTTGTAACTGCTCCATATTTTTTCACTAATTTATCCTTTATTATATCTGAATTAAAACTTTTACCGCTTAAAATATCACTATATAAATTAACAGATTCATCTATATCTTCTCTTAAATTTAATTTATAATTCTCTATTCCCATAGACATATAATTTTTTACTTTTTCTGCAAGCATTATAGGATGACAATTGAAAATTTGTGAAGTTTCTCTATCTCTTTCAACCAAAAATTTTTCTCCTTTGCCATCTTTTAGATAAAATCCTCTGCTGTATTTACATTTTATACAATTTTTAGTATCTTTACAATTCAGCTCAACAGACATCGGACAATGAACCATTGTCATAACCGGAATTAATCCATGAGATATAACTTCTATTTTGTCGGCAAAATTTTTAGAGATAACTTTGATTTGTCTATTATTTAATTCCGGACTCAAGATAACTCTATCAAATCCCATCTCAAGAAGACATTTTACACTATAACTGTTAAAAGCATTTAATCCGATATCTGCAACCTTCACTATATCAATTCCGTTTAAAAGTGAAATTTGTGATAAATTATTTAATAACACTTCATCAAATAAATGAAAATTGTTTTTTAAAATATCAAAACTCTCAACAAGCTGTTTTGAATTTTGAAATTTTTTAAATACAGCACTTAACATTATATTTTTCTCTTTTAGATAACTGATAACATCATCTGTAATTTTATCTATCGGAAAATATATTTTATTTACCTTTTTTTCATTTAAAGATTTTAAATCATCTAAATTATTTATTTCAACATTAAGCTTAGCTTTTGAACGCTTTACTTTTCTATCTATGTTGAAGATAGAATTGTCCACAAAAATTCCCGCTCTGTCCCTTTTTATGAATAACCTGTCCAATTTCTCAATTGCAGCTCTTCTAAGTTCATTTATAGCGGACTTTGGCATAAATATATTTTCGTCCAATATAATATTTATCAATCCCGCCTTATAAATCGTTGAACCGAGTTTAGATAAATTTTCTCTGATTCTCTCTTCATCTAATGCTCTATTTTGAGCCTTTTGAACTAAAGTATCAATTTCTTCTCTAACTACGAAACCGTCACATTCCATTTCAATAACCGGTTTCTTATCTATTCTAAACTCCGCTCTTATATTTACGATTCTATATGATGCGGATTCATTCAGCTTAAAATTTATTGAATCTAACAACTCTTTTGATGACGTCTTATATATTTTAGAACCGACTATTATTTTTTTGTCCGTTTTAAATTTATATTCTTTCAAATTTCCGCTATTAAAATCAGACTTTAATCCGATGCTGTTTCCGTTGTAATTAAACTCCAACCCATCTCCTATATTTACTTTATCATTCAGCAATAGAATATAAGTTGATTTTGTCTTTGAAATTACTTCTCCTATCAAAACTCCTCTATTGTCAGGTCTGTCATAAGAAATAAAATCTCTTCCGAAATCTCCGTTAAATAAGCCGTTCGTAAATCCCCTATTAAAAATTTGCTTGACATTATTTTTATCTTCCGAATTAACTTCATCCTCAATTGCTTTTTTATAGCTTGAAACAATCTGATATACATACTCAGGTTTTTTCATTCTTCCTTCGATTTTCAAAGAATATATTCCCCTGTCAATGAGTTGTTTAACAGATGATATTGTATTTAAATCTTTAGGTGAAATTAAATATTTCTCATCTGCCACTTTATTAAAATCCAAATCTAATATTTCGTACTTCTTTCTGCAAGGCTGAGCACAATCTCCTCTGTTTCCTGAACGTGCACCTATCATAGAACTCATAAGGCATTCACCCGAAAAGCAAACACACAATGCCCCGTGAACAAAACCTTCTATATCCAAATCGGTCTGTTCTTTTATCAATTCTATTTCACTAAGTTCAGTTTCTCTTGCAAGAACAACACGTTCAAAACCAAAAGCTTCGACCGTTTTTGCTCCATACAAATTATTTATTGCCATCTGCGTACTGGCATGAATTTCCATGCCCCTAAAAAGTTTTCTTGCAAAAAGTGAAAATCCTAAATCTTGTACTATTATTGCATCTACTCCTATTTTATATAGATATTCCGTAAATTTTATTGCCTCTCTCATCTCGGTATCATCTATTAAAATATTTATAGTTACATATATTTTTACATTCCTTAAATGAGCATATTCTACAGCCTTTTTTAAATCTTCATTCGAAAAATTGTGTGCTTTGGATCTTGCACTGAACTTTTCTCCTCCCAAATATACTGCATTACACCCCGCCTTAACTCCTGCTTCTAATGCTTCAAAGCTTCCTGCAGGTGCCAAGATTTCATAATTGTTTTTATTCATTCAAACTCTCAATTTCTCTATTTAAATCCATTATTCTCTTTTGAGAATCATAAATTTGTTGCTCTAACACATTCTTTTCATCTTTAAGCTCATTTATAACAGCAAGCATTTCTTCAATTTTCTTATTTTTATTCAACGCTTCACTTCTAAGTTCTGTATTATCCTCTTCAAGAGATTTTATTTTATCTCTCAGCTTTGAAATATTATTTTTAAAATCCTGCTCGTCTAACAAGTGTTTAAGATTTTCTTCTCTAAGTTGCTCAAGTTCATCTAAACTGTTTTTATACACATCATCATCTTCTTTTATAATTTGGAGCAATTCATATTCTTTTTTCATTTTTTCTTTTTCATCTAATAGATTAAGAGCAAGAAGAATTAAGTTTTGATTTTGATTTAACTTAAAATTTGAACTTCTCATATTATTTATTCTATTGTTTAAATCATTTGCAAGCTCTTTAATATACTCTTCATCATCATTCCCTATAATATGAAAATTCATATCGTCAATTTGAACTTTTATTCTCTTTTTATCCATGACTACCTCCTAAATTAAATAAAAGAATCAATGAAATTTAAGTTTTCATTGATTCTCAATCAATTAAGCTCTGAGATTTGCACCATACTCTTTACTTAAATCATCTACAACTTTTGAAACTATATCATTTACTTCTTTATCCACAAGCGTTCTGTCATTTGCTCTAAATGTCATTGAAAATGCAATGGATTTTTTTCTGGATTCAATATTTTCACCGGTATAGACATCAAACACCTTAAATTCTTCAAGTAATTTCTTTCCATGTTTTCTGGCTATTAACTCAATTTCTCCGGCATCTATATCTCTATCGATTACAACTGCTAAATCTCTTCTCATTGCAGGATACTTGGGAAGTTCTCTGAATTTATAATTTTCAATGCTATTTTCTAAAAGTTTTTCAAATTCAATTTCTGCAACATAGCATTTCTTCTTTAACTCATAATTTTTAGCTACCAATGGATGAACTTCTCCAAATACTCCGATATATTTTCCATCAACATAAATTTCAGCGCTTCTGCCCGGATGTAAATAATTTATATTCGCTCTTTTATATTCAAGGTTCAAAATGCCTACTTGCCACAACGCTCTTCTAATGCTTTCCTTTAAAAAGTAAAAATCTCCCATATCATAAAATCCCATAGAAAGTTTTAACTCTTCTCTCGGAAGTCCTTCTCCTTGAGGTATAAATGTATTGCCGAATTCAAATCCTGCAACATACTCATTTCCTCTATGCTCATTCTTCGAAAGCACTTCTAACATATTGGAAACTAATGTAGTTCTCATAATACTATATTCTTCGCCCAAAGGATTAATTATTTTTACGACTTTTCTCTTATCATCAGTTTCATCCAACATAAGCTTGTCAAAATTTGACGGACTTACAAATGAATATGTCATAAATTCACTATATCCTATGCTGAGTAAAACTTTTTTTATTCTATCCTCTAAATTTCTAAGCTCAGATCTTCCGCCAACTGTAAGTGAACCCTCAAGCGGCTTCGGAATTATGTTATGATAACCGTAAATTCTTGCAACTTCTTCAATTAAGTCTTCTTCAATTTCAATATCAAGTCTAAATGTAGGAATATGTGCTGTAATCACTTCTCCGTTAATATCTGTATTAATTTGAAGTCTGTTCAATAAACCAGCTATTTCTTCCGCATTCAGCTCAAATCCTATTAATCTGTTACACTTTTCAACTCTTAAATTTAAGTCTGCTATCTCTCTAACTTTTCTATAATTGTCAATAGAACCTTTTACGACTTGTGCCGCATTAATTTTCTCAGCTAATTGGCAAACTCTATCAACTGCAATTTTAGGAGCATTTATATCTATTCCCTTTTCAAATCTTGCAGATGCCTCAGAACGAAGTTGCAATCTCTTTGATGTTTTTCTTATACTGTCAGCGTCAAAATTTGCTCCTTCAAGTAATACATTAACCGTATTATCCTTGATTTCAGAATCAAATCCTCCCATTATTCCTGCAAGACCTATTGCTCTTTTACCGTCTGCTATTACTATATCCTTTTCTTCTAAAAGTCTGTCCTCATCATCTAATGTCTTTATAACCTCGCCGTTTTTTGCCTGTCTTACGACAATTTTTTTATCTTGTAAATCATCAAGGTCATAAGCATGCAACGGTTGCCCATATTCAAGCATAACAAAATTTGTAAGGTCGACTATATTATTTATAGGTCTTACACCTGCGGATACAAGATAATTTTGTAACCACAACGGTGATGTTTCTATCTTTACATTTTTTAAAACTCTCGCATAAAATCTGTCACAATTTTCAGTTTCAATATCGACCGTATTAAAATAATCCGCTATATCATCAACTTCATTTAATATATCAATTTTAGGTTCCGATAACTCCATATCAAAAGTTGCGGCAGTTTCTCTTGCCATTCCTATAATGCTCAAACAATCAGGTCTGTTTGGAGTAATTTCTATCTCTATTATTTCCTTGTCAAGGTCAAGAACCGAAATTGCACTCTTGCCTATTTCCGTACCTTCAGGAAATAGAAAAATTCCATCTTTTGCCTCTTTTGAAATTACACTGTTATCGTATCCAAGTTCACCTAAAGAGCAAAGCATACCATAAGACTCAACTCCTCTTAGTTTTCCCTTGCTTATCTTAACTCCGCCGCTCAAATGTGCCCCTACAAGAGCTACCGGAACTACCGCTCCTTCATATACATTTTTTGCGCCTGTTACAATCTGAAGTATTTCAGTTCCGACATTAACAGAACAAACTACAAGTTTTTCCGCATCCGGATGTTTTTCTATCTTCTCAATTTTTCCCACTACAACTTTGCTTAAATTTTCAGCTCTATTCTCAATAGATTCAACATGAGAACCGGTCGCTGTTATCTCATCTGCAATAATTTTTACATCTTTATCTATATTTACATAATCTCTAAGCCATTTTACCGGTAATAACATTTTAACCCCCTAAAATTGATTTAAGAATCTATTGTCATTGTCAAACAACATTCTTATATCACTTATTCCGTATTTAACCATCGCAATTCTATCTATTCCCATTCCAAAGGCAAATCCGCTGTAAACCTCAGGATCTATTCCGCAATTTCTAAGAACATTAGGGTGAACCATTCCGCATCCTAAAAGTTCCATACTCCATCCTGTGTGATTACATGCAGAACATCCCTTTCCGCCACATACCGTACAAGTTACATCAACTTCTGCGCTTGGTTCTGTAAACGGAAAATAGTGAGGTCTGAATCTTGTTTTCATATCATCTCCAAAAAGGGTCTTTACAAAAATATTCAAAGTTTCAAAAAGATTTGCAAGCGAAATATTTTTATCCACTATAAGCCCTTCTAATTGATGAAACATCGGTGAATGAGTAGCATCAACCTCATCAGATCTGAACACTCTACCTGAACATACCATTCTGAGCGGCGCACCGTATTCCTTCATCGCTCTAATTTGAACCGGGGATGTTTGAGTTCTCAAAAGTGTATTTTCATTTATATAGAAAGTGTCGCTCAAATCCCTTGACGGATGATTTTTAGGAGCATTTAACAAGTCAAAATTATTCTCTACAGACTCCACTTCAGGTCCGTCATACACTCTAAATCCCATCTTTATAAATAAATCTTCAAGTTCTTCTAAAGTTTTTATAAGAGGATGTTCATGTCCGACTATTAACTTGTCACTATTAAGAGTAATATCCACTCTTTCTTCTATGAGCTTCTTCTCCAACAATACTTTATTTAATTCACTTGTTTTTTTATTTAATTCACTTTCAATTTTAGCTCTTACTTCATTTGCAAGAGCTCCCATAACAGGTCTTTCTTCTGCAGAAAGTTTTCCCATTTCACGAAGTACAAGTGTCAACTTTCCTTTTTTCCCTAAATATGACACTCTTATATTCTCTATTTCTTTAACATCTAAAGCAAGCTTTAAATTTTCTAATGCTCTTCTTTTAATATCTAAAATTTGTTCTTTCATCTTATCCTCCCGAGTCCTCATTCATAAGAGTATTATAGCATTAAGTCTCTACATTATCAATGTTGGAGCTGTATTGTCTTTACTCATTAAAAATTATTATTTATTTAATTCATAATTTATTCTTGATAAAATTCAATTCATATGTTATCATAATTAAGAAGTTATGGCGACATAGCCAAGTGGTAAGGCACGGGTCTGCAACACCCTTATCACCAGTTCAAATCTGGTTGTCGCCTCCATAAAAAGAGTTGAGATTTAAATCTCAACTCTTTTTTAATACCGTTGATACAAAAAAGTGCATTAGAAATTTCTAATGCACTTTTTTAAATCTAATTAAAATTTAATACAGGAACATTGTTGTTGGTATAACTGCTTGCAGGCGTTAATTCATAATTTTCGTTTCTTAAAAACTGAACATTAGCTCCATTTCCTATATCTCCATTTTGATCAACTGTTCCCATCATCCTGATTACAGCAAGTCTATTTAATGTATTTGAAGTTCCGATAGAAATTTCCTTTTCAGAACCCAATTTTAAATAAGGATTATTTGATTCTATTATTCTTACAGTATAAATTGTATTGTAAAGTGCCCCGCCAAAAGCGTTGTCATTTTTAACTGATATGACTTGAGCTACTGCATCAAAGCTTGCCTTAGGATCTATTATTTCAATTGCCCTTATATAGTTTCCGTTAACTTCAGCTCGCACATATTGATTATAAAGGGTATTTTGATTTAATGATAAATATCCTCCGGTTGCAACTTTCAATCCTGTATTTTTATCCGTATACAATGTCAAATCCTTATTTGCAGTTCTGATAACAACTTCTAAATCAGGAGTTACCTGATTTTCATATGAATATCTCGGTCTAACATTTATAACTCTTCCCGTTTCAATATTTTGACTTTGATTTTGGTTGGTTCTGACTGCAATTTTATAATTTGTAGTGAAAGTAACATTTTGTCCTATTCTAAGATCTGTGAAAATACTGCTGAAATTAGAAGTTTGATTTTCATAGAAAGTATATTCCTTTCCATCTGCAAGTCTTAAAACTATATTGCTCTTTGTTGTGGAAGTAGCTGAATTAATTTTTGTTATATATCCTGTAACTGATCCGGTCTTAGGATATGCAACAGCCTCTGTTACCTTTCCTGAAGAATCCGTCTTAAATTCGACAAGCTCATCAAATGAAAGTTTTTCAGGTTTTATTTCATATCCAAGCTCATAAATTTTAGCTCCGTTTGCAAGAGTAAACATAGCATTATCAGTAGTGTTAAACATATCAGCTTTTGTAGTGTCAACACTTGAATCATTTGTTCTATATTTAGCTGTAAATCCTGTTATATGTGTGTTTGTAACATATCCGATCAAGTTTTTAGCGCTATTTATTACTTCAACTGTTTTTGCAATTCCGGTTACTGTGGAATCTGTTCCTGTAACATAAGTTATCTTAACTTCCTGTTCAGGCTTAATATCTTTAAACGTTGCTGCTTGTCCGTTAATCTTATATGTTGTACTTGCATTTACTCTAAATTGAGATCTCTTGGAATCTTTTTCTATGATTACAGTATCGAGATTGTTAAGAGTAGTTGCAAGAACCACTTTTCCGGTTGCTGTTAATGTTTGTGTATTTAAAGACTCAGATTTTGCATAATCATAAGATAATTTTGTTATCTTAGCCATTTCAGATCTTCTGATATATCTCTTTCCTTCAAATTTTCCGTCAGAACCTGTTGGTGAAAATATGTTTTCTTTAACTAAAGATGCTAAATACCCTCTTGTACTTATCGGAATATCATCCTTATCAGTATGCTTTAATAAAGATTCATCTCCCTTAGCTGATAGTTTAAGTGCTCTTGCATAATATACAGCTATCGTATTTCTATTAGGATAAACTAAATCTTTTTCTTTAACTCCCTTAGAAAGAAATCCGTTTTGCTTAGCTTCTTTAAGAGTGTCTGTTGTTATTATGCTTCTGTCAATAGAAATGGCAATTGCTTCCTTAGCCCAAGATGCAACCCCGCTTTTTTCTATATCGGAGCCATATTTTTCAACAGCCTTATTAATTTCATCTCTTGTAGGATTTATTATTCCCTTTATAAGCTGATGTACTTCCTCAAAACTTACCGCTTTGTCAGGTTCATAATTTCCGTTTGGATAGCCCTCAATTATTCCCTTATCACTCAATTCGTCTATATAACTGTAAGCCCATCCATAAGGACCGTTTTTCTTTACATCCTTAAATTCTTTGGCAAGAACAATATTCGGTACCAACATAACAGTACATAGTCCAATTGTAAGTGCCTTAACTATTCTCTTGTTCATTTTACATAACCTCCATTAGTTAATACACCTACATTATATCACATTAATCTCTAAAATCGTGTTACAAGTTTATTGCAAAATTTATATTTATCATACAATTTTATAGTTTTATTTTACTATTTTGTACTATTTGATGTATAATAAATTTAAGGAGGGATACTATGCGTTATTTACCCGTTAATTACGATACTAAAAATAAAAATGTACTTATATTGGGCGGCGGACTTCTTGCCCTTTCAAAAATTAAAGAATTATTAAACACAGAATTTAAAATTTATGTAATAGCAGACAGTTTTGTAGATGAAATTAAAAAATTGGCACAAACTAACAGTGACAGACTTTTTACAAAAGAAGAAAAACTCACTGAAAATTTTATTTTCTTTGCCTATGACTATTTATTGATAGCGACCAACAATTTTGAACTTAATGCAGCATTTGAAAAACGTGCTCAAAAATCAAAAATACTCTATGAAAGATGCGATATAACATCAGAGTCAACTATGCTTTTAAATAAAGTTATAGAAAAAGACGGTTTGACAGTTGGAATATCAAGCAGTAAATTAAATCCGACTATAACCGGTATCTTATATGAAGACATCTCTGCTATGCTTGAAAAATACAGCAGTGAAAAAATCAAAATTCTAAACAAAATAAGGACGGAATTAATCAGAAAGAATTCTCCTAATACGGACGAAATAATAAGAGAATTATATGATAAAGAAAAACTCACATTAGATACCTATTTAAAAAATCTAAATTATAAGCCTGAACAGGTTTCTGAAAATACTGAGAATAAAGAAGAAACTGCAAATGAAATTACAGATGAGAATATAGAAGATATTGAAATTAAAGAAGTTGAAAAAACTGAGGTTACAGAAGTTTTAGATACAGATAAATCCGAAACGGAATAATTGAATAAAATAATTTTAAAATACTGTAAAATTTTAATATGTAAGATAATATAAACTATGCAATGCATAGTTTATATTTGATTTATTTTAAACTTATAGTATAATCTAATTAGAATTTTTTCTAAATAGGTGATAATATGTTAAAAATTGAAAACTTAATTAAAAAATATGGAAATAAAGAAATTTTACATGGAATAAACTTAGAAATAGAATCCGGAGATATATTTGGATTTATCGGCAAAAACGGTGCCGGAAAAACAACTACTATAAAATGTGTTGTCGGACTCATCGAATACGATAGCGGAAATATTCTTATAAACGGAATGGACAACTTGGAAAATTCTCTTGAATGCAAAAAAATAACAGCTTATATTCCGGATAATCCCGAACTCTATGAATTTATGAACGGCATAGATTATCTAAATTTCATAGCAGATGCATTTGATGTAAAACAGGATATCAGAATGGAAAGAATTGTAAAATATTCAAAAATATTTGACATACACAATAATTTAAACGAATCAATTTCCACTTATTCTCACGGAATGAAACAAAAGCTTGCAATAATTTCAGCTCTGATTCATGAACCGAAGCTGTTAATTTTAGACGAGCCCTTTGTCGGACTTGATCCTACTGCCACTCACTATTTAAAAGAAGAATTTAAAAATATGTGTCAAAGGGGAACTGCAATATTTTTCTCTACACACGTCCTTGAAGTAGCTCAAAATTTGTGCAATAAAATTGCAATAATAAAAGACGGAAATATTATTGAAACAGGACTTACAAATGAGGTTACTAAAAAATCCTCTCTTGAGGATATCTTTTTGGAGTTGATGAAAGATGAGATTAGATAAACTTAAATTATTACTTAACATTGAAAAAAGAAGATTTCTAAATTCCAACTCAAATAGAAAAAAACTGTTTACGGGAATAACAGCTCTTATTATACTCGGATTTTTTATAAGTATATATGTAGTATCCATTACTGTATTTTTATATAACTCATACAGACAAATACTCATAACAACTTTTGCAATTATCGGTTTCATAGGAATTTTTGTATCCACGTTAAGAAGCGGCTATTCAAATTTATTCGGTAAAAGCGAATATAATATCATATTTCCGCTTCCATTTACCGATCTTGAAATTATACTTTCAAAGCTTGCAGGAATATACCTAAGTTCCTACTACTATGTTCTAATTATGCTGAGTTTTCCCGTACTGTATGTTCTGTTTAAGGCATATGGAATTATAGCAACAATAAACGGACTTTTGTCTCTTGTGTTTTTTCCCGCAATACCCGTTTCCTTAGCTTTGTTAATAGCATCTTTAGGTTCAAAAAACTTTAAGTTCAAATATGCAAGACAATTTTTTTCTATACTGTTAACACTGCTTATAGTATTGCTCTATGCACTGATATATGTATTTAGAAAACTGTTTTATGATAATTTATATTTAGCCGCAGTAAATGTATCCCGAGTTTTTACGACAGTTTTATTTCCATATAAATTTTTTGAAAATGCAGTAGTCAAAAACAGTATAATTGAAACGCTGTTGTTTTCTGTAATTTCAATAGCTGTTGCAGCAATTGTATCTATTTATATATCTAAAAATTATTTTAAAATTCACTATAAAAATAATAATACCGCTAAATATAAAAAATCAAAGGCACTCGATTTTAAAAAATCAAGCTTAAGTAAAACTCTGTTTAAAAAAGAACTCAGGACTTATTTTTCAAGTTCAATTTATCTGATGAATACTATTTTTGCTCCGATGTTTTTAACAATAATCGGAATCATATCAATATTCTTAGATGATAATTCACTTAATTCTCTAAGCGGATATAAAAATTTAGGCGAAATAGTAAGACTCAATATAATATTTATACTGTGTTCATTCGCCGCCATATCTCAAACTACCTATTGCTCTATGTCAATAGAAGGAAAAAATATTTGGATTACACTAAGTCTTCCGATAGAAAATAAAAAAATATTCATTTCTAAAATAAAGGTCGGAATGAGTATTATAATATTTCCAATAATCTTTTGTGCAATAGTTTTCGGAATAAAATATAAATTATCTGTTTTTGATATAGTAATGTTTATTCTTACACCTATCTCCTACTCGTTATTCGGAAATATTTTAGGCCTGTTATATGATATTAAAACCGCAAACTACTCATGGAACAATGAAAACGAAATTGTAAAACAGAGATTTTCTATGATACTCATACAAATAATTTTGGCAATACCATTACTTATAACATACTTTGTGTCAAGAAAATTTAATTTAAACAGTTCAATTATGATATTCATCGTAATAAGTATAATAAATACACTGCTTTGGATAAAGCTGACTAAGAAAAAGCTGTATATGGATTAATATTAATTAGTTTTTAAAAATCTTTTGTGTTATAATAAATTTATCTAAATATAAAGAAGGTGAGTTCATTGTTTTGCCCAAATTGTGGAAATAAAATTTCTGAATTTGATAACTATTGCCCTAACTGTGGTAAAAATATTAAAAATGTTAAGGTATCAATAATATCAAATGACCCGAAAGACCAAAAAAAAGAATTACAGACAGATGATGTTACCAGAATATTTAAACCACTGTCAAATATAAATGGGATTGATTCTACAGATGAACTTAAAAATATAATACGTGCTGTAGATAAAAAGATTTCAGAAAATATTTCAGATTATGAAAAAAAATCAAAAATAGAAAGCGAAAATACTTTAGGTCCAAAAAGAAATCACGCAGATGAAATTGTAGATTTTACAGAAAAAGCAAAGACAGACTATAAAAAAGAAGAAACTGCAAAAGTGGCAAAAGTTACTCCCAAGGTAAAAAAACTTCCTCCGGAAGATAAACCTGCAGATAACATAAAAAAAGAAGAGCCGAAAAAACGCAGTTTAAAAGATATGTGGCATAAATTTATAAATGAAGATGATGATGAATTTTCCATCTTTTCATCGTTTGACAAAGAAACAAATGCCGTGAAAAAAGAAAGTGTCGGCGTTGCATCTTCATCTGATACAAGCATATCAATGGAAGATACAATGGGACTTTCAAAAGTTCAAATCGAAGAAGCTATTGCAAGAAGTGAAAAAGCGGAAAAAGATAAACACATTCAGAAATCAGAATCTGAAAAAAAAGAAACTACTTCTAAAAATGAGCAATCTTCATCTGAAAATGAAAAACCGCAATCATTAAGCTATAAAAATCTTACGGATCTTGTAAATGCAGAAATTAAAAAATCAAATGTTGAACCCGAAAAACAAACATTATTTTCAAATTTCACTAAAAATAAAACAGAAAAAAATCCCGAAGATAAAAAAGGACTAAAAAATATTTTCGACTTCAAAAAAGAAAAGAATGATACAAACACAACAACTACTAAGACAGAAAAGATAAATATTCCAAAGGAACAAAAGAAACCGGAAGAAAAGCAAAAAGCGGATATTGTTAAAAATGTTTCCGATATTCCTAAATCTGCGGGAGAAAAAAACAGTATTGTCAAACAATTATATTCAATAGAAGATAAACTGTGCTCAATGATAGAAAAATTTAATTCTAAGATGAGCGGCAAAAATTCATATAAGATAATTGCACTTATAGCAATGATATTGACTGCACTTCCCGTTATAATAAGCTTAAGGGCATTTTCAATATCACTTATTGTAGTAATTATAATGAAAATTCTTTTAAAGCTGAGTCAATTTTACATTTCATTAAATATAACAACCGATAAAGCCTGGATAGAATCGAGCTTTGATGAAGTAAAAAAATTCTCAATTGTAAACTGGATGTTCTGTGAAATTTTCTTATTCATTGCCTATATATTCTCTCCATGGAATGGAATGTTTAAGTTTGAACTGCTTGCAGCCTTAACTCCACTGCCTCTTGCGACAGTCATATTATTTTTACTGTCTACACTAATCGCAATGGCTCAATATTGGCCGCAACTTAGAAATAAAAGTAAAGTTGACTTCATCGCATGGTATATAATACCGTTCATAATCTTAGAATTTGTAAGTAAATTTGTATTTATCTTTTCAACCATATTTATGAGTTAATAAAAAACCCGTTTAAAACGGGTTTTTTTATTAAAGAGCCTTTCGGCTCTTATAATTTTATTACATTGTAAATTTGGCAATCTTTAAGTATGCTTCCTCATCTTCTAAAATAACGCTCCACTTTCCATACTTACCTATCGTCTTTGCCATTTCCTCGAAATAGAACATCACAATTCCGATATCTATCAAACTTCTACTATCTTCGTCAGATTTAACCATATACACATAGACATCCGAATCTTTAACAACAAATCTCCATGGTTGAAAATTTTTATGGCTCGGTGCATATCTGACTGATGAAAATATTTCAAGTAATCCTCTGTTTTCAAGTTCCTCTATATCAATATTTTGTCCAATCTTATTAAAGAAAACTATCTCATCTATTTCATATCTTGCACTAAATATTTCACGCTCGTAAAATTTCTTTTCCTTTTCATATCCAAATGCAATTAAATAGTCAATATACTCTCCTTCCGCTCCAAAGATAGATTTCATAGTATGATTATCAACTTTATCAACAGTTATCCAGCAAGTATTAAGACCCATATCAATTAACTTGGTATTCAGTTTTTCAAGATAATATCCAGCATGTAGTAGCGTAGATCTGTGAGTGTCCCTCATTGTAAGAGCAATATAGTGAGGAGAATTTATCATAACTCCGCTATATCCCGCCTTACCTATTAATCCTTCGTAAATAATCTTTCCGTTTTCATATAACACAAAATCAACAGAAGCCTCTTCCTTTGTAATAACTTCCATATATTCTCTTATCTTTTCAAGCTCCGCACTTGATATAGCACTGTTTTTAAACTCTCTTACAGATTTTCTCTTTTGCAAAAAATTTGTCATCACCATAAAAATTTACCCCCTACAAAAAATTAATCATAAAACTTCAATAAATACAGAATATAATTCTCCGATATATTCTAAAATTATTTTATAATAATCCATACCATATATTAATTATATAACAACGAATTACTTTTATAAAGTAGTTTATAAATTAATTAAAAATTATAAAGCTTATTGTAATTGAAAAATAACTTTTTACAATATAAAATAGTTATGGGGGTATAGAGATGAAGCTTTCTGACGAACAACTAAAAACAACATACCACATGGACGGACCCGCACTTGTACTTGCAGTTCCGGGAGCCGGAAAAACCACAATGCTCCTGTACAGAACAATGCAACTTATACAAAACGGAATAAACTCCGACAGAATACTTACAATAACTTTTTCAAAATCAGCATCTCTTGATATGAAAAGCAGATTTAAAAAGCTTTTTCCAAACTTCAAACGAGAGCTTAACTTTTCTACCATACATGCATTTTGTTATGGAATAATCCGTGAATACTCAAAACTTAGAGGAAAGACATACAGACTTATTGAAGAAAACTCGATATCAAAATTTGAATTGCTCAGCAAAATCTATTATGAGATAAATAAAAAAACAGTAACAGAAGAAAACCTTGAAGCAATAATAAATAAAATATCTTACTTCAAAAACACTCTGCTAACCCCGAACGAAACTAACACCGATATTCCAAACTTTGTCAAATTATATAATTTTTACGAACAATATAAGCTTAAAAATGGACTAATCGATTTTGATGATATGATTACAGAAGCACTGAAAATCTTAAAGACGGATGACTACATCAGAGCAAAATATAAAAATAAATTTGACTACTATCAACTTGATGAAGGTCAAGATACATCCTTTGCACAATTCGAACTTATAAAATATCTGTGTGCACCTAAAAACAACATATTTATAGTCGCAGATGACGACCAGTCAATTTATGCATTTAGAGGTGCGGAACCGAACTATCTTTTAAATCTGAATAAAATCTATAAAAATTTAAAAACTTATTATTTACAAAACAACTTCAGATCATCAAAAAATATAGTAAATACATCAAACCTGTTTATAAAAAACAATTTCAACAGATTTGATAAAAATATAATAACTCAAAACGATTATTTAGAACCTGTAAATATTATAAAATTATCTACAAATGATGATGAATATAACTATATATATGATAAAATTACATCAGAGCCGTTAAAATCTTATGCAATAATATACAGAAACAATTTGAGCAGCTTAGGACTCATAGAATTCTTGGAACGCAAAAATATAAGCTTTAATATCAAAGGAGCAAAATTGAAATTCTTCAGCCACTTTGTAGTTAAGGACATACTTTTGATTTTAGAATTTTCAAATAACTTATCAGATATAGAAATATATTCAAAAATATATTATAAACTAAACGGCTATATATCTAAAAAACACATAGATTATCTGAAAAAGAACGGCGGAAAAAATTTATTTAAAACTCTTTTAGACTATCCGTTACTTCCCGAATACTACAGAGAAAACATATTTAAACTTATGTCGGAATTTAAAACCTTAAAAAACTTAGACTTTAAATATCAGATAGAATATATATTAAATGAACTCGGATATGATCACTATCTAAGAGAATATGCCAAAAAATTCGGATTCAGCTATGAATCACTGAGAGAATTCGCACACTACCTAAAATATATAGCGACATTTGAAAAAAATTTAGATACACTTCTTGCAAGATTAAAATATCTTGAACATATAACAAATACACCTAAAAATTCAAAATCAAACATCACAATTTCAACCATACATTCAATAAAAGGACTTGAATTTAACACAGTATTTGTAATAGACTTAGTAGAGGGAGTTCTCCCCTCAAATAAATCACACTTGGACGATATGCTGTTTGAAGAAGAACGAAGACTCTTTTATGTTGCAATGACAAGAGCAAAAAACAAATTATATTTAATATATCCAAAATATCACAACAACAACGAATGTGAAATAAGCAGCTTTTTAACAGAGCTTTCTAAACTATAGGAGGTGACTTATGGAATTTGAGCCTAAAAAAATGCCTGATACGGAAACAGAAGAAACTGACATCCAAAAAGAATATGAAACAGAACAAAAATATGAATTTGAAACAGAAGGTATAGAAGAAAAACTCAAAGACATATTAAAAGATAATGACAAAGAAGCCGCAGAAGAACTGTGTCGTGATGTTCACTATGTAGATATAGCAAACGGACTGGACGACCTTGACGAAGATGAACTCAAACAATTTATGTTTCTACTGCCGGAAGAAGACGTCGCCGGAATACTTGAAAGCGCATGGGAAGAATTGCAACAAAAAATTTGTTCATTCTATACAAACGATCAACTTATAGATATATTTTCCTATATGACAAATGCCGATGCCGCCGATTTGCTCGGTATACTCCCGACATACAGACGTAAAGACATCTTGAGATTTATGAAAAAATCAGACTCAAACATCTTGAAGCTCATCTTATCATTTGATGAAGAATCCGCCGGCGGTATTATGACCACAGAATTTATAGCACTGAAAGAAACCCTCACCGTACGAGAAGCAATAAATAAAATAAAACAGATAGCACCTGAAACAGAAATAATAGAATACCTTTTGATAACTGACAAGCTACACAGATTACAAGGTCTTGTAGACTTGAGAAAAATATTGGTGGCAAATGACAACACACTTTTAAAAGACCTGTTGGAAGAATTTCCATTCTATGTATACGCAGATGACGACCAGGAACTTGCCGCAAATATAATTACAAAATACGACCTTACAATTTTGCCGGTAGTCAATAAAAACATGGCAATACTTGGAGTTATAACATCTGACGATATAATCTCGGTAATTGACCAAGAATACTCGGAAGACATACTTGCAATGAGCGGGGTAAGCAAAGACGAAGAATTTGACTCCGGATTTTTCGAATCATTCAAAAACAGAATACCGTGGTTGATAATAAATATGTTTACCGCATTCTTGGCATCATCGGTAGTAGGTGCATTCTCAAGCACAATAGCAGCAGTAGTTGCACTATCCGCAGCAATGCCAATCGTAACCGGAATGGGAGGCAACGCGGGAACACAAACCCTATCCATAGTCCTAACCTCAATTGCAAGAGGTGAAATGAATCTGAAAGATGACTGGAAACTCATATTTAAAGAAATCGGACTCGGTCTGCTCGACGGAGCAATAATAGGAATAATAACAGGAATAACACTTACAATTATGTATAAAAACATATTCTTGGGAGTGATAATGTTCTTTTCAATGATATTAAACATGATAGTCGCAGGAGTAACCGGATTTTTAATACCGTTAATACTTGACAGAGCAAATATTGACCCGGCGGTATCATCATCAATAATACTGACAACCTTTACAGATACATGCGGTTTTTTCATATTCCTTGGACTTGCGACAGTATTTTTATCAAAACTACTATAAATTCCCTTAACAAAATTAAGGGAATTTTTATTTTAAAATCTTTTCAAAAGCAAGCCTTTCCTTCAATATATCCAAAATAATAACTCCGCAATACACATAGCCCATCTTCTTCAGAAAATTTTGCATCGGAATATTATCCCTGTGAGTATCAACCTTTAAACTCTTCTTTCCACTTAAAATAGCAAACTTTTCAATCTCATCAAACAAAATCTTTGCATAACCCATTTGTCTTTTATCCTCGGACGTTGCAACCCTATGTATCGCAAAATACGAATCATCAGAAATCCATTTTCCTTCATAAATTACATCATACTGTTTATCATGCTCCATTAAAACAGCAGTAGCAACTATGCCCTCATCATCAAGAACATAAATATCATCATTTAAATCAGCACTTGGCATCTCATCATTTTGCCACTGGTCAACCCCGAGAGTTCCAAGCAATTTCGACCCGTCGCCATACATTTTATTTATAAAAACAATATCATCATTATTAGCACGCCTAAAAATCATAAAATCACCTCAACTCAATTTTAATATACAAAACTTTTTTTGTCATTATATGAGATTTCTCCATTTCTGCTACCGCCTACAGTCGAAATGACAAGAAACAACAATGTCATCTCGACTAAACGCCGAAGGCGTGCATGGAGAGATCTCTTCAGTCAAAATGACAAAATGGGTCATGTCATCTCGACCGGAAATGAACGGAACAAAGTGCAGTGAATTGGAGCGGAGAGATCTCTTTCCTTTTGACATTATGTGAGATTTCTCCATTTCGGCTTCGCCTCCAGTCAAAATGACAGAAAAACAATGTCATCTTGACTAAACGCCGAAGGCGTGCATGGAGAGATATATTCAATCGAAATGACATATGTAATAATAAAATGCAAAAAGAAAAACCTAAGAGATTTCTCTCTCAGGTTTAATCTTTAATTTAAGCTAATTAGTTAAGTGCAGATACTGCAATATTTGTTAACTCTTTTTCAGCTGAAGTTTTTCCGCCTTTTGTAAGCTTAAACTTTATGCTTGCAACCGGATTAGTAATTGCATCTCCATCTGCAGGTGATGTAATTTCAACTGTTATTGATGAATCATTCAAATATTTTTCAATAGCTAACTTAACTGCAGCTTTAACTGCCTTAGTA
>NZ_GL349422.1:820402-822585 GCF_000090945.1 Peptoniphilus sp. oral taxon 386 str. F0131 | reverse complement strand
TAGTGTAAAGTGCTCTTTCATTCGTGTTACCTTGACCTAAAATGAACGAAACGCAGTGAAAAAATCTTTCCTCCTACTGTCATCTCGACTGAAAATGAACGAATCTTTTCTCTCTTGTCATCTCGACTAAACACCGGAGGTGTGCATGGAGAGATCTCTTCTTTTCTGTCATTGTGTGAGATTTCTCCATTCCATGCCTAACGGCATTCCAGTCGAAATGACAAGGGTGGTAATGTCCAAATAAAAAACAATATGTAATAAAAAAGGCAAAAAGAAAAACCTAAGAGATTTCTCTCTCAGGTTTAATCTTTAATTTAAGCTAATTAGTTAAGTGCAGATACTGCAATATTTGTTAACTCTTTTTCAGCTGAAGTTTTTCCGCCTTTTGTAAGCTTAAACTTTATGCTTGCAACCGGATTAGTAATTGCATCTCCATCTGCAGGTGATGTAATTTCAACTGTTATTGATGAATCATTCAAATATTTTTCAATAGCTAACTTAACTGCAGCTTTAACTGCCTTAGTATCAGTTTCATGATTGTGTGCAACTTTTACTTCCTTAGGAAGGTTAGCAACAACTCCATCAGCTTTATTATCTACATAAGCTTGTTTCTTAGCATCTAAATTCCAACCTTTCATAGTATCTAATTTATTAAAATAGATACCATTTACTGAATCTGTTGCATTCCAAGCAGCATCTTCTGGGAATACTAATGCAGCAACTAAAGCTTTTACAGCATTAAGTTCTTCTTCAAATTTAAATACATTTTCATTTGTTACAGAATCTTCTGTTGGGTATTTATTAGCTAATACTCTAACAGCTTCTCTAAGCTCAGCAAGTTTATCTTTAACTAAAGTTCTTACTTCTACCCAATTGCTATCCTTTAATACTTCGATATCATAGATTTCAAATTCTTTGTCATATCCGTTGAACGGTTTAACTTTGAATCTGATTGTATCTACTTTACCTGGCTTAGCTTCTAACCATGCTTTTAGAGCATTTGCTTCTGTATTATTTAATACGAAATATCCTAATTGGTTATATTGACTTGCAACATATAGGTTTCTGATTTCGCTTAAAATTACTTTTTGATATTGTGCACCGTAATCTGTAAAGTCTTTAAGAGCTACTACTCCTGCTGATTGATTTGCTTGATTTCCTTCAACAACTTTTCTTAAAGAACCTCTAACTGTGAAACCGGCATTTGCAGGCATTACTGATACTACGTCTACTACATTAGTCTTATTAACGTCTTTGTTGTCTTTTGGAAGAACGTTATTTGTTAATGTATGGAATTGGATTAATGCTCCAACTTTTAATTGTCCTCTTAAGAATAGAGCGTAATCTGTGTCTAATTGAAGAACTGCAGTTTCACCGAATTCTCCTCTAACAATTATATCTCTTCCTTGAATTCCGATTACTTCAACGATTGGATATCTTCCAGTATTGCTGTGGTCTATTATCATTTCTGCTTCAAGACCGTAAGCATTGTTTACTGTATACTCTACTACGTCAAGTTTAGCTGAATCGTTATGAGTATTGAAGTTGAATGGGAAGTAATTTCTATAAGTTGTTACGTTATTTACTACTACTTCTCCCTTTTCGTTTTCAAAAGTTATATCATACTTAGTTGTAGCTTCATTCTTTACTCTTAGAAGTTGAGCGTTGTTGTTATCTCTTTGAACTGCATTGAATACTACTACTGTAGCTTCGTTATAATCGTTTAATACAGTGTTTGTTGATGTTTCATATGGCTTTCTTCCACTATGATTTTCATATCCTGCATATACATCAAGGAACCAGTTAGATGCTGTTGTGTTACCAAGAATTCTGATAGCTTCATCAACATTCTTAACTTCTGTTAATTGGTTTCTTAATACATCTGCTACAAAATATCTTGTAGTTGATGTTAATCTTAAGTTTAATTCAGACTTTCCTTTTCTATCAAAGTTAAAGTTGTTGTTGTATACTTCTTTACCTGTTTCATTTTGTGGTTTTCTTGAAAGAGTACCTTCAGCAAATGTGATAGACTTAGCATTTCCGTTATAATAGTTAATCTTTGCAGCTACTCCATATCCGCCATTAGGTGTAACTTCTTTAGTTAAAGAAGTTTCAACTGTTGCATCAGCAACATCTACCCAACGTCTGTTAGGATCAATTACATTGTCAGTAATTGCTGTGTG
>NZ_GL349422.1:818158-819903 GCF_000090945.1 Peptoniphilus sp. oral taxon 386 str. F0131 | reverse complement strand
AAAAATATCTTGTAGTTGATGTTAATCTTAAGTTTAATTCAGACTTTCCTTTTCTATCAAAGTTAAAGTTGTTGTTGTATACTTCTTTACCTGTTTCATTTTGTGGTTTTCTTGAAAGAGTACCTTCAGCAAATGTGATAGACTTAGCATTTCCGTTATAATAGTTAATCTTTGCAGCTACTCCATATCCGCCATTAGGTGTAACTTCTTTAGTTAAAGAAGTTTCAACTGTTGCATCAGCAACATCTACCCAACGTCTGTTAGGATCAATTACATTGTCAGTAATTGCTGTGTGTTGCCATTTTGCATTGTCGCTATGACCAAGTGCTAAATATCTTGGGTTACCAAGTTCAAGAATATGAGTTGCTTCGTTCTTATCGTTTACAAGAACTCTTACAAGTGAACCATAGTAATAAGATGGGTTAGAAATAGAACTTACTTTTACTGCATTTGAAAATACGTTCTTAACTTTTGATTTAGCATCTGCGTTTACATCCAAAGTGTTGTGTTGGTTGTAAAGTACAAATGTAGTATCGTTAGTAATCTTAACAGTCTTAGCCTTGTCTCCTTGGTTAAGTGTTAATTCACTGTTCTTTAATTGAGAAAGGATACCCATTGTTTCGTTAGCAGGCATTTTCTTGATGTATTTCATTGCATATAGTGCATTGTACATCATTGTGAATGCATCTTCTCTTGTTGCAGGAGCGTTTGAGTTAGCTACTGTAACGTCTTGAAGAATTCCAAGTTCAGCTGCCCAAGTCATCCATTGAGATGCCCAGTTAGCATTAGCTTTTTTAACCATATCAGCTGTTAAGTCTTTCTTTACTAATACAACTAACATTTTTGCAAGTTCTGCATATGTTACGTTGTTGTCAGGTAAGAAAGTTCCGTTTGGATAACCGTTAAGCATTGCTTGTCCGTTAGCTGTTGATGGAACTGTTGATCCTACTGTTATAACTCCGTTAGCCCAGTGAGAAGTTTCTACGTCTTTGTAAAGCTTCATTGAGCCTTGTAGTTTTTCAGAAAGAGCCTTATGACCGTTTCCGTAAACTAATAATTTAGTGATTTCTGATCTTTTGATGTTATCACTAAGGTTAAGTTGTCCTTTTTCATCGCCTTCAACAAATTTGTTGTCAACAAGATATTGGATTTTTTGTTGTTTTCCTTCTACCTTCTTAACTTCTTCTTTCTTTGTTTCTTCAGCGGCGAAGACACTTGTGAATGTTCCTAGTACCATTACTAATGCAAGTACTAGTGATAAAAATTTCTTGTTCATCTTGTCTTTCGACCTCCTTAAAAATTTTGTAGACCTACAAAAGTCTTAAACTTTTGTTTGCTGTTTGAACGAAACAGCTTAGAGGTAGGCAAGTAAACATTAATTTTTGCCAATTAATATTTAGTTGTCATTGTTCCTCTTTGTTATATTATACACTACTTGAAATAAAAGTAAAATTACAGTTGTATTACAAATTTATATCAATTTAGCAAAGTGATTTGTTATGTACTTTTAATTATGATTATAACTGTTTTTGTTATCTTGAAATACTTTGTATTTTTATCATCTCGTCCATAGTGTAAAGTGCTCTTTCATTCGTGTTACCTTGACCTAAAATGAACGAAACGCAGTGAAAAAATCTTTCCTCCTACTGTCATCTCGACTGAAAATGAACGAATCTTTTCTCTCTTGTCATCTCGACTAAACACCGGAGGTGTGCATGGAGAGATCTCTTCTTTTCTGTCATTGT
>NZ_GL349422.1:709039-818037 GCF_000090945.1 Peptoniphilus sp. oral taxon 386 str. F0131 | reverse complement strand
GTTGTTTTCCTTCTACCTTCTTAACTTCTTCTTTCTTTGTTTCTTCAGCGGCGAAGACACTTGTGAATGTTCCTAGTACCATTACTAATGCAAGTACTAGTGATAAAAATTTCTTGTTCATCTTGTCTTTCGACCTCCTTAAAAATTTTGTAGACCTACAAAAGTCTTAAACTTTTGTTTGCTGTTTGAACGAAACAGCTTAGAGGTAGGCAAGTAAACATTAATTTTTGCCAATTAATATTTAGTTGTCATTGTTCCTCTTTGTTATATTATACACTACTTGAAATAAAAGTAAAATTACAGTTGTATTACAAATTTATATCAATTTGGCAAAGTGATTCGTTGGCTGTTTTTCAATGTTTTCAGGTGTTTTTTCTGTTGTTTTATTGAAGTGTTTTTTACTTTTTTTGTCATCTTATAATACTTTTTTGTGTTGTTATTGTACCCCTCATGTCATCTCGACCGGAAATGAACGGAACAAAGTGGAGTGAATTGGAGTGGAGAGATCTCTTGTATTAGATACATTTGACTTGCTTCGCTCGCTCAGTATGACAAAAAAGTATCATCATTTATCATATTTACACTTCTTTTATTAATGTGAGGGGGCGAAGGGAATTGCGATTCTCCCTCATGCCCCCTCACGCTCCCCCATTACACCCTTAAAACGCTTTTGGGGTATTTTTTATAATACTCTTTTATTGAGATGAGATTTCTCCATTTCATGCCTGAAGGCATTCCAGTCGAAATGACAAGGGTAGTATGTCATCTCGACCGGAAATGAACGAAACAAAGTGGAGTGAATTGAAGTGGAGAGATCTCTTTTCTTTTGTCATTGTATGAGATTTCTCCATTTCGTCCTTTCAGGACTACAATCGAAATGACAAGGGAAAAAATGCTAACAGCATTACAGTCGAAATGACAGAAATATAATGACAACGTCGAAATAACAAAAAACAATGTCATCTCGACTAAACGCCGAAGGTGTGCATGGAGAGATCTCTTCAATTAAAATAACAAAGGAAATAATGATATTGAAATAAAAAAATAGCAAAAGCTGCTATATCAAAAGCTCTTGCTATTTTTTTATTTAATTACATATTTCTAAGTTTTTTTAATATCATTTTTTGTTCAACACTTGCTACAAGTCTTCTTGTGTATTCTACTGTGTCAGGATTTACACTCATTGATGTAACTCCACATTCAACTAAATATTCTGCAAGTTCCGGATATTGACTTGGTCCCTGTCCGCAAATTGAACAAGTTTTTCCTTTTTTGTTACAAGCGTCTATTAATATTTTAAGTGCTCTCTTAACCGGTTCGTTTCTTTCATCAAAGTAACCCATATTATTAAGCACTCCTGAATCTCTGTCTGCTCCCATTACAAGTTGTGTAAGGTCGTTTGAGCCTATTGAGAATCCGTCAACTAATTCTGCAAATTCTTCTGCTTGGAATACTACTGCAGGTACTTCCGCCATTATCCAAATTTTGAAGTTCTTTGATTGTTTTAATCCTTCGCTTGCCATTATTTCTTTTACTGTTACAAGTTCTTCGGGTGTTCTTACAAACGGCAACATTGCAATTACGTTTGTCAATCCGTATTCTTCTCTCACTTTTCTCATTGCTTTACATTCAAGTCTGAAGCCTTCTTCGTATTCCGGCGAAATGTATCTTGAAACTCCTCTCCAACCAATCATCGGATTTGCTTCTATAGGTTCTACTTCATCTCCGCCTTTTAATCCTCTGAATTCATTTGTTCTGAAGTCACTCATTCTAACTACAAGGCTTCTCGGATAAATTGCTTGTGCAACTTTTGATATTCCTTCTGCAAGTTTATCTATCATTAAATCGTGTTTGCCTGTTTTTACTAAATACATAGGGTGAGCGCCTATCATATTTGTAAATATAAATTCTGTTCTCATAAGTCCTATTCCGTCAAATGGAAGGTCCTTATATTTTTCAATCAACTCAGGTTCTCCAAGATTCATATAAATTTTTGTTGCTGTTACGGGTGCTACCAAGTTTCTTAAACTCATTGTCAAATCTTTTGTAACTTGTAATACTGATTGACCGCCTGTCGATTGTTTTTCTTCTTTATTTTCTTCTTTTAAAACGTATCCTTCGTAAACTACTCCTCTTGTGGCATCTACTGTAACTTCCATTTTATCTGTTAGTGTTTTTGTTGCATTTTTTGAGCCTACAATACATGGTATTTGTAATTCACGAGATACTATTGCAGCGTGGCATGTTCTTCCGCCTTCGTCTGTTACTACTCCTGCCGCTTTTCTCATTGCCGGTACCATGTCAGGGTTTGTCATTTCTGTTACAAGTATATCCCCTTCTTGAACTAAGTTTATTTCTGAAATATCTTTTATCAGTCTTACTTGTCCTCTGCCTATTCCCGGTGATGCAGGAAGTCCTTTTACTAACGGTTTTAAAACTTCTTTCTTTTCTTCTTTTAATGTTGTAATAGGTCTTGACTGTAAGAAGTAAAATTCTTTAGTGTCTCTGTCAAATCCCCATTCTGTATCTTGAACACTTCCATATAGTGTTTCTACTTTTATTCCTCTTTCAATTAGAGTTTTCAGCTCTTCATCTGTCAAACATTCTTTGTTTATATATTCTTCTCCAAGATGCTCTTTTACGTCTACTTGTTCTGTTCCGACTCCGATTGATTTTTTTATTACCATAAATTCTTTTGAGGCAATATTTTTTTCTACTATTTCTCCGGTCTTTTTATTTATTATATATTCATCAGGCGTTACTATTCCCGAAACTACAGCTTCTCCAAGTCCCCAGCTTGCGTTAATCATCATTTCGTCTTTGTTGTTATTTATCGGATTTGCTGTGAACATAACTCCTGATTTTTCAGAGTTTACCATTTTTTGTACTACTACCGACAATGATACGTTAAAGTGATCAAAATTTTGTTTTTGTCTGTAGTATATTGCTCTTGATGTCCAAAGTGATGCCCAGCAACTTCTAACGTGTTTTATAAGTTCTTCTTCGCCTCTGATATGAAGATATGTGTCTTGTTGCCCTGCAAATGATGCGTCCGGAAGATCTTCCGCTGTTGCTGATGATCTTACTGCCACTTCAGGATCTACTACATTTATACTTTGTGAAAATTCTCTGTATGCACTAACTATTTCTTCTTCTAATTTAGGGTATATTTTGCTTTCATTGATTTTCTTTTGAATTGCTTTGCTTACTTCTGTAAGAGAATCTACATTATCAACATCCAATGATTCCATCAAAAATTTAACTACTTCATCAAGTTCTGCGTATTCTATAAATTTATCATATCCTCCTGCTGTTACACAAAACCCCGGTGGAACAGGTAAATTCATATGAGTTAATTCACCAAGGTTGGCTCCTTTTCCTCCAACCAAAGATATATCTTCCTTGTTAATTTCGTTAAACCATTTAATATAAGTATATTGTGACATTTTAATCCCCCTTTACTTTGTAACTATTATATCATATTTATTTAATATGTCATACTATTTTTACAGATTTTTTTAATTCTGCAATGGACTTTGTAGATATAGCCTCTTTATCTATTCCGAGCTCATCTATTATACTATATAATTCCTGCTCATTTTTTGACTCTACTTCAATGAATGGATACGGATATGTGTTTTTATCCCATGTGTCAATATCAAATCTGTTATTTTTATACATATATGATACTCTATTTTTATATCCAATGTCATATATGTCATAGCCGAGCAATTTTAAAATGCTGATCATTTGCTCTTTATCCGTTATTTCAGATGTATGTTCTATATTTTCTCTAACACCTTTGTTTGTTATTTGTTCTTTAAATGTTATATAAATATTTTCTTCGTTGTTTAAAAGATTTTTTACATATCTTATTCTAAGATAACCTTTTGCATTATTTTTTATCGGGTTTACACTTGAGTCTATATTCAAATTTTCTTGATATTCTCTTGCTATCAAAGTTGCCCCTCTTTTTATAAGTTCTTTTTCAACTTCATATATATCAAGTCCAAGCAGTTTTACTTCTATTTCTCTTTCAATCATATTTTTAACTCCTGCACTTTAAAGTCTACATAGTCGCTGGAAACACAAATATATTCTACTCCGTTTATATTTCCCTCTACAACATATTTATGTCCATCTGCGTGAAGATGTCCATAGATGCAAATATCTATTCCGTATTCACTAAAAAGGTTTGAAAATTCATTTGTTGTAAAATCTTGATTAAACGGAGGATAATGTATCATCGCAATTTTTTTCTTTGCTCCGGTTCCGCTCTCAAGAGAATTTTTTATTCTGAGAACTTCTCTCTGATATATTTTTTCATCATTCTTACTGAAGTCCTGAAAATCTTTTGGCATCCAGCCTCTACTTCCAAATATTTCTATATCATTATAAACATAGCTGTTATTGTTTAAAAATTTTATAGTTTTTAATCCCAAGCTATTCATTTTACTTAATGAACCCCACCAATAGTCGTGGTTCCCCTTCGATATTATTTTATTTCCTGGAAGTGCGTCTATCTTTTGCAAGTCAGACAGTGCATCTTTTAATTTTAAGCCCCAACTTATATCTCCCGGCAATAATACCAAGTCATCATCAGATACTTTTTCTTTCCAATAGGAAATGATTTTGCCCTCATGATTTATCCATTTCTTTCCGAATATATCCATGGGCTTATCTCCTATCGGATCAAAATGTAAATCCCCTAATGCCCAAATCATAGTTACCTCATTTCTATATAATTATAGTTTGCTCCGATTTTATCAAGAGCGCTTTTTTCTCTATTTGTTGCAGAAAATATTACTATTTGTCTTTTTTTGCTTTCTTCTTCTATAAATTTTAATGTATTTAAAAATCTTTCATCATCATATTGAATAAATATATCATCTAAAAATAAAGGTGCATCTTTTATTATCATATCTAAAAGAGCAAGCCTGAAACAAAAATATAGCTGATCTAATGTTCCGTTGCTCAGATTTTTTGCATCTATATATGATTTTACGTCTTCATCAAAGACTTTTATATTAAATTCATAGTCAACAATTAGCTGCGTATATTTTTTATCGGTTATTAATTTTAAATAGTGTGCTATATTTTTTGTAAGCTGCGGCAAAATTTCAACTTTGCTTTTCTCTGAAAGTTCTTTTATTTTTTCTATCGCTCTTGTTATTGCATTTTTATGTTCCGTCTTTTCCGAAAGTTCTTCTTTTTTATAGTTCAAGTCCTCAACCAGCGACTGCTTTTCTTTTAATTTTTCTTCGCAAATTGAAATTTCCTTTTCAAGTTTAGCTTGTTCTATTTCCAATTCTTTAAGTTGGTCTTTATCTGCTTTAATTTCAATATCGCAGACATCTATGCCATGATTTAAACTTTCTAAATTGCGTCCTTTAAGAGTAAGCTCTATTATTTTATTAAGTCCCTGTATTTTTGTTTCTATAGATGATGAATCCATATTATTTTTAAATTTTTCTTTTAATTCTAAAATAGTAGATACGTTATTTTTTACACATATTCTTTGAATTTCAACTTCTATCTTTTCTATTTCATTTTTTAAAAATTCTATCTCTTTTTGTTTTTTAGCAGTTTCGGTTTTTTTCAGTTCTATCCTTATATTGTGTTTTTTTGCTTCATCCCATTTTGATGATATTTCATCTTCAAGGTTGGCTATATCATCTACATTGTACTTATCTAAAAATTTTTGGAATTCCACATCCATTTTTTTCTTTTCAGCAGTTTTTGCATCAGATAATTTATGGTATTCATCTATTCTGCTTTCTACTCTTTTGACAACATCTTTTGAAATTTTATACTCAGCTATTCTGAGATATGTGTATATTAAAATAAATATGCTGATTACATTGATATAATACTTTTTAAATATCAAAGATGATACCGCTATTAGACCTACTAAAAATAGTGAAAAAATTATTTTAGCTAAGTTTTTATTGGCTTTCGAAGTACTTACGATAATGTCTCTTGAGAGTATTTCCATTTCCTTTGAATAATTTATACTGTTTAATTCTAAAATTCTCTTATTTAATCTTTTTACTTCGTTATAATCCGATAAAAGCTGATTGTAATATCTCCCGTCTATACTTTTATCTCCTGTAACATCCTCAAACTGCAATTCCTTCAGCTTTTCTTTAAAGTTCTTTGATTTTTCGTCAATTTCAACTATTTTCTGATATTCTTCCGCACTAATACCTGAATTGTTTTTTTGGAGTTCTTTCAGGTGTTTTAACTCTTCTGTCATAGATATGATATTATTATAGTCTGCTTGTTCAGAAAGTTCTCTTTCTATGCTTATATTTTTCTTAGATGAATCTATTTCCCTATCAATCGATTTTTCTCTTTCTTTAAGCTTTAAGTATTCATCTTCTGCTCCGTCATACTCCAACAGTTTTGCATTTAATCGATTTACTTTAGAGTTTAATACACCAATCTCACTCTTAGAAATACTTTCCCTTCCAATAGTTTTTAATTTTTCTTCAAGAAGTGATATTGCAAGATTTGCATCATATTTTTCATCACCTGCATTAGCAAATTTTTCAAGTTCATTTCTTATTGATTCATAAGAATCGGAATTTATTTTTAAGTTCTTTTGTCCTATAAAAAATGTATTTGAAAAAACTTTGCTGTCAACATTGAAAAAATATGCTCCTGCCTGTTTTACCTTAGAAAATGTCGTAAACTCATCTCTATTTTCTAATTGTTCTCCTGTATTTAAGTTTAATACCGAAAGTTTCTCTTTGTTAAAATCTTTCTCTACAATATACTCGGTTTTAGTTTTGTCGTCATATAACTTTAAATAGCCTCTGTAATCATCACCAACCCAAGGCTTATATTTTTCTAAGTCTTCTTCAAAACTTCTTCTATTTTTTGACGGTTTTGCAAATCCATAAAGTATTCCGTTTATAAATGAAAATATAGTCGACTTTCCACTTTCATTCGG
Organism: Peptoniphilus sp. oral taxon 386 str. F0131; assembly: GCF_000090945.1. Classification (NCBI taxonomy): domain Bacteria; kingdom Bacillati; phylum Bacillota; class Tissierellia; order Tissierellales; family Peptoniphilaceae; genus Peptoniphilus; species Peptoniphilus sp. oral taxon 386. The sequence goes on along the minus strand of NZ_GL349422.1, from coordinate 811,082 downwards.
TCCCTCTATAAGATTTAATCCATCATTTAATTTTATTATATGTTTATGAAATTTTCCAAATTCTACTAATCCTATTTCTTTAATTTTCATTTCTCGCCGCCAAAAGTTCTCTAACACCATATTCAAGTGCAAGTTTATCCGATTGCATCTCCAATATAAATTTCCCCATCAAATTATTTCTATTATTTTCTAAAAGTTCCTCCATACTGTATTCAACATGAAGTTCATCTAAAAATTTTACATAAAAATAATTAATTGATGCTTCTAAATAACTAATCAAATACTCCGGAACACTAAAATATCCTTTCAATATAACCGTATTGAAATTATTTTCACTTCCGTTTAATAATTCTATTACTTTATTTTCTACATCTGTTACGCTCATTTCCATGTCTATATTAATTTCAAATTGTCTGTATTCTCTGATAGAGTTATCTATTTCTCTAACAGATATATTTTTTCCGGATATATCCGCAATTATAAATCCTCTCTTGCCGATGTCCTTAAAACTGAGAGGTTCAGGTGTTCCGCTATAATAACATCTCTCCGACATTTTTTGCATTACATGAATATGTCCAAGTGCTATATAATCAAATTTTGAAGCTTTAATAAAAGTATTATCTATTCCAAAATAGTTTTTATCATCTACCATGCCATGCAGCATAAGCAGATTTGTATAATTCAAATCAAGTTCCCAATCCAATTTTGTATCAAAATCAAACTGTCTGTCCCATGACCTTCCATATACCCTCAAATTCAAATGTGGAACTTCAAAATAATCCTCGTCCTTGAATATGTGAACTTTATCTGAAAAATTGACATTAAAAAACAAGGAATTATCACTTAAATAATCATGGTTGCCTGCAATTATAAATGTTTCTGTATTTTCCAACTTATCAAGTAATTTTTTAAACCTAAGCATATCTGTAGCGGTAAAAAAATCTCTCTCATACACATCTCCACAAATTAAAAGCACATCCACATTATTACCTATTGCATATTCAATTGTATTCTCAAAACTTTTCCAAAGCTCTTCACGTCTTAAAATAGCTATATCTTTCGGCAATTCACCTCTATAAAATCTACCTAAGTGAAGATCTGCAGTATGTAAAATTCTCATTTAATCACCAAAATAATTATAACATATTATATTAAATAAATTTTAAAAGTAATTAAGATAAGTAAATAAAATTTGTATTTAATTTTTATAGTTTTGCAGAATATAATACTTTCTTGTTATTTCGACATTATCATTGTTTTTTTGTCATTTTGACGTAAGAGATCTCTCCATGCACACCTTCGGTGTTTAGTCTAGATGACATTCTTTTTTTGTCATTTCGACTGGAATCCTGACAACCTACCACTCTTGTCATTTCGACTGAAGTCCCGAAGGGACGGAACGGAGAAATCTCATCTCAACTCAAGAGATCTCTCCACTACAATTCACTCCACTGCATTCCGTTCATTTTCGGTCGAGATGACATAAACATGGAAAAAGGAGGACTTATCCACTTTAATGAATAGTCCTCCAATTACAACAATGAAATTATTTTCTGTTATATGGTTTGTTTTAATTGTTTAAAAAGGATTTGTTATTTTCCCTTTTATTTTGATTGTTTTTTACTTCTGTATTCGATTAGTGCCAGTAATGTTCCTGCCGCTAACATCAATCCGATATATAGAGATATGTTTGTTATATCTCCCGTCTTTGGTATTGTCTTGTTTATGTTTACTTTCGGTTTGTTGTTTGGTGTGTCAGGTACTTTCTTTTCCGGTGTTATCGAATTGTTCGGTTTTTCAGGATTCTTTGGTGTAGGCTCTTTTGGTGTCGGATTGTTTGGTGTCGGTGTTGGAGGTGTTTGCGGGTCTTCTTTTTCATTGGTTATTGTGAAGCCGTCTCTCATGTTTCCTCCATAGACTACTTTGTATAGTTTTCCGTCAAATAAAATTGTATTGCCGTTTTCTCCAATTTCTTTAACTGTGTATCTGTAGTAGTCTGTGCTTCCAAGTCCGTTTGCCACGTCAAGGTTTTTGAATACTCCACTCCAGTTATTACTTGCACTTAGTTCAAGTGTTCTTCCTGTAGCTTTTCCGTCTTTGTATAGTTCTACTATAATTTTATTTGTTGGCGGAATGATTGGGCTTTCGTTACTGTTTACCCATAGCTTTGTTACCTTGACTTCTCTTGTAGGCGGTTCCATTGGTGTCCATGGTCTTTCTTTTTGATTAGTTATAGTGAATCCGTCTTTCATGTTTCCTGTATAACTTACGTTAAACCACTTACCGTCGAATTTTATTGAGCCTGCTGTTTCGCCTACTTCTTTAACTGTGTATTTATAGTAGTCTGTACTTCCAAGTCCGTTTGCTACTTCAAGTTTCTTAAATACTCCGCTCCAATTATTACTTTCGCTTAGTTCAAGTGTTTTTCCTGTAGCTTTTCCGTCTTTGTATAGTTCTACTATAATTTTATTTGTTGGCGGAACTATTGGGTTTCCGTTACTGTTTACCCATAGCTTTGTTACCTTGATATCTCTTGTTGGTGGTATCATCGGTGTCCATGGTTTAAGTTTCTTATTAGTTACAGTCAATCCTGTTTGTTGGTCTCCACCGTAAGTAACCTTGTACCAGTTGCCATCAAGTTGTATATTGTTTCCGTTTTCGCCTACTTCTTTAACTGTGTAAACATAATCAATTCCATTTTCATCTGTTTTATTAAGATTTGTCCAAATATGAGTTGTAGTTCCGTTTGTCAGTTCAACCGGAGCGCCTTCTTTTTGTCCATTTTTTAAAAGTTGTAATTTAATGGTAGGATAATTTTCTGTTATACCTTCCCATTTTTTCGTTACTTTTACTTCTATTTTATTTTGTGTATTCTTAATTATACAAGTTCCTATTGAATCTACTCCATAGCTAACTGTATATCCATTCGGTACGGTTTTTTCTACTACCCTGTACTCAATAAGTGAACCGTCCGGTGCATATTTATCCAAGTCTTTAAATGTATGTTTCCAATTTCCGGCTGCATTAAGCTCTTTTTCTTGAAGTACAGTTTCATCGCCAACTTTCTTAAGTTGTACAGTTACGGAATTTCCTACTGCACCGACCCATCTCTTTTCTACAGAAACATCGACTTTCTCTACATTTTTATTTGTGATTATAAAGCCGTTTTCCATTGAACCTGAAACAGATACTTCATATCCATTCGGTACAGTTTTTTCAACTACTTCGTATTTGATTTCTGTTCCATCATTTTCATATTTTGGTAAGTTTGTAAATGTATGTTTCCAGTTGTCGCTTGCTTTTAATTCATATTCTTGTAAAACATCGTTACTTCCAACTTTTTTAAGCTCTACAAGAACAGAATCTTTGGCAGGTCCAACCCATTTCTTTTCTACAGAAACTTCTACCTTTTCTTCAGGTTTATTTTCTATAGTTTTGAGTGCGATTTTGTTATCTCCAAAGTCACTAACTTTGACTTCAATAGGCTCTTTTAAACGTTGGTAACCTTTAGGAGCTTCGGTCTCAACAAGCTTGTACTCATCTTTGAGTAGATTTCCAATTTCACCACTTCCATTTGAATCTGTAGTAATTGTTCCGACTGTTTGATTGTTGCGAACACGAATAACATCAAACTTTGCACCTGCTAATGGTGTATTATCCTTACCTGTCTTTAGTATCTGGATTTTATATACATAGCCTTCGCCAGTACCGCCGGCATCTTTAATTTTATAAGTACTTTCTTGACTATAATTATCTTCGCCATATGTTAATTTTGCTGTGTTTTTAATTTCTTCACCAGCTACCGGTTCATAACCTAACTTAACTTTGTACAGAATTTGAAAGCCTCTTTTTTCATTTGATTCAGGATAATCTCCAATGTCAATTGTAAGTTTTTTACCGTCAAATTTAATTTTACCGGCATCCTTAAACTCTTGAGTAACATCTTTCTTGCCTCCAAGAACTACATAAGAGCCATGATTTTCCCATTTTCCATTCCATATTTCAAGACTATCTTGAATGAATGAAACATTTTCAGATTGAATTGTATCTTCAAACTTGGCTTTAACAAGAACTACATTGTCTTGGTTAATTCTTATATCATATTTCCCTTCAGTTTTATCACCCGTCATCCAACCTGCTTTACTAAATTGAGTATTAGTAAAATGTGGTGGATTATAGTCAACCTCACCCGCAGGAATAACTTTTCCATTAACAGTTAAAGTTACCGGAATCTTACCTGAACCCGTTTGTGTCTCAGCATTAACAGATACATTAAAATAAAATTCTCCTTGAACACCGGAATGTTCTTGTACATATTTAGTATATGTAAGGACTATTCTTCCGGGTTTTTCGTTATACAAAGTTGCATTGGCAATGACTTTACCATCTGCATCCTTTATCTGGAATGTGCTAGGTGCTGAAGTATTAAATCCTACAGGCAAAGTCATCGTAGTAGTATCACCCTCTTTTACTATATTGTCAGGCAATTTAAATTTCGCATATACCCTGAACGGTTGCCATGCTCCAATTTTTTCTCCCGGTTTAAATGGAACACCTTCTCCATTTGTAACCCTTGCCTCGGTGATTACATCTCCTTCTACTTCTTTTGCATATACCATACTGCCGGTTTGTGTCGGTACAAAAACTCCACACAGCATTAAAAAAACCAAGAAAAAAATTATTGTTTTTTGTAATTTTGTTTTCTGTCCCATTAATTTTTTATTCTCCTTCCTTGTTTTTTTTCAAAGTTCGCTATTTAATTTTGGAAATAGACTTAAATTTTAATTTACAGTTAATCTATAAATTAAATATTACCTCCTCATATCAAAAATCCATATTAAATCGCACAACAATTTTATTGTAGTCATAATATCATAAAATTACAGCAAAATCTATTATTATTTACACTTAAAGTATACTTTTTTACAGTAATCAAATATATGTTAAATACTTTTAAAAAGTTGATAGGATGAGAATGTCAAGAGATCTCTCCACTCCAATTCACTGCACTACGTTCCGTTCATTTCCGGTCGAGATGACAAAGCATTATAGAAAACAACCCAAAAGCATTTTAAGGGTGTAATGGGGAAGCGTGAGGGGACATGAAGGAGAATCGCAACTCCCTTCGCCCCCTCACAATAATAAAAGAAGTGTAAGTATGGTAAATGATGATATGAAAGAGATCTCTCCATGCACACCTCCGGTGTTTAGTCGAGATGACAGAAAAATATATCGAGATTACATTACCACCCTTGTCATTTCGACTGAAGTCCTGAAAGGACGAAATGGAGAAATCTCATCTCAATTCAAGAGATGACAGAGCAATATAAAAAACATCCATACATTATACATTACATCATACCTTTTATTTTTTTAAACTTTGCTTCATTAAACGGAGCGTATCTGAATGGTAAATCAAAGATTGTTTTATTCCTTACAACTCCTTTTTTATGGCTTAATATGTCAAATCCACTTTTTCCATGATAAGCCCCCATTCCACTGTAACCGACGCCACCAAATGGCATATGATGGTTTGCAGTCTGAAGAATTACATCATTCACGCATCCCCCTCCATAAGAAATACTGTGAATAATATAATCCGAATTTTTCTTTTCCTGTGAAAAAATATAGCATGCCAATGGCTTTTCTCGTTCTTTAATTATATGAATCACTTCGTTTATATCATCATACTCAATAACAGGCAGTAAAGGTCCGAATATCTCTTCCTTCATGATTTCATGGTTAAAATCCACATCGGGAAAAATAGTAGGTCCAATCTTTCGCTCTTTATCGTTTTTTTGACCGCCAATTACATTTTTCTCTGTTTTTATGAGATTCAATAGTCTCTCATAGTGACGTTCATTAATGATTCTCGGATATGTATCATTATTTACAGCATCAAAGTATCTTAATCCGATTTCTTCTTGCAAAGCTTTAATAAACACATCTTTTATGCTGCTATGCACCACAACATAGTCAATTGATACACATGTCTGTCCTGCATTTAATAATTTCCCCCATGCAATACGTTTTGCCGCAAGTTCGATATCTGCCGTCTCATCAATAATACATGGACTTTTCCCACCCAACTCTAAGGAAACAGGAATAAGATTATCACTTGCTGCACGCATTACAATTTTCCCCACTCTCGGACTTCCTGTAAAAAAGATGTAATCATACTTCTGATAAAGTACCTCATCATAATCAATATTTGCATCTACACAAAAAATATAGTTTTCTTCAAATGTTTCGTTAATAATTTTTTCAATAACCTTTGACGTATGGCTGCTCTCTTTTGAACATTTGATAACCGCACAATTTCCCGACACAATCGCAGCTACTAATGGTGCAATTGCCAGATTGAACGGATAATTCCATGGTGACATAATAAGTACAACACCATATGGTTCAGAATAAATATAATTTCTTGCCGGAAATGTACTGAGAGTTCCCTTTACTCTCTGTGGTCTACTCCATTTCTTCACATTTTTCAGTGCTTCATGTATTTCACCATATACCATTGCAATTTCCGTCATATACGCCTCCGCTTTAGATTTTGAAAGATCTTCATATAATGAGGAAAGGATAACTTCCTCATGGTCTTCGATTACCTTTTTCAACTTCTGCAACATCTCGATTCTATATGCAACAGGCTTTGTTGTATTGGTGTTAAAAAATTTTTTCTGTTTTTCAACAATATTTTTTAATTCTATATTTTTCTTTTCCATCATAGGTTATTTCTCCTCATTATATCTCTTTATTCTTTCACCTGCTTAAACGAATTATATCATATATTTTTCAAAAATGATTAGGTATAAAGATTTTCAAAGCGGATACATTTTCCGATTTATTGATGTTTATTTCAATTTTCTTTCCGCTTTTAAACAACAAAAACAGTAAATCAATTTGATTTACCGTTTCCTAAACTTACTATATTTATTAGGTTGTTCAGCTCTGCAAATTTGGATTTATTGATATAATTAATACTAAATTAAAGCCGAATAAAATGGAATCAGCAAATGAAGTAAAATTATCCACAATCCATAAATACCACCCATCAAAGCTCCGAGTGTCAACAATGAAATTACCATTAAATTCAAAATTATAGCCACAGCCTTATAAATCTTTGATTTAGACAAAATACAAACTATAATGCAACCGTAAAAGCCACACCACAGCCAGTTATACAAATGACCGACATTAATACCGTTAAAATCCATTAGAGTTACTATCGGTAAAATAGCACTGAGAATTATCCCGACATACTTACATCCTTTTTTCATACTCCTCCACCTCAAATTGAAATTTTTTTCTCTAAATATTTGCCGGTATTATATCATATTTCAGCTTCGTTTATAAGTTTAAACAAAAAATACGGACTTATTGTTTACTCTGTATGTTCAGAGCATATTACTTATAACTGTTTATTTTGAAACTCTATTGTATTCATAAAAGTATTTTTCTACAACATAATTTTTCGTAATAAAGTATGTGGTTTTTATTTTATGCATTTTTCGTACTCAAGTGTCTAAAACTATAACAAAAAATCTGCCGACTACACAAGCCGGCAGATTTTTACTTAACACTGTATACTTAATCTTATACTATTCGGTAAATATAGATATTTTATCTTTCTCAACATGATAGGCCGAATTGCTTAGTGTCTATCCATTCCATTGAAATAATAGACCAGAAATCTTCTGCAAGTCCGTCCAATATATAATCATATGGAATCCAGCCATAACCGTTTTGTCCCCAAGTTTTTCCCCATGAATTTCGTATCATCAAAGCTCCCTTTGTTTTCTCATTATTCTTTGTATTAATAATAACTTTATCATCATCATAGCCCACTGCCATCACAGCATGCCCCCATTCCGCCTGTTCATTTTTACAAGGATATGGAATTGAGCCCGGAGAATCCGAATTCTCAAAAGATGGAAAACCAAAAAATCCGAACACGGACGGAATACCTGCGGCTAAATATGTCTTTACATTTCTTAGAACATCTTTTTTCGACGTTCTTTTACCAAGCGGGTCATGACAGAAGTAATTAATAGCCGAGTAATGATTTGCAAGCGAATAGAGGAAAGCATCGGGTTCGCTGTCCCAATCCGGATTCACATTTTTTCCGTCAAATGTGTACGGAAAATATTTTTCATCAGGAACCCCAAACAATACGAGAGCACCCATCGCCGAACGAAGCCAAGCTCCCGAATCTCCAGTTGAAAGCATGAGCTTTCTCGTTGCTTTATATACGAATAACCTGGAACCTTCGATATGGGTTCCGTATGCTCTCTTTTGAAAATACTCCACCATGCCGACAACGGCGTTTGCCGTACAGGAACCTAAACTAAGCTGATCCTCCACAGGCGAGCACCATTCTCTAAGATCAACACTGTCGGGAAGGCTGTTTGCGATTTCCGTTTTGTTTGATCCGTTGATACCAAGTTTCATAGAAAGCTCGGATATAACAGGGTGTTCATTCGAGTAGTCTCTCATATCAGGAAGAGGAGGTAGCCAACCTGTAGTAAGCGGTTCACCGGCCTTATCGCCCATCATAAATCTTCTTTGTCTATAAAATACTTTCATAAATATAATTACCTCCTTTTAGAGCTTAATATGTTCCGGAGCTCTAATTGCCATACCTGATGATTCAATGTTTGCAATCGGATCATATTTTGACAGTTCACCAAAGTCCAATCCTGTAATTTCCTCTATGCGAGCAACGGGAACCTGATAGGTTTTGTATTCTCCATAGGCAAATTCAAGATTTTCAATCATATTTTTCTGAGTTTGAAGGTATGCAGTAGCAGACATCTCTCCATTGTCCTTAATCATAACCGCAACTTTCCAAAATTCTGCAGGTATCTTAAATTTTCCTCGATAGATCATATCGTCACTTCGAAATATCGGACCGGTGAAAACAGAGACCTTAAGGTTATGATTTTGCGCATTTTGCAAAATATAATTTTCTAAATCAAGCCAAATCTTTTGATTTAAGTTCTTGTGCTGAGGTGAGCTGTTTGTAAAATGAAAAGTGTCACTATTTGCCTGCATAGCATTATCTCCCCAAACCGGATCCAATCTTCTTACAAGGTGACCACGATCTAAATCATTTTTAGCATATAGTTCATCTCCATACTGAGCTTCTTTAGGAATTCTCGGATCGAAATTCCAACTATCTCCACTTCTTTTAATATTTTTAGCTTGATTTCCGTCTATATTTACAGCAGTGAAATAAGCAAGGCAACGCGAACGACACATTACAATTGAAAAATGTGTATAATCTAAAACATAGCTCCCATTGTTCATGCAGGAAACATCCTTCTTCATCTCGTCAGAGAGTTGCGGAAGTTCAACCCTGTGCTCCAATCCAAGAAACGTGCTGTCGTATCCCATATCTCTTTGAGAAGGAGCAGGTTTTGTAGAATCCGGCTCGCTGCAAATATCCAAGTTTGGGAAAATTTCCCTAATGAACATCTTTTCTTCTGCAGTAAAAGTGTCGAATTTCTTTGCAAAATAATTTGAAATGGAACTGATGCGAATTCCCTCATTTGCAATCCATGCATTCTTTTTATTAGGATTAGGCACTCCCGAATGATGAAGTGCTACAACAATCCATTGATCATTGAATACCGGAGACCCTGAGGATCCGGGTTCGGTATCGGTTAGATAGTGTATGAAGTCATCAAATATAGAACTGACCTTATTCTCACGGATGGTGACCGCCTTCGGTCCTCCGTTTGGATGTTGAATAATGGAAACATATTCTCCCTCAAGAACTTTTCCCTCTTCAGAAATAAGGTGAAGATGACCAAAATCTTTAGGACTTTTCTCGCTTGAAGGATTATCTTTAAGTGCAACCAATGTAAAATCAAGTTCCTCATCTGTAATAAAAAATTGTTCGGGGTTTAGGCGAAAAGAGCACGTAGTACAAGGCATAAAGTTCACATCATCTTGATAATTAAACTCAGCGAGGGAATTTAGAGCAGTTCTCATACTATCAATAACATGATTATTAGTCATCAGTACATTTTCCGAAACTAAAAATCCGGTTCCAGAACCAATAAAACTCCCTTTATCATCACGAATCTGAATGCGACATATAGAATCTCCGGAATTGATTCCCATCTGCAAGTAGGAAATTGGAAATAGATCACTTTTCCCCATAATCCGCTCCATAGCAATCGAATCATATTCATTAAGCACCTTTCTTCTTGATTTTAAAATATTATTCTTAATACTCAACTCTTCAATAGCAGTATCCCTTTTAGAATTATTTTCAACAAATCGCTTTAAAGCCTGCTCCTGAATTTGATTCTGTTTTGCTTCAAATCTTTCTTTAGAAATTTCCTTTTCTTCAATAATACCTCGCAACATAAAACCACTCCTTTCTTTTATGAACATTACTAAAAGTTAAAACAAACTTTCAATAATTTAAATAATATCTGTTTAAATTTTTACAATTTGAAAAATTCATATTGTCATATCACATAAATATTATATTTTTTAAAGATAAAATATAAATTTTTAATCAAACAATATTCCTCTTTCTATTATAATAATACTATATATTTTGCTTTATTGCAATAAACCATAAAACTTTTGAGTATAATTATTTACTTTTTTTCTCAATAATTTGATTTAATTCTACTTACAAATTATTCATATCCAAATAAAATAAACATAGAAAAAGCACATAGCTGAAAGATTTTAACCTTAAAACCATGTGCTTCGTTTACTATTCAATTATTATACAAATTAGTGTTTCTACAAATCTTCTCCAAAAAATGGCGGAAAACTTTCCAAACAATTTACTTAAATCCAACAATTCTCCTTCAAACCTACTTTTTCTCATTGTTCTTAGGCTTAATATAAGTTTTTATCCTTCCGGCTACTGAAACAGCCACATAACCCATCGTATAATTTATGAATATATCTCTATATGCAGAGGGTGCCAAAGGTTCCCTAAGTCCTGTCATCCAAACATATCCAAACACAAGCAGTAGTGTTGGAATATATACGGCAATAGCTTTAAACCAATAGTTTTTCAATTTCAAATTTTTAATCAACATGTATGCAAGAATCATGATAAATACAATAATTGCTCTATCCAATTCATGCCAATTACCATTAGGGTCTTCGTATTGCCCGTTCAAAATATATAATGCACTATTAGAAATAGTTGCAACTGTGTATAAAACAGAATAAATAAAAACCGCTTGCTTTAACCAATTATTCCATATAGATTTCATAATTCTATCTCCATAAATTCCAATTTGCTTTATTCTTTAGATTAATCATTTATATTTTTCATATCGACATTGTTCAATTACCTGATCTCCAAGCAATGTGATTGCTTTTTGAGGACATAAACTTATACATCGGTAACACATTGTACATTGTTCTCCTGAAACTGCCTTCTTATCTTTTATTTTAATATTTCCCATTGGACATTCTCTACTGCATAAACCGCAACCAATACATGCATCGCTTATTTTTAATTTATCAGTATATCCCAAAGTTTTATGATAAAACCATAATCTTTGTCCAAAGAGTCCCTTAATATGTGCTATGAACGATAGCCCCTCTTGAGGATATTTCCCACACCTGATTTGTTCTGCAACTTGTTCAATACGCTTATCTGCATTTTTAACAACTTGTCTGTTTTCTTCAATATCTTTTTTCAACAACTTACTATCACAAACAGAATCAGGCATTTTTATTTGTAAACCCCCAAGGATTTCTGCGCCATATTTCTTTAAAATTCTTGCTGTACACCCTGTTCCGTCACCGCTAAAAAGCCCCATTGTATTTACACAAAACACCTTTTTTCCTTTCCATAAAGAACTGTTTTTCTTAATAAAATCACGTACCATAAATGGAGCATTAGAAAATTGCGTCGGATATCCTAAAACAATTATGTAATGCTTCTCTAATATATGCACAATCTGCGGATGTTCTAACGGAAGACACTTTGATTTATCATCTATCAAATATACCAGTTTCTCAACACAATGTTTCGTATTTCCGGTTCCACTTAAATAAATTCCTATCACTTATGTGTTTTCTCCTATAATTTTCAATTCATCTATATCATCTAAAAATTCTATTACTTTTTTTAAATATTCCTTTGGTTTTTCAATATGAATATTGTGCATAGAATCAAATCCTTCAACTAAAATGCTACCATGAATCAACTCTTTGACAAGTTTGGCATCTTTTTCATCCATTGCAGAAATCAGAATTCCTTCTTCATTATAATAAGAAGGAGCTGTGTTTTTTGGTGGCTTTACATGAAAGATACAAGTTGGAATGTGAATTTGTTTTAACAATTCCCTTTGTTTTATGCAATTAAAAAAACTAAAATCATAGAATGTACTTCCAAACCTTAAATCATAATCACCGGTTTTATCCTGTAAATTCGCTGTCAATTGAAGTAAAGTATTAACTCCTAACTTAGGAGTATAGTACCATATAATCGGTATCTTTGTCATATCCTTTCGAAATATTTTCATTGCAGGTTTAGCCACAATTTTATTCCAATTATCTTTTCCATCCTTGTTAAACAATGCACGCATCGGATCATTGTTTAAGTAATATTCAAAGTAAGTGATATTAGGTTTTTCAGCTAAATAATTGTAAATATTTTGAAAAGTTTTATAAGAAAATGTGCTCTCTGCACGTACCTTTTCTGTTGCAAAAAACGGTCCGTCCTCTAAAATAATCGCTTTTAAATTTTCCGGATATTTAGCAGCGATATAAGCTGCAATCAACGCACCGGATGAGTGTCCCGAAATAATAGCACTTGATCCGATTTTTTCTTGTATAAACAAGGCAATATCAGACCCGATACGCTCAATATTATATAAATCAGGATTCTTACTTGATTTTCCATGTCCATAATAATCAAGTGCAAAGACATGAAAATCTTTTATCAGTTCAGGTAATACAAAGCGATAATCTTTCCAATCTACCATTTGTCCGTGCAATAATAACATAGCCGAACCATTGTTTGGACCTTCTACATAATTTATGACATTTCCATCATTCAAATAAAACTGTTTTTCTTTTAACCCTAAACTGAAAGCTCTGCTTTTTCTAAACTTCTCTCCGGAATAATCATAACTTAAATTTCTAATTGCATAGAGTACGACAAAAACAACAAGAAGCAAAAGTAATACAGCAATAATTTTTAGCATATCGGCTTTCATCTCCCAAATCTTCTTGGATACTAATCAAAACTTTGTTGCAATATCGCCATTCATAATTGCAACTCTCTTCTTTCATCTCCAAGTATGAGCAAATTATCTCCAGGTTCTATAGAAAAAATTTCTCTATCCTCTTTCGGAATAACAATTTGTCCCTTAGTTACTACTTTTATAGTTCACGCATGTAATTTTCTATCTTTTTTATTTCACATTTACCTTCCATACATAGTATGATAGGTATGCAAAATTATACTTAATTATACTATGTTAAAATTCATAATACAAGATGCCATGCTACATCTATATTTATCTTCATAGATTACACAATTGATATTTCTTATATTTCCTGTCAATAAGATTACATTTACAACATGCATAAAATATAAACCGATACTTTAATGTCGATTTACAATATATTTGAAAAAATTAAGATATTATTTGAATAAATAAGTGTGAAATTTTATAAAGACGGTATAAGTGTTAAAGCTTCACCGGATATAAAACCTGCACGAAAAAAGCACATAGCTGAAAGATTTTAATCTTAAAGTCATGCGCTTTATTTATACTATTCAATTATTACACAAACCGGAATCTATCTTCCTAAAAAGCCGACAAGCAAAGCCTGAATTGCCGATATAATAGGTATAAGTAAAAAAGGTGCTGCTAAAAAATGTTCCTTAACCGCCAAATGTTTCATCCAATTAGTAAATTCATAATCCTTGTGTCCCTCTGTCCCGGGAATGACAATCTTTTGCTTATATTTCCCCTGAAATAATAGACAGTCCAACAATAAAAAATCTCCTAAGTTTAATAAGCTCCACTGAATATATCCCATCCAAAATATGTTCCAAAAGCCAATAATTCCCGTATGTAAAAGGCTTGTTATCGAATAAATGAAACAAATTCCAACAATAATGACGGTTATTATACTATTTATATTTTTCTCTTGTTTTGTCATTTGTTCGGGCGCAGCCTTCTGAACGGCCTTTGGGTAAGAATCAAAAAAGAATCTTGGATTAATGAGTACCAAAGCGGCCACTGCTCCGTTAAAGATAGCAGCTATGGCAATACCATCAAGAATCGCCTGAATTATATCCATAAAATTCCCTCCTCTGTAAAACTCTAATTTACCAACCACAATTTGCACAAAGACTCCCGGCAAAACGATGGAAGGCTTTTAAAATAATTTACCTAAATTCAACAACCCACTTCTTCTTATTTTTAGTATCAAAACAGTATCAATCATGATACTAACATGCTGTCACTACTTTATCATTTTTCAAGTTGGATTATTCTATATCGTTTAATACTTCTCCTATATCTCCATCTATGCAAATGCTCCTACCTTCAATTTCTTGCGGACAAAATGCCTCTCCACAATTGATACACGCATATATAGCTTTTTCATTTGTCATTGTCATCTGCCAAAACGGATATTTAATGATAACAGGAGTATTTGACCCAACTCCAAATTCCAGGAATAAAACATGTTTGTTTCTATTTTTCTCAAGGAAATTGTAGTATTTTTCAGATGCTTTATGCCACCCTTCATCTTCTACAAAAGAGTCATCAGCACGAAGATTCATTGTTACATCTGAATTATCATCAGGGCATTTTGGAATGAGACTTGATGGAATTTGCATTGATATTCTTCCATCATCAGGTACTGAGAATACACCATTTTGATCTTTAACAAATCCTTGAGCTTTCATTGCTTTTATAACCCAATTTTTATTATCATAAGTCTTTTGATTTTTGGAATTAATACTTTGAAATAAGCCGAAATCTCCTTGGGTGTAGAATAATCTGTTTTTATCAAATCCTGCTCTTTGGAATTGATGGTCAACATTTGTTGTAATCACAAAGTAATTTTTATTTTCCAAAAGAGAAAGCAGCTTTCGATAAACCGGTATTGGCGGCTCAACATATCTGTTGAAGTATATATTTCTTGCCCACCACGCCCATTTTGTTTCACTATCAGGAAACGAATAAAATCCTCCTGAATACATATCTTTTATTCCATATTTTTTCGCAAAGTCAAAGAAATACTTTTCGAATCTTTCACCGCTGTAAATCATACCGGCAGAAGTTGATAAGCCTGCACCGGCACCAACTACGACAGCTTCTGCATTTTGAATTTCATTTTTCAATATTTTAAGTTGTTCTTCTTTTGTTCCTTTCCCTATAGATATACTTCCGCTGAAGCTCCTAACTCCAATTAACCCATTCTGAATTGTTTCTCTATACCCATCCTTTTTATCACAATAATTCTTCATAATATTTCTTGTCCTCATCTTTAAATACATTGAAAATTATTCTTTCCATTGAGTTAGGGTGCAGCAGCAACCACTTTTCAACTGTTTTTACAGCAATTTCTGCCGCTCTTTTATTCGGAAAGTGAAATACACCGGTTGATATACAACAAAATGCAACACTTTTTAACCCATTTTCCAAACACATATCTAAAGTATTGGTATAACAATCTGCCAAATCTTTTTCTAAATCTTCAGTAAGCACACGTGATACTATCGGACCGACAATATGAACTACCTTCTTTGCAGGAAGATTATATGCATCTGTAAGCATAGGAATGGCTGTGGGTTGTTCATAATTTCTTCCATATTTTTCTCTTAACTTATCCATCTGATGATTACACTCTTCTCTAAGCTGTATCCCTGCAAAAGTGTGAATTTGGTTGTCAATACAAGTGTGCATCGGAACAAAACATCCAAGCATTTGTGAATTCGCCGCATTAACAATTGCATCGACTTCAAGCCTTGTTATATCCCCTTGCCAAATAGATAGATTTTCTCTAATCACAGGAATATCCGACAACTTTACGATTCCTTTTTCCTTAGCACAAAAAGATAAATATTCATCTTGCACTTTTATCACTTCATCGGACATTTTTTTCGGCATACGGACATTCATAAGAGAACGGAGAATGTTCCGTTTCTCACTTATATTATTCGGAATTTCCATATTCTTATATCTATCAGAGTCAGCTTTAAATTTCTCTAAAAGATAGTTTAATCTTTGCTCTTGCATTTCATTCTTATTCATAACTTCACCTTCTTTTCACTTCATTTACCGGACAAACTGTTAAACAATTTCCACAGTATAGACAATGATTATTTCTTATACTATTTAAATATTCCTTCTAACATAATATTACTTACTGCTTTTTTTTAACTCCAGCATCTCTGATTCGATATATTCATTCATTGCAATCATCCTTTAATGTAGTTATTGTATCATATTTGGGACATTCATATAATATAAACCGACATTTTATTGTCGCATTTTTATAGATTTTAAATTTTTCGTTATATTAATGCTTCCCTATTGAAGTGAATAAAAGACCTGTTATCGTAAATTATGGAAATCCCGAATACACCGGCTAAAAAAGCATTACAGGATTGGAAGAAAAACTACCCTGACAGCCTGAAAAAAGATTATGTTCCTTTTGAAGAAAGCAATGTAAAGTTTTATAGAAAAGGTATAACCGCTAAAATTCCACCGGATATAAAATAGGCAAAGAAAAAGCACATAGCTGAAAGATTTTTAGGTCTTAAAGTTATGTGCTTAGATTTTTATACTGTTCGATTATTTATACAAAATGGAATTTGATTTATAGTTATGGTTCAGGCAGGTCATTTACCTGCCAAATAACATAAAACTAAAATTTATTTCATAAATTCTCTAGTTTCAATGATTTCCCCGATAATCATATAATGCGGTTCCCAATCATCTTCCGTTCCATCAGGTGTGACGTTGGGATACACTTTCGGTTGCTCTGCATAATATTCTTTAATCTCATCAGCCAAATCATCCTTGGTAAACTGATGCATATATAATTTACGACAAAGAAGTGTGAGTTTTGCTTCTTCATAAGTTATACCCTCACCAACAGCAACAGGTGTCAACCCCGCCCCCATCACTTTGTTCTCGTTGTATCCTGAGTGTGAACCCATATATACCAGTGCTCTTTTATATTCTTTACCATAGAAGCTAACTGTAAACATATCATACTTCTTTAATAATTCACCGGTGTATCGTGCAGGATGGATATAAACTGTAACAATCGGCCTGTTTTTTCCCACATGATTCCAAATATTCCCAAGACTCCCCCATGAAACCGTACAGGAATTATAATCAGATTTATTTCCTGCAGTAACAAGTGCCCAATCCTTATTAAACATCTCAAAAACTTTATAATCTTTCTGCTCAAATTCCATATTTATCTACCTCTACAAATTACCACTTTTTTCTTTTACATACTATCTTACAATTTCAATTTGCTTTTCTCGATTTAATCCTTTATAGATGCTATTACTATCTTATTTCCACTCTTTTTTTCTACCATTCACTGTGTCTAAAAGTGTTTAAATGGCATACTTTCCATTCTTTAAGCACTGGAAAAAATTGTCTAATTTAAGCTCTTTTTTAAATTATTTTACCCGCTCCAGTACCAGTTCCAATCGTCCACCTAATTATTTCTTTTTATCTTTAGGAAGATAATCCTTAATATCATTTACAAAGAAAGCCAAAATATCCCCTTGTTTTAATCCACTCTTTTTTTGTCCCATGTCTTTTCTAATTTCAAAAATAATCTCTTCAAGTATAAAAAGATTATCAGTTGGATTATCATTTTGTTCTTGGCTTATCTTACGAAAAGCAAGCCACTTTCTAATTACCTTGCTCGAACCCCATAGTGTTAATTTTTTAGAAAAACTAAATATATCATCTAACATTTCCTTATCATTATGTTCTTTGTTTTCCTTAACATTCTCTTGTATTTTATACACCATCTCAATAAATTCTGAATATGGTTCTTCCTTTTTCTCATACAAGTATCTTTTTATATTTTGTCGATACTCTATTATTTTAGATACTATCGAACTAATCACAACGCCCAAAATTGATACACTACCAGTTATCAATGCCACAATAACAACGGCATCCATATTACTCAATCTATTAACAAAACTTTCTACATAGTCTATGAATAATCCTAACAGCCAAACAATAATATATCCTATTATTGCTAACGTTAATATGCCTATAATTATATCTTTAATAGAACTCAATTTGTTTTTATTCAACTTATCATCTCCTTTTCAAGCTCCTCTACTCCCACTCTTCTTTTTCTACTGTTCACTTCATCCAAAACTATTCAAAATAAAGGCTTTTCGTTTGTTATGTGCTGGGAAATTTGTTTAATTTAAGCTTGTTTTTAGATTTTTTTACCCGTTCCAGTCCCAGTTCCAGTTAAATAGAATTAAATACATTTTTTAAATCTTGGATTAAGGAAGAACAATGCATTTCTAATTCTTCTTTGTTTAGTTGATCTATCTTCTTAAATCCAGACCCTCCGATAATCCCTCTGAATTTTTTAATCAATTTTTTTGTAAAACCATATTTTCTAACATATTCGAATTTTTCATTATCGGATAATGAACTTATTTCAAACTCATCCAATCTTTTTTTCTTCCTACCATCCAAGCAATTATTAATTTCTTCTTTATTGTCATTTATAAATTGTATTTTTCTTATAGCAAACTCTTCATCTGTCATATTATTTTTTAATAAATCTTTTTCAAATGTATAACACTCTAACATACAGTAATTAGTTAAAATAATTTTATTATTCATATCGTCCACATTTAATTCTTTGTCATGTTCTATTATTTCTGATACGATTTTATTTTTAATATCTTGAGATTCTCCTCCATCCGAATCTGCAATATATACACTTTTCGAATTTGTATTAATATACTTTAATACACTGCAATTTACAGCCATTTGTAGTTTACTTACACTTGTCATAATCATGAATTTTGAGCTGCATTCAGCACCAAAAATTTTATTAATCAGATATTCATATGCCTTCTGATCTTCTTTTCCTTCAACAAAAATAAGATAATCTTTACCTAAAAGATAAGTAATATCATACCCTAATAATTTCATTGCCTCTAAACTAGAGTCTATTCTATGGATTCTAGTAACCGGCAAAGCATTTTTAGTTTCATTTTCTCTATAAATTTTAAACAAAGATCCTTTCTTGAAACTCACAATCGACATATGAGAGTGCGTCGTTACAAACACTTGGTTATCCCTAGCAATATCACAAATAAATCTTGACATTTGTTTTTCTAATTTAGGATAAAGATACAATTCAGGTTCCTCTAGTAAAAATAAAACTGGCTCTGCTTTATCTTTCTGCATTTCTAATAATGTTTGTAACAGGACTATCTTATACATACTTCTTGTTCCAGAACCAACCGATTGAAAATCAATATTAGAATTTATATTAGAAAACTTGAAATTTGTTTTTATGTTTATGTTTTCAAAAAGCCGGTTTGAAAATTGCCATTCTATTTCCACATTATCATTATATGTTTCCTTAAAGTTTCTATTAAGCTCAGCAGTTACCTTTTGTGCTTCAGTTTGAATTTTTTTTAATAAATATTGATTAATTTGTGGAATTGATAATTCAGAAATAGGAGTTTCCTCAACTGTCTTATTTTCCAAATCTCTTTTAACATTCATAGAGGGTAACAACAAATTAAACAATTTATTAGTTGTACTGTCTGTTTTACCTAATCCTTCTTCATTGAAATTTCTTTCATCGTGCAAATATGCATACCTAGGTTGAATAATTCTTTTAATCTGTATTATTTCTTTTTCCTTTAGTTTTATTTCTTCATTTTCTTTAAAATCATAAGTTGTTAGGTGAATACTATTTCTAACACTGCCATCTTCTCTATAATATATTACTTTAAAATATGCTGATGTACTGTTCCTTCCAAATCCCCACTCTTTTTTTATATTTTGTCTTAAATCATTTATATATGATTTGCTTTCTTTATTTCTAGTCCTTTGACCTTTAGAATTCTCAAGTGCATTAGCATACCATAATGGCTTATTCTCATTTAATTCTAAATCATACAATATTCTCTTAATCTCTAAATCATCAAAATCTAATCCGATCCCTATAACAATTTCTTCTTCACGATTTCCATCTTTATCAAATCTAAAGTCTGAATCTTTTACATTATATTCCCCTAAAAAAGCTAAAACAGCAGATAATATAGAGCTTTTTCCTGAACTATTTTCGCCTATTAGTCCTAAGGAATTAGAAATATTATTAATTTCTATTTTTTTAATGGATCGATAATTTTTAATTAATAATTTATTTATCATATTAAAACTCCTAAAACTTCATCTTACTATTAGATAAACTATTAGAAACATCTTCTAAAAACATACCCTTAAGTTCTTTATTCATTCTATCATCTTCCTTCTTTTTCTACTGTTCGCTTCATCCAAAACCGTTCAAAATAAAGACTTTTCGTTTGTTTTGTATTGGAAAATTCACAATTTAATCTCGTTTTTAGATTTTTTACCCATCCTAGTCCCAGTGTTGTATCAAATCAAGAAAAACTATGAGAAATATATGTGTAAGAAGATAGATAGGTGACTATCTACTTTTTATAATAAATGGTCTTCTACTTTCTTGGAATTTCCTTTCTTTCGTTCCATTATTCTTACACAGTCCCTATCATTTCTTCTGCTGACATATCCAAAATTTATTAAAGCTTCTCCTACCTGCTCTTTATAAAAATTATTCAATGCCGGTCTCTTGTTATTCCATACATCTACTAATTCTGCAATATCGTCTATACTCGAGAAAATTTCTGCTAATTCATCTTTATTAGCGTTACCTTTTATCTTAATTACAGCAATATCAATTTTTGAACTGACCGAAACATCTGGTCTAGAAAGAGTTAGCTGAATAAAATCAGGATTAAGATTTTCTTCTCTAATTTTGCTGAACTTATTATTCGAATCTAAGTATTTTATAAATTCATACTTGAGTTTAAAACTTTTAAAGTTTTTGCATATATAATTTATGTTAACATCAGACAAACCTCGCTCCATTACATATTCAATAACTGATACTTTTTCGAAATCAATTTTCTCAATCAGTACATCATCAATTATCACGCTTATCAATTTATTTGCATTTTCATCTGAAATATTACTGTTAACAAGTTCATATATTAACGCTGGTGTAGTTGTTAAACCTAAAATCATAGCAACAGCTTGATCTTGTTGCCCATTCAATTGCATATTAACAAGTTTTACTATCTCGTGATTAAATTTGTTGTTTAACAAAACATTAAGATTTTCATTAGTTAGTGAAACTAATTTTTTATTAATTAGTTTCATAACTCTTTCTTTACCAATGGTTTCATCAATATTGTCAATTTGCTTATTTGCACACTTTAAAGCATACTCAAACACTTGCTCACTAACAAAAGAGGTATTTATAAACGAATTGCTAATCGCTATATTTCCCGACAATATTTCTTCGTAATTATAATCATTAATATTTTGATCGAAATACTTTGTAAACGCTTCATCATATTCATCAATGGATTTCCAGTAATTATTAATATTGTCTAAGTTAAACAACATCTTATTTCTAGCGATTAATGCCTCTATTAAATAAATATTCTGTTTCAATTCCTCTATTTTACTAATATCTGAAACAATTATTTTATTTCGTTCAATATATTTTAACTTGTACTCTTTGGATAAATTAGAGTTCATTATTTTAACTACGATATGTTCATTATTTCGGTATGCTTCATTCATTATATTTTCATCTATATATTGTCCAACAAATTTAACAAAATTACTTTCTAAATATTCTTTTGTTGAAGCAAGCGAATCAGAAGTAAAAATATCACTTAAAAGATTTCCATAATCACTCTTTAGTCCTAATACTTTCTCAGTAATATATGTTATATTTTTTACATTTAGCCTGTAAGCTTGAGTCTTTTCAATTTCTTTAATTCTTTCTGTGTTTGCTTCCGACTCAGCAATATCATAGAATTTTATTTCTGCTAAAGAGATATTGTTTATAAATCTTTCAAATTCATCATTGCTAATTAAAGATACAACATTCTCATTTTGTTCTATATATGAACTAAATAACTTTAAAGTATCTATATTTGTATAAATGTGTGTACAAATCGACATAAGCAAATTACCAAAAGTAATAGAATTTTTAATCATGCTTTCTTCCAATATCTCAACAAGTTTTTCTTCATTAGTTCCCATAATTATGCTTACAAATTTTTTGATTGTTTCATATTCGTATGCATCTAAAATAGGCATTAGTGACTCATAATTGTCGTTTTCTCTTACAGAAGCGATTATTGCAATCAATTCATCCTCACTACTTGATATGATGCAAGATTCCAAAAGTTTTTTATTAAGAATGTTGAATCTATGAAAATCCTCCATATCCAATCTATTTTTTACTTCCATCGGATTTTCTAAATCAAGAAAAACGTCTTGTTCTTTAGATTCTAATAGATTTTTTATAAAAATTGTGTCATTTTTTCCTAAGCTTCCTTGATAGAAACAACCTTTATAATGCCAATACGTTTCATCTATTAATCCTTGCATAACCAAAAAACGAATCAAAGGGAAATAGTGGTTTTGTGTAATTATATCTTCTGTTTCTGTAAATACTTGGTTTACTTCGCTAGCTTTTAGTATTTTCAACTGATCTTTTACGGAGTACAAACTTATTTCTCTCATCTGTTTTCAAGAGAGTTCTTTTCTTGCAATAGCTCTTGAATACGAGATTGACGATTTTCTGGCAAACGATCCACTACATCCTTTCTCTCCTGTGTCGTTAAAACAAACTTTTCAATAAATGTCTTATAATTAAAATCATCCCAAGTGGAATTATTCCCAGTATAGAGATAACTTATTCTAAATGAACAATCTGGATTCAATGACTTATCCTTTAGAAATTCTGCCCACGAAGAGCTGTTATCATATTCATATCTGCATACATTAGGTGAAACCATTGATGCCATTGCTTCAAATTTGCTATTTTTATCTCGCCCATTAAGAAAATTTAACTCATCAGAGACATCTTTCAATCTATCATTTAATTCACTCTTAGCTTTAATCTTATACTTCTCTGAATTCTCAAAAATACTATGGATGTAGCCTTTATCTTCTTGCAATAAGTCAAACTCTCTAGGAAAAATATTCTTTAAAACAATCAATGCCAGAAGCTTATTTGCATCCAATTCAAGTTCTTGAATTGCTATAATATTTTCATAAACTAGATATTCATTTACAATATTTTTCAACAAACGCATATCATCGATATAAAGCGATATTTTCGCTATAACTTTTTTATCAGGCACATTAGTTGCGACTTTTATAGCTTCATTTAATTTATTTTCTGAGTTCTTTGAATCAATCACCGGAACAACAGGAACTATAAAATCAAAAAACTTTGTTCTGTTTTTTGATAGGAATAACCCATCACGCAACATATAAACAAATCTTATGTTTTTCTTTATCTTGCTATCTTGCATTGATAAAAATGAGTTTAGTAAAAAATTTAATTCCCTTAACTTCGTGAATATCTCAACATTATCATAACGATCTAGATCTTCAAACACTACAATTTCCGTACCTGAGCAATCCAAAAGATATACAATTTCTTTCATATCTCTCTCTAAGATCGTTTCATCTCCATAATCTAACTCATTAAAATTTGCTTCAGCTCCCTTTACATTTATCTTTGATAAATGTAAACGATTAGAATTGAAAAATTTATAACTCCAATACATGATTGGATATAAAATTAAAACTGTTGAAATTATAGTAATTTTTCCTATTCCAATTGGATATAAAATTAAAGCTGGGGAAAGGACATCTTTGGACATCCAAATTCCAATCGATAACATAAAAGATATGATTGGCAATATATTTTCCAATATTGAAATTACATCTTTATTCTTCTTGAATGCGTACTTGCTTAAAGGAATATTTTTTGGTTCAACCTGCGATAGTATCTGGTTAATTATCTGTCGCTCAATTCTATTATTTTCATTTTTATCTGTGTTAGGACTTGAGATTTCGACTACTTTTCTATTATTATCTTTTGATTTTTCTTCAAGTTCATCTTCATTATCTAAAGAGATATCATCTTTATATTTCCCTAGCGAAACTGTGATGATATTTTTTAATTTTCTTTCTTTTTCATAAGTTTTCCATACAGTACTTTTCCCTGCACCATATATACCAGTAATAGCGATATTTTTTATATCGCTATTACCCAAAGCATAATCAAGTGCTTCTGTATATATTTGCTTATTTTCATTTAGCACTTCCGAGGTAAGAGCATTAAACTTATTTTTTTCATTTTCCATAAATTACACCGTCTCCATCCATGTGTTAATCGCTTTCTCAAATTCCTCCATCCTATTATCATTATTAAAGAACGGAAATCCGATTATTTTGTAATCATTTGCAAATAGACCTGAAACCGAATGCTCCTTTTCAATCTGCATTGAAAATTCCTC
Organism: Peptoniphilus sp. oral taxon 386 str. F0131; assembly: GCF_000090945.1. Classification (NCBI taxonomy): domain Bacteria; kingdom Bacillati; phylum Bacillota; class Tissierellia; order Tissierellales; family Peptoniphilaceae; genus Peptoniphilus; species Peptoniphilus sp. oral taxon 386. The sequence goes on along the minus strand of NZ_GL349422.1, from coordinate 786,463 downwards.
TTTCCAAGCATCATTATCCAAGAGTTGATTACCTTTAGGTTCAACATATCCTTGATAAATTAGACTACCTTCGCTTCTTTGCTTTCTTACAAACAGTAAAAAGTCAGGTTCAAATCTCTCTCCAGCTTCAAAAGAATATATAGCCAATTCAGGAATTCTTTCATTCCTAACAACATAGTATTCCAGATTCTTTTCCTTCAGTTTTGGCTCTATGTGTGTTTTGAAATACTTTACAAAAAGCTTTTCTTCGCTTGTTCCGTAGTTATCATTAAATACATACCAACTCTCATTTGTTAAGTCTAATCTGTATTCTTCATTGGAGCAATTGTTTTGTGAATTACCCTTTCCGCCATTCCCCTCAACTGATCCTAAACTGATTTTCTTATCTTTCAAAACCACTTTAAGTTGTTTAGGTTCAAATTCTTTAGAACCAACATATTCGGATTTTATAGCCATAACATGCGACTCAATTTTTACTAAAGCGTGTTTTAAAGCTGAAAATAAAATCTTTCCATTTACCTCATCTTGAGAATATGTTATTTCCACATTAGAGTTTCCGAGATACTCATCTGAAGTTAAAAACTCCCTCATTGATTTTAGAGATGGATATTTCTCTTTAAGTATGTCAAAACGAAGCTCCTCAAAGCATTCTATAGCCCCCAGTAAAATATTATAATCTATATCCTTGAATTTAACACTCTTCAGGTTTGTCTTAATGGTACTTGTGCTTGGAGTATCATCACCTACAAGATTTACTATATTCCCCTTACCTGAAAGGGCTGTATAGTAATATGTTTTTGTCCTCATACTCGGTTCAAGAGAATGTACTTCATCTCGTCCCTTCAGCAATCTCTTATTAGAAAACACATAGCTCTTCTTATAAAAATCACTGTCCTTAAACTCATCTTTCAATCTATACTCCAAGATGATCGGATCAGGTGCCTGCAATCCTGTTTCTATAAGGGCATTCTTTAATTCTGATATATATCTTGAGTCGTTTTTACTATGAAAGTACATTGTTTCTAAAATACGATTCGGATTCGATATATCTCCATCAAATTTTCTTTTGAATTTAAGTTCCTCATCATCTACAACAAATGGGCAATACCTCGCACCTCTTCCGATAAGCTGTGCTTCTTTAATTGTATAGCTTCCTATCTTTCCACCCGACTTACTTTGTCTTGTGTCATATAGACGGACTATATCAAAGAGGTTAAGTACATCCCAACCTTCATTTAACATATCTACCGCAAAAATAAGCCTAATCGGATTATCAAGGTCTTCCAAAGAATTAACTAATAACTGGTTTTCCTTGTTATTATCTGAAGAACCATTCATTATTATCGAAGTATCTTCGTTAAATGCAGTCTTAATTGACTGCTCCAAAAGCTCCAGAGTATCATCCTTTTCCTTGAAATAATTTATCGCTTCCGTTAATTTTTCAATTCCGACTAATTCCAAATTCTGAAGTTCGTAGCTCGTCAATTCCTTTACTTTCTTGAAAAACTCATCATAGAAACTTTTTGACTCATCTATTTTTTGCGATTTAAGCATAACCACAGGCTTAATATTGAGTTTTAAGTCAGCAAACAAAAACCTTCTGTATTCACTCATTACGAGAGCCATAAGTGTTCTTGCCCACAAGTCGGTATCTGTTGCGAAGTTCTGGAAGTCTTTTGTATATCCGCTTTCCCTAAAAGAAATAAGCGGATAGTTAAAGATGATTTTGTCCTTATACTTTTGTAATACATTTGCATCTTTTAAATCGCAAGTAGCCGTAAATTCAAGCATAATACTATCTCTATTTCGTGACAAAGCATTTGTAACAGAGTATTCCCAGCTTTTAGCAGCTTCTTCTTCGTCTTTAGTAGGTTTCTTAGTTAGTGAATTGATATGATGGCTCTCATCAGAAATAAAAACCACTTTATTATTTTCAAAGTCATCATAGGTCAGCGAATTTTCTTTCGCTTCAAATAAATCCATATGAAGCTTTTGCGTAGTAGTAAACAATATTTCGATGTCATCATCTAAAACATTACCGCTAAAATTTTCAACCCTTTTTATCTTAACCTTTTTCCCCAAGTACTCTACAACATCATTGAATAGATACTTATTTGAAAGCGGATTGATGAAATTATCAATCGTTTTTTCAAGAACATTAGTCTGATTTACGAAGAATAAAAACTTTCTATACCCCTTTATATATAAGTACAATATCAAGCCTGCCATAATGACAGTTTTACCGCTGCCTGTCGCCATATGAAAAAGAGTATGGACTTGCTTATTTTTTCTTAATCCATCATTGTCAAAATATAAAGCAAAGTTTGTAAAGGCATCAATCTGATACTCTCTTAGAGAGATTTTCTTTGAGAGTCCACTTTTGATAATTTCAGGAAAATCGATACTCATACCAACTTCTTTTGCGACATCTAATTTTTCGTATAAAAATTGTTCCGCCATATTAGACCTCCGCATAGAAAGATTTGGTGAACGCCTTATCCGACTCACTTACAGCATAGCTTTCATCCTCTATATCCGAGTAATTGACATATAGCTTATTCTTATCAACTAAGCTGATAAGAGCCTTTTTCTTCTCTTCCAATTCTAATGAAGCAAATTCTTCATCAGCGTTCTTAAGCTCTTCTATTGTGATATATGGAACAATGCGTTCATCTATATAGATTTCATTCTTTATTTCAGAGATTGTTTCTTCTGAAGCCGCTTGAATTTTTTCAATGAGCGTACTTGCGTTTTCAAGAAGCTCACAGTAAACAAATGAGCCTCCACCTTTCCAATCTACAGCTTTTGATATGCCTGTAGAATCACCTTTTATAACAGACTCAAGCCTAACAGTTGAATCATCCTTTCCATACTTAAGTTGCTCTATACCGATATACTTGCGTCCAATTTTATGTGCAACTGCACATGTTGTTCCACTTCCTAAATGATAATCAAGAATTAAGTCTCCTTTATCGGAAGCCATTTCAATAATTCGGCGAATTAACTTTTCCGGTTTCTTGCCACCTTTTAGAGTTACACCACCTTCGTTGGCAATTCCCTCATATGATGTATCTGTCCAGATATTTGAAACTTGCATTGACGGAACAATTTTCCCATCCACTTCATGTAGTTTTTTAGAATAAAATGCAATTTCTTGACCTTTATGCACATAAACTGTATAATGCCCATCACGTTCAACAGTAAATATCTTTTCAACTTCTTCTCTTGACTTATTTCTTGTATTCACTACTATTTGACCTGCATTATTCCCAATCGCAGTATAGCGAAAAACAGAATCCGCATTATTTAATGCATATTCTGCAACAAGCTCATCTACAACTAACTTCCCAAGATTATCTCGCATGTCTTTTGCATTATCATAACCACGTTCTTCCGCTAAAATGTCAACGATATTCCTTATTATCCACTTTTCAGCCGGATCATTCTTGTTAACTACGACTGATTTATAATTAACATCGTAACCACTTTCAACATATTGAATATTGTATTTCCAATTTCTCTTATTTTTAGCAAATGCAAGAATATATTCTGCCGTTTCAAAAACTCCTGGATTTACAGAAGCAAAGCCTGACGGTGATTTTGTTTTAACAGTAATCTTGTTAATGAAATTTTCTATTCCAAATATGTCTTTCAAAAGACAATGAAGTTCACCAACACCATCATCACTTATCTGTACGAATAATGCTCCATCATCCGAAAGTAATCGTTTCGCCATCTCAAGTCTATTTTTCATAAATACAAGCCAAGAGGACAATTTGAAATTGGAATTATAAGCAAATGTGTCTTCATCTTTGTTCACACTAAAGTAGTACGGTGGGTCAATGTAAATACATTTAACTTTTCCTTCATATCGTTTCAGTAAGCTTGAAAGTGCAATCAAGTTATTTCCTTTAATAATTAAGTTATCTTTCTCATCAAAAGTAATATTTTCTTCGATGCCGTCTTTCGTATATCTCTTTGCGTTCGTAAAAACTTTCGGAGCAAGCATTTTACTAATCTCATCGCTCGCAATAGTCTCGTTGTAGAAAATCTCTTTACGCTTCTGATCTTCCTTATCCTGACCACCTTCAAGTACACAATCTTTATACGGAAAGTCTAATACCACATCATTCGACTTAGAAATGAAGTCTCCTCCATTAGTTAATCCGATTTTATTTGTGTATCTCGTATATGAGTCCGGTAAGAATTCTTTCGACTCAATAAACCAAGCAAACTTCTGTTTATCGAAAACAAGAGTTCCGTTTATATCCTCAAAAAAACTTTCTTTGATTTTTTCATTAGATAAAAGTAAAGATAACAATTCTTTATCCATTGTCATTACATCGCTATAAACTATCGCCTTGAGCAATTTACCATCATCAGAAATATATTTTGAATTTGTCTTTAATACTTCCACGACTATTTCAAAAATGTTTTTATTCATTTATTTATCCTCCAAGCTATTCTTTTCAATACAGATTAAATCCCCAATATCTGTTCCAAGCTCTTCACAAATTTTCCCTATTACAGATAATGAGACGGCTTCTCCTCGAACCATTTTTGATATTGTTGTTGGAGATACACCTGTTCTATCAACCAAATCTTTTTTCTTCATGTTCTTATCTATCAACACTTTCCAAAGACCATTGTAATTAAATTTCATTATTATTCCTCCAAATTCCAACTTGCTGGATTTTTTATACATAAAATATATCACAAGTCCAAAGTTATTGCCAGATATTAAATAATTAGCTTAATCTTAAGACTATCACTATAAGTTTTACGCAATCGCTATATTTAATATATACAAGAAAACTAAAATATATGCATTTACTCGCTGGTTTCTTTCTTCCTATTCAGCAACGGCAAATGTATAGCCCCTTGCTCTTTTGAGAACTTATCAATAGCTTTTTTTCATATCATCGATGTCGTTTTTATAAATCACTCCTGTCCTATTTACCCTCTTGGCAATCTGATTTAAGTTGTTTGTAACGATGGATAATGTTCCGTATAAATCTCTCAATGGTTCTAAGTCCACTTCATATATCTCCTTTTCCAAAACAGTTTTGCGTATAAAGTGACTCATGCTTTTAGCTCCGCATTCTTCTTTTTTCTTTTCAAATAATTCTCCTTCTTTATCTGTCAAGTCAAATCTCAACCTTATATTTCTTTTTCCATCTTCCATCTTAAATATCCTCCTTCTATTAAGTTTTGAGGTCTTAGGGTTCTCCCTAACAAGCTAAAAAATATACCTCATATTAAATAAACTATTTAATTGTCGAGGTCATTTTTCCGTAAGTGTACACACACTTACTGTGCTTGCTCATATACTAATAGTATAAGAACAGCTCTAGTGTCTTAATTCCATCGGGATATTTTGTTTATACTGTTCCGTCTTTATCATATTGTTCTCCAATCTATAGTTGATGACAAACTATTGAATTAAAATGCAAACAGTTTCTACAAATTACGTTTTGCCTATATAAAATTTGCATCAAACATTCACTTTCAAAGGCACTAAAAGACCATAGCAAGTTATGCTACGGTCTGATTTTTTTATTCAATTGTAAAGCCACTGGGAGCTATTACTCAATTTATTCTTTTTGAAATCTTTGCCCAATTTTGTCCCAGTTGCTTGTTTCAACAGGCTATAAACCTTGAAAATAAGCCATTTTCTATAAAATATCTTCTACTCCCACTCTATTGTTGCCGGTGGTTTACTTGTTATATCATAGACTATTCTATTTATATTATTTACTTCGTTTACTATTCTATTTGATACTTTATCCAATATTTCGTAAGGTATTCTTGCCCAATCAGCAGTCATAAAATCTGTTGTTTTTACTGCTCTTAGTGCAAGTGTATAATCGTATGTTCTAAAGTCACCCATTACTCCTACTGTTCTGTTATTTGTAAGTACGGCAAAGTATTGATTTATTTCTTTTCCAAGTCCCGCTTTTTCTAATTCTTCTCTGAAGATATAATCTGCATCTCTTAATATATCAAGCTTATCTTTTGTTACTTCTCCAATTACTCTTATGCCAAGTCCAGGTCCGGGGAAAGGTTGACGATCTACTAAGTAGTCCGGTAGTCCAAGTTCTCTACCTAAATTTCTCACTTCATCTTTAAACAACATTTTAAGCGGTTCTACCAAATCTTTAAAATCCACTACTTCCGGTAGTCCACCTACATTGTGGTGTGATTTTATAACTGCCGCATCTCCAAGTCCGGATTCTATTATGTCCGGATATATTGTTCCCTGTGCAAGAAAATCTACAGATTTAATTTTTCTTCCTTCGTCTTCAAATACTCTTATAAATTCTTCGCCTATTGCTTTTCTTTTTGCCTCAGGGTCTGTTACTCCTTTGAGCTTATTTAAAAATCTATCTTCAGCATCTACTCTTATAAAATTCATGCCGGAATTTTTAAATGCAGCTTCAACTTCATCCCCTTCATTTTTTCTCATTAAGCCATGGTCTACAAATATACATGTAAGTTTGCTGCCCACTGCCTTTGAAAGTAATGCTGCTGTTACTGATGAGTCTACTCCTCCTGATAGTGCAAGTAATACTTTTCCGTCTCCAACTTTATTTTTAACTTCTTCTATTGCCATCTTTGCGTAGTTTGACATATTCCAATTCTGCTCAACTTTACAAACTTCTGTTATAAAGTTTTTAAGCATTTCATTGCCAAACTGTGAATGATTTACTTCCGGATGAAATTGTAATGCATAAAGTTTCTTTTCTCTATTTTGCATAGCTGCTATAGGACAATTATCAGTATTGGCTATTGTTTCAAATCCTTCCGGTAATTTTTCCACTCTATCTACATGACTCATCCAAACATAATTTTCATTCGGTATGCCATTAAAAATCAAAGAATCTTTTATATTCAGAATCGTTTTTCCGAATTCTCTTTGCTTTGCCGGTTTTACTTCTCCTCCAAGTGTATGTGCCATTATTTGCATTCCATAGCACAATCCAAGTATCGGTATATTTCTCTCAAATATTTCTTTTTCAATTTGCGGTGCCTTTTCTTCATATACTGAATTAGGTCCGCCTGTAAATATAATTCCCTGCGGTTTTTTTTCATCTATACTCTTAAGAGCTTTATTATAAGGTACAACCTCACAATATACATTCAAATTTCTTACTCTTCTTGCAATTAATTGGTTGTATTGTCCTCCAAAATCTACGACTAAAATCATATACCCTACCTCCTTTTTTATATTATATGATAATTTTGAAATTTTTTCATTGTTTTTTAATGTGTTTGCCATCTATTTATGTATTTTTTATATATTAATGTTAAAATAGTTGTGGGGTGATTAAATGAAGCTCAAAAGTTTATTTTTACTTATACTCTTAACTATAGTTTTCATTTTTCCAAGCTATAGTTTTGCAAATTCTTTTAATGCAATGGAAAATATAAATGTCACACAGAGTTTTGAAGATGCAAGATATGAAAAGGCAATTATAATTAGTGTGGATGATAAAGAGGAACCTGACGAATATGGAAACATAGCCCAAAATATTAAAGTAAAGCTTCTTTCCGGAAATGATAAAGGAAAATTTATAAATGTAATAAATTACATGTCCACTTATTTAAATACCAATTTAGATTTAAAGGTAAATCAAAAGGTATTAATATCCATTGATAAGGACATGGACGGAAATGATGTGTATAGTGTAAGTGATTATTTAAGAACTGATTATATTTATATATTGATGGGAGTTTTTATTTTAATCTTATTATTTGTCGGAAGAAAGAAGGGTCTTCTTACAATAGTATCTTTAATCATAACTCTTGTCATCATATTTTTTGTTTCTATTCCTCTTATTATTAAAGGTCACAGCCCAATTCTAATTGCTGTAATAAGTTCATTTATTATATCATTTATCTCTCTCTTAATTGTCGGAGGTTTTAATTTAAAAACTATCAGTGCAATTTTAGGCACAAGCTTCGGTGCCATTCTTGCCGGTGTAATTGCATTTTTAGTAGGAACTAAAATTCATCTTACCGGTCTTTCATTAGATGAAACTCAGATGCTTCTATATCTTCCGGATGATCTTGTTTTAGATCCCGGCGAGCTGTTATTTGCAGGTATAATTTGGGGCTCCATAGGCGCTGTTATGGACGTTGGAATGAGTGTTTCATCTTCTATACAAGAAATCTCAAGAGCAAATGAGTCATTTGGATTTAAAGAACTTTTTAAATCCGGAATGAATGTCGGCAGAGATATTATGGCAACTATGAGTAATACATTAATTCTTGCATATATGGGCAGCGCTCTTCCACTGATACTTCTTGTAATAATTTATCAGGAAAATAATTTTAAAATTTTAAATCTTGATGTAATTGCAACTGAAATTGTACGTTCCCTATCGGGTAGTATAGGTCTTATTTTATCAATCCCGATTACAGCTTTAATTGCCGCTTTTTTAATAGAAAAAAATTCAAATAAATAAGTTTTTCATACTTAATATGATTTATAAAAAATTCCTTTGCAATATATTGCAAAGGAATTTTCTTATAGCTCTTCTATTACTTTTTTAATGTTTTCAGTTGTTATTCCAAAATGTTCAAATACCTTAGAGCCTTCTCCTGATGCTCCAAATCCGTCTATCGAAAGTATTTTTCCATTTGTTCCTGCGTATTTATACCATCCAAATGAGCTTGCAGCTTCCACAACAAGTCTTTTTTCACAGCTGCTCGGAATTATATTTTCTCTATATTCTATGCTCTGTGCCTCGAATAATTCAACTGAAGGCATACTTACTACACGAACATTCTTTTTATCTTTTGCGGCATCTATTGCAAGCGAAACTTCAGAACCTGTTGCTATTATAATTTTTTCAAGTTCATCTTCTTCAGCTTTTACAATATATGCTCCGTTTGCAGCATCTATTGATGATTTTTCAAGATTTTTTAAAGTCTGTCTTGAAAGAATCAAACATACAGGTGTCATTTTAGACTTCATTGCAACTGACCAGCCGACTGCCGCCTCTACTGCATCTGCGGGTCTAAAAACTATATTATTAGGTATCGACCTTAACATGGCAAGGTGTTCTATCGGTTGATGTGTAGGTCCGTCTTCTCCTACTCCGATTGAATCGTGAGTTAAAATATATGTTGCAGGAAGATTTTGAAGTGCACTTAGTCTAATTGCAGGTTTCATATAATCCGAAAATACTAAAAATGTAGCTCCGTATCCTCTAAGTCCTCCATGAAGCATAATTCCGTTTACAACTGCTCCCATTGCATGTTCTCTTATTCCAAAGTTTATATTATTTCCTTTCGGATTAGTACTGCTGAAATTATCCGAGTTATTCATCATTGATTTATTTGACGGGCCTAAATCCGCACTGCCTCCAAATAAAAGATTGAATTCTTTTGCAATTCTATTTAACGCCTCTCCTGAAGATGCTCTTGTAGCCATATCCTTTTCAAACTTCAAATATTCTTCCGTTTCAAGAAAATCTAAATTGAATTTACCGTTAAATGAATCTACAAGCTCCTTATATTCCTTCGGATATTTTTCTGCATAGAGTTTTTCAACTCGTTTTTCTTTTTCATATTCAAATACTAAGTCTTTATTTATATCTTCATAGTGTAATCTTACTTCATCTTCTACATAAAATTCTTCTTCAGGGTATTCAAAAAACTTCTTTGTTTCAAGAACACCATCTACTCCAAGCGGTTCACCATGTGCCTTTGATAATCCGACTCTCGGAGATCCGTATCCTATTTGTGTTTTTATTTCAATCAAGGTCGGTCTTGTTTTTTCTCTCTTTGCCTCTTCAATCGCCTCTTTTATTTCAGACAGATTATTTCCATCTTCAACAAGAAGTGTTTGCCAGCCGAGTGCCTTATATCTCATAGATACATTTTCTCTAAATGCAAGGTCAGTTGAACCTTCAATTGTGATTTTATTTGAATCATATAATACTATTAATTTTCCAAGTTCAAGAGTTCCCGCAAGAGATGATGCTTCATTAGAAATTCCTTCCATTAAATCTCCATCTCCGCAAATTACAAATGTATTATGATTAATTATTTCAATATCCCTGTTGTATATTGCAGCCAAATGTTTTTCAGCCATTGCCATGCCGACTGCCATTGATATACCTTGTCCGAGAGGACCTGTTGTAGCTTCTACTCCAACTGTATGGCCGTATTCAGGGTGTCCCGGTGTTTTGCTTCCAAGTTGTCTGAAGTTTTTTAAATCTTCTAATTTAAGTCCGTATCCAAAAAGGTGCAGCAAAGAATATAACATTGATGATCCATGACCTGCAGATAGAATAAATCTATCTCTGTTTATCCAATTCGGATCCTTTGGATTATGCTTCATTGTCTTCCATAACATATAGGCTGCCGGTGCTGCTCCTAACGGTAATCCCGGATGACCTGAGTTTGCTCTTTGAATTTGATCGATAGAGAGCATTCTAATCGCATTTACACTTTTTTGTTCAATATTCAAAATATTCCTCCTCACTTTACTGCATTTTTATCTAACATAACTGAAATTAAAAACTTGGGTATTGCAACCTGCCTTTTTATTCTCGACGGGTCTGAAATTAATCTATAAAACCATTCAAGATTTAGTTTTATAAATATATCGGGAGCTCGTTTAACCTCTCCTGCAATTATATCTATCACTCCGCCATTTCCTATTATCAGTTTTGAATTTAATTTTTTTGCGTTTTCTTCAATCCAAAGTTCCTGTTTAGGATAACCGAGCCCTAAAAATATTATATCAGGTTTAAGTCTGTTTATCTCATCTATTACTTCTATCTCTTCATCATGTCCCGCCATTCCAAAATGTGTTCCCTTAAAGTAGCCATGATGATATCCTATTACATTCAATTCAGGTCTTGTACTTTTTAAATTTTCATATGCTTTTTCTACAACTTCGGGCTTAGTTCCGAGAAGATATACAGAATATCCCTCTTCTTCCGCAATATTTAAAAGTTCCATTGAAACATCAAAACCCGTAACTCTCTCTTTTAAAGGTTTACCCCTCATCTTTGAACCATATATAAGCCCTATTCCATCTGCAATTGAAAGATCCGCTGAATTTAATATATCTCTGAGTTTTGCATTGTCTCTTGCATCTACTACTATTTCAGTGTTTGGAGTAACTATTGTGTGAATTTTATCTTCTTTCAAAAATTCTTTTACTATATCTATTGCTTCTTTAAAGTTTATATTAAAAACATTTACTCCAAAAATACTTACCTTATCCATAGTTCACCTCTCAAGAACAAACTTAACCGCCTCATTGTGTTTATCAGTTAAATTATAAAATTTTTTAAGATGTTCTCTTGTTTCTTTCTTTAATTCGTCTAAATTATCTATCGAGTTTAAAACCTCTTCCGATAATTTTTCCGAGCAGAAATCTCCTACATAAAATCTTTGAATTCTTTCAAGTTCTTTCATAAATCCATCTATTTTAGGGTCATAGCTTATTCCTATCGGGTAAACTCCCATAAGTGTCGCAAATATAAGTCCGTGCAATCTCATAGAAACCATTATATCCATTGTTCCGATTAAAGATAAATATTCCTTGACGTGTAAATATTCTTCAACCAAGTAAATATTCTCATATTTTTCCTTTAACAGGTTGTAAATTTTCCTCTCGATTTCAAGGTCTAAATGATAAAAAAACGGCACAAAAATAATATTTACATCTTTTTCTTGAACAATCTTCTCTATAGTAGAAACTATTTCTGAAATTGTCCTATCTCCATAATTCTTCCAGTTCATTATCGTAAAGCAAATATTCTTTTTATCTTCTCTTACATTTAATTTTTTTAAAATGTCCCTTCCGAAATCAAGATTCGGTTTATTAATTCCAAATACGGTATCTGTTGTCACAAGTATATCTCGATTTACTCCAAGTTCTCTTAACTCCCTCGCCGAAGCTTTATCTCTTACGTTTAAAAAGTCCACTTTACTCAGAATATTTCTTGCAAGATATTTATTTCTTTTTAAATTTATCGGTCCTATTCCCTGTGAGTATACAAATGTCTTTTTCTTAAATAACATTCCGAGCTTTAATATTGCAAGATAGTACAAAATTGATTTTTTACTTGTAATATCTTGCATTAAAGAACCACCACCTGACAATACCATATCACAATTTCTAACTGCACTTATTATTTCAAACAAATTAGAACGATTTACGCTTTTCACATTATATTTTTTTTCTGTCCAATCAGGATTTTTCGACAATACTACAATTTCAGCATCAGAATGTAAAGATATTCCGTCTACGAGACCCTTTAATATTGCCTCATCTCCTATATTATTGTATCCGTAATATCCCGATACTAAAATTTTATTTCTCAATATATTTGTCGTACCCCTTTCTTACAAGCTCTGCCGCTATAAGTACAAAAATTGAAACAATTAAAGCTGTTACAAATTCTATTGCAACTCTCATAAAGCTTATTGTAAGCGGAGTTCTAATATGAGAAAAAGTATTTACTATATCCGCCATTCCTATCGCCGCAAAAATTGTCAATAATATAGTTAAAAGCTTTCCTCTTTTTTTATAAGCTATATACATAAGCAGAATTACCGCAGGATATCCAATAAAAATTGCCTTTGTTCTCGGTCTTGCAGGTAAGTATTGTTCAAGTAAATTTCTAAATAACAGCTCCATTCCCGGAACTTTTGTATTTGAATTTCCTCCTCTTACTATAAATACAGCAAGCATTCCCAAAACCATAATTCCGAGAACAGCTTCCCAAAGCTTTACATTCTTAGAAAGCATATTTGTTATTTCATATGGTCTTATCTTAACATCTGTTTCCTTCTCTCTTCCAAATCCGATATATGCCGCATATATAAATATTGATACTAATAGCGGAAGAAGCTGAGAAATTTTTACTCCTCTAAATATATTTAATTCTACAAGATAATTAGTCCCGCTCATAAATGAAACTTCCATAAACGAGCCTATCATAGAAATTAATATACTTATCAGTAAAACCGCCGAACCATGTATAAATATTTTTACAATCCCCGCTTTTCTTCTGCTTCTTGCAATTCTGTTGTAATTCTCAAGTATAGTACATATTGCAAGTGAAGGATAGGTAACTATAGCGGCAAGATTAAACAAAACAGTTCCGGTAGATTGCATCTTACCAAGAACAAAGAATACTACAGAAAGTAAAGTCCCTATTACAAATATCACTATTGCCGCAATGCTTGATATTGAAAATACAAGCTTTAATAATAGTATACTTGCAGCTACCGTTCCTATTGCAATAGGAAGCATTCCAATTGTTCTATTCGGATTCCAGCTTCCAATAGGATTTACATTTCCGACTTCATATCCTTTATTATCAAGTCTGTCCTGCAAATTTTCAAGAACGGCTCCATATTTTTCAGGATCCGATATTACTAAATCATTTTTTATAAACGGTCTTATAAATATAGCAACAATATTTCTCTCAGATATTGCTCTATAATACACATTTGTAAGTTCTTCTCCATTGTGATGCATGGGAATTGCATAGTCATATTCTCTTTGTATATAATCCCATGTAGTAAATACTCTAATTTTACCTATACTATCCCTTCTTATAACTGAATCTATACCGTCAATTGCTAAATGACCTCTTTGATTTGATGCCTCAATCATTCCCAAAGCTATTTTATTTTTACTTAACCAAGATGCAAAATCATCTTGAACTTTCGGATCTTCTTCAGAATTTTTATAGAACTCTTTACCTGAAAACACTACATATCTTTGAGATTTATTGTATTTTTCAACTGCTTCTGTAAATCTGTTCATACACGCTCTTGAATCTTGATATCTTGAATAAAATGTAGGTCTTAAATTAATCGAAAGATTCTCAATTCCTTTAACATCTTCAATCTTTCTTGTATTAAAGCCAAGTCCTATATATTCAAGAACCGAACCTCTGATACCGTCATCACCTATTCTGTTTTGAAAAACATCATAGGCATCCGATTTATAATTTACTATATCTTTCGGACTACCTTGAATTTGCATAGTATTATTATCTATAAATTTTATTTTTCTCTGCTCTTCTTTTTTTAATGCCTTTAATCCGTTTGCTATGAACTTGAGATCTTCTTCACTTCCCTTTACAATTAAATCATTTCCGACAAGTCCTGTTTTTATTTTAGAACCTTGCATTTTCTTCATTGAATTAATTGTAGATTCATTAATTGTGACATTGCTTACTCCATTTTTTGCAAGAGCAGTAAAATATTCTCTTGAGGTATTAAAATAATCATATCCTATTTTTGAAAATTCATCATAATCAGCTAATATATCATAATTCTTATAATTACTTTCCGCCTTCAATCTACCTGATACAAAGTAGAATGAACTTACTATTGAAATTAAAATCAACAATATCCATATATTCTTTTTGTTAAACATAATTACTCCTTAAAATTTTAGTCTTATATAATTATACTATGAATCTAATAATTTTTACACAGCAAAATAGGCTTTTACTACCGCAAAAGCCTATTATATGTACCATAACCTACACAATACTCAAGCTAACCTTAATAGCTTTGTCAATTTCGCTCATAATATTGCCCTCAAACCTACCTATTCTTTCTCTTAATCTCTTTTTATCTATTGTTCTGATTTGCTCCAAGAGTATAACCGAATTTTTGGGTAGTGGAACTCCCTTTGCATCAACATTTATATGAGTAGGTAATTTTGCCTTATTGAGCTGTGATGTTATAGCTGCCACAATTAATGTGGGTGAATATTTATTTCCTATGTCATTTTGAATGATTACTACCGGTCTTACTCCTCCTTGTTCCGATCCTATAACCGGGGAAAGGTCGGCATAAAAAATATCCCCTCTCTTTATTAACATTGCATCACACCTTCAATAGATTAAGAGAATCTATAATCATTATAGTTTAAAATCTCAGATAATGTCAATAATTAACAAGTACTTTTGACAAAAAAAGTATAATGTCACTTGCAATAACCGATTCTTCAGAAAGTGCATCTCTGGCAAGATCACCTGCAGCTCCATGTATATTCGTCGCCATAGATGAAGCCTTGAACAATTCAATTTTTCTTCCGACAAGTGAAACTAAAATCCCGCTAAGTACATCGCCGCTTCCCGCTGTTGCCATTGAAGGGTTGCCTGTTTTATTTATATATATATCTTTTCCGTTTGTAACAACAGTCCTGTTTCCCTTCAAAAGTAAAATAACCTTATATCTCTTGGCAAATTCCATAGCAAGTTTTTCTCTGTTCTTATTTATCTCATCATGTGATATTCCCGTAAGTCTGCTGAATTCTCCGACATGAGGTGTTAAAACCGTACTGAATTCTCTTCTGTTTTCCAACACGTTCAAATTTTTCGCTAAGTGAGTAAGACCGTCTGCATCAACTACTATATTTTTATCCAATGACAACACATCTTTTACTTTTTTCTCGGAAGTATCATCAAGTCCGATTCCGGGACCTATTAAAATTGAATCCATATTATTCAAAAAGTCCAACATATCTGAATTTTTATTAAAACTCTTCACAATAGGTTCAACATATTTTATACTCATAATCTCCAAAATATCTCTTGGAACTATATTATATACAAGACCGCTGCCACATCTTAACGCAGCATTTGATGCCAAAAACGCACTTCCTGTCATTCCCATACTTCCGGCAACTATTGCAACACGTCCGTAATCTCCCTTATGAGTATTCGAATTTCTATTGTTTAAAATTCCTTTAAATTCGTCGTCAATTGCAACTTTATCTTTTATTGCAACTGCCACTGCAAATCCTCCGTCATGAGATATGCTCAGCTTATATATATATCCCCTGCATATTGCATATGGAGATGAATTCTCATAGTATATTTTTATGTCTTTAAATGAAGTAGAACCTATACCTGTGCCAACTGCCTTTGATACGGCTTCCTTTGCCGCAAAAAGACCTGCAATAGACTGAACTCTGTTATTTTTATACTTTATATATGAAATTTCCTCATCGTTAAATATTCTATTTAAAAATTTTTCATCATATTTTAAATATATTTTTTCAACTCTGCTTATTTTTACAATATCGATTCCTACCATCTATAACTCCTTTAAAATTTTTAGACAATTTCAATTTAAATTAATTTATTTCTTATATATATTATAGATTAACCAACCAATTTTTAAAAATAATTTTACAATTTCTTTTGAATTAATTGACAAATTTTTTCCAATAGTATATATTATTTATAATTTAATAAAGGCGATGACGATATACAGTAGGTTATTCCGAATTACAATATCTGAGTCTTAAACAACTGCGTTTAAACAGTAAGAGGCTACGAGCAAAGAAAGGTGGTACCACGAAAGCGTCCTTTCAATATTCGTAGTTATTTTTATTTTAAGGAGGAATTTATGAAAAACGTATATGATATTTTAGAAGAACGTGGATTTATAGATCAAGCAACTTACCCCGAAGAACTTAAAGAATTATTATCCAAAGAATCAGTCCCATTCTACATCGGTTTCGATGCAACAGCAGATTCATTAACTCTCGGTCATTTCTTACAAGTAAGAGTTATGCAACACATGCAGCTTGCCGGACATAAACCCATTGCCCTACTTGGTGGCGGCACTACAATGATAGGTGACCCGTCCGGAAAAACCGACATGAGAAAAATTATGACTAAAGAAACTATAGAATATAATGCAGGCAGATTTAAAGAACAACTTTCTCACTTTTTAGATTTTTCTGATGATAAAGCAATTTTTGTAAATAATGCTGACTGGCTTTTAAATTTGAATTTCTTAGATTTTATGAGAGAAATAGGTGTTCACTTCAGTGTAAACAGAATGCTTACATTTGATTGCTATAAGAACAGAATGGAAAAGGGACTTACATTCTTTGAATTTGCGTATATGCTTATGCAATCTTATGATTTTTTAGTTTTATATAGAAAATATGGATGTAAATTAGAACTCGGCGGTTCAGATCAATGGTCCAATATGCTTGGAGGATATGAACTTGTTAGAAAGCTTGAAGATGACAAAGTATACTCTATGACATTTAAACTTCTCACAACTGCTGCAGGAATAAAAATGGGCAAAACTGAAAAAGGCGCTGTTTGGTTAGATGCTTCAAAAACTTCTCCTTATGAAATGTATCAATATATGAGAAATTCCGATGATAGAGATGTAATAAAATTTATGAAATTATTGACTATGCTCCCAATGGAAGAAATTGCAAAATATGAATCTCTTGAAGGTGCTGAATTAAATACAGCTAAAGAAGTATTAGCTTATGAAATTGTAAAAGATGTTCACGGAGAAGAAGAAGCCAAAAAAGCAATGGATGCTGCAAAAAGTCTTTTTAGCGGTGGAATAAACAGTGAAAATATTCCTTCAACAGAAATCAGTTCATCCGAATTTGAAAACGGAAAAAATATTGTCGAGCTTTTAAAGGAACTTAATCTTATAAAATCAAATTCTGAAGGAAGAAGGCTCATTGAGCAAAACGGAATTACAATTGATGATGAAAAAGTTAAAACCTTTGACCAAATGTTAAGTTTATCCGATTTTAAAGATGGAAAAATTTTAATAAGAAAAGGTAAAAAAGTATATCATCAAGTAAAACTTATCTAATATAAAATCCCCTTGAATTATATGTTCAAGGGGATTTATAGTCTCTACTCTATTACTGTAAACATCTATTTAATCATATATTATTTTATAAATATATCCAGCAACTGAATTATTTGAAATTTAAGTTAAATTCATCTCTATATATTTACAAGAATTTTATTTTTGGGGAAACCATGGAATACATCTATTTACTTTTTTACAATAATTTTCATATTCTTCCCCATATAAATCTTTAAGCCATTTTTCTTCTGTGTGTTTCATAAAAATTGTAAGAAATAACCAGTATGCAACAGGTAAAACTAAAAGCAACGCATTGTTTACAGTTAATAATATCCCTGTAAAAGCTATCATAAAAGCTGAATAAATAGGATTTCTGACACACGCATATATTCCGGTTGTAACAAGTTTATTGTTCTTTATTCCATCATCTATTTTTTCAACAATAACCGCCTTAATCCAAATAAATATCCCTATAAAAATCATAAATATTCCTAAAATTAAATTTGGAATTTTAAAAAATCCAAAACTTATAACTTTAATATAATTAAATTTAGAAAGCAAAATTCCAACTACAGTTACAAATAAAATTATTAAAACATAAATCGGCCCTACTCCTATTACCGGCAAATGTTTTTCTCTATCTTTTTTCAAATTATCACCTTCTGTTATTTTGAAAATATCTATCATTATTATATCATTATATAATGTTTTTTTGTCAATTTTGACATTAAAAATATTGATTATATAAATCTCGTATAAATAAAATAATTATCTATTTTCCAAAATTTAACAAAATTTATTTTGATAGTTAAAAGGAAGTACTTTCGTAGCACTTCCTTATTTTATATATCTATTCACAATACCTTTCAGTTTTCTAAATTGTCTTTTTGTAGCTTTTTTCACTTTATAGACCCTTCTTTTTACAGTTGGAATATATCTATAATTTGAAATAACCTCTTCATATAAATCATATACTGATTTTGCAAAATATTCTTTAGAATACTTTTTAGATATTTCCTTGGCATTTAAAGCAAATTCTCTTCTCAAGTTTTCATCATCCGCCAATTTTAATATAGACTTTTCAAAATCCTGTCCATTATTAAAAAAATATCCATCTTTTCCATTAATTAATAATCCATCCAAACATGAATCATATTCGCAAACAAGCGGCAATGAATTTGCGGCAGCCTCAACAAATGTAAGGCCTTGAGTTTCGCTTTTTGATGCGCACACAAAAACATCCGCAAGCTTATAATACTTATACACTTCCGACGGATCCACCATACCTGTAAAAAATATCTTTTTATTTTTAAGTGTATTGACCTTATTACTCAGTATTTCTAAATAAGGTCCGCCTCCTACAATCAAAAAGCTTATATTACTTCTCTTTGAAGATAAATTATTATAGTATCTGATCAGCTCATCAATATTTTTTTCTTTGGCTATACGACCTAAAAATAAAATAACAAAATCATCCTCAGGTATATTTATATCAGATTTAAGTTCTAAAATTTCCTCTTTACTAAAATCCGTTTCAAATCTAAAAAGGTCTATTCCGGTGGGAATAATAGATATGTCATTTTTGATTTTATATCTCTCAAGATTTTTCTTTACCTTTTTAGTAGGAGCAATTATATGATCACATTTTTTTAGGAGCTGTTTCATGACCTTAGATATTAATTTTTTGCCCATTCTTTCATTTTTAAAAATATATCCAACACAACTTTCATACATTGTATGATAAGTATGCACTATGGGACACTTAACTTTCTTTGCAATAATCTTGGCAAAAATAAGAGTTGAAAATTCACACTGAGTATGTATTATATCAGGTGCCCAATTAATTAACTCTTTTAAATACCTATCCTTAACTGCAATAGATGCTCGTATATCCGGATATATATTTACCGGAAAAGAACTTATAAAATATACATCTCCTTCATTATATGATTTCATAGTTTTAGAAAGAGTTAAAATTCTAACATCTACTCCAAGTTCTTTAAGTTCTGTATATAAATTTAAAACCGAAGTTACTACGCCATTTATTTGTGACTTATATAAATCAGTTGTAATTAAAACTTTCATAAATATACCCCCATAAATATTTTAACAAATTTTAGCCTTTAAAAACATTAAAATATTGTTAATATTGTAATTTTTGGGTATAACTATAAAAGTGAATGGAGGTATATATGAAAAAAATGAACAAAAAAATCTTTGGCATAGGTGTTCTTTCAGTTATGCTGTTAGTTAGCGGATGCAGTAACAAAACAACAAATTCTTCAAAAACTGAGAATTCAAATAAAGTAGAAATGAATTCACAATATGAAGAACTTGGATTCAGCAATTTCCAATTTAAAGGACATACTTTAACAGGAGACGATATTTCAAGCGATATATTCAAAGATTCAAAAGTAACAATGATAAATTTTTGGGGAACATTTTGCGGACCATGTAAAATGGAGCTTCCTCATCTTGCAGAATTAAGTAATGAATATTCAAAAGAAGAGTTTCAAATTTTGGGAGTAATAGCAGATACTTCTGACGGAGAAGATTTTAATATTAAAGACGCTAAAGAAATTGTCGAAAAAAGTAACGTTACTTTCCCTAATCTTTTAAACAGCAAAGAATTATCCGATAAGTACTTAAATAATGTTCAAGGTCTACCAACTACAATATTTGTAGACAAAGACGGAAACTTAATAGGAGACGTTTTAGTCGGAGCCAGAGATAAAAATACTTGGAAAGAAATTATCGACAAGGTAATATCAGAAAATTAAAACTGAAATAAAGCCCTTTCTCAACTGAATAGAGAAGGGGCTTTATTAATTAAAATCACATAAAGTTTAAGTTAATAATCAATGTATTCTTTGAATATAGCTGATCTCATCAAAAATCGAACTTTCATTTCTAATATGATACTTTTCATATTCATTTTCTATCCTGTGAAAACAATCAAATATTATTATACTATAAAAAACAGTTGCCCTACATTTAAGGACAACCGCTTTTATTTATACATCTTCCGTTAATATCTTTTTATTAATTACTTCTAATTTATCTGACAGTTCATATATTATAGGTTGTCCTGTTGCGATTTCCAATTTTGGAATTGCCTCATCAGAAATATTTTCCAAATATTTGCATAATGCACGTAATGAATTACCATGCGCAGCAACTAAAACATTCTTACCTTGCCTTAAATTCGGCGCAATGTGATCCTCATAAAACGGCATAACACGTTTTAAAGTAAGCTCTAAGTTTTCAGTTATCGGTATAAGTTTTTCATCCAACATTTTATATCTTCTATCTGATAAAAATGCTTTTGCTTGCTCTACTTCCATTTCAGGTGGAGACACATTGTAACTTCTACGCCAGATATGAACCTGCTCATCTCCATACTTTTGAATTGTTTCCGCCTTATTTAATCCCTGCAACGCTCCATAATGACGCTCATTTAATCTCCAACTCTTTTCCATAGGTATCCAAAGCTGATCAGACTCTTCCAAAATATATTGACAAGTTTTTATAGCACGTTTTAATACTGATGTATATGCAATATCAAAATCAATTCCCTCCACTTTAATTAACCTGCCTGCACTTTTAGCCTCATTAACTCCGTTTTCACTTAAATCAACATCCGTCCATCCGGTAAACAGATTAGCTAAATTCCACTCACTTTGACCGTGTCTTACTAAAACTAATTTCATCTAAGCATCCTCTTTCTCTATATATTTTTTATACATGGCATTAAGATTTTTCAACTAAGATTGTAATTCTATCTGTTATTATAATACTTTCTTAAATTATATCATTAATCTTTGGATTACTCCAATTATATTAAATTCTATTAGAGATATTTTTAATATACCTACAAATAAAAGGTTCTAAACCAACGCAACTAAGATTGGCATAGAACCTTTAAAAAAGGAGATATTAAGTTATTTCACTAAGTGACATGCTACAAAGTGGTTAGGCTTTACTTCTTTAAATTCAGGTTTTTCTTTAAAACACTGTTCTGTTGCTCTTGGGCATCTTTCTGCAAACGGACAATTTTCCTTAGGATTGATCGGACTTGGTACTTCTCCCTCAAGCACAATTCTTTTTCTCTCCCTTTGAATATTCGGATCTGCTATCGGTATTGCTGAAAGCAATGCTACAGTATATGGATGCAGCGGATTGTCATATAATTCATCTGAACTTGCAACTTCCATCATATTTCCAAGATACATTACCCCCACTCTATCTGAAATATATCTTACCATTGATAAATCATGGGCTATAAACAGATATGTCAAGTTCATTTTTTCTTGTAACTCTATTAACAAATTTACTACCTGTGCCTGTATCGATACATCAAGTGCCGATATCGGTTCATCGCACACAATAAATTTCGGATTTAGAGCAAGTGCCCTCGCTATACCGACACGCTGTCTTTGACCGCCTGAAAACTCATGTGGAAAACGTGAAGCATGTTCTTCAGATAAGCCTACCAACCTCAGTAGTTCAATTACTCTTGTTCTTCTTTCACTGTCACTTTTATACGTTTGATTTATTAAAAGCGGTTCTTCGACTATACTTTCAACTGTCATACGAGGATTTAATGATGCATAAGGATCTTGAAATATAAATTGAAAATCCTTTCTCCTCTTTTGCATTTCTCGTGCTGACAATTTAAATATATCCTGCCCATCAAAATACATCTCTCCTGCAGTTGGATTATATAGTCTTAGAATTGTACGTCCTGTTGTAGATTTTCCGCAACCGGACTCTCCTACCAACCCAAAGGTTTCTCCGGGATATATGTCAAAGCTTACATTATCTACAGCCTTTAATATACCGTCCTTTACCTTGAAGTATTTTTTTATTCCTCTTGCACTTATCAAAGGCTCAGTCATTATATCCCTCCTTATTTTGTGTCGGACACATTTCATGATATAACCAGCATCTACAAAAATGTCCATTTCCATGTTCTGTTACAGGCGGCATGTGTTCATCACAAATTTTCATCGCTTCATCACATCTGTCATAGAACGGGCATCCTTTTGGAGGAATGTACAAATCCGGTGGTGTTCCATGAATTGCATGAAGCTTGTCTTTTTTATTCATGTCAAGTCTTGGAACCGATGCCAATAACTTTTTAGTATATGGATGTTTAGTATTATAGAAAATATCCTCTGTAAGTCCTTCTTCCATTATTTGTCCGGCATACATTACCTCTACTTTATTACTCATATCAGCAACTACACCAAGATCATGCGTTATTAATATAATACTCATTCCAAATTCATCTTGTAATTTTTTCATCAAATCTAAAATTTGTGCCTGCACTGTTACATCAAGAGCAGTTGTAGGCTCATCCGCTATCATTAATATCGGATTCATTACCATAGCTATAGCAAGCATTACACGCTGACGCATACCACCTGAAAATTCATGCGGATATTGATTTATTCTCTTTTCCGCTTCAGGTACACTTACCATTTCAAGTATTTCTATGGCTCTTTTTTTTGCATCTGCTTTAGATATTTTTTCGTGTTTTAACAAGCCTTCCATTATTTGAGTCCCTACTTTCATTGTAGGATTTAAAGATGTCATAGGATCTTGGAATACCATAGAAATTTTCTTTCCTCTTAGTTCTTCCATTTCCTTTTCTGTCTTTGTTATTATTTCTTCTCCTTCAAATAATATTGAGCCGCCTTTATAAAATGCCGGAGGATCCGGGAGTAACTTCATTATCGAGTTTGCTGTAACACTCTTACCACAGCCCGATTCTCCAACTATTGCTACTGTTTTTGATTTTGGAACATTAAATGATATTCCTCTTACTGCTTCTACCTCTCCAAAGAAAGTTTTGAAGGATACCTGTAAGTTTTTTACTTCTAATATGTTTTCCATTTCCTACCTCACTTTCTAAGTCTTGGGTCTAGAGCGTCTCTCAGTCCGTCACCTAATACGTTAAATCCGAACATTATAAGTGAAATCATTAATGCCGGTAATAATATTTGATATCCAAGTCCAATTGCCAATACTTCAAGTCCGCTATTGGCAAGATTACCAAGTGACGGCAATGGATCTTGTAAGCCAAGAGATACGAATGATAATGTCGCTTCAGAAAATATTGCCCTTGGTATAATTAGTGTAAGATTTACAAGTATAGGTCCAAGTGTATTGGGAAGTATGTGTTTAAACAATATCCAATTACTTGTTGCACCCATAGACCTTGCTGCCATTACATATTCTGATTCTTTTAGAGATAATACCTGTCCTCTTACTAATATTGCTGTCGGTATCCATCCGGATATACTCATTGCAAGTATCATTACGCTAAGTGATGTACCTGAACCTTTTTTTGAAAAAACTACTGACAACAGTATTACAACCAATAGATACGGTACTGAATATATTATTTCCGCTATACGCATCATTATTGCATCTACTTTTCCGGAGTTCATCCCTGCAACTCCTCCATACAATACCCCTATTGTTATATTTACAAATGCCGCAAGAAAACCTATTAAAAGTGAATATCTCGCTCCATAAGTAACTCTTGTAAATAAATCTCTACCTAGCGAATCTGTTCCAAACCAATATTGTGAATTCGGTTTTACATTCATTTTTGACATATTGATTTTTTCGTAAGTCGTTCCACTAATCATTGGACCTACAATTGAAAATATAACCATTAAAATTATCAATATAAGACCTGCCATTGCAAGTTTATTATTTTTCAATCTTCTCCATACATCTGCCCAATATTTAATTGTCGGTCTTTTTATTCTTTCCGCATCAAGTAATGAACGATCTACTTTTTCAAACATTTCAGGAGAAGGTGTAAATGTATTTTCAACTATTTTTGATGTCATCAGTTATCTCCTCCCGCCAATTTGATTCTCGGATCAATTAGTACATATGCAATATCTACAAGTAGTATCATTGTAACTAATACCATTCCGTAAAATACTGTTGTACCCATTATAAGAGTGTAATCTCTGTTTGTTATACTATTTACAAAAAATCTTCCAAGTCCCGGAATTCCAAATATTTTTTCTATTACGAATGATCCCATTAATAAATCCGCCGTTATTGTTCCAAGAACAGATACTATCGGAAGAATTGAATTTCTAACTCCATGCTTTATTAATACGGCCGCTTTTGATATACCTTTACTCTTAGCTGTCTTCATATAGTCTTGTCCCAATACTTCAAGCATTGATGAACGCATAAGTCTTGCTATTTGTGCTGTAGGCATGAGACTTAGTGCGATAGATGGAAGTATTGAATGTTTAAATGTTCCCCAACCGCTTACAGGAAGTAAACCTCCCTTTGCAATATATTGTATTAAAAGTGTGCCCATTATAAATGATGGAACAGATATTCCTATTATGGCAAATATCATCGCTATATAATCCGGTGCTTTATTTTGATATAAAGCCGCAAGCGATCCCAATAACGGACCTACTATTAATGCAAGAATTAATGCTTGAAAGCCAAGTCTTGCAGATACGGGAAAACCTCTGGATATCATTTGATTTACTGTTTCTGTCTTTGATTTCATACTGTCACCAAAATCGAATTTTAGGACATTTTTGATATATATTAGATATTGTTGTGATATAGGCTTATCCAATCCATATTTTATTTCCAAATTCTTATATACCGACGCAGGCATCTTACCTTCTCTTTGCAACGGATTACCCGGTACGGCATGCATTAGGAAAAATGTAAGTGTTATTATAAAGAAAATGGTAAATATGGACATACCTATTCTTTTTGATATATACTTTAGCATAATAAATCCTTTCTTATAAAAGTAAAGAACCCCATTAGGGGTTCTATTAACTTTTTTTATTCACCAATTTCCGCAAAAGTTAGAACCGGATATTGAAGTATAGGTTTGTAGATTCCCTTAACATTTGATTTTACAAAGTAAGGTTGTGTATAGAAGTATATCGGAACTATCGGCATATCTTCCATTAGAACTTTTTCTGCTTTCTTCATTGCATCCATACGAACCTTTTGATCGGCAGATTGTCTTGCTTCATTAATCAAAGCATCATATTCAGGATTGTCATGACCTGAGTCATTCATTGCTCCGCCTTTTATAAATAAGTCAAGCATTGTCATCGGATCTGAATAATCTCCTACCCAACCTGCACGGCTTATTTCAAAATCATGAGCATGTTCACGAGCTATTTTTACATTAAAGTCTACATTTTCAAGTCCCAATTCTACTCCAAGAGTTTCTTTCCACATTTGTTGAACTGCTTGGGCTATTTTCTTATGACTTTCAGAAGTATTATAAAGTATAACTGTTTCGTCAAGATCTTCTACTTTTAATCCTAATTCATCTAAACCTTTTTGTAAAAACTCTTTAGCCTTTTCAGGATTATATTCCACTAATACTCCGTTTTCTTCTCTGAAGTCTTTTCCTTGATCATCTAATAATCCATAAGGTACAAATCCTGTTGCTGCAATTTGTCCACCCTTTGTAATATTATTTACAAGTGATTCTCTGTCAAGTGCATATACAAATGCCTTTCTGATATTTACATTTGTAAAAGGATTAACCTTTGCTCCCGGAGCTTCCTTAATATTGTTTAAATTATAATAGTAAGTTCCTACTTGTTTTCCTATAACAAGTTCTTCATTTTTTTCTTCAAATTTTTGTGCTACTACTTCTTGTGGTGGATCTACTAACATAGAATACTTGCCGCTGTCATAATTTTGCCAACAAGTATTGATATCTTCAAGAATATCAAATGTTATTCCTGCAAGTTTAACATCATCAGCTTTAAACCAATTTTCATTTTTAACAAGTTCAATAATGCTGTCATGTTCCCAAGTTTTAAGTGTAAAAGCTCCATTTGATGTGTAAAGTTCTCCACCGCTCTTTGCCCAGTCAGGATTTTCTTTAACTATCTTGGAATTTACCGGATATAAAGTATAAAATGCTGTTAAGTCTGCAAAATAAGGTGTAGGATTTTCAAGAACTACTTCCAATGTCTTTTCGTCCAGTACCTTTACTCCTACTTCAGCTTTCTTTTCTTCCAACCATTTTTCATATACCATTTGTGCAACTTCATCATCAGATTTTCCTGCAACATCAAGTCCTTGTGTATCTGCATCTGTAAATTTCACTTCATGGTCTACAATATCTGTGTCCTTTCCATCATTGTCTTTTACATAATATACGCCGGGTTTTTCAACTGTATTATATGCTTCTCCGCCTTTTACATAGTAAAGTTGATAAGCATATTCTGAAGCTGTTTCAGGATCTAATACCCTTAGCCACTCATAGGCAAAGTCCTCTGCTGTAACAGGATCTCCGTTAGACCATTTCATACCGTCTTTAATTTTAAAAGTATAAGTTAATCCGTCTTCTGATATAGTAGGCATCTCAGCCATACCATCTACAAGCTTTCCTTCCTTATCATAAGAAAGAAGTCCTGTATATAAGTGATTTAAAATCCAAGATTCATGTGTTCCTTGTGCAAGTGCAGGATCAAGTGAACCGGGTTCTGAGTGGTTTACAGTATATAAAATTTGACCTTCCTCAGCTGCTCCATTATCTCCTCCTGCTGTATTTCCTTTACCGCAAGCTGTCAGCAAAAATGAAAATACAACCAATAAGCAAATTAAACTGGTTAATTTTTTCTTCATCAATATCTCCTCCTGTTTTATTTTTTACAATATTAACATACTTTTTATAAAATTTCAATTAGTAAATTCATTAAACTATTGTTTTTATTTTTACATTTTAATAAATTTTGATTTGCCTAATTGGGTCAATAACAAACAAAAATCTTACATTTTCAGCTAATTATAGCCATTTATTTATACGACATAAATTTTAGATTATAATTGTATTATAGATATTTATTATATTAAAAATATAAGTATAGTAAAAAATGTATGTATATATGGTGTACATTTTATAAATTTCAAGTGTTTTTATACTATATACTTAATTTTAATTTTAAATTATAATATAAAAAATTTGGTTATTTAAAATTTAACTATTTATACTTTTCGCAAATACACCTCTGTTTTTTTGAAATTATGCATTATTTTTTTGCGATTGTAAAATTCTATTATTTTTTATGATAAATCAGAAAAGCTTATATCGTAAATTGATTATAGTATAATTTAAGCTATATTAATGCTCTAATTTTTGTATAAAAAAAAGAGCATACGCTCATTCATTTAATAAGGTTTTCAATACTATTACTCAGCTCATTTATACTGTTTGTAAGTTCACTCATTTTAGTTTCAATTCTGATTAACAAATAGCATGACACAACTATCGGAAATCCTGTGTTTGCAATTTGTGAAATAAGTTCATCTATACCCATATTTACCTCCTTATGTGAGTAAAGCTTACTTCAATAAATCAGTTGTTGTAAGCTCTCTGTAGTGAGCATTTTCAAGTTTTAAAAGATCTCCTTCTGTCCCTTTAAATACTTTACTGTCAATTATTGCATGCTCAATACTTGTAAGATCTGATTTTGTGATATTATCTCTAACATCATCAATGCTGAATTTTAAAATTTTCCCTTTTGTATCGGAAAATCCAATTTCTAATGTCTTTTTAACAGCCATGTTTTTCCTCCTTTCTCAAAGTTATCCTTCCACTATTTCGATTTCAACTATTTTCTTTACTGCCGTTTTTTCAAACTTCACAAGTCCGGCTAACTTATCTGCCACATCAGCTATATTTTCTATTGCAGCTTCCGTATTTAGATTTTTGAATGTTTTCGACTTTACTAAATCTTTACCGTTTGCAGATTTACCGCCGTTGAAATCAATTTTCAGCTTTGCTCCAAATGCTTTTTCTGTATAAGCCATTTTCTCACCTCCTCTATTATATAAATAGAATTTTTATTATATTTTTACTATTCATTTTTTAATTATTTTCTATATACATAAAAAAATAAGCAATGCATTGCTTATTTTTTATACTGTAGTTTTCAATTCTCTCTCTATGTTTTCATTGTATAACCTATTTAATTGTTCTTCAGTTATTTCAGATGATTTTATATCTAAGACTATCTTACCTTTGTTTAACATTATTATTCTGCTTGAATATTTAATCGCATGATTTAAATTATGAGTTATCATTAGAGTTGTTATCTTTTCTCTATAAATTAAATCTGCAGTTTTATCCATTACTATTTTTGATGTCTTGGGATCTAAAGCTGCTGTATGTTCGTCAAGTAACAATAAATCCGGTTTTTTTATTGTTGCCATAAGTAAAGACAAAGACTGTCTTTGTCCCCCTGACAAATACTTGACCTGTGTATTTAATTTGTCCTCAAGTCCTAAATCCAATTCCCTCAATTTTTTTACAATTAAATCTATATTTGTATTTTTGAGCAGCCTTTTAAATGAAAGTCTATCTCCTTTTTTTAATGCTATTGACATATTTTCAAGTATGCTAAGACTTGGTGAAACACCCTTTGACGGATCTTGGTTTACTTTTCCTATGTGTAATGCTCTTTTTTGTTCACTCATTTTTTCAAGCTCCAAGTCATTTAACCGTATAGTTCCGCTATCACTTTTTACGCTTCCGCTTATTATATTAAACAATGTACTTTTTCCACATCCGTTTGCACCCAATATAGCGGTACATTTATTTTTTTCCGCCTCTACCGAAAAATTTTCAAATATCCTACTTTCCTCAGGCATACCCAAATAAAATGTCTTGTTTAAATTTTTTATTTTTAACATTTTTTACCTCTCGTTATTAACCGATTTCTTAATTCTTTTTATCCGACCTGCTGATACATTATTATACGTAATAAAAAGTATTACTATAAATGCCGTTACCATCTTTAAATCACTTGAATCAAGCCCTACATGTATTGCAAGTCCGGATATTATTCTATATATTATTGCTCCTGATATAGCTCTTGTTGTTATTTTTATTTTTCTACTGTTTTTCAGAAATGTATCTCCAATTATTATTGATGCAAGAGCTGTAACTATTATTGTCGCTCCCATTTGTGAATCTGAAAATCCTTGGTATTGTGACATCAATGCACCGCTCAAGCTGACAAGTCCGTTTGAAATCATAAGGCCGATCATCGTATACAAATCGGGATTTTTACCGAGAGATTTGACCAATGATTCATTATCTCCTGTTATAACTAACATGTATCCTCTCTCCGTCTTTAAAAAATTGTCTATTATTATTTTTATAATCAAGACTATTGCAAATAATATTAAGCCTTTTGGAATTTTTTCAAATTTTACAAATAGATTATCAAAATCAAATAGTGCAACATTGCTCTTCCCCATAATCCTCAAATTTACAGAATATAAAATTGTCATTGTCAAAATTCCAGCAAGAATTGGTGCTATTTTCAGCTTTTTATATAGTAAAAATGTAACTAATCCTGCAATTAAACCGAATATAAAACTGAAAGTCATAGAAGTATATACTCCTAAACCGCTTGTTATCATCTTTGCAAATATAAATGCTCCAAGTGGAAATGTTCCTTCAACCGACAAATCCGCTATATCTAAAATTTTAAATGTAAATACCACACCCATTGAAAGTATTGCAAATATAAGTCCAACTTCAATTGATGCAAGTAATACAGAATTTAACCCTAAAAGCATTCTATTCCTCCTACTTTATTATCTGAGCATCTTTAAAAATTTCATTATTTAAATCAAGTTTTAAGGTTTTCGCCGTTTTTTCATTTACCACTTTATGATTTATCTCATTGTACTCCACAGGAATATTTTTTATATCTTCTCCACTTAATATCCTAATTGCAATTCTAGCCGCCTGAGCGCCATGACTTTCATAATTTATTCCCTCACTCATAAGCAATCCGTTCTTTACTTGTCCTTCTTCTGATGACAAGCTTGGTATATTATTTTTTAAAAGCTGCTCTGACAAAATCGGAACTGCACTTGCAACCGTATTATCTGTTATTGCAAACAGTGCATCAATATTATTTGACATAAATGCTATTGATGCGGGAATGTCATTTACTGTATTTATGCCGACCTTTACCAGAAAAATATTCTTTTCCTTTAATGCACTTTCAAGCTTTTCAACTTGAACCTGTGAATTTTGTTCTGATGTGTTGTATATTACTCCAAAAGTTTTTATATTCGGGTATATTTTTAAAAATTCTTCAATTTGCATTTTCGGATCTACATAGTCGGAAACTCCGGTTATATTTGCATCCGGACTTTCTATTGAATTAACTATTCCCGCTCCGACAGGGTCTGTTACCGCACTAAATACTACAGGAATATCCCTTACTACATTTTTTGTTGCTTGTGCTGCAGGAGTCGCTATTGCATAAATCAAATCAACTTTTTTAGAAAGCATTTCTTGAGCCAATGTTGTTGTCAAAGACATATCTCCATTAGCACTTTTTTCTATTATCTCCACATCTACATCATTTTTTTTAAGTTCTTCAATAAACCCATTTTCTGCTGCATCCAATGAAATATGATCTACATATTTTATGATTCCTATTGTATATTTTTTTGAGTCTGAAGTTTCTTTTTCAATTCCCTTTGAACTGTTTTTCCCATTACAACCTATAAGTAACAAACTTATTAATAATAAAACTACTATCTTTTTCATTTCTTCCCTCCTGATTTTAAAAGCATTTTTCACTCAAATAAAAAAGTCCTCCGCCCATATAGGACGAAGGATCGTGGTACCACCTATTTTCATAATCAAAAGATTATCTCTCAAAGTCATATAACTTATATCCCATGATAACGGAGGCCACCGTAACAGTCTACTGAAATTCTACTGTTAAGCTTTAGAGTGAATATTATATGTATTCCTTTATATCGGCTTTCACCTTCCCCGATTCTCTAAAATAAATTCCTACATTTTTCTCTCTGTCATTGCTTTTATATTTTTTATCATTTTAATGCTTTAAACCCATATTGTCAAGTACTGATTTTAAATAAATAAATTTATTTATGTTTAGTAATCTTATTAACGGGTAGATATTGCTTGTAAGGAACAATAATAAAATTTTCACAGGGGGTAATATATGAAAAATTTAGACAAATATTTAGCAAATCTTGCTGTAGGTAATATTAAACTACACAATTTACACTGGAACGTAACAGGATTCACTTTTAAGGCTGTTCATGAATATTTAGAAGCTCTATATGATGATTTTTTTGAAAAATATGATGCTATTGCAGAATACCAAAAAATGAATGGGGTATATCCTAAGGCAAGTCTAAAAGAATATCTTGAAATTAGTGATATAAATGAACTTGAAAGCAAAGATATAGATGCTAAATCTGCTGTTGAAGAAGCATTAAAACTTTTAAAACACATGAGAGAACTTGCAGAAGTTATTTCTGACGAGTCTGATGATTTTGTTCTTTCAAATATGATGGAAGATCACATCACAGGTTACAATAAACAAATTTGGTTTATGGAAAGTATGCTTAAATAATTTTATTTTTAAAGGGAAGGTCTTGACCTTCCCTTTTGTTATAATAATTTTATTTTTCGTATTTAACTGCAAATGCTCTTTTATGTTCTGAATTTTTGTGCATTTTTTCTATTCTATCTGCAATTTCAGAATCTATTTTTTCTCCTCTGATGTGTGCATTTAATTCTCCATAACTGAATCCCATTTCATCCTCATCGGTTTGATTTTCCCAAAGCCCTGCCGACGGTTTTTTGTCTATAATTTTTTCGGGTATGCCAAGTTCTCTTGCAAGATCAAATACTTCATCTTTTAAAAATCCCACAAGCGGCAATAAATCCGCACCGCTATCACCAAATTTTGTATAATATCCTATATAAAATTCAGATGCATTTGATGATCCGCACACCAAATATCCGAGATCTTGTGCATAATAATAAAGTGTCAGCATTCTAAGCCTTGGCTTTATATTTGAACGTGCCATTCTGTTCGAACTGAAGAATGAACTTTCAAGATATGTTTTATATGTGTCCGTCAAATCCACTTTTTGAATTTTTAAATCAAGCACCTCCGCAATAAGTCTTGCATCCTCTTCATCTTCATAGGCACTTTCACATGGCATTATAATTCCAAGCGATGTATCCGGAAATGCAAGTTTACTTACCGCCGCTATTACAGCAGAATCTATTCCACCGCTCATTCCAAATATAAGTCCTTTTGCTCCTGCTTTTTCTACATTTTCCCTAAGCCATAGTACAAGTTTTTCTACTTCTCTTTTCATTTTAATCCCTCTAATATAGTATCTTTCCGTCATTAAATGGTAATTTTTCTATTCCGAGTTTTTTTATTTCTATTGCAGCCGATGTTTCATTTATGAGATCTTCTATTATTTTATTGTCATTCAAATCACGATGCAATATTATTTTAACCTTGTCAGTATAATCCTCATTTAAAACCTTGTATCCGTTTTTTATCAGATAATTTGTTATTCCTCCATGAAAAGTATAATCATATTTCAATGACAACTTTTCATATTCTCTCATCTCAACTACAAGTGATGAATCAACTGCGATTTTTGCTCCCTTTGTATATGCACGAACAAGTCCTCCCGCTCCAAGCAGTATTCCTCCAAAATATCTTGTTACCATAACTAATACATTTGTAACATCTTCTTTTTTTAATACTTCAAGCATTGGGATACCTGCCGTTCCTGACGGCTCCCCATCATCATTGTATCTCTGTATAAGTTTATTTTCACCAATTATATACGCACTGCAATTATGCGTTGCATCTCTATGAATTTTTTTAATCTCTTCAATTTTCTTTACGGCTTCTTCCTCACTTTTAACTCTAAAGCCGTAACCTATAAATTTGGATTTTTTTTCTATAAATTCATCTGTTCCGTCTCTATAAAATGTTTTATACATAATCTACCACAAACTTTTTATATTTATTATATTCTTCAATAGTCAAAATGACCTTAAAAGAAACTCCCTCATTTAAATATTCCAGTTCTTCACACTTATGATTATCAAGTATCTCCGAAAGTACAAC
This sequence comes from Peptoniphilus sp. oral taxon 386 str. F0131, assembly GCF_000090945.1. NCBI lineage: Bacteria > Bacillati > Bacillota > Tissierellia > Tissierellales > Peptoniphilaceae > Peptoniphilus > Peptoniphilus sp. oral taxon 386. The sequence continues at coordinate 752,843 of NZ_GL349422.1, read as the reverse complement.
TGAATTTTTGTAATCTATCAACATTTTTACATGCTTAAATTTCTCCGGAAGATTTTCTTCAATAAATTTAAGAAGCTTATCCATATCATCATCAAATTTTGCAGAAATATATAATCTCTTATCTGTATACTTAGGATTGATTAATATATCCGAGCCTTCAAGCTTATCCATTTTATTGAATACCGTTATAACCTTATCGCCGTCAATTTTTAAATCTTTCAGGATATTCATTGTAGTTTCGTATTGAATTTCCAAATCATCACTTGATGCATCTATAACATGCAAAATTAAATCTGAATATTTAATCTCTTCAAGAGTTGATTTAAAAGCTTCTATAAGTTTAGTCGGAAGCTTTGATACAAAACCTACAGTATCAGACAATATAAATTCAATTCCGTTTGGAAGCTTTGCTCTTCTTGAATTCGGATCAAGTGTTGCAAATAACATATCCTCAACGTATACATCCTTTGAATCCGATACTTTTAATCTATTTAATATTGTAGATTTTCCCGCATTTGTATAACCCACAAGAGAAACTGTTGATATTCGATTTTCAAGTCTTTTACTTCTCATTGTATCTCTTGTCTTTTCAGATTTTTTCAGTTTTGCCTTTATAGTTTCGATTTCACGAAGCAATCTTCTTCTATCTGTTTCTATTATCTGCTCTCCCGGTCCACGAGTTCCTATTCCTCCGCCGGTTCTTGACCATCCTTGTATTCCTATGAGCCTTGGAAGCTGATAATTTAATTGCGCAAGCTGAACTTGAAGTTTTCCTTCATATGTTGAAGCTCTAAGTGCAAAAATATCAAGTATTAAATTTGTCCTGTCTAAGACCTTTACCTTTTTATTAAAAAAGTCACAGCCCTTATTAAAAGCATCTTCCAAATTTCTAAGCTGTACTCCCGACAGCTCATCATTAAATACAACCGCATTAGCTTCAAGTTTAGGTATCATATCATTAATTTCATTTACTTTACCTGAGCCTACAAGATATTTTGGAGAAAATTTGTCTATATTTTGAGTTACTACTCCTACAACCTCCGCTCCATCAGCTTTTACAAGCTCCTCCAATTCGCGAATAGATGTCTCAAGACTATTTGGATATGCTCCTATATCAGTACCGACTATTATTACTCTTTCCTTTTCTTTATCTTTTATATTTTCCATAACTATATTATATACTAAAACCTGATATTTTAAATATTACATTTATTTTAAAAGCTTAGATATTAAAAAATAGTAATTAAAAACATTAAATGATATAATAAGAATGGAGGTATTTATGGAAAAATTTAAATCTCTCGATAAAAAAAATAAATTAAAATTACTCTTATATTCAATTTTAATTTTGATTTCTTTTTTTGTTACTCTTATAAGCGTGACAATTTTAGATATTTTAAATGATGTTCCAAAAATGGATCTTAATAATCTTTCAAACAGCTTTAACCAAACTTCAAGCATTTATGATGAAAACGGAAAGCTACTTGAAAAAATTGAATCCTTAGAATACAGAACTATTGTCCCTATTGAAAAAGTTCCTAAACATATAAAAGATGCTTTTATTTCTATAGAAGATGAAAGATTTTATAAACACATCGGAATTGATTTTCAAGGTATTGCAAGTGCATTTATCGATAATATCAAAGCTGGAAAAATTGTAAGAGGCGGCTCTACAATAACCCAACAGCTTGTCAAAAATGTATATCTTTCAAATGTAAAGACTATAAACAGAAAAGTACAAGAAGCCTACCTTGCAATAGGTGTTGATAAAAAACTTTTAAAAGACGAAATACTTGAAGCATACTTAAACAGAATTAATTTAGGTCAAGGTTCTTACGGAGTTGAGGCTGCAGCTCAAACATATTTTTCTAAAGATGTATGGGATTTAAACTTGTCTCAAAGTGCTCTAATTGCAGGCATTACAAAATCTCCCGTTGAATATCCTCCATTTAAGAGAATACCTAAAGATTCCTATAAAGATGGTGAACTTATAGGAACAATGGATATAAACGGAGAACAAATGTATCTTGTACTAAATCCAAAAGCATTTGAAAGACAAAAAACAGTCCTTAAAAAAATGTATTCTCTCGGTTGCATAACCGAAACTGAATACAATGATGCATTGAAATTTGATATAGTGAGCTCTTTAAATCCGGGAATTAAAAAATATCACAGCATGAGTAGCTATTCGACGGACTATATCAAATCCGAAGCTGCAAAACTTCTTTCAAAATATTATAGTGTTTCTCAAGATGAAGCAGAACATAAATTATTTACAGGCGGATATAGTATATACTCCTCAATTGACGAAAATATACAACACGATTTGGAAAATATATATGTGAATTTTAAAGACTATTTAAATTCAAATACAAATTCAAATCACGGTGCAAAGGCTTTATCATTTACTCTTGACGGAACTGATAATATACTCGATGCAAATGGAAATATAGTTTATTTTCAAAGATATAATTTTTTTGATGAAGAGTTTAATTTTAAAATAGACAAGGAAAACTACAATATAAATTCAAAAGGAGACTTATCAATTACAAATTCTCTATTTAATACTGCAAGTAATAAATTGGATATAATTGATATCTACGAGATAAACTCAGATGAAAATTTACAAACCTACAACATAGGTTTTTTGAATATACCAAGAGATGTGTATGAAGAAAAAGCCGATTATATAATCATAAGCAGCGGTTTTTTAAAAAACAAATCTGATTTTTATAAAATTGATGCAAATAATAATCTCATTATCTCAAAGGAATATTACTCATACGAAAGTATTCCTACTCTTCAACCTCAATCAAGTGCAATAATTCTTGATAATGAAAGCGGTTATGTAAAAGCAATTGTTGGCGGCCTTGATGTGAACAGTAAAAACTTAAAAATTTATAATAGGGCTACTAATTCAGTTCGTTCTCCGGGTTCTTTAATAAAACCTGTAGTTTATTTAACTGCTCTTGAAAATGGATATACATTGGGTTCTGTAAAAGATGATGTGCCGATTTATATAGACGGAAATATGTGGCCATCTAATGACTATCCGGGTTTTGGCGGACTTTTGACATTAAGACTTGCATTGGAAAATAACTCAAATGTAATTCCGGTTGAATTTTTACAAGAAATGGGACTTGATAAAATGAAAGATACCCTAAAAAAATTCGGAATTATAAATTCAGCTAATGCTTCTAAAGACAATTTCATATCTCTTTCTGAAAATAAATACAAGTCAGATGAAAATTTAGATTCTCTTGCTCTTGGAAATATGCAAAGAGGTATTACAAATATTGATGCCGCACAAATATACAGAACTATTGCAACGGGCGGAGATACAAAAGATGTCAGCTCGGTAATCAAAATAGAAGATGCCAATGGAACTACAATAATTAACAACTCCACAAAAAAAACAGAAAAATCCTTTGACTCTACAAATTGCTACTTACTTACCGATGCACTTAGGACTAATGTAACAAGAGGTATTGCAAAGGGAGCCGGAACTTTGAAACTTGATATAGCCGGTGAAATCGGATTAAATAAATTTAATTCCGACTTATGGTTTACAGGATATAGTCCAAAATATACAATATCAACTTGGATTGGATGCGACTCTCCTAAAATAGAGCTTGATGCGGATTCAAAACTTATATTAAATTTATTTAAGCAAATTTCTCAAGATGTGAATCAGAACCTGCCCACTACAAAATTTGTAAAGCCTGATAATATTGTCGAAAAATATATATGTCAAAAAAGTGGAAATCTTGGTACAAAATTATGTGAAGAAGTTGATGCCGGATATATTGAAAAATATAAATCAGGAACCGAACCGACAAAATATTGTGATCAACACATAAAACTTTTAATTTGCAATAAGAGTAATCGTCTTGCAAGTGAATATTGTCCAAAAGAAGATGTGGAATATAAAATATTTTTTGAAAGACAACCCGCATACATCGCTTCGGAACGTGGGGGTATATATCCTGATGACTATGAATATGTTCCAAAACTTTATTGTAACTACCATGACGAAGATTGGTATAATAAAAACAAAGAAAAGAAAAAAACTAAAAAACAACAAAAGACAACAAAGGACAAATCTTCAAAATCTTCGTCTAAGAAAGGATAAGATATGATAAAAAAATTTATATATAAAACAGCCTCAAAGGCTATAAAAAACAAAATTAAAAATATGGACAATAAAAATAAAAGGAAGTTAAATCCAAAACACATTGCAAGAATTATATTCTTAGCATCAAGAATATCTCAAAGAAATAAAAATAAATAAAAAAGACCCTTCTTATCAAGTAATTTGATCAAGAAGGGTTCTTTTAATAGAGAATATTAAACTGAATAATTTACGAAATACAACTTACAATCTTGTTTTCATATTTGTTTTCTAAAAACTTCTTTCCAACCTCCGGAAATAGAGCGTAAGTTAAAACATCTTCATCACATTTTGCAAGATAACCTATTTCATCTCTTGCCTTTTCTAAACCGTTTTCTAAATAATCTGCAGGTCTTCCTGTAATTATTTCCTTATCTCCTATGATGGATTTTCTAAACTCATCATCTATTTCAACAGGACTTCTTCCATACAGTCCTCTTAAATAATCTTTGATTTCAGTAGGAACCATTTTATATCTTTGTCCAATAATTACGTTAAATGCAGCTTGTGTTCCAACCATTTGACTCATTGGTGTTACAAGAGGCGGAAATCCCAAATCAGCTCTTACTCTCGGAACTTCAGCAAGTACCTGTTCATATTTTTCAACTTGTTTCAATTGAGTAAGCTGTGAATATAAATTAGACAACATTCCTCCCGGAACTTGATAAATCAATCCCTTAGGATCTGTAGAAAGCATCTTTACAGGAAGAGTCCCATCTGCAATATATTTTTCCTTAACTTTAACAAAATGATTTGCGATTTTTTCAAGAACTTTTACATCAAGTGAGCTCTCATATCCTGCATCTCTTACTAACATATGCAACGCTTCAGTAGACGGTTGTGATGTTCCACCTGAAAAAGGAGATATAGCAGTATCTATTACATCAACTCCCGCTTCAATTCCCTTTAGGTATGTCAAAGATCCTATACCTGTTGTTTCATGAACATGAAGTTGCAACGGAATATCCACATTCTTTTTTATCTGACTTATCAAATCATATGCAACATAAGGTGTCAAAATTCCTGACATATCTTTTATTGCAATACTGTCTGCTCCCATCTTTTCAATTTGTTTACAAAGTTCTACATAGTACTCAATTGTATGCACGTTTGAAACTGTATAACAAATTGTAGCTTGAGCCTCGGCTCCAAACTTTTTTGTCGCCCTTATTGAAGTTTCTAAATTTCTCAAATCATTTAATGCATCAAAAATTCTTATTATGTCAACGCCATTTTTTATAGAAAGCTCAATAAACTTTTCAACTACATCGTCCGGATAGTTTCTATAACCAAGCAAATTTTGTCCTCTAAGTAACATTTGAGTCTTTGTATTTTTAAAATTTTTCTTAATATCTCTTATTCGTTGCCAAGGATCTTCATTTAAAAACCTTATACAAGAATCAAATGTTGCTCCTCCCCAACATTCAACAGAATAATATCCCGCTTTGTCAATTTCAGGAAGTATCTCCTCAAAATCAGAATACCTCATTCTTGTTGCCATTAAGCTTTGATGTGCATCTCTAAGCACTGTTTCCATAAATTTAATCTTCTCCATCTTTTTCATTCCCTATTTTTATAAATTTTTTTAATTTTTAATATTCCTTAATTAGTAAAGAACTTATTTTTATATTTTAAATAGTTTTATACTCAAAGTCAATAGAATTATTTAATTTTATCTATACCATATAGACGATTTTATATGATTAAAACTTTGAATTTTTTTCAAAAATTTCTATTCCATTTTTATGATTATCTGTTATAATGTTAAGAAATATTTTTAATTATAGGGGGGTTATTATGAAAAAACTTAATAACATAACGTTAGTATCTGGTCTCGCACTTTTTTCAATGTTCTTTGGTGCCGGTAATTTAATTTTTCCGCCAACTATCGGACTTGCAACTGCATCAGATTGGATAATCGCAATGATCGGCTTTTTAACTACAGGTGTGGGTTTAGTTATGATTACAGTTGTAGCTACAACCAAGGCGGGAGGTAGCATTAATAACCTCGCCGGAAAAGTTTCACCACTTTTCGCAAAAATTTTCAGTACTGCAATAATACTATGTATAGGACCCGGACTTGCTATTCCAAGAACTGCTGCAACATCTTATGAAATTATTCAAAGTTCCTTGATGCCAAACCTAAGTCCAATACTATCTTCAATTATATTTTTTGCTATTGTATTATTCTTCGTTGTAAATCCGATGAATATTATTGATAGAATAGGAAAAATTTTAACACCGATGTTGTTAATAGTATTGTTTTTAATAATTTCCAAGGGAATAATTTCTCCTCTTGGAGTTCCTACAGGTTCTAAGTCCGGCGCATTTGCCTTTTCATTTGAAGGCGGATATCAAACAATGGACGTACTTGCCGCACTTATTTTTACTACAATGATAATAAAAGGGTTTGAAAATAAAGGCATAACAGAAGTAAATCAATTAAATACCTTAACCATAAAATCAAGTTTTATAGCAGGATTTGGATTATGTATCGTATATGGAGGTTTAGTTTATATAGGAGCTACTGTAAGTTCACTCAACCTAAATGAACTTTCAAAAGTAGAACTGTTAACTTATATAACTCATACTCTTCTTGGAACAACAGGAAATGTACTTCTTGCTCTTGCAATGCTCCTTGCTTGTATAACTACAGCTATAGGTCTTCTAAGTACATCTGCGCAATATTTTACAGAGCTTACAAAAAATAAACTAAGCTATTTGGCATTTGTAATTATATTTACATTATTCAGTGCTTACTTTGCTGTTAAAGGAGTAGAAAATATAATCGCAATATCAGCTCCGGTTCTTGTTGCACTATATCCGGTTTCTATAGTTCTTGTAATTTCAGAATTCTTTAGAAATAAAATTAAATCTAAGAATTTCTATTACGGTGCAGTACTTGGAGCATTTTATCCTACAATATTGACAATACTTTCAAGCTTTGGAGTAAGTACAGATGCAGCTTCAAAATTATTTATCGGAATACCTGATGTATATGTAGCATTTAACTGGATTCTACCGTCAATAGTATTAGCTTTTGTATTTAATCTATTTGGTAAAAAATCGAAATAAAACAAAAAACAAGCAATAATATATTTGCTTGTTTTTTATATTTTATTTAACATTATAGCTTCGAGAACTGCACCCCCTACAGCTCTTGCCTTATCAGATATTGTATTGTAATTCGTATCCGTTCTTGGATCTACATCTCCTATTTTCATTCCTGTAAATACAATTGAATTATTTCTTATAATCCCCCTAAGAACTCCTCCAAGCTTAGATCTGATTTCTTTTCCGTCTACAGTTGCAACAATTTCTCCTTCTTTTACGACATCTCCTATGTCATATCTGTTTTTTATAATTCCGTTTCCGGGTGAGTATAGCACTCTCTGTGTAGTATATCCCATTATATTCCCGGGATTTCCGGTATTTTTCTCAGCAAATCCGTCAAATATAAGTCTGCCTAAATTATGCCCTCTGTTTGTTTCAATTACAATATCAACATCTACTCCTGCACAAAATCCGGGTCCCAATGCAATTGTTCGATCTGCCATACTTTTATTTGTTCCGAGATTCTTTTTAGCAAGAATTGCATCTACCAAAAAATTCGCTTTTAATTCTCTTAATATTTCACAATTCGGATCTATTTTTATCGGAACTATATTTTTATTCCAACAATCCTCTATCTGCTCTATAGTTGAAACTTTTTTCGCAACAACATCCTCAACGCTATGTTCTCCTGCATAAATTGCATCTGATAATGCAACTGTTCTTCTTATTGCAGTAGGTCTTTCTACTTCAAGAATGACAACTTTAAATCCCGTTCTATATAACTTTTGTATAGAGCCTGTTGCAATATCTCCTCCGCCTCTTACAACTACAATATTATTTTTCATATTTCACCGCTATCCTATAATCTTCTTTATCATCAATATCAAAATATTCATATTCTCTTTCGATAAGTACTCCTTGTGAATTTTCCTTATCTATTAATTTAACTCCTCCCTCGTCAAAAGAAAGTTTTAATAATTCATCTTTGTATTTTGTAGGAAATATAACCGGAGTTCCCATTTTATTCCCATATACGGGATATGTTATGAGTTTATTATTTTTTTTGAATTTTGATACTATTTCATCTATTGTCTCAACACTTAAAAATGGTTGATCACATACAAAAAACATATATCCATCTACATTTTGAGTATTACTTATTCCTATTTTTATAGACTCGCTCTTGCCCACAATTGCATTCTTATTTTTATATGCTCTAATACCTTTTTCTTGAGAATATCTTATAATTTCCTCATCATTGCTGACTATTATTTTATCTTTAAAGTCATATTTATAAATCAAGTCAACTGTATATTCAAAAATTTTTTTATTATTTATATTTAATTTCAACTTATTTTCACCCATTCTGCGTGAAAATCCGCTTGCCATAATTATTGCACCGAGTTTCATACTACCACCAACTTATCCGTACCTAAAATTAATATCTTTATTATATTTTTCTAAATAAGATATTAAATCTCTTGCTTTATCCCTATCTTCATTACTATTACACTGGTTAAAAAATATATATTTTTCTCCAATAGCTCCTTTAAAAATTCCATCCTTACTTTGAATTATATTATTTATTACATTAAATGTAAGCTTTGACTTAAATCCAAATTTCATTTTAAATATCTCGGAATTAAATATTAAACTATCATCCACTTCTGTATCAACATATTTTATCGGAATTATTCCTATAGTTTTATTAGTCCCCGCTAAAACAACAGGTTCATGGTCTCTCCATGCTTTAAGCGGTAAACGTTTTGAACCGTCAGATTCTATTAATATATAGTCAAAATACTCGGCTATCTGATTTAACATTTTCTCATCTATGGAATTTATCTTTCCGTTTAAAATCCCATTGCCGGCAACTGCAAGGCTAAATTCTTCTCTATTATTTAAAATATTTCTAATATCTTCAAAAAACTTTTCACCTTTCTCCAAATTATCAGGAACCCCTATTTTTGTAGATGTTGTAACTAAAACTTTTCCATTATCTTTAAGTTCTCTTGCTAATTTAAAAATAGTAGTTGTCTTCCCGCCGCTGCCATTAAATGAAATTATATCTTTTTTCCCAACATCAAATAATTGTTTTAGCATTCCATCATCTCTTTTCATCAAATGTAAAAAATCTCTTCAAAATTATTTATTATATATGGCTTTGTTCTCTCTAAAAACAGTTCATACTTTTTTAAAAAAGCTTTACCCTGCGCAGTAATTTTACTTTCTCCACCACCGGAACCGCCTGATTTTCTATCTACAACCGTAAAACCAAGTTCTTTTTCCATAGTATTTATCATATTCCATGCTTTTGAATATGATATATTCATTGCACTTACAGCAGCCTTCACAGATCCTGTATCTTCAATCAATTTTAAAAGTCTTGATGTGCCGGGTCCGAAAAACTTCTCATCCCTCGCTATTGTAAGCTTTATTTGGCATCTTAGAGGTGTTTCCTCAAATACAATATCATTTTGATTTTTCAATATATCCCTATCGTCTAAATCAACAAAATTCCAATCAACTCTAATTCTTTGAAAACTCTCTATTAAAAAATTATTCTTTACATCAATTTTAGGAAATTCTTTTAACGGAAGTAATGCAACATTCCCCTGCATATTTTTATAGTATCCTATTGCAAAAGTTCCATAGCTAAGCAATTTTTTTATACTGTCTATACTGAATAAATTTGACCGTACAGATGTATATAACACTCTGTCATATTCTTTATTTATATTTTTCATAGCATATATTTCACTTTCAAATTCACTATGCTTTTTATAATTTTCATCGTATATCAGTATTGCATCGCTTTTTTCAAGTTCAGATGATATATCTGCATAATTTTCCCCAACTAATATATATACATCATCAACCCCTGCCGATTTTATCGCATATAAAATTTTTCTTATATTTGATATATTTTTTAAACTCTTAAGTGCAAGCTCACTTCCCTTTGGACTTCTTGAATTTATTAAAGCACAAGTTTTCATCTTAATCCCTCCACTATCTGTTTCTAAATTTTTCTATTATCTGAGCAGCTATGCTTATTGATATTTCTTCAGGTGTTTGTGCACCTATACTCAATCCTATCGGAGAATGTATTCTATTTATCAAAGATTCATCGTACTTTCCCCTAATACTGTTAAACATAATTTCCGCTTTTTTCCTACTTCCTATTATCCCTATATAGTAAGGTTTTTTTTCAAGCATCTTAACTAAAATTTCTCTATCCGACTTATGACCTCTTGTCAATATACAAACATAATCATTTTCTGTTATTTCTAAATTTTCTAAATCAAAATAATTTAACAGTATCCTTTTTGAATTTGGAAAGTCCTCTTCTTTTAAAAACTCCTCTCTGTCTTCAATAACTATTGTCTCCAAATTCAAATAATTTAGAATTGGAACCAATGCCTTTGAAACATGTCCCCCACCAAAAATAAAAACTTTAAATTTATCTTCAATTTTAATTTTGAAATCGCATTCTATTTTCTCATTTATTCCACTTCTTGTAAATTGACAGACTTCGTCTTCAATTTCTACTGAAAATCCGGCATTCCCCTTAGTCGAATATAATAAATTGACATCTTTATTTTTATACTCTTCTATTATTTTTAAAAAATATTCTCCTGCAAGAAAATCATCAGGTGATACATATTCAAAGTGAATTATATTTACTCCCCCACATATCATACCTATGCTCTCCGCATCATTATTTGTGAGTACGTACTTATGATTGTCACTCTTCTCATCTAAAATTAATTTTTTTGAAAATTCAATAGCTTCATATTCCGCCACTCCGCCACCAATGGTTCCAATGTCAAGTCCTCTTTCAGTAACTATCATGGAAGTTCCCTCTTCTCTCGGTGATGAACCGTTTTTATAAATTATAGTTGCAATTACAAACGGAGTCTTATAAGAAAACAACTCCGACGCTCTATTAATCAATTCAATCATTTTTTATCCCCACTTAAACATACTATTTTAAATACAATACACTACTTATAAGTATAACAAATTTGAAATTTTTTAAAAGTTTTTTTGCAAAGATATACGTTTGATTTATAATGATAGATTTTAAAATACTATTATGATATTATGATGTAAACTAATATAAGAGGAGATTATTATGAAATGGCAGGGAAGAAAAAAAAATAAAAATGTAATAAAAGGTTCAAGAGTTCTAACACCGCTTGGAGGCGTCGGGCTTTTAATTTTAATGATAATTTTCTATCTACTTGGAGGTAATCCCTTGGAAGTTTTAAATAACACCGATTCATCATCTATTTCAATTGAGGAAAATACAGAAGTAAATAAAAAGTTGGAAAATTTTTTAAGTGTAATCCTTACAGATACAACAGATATATGGAATGAAATTTTTAACCGAAACTCTCTTACTTACAGAGAACCTAAACTAGTACTATATAATAGTTCAATTCAAAGTAAATGCGGAAACTCAACATCAAATATGGGACCTTTTTATTGCCCGAAAGATGAATCAATTTATATTGATGTAAGTTTTTATAATGATTTAAAATCTAAGTACAATAAGCTCGGAGAATTTTCATTCGCATATGTTCTTGCTCATGAAGTAGGTCACCATGTCCAAAAACAGCTTGGAACGTTGGAACAAGTATGTGAACTGAAAGATCAGCTGCCCGAAAAAGAATTTAATAAATATGTTGTGAAACTTGAACTTCAAGCTGATTATTTTGCAGGTGTATTTGCACACTATGTGCAAAATGCAGGATATTTAAAAGAAGATGATATTAAAGATATTATAAATGCCACAGAGAATGTCGGAGATGATAGAGTACAACAGCAAACTGTAGAGAGTGTTATTCCTGATACATTTACCCACGGAACAAGTGAGCAAAGAATACAATGGTTTAAAAAAGGTTTAAAATATGGTGATATTAATCATGAAAATATATTTAATGATTCTGAATTATAAAAAAGGCACTGTCGTGCCTTATTTTTTTCCTGCATTTACTCCTGCTATATATCCCGTTGAATTTGCTATTTGCATATTAAAGCCACCCGTAAAAGCTTCAACATCTAAAACCTCTCCACAAAAATAAAGTCCTTTTACTTTTTTAGATTCCATAGTTGAAGGATCTATTTCTTTTACGGAAACTCCACCACTTGTAATAATAGCTGCATTTATATCCAATAGCCCCTTATAAGTAAGCGGCATTTCTTTAATGCTGTGTACAAGCTTATTTCTATCTGCTCTTGTAACTTGATTTACCGTCATGCTTTCATCTATATCGGCAATTTTTAAAATCACAGGAACTAATTTTTTTGGAAGCAACTCAAACAATGCATTTTTTATTTCCTTATTTTTAAACTTTTCAAAATCCCTCAATATTCTGCTATCAAGAGTCTCAAAATCAAGTGCAGGTTTTAAATCCAAATAGAGTTTAAATTTATTCATTCTGTTTATTTTACTTGATGTTCTTAAAACAATGGGACCTGTTATTCCAAAATGAGAAAATAACATTTCACCAAACTCCTCGCTTATTACTTTGCCATTTTGTTTTACCGACAACGATACATTTTTCAGAGATATACCTTGCAAGTCATCCAAAAATTCGTCTGATAATTCAATCGGAATCAAAGCCGGATATAATTTTTCAACATTAATATCAAAATCTCTTGCAAATTTATATCCATCTCCGGTAGAGCCTGTTGCCCTATAAGAATATCCACCTGTTGCTATAATTAATGAATCAAACTTTTCTTCAAAATTATCATTTATTATAAAATATTCTAAATTTTTTTTAACTGATTTAACCTCACTATTTAATCTGACGTCCACATTTCTATCTTTTAACATCTTTATATAGGTTGCTATTACATCAGATGATTTATCACTGCTTGGAAAAATTCTCCCTCCACGCTCACTTTTCATTTTTAGTCCATAACTGTTAAGCAGCTTTATTAAATCTAAATTTGAAAATGAATAAAATGCAGAATATAAAAACTTTTCATTTCTTGGTACTTCTTCAAAAAATTCAGAAATTTCTTTTTCATTAGTAATATTGCATCTACCCTTGCCTGTTATAAATAATTTTTTACCAAGCTTTTCATTTTTTTCAAATATTGTTACATTATTTCCCTCTGCAGCAAAATATGCCGCCATCATTCCTGAAGGGCCTCCACCTATCACAGCAATATTTTTCATTTTCTCACTCCTATTAAATATACAATCGGAGGATTGTTTTGTTGATTAAAAAATTCTCTCTTTTCAACCATATATTCTTTCTGTTCCAACTGAGAGAGAAATTTTTCAAGTGCAGCTCTCTCTTCAAAAGAACCCTCATGACCTAAATATGATACAACAATTATAATTCCGTCTTTAGAAATACTATTAAGTCCTCTTTCTATTGAAAGTATTGTGCTATCCGCCTCTGTAACTACTTTTTTGTCCGATTTAGGTAAATATCCTAAATTATATATTATAAGTGAAATAGGCTCTTTTATATAATCAAATACCTCAGTATGAGATTTATTAAATAATTTAAAATTCTCATAACCTTTGGATTTTAAAAGCTCCATTGTAGAATTAATTGCTTCTTCTTGAATATCACATGCATATAAAAAACCCTTGATACCTATCTTATCAAGAAGCTTTAAACTATCGTTACCTCTTCCGCAAGTGGCATCAAGGCAAACTTTGCCAACAATATTTGCATTTCCAATTATATCATCTACTATCTGTCTATAATTATATTTTACTAAACTCATTTTAATCTCTTTAAATAATTTATCTCATCCTCTGTTAAATACCTAAAGTTTCCTATTTCTAAATCTCCAAGTTCTATATCACCAATTGATATTCTCTTCAATTTTTTTACGGGATGATTTATCTTGTCAAACATTAATTTAACTTCATGATTTTTTCCCTCATGAATTATTACCTCTATGATTGAATCCGCTTCAAAACTCTTTAATATTTTAACTTTTGCGGGAGAAAATTTTTCAGCTCCCACTTTTATTCCTTTCCTAATCATATCAAGTTCTGTTTTTGTCGGCTTACCCTCAACCGTTGCAATGTATGTCTTATTTATTTCATTCTTAGGATGCGTTAATTTATTTGTTATTGCTCCGTCATCTGTCAATATTATAAGTCCCGTTGTATCAATATCAAGTCTTCCGATTGGATATAATCTTGTAGAGCCGTCTATTAAATCAACAACTGTTTTTCTATCTTTTTCATCTTTTACAGTGGATACTATTCCCATAGGTTTATTTAATGCAATATAGGTATTCTCTTTTATAATTTTAAGCCTTTTATCATCAAGATATACCTTATCCTTATTTTCATCTACGACATATCCAAGCTCGGTAACAATTTTACCATTCACTTTTACACGACCGTCTAAAATATACTCTTCCGATTTTCTTCTCGATGCAGCTCCCGAATGTGCCATATATTTTTGTAATCTCATTATTCCTCCAAAAAAGTCATCTTAATTTGTTCATCTTCCTCTATTTCAGGTAACTCCTCTAACGATGAAAGTCCAAATTTTTTCAAAAATTCATCTGTTGTAATGTATATATTCGGTCTACCTATTTTTTCAAGTTGCCCTGAAATTTCTATAAGTCCAAGTTCAGATAGAGCTTTAATTGTAGAATCGCATTTGACTCCTCTGATTTCTTCCACTTCAAGTTTTGTAACAGGTTGTTTATATGCAATTATAGATAATGTCTCAAGTGCTGCATTCGATAAGTTCTTTTTATTTTTTCCACTTACGAATTCACTTATATAATCATAATTTTCAGGCTTTGTACTAATTTGATAACTGTCATTTAAAATTACAAGTCTAAGTCCGCTATCAGCTTTTTCATACTTCTCTTTTATAATTTGAAGTAAACCTCTAATTTTATTTTGAGACTGTCCAATAACTTTTGACAGCTCTATTACGCTAACCGGCTCTGCCCATGCAAATAAAATTCCTTCAATTATTGAAATTATTTTTTCATCTTCCAAAATCATCTCTCCTAATAATTTCTATATCAGAATAATTTCCGGTTTGTCTTGCCGACACCCTGCCAATTTTAATAAATTCAAGCAACGATAGAAAATAAGCTATTATCTCCGCCTTAAAACTATATTCTCCCAAAAGTTCAGAAAATAAAAATTTGTCTTTACTTTCAAGATATTCAAGTATTATTTCATTTGCTCTTTGAACCGGAAATTCTTCAGGTGCTATATTGGTAACAGATGCAGTCTTATTTCTCTTTATGATATTTTGAAGTGCCTTGTGTAAATTTTTAACATTACAATTATTTAAAAATTCCAACCTGTCTATATCTGAAAAATCTTCCTGTAACTTATAAAATGCCTTAAGTTCATATTTTTCAGACTCTCTAAGTTTTTCTGAAACTTCTTTATATTTTTCATATTCAAGTATTTTTTGAACAAGTTGCTCTCTCGGATCTTCTTCGTCAATCTCTTCATCATCAAGTTTTATTTTAGGCAGTAACATTTTTGACTTTATTTCTAAAAGTGTAGATGCCATAACTAAAAAATCACTTGTGAGTTCCATATTTAATTCCTTAACAGCTGCTATATATGCTAAAAATTCACTTGTAATAATATGAATCGGTATATCATAAATATCTATTTCATTTTTTCTGATTAAATCAAGCAAAAGTTCCATCGGACCTTCATAAACTTTTAAATTTACATTATATCCCATATATTTATTCCAATTGTTACTAATTCATTTAAAACTTTCAGCACTATTGGTGCTATTATTTTATTTACAACTCCAGTCATCAATAATGCTACAAGTATAATATACAAATACTTTTCATATTTATAAAACATATATTCCAATTTAGAAGGTAACAAACTTGCAATTACCTTTGAACCGTCAAGCGGCGGAAGCGGTACAAGATTAAAAACTCCAAGCATAACATTGTACCATAAAATTTCTGCAAATAGAGGTTCAAGCCAATTTTTATTAATCGCCGCACCTACAAACAGTATGGAAAATATAAATGCCAATATAAAATTTGCTGCAACTCCCGCAAGTGAAACTATAATGGTTCCAATTTTTCTATTTATTTTAAATTTAAACGGATTTATAGGCACAGCCTTTGCCCAGCCAAATCTTAAAATAACCATCGAAATAAGCCCTATAGGATCTATATGATTTATAGGGTTAAGAGATAATCTACCATCAGTTTTAGCTGTATCATCCCCAAGTAAATATGCTGCATATCCATGCGCTATTTCGTGCGGTATTATTGCAATTAAAAGAGCTATTATAGTAAATAATACACTCTTTAAATCTAAATTTGAAAAATTTAACATTTTTGAATTTCCTCAATTATAATTTTATATGCTTTACTATTTTTTTCTCCAAGCTTATATGCTTCTTTTATTCCTGCAACAGCTTTATCTATTTGTTCTTTTCTCTCCGTATATATTGTTGCAAGCGGATCTCCTGCTTCTACATAGTCATCTATCTTCTTGTTAAGCACAATGCCTGCTCCAAGATCTATTTCAGATTCCTTAGTTTCACGCCCTGCTCCTAAATTTTTAGAGATTTCTCCTATTTCAAGAGCATCTATTTTTGTCACATACCCGGATTTTTCTGAAAAAACTTCTCTCTTTCTAGATGACAACTTGAACTTTGAAGTATCATCTACATAACTTACATCTCCACCTTGCATTTCTATAAACTCTCTAAATTTTTCAAATGCAAGTCCATTTTTGATATTTTCTTCTAATAAAATTCGAGCGCTTTTCTCATCATTGCATTTATTAGCTAATACAAGAAGCTTTGCCCCAAGGCTTAGACACAAATCTTCTAAATCTTTAGGTCCTCTTCCCTTTAATGTATCTATCGCTTCAATTACCTCTAATGAGTTTCCGACAGCAAGTCCAAGCGGTTCGTCCATATTTGTTATTACAGCTACTGTCTTTCTGTTAAATTTCTCTCCAAGGTCTACCATCATTTTTGAAAGTTCTCTGGCATCTTCCACATTTTTCATAAAAGCACCTGAGCCGACTTTTACATCAAGTACAAGGCAATCTGCTCCTACAGCTATTTTTTTACTCATAATAGAACTTGAAATAAGACTTACATTATCTACCGTTGCCGTTGTATCTCTCAGAGCATATAACTTTTTATCGGCGGGCGTTATGTCACTTGTCTGCCCACAAATTGCCATTTTAATTTTATTTGTATTATTTATAAATTTTTCAATTGAAAGGTCTATACTCATTCCGGGAATTGACTCAAGTTTATCAAGAGTTCCTCCCGTATGTCCAAGACCTCTTCCACTCATTTTTGCAAATGGAACCCCGCAGCTTGCCACAAGCGGTCCTAAAATTAAAGATGTGGTATCCCCTACACCGCCTGTTGAATGCTTATCAACTTTAATTCCATCTATCGGGCTTAGATCTATAGTATCTCCGGAATTAATCATAGCATTTGTCAAATAATACGTTTCTTCTATATTCAAACCTCTGAAATAAATTGCCATAAGCAGTGCTGATATTTGATAATCAGGTATTGTTCCATTAGTATATCCATTTATAAAATATTCTATTTCTTCTTTATTGAGCTCTAAACTCTGTTTTTTCTTCTCAATAATATCGTATATATTCATTAGATCACCTTTATCACTTCTCTTACATATTGCGCAAATTTATCTTTTATCTTATTAGACACCTCTATTACTTCTTCATGATTAAGCGGTTGTTCCAATATCCCTGCCGCCATATTTGTTATACACGAAAAACCAAGTACATCTACTCCTCTATGCCTTGCGATTATAACTTCAGGTACTGTACTCATTCCAACAGCATCCGCTCCAACTATCGCAGCAAGTTTTACTTCTGACGGAGTTTCATAACATGGGCCTGTAAACCACATGTATACTCCCTCTTTAATATCTAAGTCAATATTTTTTGCAACTTCTTTAGCTTTATCTCTAAGCTCCTTTGAATAAGTGTATGTCATATCCAAAAATCTCGGTCCCTTATCGTCTTCATTTTTACCTATTAACGGATTTACACCAGTATAATTTATATGATCTTTTATCAGCATAATATCGGAAGGTTTAAAACTCTTATTTACTCCGCCGGATGCATTTGTAACTATCAATTTTTTTATTCCAAGTTCACATAATACCTTCATAGGATAAACTGTTTTATCTATGCCTTGTCCTTCATAATAGTGAATTCTACCTTGCATCGCAACTATAAACTTATCTCCAACATTTCCAAAAATCAACTTTCCGCTGTGTCCAACTACTGTTGAATTTGGAAAACCCGGTATATCTTCATAATTTATTGCAAACTTATTTTCTATTGTATCTACAAAATCTCCAAGTCCTGAACCTAATATTATTGCAATTTCAGGATTAACTTTAATTTTACTCTTTATATATTCAACTGATTTTTCTAACATTATTCATCATTCCTCATTTCATTATAAATTAATATTCCCGCTATTGTTTTAGCGTCCATAATTTCTCCAAGTTTTATCATCTTTAAAGCCCTGTCAAACGGAACTATTTCTAAATCTATAAATTCATCCTCATCTAATTTTTGTTCCTCAAATTCAAGATTCTCAGCAGAAAAAATATACATTTTTTCTGTACAAAATCCCGGTGATGAATAAAATTCCGTCATATATTCAACTTTATCAGCATGATATCCTGTCTCTTCTTTCAATTCTCTAATTGCTCCATCAATGGGGCTCTCATTTATCTCCAAAAGTCCTGCCGGAACTTCATAAATAACCTTTTCTATCGGTTTTCTAAACTGCTTTATCATTATAATTTCATTGTTTGAAGTTACAGGAACTATTACGACTGCAGGCGGATGTTCTATTATTTCCCTTTTAGAATATTTTTTATCCGGAAGCTCAACTGTTTCTACTCTTAAAGATAATATCTTTCCATCGTAAATTCTATCAGTTTTCATCGTTCTTTCAGTTTTATCCATCTTATTTCTCCTTATTAAATAGCATTTCTCTTGCAGCCGAGATAGTTGCGTCGGAAATCATAAACCCTCCAATTAATCTTGCTAATTCCATCTCTCTCTCATTATAATTCAGCTTCCTTATTCTTGATGTGGTTTCATTAATTCTCTCAAGTTTTTCTATTAAATAATGAGTATCTGCAAGTGAAACTATTTGAGGCAAGTGTGATATTACGATAACCTGTCTGTCTTTTGCTAATTTTTTTATTTTGTTTCCAACTATCTGAGCGGTACGACCACTTATTCCCGTATCAATTTCATCAAATATCAATGTTTGTATATCATCTTTTTGTGCAATAATACTTTTAAATCCGAGCATTATCCTGCTCATTTCTCCTCCGGATGCAGTATCTGTAAGTGATTTAAAATCTTCTCCCGCATTCGTAACTATCATAAATTCAATATCATCTATTCCATCTTTTGATATTTCCTTTTCTCTGAAGTCTATTTTGAACCTTGCATTTTTAATATTTAATTCTTTTAGTTCTTCTGCTACTGTATGTTCAAGAAACTTGGATACACTTTTTCTGTTTTCAGATATTTTTCTTGCAATATCAAGCGCTTGATTATTAACAAAACTTATTTCATCCTCAAGCTTTTTTATTTCATCATCAAAATTTTCAAGGAAATGAAGTCTGTTTTCAACCTCCTCAAGGAAAGAATATATATCCGATATTTTATTTCCATATTTTTTCTTTAACGTATTTACCGTATCAATTCTATTCTCTAAAAATCTAAGTTCCTCTTCACTATATTCCAAAGAACTTAAATATTTTTCAATTGTATAGGAAATATCTTTTATCCTGTATCTGATATCTTCAAGTTCGTCATAACAATCTTGCATGTTTTTATCGTATTTTATAATAAAATTCAAATTGCCTATTACACTATCGAATAAATCTTCTATATTAGCTTGGTCATAACTGCTATTTAAAATAGCTGTTGCAGATTGCGCTTGCCTTGAAATTTCAGAAATATTATTTATAATTTTATACTTGTCATCAATAGTCTCATCTTCTTCAGACAAGTTTGCATTTTTTATTTCTTCTGCTTGATACTTTAAAAGGTCTATTTCTCTATCTCTATTCTTATTTTGTGATGATTTAATTTTAAAATCCTCTTTTAATTTATGTAATTGTTCAATTAATATTGTCAAATTATTTAAAAGTTCAATATGACTGTCATCGCCAAATGAATCTATTAATTTTCTTTGATTTATATTATTCATAAGTGAAATATTTTCATGTTGAGCAAATATATCTATTAATTTTGATGTTATTTGAATTAAAACAGAACCCGTAATCGTTCTACCGTTTATTTTAGTAATAGACGGTCTATCTATTCTTATTTCTCTAGATATCACTATCAAATCATCATTATCTATATCGTATTTTTCTAATTCAGTTTTTAAAATTCCATCATTTGAAAAAATAGCCTCTATAAATGCAAATTCTTTTCCCGATTTTATTACATCTTTACTTGCTCTTGCGCCCAATACCATTGAAAGTGCATCTATTATTATAGATTTACCTGAGCCTGTTTCTCCTGTAATTACATTTAGTCCTTTTTCAAACTCAACTCTTAAATCTTCAATTATGGCAAAATTTTTAATACTAAGTTCAAGTAACATATATATTCACCTATATTTGAGTACTTTCTTTTAAAAGCTCATCTAAATTATAATCTAAATCTTCATTTTTTGACTTCTCGCAATATATTAAAAATTCTATGTTCCCGGTAGTTCCCTTTATTGGAGAAAAGGTCAAACCGCAAATTCTAAGTTCCAATTTTTTTGCAAGGGAAATTATCTTTTCTAATACTTCTCTATGAACCGATTGATTTTTTACAATACCTTTCTTCCCAACCTTTTCTTTTCCCGCCTCAAATTGAGGTTTTATTAGTGCAACAAGTTGCCCGTTATCCTTCAATAATTCTGTTGCCTTCGGAAGGACAAGTTCTAATGAAATAAAGCTTACATCTATTGATATAAAATCAATTTCATCTTTTATAAGTTCAGTATCAAAAAGTCTTATATTTGTTTTTTCCATTGAAATAACTCTATCATCAACTCTCAAACTATAATCAAGCTGATTATATCCAACATCTATTGCATAAACCTTTTTTGCTCCATTTAAAAGCATACAATGTGTAAAACCGCCTGTTGAAGCACCTATATCTGCACAAATTTTATCGTTCAAATCTATATAGTACATTTCTATTGCTTTTTCAAGCTTAAATCCGCCTCTGCTTACATATTTCTGAGAATTTGACTTTATAGTTACATTTGATTCTTTATCTATAAGCTCTCCTGCCTTCTCAACTCTTTGTGTTCCGATAAAGACTTCTCCGCTCATAATTAATCTTTTAGCTTTTTCTCTTGATCCTGTAAGTCCGTTTTCCACCAAAAATACATCAGCACGAATTTTTCCCATATTATCTTCCTCTGTTCATAAGAATTTTTGCAAACTCCTGTAACTCTGAAGTATCATATTGAAGAGAATTAATCTGTTCCTGTGCTCTTGCTGTAAGTCCTTCTATTCTTGATACAAGCTCATCATTACTTCTAAAATTTACCATTGTATTCTTTTCTTTTTTACTGTCTGCTTCTAAATCCAATATATCATCTCTTATTTGATATGCAATTCCTATACAGTTTGCATATTCTTCAAATGTCGCTATCTCTTCATCACTTGCACCTGCAATTATTGCTCCTGATACAATTGCTGCCTTAATTAATGCGGCAGTTTTAAGTTTATACATACTTTCACAAATATCAAGATTCATATTATAGCCATATTCCATATCTATTACTTGACCGCCAATCATACCATGTACTCCTGATGCGGTAAATATATACTTCATAGCCTTAATTGCTCTTTTTAACTCATCCATTTCATCATATTTATCAAGCTCTCTTGACATAACTTCCGCAGACATATTTAAAAGTCCGTCTCCTGCAAGTATAGCTATTGCCTCTGAATATACTTTGTGATTTGTAGGCTTTCCTCTTCTTAAATCATCATTATCCATAGCCGGTAAATCGTCGTGGATTAAAGAATAAGTGTGAATCAGTTCTATCGCAGTCGCAAACGGAAGAATCTTTGTAAAATCCTCACTTCCGCTAACTGACTTATATGCTAAAAGACTAAGCAACGGCCTGACTCTTTTCCCGCCTGATGAAAGAGAATAGGACATAGATTCATATACCTTTTTTTGATATTCATCGGCAGCCGTAAAACTCCTATATATTGAATTATTAATTAATTCTATAATTTCACTGTAATTATTCATACAAATCATCACCACTTTTAAATTCTCTTTCCTCTACTTCTGTTCCCTCTTGCATAAGTACTTTTACCTTTCCCTCATACTCATTTAATATTTTTGAACAGTATTTAAAAAGTTTGAGTCCCTCTTCATATTTGCTTATTGACTCTTCAAGTGATATATTATCAGACTCCAAATCTTTAACTATATTTTCAAGTCTTGAATATGCACTTTCATAACTTTCACTCATCTATACCACTCCCAACTTTTGTCTTACTAATATTTGCAGTTGCAGTCCCATCAGCAAAGCTTATTAGAACTTCATCCCCTACACTTAAATCTTTAACAGAAGACACTATTGCCCCAAACTTATTCTTTAAATAAATTCTCTGTGTAAACTTACTGCTCCTAAGCTTTTCTCCAATATTATACAAAAGATTTTTATTGATTGAAATTTTTTTGTTAAACTTCATATCAAGATTATTAAATGTCAATTCTAAATTTTGCTTTTTATATTTCACTTTATAAATAAGCTTCCATTTACTGTTCTCTAAATCAAGTTTTTTTAAGCTTTCTAATTTATTTGCATAAAATTTTTCAAACTTAATATTTAAAATTTCGCCTAATAAATCAATTCTACTTGTATTATCTTCAACTTTTTGCTGTAAAATTTTATCCAATCTATTTTTTAAAAGACTTAATCTATTTTCTAAATCTTCCTTACTCATAGATACCATTTCCGCTGCTGCAGATGGCGTAGGTGCTCTTAAATCACTTACAAAATCACTTATAACATAATCTATTTCATGCCCTACAGCGGATATTATCGGTATACTCATAGAATAAATTTTTCTGGCAAGTTCTTCATCATTAAAACAAAAAAGTTCTTCAAGAGATCCGCCACCACGACCTATTATAATTACATCAACAGGATTTTTTTCAAAATAATTAAGCCCTTCAATAAGCTGACTTGTCGCAAAATCACCCTGTACATTTGATGGATACAACAATATATCGACAGCAGGGTTTCTTCTTGAAAGTACATTTATTATATCTCTTATGGCAGCTCCTGTCGGAGAAGTTATAACACCTACTCTTTGCGGAAAATATGGAATTTTCTTTTTCTTTGACTCATCAAAAATCCCCTCTTTATAAAGAGATTCTTTTAATGATAAATACCTTTCATATAAATCGCCAAGACCGACTATTTTCATATCTCTTACATATAAATTTATTAATCCGTCTTTTTCAAAAATTGATACAGAGCCCTTTACTATTACACTATCTCCGTTTTTCGGACTGAAATTAATCGAACAAGCTTCACTAAAATACATAATTGCATTTATCTTTGCATAATCATCTTTTAATGAAAAATATAAATTTCCATTTGTATGCTTCTTAAAATTTGATATTTCTCCTTCAACAGTTACATCCGCTAAAAGATAGTCCATGGCAATATATTTCTTTATATATTTATTAAGTTCTCTTACTTTTATTGCATTCATTCCACTACACCATTAAATGAGAACCGAGAGCAAGGCTCACTGCTGCTCTCGTTGATTTTCCACATGCATACTTCTGTAAATGCTACCTAAAATTCCGTTAATAAACTTGGAAGATTCACTTGAACCAAATTGCTTTGATATTTCAACTGCTTCATTTATTGATACCTCTTCTGGAATATCATCTCTATATAAAATTTCATATATTGCAATCCTTAATACTTCCTTATCAACTTTTGCAAGTCTGTTTAAACTCCAGCCTTCAAGATGACTTTGTATAGTTTGATCAATATTTTCTAAATTTTTTATAATTTCAGGAATTGTGGAGTTAATATAATCTTTCTCCTCTTCCGAAAATTCAAAATTTTCTAAAAAAGTATTTAATCCGTCAGAAGAAAAGTCATCTGTTATATCCATTTGATATAGAACTTGCATTTGTCCTATACGTGCTTTCTTCCTACTCATTATTAAGCCCTTGCCTTCTCTTTTTCCGTTAAAGCTATTCCGCTTACATGAATGTTTACTTCTACTACATCAAGTCCTGTCATATTTTCAACTGCTTCTTTTACTTTTTCTTGAACATTTTTACAAATTTCAACTATATTTTTTCCGTAAAGAACGGTAATAAACATATCTATAACTGCTTCTTGTTCTCCAACGCTAACTTTTACTCCACGCGCAAGATTTTTAACTCCAAGCATATCTGTTACACTTGCCTTTAATGTAGATTGCATTTCAACTACACCTTCTACACCTTCAGTTGCAACAGCTGCTATTGTAGCAATTACATCATCTGCAATTTTGACATTGCCGTCACTCATTGCATCTACTAAATATTTTTCAGACATCATAACACCTCCGTATTCTGTATTCAATTATATCAAATAATGCCTTCATATTCAATTTATAACAAAAAAGGTCTCTTATACCAAGAGACCTTAATTAATTAGTCTTCAACTTCATCACAACAATCGCAATCTCCGTTGCAGCATTCGTCCAACTCGTCATAATATGAATCATCATCAAAATCGAAATCATCATCATACAAATCGAAATCATCATCATCAGATTCATCATATACATAATCTTCTAAGCTCGATAAATCTTCTTCTATAATGTCAACATACTCTTCAAGATCTTCTTGAGCATCTCTTATTTCTTCTGCCATTTCAGAAAGAACATCAATGATTTCTACTAAAAGTTTTCCCTCTTTAGAACTTTCATCAATTCCGTATCCATCTGCTAAACCTTCTAAATAAGCTATTCTGTTCAATATATTTTCCATAATATCCTCCTATACTCTTGACATATATTCTCCGGTTCTTGTATCTATTCTTATTTTATCCCCGGTATTTACAAACAAAGGTACATTCAATGTAAAACCTGTTTCAACTGTTGCAGGCTTAGTTCCGCCTGATGAAGTATCACCCTTAACTCCCGGTTCTGTTTGTGTAACTTCCAACTCAACAAAGTTTGCAGGTGCAACTCTAAACGGCTTTCCTTGATAAAAGTTAATAACTGCAACATCATTTTCTCTCATAAAGTTAAGAGCCTCTTCTACCATATCTTCTTCCATAGGAACTTGTTCATAAGTTTCATTATCCATGAAATAATATAAGTCTCCATCTTTATATAAATATTGCATTTCTCTTGTCTCTATTACTGCTTTTTCATATTTTTCAGACGGATTAAATGTTGTATCTTTTATTCCCCCGGTAAGTACTGATTTGATTTTTGTTCTTACAAACGCAGCTCCTTTTCCAGGTTTTACATGTTGAAAATCAATTACTTCATAAACATCTCCGTCCATTTCAAATGTAACACCTTTTCTAAAATCACCTGCTGTAATCATAATTTACCTCCTAAATTTATCTCTATACTTTATTATATCAATATGCGAACTACCTATCAAGACAAATGTTATATTTCAGGCAAACTCTTTTGAATTGTATTAATCTTCGGCCTTATAAAATTTTTTATATGCTCTGAATACCTATTTACTAAATCAAAATCATACTCTGAATTCAAATTATTTTCAGAATTTCCACATGTATTTATAGTTATTCCTTTGACATTTATCTGCGCTTTGGAATCAATATAATTTATATTCCCCTTTAAATTTAAAATCCCCTGAATTTCAATGTCCTTATAAAGATAAACTGACGATAACTCCACTATGCCATAAATTTTAACAACATCTTCAATCGCAACTGTCCCGCCGATTTGTTTTAAATATATGTCATCATAGCATGAATACTTATGTAAAATATTTTCTTTAACCGTTTTTCCAAACTCGGTTTCCTCTATTTCCTCTGTATATATTATTATATTTAAACCGTCTTTTTTCATATAACAGTCTTGTGAAATTTCAATTACTCTTGCTATACTCTTGTTTGCATCGTTGAAATCAATTTCTGTTTCTTTTAAATTGTTAATTTCATCCCCCTCTAATATTCTCGGATTTAATATGGACTTTCCCATAGTGAAAAGACTGTTCACTATTTCTCCCTTTGCAAAACAACTTTCTTCTATTCCATTATATTCTATTACTGAAGTTATCAAAAATCCATTCTTAGAAAATGTTGAATCATTACAAATTTCTAATTTTTTTATTTCAATATCATCAACAGTGTATTCCGGTTTAATATTCAAAAAATCATTTTTTCCGTCATAATAAATTTTTCTGCATACCTCTTTCAATTTATCATAGTCGGAAATAGAAATATTGATCATTGATTCAGCATACATTCCCGATTGAATTGAATCTCTTTCGTTTTTATATATTATCAAATTATTATTAAATATTCCAATCATATAACTTATTGCTATAACTATAACAGCTATTACTAAAATTGTTATTAAATATGTATATCCGTTCTTTCTCATTTGATTTCTCCGAAAGTTCTATTTATAATTTCAATTTCATACTTCTTTGAAATTCCATTTAATTCATGCTCTATATTCAATTTTATAATCTCATCATTTACAGTGCTGTCTACAGACTTTATGTTCTTTGCTATAATATTTGTTCCGGTCTTACCGGTGATTAAGTTTCCTTCAAAAATACTATTTCTGACAAGCGCCTTTCTTTTTATTGAACTGTCACTAAAAACATAATACACATATCTATATTTCTTTCCTTTTTTAGCATTAAACACATTTACAAGTGCAAATCCCAAAGAATTTTTGTTTTCATTTTTAATTATATAATCTGCAGAGGCAACTTCTCTGTATATATAATTTGACGAAAAATAGGAGCTGTTTAAAAATTCATTACCGCTTGATGAGATTGTAATTGTTTTTGCCACAAGTCCAAAAATTGATGATAATACAGAAAAAATAATCATAGAAATACCTATGGCAAGAACCAATTCAATTAGAGTAAAGCCCTTTTGACGGAAATATTTCTTCGACCTCAATTTTTTCGCCCCCATCTCTATATAATATAATTTTAATTTTTGTTAAATTATCAGAAATATTATCTTCCTGTATATAATACTTATACTCTTTTGGAATTACTATGTCATAAGTACCTGTGCCATAGTATTTAGACGCTCCTACTACCTCCATTTGATTTTTAAGCATCATATACGAATCGGAAATATCCATGATCTTTTCTCTGCTTGAAATAAAGTTTATACTCGCAGGAATTAAAACAGATGCAATTATCGCAATGATTGCTATTGAAAGAATGACATCCAATAACATAAAACCTTTTTTCATTTTTTAAAATTCACCTTACCTGTAACCGGTTCAATGGTTATAAAATATTCTTTATTTCCATACCTTAAAGTTATAGTTTGTGCATTAGAATAACTTGGGGCACCGCTTTTTGTAAAAGTTATACTTTTTCTTCCGTACTTGTCATTAGCCATAGACATATCAATTTTTTGTGACAGCCTATATTTTTCTCTGAATTTGTTACATTTGATTTCATAGCTGTTATCTTCAAAAAATGTAATTTTTGATGAATTTTTTGTGAAATTGCTAAATTTCTTGAATATCTTAAATTTTCAAACAATTCATCCATGCTTTTCAGTGCTTCATAGTCCGATACAATGCTGCTTTTATATATACCAACAGATAAAATTATGATTATAATTGAAATAGTAAGTATAAGTTCAATTAAAGTAAATCCCTTTTTCATAGCATTCCCTCAAAATCACCGACTGAAAAAATTCCATTTTCACGTTCTCCTTCATTTAGCTTATAATATATTCCAACAAAATCACCGACATTCTCGATATTTATATCATTAACTTCTCCACATTTAACCTTATCTTTCAAAGAAATCTTTTCTCTTCCGTAAATTCCAAATTCACCGTCAAAATTATCCGGTGCATATAATTTAAATTTTAAATTTTTTAATTCTAACTCTTGATTGAATAAAATCAAAATTTCATTACTTCCAATTTCATTATGTAATTCATAATATATTACCAATTCATCCTTGTTATCTTTTGCAAACATACTCCCGTTATTTTTAGAAGCATATAATAATGTTGCATTTTCATAATCAATTCCCAAGTTATTTTTTATATTATTATCCAATATACTGTTTTTACCACTATTCTCATTTGAAATTTTCTCAATTTTCTTTTCGGTCAATTGCTCTTCGCTTGAAAATGAGGTTTTATTTTCTATTCTGCTCTTTAAAAATTCTTTCTTAAGATTTATACTCTCATCAATCTTTTTTTCACTCTTAATTACTTTAGGCATCTGCGTGTCCATTTTTTCATCGTTAATTTTTATATAAACGCTATATATCTCTTCATCTTCCCTCTGTATCGAAATAGAATCAACGAGATATTGTTTCGAAATTTCTAAAACTCCACTTATATTTTTTCTATCGGTTGTCAGATTTACTTCATTTGAATTTACATTCTGAATTTCAGCTATATCTTTAAGCAACAAATTTATATAATCTGAATTTCCTTCATCAAAACTCTTATGATAATTAAATCTATCTATTTTAGACATACTATCGTTTTTCTGATTTAAAAAATTAATATTCTCAATAATTTTATTTTTAGTTGAAATTTCGTTTTTAGTCTCTTCAATTTTGAAATTTATAGACTTATATTTAACAAAAACCGGAGAAATAAATACAAGATAAAAAATAAGTTCCAATAAAATTGCAATAAATATGCCTATCAAAACCTTTTCCCTCTTTGTAAAATTACTTAAGCTAAATTTGCCGATAATTTTCATAATACCACCTTTTTTAATTCCTCTCTCATAATTTTATGAGTACTTATAGTTGGATGTATTCCGTCAAAAAACAGGCTATCATAATCTTTATAATTTCCCAGTATCTTATAATAATTAATTATGTTAAATTCTCTACACCTTGCTAAATTCACTAAAAATTCTTGATATAACTCAAGCTTTCTATTTACTGATAAAAATATCGAGCTGTTGCACCAACCGTAAGTTGCATCAGAAGACAAAAAATGTGGTGTGCACAAAACTATTTTTGAACACCTGCCGGTTATACTGTCAGCTATCCTCTCAATATTTTTTTCTACATCATAAAAACTTATTTCAGATAAAAAGTCATTGATCCCCACATACAATAAAAATGTATCTTTAAAATCAACTCTATTAATTAAATTTAAAACATCAAGTGATGTTGTCCCATTTATTCCGAAATTATTTATGATTATATCCTTCCTATCGATATTTACAAATGAGTTCTCTCTTCCAACTCCAAACCCTGCAACAACTGAATCGCCAAATGCATTTATTATCATAACTATACTTCCAATTTATTCTTAAGCTTAACTCCAAGATTTTTTCTACTTATCTCCACAAGATTAAGTTTAGTAAATCCATACACCACAGTTCTTGAAAAATCCTTTTTAAATTCTCTTTGCAAAATTTTTAATATTTTCTTCTTTTCGGAATAAGTTTTCATATCTATAAAATCTATAATTATTATTCCCGAAATATTTCTTAAAATAATTTGTCTTGCAATCTCAACTGCCGCTTCCTCATTAACTTTAAATATTGTATCTTCAAAATCTAAGTTTCCGACAAAATTTGCCGTATTTACATCTATTGAAGACAAAGCTGCAGTTTCTTCAATAACAATATTGGCTCCGCTTTTAAGTTTTACTGTTTTTAAAAATAATTTTTTATAGTCTTCTAAAATTTCTCTATTATATATAATTTTAAAATCTTTATCATAGATTAAATTATATTTATTCTTATATGTATTATATAATTGTATGTCATTTATAATAACATCTTCATCAACAACATTATCTCTAAGAAAATCCTCCACACCACTTTTGCAATATATCAGTTTCGGAGTAGGTCTTAAATTTTTTTCTCTTATCAGTTTATTTCCTATATCAAATAATTCACTATATTCTTCTAATATTTCATCTGTCTGTGCATTATTTGCATTTGTTCTAAATAAAACTCCTCTTAAATTATTTTTTACAGCAAATTTCTTTAATTCGTTTTTCTTTTCAAAATTAAGATTTTTGGAAAACTTTACAAATTTTTCCATAGGAAAATAGATAATATACTTTCCGTCAACAGAAAGTTCCATTGTAAGCTTTACGAGTTTATTTTCTTCAGGTATTTTCTTTATTTGAACTAATATATCATCTCCGACTTTTATGTCTCCGTCTATATCTTCTAAATTCAAATACCCATTTTCCGTTCCTATATTTACAAATACCGCATTCATAGAATGAACAATATTTTCAACACGTCCTCTATAAATATCTCTTATTCTCGATTCTTCAAGATCCTGAATGCGATTTATTTTACCATCATAATAAATTGCGACTTTTAAATCATTATCAATGTAATATTTTCCCATTTCAAATTTTCCCATGTTCTAAAAAACTGTAATATTTTTTATTTCCTATAATTATATGATCTATAACTTCTATTCCAATCACTTTGCCCGTACCGCTTAACTTGTCGGTAAGTTCAAAGTCCTCCCTCGACGGAGTAGGATCTCCGGAAGGATGATTATGTAATAATATTATTGTATGCGCACGCTCATCAATTGCAGTTTTAAAAACTTCTCTCGGATGAACTAAGGTTGCATTTATTATTCCTTTTGAAATACACTTTATATTTTCAATTTCTTTTTTAGTATTTAAAACTACAATCCTAAATTCCTCTATTTGTAGTGAACTCATTTCGTCCATTACATAATCCACCAATATTGCGGGAGAGGATATTTTTTCTTTTTTAAACACACTTTCCCTATTAATTCTACTTGCAAGAGTAATTGCAGCTAAAATCATGGCAGCCTTGCTTTCTCCTATTCCTTTTACTTCCATAAGATCTGCCATACTTATATTTTTCAAAAAGCTGATTGCACTCGAATTTTTGTCTCTTCCAATACTTATAGTATTTAAAATTTCTTGTGAAATTTCTACAGATGTCTTAGTTTTTGTACCTGTTCTTATAATCAATGCTAACAGCTCAGCATTTGTCAAACTGTCTGCACCTAGTTTCATAAGTTTTTCTTGAGGTCTATCATCTATCGGCATATCCTTAATGCTATATGTTCTACTAAGTTTCTTCTCCATTGTGAATAACCTCCTTCAAAACAGAAATACCAAATAGCCTGCTTAAATCATCTGCAATTTTTGAAATCGGAAATCCTACAATGTTATCAAAATCTCCAATAATATAATCGACAAGAACACTTCCATATCCTTGAATTCCATAAGCGCCGGCTTTATCTACATATTCATTGGTATCTAAATATTCATTTATTTGATTATCACTTAAATTTTTAAATTTTACCTTTGAAACTGCATAATCTGTATACTTAATATTTTTACTTAAATTAAATAAACTATATCCGGTTAAAACTTCATGCTCTATCCCTGACAATTTCCTGATCATCTCAAAAGCATCTTCTCTATCTAGGGGCTTACCTAAAACACAGCTTTCAATTGAGACAATTGTATCTGCGGAAATGACAATATCATTCTTGTAATCTTTGGCAACTTCTATACCTTTTTCAAAAGAAAGTGCCATTACAAGTTGCTCAGGCGAACTATAATATAAATTATTTTCTTCAATTTCATAACTTATAACCTCAAATTTTAAAAATCTCGAAAGAATTTCCTGCCTTCTGCTTGATTTTGACGCAAGTATAATCAATTTAATCTCCCCTTAAAATTAGAATTCAAATTTTCAACTATATATCCGCTTGAAAGCCCTACAAAGTATCCGGTAAAAATCCCCAGTATTAAAAGTAAAGGTAAATAAGAAAAAATTGCAAGGCTCTTTAATATAAAGCTTGCCGCAAGAACCTGCCCTATATTATGAAATGCTGAACCAAGTAAACTGACTCCTATTAATGACACATATTTCTTCAAATATTTCAATGCTAAAATCATTATAAAACTGCTTAACATAGCACCGGTAAAAGAAAAAATAAAAGAAGAAACGGAACCTGTTACTGCAATTAATAAAATTGATTTTAAAAATGCAACTATAAGACCTTCTACAAATCCAAAAGATACAATGCTGACTAATACAACTATATTTGAAAGCCCAAGTTTTGCTCCGGGCAGCGCAACAGGAAGTGCAATTACATTTTCAAAAAGTCCTATTACAATTCCAAGCGCTACAAGAAGTGCTAAAAAAATCATTTTTCTATTTTTCAATGTAAAACCACATCCACTTCATTTTCTTCACCTTCAATAGTTACAATAAGCCTATTTGGTAAACATATTACAGATTGACCTTGCCTATTTATACTTCCCATATGAATGCAAATTTTATCCCTACAATTTGATTCTGATATCTTAACACTATTATCATATATCTCTATCTCATTGTGACCATACTTACTGTCAATATGATGAATTTCTTTCTTAACTCCCATTTCATACCTTGCAATCTCTTTCCCGTCTACTTTTATAACAGCATATAATTTGCCGTTATTTTCAATTTTTCTATGAGTAATTCCAAAAACAGAAACTGCAAGTAAAACTATAAATAATATAACTACATAGTCGCCTTTTTTCATAAACATACCTCAACTAAATTATAGCAATAATTATTAATTAAATAAAGAATAAAGAGCTGATTTCTCTAATTGAAATCAGCTCTTTATTCTATTTTTCAAGTGATGCTTTTATAAAACCGTCAAATAATGGATGAATCTTATTTGGACGCGACTTAAATTCAGGATGAAATTGACAAGCAACAAAGAACTTGTGAGAATTAAGTTCTATTATTTCAACAAGATCAAGATCTTCATTTATCCCCGAAAATATAACTCCCTCTTTTCTTATATCTCCTCTAAATCTATTGTTAAACTCATATCTATGTCTATGACGTTCAACAACTTTTTCAACTCCATAAAGCTCTCTTGCCTTTGTTCCCTCTTCTAAAGTACATTCATAATTTCCAAGTCTTAATGTACCTCCCAGATTTTCAACTGTCTTTTGATTTTCAAGAAGATCTATTATCGGATAAGTTGTTTCAGGATCTATCTCTGTACTATTTGCACCTTTAAATCCTAATTTGTTTCTTGCAATATCTATCAAAACAATTTGCATACCATAGCAAATTCCAAAATAGGGAACATTATTTTCTCTTGCATATTTACTTGCTGAAATCATCCCTTCAGTTCCTCTACTGCCAAATCCGCCGGGAACTATAATTCCGTCTACATCTTTAAATATATCTTCAACATTTCCCTTTTCAAGACTTTCAGCATTAATCCATTTTATTTTTACTCTTGCTCCATTTGCATATCCTGCATCAAATAATGCCTGTGTCACAGAAAGATAAGCATCGTGAAGCTCAGTATACTTACCTACAAGAGCAATGCAAACTTCTCTTTTTGCCTTTTTAAATTCACAGACCATTTTACTCCAACTCTTTTTAGATTGGGGTTGATTTGATAAATTAAGCTTATTTAAAATATATTCGTCAATTCCCTGTTCGTGGAAGATAATAGGTACTTCATATATTAGTTCAACCGTTTTTGATTCTATTATCGCTTCCTTAGGTACATCACAGAATAATGATATTTTTTCCTTTATTGAATCGGTAATCTCTCCATCTGATCTTGTTATTATTATATCCGCCTTAATTCCATAACTCATCAATACCTTAAATGAGTGTTGTGTAGGTTTTGTCTTAAGCTCATCGGATCCCGGAATTTTTGGAACAAGAACAGTATGCACAAACAAAACATCTTCAGCCTTATTTTCAGAGTGAATTTGTCTTATTGCCTCTAAAAACGGCTGTGATTCTATATCTCCTACTGTGCCTCCGATTTCTGTTATTATTATATCTGCACCGGATTCTTTTCCCGCTTTATAAACAGACTTTTTAATTTCATCAGTTATATGAGGTATAACCTGAACAGTTGCTCCGTTATAATCTCCACGTCTTTCTTTATTTATTACTTTTGAATATACCTTTCCCGTTGTTATACTTGCTCTTTTTGTAAGCTCTTCATCAATAAATCTTTCATAGTGTCCAAGATCAAGATCCGTTTCAGCCCCATCCTTAGTAACAAATACTTCTCCATGTTGATATGGACTCATTGTCCCCGGGTCAATATTGATATAGGGATCAAATTTTTGCATAAAAACACTGAGCCCTCTATCCTTTAAAAGCCTTCCTATACTTGCTGCGGAAATTCCTTTGCCTATTCCCGAAACAACTCCCCCTGTAACAAAAATAAATTTAGTCATTTCATCCTCCTATACTAATGAATTAAATATATCCTCACATTGACATAAAATAATTGTTATGCTTTTCACTTTAATTTACTCTCTTAATAAACTATTTTTATGAAAATTCCTCTTTAATCTCAGCCTTATTATGTAATTGAGCCAAAATTTTTAATCAATTTACTTCTTATATTTCCTCACAAATAAAAAATTGGCAAAATAACTTCGCCAATATGAAAAAAACGTATAACCCCTATTTATGAGGTGTTTTCTTTTATGATACATATATTTTTTTAGATTGTCAATAGGCTCATTATTATGCCTTCAAAAAATTTTTAAAATCAATACATAAATGCATAAACTATACCAAATTATTTATAGCAAAAGATATTTTATCTCTTAACTTTTCATTTCCAATAGGTTTTATGTATTTTGATATTAACCATGCAACAGATTCTATAAAAATATCGATAATAATATCTTTTTATTCCATAATCTATTTCCCTTTAAAATATTTTTTAAAAATATCAAGAGTTTCTTTTGGTGTGTCTATTTTATAAATTCTTGCAGGATTTTTATTTTCATCTAAATCTATTCCGTTAAACCATATAGCAACCTTAATTTTTTTATACTTATCACTTAAAACATCCAGCATATTTTCAGTCCATTTAATCTTGTCTCCACCAATACTGCTGCATGCAAACTCCGTTATCATAAACGGTTTATCATACTTCTTAATACAATCTCTATATAAGTTATCATATAAACTGTCAAACTCTTCCCACTTTTCGTCCATATAATAGGTTCCTGTATTATATAGTGTAAGCCCTAAAATGTCATATCTGCTGCTACTTGGTCTATACATACTCTCATTGTTGTACTTATAATTTGGAAAACTTCTTCCATTTGGATTAAATACATAAATTAAATACTTATTTGCTCCTGCTTCCTCAAAAATATTATATACATAATTATAAAATTCAACATATATATCACTGTCAAGCCCCGTATTCCAAGCACAATAACTGCACCAATCTCCGTTCATTTCATTTGCAAGCCTAAATATCGTAGGATATTGCTCGGAACTTATTATAAGTGCAAGCTCTTTTAAAAATTCATCTTTTTTCCCATCAAGTACATCATATATCAAATTTTTATTATTTTTTATATCAGTTTGAAATGTAAGTTCCAAATTTCGATTAGACACTTTACAATAATCTATAGCTTGTCTCACTTGAGCATTCGGAAAATTAAAACTATGATATAAAAGTGCATACTTAAATTTACTTTCAATTTTATTTTCTATATTACTCATGTCAGGACTTCTCCAAAAATCATGAACAAAAAGCCCCCAAGTTACTTTATCCGAATATAAAAAATCTTCTCTATATAAATTTGCCGTTTCAATATCCCAATGATAATGTGTAGTATTGTTTCTAACTTTCTTTATCTTATATGGCTTAATCTCAGAATTTAATTTGAAACTGTCTATCATGGACATTATAAATTTTTTATTAATTTCTCTTTCAGACTTAACCATAAAAGTAACTGCCCGCTCATCTGGCAAATTACCGATTGCAATAAAATAGTTATTCTTATCTCCATTAATTTTAGATAAC
Organism: Peptoniphilus sp. oral taxon 386 str. F0131; assembly: GCF_000090945.1. Taxonomy (NCBI): domain Bacteria; kingdom Bacillati; phylum Bacillota; class Tissierellia; order Tissierellales; family Peptoniphilaceae; genus Peptoniphilus; species Peptoniphilus sp. oral taxon 386. Next base: position 716,535 of record NZ_GL349422.1, on the reverse strand, counting down.
TTTCTCCTATTAAATTCAATTACATTCATATTCCCAATAGAACTGCTCTTTATTCCGTCAAAAGTTATATTGTGTTCATACTTTGAATCTCTTATACCCTTTAACGTATAATACAAATATGAATCATATTTTGAATTTGAATTAAATTTTTCAACAAATATTTTTACAGATGTATCTTTAAAGTTAATCTCACTCTTATAAAAATTATCATCAAATTTCAAAACAGATTTTTTTGGAATTTGTATTGAATATCCATCAACATAATTTTTAAAAATCGATGTATTATCATTAAGCTCTACAACCTCATAATTTTCAATTGCATGAACCTTAGATGAAACACACAAAACAAATATAAATATTAAAAGAATTTTTTTTAACATCATAATAACCCCTACCTTGATTAAAGTATAGGGGTTTGCAAATTTTTTTGCAATATTAATTAATTTTCTTCTTCTATTTTCATCATCTTATTGACTCTATCCAAATGTCTTCCGCCTTCAAACTCTTCACTGAAAAAAGTATCAACAATCATTTTTGCAACATCTTCTCCTACAACACGAGCTCCCATTGCAATTATATTTGCATCGTTATGTCTTACTGTCATCTTTGCCGAATATGGTTCTGAACAAACTGCAGCTCTAACACCTTTAACTTTGTTAGCAGAAATTGATATTCCAATTCCGGTGCCGCAAATTAAAACACCTTTATCAACTTCTCCACTTGCCACTTTTTCTCCGACAAGCTTTCCATAGTCAGGATAATCAACTCTATCCTCACTATATGTTCCATAATCTACACATTCAAACCCTTTTTCTTCAAGATGTTTTTTTAAAATTTCCTTGAGAAAAAAACCTGCATGATCACTACCAAACCCTACTCTCATACTCTCCTCCTGTTATACTATTTTATTTCTTGGAACTTTTCCATTTTTAAAATCAATAAGATTATTTACAGCAATAAATCCCATTTCCTCTCTGGCTTCATAGGTGGCATTTCCAAGATGCGGTTCTAACAACACATTTTCAAATTCAAACAACTCCTTTGAAACACTCGGCTCAAACTCATACACATCAAGAGCGGCACCTGCAATTTTTTCACTTCTTATTGCATCTGCCAAAGCTTTTTCATCAACAAGCGGACCTCTTGCCGCATTGATCAAATAAGCTGATTTTTTCATCAAATCAAATTCTCTTATCGAAATCATATGTCTTAACTCAGGTGAAAATGCTGTATGCAATGACAAAAAATCCGATTCTTTTATTACATCTTCAAGCTCTTTATACACAACACCCATATTTTCAATATCATTCTTCCTATTTCTCGAATAATAAATTACGTTCATTTCAAATGAAAGAGCTCGTTTTGCAAGATTCTTTCCTATATTTCCCATTCCCACAATTCCAAGAGTCTTATTTCTAAGCTCATTGCCTAAAAAATAAGTCGGTCTCCAGCCTAAAAACTCTCCTGCCTTTAAACTTTTCTCTCCTGAAATCAGTCTTCTTGAGAGAGCTAAAATAAGTGCAAATGTAAACTCGGCAGTTGAAACCGCAGAAGATGATGTAGGAGAATTTGTAACTGTAATACCCATGTTTTTTGCCGTTTCTATATCTATATTATCAAATCCCGCACCATAATTTGCAATAATTTTTAAATTCTTTGACTTACCCATTATATCACTGTCTATCTTATCAGATAAAGGGCATAACAATCCGTCAACATTCCCAATTCTATCAATAATCTGTTCTTTTGTAAGAGGAACCAAACTGTCATTATAATCAAGTTCAAAATTCTCCTCCAAAATCCTTAAACTCCTCTTTGGAACCTTAGAAGTCACAAAAATTTTCAAGTTAAATTCCCCCTAAATTTTATTTAAAACCTCAGATTTGAAATTTTTTACTACAAGCTTTTTCTTAAAAAATTTACTTTCAACAGAAACTTCTGAATTATCATCAAGATTATTTAAAATACTTTTTCCTATATACACATTAATATTATCTATAACCTCTAAAATAAACTTGGAGCTGTCTTTAAATTCTCCTCTTCCTTCTTCAACAACAGGAACAATTTTCGCCTCGGTTCCCCCTCCGCAAGCACATCCTAAAAACTGAATATCCATAGTTGATTTTATTACAATATAATCTATCGAATTTTCATGTAAATACTTTAAAGCCAAACTATCTATTCTCATAATCTAACCTCCTTTTACATTTTATACCCAGCTTAATTTAATTACCATATTTTACTTATTATTATATAATTATAGCCGTAAATTATAATTTTTAATTTTACATAAAAACAGCCGGAAAAATAAATTTCCGACTGTTTGCTGTTTGTAATTATTTGTTTAATGCTCTTTCAATTATTGTTGCCGATTCCGCTCTTGTAACATTGTTGTTAGGTTTAAAGCTTGAATCCGGATATCCCTTTACAAGCTCTGCTTTGACAACTTTCTCAACAGATTCTTTTGCCCATTCTGATATTTTGTCATTGTCAGTAAATTTAAGTTCTGTTTTTTCTGAAAGCTTTAATACATTTGCTATTATTTTAGACATTTCTTCTCTCGTAATGTTTTTATTCGGTCCAAATTCTTCTGCTGAATATCCGTTTACTATTTTAAGTGCCGCTGCAACTTCTATATAGTTCTTTGCCCAGTGTTTTTCGATATCCTTAAATGTCACTTTTTCGTTTGATTTTAGATCAAATGCACAAACTATAGTTTTAACAAATTCTGCTCTTGTAATTTTTCCGTCAGGTTTAAATGTCATATCTTGATATCCATTTAATATTCCCTTTTCTACAAGTGAATTTATAGCATTTTCCGCCCAATGACCTTTTATGTCTTTAAGTCCTGAAGTTTCTGATTTTAATCCGTTTCCTTCTTTAAAGGTATCATTGTTTACAGCATAGATTGAATTTGACAATTGTCTGAACAGATGAGCTGTATGTGCTTTGTTTGTAACATCTTCTGCAAAGAATACAAAGTTTGTTCCGTTGTATTTATCTGCAAATCCAAGTATTTGATCTCTTACGAAACCATGATTTGGCCACCATCCTTGAATATAAAAATCACTTGAATCTTTTACTTTTGCAAATACTTTTGCACTCGGATTTGCTTTTGTAATTACTGTACCGCTTGCAATATATGAAAGGTCATCTGTATTATACATTCCTGTTAGAGGTGAACTTATATCATATTTTGCTTTTAGAAGTCCTTCGTTTCCTTCTCCGTCTTCATTCATCTTTATTGAAATAGGATACAACTTATTTTCTTTTGCCGCCGCAAGTGCTTCTCCACCTATTGCAATATAATTTTTGCCATCTATTTCTTCTTTTTTAACTTGTCCTGATGAATCAACTATTGTGTTTGCATCTATTGCATTTTTAACCAGATTAAATCCAAGATCTTTCAATACAAATCTTGTTGAATCAGTTGTAGATGCATAGTCTGAACCTGATGGAGTTATATAAATCTTAGGTGCTGTTAATTCTTTAGTTGCAACTTCATCTTTTAACGCTTCCGCTTTTACATATAGTCCGCTTACATTTGCTTTTAGATCTGATGTTTTAACAACAAAATCTCCTGCTGAGGCAGTTTTTGATTTTTGTGTTACGATTTCAACTTTAGCATTATTTGCAAGCATTTTATTTACTAATCTTGTTACGTCATTATTTGTATTTCTGATTAATGTTTTTTCTGAATCTAAACCATTTAATTGTGTTTCAGGTTTAGCAATAGCACTTGTAACTTCAGACATCTTTCCGTCAAATAATCCCTTTTGTCTAACTTCTACTCTGTCAAACCCTCTCATTGCAGGGAAATTTAATACAAGTTCTGCATACATCGCTCCCCATGCCGATTCATCTGTTCCTGTAAACAGAGCTGAATTTACAAGAGATTTTTTAACTTGGTTAAGTGGAAGTATTATTGAACCTGCCGGATATTTTACTCCCTTATATTCAACTTCTTGAGTTGATTTATAAACTTTAACTCCATTTCTTAAGAAATATTCAATCATATTGTATACTTCAAGATCATTTTTTTGATTTGCGCTGTCAAGTGGAAGTATATAATAATCAGGGAAGAAGTTGGCGTTATTTCCTCTTGGTCTTCCTATTTGTTTTCCGTTAGGATCTAAGTGCCAAGTATCTACTCCTTTATTGTCCTCGTTTTCAAGTCCTCTTTTAAAAACTGTAAGCTGATTTTTATAAAGCGCATCTTTATTATTTAGTATATAGTCAATAGATCCTATTACAGTATGCACGTGAGCTTTCATTCCGTCTTCATTTTGATCAGGTATTTCTACTGTATGTCCAAGTGTTCCGTGGATAAGAGCAAATACTCCTGTATATCCTAAGAATCCGTCATCCCATCCGTCACCGTAATCAAACATAGGAATTATAAAGCTTTCATATTTTGTATTTGCTATCGCTATATTTCCCATATGTCTTGCATGTTCTATTGCTCCCGGAGCTCCCTTTACATCTTTTGTTTGAGGATCTCTAATTCCACCCATTAATAAATCATACTCAAAGTTAGGTTCATGAGGTGGTGTACAAGGTTCAATTAAAAAGTCTTTAACAAATCCGTGTAAGTCTAAAAATGCTATCGGATCATATTTTGCAAATGTCTTTGCCAATGCTTTTGTTTCTTCTTGTGTTTGATATACATTATCTCTGTTTAAATCAAGATTATATCCATTTTCTCTCTTATTGTTTTGTTTTCCGTCCGGATTTTGAGTTATATCAAATAAAAGTATAAAATTATCAAGTATATCTTCTACTTTTAAGCTTTTTTTTGCTCCTGCATTAGTTGTGTTAAATGATATTTCATCATTATTTGCAAGTCTTTCCAAGAAATTGATTTGAGCATCAACTCCCGGTGATTCATCCGGGTGAACGTTGTTTATAAAAATAGGAACTTGATAATTGCCCATAGTTTTATTATTTATCTTATCAATAAGTCCTTGTGGATTTGTATGTGCTGCAACAAATGTATTATTTAAATAATTATCTACAGCAGCTCTATCTTTAGCTACAATTATAAAGTGCATGTCTCTGCCTTGACTGCTCTTTCCTATTGATTGATATTCAAAATATCTGTCTCCTTTTTTATTTCCACTTTCAATTATTTTATCTAAGTGAGGCTTAATTTCGTCATAGTGGTGAAATCCTTCATAGTTGTTTATTTTTAGCTGAGCTGTAACAGAGATATTTGATTCTCTATCTGTAACTTTTAATGGATATGTTCCCATTAAAGTTTCAAATGTCCATCTTGGATATGGTCTGTGATCTGTAGTATCAACACCATAAGGTAAATCGTTTTCTAAAACTGCATGAACTTTTGTGCCGTCTACTTTTACACCGGATATGCTTATCCATGGTTTTAAATCATATTTTGCAGTTTTTTCGTTAAAGCTCTTCCATTCTTTAACATCCTTGTTATCAAGCGTCCAAATTAAATTTTCAGCTTTTACTTCTTTTCCAAAATCTACATCAATTTCAACTTTACCTTTTTTAGTAACCTGAATTTCATTTTGTGAAAGCTTCATTTCTGCAGCTAGTGCAACTTTAGGAAATGATCCTAAAACAGAAAGCATCATTAAAAAGGAAAGCAATATAGATATGGTTCTCTTACTCTTCTTCATAAATATTCCTCCTAATTTCTAATAAAAAATCTCTCAAATATAATTTTGAGTTCATTTTTTTCGACTATGCACTTAAAATTATGTATAAGTTCACAGCCACCAATGTAAATTTTACATCTAACTAATATTTTTTCACCACAGGATTGAACACAAATAATATCTCTTAATCTCCCTATATCAAGAACTCTAAATTTTTTACTTTTCAAGAATTCATCTAATGTATAGGAATTTTTAAAATCACTTGAAAACAAATTATATATTGCTTTCTTGTCTCCGATATTATTTAATTCATAGAGTTTGCCAATTTGTTTTTTAGCCTCTGTAGTCCACAAACTCACATTCACCTCCATACTAGAATTATCACATAGAAGTTTTAAAACTTCAACGCTTTTATTAATCTAACCCTGATTCTTAGCTGTACTGTAAATCGGCAAACCGTTATATTATTGTTCCCTGTACAATTCAATTAATTTCATATCTTCCGACAAAATATTCTTTTTCAGGAATATTTTTTAATTGTTCAAATAATATATTTCTTTTTATTTTCTTTGTCTTTATAACAATGTTCTCTCCCATATTATTCAGATTATCTATCAAACTATCATCTATACTGAATTTATTACTTATTCGAAGATAATATATTCCTTCCATATTTTCTGACATATTTTTTAAATCTCTGTTAAATTCCAAATCAATATAATTCTTACAAAGTGCATCTATTATATCAATTACAACAGCATTTCCTGTTTGAAATGAACCTGCCCCCTGACCTGCTACTGAAAGTGAATCATAATTATCTCCAAAAATTTCAACAATATTATTTGTATCATTGATGTTAAATAAACTATCATCTCTACTTAAAATAACAGGCTCAACTATTGAAGTATATCCTTTATCGTCTAATTTTGACTCTGCTACAAGTTTAACTCTTAAATTATTATTTTTAAAATACTCTATATCAACCTTGGAAATTGAGCCTATACCATAATGTAATATATTTTCATTCTTAATCGGTGATTTAAATGCAATGGTAGATAATATTCTAAGCTTTCTGAGTGCATCTATTCCTTCAACATCATCAAACGGTTCTGCTTCTGCATATCCCAAATCTTGAGCCTGCTTTAACACATCTGAATAATCTTTATTCTCTAATTCCATATTAGATAACAAAAAGTTACTTGTTCCATTCAATATTCCTCTCACTCTATATATATCGTTAATTACACTTTGACTCTTCAATGGTGTTATTATTGGCAATGATGCCGCTACTGAAGATTCATATAAAAATGCAACATTATTTTTTTTAGCAAGTTCTGTAAATTCTTCAAAATATTCTGATACAACGGCCTTGTTTGCTGTTACCACATTTTTTTTATTTTCAATGGCACGCTTAATATACATATAACTGTTTTCTAAATCACCTGTCATTTCCACAATCAATAAAATTTCTTCATCATTTATAATATCTTCAAAGTTGTCTGTAAAAAGTTTTTTATCCAAATCTGTTTCAAAATTTAAGTTTCGTTTTAATATTTTCGTAACTACAACATCATCTGATACTATTTTTTTAATGTTTTCTCTGTTTTTATTCAAAATTTCATAGGTTCCTTTTCCTACTGTTCCAAATCCAAGTAATGCTATTTTTATCAAATTATAATCCTCCTTAAATCCAAAAGATGTTTATAATAACATTATATCAAAATATACATATTTTTCTATTTAGAATAATCTTTCATTATGCTGAATTGACAATATTATGCTGACATGGTATATTAGGTTCAAAATTGTTAAGAAGGTGTACGAATTGAATAAAATAAATTTAGCAATATTTGGTGCAACAGGTTTGGTAGG
>NZ_GL349422.1:692842-708837 GCF_000090945.1 Peptoniphilus sp. oral taxon 386 str. F0131 | reverse complement strand
ATTCAAAATTTCATAGGTTCCTTTTCCTACTGTTCCAAATCCAAGTAATGCTATTTTTATCAAATTATAATCCTCCTTAAATCCAAAAGATGTTTATAATAACATTATATCAAAATATACATATTTTTCTATTTAGAATAATCTTTCATTATGCTGAATTGACAATATTATGCTGACATGGTATATTAGGTTCAAAATTGTTAAGAAGGTGTACGAATTGAATAAAATAAATTTAGCAATATTTGGTGCAACAGGTTTGGTAGGACAAAAAATGAAACACATCTTGGAAGAAAGAAACTTAAATATAGACAACATATATTTTTTTGCTTCAAAAAATTCTGCCGGAAAGGTAATTTTTTTTAACAGTAAAGAACACTTTGTAGAAGAACTTTGTGAAAAAAATATTGCAAACAAAAAAATAGACTATGCACTTTGTGCATTGGATTCTCCTCTTGCAAAAGAATTTTTACCGTTAACTAAAAAATATAACATAACTGTTATAGATAACTCTTCCGCTTTCAGAATGACAGATGACATTCCTTTGGTTGTTCCGGAAATAAATCCTGAAAAAGCACTTTATGAAGGAAATATAATAGCAAGTCCAAATTGCAGTACAATTCAATCAGTTGTTGCACTTTATCCAATATATAAAAATTATGGAATAAAGAGAATAATATACACTACTTATCAAGCAGTATCCGGTAGTGGTGTCAACGGAATTGAAGATTTAAAAAGAGGTTTATGGGATGGAGAAAATCGCTTCTATCCGCATCAAATTGCCTATAATGTTCTCCCACATATAGATGATTTTCTTGACGACGGCTACACTAAAGAAGAAATGAAAATGGTAAATGAAACAAAGAAAATTTTTGGAGACAATTCAATTAAAATTACCGCAACAACCGCAAGAGTCCCTGTGTATGATTCACACCTTGTATCAATAAATGTGGAAACGAAAAAACCATTTGAGTTGACCGATATATTTGATATATTCAAAAACGAACCGGGTATAATTTTATATGATGATGTAAAAAATAATATATATCCTATGCCGATAGTTGCAAGAGGACGAAACGAAGTATTTGTCGGCAGAATACGAAGAGATTTCTCTGTAGAAAATGGAATTAATTTCATATCGGTTGCCGATAATACAAGAAAGGGTGCCGCACTCAATACAATTCAAATACTTGAATATCTCATAGATAAACAAAAATAAACTCGGAAGTTATCCGAGTTTTTTTCTGTCTTCTATGCTTTGTAATTTTGAAAATATACATCCGCAATAGTCTTGCCTATATAAATTATATTCTTTTGAAAGTTCAATACTTCTCCTGTAACCATTTTTCTTTTTAAAATCAGAATATAGATAATTTATTCCATATTTTTTTGCCATTTCTTCGCCGATTTTATTTAATAACTGAGAATTTTTATACGGACTTACTGAAAGCGTAGTTGTAAAATAATCAAATCCTTTTTCTTTTGCAAACTTTGCAGCTTCCTCAATTCTCAAATCAAAACACAGTTTACATCTATATCCGCCTTCACGTTCGTGTTCGTATCCTTTTATCTTATCAAAATATTCTGATGAATCGTAATCTATTACAATAAGCTCTATTTTATTTTTTGAAGGCAATCTTTCTATTACACTTCTCTGTTCAACTACTCTTGTATAAAATTCATTTTTTGTATCTATATTTGGATTGTAATATAAAACCGTTATTTTAAAATACATGCCAAGCCTTTCCAAAACTGAACTTGAACAAGGACCGCAACAAGAATGCAGTAATAATCTCGGTGGATTGTCTGTATCAAGTTTCTTTATTATATTTTCCATTTCAAGATTATAATTTATTTTATTCATATTTACACTTCCAAATCATTGTATCTAATTTTAACCTGTGATATAATTTTAGATGTCGTCGGGATGTAGCGCAGTTTGGTAGCGCACATGTATGGGGTGCATGGGGCCGAAGGTTCAAATCCTTTCATCCCGACCATTGCCGTGTATACACGGCTTTTTTATTCTTAATTTAAAACATTCCCCTTCTAACTGTCCCGTCAGATTCATCAATCGTTATTATATCACCTGTTTTTATTTTTGTTAATGCTCCAAACGCTCCAACTATTGTCGGAATTGAAAGAGCTATCCCTGTAATTGCCGCATGAGATGTGTATCCTGCAATTTCAGCTACTATTCCTGATGATCTTTCAACATATTTCATAATATCTTTATCTGTTGTCGTAAGTACTACTATATCTCCATCCTTAAAGTCTTTAATCAAATCTTCTTCGTCTTTTACAACTATAGCTCTTGCAGTAAGTTTTTTACTACCCATTCCTACACCCTTTGTCAATATTTCAGACACAGTTTGAACTTTTATTAAATTCGTAGAACCTGCAAGACCGACAGGGACTCCTGCTGTTACTATAACAGTATCTCCTGCTTTTAATAAATTTTCTTCCACAGCTCTTTCTATTGATATATTTATAACATCATCCGTACTTTTCAAATTAGGAACTGTAATTGATGTAGTTCCCCACTCAAGCGATAGCTGTCTTCTCACTTTTTCATTTGTAGTAGCTGCTATAATTTCACTTTTAGGTCTGAATTTTGAAAGTGCTCTTGTTGTATATCCTGATGTTGTAGCTGTTATTATTGCCTTTGCGTTTAAGTCTTCTGCTATTGTACATGTACTTTTACCTATTGCATTAGTCGTAGAATTTGAAATATCCTCTATTTTTTTTCTTAGTAATGCTCTATAATCTATAGAATTTTCTGTAACTTCTACAATTTTTCTCATAGTTCTTACAGCAAGAACAGGATATCTTCCGCTTGCTGTTTCCCCGGAAAGCATTACTGCACTTGTCCCGTCAAGTACCGCGTTTGCAACATCATTTGCCTCGGCTCTTGTAGGTCTCGGATTTCTCATCATAGAATCCAGCATTTGGGTTGCAGTTATTACAACTTTTCCCACAAGATTGCACTTATTTATTATTTCTTTTTGTGCAAGCGGAACTTCCTCCGTTTCAATTTCAACACCCAAATCTCCTCTTGCAACCATAATACCGTCTGACACTTCCAGAATTTCATCAAGATTTTCAAGACCTTGCTCTGATTCTATTTTAGATATTATTCTAATATCAAAATTATCAGCATCCTCTAAAATTTTTCTTATTTCAAGAACATCCGACTTTGTTCTAACAAAAGATGCCGCTATAAAATCAATATCATTTTCTATACCGAATAATATATCTTCCTTATCTTTTTCAGTCAATGCAGGTAATTTTAAATGTATTCCCGGAACATTGACTCCTTTTCTTGAAGAAATTTTTCCTCCGTTTTCAACAACACATTCAATTTCCGTACCGTCTATCTTTTCAACTCTTAAGCCTACAAGCCCGTCATCTATCAAAACTCTTGAGCCGATTTGCAAATCTTTAGGTAAATCTTTATATGATACTGATGCAATATTTTGATCTCCCTCTATATTTCTTGTAGTCAAAGTGAATTTTTCTTCAGTATCAAGTTCCACATCAATCATATTTTTAAAAAGCCCAAGTCTTATTTCGGGACCTTTAGTATCAAGCATTATTGCTACAGGAAGATTCAATTCTTCTCTAATTTTTTTTATCCTGTCAATTCTAACTTTATGTTCCTCATGTGAACCATGAGAAAAATTTAATCTGCAAACATCTAATCCCTCTAAAAAAAGCTGCCTTAAAACTTCTTCACTGTCACTTGCAGGACCTATTGTTGAAACTATTTTTGTTCTTTTCATAAATTATAACCTCTTTTAAATTGATATCTTTTTTAGTATATCTGATAAATCATCTTTAAATTCTTTTTTTATATTAAGCGCAATTTCAAGATTAAATATTTCTATCTTCCCCGAACATATCCCAACTGCATAAGCACCGCTATTTGAAATTATATATTCAACAGCGGCATTTCCCATGGCAGCTCCCATAATTCTGTCAACTACATTCGGATTCCCGCCTCTTTGTATATACCCTAATATTGTTACTCTCGTGTCAATTCCCGTAAGTTTTTCAAACTCCTCAGCAATTTTATAAGCATCCCCGGCTCCTTCTGCAAGTATTATTATATGGTGTCTTTTTCCTCTATTTTTACCCAAAATTGCTTTTTTAGAAATTTCTTCCATATCAAACTTTCTCTCAGGAACTATAATGCTTTCTGCACCTCCTGAAAGCCCGGAATACAAAGCTATATCCCCACAATTTCTACCCATAACTTCTACAATATTTGCACGTCCATGTGCCTCTGTTGTGTCTCTTATATTTGAGATTGCATGAGTAACTGTATCTATAGCTGTAAAAAATCCGATTGTATAATCCGTATATCCTAAATCATTATCTATACTAAGCGGTATTCCGATAACATCTATGCCTCTGCCTGCAAGAGCCAATGCTCCTCGAAGTGAACCGTCTCCGCCTGCCACAATTAATTTATCTATTCCAAAGACTTCCAATATATTGACAGCCTTATCTAATCCTTCATCGGTTTCAAACCTTTTACTTCTCGATGTACCAAGTATAGTTCCACCTCTCTGAATTATATCAGCTACCGAAGACTCAATAAGCTGAACTATATCTCCATCTATAAGTCCTTCGTATCCGTTCTTCACTCCATAGACTTCATAGCCCATATATATTGCACTTCTAACTACAGCTCTTATTACTGCATTCATTCCCGGTGCATCTCCACCGCTTGTTAAAATGGCTATTCTTTTCATTAACATTCACCTACTTAAGTACTATTTTTGATATATCATTATTCAAATACTGTAATAAGTCAAATTTTAAATCATCTATTTTTGAACTGTCAATCCAAAATTCTCTTTCAGCCCCAAATACACTACCTTCTTTTTCAAAATATAATACAACAGGTGTATCACCTCTATAATTTTTTAAACATAATTTAATTACATTTAATAAATCTTTATTTTCAAAAGAAGGTAGACTTAAATATAATTTATTTTTTGACGGTTCTGATACAGTCCTAAGTCCATCTACAATTATTTTTGGATTTTCAACATCGGATTCTTGGATATGACCTTCTACCAATAAAACTTTTCCCTCAATTAATTTATCCGTTACTTTTTCATATAAGTTAGGAAAAATTACAAGTTCTATCTGTCCATATAAATCCTCTAAACTTGCAAATGCCATAATTTTTTTATTTTTAGTTATCATTGTCTTTTTGTTTTTTAAAAGCCCAACAATTTTTACATAAGAATCTGTCTTTCGCATTGCATTTTTACTATTTTCAAATATAATACTTGTATTTGTAACATTCATATTTTTTATAGTTTCAATATAAGCATCCAATGGATGCCCTGATACATATATTCCCAAAATTTCCTTCTCAAAATCAAGTTTTTCATTTGTTGAAAAATCTCTTAATTTAGGTAAAACTTCTTTATCTTCATAGGAGTTCGTATCAAACAGCGAAAATTGTCCCTTAACATTATTTTTCAAATTGCCTATTACATTATCTATTGTCTTTTCATAAATTGCTAAATATTGAGCTCTATTTCCGCCAAGACTGTCTAATGCTCCGGATTTTATTAGATATTCCATAGCTCTCTTATTTATAGCTTGTGAATTTATTTCACATACTCTCTTTACAAAATCATTAAATGAACTGAATTTTCCGGCTTTTCTTGCAATTTCTATTGTTGATATGAAATTCTCATTCATATTTTTTATCGCTTTAAGTCCAAATCTTATATTATTTCCTTCTACCGTAAAATGTTTAAAGCTCTCATTTACATCAGGCGGTAATACTTCTATTCCAAGCCTTTTACACTCTTCTATATACAATGTAACTTGAGTTACTTTACCCATATAAGAAGATATTTGTGCCGCCATAAATTCTGTCGGATAATAATATTTCAAATATGCCGTTCTGTATGCAACTACTGAATATGCCACACTGTGACTTTTATTAAAAGCATATTTTGCAAAATCAATCATAAGGTCATAAATTTTATTTGCAGATGCTTCATCAACTCCATTTTCAATTGCTCCGCAACAAATTTTTTTACCATTTTCAATCTTGCCGTAAATGAAATTCTGTCTTTCTTCTTCCATTACAGCCATTTTTTTCTTGCTCATAGCTCTTCTGACAAGATCCGCTCTTCCAAGAGAATAGCCTCCTATTTTTTGAACTATTTGCATAACCTGTTCTTGATATACTATACAACCATAGGTGGATTTTAAAATATCTTCAAGCTTTTCATGAACATAGCTTATTTTGTTTAAATTATGTTTTGACTCTATAAATTTAGGTATTTGATTCATAGGTCCCGGTCTAAAAAGTGCATTTGCAGCTACCAGATCTTCAAAAGCATCCGGTTTCAAGTCTTTTAAAAATGCTCTCATCCCTGAGGATTCAAACTGAAATATCCCAAGTGTCTCCGCTTTTGCAAACATATTTAAAACATTACTGTCATTCAATTCCATGGAGCTGAAATCTATTTCAATACCATAATTTTTTTTAATTAAATTAAGAGCATCACGTATTACGGTAAGAGTTCTAAGACCTAAAAAATCCATCTTTAAAAGCCCAAGCTCTTCAAGTTCATTCATATTAAACTGAGTTGCAATAATCTTATCATTTCTTGTAAGAGGAACATAGTTTGTGATTGCATCTTTTGAAATTACAACTCCTGCCGCATGGGTTGAAGTATGTCTTGGCAAACCTTCAACTTTTAATGCCATATCTATTAATCTCTTTGCATCTTCATCTTCATTATATTCTTTATTCAACGAAGGACTTACAACAAGAGCATCTTTTATCGTCATATTAAGTTCTTCCGGAACTTGTTTTGCTATATAATCAACTCTACCATAGCTCATATCAAGAGCTCTTCCAACGTCTCTTATCGCTCCTCTTGCACCCATAGTACCAAATGTTACAATTTGTGCTACATTTTCAATGCCATATTTTTCTATTACATACTCGATAACCTCTTCACGTCTTTCGTAGCAAAAATCTATATCTATATCCGGCATTGATACTCTTTCAGGATTTAAAAATCTTTCAAACAGCAAATTAAATTTAAGCGGATCAATATCTATTATTCTAAGTGCATAGGATATTATAGAACCTGCTGCAGAACCACGTCCGGGTCCTACAACAATACCATTATCTCTTGCATATCGTATAAAATCCCATACTATTAAAAAATAATCTACATATCCCATATCTATTATTGTATGAAATTCATACTCTACTCTATTTGAAATTTCCTCATTTATTATCTCATATCTTTCTTTAAGTCCTCTGTCTACAAGAAACCTCAAATAACTCTCATTAGTAAAGCCGGCAGGAACTTCAAAATGCGGCAAATGTAAATTATGAAACTCAATATTTACATTACACCTGTCCGCAATTTTAACTGTGTTCAATAAAGCATCTTCATTACCTGAAAACCGTTCATACATTTCATCAATACTTTTTAAATAAAATTCTTCTGTTTGAAACTTCATTCTATTTTCTTCATTTACTGTTGTTCCGGTCTGAACGCATAATAAAACATCATGAGCTTTGGCATCTTCTCTATTGAGATAGTGAACATCATTTGTAGCTATCAAAGGTATATCTAATTTTGCGCTAAGTGTTTCAAGATATTTATTTACTTTCTTCTGCTCTTTTATATCATGATCTTGTAATTCTAAGAAAAAATTTCCTTTACCGAATATTTTTTCATATTTAAGTGCAGCTTCTTCCGCTCCTGTAAAATCTCCATAATTTAATTTCCTTTGAACTTCTCCGGCAAGACATGCACTTGTAGCTATTATCCCTTCATGGTATTTTCTTAATACATCTAAATCTATTCTCGGTTTGTAATAATAGCCGTTTACAAACCCTTCCGAAACTATCTTCATCAAATTTTTAAAACCTGTATAATTTTCGGCAAGAAGTATCAAATGAAATCTACTCATATTTTTATCAAATACTCTATAATTTCCATCCGCAATATAAACTTCACAGCCTATTATAGGCTTTATCCCTGCATTCTTACATGCCTTATAAAAAGCAATTGTTCCATACATGTTTCCATGATCTGTAAGAGCTATTGCCTTCATATTTAATTCTTTAGCTTTATTTGCAAGCTCTGAAATTCTCGCTGATCCATCTAATAACGAATACTCACTATGAACATGTAAATGCACAAAATCTCTCACTATATCACCTTTGCTTTCTAAATTAAAAGAGTTTTAATAGCCGCCTATTAAAACTCCAACACTCTAATAACGATTTATAAATTTATTTTCTACCAATTCTACCAATTTGTCAATTGCCTCTTGTTCATCAGAGCCCAAAGCTGTTAATACAACCTCTTCGCCGTTAAATACTCCCAAAGACATAACTCCTATAATACTTTTCCCATTAACTGTATCGCCGTGAGCTTGTAAGGTAATTTCTGAGTTAAAATTATTTGCTACTCTTACAAAGAGCGCTGCGGCTCTTGCATGCAACCCATCTTCATTTGTCAGCTTAACCGTTTTTGTTACCATTATGTTCACTCCTTAACTTACTTGCTATTTCTTTTATCTTATTAAGCCTATGGTTCACGCCGGATTTACCTACCGGTGGATTTAACATTTCTCCAAGTTCCTTTAGGCTTATCGAATCATCTTCTAATCTAAGTTCAGCAACATCTCTTAAATTTTTAGGTAAACTTTCAAGCCCGATTGTATTTTTTATATATTCTATATCCATAACTTGTTTTACAGATGTATTTACTATTTTATTCAAATTTGCATTTTCAAGATTTACAATTCTATTTACTCTATTATTGATATCCTTATAAACTCTGATATTCTCAAAGTCAAGCGTAGCTTTACTTGCTCCTATATAACTAAGCATATCTGATATTTTTTCAGCTTCTTTAATATATACGATATAAGATTCTTTTCTTCCCACTATTTTTGAGTTAAATCCTAAGGAATTTATTATCTCAGATAAAAATTTTGCATGTTCATATTTACTTGATACAAGCTCAAAATGATAATATTTTTCCGGATTTGAAATCGAACCCGCTCCTAAAAATGCCCCTCTAATATATGCTCTTTTACAACAGTCCATATCTAATATGGATATTGGCATATAGTTTGGCGTAAATACGTTTTCATTTCTAAGATAATCCACATCATACAATAAAACTCTTGATGCTCCGTCATCTTTTAAAATTATAGAATAAATGTTATTTTTTTTAAGCTGCTTTGATTTTGAAACTACTACTTCAACTTCATCAGAATAGTATCTCTTTAAAAATGTAAAAATCCTTCTTGCTACCGCTGCATTTTCAGTATTAAAGTAAATATTTATACCTTCGTTAAACTTCAAAGAAGCACACATCGGAATTAATCCGCTTAATTCTGCAACTATATCGCAATTTTGTGAAACCTTCATTTTTGCAACTTCATCTTTTACAGAGGAAGAAAAACTCAAACTCTCACCTCTTAAGATTTTATTATACTAAAGTTTGACATTTTTTTCAAATATTTGTACTTTAATATTATACATCTTTAGCAGCATTAATTAAAGTCTAAAATTAAATTATGTAAAATAATTCTTAGGGTTAAGAATTATATTATTGCTCTTATATCATCAACCCTAAGATTTTTTTCTTCTAAAAACTCTTGCATTTCATCTATTATGTCTAAAATTACATTTGGATTCATAAAATTTGCGGTTCCAACTTGTATTGCAGATGCTCCCGCCATTATAAATTCAATAGCATCCATTCCGTTTGTTATACCTCCCATGGCAATTACCGGAATTGAAACATTTTTGCAAACTTGATGTGTCATTCTGAGCGCTATAGGTTTTATTGCAGGTCCGGATAATCCTGCATAAGTATTGTTGAAAACCGCTTTACCTGTTTTTGCATCTATTGCCATTGCAAGAAATGTATTTACAAGTGAAATTCCGTCTGCTCCGGCTTTCTCCACTGCCTTTGCACTTTCTACTATATCTCTTGCATTTGGAGATAGCTTTACTATAAGTCTATGTCTTGTAGCTTTTTTTACTGCTTCTGTAACTAATGCTGCACTATCCGCCTCAATTCCAAAAGCCATTCCTCCATGCTTTACATTCGGGCATGAAATGTTTAGTTCAATTGCAAAAAATTCATAATCATTTAAAATTTTTGCAGCTTCAACATATTCTTCAACTGTATTTCCACCAAGATTTACTATCACATTTGTTTCAAGAGTATTCATTTTACCCAATATATTTTCTGCGAAATAATGTATTCCGGGATTTTCAAGTCCTATTGAATTCATAATTCCGGATGGAGTTTCCCAAATTCTGATTCCGTCATTTCCGCTTTTTGGATAATATGTTATTCCCTTTGATGCAATTCCGCCTAAAATTGACGGTTTATAATACTTTGTATACTCTTCTCCAAATCCATAAGTACCGGATGCAGGAATAATCGGATTTTTAAATTCTACTCCCAGTATTTCAGTTTTAAGTCTATTCAACTAAATCTCCTCCAAAAAACACAGGCCCTTCTTTACAGGCTCTCTTATTCCCATCTTTTGTCTTACATACACAAGAAAGACATGCTCCTACTCCACATCCCATTCTGTTTTCAAGTGACATGTATACTTCACAATTATTTTCATTGCCATACTCAAATACTTTACGCATCATAATTTCAGGTCCGCAAGTGTATATGAGTTTTTTATCATACTCCAATATATCTGTTATAAACCCGCCTTTTTTTGCCTTTAAGTTTACATCTAAATCTTTAAATAGCATTTCCAAGTTTTGATTTTCTCTTTCTCCGATATATAAATCAATTTTAACTGACTCATTATATCTTTTCAAACATTTTGAAAGATAGTAAAAAGGTGCTGCTCCTACACCTCCGCTAACAAGTGATATCTCCCTTTTATTTTTATAACAAAAATGATTTCCATATGGTCCAAAAAGTTTTATCTCATCATTTTTTCTAAGTTTAGATAAAAGTTTTGTTCCGATACCCCTAACTTCATATAAAAATAATATACCGTCTTCTTGCACATCAAATACGCTAATTGGACGAGAGAGCGTGGGATAATTATCCCACGCCCTTAACATATAAAACTGCCCGGGTTCTACATTGCTAATCTCGTCCACCTTCATTAAAAAATAGTTCTTATCAACTTCTCTATTATATATTACACTCGCCATATTTTACTCCGCATAAATAGTCAAAGAATCACAATATTCGCACTTATATTCTCTCTTTTCCGCATCCACAAGAGCAAAAGCATGATCTTGTACATTTTCAATATTTGTAATACATCTTGGATTTTTACAGTGCATTATTCCTTCAACTCTTTCAGGAAGTTCCATCCTAAGTTTCTTAACTCTTTCTCCATCTTCTATAAAATTTACAGTTGTATGAGGAGCAATAAGTCCAAGTACTGTGAAATCAAGGTTAAAATCTGTTTCAATCTTTATAAGATCTTTTTTTCCAAGTGATGTTGAACTTATATTTTGCATAAGAACAACCGGATCTGTAACCTCATCAAGCTTTAATGCCTTGTATAATATATGTCCCTTGCCACATTCAATATGATCAAGTACAATTCCCTTTTTTATTTTAGAAACATTTATCATATTAGCCCTCCATTCCAAGTAAGAACATTATAAGTGCCATTCTTACATACATTCCAAATCTTGCCTGTTCAAAATATACAGCTCTTTTATCACTGTCAACTTCTGTTGCTATCTCATTAACTCTTGGTAGCGGATGCAATACGATCATATCTTCTCTTGCAAGCTTCATCTTTTCATTATCAAGTATAAAGAAATCCTTTAATCTTAAATATTCTTCTTCCGATACAAATCTTTCTCTTTGAACTCTGGACATATATAGTATATCAAGATCTTTTATTGCATCAGTAAGACTTGTTGTTTCAGTATAGCACTTAGGATCAAGTTCATCTTTAAATTGCTTAGGCATTTGCAATTCTTCAGGTGATATAAATACAAACTTTATATTTTCATATCTATTCATTGCCCTTACAAGAGAATGTATTGTTCTTCCAAATTTTAAATCTCCGCAAAGCCCTATAGTCATATTATCAAATCTCTTTTTATAATATCTTATTGTCATTAAGTCCGTAAGAGTTTGTGTGGGATGTTGATGCCCACCATCTCCTGCATTTATAATCGGCATTCTTGTCATGTGCTTAGATGCAAGTAATGCTGCCCCCTCTTTGGGATGTCTCATACAAGCTATGTCCGCATAATTTTCAATAGTTCTAAGAGTATCCGAAAGAGATTCTCCTTTTGCTGTTGATGATACTTTTGCATCTGCAAAACCTATAATTTGTCCCCCAAGTCTCAGCATAGCAGATTCAAAAGATAATCTTGTTCTTGTAGAAGGTTCAAAAAAAAGACTTGCTAATAACTTTCCCTTACAAACATCACCATATTTAACAGGGTCTTGTAAAATGTTATCAGCCAGTCCAAATAATCTTTCAAATTCTTCAGTTGTAAAGTCCGACGGTTCTATTAAGTGTCTTAACATATTGTCCTCCCAATAAAAAAACTTGCCGTGCAGGATTGGCAAGTAAATAGACTCATATTATATCTATTACTTTTTTAGCGTCCCGCACTAATTTAAAAGTAATTTTCTTCTTGAAATAATATATACTAATATTAATCTAATGTCAATATTTTTATTCAAGCATGATATAATATTTTTCATAATAAAATTATTTATAAAAAATTCCTAAAAGTTTTTCGTCATTATTAAAAGTTAATGTATATATCAATTCCCCATTATTATATTTAACTTTTTGTATTACTAAAATATAATCCTGTCCGGTATTTTTATCTTTTTGGTATGATACATTAACATCCATAAAAGAATCAAAATCACCCTTACTACCTACATCAACATTTATCTGTTCTATAATCTCATCTGTCAAAGCATTTTTTAAATCATCCGAACATATATCTTTCAATCTAAATACATCTTTAGAATTAACTATCGAAATAACTTTCTGCGCATTTTTTGAATATTTTTCAACATCTTCAGCGGATGCTTTATTTGAATTTCCACAAGCGGAAACTAACAAACCGAATAAAAACAACATTACTAAAATTTTATATTTTTTCATAAACTCCTCCAATATTTTCTATTCTTTAAAACATATCCTACTAAAACAATATCTATAGCACTCCATATAAAGTATAATGTTCCTAATTCAAAATTAAATACATTTCCAATATAAATTAAAAAATCAAATAAGCCGTGGATAACTATTGCCACTAATAAATATCTATACTTCTTATTGTATAAAAATCCATTCCATATAATTACACTTTCACAAATATGAAATATTATAGCTAAAAATCTTTCATATATTCCTAGCATACTGAATTGAGATATATTAACATATAAAAGAACAGAATTTATAATTATAACAGCTTCAGCAATTCCATGTCCTAATCCAAAAACTATAGGTTCAATTATATCCTTAGAATTTCTTATTAGAAACTTTTTAAATAAAAATCTAAATGTTTCTTCAAAAATGCCTGCGCTGAAAGCTATAACGAAATTTAAGAGTGTAGGCATTTCTACTAATAAAACAGAAAAAAAGAATGTTGAATATAAATATGTTAAAATTGGCATTCTAATTAATTTTTGAGAAATAAAAAAGTTCAACATACCACATATAAATATAGTGATATAATTAAAAAATTTTTTATTCATTTAAAATCTCCTTATATACAATATATGAATATATCATTGGAAGGAATGTAATTGCCAATATTATGGCAATCATTATTATGTCTTCAAATTTATTTAAAAACATTGAAGCTATTCCGAATATTCCTCCGCCTATCCACACATATCCGCCAAATCTATGTGTTTTATTCCAAACATAATCACTGTGCAGTGTCCATGGAAGTTTTATTCCTACAGTATAATTTCTTTTTGTCTTTGGAAAATAATTTCCCATTAAAATAAATATCACATATATAAATCCCCTTGCCCATGTTGAAATATCAATTCGATTTCCAAGTGAATATGAAATTGACAAATATGATATAGCCACACTCAATACAGGTATAATCAAAAGAACTATTCTCATAGCACCTTCTCCCTGATATTTCCTTCGTGGATCTTTATCAGTTATAAAATATGTCCCAACATATAAAATCATCATAAATAACGGAATACCAAACAACGCAAAGTTTTTACTTGCATAATCATCGGCAAGATTATCACTTCCAAAATGAATCGGCATACTCTCAGGAAGCCTGTTATAATAAATAGCACCCATAATAATTGGTATAAATGTTATCAAAAGACCTATTTTAAATAATTTACTTCTACTCATTTTTAAGTTTCCCCTTTTTCATTCACCATACTAAAAACATATGACATAAGCTCTTCAAATACAGATGTATTTAAAACATAATTTCTAAAATTACCGTCTCTATACTCAAGAATTAGTCCGGCATCTTTTAAAATTGATAAATGATACGATACAGTTGCTTGAGTCATATCAAAATTTTCGGCTATATCACCTGCACTCATCATGCCATTCTTCAACATTTCTAAAATTTCTCGTCTATTATTATCACTTAATGCCTTAAAGGTTTTTTCCAACGACATATACTCACCTATTTCGAAATATTTCTAAATAGATTATAGTATATATAAATTAAAAAGTCAATTTTAAAATAGTTTCAACTTGTACTCAATAATTTGAATTTCAAAAATCACTATGCTATAATTCTTTAATAAAATTAAATTTGTAAGGAGAATTTTTATGGCTATAGAAAAAGTTAAAGAATATTTTAAAAAATTTAATATGGAAAACAGAATATTAGAATTTGAAACCTCAAGTGCAACTGTTGAACTTGCAGCAAAAGCTGCAAATTGTGAGCCTTGCAGAATAGCAAAAACTCTCTCCTTTAAAATCGGTGAAAATCCTATTCTAATAGTCGTTGCAGGAGATATGAAGATTGACAATGCAAAATATAAAAGTACATTTAAAGCAAAGGCAAAAATGCTAACCCATGATGAGGTATTAAATTTAATAGGTCACGAAGTCGGTGGAGTGTGTCCATTTGCAATAAATGATGGTGTAACTGTATATCTTGATGAATCTTTAAAAAGATTTGATACTGTTTTTCCGGCATGCGGAAGCAGTAACAGTGCGATAGAACTTACAGTTGAAGAACTTGAAAAATACTCCATGTTCAGTTCTTGGATTGATGTCTGTAAATTAATTTAGGCATATATCCCTATATAATTATTATGGAGATTGATATGAAATTTTGGATATTTATGTTAATAATGAACTTACTAATTCCGTTCAGCTTAATTATAATCGGATATAAATATAAGAAAAATCCACCTATGAAAATAAACAAATTTCACGGATACAGAACAAGTATGTCCATGAAAAATAATGAAACATGGATCTTTGCCCAAAAATACCACGGAAAATTATGCTCTTCATTAGGAATAATAATGCTGCCTATTTCAATTATATCTATGCTTTTTATAATAAAAAAAGATATAAATACAGTTGGTAAAATTGGCGGAATTATATGTCTGTTACAGCTTATAGTATTAATTTTAAGTATAATCCCGACTGAGAAGGCACTCAAAAAAAGTTTTGATTCAAACGGAAATAAAAAAATTCAATAACATTACAAATGACATAAAAAAATACCTCGATTTCTCGAGGTATTTTTTATTTTATATTATTCAATTATTTTTGATACTACTCCTGATGCTACTGTTCTTCCACCTTCTCTTATCGCAAATCTTAATCCTTCGTCCATTGCGATTGGTGTGATTAGAGTTACTGTAAATGTTGAGTTATCTCCTGGCATTACCATTTCTACTCCTTCTGCCAATTGGATATCTCCTGTTACGTCTGTTGTTCTGAAGTAGAATTGTGGTCTGTATCCATTAAAGAATGGTGTGTGTCTT
>NZ_GL349422.1:676336-692489 GCF_000090945.1 Peptoniphilus sp. oral taxon 386 str. F0131 | reverse complement strand
ATCATGTTCTTTACATAGTCGGCGTGTCCCGGACAGTCTACGTGTGCGTAGTGTCTGTTTGCTGTTTCGTATTCTACGTGTGATGTTGAGATTGTGATTCCTCTTTCTCTTTCTTCAGGTGCTTTGTCTATGTGTGCATAGTCTACGAATTCTCCGCCACCGAATTTTTTGCTTAGTACTAATGTTATTGCTGCTGTTAATGTTGTTTTACCGTGGTCTACGTGTCCTATTGTTCCAATGTTTACGTGTGGTTTTGTTCTTTCAAATTTTGCTTTTGCCATTTTAAAAAACCTCCTAAGGAATTAATTTTTATTTTTATCTCCTAATACCTCGTCAGCTATTGACTTTGGTACTTGTTCATAGTGATCAAATTGCATTGAATAATTTGCTCTACCTTGTGTGTTTGAACGAAGTGCTGTTGCATAACCGAACATTTCTGCAAGTGGTACATAAGATGTAACTATTTGAGCTCCACTTACTAATTCCATACCTTCCATTCTTCCACGTCTTGAATTAACATCTCCGATTACATCTCCCATATATTCTTCCGGAGTTGTAATTTCAACTTTCATTGTTGGTTCAAGTAATACAGGTGAACCTTTTGCAAGTGCATCTCTAAGAGCCATAGAGCCTGCTATCTTAAATGCCATTTCTGATGAGTCTACTTCATGGTATGAACCATCATATAGTGTAACTTTTATATCAAGTACTTCATATCCACCAAGTATACCTGATTTTAATGCTTCTTCAATACCTTGTTGAACAGGACCTACATATTCTTTAGGAATTGATCCACCAACAATTGCATTTTCAAATACAAATCCGCTACCCGGTTCAAGTGGTTCTACTTTTATTTTAGCATGACCATATTGTCCACGTCCACCTGATTGACGTACATATTTTCCTTCACCTTCTGCAGGCTTAGTAATTGATTCTCTATAAGATACTTGTGGGTTACCTATATTAGCTTCTACCTTAAATTCTCTTAGCATTCTATCTACGATAATGTCAAGGTGAAGTTCTCCCATTCCTGATATGATTGTTTGACCTGTTTCTTCATCAGTATAAGTTCTAAATGTCGGATCTTCTTCTGAAAGTTTTTGAAGTGCTATCGCCATCTTATCTTGAGATGCTTTTGTCTTCGGTTCAATTGCTACAGATATTACAGGTTCAGGGAATTCCATTTTTTCAAGAATTACTTGACTCTTTTCATCGCAAAGTGTGTCTCCTGTTGTAGTATCTTTTAATCCTACTGCAGCAGCAATTTCTCCTGCATACACTTCTTCAACTTCTTCACGCTTGTTTGCATGCATTAAAAGAATACGACCTATTCTTTCTCTCTTACCTTTTGTTGAATTTAATACGTAAGAACCTGCTGTTAATTTTCCTGAATAAACTCTAAAATATGCAAGTTTTCCTACATATGGGTCTGTTACTATTTTAAATGCTAATGCAGATAGTGGTTCTTCATCTGATGCATGTCTTTCAATTTCTTCTCCTGTATCTACTGATATACCTTTTATTGCAGGAATGTCAGTTGGGGCAGGAAGATAATCTACTATTGCATCAAGAAGTAATTGTACCCCTTTGTTTTTATATGATGAACCGCAAGTTACAGGAGTCATTCCAACTGCAAGAGTTCCTTTTCTGATTGCTTTTTTCAGCTGTTCCTTAGTAATTTCTTCGCCTTCTAAGTAAGCCATCATAAGCTCTTCATCAAATTCAGAAACTTTTTCAATTAAATTATCTCTATACTGTTCTGCAAGTTCTCTATATTCTTCCGGTACTTCTGTTATTTCAATTTCTGTACCGTCTTCATTTTTGTATATTTCAGCAAGCATTTCAACAAGGTCAATCATTCCTATAAAATGATCTTCTGCTCCCATTGGAATTTGAATTGGAACAGGATTACCTTTTAATCTTCTATCAATTGTTTCAACTGATCTGAAGAAATCAGCGCCTGTTATATCCATCTTATTGATATGTGCTATTCTTGGAACACGATATTTATCAGCTTGTCTCCAAACTGTTTCTGATTGAGGTTCTACACCGCTCTTTGCATCAAATAATGCCACTGCACCGTCAAGTACTCTAAGTGATCTTTCTACCTCAACTGTAAAGTCAACGTGTCCCGGAGTATCTATAATGTTTAGTCTATGTCCCTTCCAAAAAGCAGTTGTTGCTGCTGAAGTTATTGTGATACCTCTTTCTTGTTCCTGAGCCATCCAGTCCATTTGAGCTGCACCTTCATGAGTTTCCCCAATTTTGTGAATCTTTCCTGTATAGTAAAGAATACGCTCTGTTGTTGTAGTCTTTCCGGCATCAATATGGGCCATAATACCTAAATTTCTTACTTTATCTAATGGTATTTCTCGAGCCATCGGCTTCCTCCCTTTTTACCATCTATAGTGAGCAAAGGCCTTATTAGCTTCTGCTGTTCTATGCATTTCTTCTTTTCTCTTCACGCTTGCGCCTAACCCGTTAGATGCATCTAAAATTTCTTTAGCAAGTCTTTGATCCATTGTATGTTCTCCTCTTGCTCTTGCAAATTTTACTAACCATCTAAGTCCTAATGTTTGACGTCTTTCAGGTCTAACTTCGATTGGAACTTGATATGTTGCTCCCCCGATTCTTCTACCCTTTACTTCTAATACAGGCATTACATTATTCAATGCCTTATAGAATACCTCTAAAGCTTCTTCTCCAGTTGATTCTTGGATGCTTTCAAGAGCTTTATATACTATTCTTTGAGCTGTTCCTTTTTTTCCATCTAACATTACGTTGTTAATAAGCTTTGTTATAACAACATCTTCATAAACCGGATCAGCCATCACTTCTCTTTTTTGTATATGTCCTTTTCTTGGCATAACTTCCCTCCTTAACTATTTATAGTCGATTCATTGGTACTCGAACTTTTCGTAAGCCAAAAATCTATATAAAAGTATTAAAAATCAAATTACTTCTTTGGTCTCTTAGTACCATATTTAGATCTTGCTTGTCTTCTTGTGTCAACACCTGCTGTATCAAGAGTTCCTCTAATAATGTGATATCTAACCCCCGGTAAGTCCTTTACTCTTCCACCACGAATTAATACAACACTATGCTCTTGAAGATTGTGTCCGATTCCCGGAATATAAGCCATTACTTCGTATCCGTTTGTTAAACGAACTCTAGCTACCTTTCTCAATGCAGAGTTAGGTTTCTTAGGTGTTACTGTTCTTACAGCTACACATACCCCTCTCTTTTGTGGAGAGTTTACCTCTGTTTCTACTTTTCTAAGTGAATCGTAGTTTACATCAAGTGCCGGTGATTTTGACTTTGTTTCAACCTTTTTTCTACCATTTCTAACCAATTGGTTTATAGTTGGCATTAAGGCACCTCCTTGTTTAAATTTTATATTAATATTGCCTTTATGGCATTAATACCTATACCAACAGTTCTAATCTAAATTAATTTTTAACTTTCAATTAAGAACATCTAAAATAACACACCACTAAGACTATCCATATAGATAGTCTTAGATAATTACTAAAATACCTAATAAGTATATCACTGAGTAAGTCTTAAGTCAACTTTATTTATCCGATAATTCTCTGTTTTTGTATGTAACATTTCAATAAATTTGAAATCAAAAATAAAAAATATATATGAATAATATTATACAAACTCAAATATATTTACAACATGACTTGTAAACCAGTCTTACACAATAAAAATATAAAAGATCCGTCGGATTTCTCCGACAGATCTTTTATATTATTCAACTTCTTCAAACTCACTTTCATCAAGTAATTCTGAATTTTCAAGCAGTTTAAAGTTTTCTTTAAGTTTTTCCGAAATTCCTATTTGCACTGTTCTGTTTTGTCTTGCTCCGGTACCCGCAGGGATTAATTGTCCAATTATGATATTTTCTTTTAATCCGTTTAACATATCTTGCTTTCCTTTTATTGCCGCATCCGTAAGCACTCTTGTTGTTTCTTGGAATGATGCAGCTGATAGGAATGAGTCAGTTGCAAGTGATGCTTTCGTGATACCGAGTAGATTTACTTCTCCTGTTGCAGGTTGAAGCCCCTTATCTATCATTTCTTTATTTGTATTTTTAAATTCATTTGCTTCTACAAGTGAACCTGGTAAGAACATTGTATCACCGGGATCTTCAATCTTATATTTAGAAAGCATTTGTTTTACAATTATTTCTATATGCTTATCGTTAATATCTACCCCTTGAAGTCTATAAACTCTTTGAACTTCTTTTACAATATATTCCTCAACACCTTTAGCGCCTTTTACACGAAGTAAATCTTGAGGATATACCGAACCTTGAGTAAGTTCATCGCCCTTTTGAACATAGTCTCCGTTTTTAACTTTAATTCTTGCTCCGTAAACTATATTATAGCTTTGTCTTTCTCCGTTCTCAGAAGTTACTATGACTTCACGTTTTCTATTCTGTTCTTTAATTTCTACTGTACCTTCAATTTCAGATATTACTGCAAGTCCCTTAGGTTTTCTTGCCTCGAAAAGCTCTTCTACACGAGGAAGACCTTGAGTTATATCCGCTGCCGATGCTACACCGCCTGTATGGAATGTACGCATTGTAAGCTGAGTACCGGGCTCTCCTATTGATTGAGCCGCTATTACACCTACCGCTTCTCCAATTCCAACCTTAGAACCTGTTGCAAGATTTCTACCATAGCAATGAGCGCACACGCCTGTTTTACATTTACATCCAAGTACTGTACGAACTTTAACTTCTTTTATTCCGGCAGCTACTATTTTATCTGCATCATCATCTGTAATTTCGGTATTGGCATGAACAATTATTTCATTTGTTTGCGGATCAATTACATCTTCAAATGAATATCTTCCTTCAATTCTGTCTTTTAACCCTTCAATTAATTCCTTGCCGTCCGTAAAATCTTTTGCTACTAAATATTCATCCGTACCGCAATCTTCTTCTTTTATTATTACTTGTTGTGATACATCTACAAGTCTTCTTGTCAAATAACCTGAGTCTGCTGTTCTAAGCGCTGTATCTGCAAGTCCTTTACGTGAACCGTGGGCAGACATATAAAACTCAAGTACTGAAAGCCCTTCTCTAAAGTTTGACTTTATAGGAACTTCTATTGTTCTTCCTGACGGAGATGCCATAAGTCCACGCATTCCGGCAAGTTGTCTAATTTGGTTTTTAGAACCTCTGGCTCCTGAGTCAGCCATTATATAAATATTATTAAGAGAATCAAAACCGTTCATAACTTCATCTGTAAGCTCATCAGTTGCATTATTCCAGATTTCAATTACCTTTTCATATCTTTCTTCATCCGATATTAAACCTCTTCTATAAGCTTTTTCATACTTTTGTACTTCTTTATCAGCTTTTGCTAAAATTTCAGGTTTAATGTCAGGAACTTCTACGTCTCCCATGGAAATGGAAATTGCTCCTATTGTTGAATAGTGATATCCTGTTGCTTTTATATTATCAAGCAGTTTTGCAGTCTCTATATTTCCATGTTTTTTATAGGTTTTTTCAATTATTACACCTAATAATTTTTTATCTATTACTCTATCTATTTCAAGAGAATATTTATCTACATTTCTATCTACAAAACCTAAATTTTGAGGAATAAATGAATTTATTATAAATCTTCCGACAGTAGAGTTTACAATTTTACCGCTTCTATCATTTTCATCTGCATATTTTCTAACGCCTACATGAGATTGTAAATGAAGATACCCACTTAAATAAGCGTGCATCATTTCATCAAAATCTTTAAAGATCATTCCGTCACCTTTTAAGTGATCTTTTCTATCAAGTGTTAGATAATAGCAACCCAAAATCATATCCTGTGTTGGAGTTGTAATAGGTTTACCATCTTTTAATGCAAGAATATTATTAGTAGAAAGCATTAGAAGTCTTGCTTCTGCTTGAGCCTCCATTGACAACGGAAGATGGACAGCCATTTGGTCCCCGTCAAAATCCGCATTATATGCAGTACATGAAAGTGGATGAAGTTTTATGGCTTTTCCCTCTACAAGTACAGGCTCAAATGCTTGAATTCCAAGTCTATGCAATGTAGGAGCACGATTTAAAAGTACAGGATGATCCTTTATTACTTCTTCAAGTACATCCCAAACCTCCGGACGCATTCTCTCTACCATTCTCTTTGCACTCTTAATATTATGTGCAAACCCGCCTGCAACAAGTTCTCTCATTACAAAAGGCTTAAATAGTTCAAGTGCCATATTTTTTGGAAGACCGCATTGATAAAATTTAAGTTCAGGTCCTACTACAATTACTGAACGCCCTGAATAATCAACACGCTTTCCAAGAAGATTTTGTCTAAAACGTCCTTGTTTACCTTTTAGCATCTCAGAAAGTGATTTCAAAGGTCTATTCCCCGGTCCTGTTACAGGTCTGCCTCTGCGACCGTTATCTATTAAAGCGTCTACCGCTTCCTGTAACATTCTTTTTTCATTTCTTACAATTATGTCAGGTGCATTTATGTCTAACAGCTTTCTAAGTCTGTTATTTCTGTTTATTATTCTTCTGTATAAATCATTTAAGTCTGATGTTGCAAATCTTCCTCCGTCCAATTGAACCATAGGTCTGATATCCGGCGGAATAACCGGAATTGCCTCAAGTATCATCCATTCAGGCTTATTGTTTGATTTTATAAAAGCTTCAATGACTTCAAGTCTTCTTGAAATTCTAACCTTTTTTTGTCCTGTAGATCTTTCAAGTTCTTCTGTAAGTGCCTTAGATTCAGCATCTAAATCTATTTTTTGCAAAAGTTCTTTTATTGCTTCAGCACCCATCTTAGCCTTAAATTTATCTCCATATTGAGCTCTATATTCTCTATACTCAGTTTCACTTAAAAGTTGCTTTAAATAAAGAGCTGTTTCGCCGGGCTCAACATATGTTACAACATAAGATGCAAAATACAATACCTTTTCAAGAGCCCTTGGACTCATGTCAAGTACAAGCCCCATTCTTGATGGTATTCCCTTAAAGTACCATATATGAGAAACAGGTGCAGCAAGCTCGATGTGTCCCATTCTCTCACGACGCACCTTAGCCTTTGTTACTTCTACTCCACACTTCTCACATACTACTCCCTTATATCTAACTCTCTTATACTTTCCACAATTACATTCCCAGTCCTTCGTAGGCCCGAATATTTTTTCGCAGAAAAGTCCATCTTTTTCAGGTTTAAGAGTTCTATAATTTATAGTTTCAGGTTTTTTTACTTCTCCATAAGACCATTCTCTGATCTTTTCAGGAGATGCAAGACCGATTTTTATTGAATGAAATAATTCATGTTCGCTCAAGGAGCACACTCTCCTTTCCTTGATAACTTATTACTACTCATAATCAGGCTCATTTTCAAAGGAACTTAAATCTTCCTCAAAAGTGCCCTCAAATTCATCTTCTTCATCTTCAATATCATCATCATAATTAACATCTTCATCATGAGACATTTTTCTGACAGCTCCCTGTGTAGGCGCTTGATTGTTTTCAATTAATTCTTTTACTTCATCAGAATCATTTCCGATAGTATCAATCTTATCTAAATCATCATCGTCAACTTGAAGGTCCACTTCATTTCCCTCATCATCAAGTACCTTAATTTCAAGAGCAAGAGATTCCAGTTCCTTAATTAAAACCTTAAAGGATTCCGGAATTCCCGGTTGAGGAATATTTTCTCCCTTAACAATTGATTCATAAGTCTTAACTCTTCCTACTATATCATCACTCTTAACTGTAAGCATTTCTTGAAGAGTATAGCTTGCTCCATATGCTTCAAGAGCCCAAACTTCCATCTCTCCAAATCTTTGTCCTCCAAACTGTGCCTTTCCTCCAAGAGGTTGTTGAGTCACAAGAGAATAAGGTCCTGTACTTCTTGCGTGAATTTTTTCATCAACAAGATGGTGAAGTTTTAACATATACATATATCCCACTGTTACCGGATGATCAAATTCTTCCCCGGTTCTTCCATCTCTAAGTTGAATTTTTCCATCAATAGGGTAACCCGCAAGGTCAAGCGCATCTGTTATATCTTTTTCATTTGCACCGTCAAATACAGGTGTTGCAACATGCCAACCCAATTTTTTTGCTGCAAGTCCAAGGTGAACCTCAAGTACTTGTCCGAGATTCATACGAGAAGGTACTCCAAGAGGATTTAGTACAATTTGAATTGGTGTTCCATCAGGCATATAAGGCATATCTTCTTTAGGAAGAACTCTTGAAATAACACCCTTATTTCCGTGTCTACCGCACATCTTATCCCCAACTTGGATTTTTCTCTTTGTAGCTACAAAAACTCTTACCATTTCATTTACTCCGGGTTGAAGTTCATCTCCACCCTTTCTTGTAAATGTCTTTACATCCACTACAATTCCGGATTCTCCATGAGGTAATCTAAGAGATGTATCTCTTACTTCTCTCGCTTTTTCTCCAAATATTGCACGAAGTAGTCTTTCTTCTGCAGAAAGTTCAGTTTCTCCTTTAGGAGTAACCTTTCCAACTAATATATTTCCCGGATTTACTTCTGCTCCGATTCGGATAATTCCACGCTCATCAAGATCTCTCAGCATGTCATCTCCAACATTAGGTATATCTCTTGTTATTTCTTCCGGTCCAAGCTTTGTATCTCTTGCTTCCGATTCATATTCTTCAATATGAAGAGATGTAAGAGTATCTTTTATTACAAGTTCTTGATTTACAAGTATCGCATCTTCATAGTTGTAACCTTCCCAGTTCATAAATGCAATCAGTATGTTTTTACCAAGAGCCATTTCTCCCTGATCTGTACTAGGTCCGTCGGCAATTATTTCGCCTTTTTTCACCATTTGGCCTTTTTCTACAATAGGTCTTTGATTAATAGTAGTACCTTGGTTACCACCTACAAATTTGTGCAATTTATATTTATCAACCACTCCATCCCCACTTCTCTTTAAATGGATTTCTGTGGCATCAACTTTTACTATTTCTCCATCATCAGTAGCTACAATTACTACTCCTGAGTCTTTTGCCGCTCTATATTCAATTCCCGTACCGATTATAGGTGCTTCAGTAGTTAATAGAGGAACTGCCTGACGCTGCATATTTGCTCCCATTAATGCTCTATTGGCGTCATCATTTTCAAGAAACGGAATCATAGCTGTACCAACCGCAACAATTTGTTGAGGAGATACGTCCATACATGTTACGCTCTTTGCATCATAAATATCTACTATTCCCTCATGTCCTCTGGCAACTACTCTGTCATTAATAAATTTTCCATTCTCATCAAGAGGCTCATTTGACTGAGCAATTATTTGCTCATATTCTACATCAGCTGTTATATACTCTATTTCATTAGTTACTATCCCCTCGCCAAGCTTTACTTTTCTGTAAGGGGCTTCTATAAAACCGTACTCATTAATTCTCGCATAGGTTGTAAGTGAAGTTATCAGTCCTATATTTGGTCCTTCTGGGGTTTCGATAGGACACATTCTTCCGTAGTGTGAATTATGGACGTCACGCACTTCAAATCCTGCTCTATCTCTACTTAACCCGCCAGGTCCAAGTGCAGATAACCTTCTTTTGTGTGTTAATTCTGATAGAGGGTTGTTTTGATCCATAAATTGTGACAACTGCGATGACCCAAAAAATTCTTTGATTGCAGCTGTTACAGGTCTTATATTTATCAGCGATTGAGGAGTTGTTGCATCTGAATCCTGAATTGTCATTCTCTCACGGATAACTCTTTCCATTCTTGAGATACCAATTCTAAATTGATTTTGCAAAAGCTCTCCTACACTTCTTATTCTTCTATTTCCAAGATGATCAATGTCATCTACAACGCCTACTCCTTCAAAAAGTCCGAATTCATAGCTTACAGCAGCAATAATATCATCAACTATAATGTGTTTAGGACTTAAAAGATTAATATTCTTTTTAAGTTCATTCTTTAAAGTTTCTACGTCTTCTGAATTTTCTTCAACTATTTGTTTAAAAAGAGGATAATAAATTTTTTCTCTATATCCAAGCTCTCTTAAGTCGAAAGGTAATTCAAAATCATCCGCATATGCAAAATTATTTCCTATAACTATTACGTCTCTATCAGCTTCTCCATCATGTTGAGATTTAATTGTAACAGTCAATCTGTTAATTCCACATCTTTCAATAGCAGATGCCATTTCTTCATTTATAAGTTCTCCTTCAGATACAAGAATTTCTCCGGTTTCAGGATTTACTATATCCTCACTTGCATAGTGATTTAAAATCCTTGCAGAAATTCCAAGTTTCTTATTGAACTTATATCTTCCTACATGAGCAAGATCATATCTTCTATTATCAAAAAACATATTTTCAAATAAAGACTTAGCTGAATCTATTGTAGGAGGCTCACCGGGTCTTAACTTTTTATAAATTTCAAGTAAAGCTTCATTCTTGTTTGAAGTTGTATCTTTTTCAAATGTCTTTAAAAGACTTTCACTTTCACCAAGCATTTGCTTGATTTCAAGATTTGATTCAATACCTATAGCTCTAAGAAGTATTGTTACAGGAATTTTTCTTGTTCTGTCAATTCTAACATTTACTACACCTTGAGCATCCGTTTCAAACTCAATCCAAGCTCCACGATTCGGTATTAAAGTTGAAGAATATAATTTTTTTCCGGTTTTATCCGTTTCAACCTTATAATACGCACCAGGACTTCTAACAAGCTGAGATACTACAACACGTTCCGCTCCATTTATTATGAAAGTTCCGTTAGGAGTCATCAAAGGAATATCTCCCATAAAAACTTCCTGCTCCTTCACTTCCCCGGTTTCGGTATTAATAAGCCTTACCTTAACCTTAAGCGGTGCACAGTAATTTGTATCCCTTTGTTTGGATTCGTCAATATCATATTTAATCTCGTCGGAAATATAATAATCAACAAATTCCAAAATCAAATTTCCCGAATAATCTTCAATTGGAGATACATCGTCAAAAACCTCTTTCAATCCTTCTTTTAAAAGCCATTCAAAAGAATCTGTCTGCACTTCAATAAGGTTTGGAAGACTTAGTACCTCGTCTATTCGAGAAAAACTCATTCTTTCTCTCTTCCCATATTTCACAGGATGTACCATTAAATTATTCACCCCTCAAATTCTATCGCAGATTAAACTGCTACCTAATTTAGAGAACACTACGCCACTCTAATTATTATTATGCAATTTATTATATTACCATTTTCATAGCATTTTTGCAAGGTTTTAACAAAACTTTATTGATATTTTTTTAATTTCATAAAAGTTCTATCGATTCAGAAATATAATAGAGATAATTTTCATTTTCACACCATTGTTTTATTTTATTTTTAATGTTTTTATCTGTGCTGTATTCCAAAACATATACTTTCATACCAAAATTTTTACATATTGACAAATATTCTTTAAAATAATTTATTTCTTCTATATTATTTCTCTCGCAAAGTCTATCATTTTCAAAATCTATTGATGTTAATACACACTCTTGATTTACTCCGTCAACTATTTTATAAATCTCATCACTTTTAACAGCCTCTCTCATAAAACTGTCGCCTCCGTTTATTATTATCGGAAGACCGAGTTTATTTAATTCATATAAAATATTTAAAATACCTTCATATATTTCGGAACTCGGATATTCATACCACACATCTATATTATCTACAAAAAAACCGTCTATCTTCTTGTCAATATAGCTTCCGGCAATATCTTCTATTATAAATTTTTTCCATCTGCTGTCAGAAACATCTATCCACCTTTCTTCACTCCAATTTTCATAGTTTCCCATTGTAATAGACTTGAATTCATCATAATATGGTCTGAAACTTTCGATAGAACCTATATTTAAATAACTATACACCCTCTGTCCGTTAGAATGAATTTTTGCAATATCCGTATCTGAAAAATTACTCGCATCAACAACAATAAGTTCATAATTCTTCATTTTCTCTATTGAATCAGGTCCTGCTCCTATAAAAACTCCATATGGTTTCTTACTGTTTTCATCAATATTGCATGCGCTAAAAAATAAAATACTAAATATCATGATTATAGATAAAATTTTTACTTCAGTTTTATTTCTCATACTATCACCATCCTCAACTAATAGATTCTATAAAATAATTTTACATCATTGAATCAATTTTTTTAAGTTAATTTAACATATTAAATACTCGGTTAATATGTTAAAATAAGTTTGGGAGGTCATTATGGCAAATTTATATACACACAATAAATTCGGACTGATGCTTAGAGATAACTTAAGAGAAGATTTAAAAGAAATTGCATACAAATATGAAGCGGAATATTTAATCGGTCAACAAGGTCCTGATCCTTTTTATTTTAATACAAGTTTTATAATTCATAAAATTAAACTTGCAAATGAAATTCATTCTAAATCTTTTATTGATTTTTTAAATAGAAATAAAAATCTTATAATGAACGAAAAAATAGATTCCCCTGTAAGTGCATATTTTTTGGGTTCAATATGTCATTTTATACTGGACAGTAAAATTCATCCTGATGTAAATGCACTTATAACATCTGATTATTCACATTGTGATATTGAATATGAACTCGACAGATATTTTTTAATTGCAGATGATTCTGATCCTAAAAGATTTAAAGAATATAATTTAATCCCAAATACAAATGCAATTTGCAAAAATATATATCCACTCTATGAAAGCTACAATGTCAGCTTTAACGATGTAAAAAATTCCCTAAGCGGCTTTAGAAGTTGGAAAAAATTTTTCCATTGTGAAAGTAAAATTAAGGAGAACTTTCTATTATCATTAATGGATTTACTTGGAGTTAAAAAAGATTACAGCGGTCAAATACTAAGAGCTGTTCCCTTTAAAGAATCTAAACACTCAAACGAAGTTTTATCCGATATTTTTTATAGTTCACTTAAATCAGCTCCAAAACTTATTGACAACATATTTAATGTAATATTTGAAGATGACCTGCCGGCAAAAGATTTTTATATTAATTATGAGGGGGAAGTATGAAAAAATTAACACCGCTTGAAAAAAAGTGGATATTTTATGATGTAGGTAACAGCGCTTTTATATTGCTGTCTACAACTATGATTCCTATTGTATTTAACAATCTTGCAGAGAAATTCCTTGATGCGGCTACATACCTTGCATATTGGGGGTACGGTATAACAATATCTACGATTGTGGTTGCAATTTTAGGTCCTGTTTTAGGTGCAATAGCAGATAATAAAGGAAGAAAAAATCTATTATTTTCAATATTTGTTATGTTTGGAGTAATATCTCTAAGCTTAATGCCGTTTTCTAAAAATTATATGCTCTTTTTAGTTCTATATGTCATAACAAAAATAGGTTATAACGGCTCATTGATATTTTATGACAGTATGCTACCGGATGTTACAACGGATGAAAATATGGATAAAGTTTCTTCGTACGGTTTCGCATGGGGATATATCGGAAGCTGCGTTCCTTTTATAATCTCAATCGCAATAATATTCGGCAAAGACAAACTGCATTTAAGTATGTCAAATGCAATTATAATTTCTTTCTTATTAAACGCAGTATGGTGGCTTGCATTTTCGCTTCCTCTTATTAAAAGCTATAAGCAAGTTCACTTTTTAGATACCGGCGTTGTAGGGATTAAAGAAGTGTATTCAAGACTGTTATTTACGCTTAAAGAAATCTTTGTAGATAAAAAAGTATTTTTGTTCCTGCTTTCTTTCTTATTCTACATTGACGGAGTATACACAATAATAAATATGGCAACAGCTTACGGAAAATCTCTCGGATTATCGTCAAACGGATTAATACTTGCACTGCTTGTTACACAACTTGTAGCTTTTCCGTGTGCAATATGGTTTGCTCATATTTCTAAAAAATACTCAACAGATAAGCTTCTTAAAATTTGTATAATAGCTTATGGACTTATAGCCCTATATGCAATACAACTTGACCAATTATATGAATTTTGGATACTGGCAGTTGCAGTAGGTATGTTCCAAGGTGCTATACAAGCCCTATCACGTTCATACTATGTAAGAATAATACCTGCTGAAAGATCCGGAGAATACTTTGGAATCTATGATATATGCGGTAAGGGAGCATCTGTTTTCGGAACTCTTTTAATTTCGATTGTATCTCAAATAACCGGACAACAAAATAAAGCAATATCACTTTTACTAATACTTTTTGTAATAGGATACTTCATATTTGATAAAGCTTCAAAAGTTAAACAATAAATGAAAAAGACTACAATAATATGTAGTCTTTTATTTATTAAACCGAATTTATAATCAAAATAAAATTCTTATTTTTTCCAATTTCTTTATAATTTATAAAATAATAACTATCAGTTATTCATTAAATTTTTAACTGCTTTTATAAGATGTTTTGCAAGTACATGTGTTGTTATCGAACCTACTCCTCCGGGCACAGGTGTAATTGCAAAGACTATTTCAGATACTTCATTAAAATTTACATCCCCGCACAATTTATTATTTTCATCAAGATTTATTCCAACATCAATTACAACAGTTTTTGATGATATATGTTCTTTCCCTATTAAGTTTCTAACTCCGGCTGCAGAAATTAAAACATCGGCATCTTT
Organism: Peptoniphilus sp. oral taxon 386 str. F0131; assembly: GCF_000090945.1. Classification (NCBI taxonomy): domain Bacteria; kingdom Bacillati; phylum Bacillota; class Tissierellia; order Tissierellales; family Peptoniphilaceae; genus Peptoniphilus; species Peptoniphilus sp. oral taxon 386. Next base: position 677,870 of record NZ_GL349422.1, on the reverse strand, counting down.
ACATTCCGAAACTAAATCTCTCGTAAATTCATTGCAACTTACAACTGTGGCATCCTTCGCCATCATAAGAAGTGAAAGGGGTTTTCCTACAACTTTGCCGCAACCAACTATTACAACTTTTTTACCCCTGAGCTCATAATTAATACTTTCTAAAATTTCCATTACAGCTTGTGGAGTACATGGTGCAAAAAACTTTTCATTTCCAAGATAAATTCCCGCAAGATTCATCGGACTTATTCCATCAACATCTTTAAGCGGATTTATTATCCTCTCTACTAAAGAATCATCTAAATGATCAGGAAGAGGACGCATAAGTAAAATTCCGTGAACACTTTCATCATCATTTATCCTCTTAAAGTTTTCTATAAATTCATCTTGTGTAATCTCCATCGGAAAAGCTTCTATAACACATTTTATTCCGAATTCAGATAATTTTTTAACAGCACCCCTTTGATATGCAAGATCTGCAGCTTTTTCTCCTACTCTTATAATTGTAATGCAAGGTATTATTCCCATTAACTCATCTATGGAATCATTTATATCCACTGTAAGTTTTTTTGCAATTTCAGCTCCTCTTATAATCATAATTTCCTCCTATTCTACTATAGTAAGTTTCTTAGGATAGTTGTTTAAAACCTTACAGCCGTCTTCCGTTACAAGAACTAAATCCTCAATCCTAACGCCAACAACACCCGGAATATAAATTCCCGGCTCTATAGAAAATATATTTCCAACCTCCGCCACCTTAGTATTGGCAGAAGAAATATCTCCCTTATCATGAGTTTCAAGACCTATAAAATGTCCTGTTCTATGTGTAAAATATTCGCCATAGCCTGCATTTTCTATTACATCTCTTGTAGCTTTATCTATATCGCAAAATCTAACTCCGGGTTTTACTTTTGCAATACCTGCAAGATTTGCCGCAAGAACAGTTTCATAAACTTCTTTAGCTTTTTCACTTACATTTTTATAAAAAAATGTTCTTGTCATATCGGAACAATATCCATCAAGTAAACATCCCATATCTACTACAATACAATCTCCTTCTTTTTTTAGAGAGTTGTCATTTTCATGATGCGGATCAGAAGCATTGACCCCATAAGCTATTATAGGTTCAAAGCTGAAGGAATTGGACCCTAAACTTTCATATGCAGTTAAAAGATACTTTGCCATTTCTTCCTCACTTAAATTTTCCGAAAGTTTTCTTTTCATCATATCCATAGCCGCATCATTTACTTCAGAGGCCTTTATCATCTTTTCAATTTCATCTTTATCCTTGACCCCTCTTAAATCATCTACAATATATGATCCTTCAACGAAATCAATCTCATTGCAGTTTTGCATAAGAGGTAATAAAAATCTTGCCGGCATATTCTTATCCACACCGACAACACCCGATAAATTACAAGCTATCATATCAAAAGGATTTTCAGAGTCAGAATACCAAATAATTTCAGGTTCTGAATCATCACTTGCAGGAAATAATCTATTTAAAAATAATTTCATATTTCCATTTGCATCTATTAAAAGCATA
>NZ_GL349422.1:669472-676078 GCF_000090945.1 Peptoniphilus sp. oral taxon 386 str. F0131 | reverse complement strand
TCCTTGACCCCTCTTAAATCATCTACAATATATGATCCTTCAACGAAATCAATCTCATTGCAGTTTTGCATAAGAGGTAATAAAAATCTTGCCGGCATATTCTTATCCACACCGACAACACCCGATAAATTACAAGCTATCATATCAAAAGGATTTTCAGAGTCAGAATACCAAATAATTTCAGGTTCTGAATCATCACTTGCAGGAAATAATCTATTTAAAAATAATTTCATATTTCCATTTGCATCTATTAAAAGCATAAGTAATCTCTCTCCCGGACTAAACCACTTACCTATCAAATAAAATATTGAATACGGGTCAGTTATAAGCAGCTTATTAATTTCTTCTCTATTCATATACAATTTAACATTATTAATTCTACTGTTCATCTAAATCACTCCTCTTAATTAATTTTCCATCAATTAATATAATAAATTTTATCAACTAATATGGTATAATACAAGGAAAAGGAGGATAATTTTATGAATAAAACAAAAAATAAAAAAGAAATAAAATTATATAACTTAATTTTGCCGATATGGATTTTAATAGCATTTCCAGTTGTCTGGATATATACAATCCCTGCAAATTTTATAGTAGACAGTATAGTATTTTTATTCACATTGAAATTTTTAAACATTGAAAATAAAAAAGAAATATATAAAAAATCAATTATGAAAATAGTTATATTCGGTTTTCTAAGTGATATTATAGCAGGAATAGCTCTATTATTCTCTCTAATGGGTTTAACGGCAATTTCACGTAACAGCAAAATATTACAGGGATTATTCAAAAATAAACCACTCATAGATTACTTTGAGTTTGCGTTTTATAATCCTACAAAAAATTTGCCGAGCTTTTTGTTAGTCTTTGCCGCAATAGTAATAGCAGGCATATTAATCTATATATTTAACTCAAAATACAGTTTTACAAAAACAGACCTGACAAAAATTTTGAAAAAGAAAATTGCGTTATCGTTGGCAATTTTTACTGCGCCTTATTTTTTCCTATTGAGTCTTGAGTTTTGCAATAAATTCTTTAACATTTATTAACTATTGTAATAAAAAATTTTTTAAATTATCTCAATTTTTACTCACACTTTTTGAAAAAATAATGTATTATATTATTATGTCAAAAACAGGAGGATATATGAAAAAATTTTTAAAATTTTTACTAGGCTTTATTTTTACGATTATAATAGTATCAGCAGCAGCAATATACTTTTTATATCCAAAGATGGATGAAGCAGCAATAAACAACATATTTAAAGGTCAAGATAAAATAAATATACTACTAATCGGAAAGGAATCACCGGTTACACTTGATACGCCCGATCCTAATGCACCTGCCCATTCAGACACACTAATGCTTGCAACAATAAATAAAGCTACAAATAAAATGCAGGTAGTGTCTATTCCAAGAGATACATACTTTGAGTATCTACCCGGTTCTAAAAAAAGACATCAAAAAATAAATGCAGCCTTTTTTATAAACGGAGCAGAAGGAACAATAGCTGCAATAGAAAAATTCTTAGATACAAAAATTGATAAATATATAGTCGTCGATTATAACACAGTAATACAAACTATAGATGCCGTAGGAGGTATGGATATAGATTGGGAATATGACGACTATTACTATACAGATGAATGGGTAAATCCACCTCTTGTAATCGATTTAAAACATGGTCCCAACCATTTAGACGGTCAAGCTGCACTAAACTATCTAAGAACAAGAAAAATATATAAGAATCAAGATATAGACAGAATAAAAGCGCAACAAAATTTTATGGCGGAACTTTTTCAAAAAGTTAAAAACCCTAAAAATGTAGTTTTAATACCTAAATTTTTGAAAATAATTGCCGAAAACACACAGACAAATATGACGAGAAATGAAATCCTCGCACTCGGATTCTACGGAGTAAAAAACATAAAAAAAGATGAAATAAACTTCAAGACATTACCCGGCGATGAATATAAACCGGGAAAAATATCTTTCTACAAAATAGATCAAGATGTTGCAAGAAAAGTTTTCTCAGAAGATTATGAAAAATAATAATTAGATTAAAAAGCAAGATGAGTTAAATTTCATCTTGCTTTTTTAGAATACTATCTTCACACATAAAGATAACAGGCATCATTATAATTACATGCAAACTCGTCTGACTTCGCCTATCCGCTCTGATAAAGACACAATATATTTAAAATCAGCATGTCAGATTATAAATCTAAAAATTTTTCTATTTTCGTAAATCCCGGTTTATTTATTATAATATTTTGCCCTTGTCGTTTTATAAAATTTTTCTCCTCCCACTCATTTAAATATCTATAAACTGTCCTTACGTTTATATTAAACAAGTCTGCTAAAAAACTTTTATTGAATTCAATTTTACATGGCAGTTTATTTTCAAGTACTATGTTATAAAAATAATTTAAAATATTATATTCTATGCTGTGTGATTTTTTAATTATTTGCTGACTCATAAGTTCTACAGCAAAATTACTTACATAATTTAATGTTAAATTTAAAAGTTCAATATCATATTTAAGTTCTTTTTTAAATAATGGCAATGGAATTCTGATTATTTTTATATTTGTAAGACTTGTAATTGTTCCAATTGTATTGTCCATTCCTCCTAAAAATTCAAGCAACATAAAAATTTGCGGAGCTTTTAGGCTATTTGCTATAATTCTTTCTCCACTTTTTGAAAATTTACTTATAAATACACTACCCTGTACCAAAAAATCTATATACTCAACTCTTTCATCTTCAGCTATAATTATTTCTCCCTGAAAAAAATCATAAATTGACATTTTATTTCTAATTAAAAACTTTTCGTCAATTTGTTCACCATTGAAAATTGATTTTAAAAATGCGCCTAACATAATTTTCTCCTAATGTAAATTTAATTAAAAGTGACATAAGTCATATTTTATCTATCGACACTATTATATAATCTTATCAAGATAATATAAAGCTTTGGAGGAATTTTTATGGAAAGATTTTTTACGGTAGAACAAATTAAAAATGAAGTATTAAATACTATGCAAAATCCTGCTCTTACATATGAGCAACAAACTTCAAGATTAGCTAAAATATCAGAAAATATTATGGATTATCCTGTTAATGAAAACGATGATTTTTATAATTTATATGAGCTTGGAGAGATTTGTGATCTTGACGAAGGTCATGCTCCTTATGCTCCAAGATATATACTTCCGGACTATGAAAAACTTCTTAAAGAAGGCTGTGAGTTTTTAAGACTTACTCCGGCAAAAAATTTAAGAGAAGCAATAAATAATCTTTTAATCTTTTATCATCACGTTCCGTCAGTCACAAGATTTCCCGTTTATATAGGCTCACTTGATAAACTTCTTGAACCGTTTATTGAAGACGAAAAAGATGCCGATGAAATTATAAGATTATTTTTAATCCAACTTGACAGAACAATTGACGATTCATTTTGTCATGCAAACATAGGCCCTGAAGAAACAAAAGCAGGAAACATAATTTTAAATAATCTTGCCTCACTTCAAAATGTAACTCCAAACCTAACACTGCTATATGATAAGGATTTAACTCCCGATAGTTTTGCGGAAAAAGCTATTGAGGTATCTATCGACTCTGCCAATCCTGCATTTGCAAATCTAAATTATTATCAAAAAGACTTCGGAAAAAATAAATTCGGCATCGCAAGTTGCTACAATGCACTCCCGGTTTGTGGAGGAGCGTTTACGCTTTCAAGACTGAGACTTAACAAAATAGCACTTGCAGCAAAATCATATGATGACTTTTTTGAAAATACTATGCCGCACGCAATAGATACAATGCTCCATTTTATGGAAAGCAAAATTGATTTTTTAGTTAATAAAACCCAATTTTTTGAAACAAATTTTTTAGTAAAAGAAGGATTTGTAAAGAAAGAAAATTTTGTAGGTCTTTTTGGTGTTGTCGGACTGTATGAATGTGTAAATGAACTTGCAAAAAAGCTCAATGAAGATATTGAATTCGGACATAGTGATAAAGCAGATGAAATAGGTCTTAGGGTAATGGATGAACTTGAAAAAAGAGTTAAATCATTTAAAAGCAAGTATTCAAATATATGGAATCACGAATTTATGCTTCACTCTCAAGTAGGTGCGGCAAATGACGAGGGCACAACTGCAGGTGTTAGAATTAAAATTGGCAGAGAACCTATGATGTATGAACACATAACTCAAGCTGCAAAATTTCATAAATATTTTCCGTCAGGAGTTGGTGATCATTTTCCGTTTGAAAATACTGCAAAGAAGAATCCAAAAGCTGTACTTGACATATTCAAAGCCGCATTTGAAATGGGTATGAGATATATTTCTTCTTATGGAAGTGACTCTGACTTAATAAGAGTTACAGGTTATCTTGTAAAAAAATCAGACATAGAAAAAATAAATAGATGCGAACAAGTTTCTTATGATACAGTTCAATATGCACAAGATGCTTTTAATAAGTATGAACTTCTAAATCGTAAGGTAAGAAATGTGTAGAGCTCCTGTAAATCAATTTCTTCCGATGAGTTTAGTTGACGGTCCCGGTAACAGATGTGCAATATTTTTTCAAGGTTGTAATCTAAATTGCAGTTTTTGTCACAATCCTGAAACTATAAAAATAATACATTCGGAAGAAGAAAATGATGATATAAAATTTTATTCTGTTGATGAATTATTTGAAAAAGTAAAAAAAATCAGACCGTTTATCGTAGGTATTACGACAAGTGGCGGTGAATGTACTATTCATCATAAATTTTTAATTCAATTTTTTAAAAAAATAAAAACATTGAATTTAAATATACTTGTGGATACAAACGGATTAATTGATTTGTCAAATGAAAATATGAAAGAGCTCGTTGAATTAACTGACGGCTTTATGCTGGATATAAAGGCACTTGAAGAAAGCTCCCATAAAAGAATTACCGGCAGCTCAAACAAGACAGTTTTAAAAAATATGCATTATCTTGCGAAACTTGGTAAACTTGAAGAAATAAGAACTGTATTAATGTCGGGAGAAGATAATCTTAAAATAGTTGATACGATAACAAAAGAGTTGTCTCCTTATTTGAAAATTAAAAATATTAGATATAAGCTTATTTCTTATAGGCCTTTTGGCGTTAGAAGTGAATTTTCAGATTTGCATTCCGTTTCAGATAATGAAAAAGAATATTTAAAAACAGTTGCACAGAAAAACGGCTTTACAGATATAGTTTTAATCTAAAAAAGAGAAATGTAATTTACATTTCTCTTTTTATTAACACATATTAATCTTAAATCTTCTTTGCAATTTAAGATTAAAAATATTTATAATTATTAACCTATTCTGACAATACTAATTGAATTTTACAATAAATAACATAATCAATAAGAGGAAATATTATTCCTTAATACTTCCTCTTATTTTATTTAATTTCCTTATTACTTCAGCATCAAGCAATAATTCATTTTTATAATTTTTCTTTAGAGTTACAATGTTTTTATTTATTTTTTTCATTCCATTTTCAACCTCAACTTCAAATTCTCTCGCCGATATTCTAATTCCTCCACGAGATAAAATTATTTGCTGTTCTATATTATCAGAGGTTGCAACTCTAATTTTTCTGACACGTCCCATTTCATCAAGCTGTCTCTCAATAAAATGATCCGCAGTTTCAAGTTCCCTTGTAAACACGACTAAAATGTTATCATGCTCATATATGGCTCCCGGTGATTTTTTTACCATATATCCATCAAATACAAGTATAATTTTTTCTTGAATCACGTGAGAATATTCTGAAAGTATATCTATAAGTCTTTTTCTTTGTTCTTCAAGATCTTCTCTATAATTTTTAAATACTTCCCATGAATTTATTATGTTATATCCATCTACAAATAGATATTCATAATTTTTAAGATACCTAATCGGCTTCATTTTGTTTTAAAACTTCTGCCATTAAAATTGATGCCGCACATGAAGCATTTAGTGAATTAATTTTTCCTGCCATTGGAATCGAAATTATTTTATCACAGTGTTTTCTGACTGCAGGTGAAAGTCCCTTGCCTTCATTTCCAACTACAAGCACAATTTTACCCTTAAGGTCGGATTTAAAATACTCCTCACCTTCCATATCTGCTCCGAATATCCAATATCCATTTTCTTTAAGCTTCTCTATTGAGTTGGATAAATTTGTTTCAATCACAACACTCACATTATCAATAGCACCTGCTGAAGTTTTATATACAACATCATTTACATATACACTTTTATGCTTCGGAATTATTATTCCTTTAAACCCAAAAGCTTCGGCAGATCTTGCTATTGCACCTAAATTATGCGGATCTTCAATTTTATCAAGTATGAGTATCTGATTTATTCCATTTAAAATTAAATCCTCAAGTGTAGAATATTCATATCCGCTTACAAGAGCAACAACTCCTTGATGGTTAGCCCCCTCGCTTAATTCATCAAGCTTCTTCTTGTTCAATTCTGTGATTAAAATATTTTGTTCCTTTGCCATAGCATATATCTTCTTCATAGAGCCTTCAAAATTTCCCATTTGAACATATAGCTTATCCGCTTTCTTATTCTTTAAAATTTCTA
>NZ_GL349422.1:632788-669124 GCF_000090945.1 Peptoniphilus sp. oral taxon 386 str. F0131 | reverse complement strand
TTTTATCAAGTATGAGTATCTGATTTATTCCATTTAAAATTAAATCCTCAAGTGTAGAATATTCATATCCGCTTACAAGAGCAACAACTCCTTGATGGTTAGCCCCCTCGCTTAATTCATCAAGCTTCTTCTTGTTCAATTCTGTGATTAAAATATTTTGTTCCTTTGCCATAGCATATATCTTCTTCATAGAGCCTTCAAAATTTCCCATTTGAACATATAGCTTATCCGCTTTCTTATTCTTTAAAATTTCTATTACAGGATTTCTTCCATAAACATATTCTTTCATTCTTCACCTAATTTTTTATAATACTCTCTTATTTCTTTTGCTCTTCCACAACTCATAGTTCCTTCTTTACAAGGACCCTTTACACATGCAGGTCCGGAATCTTTAAATAAAATCGGACTTATCTTCTTACATTGTTTTAACATTTCCGTTGCTAATTGTCTTATCTCCCATTGAGCTCTTGTACAGCATCTTAAATCAAAGAAATGTATCAAAGTTCTAACATTCATAGTAAATACTATTTTAGTTTCACAAGCATTAGGAAATACATATCTTGCATCTTCAATAGAATCTTTTTCAACAAGGCGCCTTGCTTTTTTTTCATCCATTCCTCTATCAATTAACTTCTTAGCTTTATTTGCAATTAAAATTTCAGTTAATTTTTGATATGCCTTCTTATCATTTTCCATAATTTCTTTATAAATTGCAAGAGCTTCGCTATCCTTTTCAATTTCAGGTGGAATTATATACTCAAAATTGTCAAGTCTTACATATCTTTGTGACTGTTGAGAATAGCTTGCTATTCTATGCCTCACAAGTTGATGTGTAAGAGTTCTCGAAACTCCTTCAACAGCAAAAGTAAAACTTGCATGCTCAAGCGGTGATGCATGAGAAAAACTCATTAACATTGAAAGAAATTTATCTCTGCTCTCTTCCGTCATTTTTTCTTTAATTTCTCCAACTCCTACCGCAGAATAACACAACTTAGCCGCTTGTGCTATTACCTCTTCAGGATTGGGCGTGTGCGCAATAATTTCAACCTTCATTCTTATTCCCCTCCATTTTTTTAAAAAGTTCTAAAATTCTACTACCCCTATCTAAAAGATATAAATATCCAAATAGACACTCAAATCCTGTTGCCTCTCTATAATCTAAAACATCAGCATTTTTAGGCATTGTATGAGATTTTGCATTACGTCCTCTCTTATAAATAGCAATCTCTTCTTCAGTCAAGCTGTCTAAAATATTATGAATTGAATTTGCCTGTGCTTTTGCTTTTACATAACTTATTGCCTCAATATGAAGTTTCTTAGGATTTTTATTTTCACTTAAAATATATGTCCTAACTAAAAGTTCATACACTGCATCCCCTAAAAACGCAAGGGCAAGTGGTGACAGTTCCCTTATAGAATTCTCATCATATTTTTTTGAAAGTGCTAAAAACTTTAAGCTCTCTTCCATTTTGTACCTGTCCTTGTATCTTCAATTAATATATTCTTTGACGCAAGAATATCCCTTATTTCATCTGCACGCTTAAAATCTTTATTTTTTCTTGCATCTTCTCTTTCTTTAATTAACCTTTCCACTTCTTCATCTATATTTTCTCTTTCGAGCTCTAAAATTCCAAGCACCTTTGATAATCTTAATAATGTATTATAAATTTCATCGACTAATTTTTTATTTGAATCTTCATTTAACTCTATATTTATGAATTTTACAATATTATAAATTGCAGTTATTGCATCGGCAGTATTTATATCATCTTCCATAGATTCTTCAAAAAATTTAATTTCATCAGCTATAATTCCCAATTGTTTTTTATCTTCATCGCTAAATTCTCTATCTATGCAATTTTCCAAAAATTCTTCTAATTTATATTTAGCATTATAAATTCTCTCTAAACCGTTTTTAGTCTGTTCCATTATCTCTCTTGAAAAATTAATTGGTGATCTATAATGACAACCCAGTAAGAAAAATCGAAGTACTTCAAGATTAAATTCTTCCGATACTTCTCTAACTGTAAAAAAGTTTCCTTTAGACTTACTCATTTTCTCATTATCAACGGTAATCATTCCGTTGTGTAACCAAAATTTTGCAAATGGAACTCCATTACAAGTTTCAGATTGTGCTATTTCGTTCTCATGATGTGGAAATTGTAAATCTTCTCCACCGGAATGTATGTCTATTGTTTCTCCAAGAAGTGTCTTTGCCATAACAGAGCACTCTATATGCCAACCCGGTCTTCCTTCACCCCACGGTGCCGTCCAATATGGTTCTCCTTCTTTTTTTGCCTTCCAAAGAGCAAAATCAGCGGGATTTTTCTTAATGTCAGATACATCAACTCTTGCTCCGCTTATTAAATCTTCCAGTTTCTTATGAGATAATTTCCCATAGTCTTTTGCAGAATTAATATCAAAATATACATCTCCTTCTGATACATAAGCTGCATTCTTATCTATTAGGATTTGTATGAAATCTATAATTTGATTTATATGTTCTGTTGCACGTGGATTTAATGTTTCATAATCATATAAATGAAGTCCATTTGCATCCACCTTAAATTCTTTTATATATCTCTCCGCAACTTCCGCTACTGTAATTCCTTCTGCATTTGCCTTATTTATAAGCTTATCATCTATATCTGTAAAATTTACAACAAATTTTACATCAAGACCCTTATAAATAAAATATCTTCTAAGTGTATCAAATACAGTTAGAGGTCTTGCATTACCCACATGAATATAATTATAAACTGTAGGCCCACAGTTATACATTGTTACCAATCCATCTTTTAAAGGTTTAAATTCTTCTTTTTTTCTTGTAAGTGTGTTGTATAATCTCATAAATACCCCCATATAAAAAAAAGTCTCAATAAAGAGACGTATTATCGTGGTTCCACTCTAATTAAAACTTTAATGTCTATACGCCGACATGCTAAAACTCCACAGGTGCACACATGTATTCTCACTATATAATCTCTTTCAGCAAATAAGACTACTCTCTTAAAAGTTTAAATACAATCTCCTGCATCACAGTCATTACTATATAATTTTATCTTAAATAAGGAACCTTTTCAATATTCTCAAAAAATTTTTGATAATAATCAAGATAAATCATCTCATTATTTTTTATTAAGTCACAAATTTCAGACTTGGTTGCTATTTTAACATCTGCAACTTCTTCTTTTTGTAACACTATTTCTTTTAAATCAATATCTCTTTCAATCAAATAAATGTAAAAGATACAGTAATTTTCAGTTATAATTCTCTTTAATTTTATTAAATCATTAGAAATATCTATCCCAAGTTCTTCCTTTGCTTCTCTTATAAGACCTTGCTTGGCATCTTCTCCTGCTTGAACAGATCCTCCTAAGGAACAATACCACATATTTGGAAATAACTTTTTATTTGCACTTCTCTTTTGAATTAAAAAAGTATCTTCTCCACATCTGATCCATCCTTCGACAATTAAATGATATTCTCCATTTAATAAAGGTTGTCCTTTTCTTATAACTTTATTCTTCTTTTTACCTTGTTTATTATAAATATCCCAAAATTCAGCCATAAAAACTACCACCTTTAATAACATTATAACCATTAATTCTCATTTAGTAAATTACATTATTATAAAGACTTTCATTTTTATCATAATTTCAAAATGACTCTTTACACAAAAATATAAAAGCACCTTTACAGTGCTTTTATATAAATTATTATTTAGATTAATTCAAAACTTTTTCTTTAGTATCAGAATTGACAATTTCTGCATTAGCTTTTTCTGCCGCTTCTTGTTGGGCTCTTTTAGCTTCTAAAAGTTCTTGCTTTTTCTTTTCCGCTTCGAGCCTTTGTCTTTCTTTCATCTTTTCCACTCTTTCAGGATATTCACAGAATATAGCCCCTGTCGGACATTTAGAAACACAAATTCCACAATTTATACACTTTGTATAGTCAATTCTTGCAAGATTATCAACCACATGAATTGCATCTTTAGGACAATTCTTTTCACATAACTTACAAGCAATACATCCTACAGAACAATTAACTCTGACATCTTTTCCGACATCATTTGAATGACAATCTACAACTGTCTTTGCCTTATAAGGTATTAAATCTATTAAATGTTTTGGACATATTTCTATACACTTCTTACATGCAACACATTTTTCTTTATCTACCTTTGCTACCCCGTCAACTATATGAATCGCATCAAATTCACAAACCGTTACACAAGTTCCGCCTCCGACACAACCATAGTTACATGACTTTGAACCTCTTTGAAAATCTGAAATCAGCCTGCAATCAACCAATCCATTATAATTATATTTTTCTTTAGCTTTACCGCAAGTTCCTTGGCAAAGTACATTTGCAACCATTTTATCTACATTTCCTGCATTTACACCCATTACATCTGCAATACAGTCTGCAACCTCTTTACCTCCTATAGCACATGCTGTTACCGGAGCCTTTCCTTCGGCTATTGCTTGTGCAAGTCCGTCACATCCCGGAAATCCACAGGCTCCACAGTTTGCTCCCGGAAGAACATCTCTAACTGCTGCAACTTTTTCGTCTACCTTCACAGCAAATACTTTTGATGCTATTGAAAGTACCACACCAAATATTGCTCCAATTACTGCTAATATTATCATTGGAAGTATTATTAGTTTAAAATCCATATTCTACCCCCTATACAAGCCCTGAAAATCCTGAAAATGCAAGAGCCATAAGCCCTGCACTTATTAATGCAATAGGAACTCCCTGCAATGCCTTAGGGACATTCGCAAATGCAAGTCTTTCTCTAAGTGTACTCATAAGTACCAATGCAAGCGTAAAACCGATTGATGCTCCTAATCCACTAAATACAGTTTCAATTAAATTATATCCATTTTGAACATTAAGCACCGTTACTCCAAGAACTACACAATTTGTAGTTATAAGTGGAAGATAAACTCCCATTGCCGTATATAGTGCAGGTGATGTTTTCTTAATAACCATTTCTACAAATTGCACTAATGATGCAATAACTAAAATAAATACTATTGTCTGTAAATACTCAAGTCCAAATTTATTTAAAATAAATACTTGTAAACACCATGTAATAGCAGATGCTATTACTACTACAAAAGTTACCGCAACTCCCATTCCAACTGCAGTTTCTGTTTTTGAAGATACTCCAAGAAATGGACATATACCTAAGAATTGAGCAAATATATAGTTATTTACGAGAATTGTAGAAACTAAAATCGTTATAATATTATTAAGCATACTATTCCCCCCTATTTGCTAAAATTCTTTTAAATCCGGCTATTAGAAATCCAAGAAGTATAAATGCGCCTGCCGGAGCTCCCATCAGTCCTATTCCGGGATATGACGCCGGAAGTATTTGTTTCTCTAAAAGAGTTCCATATCCAAATAACTCTCTTATAAGCCCCATACTGACTACTGCCAATGTGTATCCAAAACCTGTTCCCAGACCATCAACTAAAGATGGAATTAATTTATTTTTATATGCAAATCCTTCTGCTTCTCCAAGTATACAACAATTTACAACTATTAAAGGTAAAAATATACCCAATGCTCCATAGATTGCAGGTGCATAAGCATGTAAAACCATTTGAACAAGAGTTACGAATGTGGCAATTACAACTATAAAACATGGAATTCTGATTTTATCAGGTATTACATTTCTTAAAATTGACACTACTCCATTACTCATTATAAGTACAAATGTTACTGCAATTCCCATTGCAATTGCACTTTGTAAAGTATTCGTTATCGCAAGAACACTACAAAGTCCTATTAACTGCATAAATATGGGGTTGTTTTTTATTATACCGTTTATAAAAACTTGTCTTAGTTTCATTTAATTTCCCCCTATTTATTTTCCTTTAAAAACTCATTATACGCTGAAAGTGCAATATTATCTCCAACTAACACCGCTTTTGATGTAACTGTAGCTCCACTTATCTGAAGAACTTCATCTTCCGCCTCAGGAGATATATTTATTTTAAGTTCTCCTGTTGCAGACTTATCATTATAAGAAGAATAATATTTTTCTTCTTCTATTTGAGTTCCAAATCCTTTGGTTTCAGCATTAACTATATTTCTAAACCCTGCTATTCTATCACTTTCAGATATTATTCCGATAGCATTTGTCATTGCTCCGCCAAATCCGCTGGTTGTAACATTAATTCCATATCCGACAACTTCGCCTGATTTTGTTGCAACAAATATATTTAAAACTTCAGGATATACTTTTTGAATTTCTGCTAATTTTTGTTGATCATACTCTTCAAATTCATCTGCAGTTTCTCCAAATATAACTTTGTATGATTCTAATGTGCTTTCAAGCTCGGCTTGTGCAATTATAGGAGCTGTAAATCCATTTACCACAGCTAAAAGCCCTGCTGACAGTGCACAAAATAAAAGTAAGATTATTCCAAATTTTACAGGTTCTTTCATTTATTTCGCCTCCCCATAAGCACTTGTTCTTGTAAGTTTATCAATTAGTGGAGTTGCAACATTCATAAGACATATTGAATATGATACTCCTTCCGGAAGTGAACCCTTAACTCTTATTACAGCAGTTATAATTCCACATCCTAAAGCAAAAATTATTTTTCCTCTATTATTCATAGGCGTTGTCGTATAATCCGTAGCCATAAATATAGCTCCAAGGAAAAGTCCTCCTCCAAATACTTCATAAGGAATTATTTCTGCCGGAATTCCGAATATAAATAAAAATACTATTGTCGTAATTACATATACTAAAGGTATTCTGAAGTTTATTACTCCTCTAACTACAAGATATATGCCGCCTATTAAAAGCAATATTGCTGACGTCTCTCCTATTACACCTGATATGTTTCCTATTATCATGTCTTTCAAAGCCGGTAAATTTGTAAAATCTCCCGCCTTAATAAGTTGTAACGGTGTTGCCGATGTTGCCGCATCTACTGCAACTTGACGAACAGGTGCTACATAATCCGTCATCTTTTTCGCCCAAGATGCCATTATAACTATACGAGCTGCAAGCGCAGGATTCATAAAATTGCAACCTATACCTCCAAAACATTCCTTAACAACTGCAATAGAGAATATAGATCCGAATGCCGCCATCCACCATGGTGCAGTTGCCGGTAAGTTAAATGCAATTAAGATACCTGTAACCACTGCAGATAGATCTGCAATCTGAATTTCTTTGTGCATAAATTTTTGGAATACATACTCCGTAGCAACACATGAAATTACACAAATCATAACAAGCATCAACGCTCTTAACCCGAAGAAATAAACACTTCCTGCTAATGCAGGTATTAATGCTATTATCACATCAAGCATTATCCTCTGAACAGAATCTTTTGACCTTAAATGAGGTGCAAGAGAAACAAAAAACTCATTGCCCTTTAATGTTGCGGGCTCTTTTACTATTTTTTTATTTTCCATTATCGCCCCTCCTATCTTTTAACCCTTGATTTAATTTCACGTTTTGCAAGCTTTACAGATTGAGTAAGATTTCTCTTTGCCGGACAAACAAATGAACAAATCCCGCATTCCATACATTGATCTGCATGAAGTTCATCACAAAAATCAACATTTCCTTTTAAGATTGCAGCATTTATATCTGTAGGGTTAATGTTTGCAGGACAATGATCTACACATCTTGAACATCTTATACAAGGTGTTTCTTTTGTGTTTTCTATTTCTTCATCCGTAAAAATTAATAAACCTGAAGTGGTTTTTGTTATAGGACTGTTTAAATCAAACACTGATTTTCCGGTCATTGGACCTCCACAAATTATTTCTATGAAATTATCCTTTAACCCACCACAAAAATCTATTATGTCTTTCACAGGAGTCCCTATCTTAACTAAAATATTTTTTGGAATATTAATTCCGGATCCGCTTACAGTTATAACTCTTTCATAAGATGATCTTCCCTCTATCATAGCTTCATAAAAAGCAAGCGTAGTTCCAACATTTGTCAAAAATACACCAACATCATTAGTTACACCGTTTTGCGGCACTATTCTATTAAGTACAGCCTCTGAAAGTCTTTTTGAATCTCCTTGAGGATATTTTGTTTGACAACCAACAACCTTCAAATTACTCCACTTTGGATTCTCATGTATTTTCTTTTCCATTATTTCTATCGCATCAGGCTTATTTTCTTCAATTGCCATATACGAAACTTTATTATAGAAATCTGCAAATATTTCAAGACCTGATAATACTTCTTCAGTCTTTTCAACCATAATTCTATGGTCACAAGTTAAGAAAGGTTCACACTCCGCTCCATTTATAACACATTCGTCAAGCCCGGGATTTTCACTTCTAAGCTTTGCATGTAACGGAAAACCTGCTCCTCCCATACCTACAAGACCTTTGTTTTTAACAAAAGAAATAATTTCATCCATAGATTTTTCTCTGTAGTTAAGCATAGGATCAGGCTCAACAACCTCATTCTTGCCGTCGTTTTCAATAACTACACAGTCACAATATCTTCCATCTGCAGTGTACATTTTTTCAATAGACTTAACAGTACCGGAAACAGAGGCATGTACTGCTGCTGATATGTATGCTTCTGAATTTCCTACAACCTGTCCGACTTTAACTATGTCTCCTTTTTTTACAACAGGACTACATGGTGCGCCTATATGCTGACTCATCGGTATGTAAACAATTTCAGGATCAGGCATTCTCTCAATTGGCACATGCTCAGTTAAAGTTTTATGCTCGTCCATATGAACTCCACCCACAGAAAATGTGAGATTCCTTGAACTCATAAACTTCACCTCTTAAATTAATTTATAATTGCTTCACAATAATTTTATTATAACACTTATTTTTTACAATGTATATTGAATATATTGAAAAAATAACAAATTTACCCTTATACTAAACTGATAAAGCTATATGACTTTGTTCAAATTCAGCCATTTGACAGCAAAAAAACTTTGTTATTTTTTTATTAAATAATTCTACACTGCGAAATCATAAAATCGCTTTCACATATAATTGAATTTAAAAATAGATTTTTTATTCGTAATGATGTATAATTAATACATTGCGGAGGTGCTGGAATGGCAGACAGGCATGTTTGAGGGGCATGTGCAAGTAATTGCGTGAGGGTTCAAGTCCCTTTCTCCGCACCATATTATTTATATTTTATTATGTTTTATAAAATGGGTGATACAAAAACATATTTTTAATTTATATAAAAAAGACTCGGGATATACTCCGAGTCTTTTATTTTAATTTTTCTATTTCATTTAAAATTTGTATTTTTAAATCTTCAACACTATTTTCGTTAATCAGAACTATATCTGAATATTTTTTCTTTTCTTCAACACTCATTTGTGAATTTATTTTTCTTAATGCATAGACTTCATCTATGGAATCTCTTTGCATAAGCCTTCTAAGCTGAACCGCCTTGTTTGAATATATAAGCCATATCATATCAGGCTTGAAATCATACTTATATAATTCTCCTCTCAATTCAATCAATAAAGGTATATCTACAAATATAAGTTTTTCGCTGCTTTTTTTTATTTCAAAATTTATTTTCTCAAAGACTCTTTTGTGTGTTATGTTATTTAGAATCTCAAGCCTTTCTTTATTTCCAAAAACATAATCCGCTAATTTCTTTCGATTTAATTTACCATCTTTAAAAAACTCAACTCCAAAAGCATCTTTTATTTCATTTAAAATCAAATCTTCTTCTAAAATTTCATGCGCTATACTATCTGCATCCACTACAAAGTAGCCCATTTCTCTTAAAATATCTGTTGCTAAACTCTTTCCGGTTGCAATACTTCCTGTTATTGCAATAACTTTTTTATTTTGAGTCATATAAACTACTTCCTGTCTGCATGTCCACTTTTAATTTAACAACCATCTCAACTGCATTTTCCATTATATTTCGCATTAGTTTTTTCACTGTTTCAACTTCATCTTCTCTTGCATCTACTATTAACTCATCGTGAATCTGCAATATTAATTTTGATTTTAAATTATTTTCTTTTAATGCCCTGTAAACTTTAACCATGGCAATTTTTATAATATCCGCTGCCGATCCCTGAATTGGAGTATTAATTGCAATCCTCTCTCCAAAACTTCTAATGTTAAAGTTTTTTGCGGAGAGCTCCGGAATATATCTCCTTCTATTTAAAATAGTTTTAACATAACCATTTTTCTTTGCAAGTTTTACTTCTTCAGTCATATAATTTTTTATTCCGTCATAGGTTAAAAGATAATTTTCAATATATTCCTGCGCCAGCTTTCTTGGAATATTTAGGTTTTGTGATAGACCATAATCTGAAATTCCATACACTATTCCGAAATTGACGGCTTTTGCTCTTGATCTTAACGACGGTGTTACATCTTCAAAATCAACTCCAAAAACCTTGGCAGCAGTTCTTCTATGAATATCATCATCATTTTCAAATGCACTTATCATATTCTCATCTTTCGAAATATCGGCAAGCACTCTTAACTCTATCTGTGAATAATCCGCATCAACAAGCACACACCCCTCTGACGATAAAAATGCTTTTCTTATAAGCTTGCCCTCATCCGTCTTTATCGGAATATTTTGAAGATTGGGATTTGTTGATGATATCCTTCCTGTAGAAGTTATCGTTTGATTAAAATGAGAATGTATATGACCTGTTGCAACATTTATTAACTCTTTTAATCCTTCAACATAAGTTGATTTTAATTTTGCAAGCTTTCTATACTCAAGTACATCATCTATAATATCTCCATCTTTTTTTAACTTCTCAAGTACATCTGCATTAGTTGAATATCCTGTTTTAGTTTTTTTAAGAACAGGATATCCGAGTTTATCAAATAATATAAGTCCTAATTTCTTAGGAGAATTTATATTAAATTCCTCCCCTGCCTTTTCATAAATATCATTTTCAAGGTTTAAAATTTTATTATCTAAATCAATTCCAATTTCATCTAAAATAGCATTATCTGTCCTAATTCCAATTAATTCCATGGAACTTAAAACTTCTATGAGCGGAAGTTCAACTTCAAAATAAAGATCATCCATTTCCTGCTTTCTTATTTTTTCAAGTTGTACATCTCTTAATTTATATACGCTATTCAAGTAAAATGAAAAATATTTACACAATTCATCATATTTTAAATCAGAAAATTTTATCTTCTTTTTACCTTTTCCAAGTAATTCTTCTAAATCCTTATAGCCTCTGCTGAAATATGTGTTTGAAATATTATTTATATCATAATTCGATTCTGTGGAATTTAAAATATATTCTGCAATTTCACTATCATGAGTATAATTTTTTATGTTAATATCAAAATTCAAAAGAGTAATCATATCTTCTTTTAAATTATGTCCTAATTTTTCTATGTTTTCATCCTCAAAAACATCTTTAAATTTTAAAATATCTTCTTTACAATCAATTTTTATTATGCATGTAGCTTCATTTTGAACTTTAATTGCAATAAAATTAGGCATAATTCCTTCATAGATTTTACCATCAGATATTATTTTAAACGCAAAAGACTTTGAATTTTTAATTTCAAAGATAATATCATCTATACTCATATTTCTATACTCAAAATCGTCACTTGATGTTTCAACTATATTCTCTTTCTGATATTCAACCGGCAATCTTTGTAATAAAGAATTAAATTCATATTCTCTATATAATTTTGAAAGCTCATCAAAATTATAATCTGCATATGCAAAATCGTCTATTTCCATATCTAGAGGAACATTTCTTACAATAGTTCCCAGCTTTTTGCTCATAAACGCCTGCATTTTATTAGTTTCAAGGTTTTCTTTCAACTTTTTCCCTGAAATATTATCTATGTTGTCATATAAATTTTCAATATTTGAATATTCATGAATTAATTTCAGCGCAGTTTTTTCTCCTACTCCGGGTACTCCCGGAATATTATCCGAATTATCTCCCATAAGTCCTTTTAAATCTATAAATTGTTTTGGATTAATTCCATAACTTTCTTCAATACTTTCTACAGAAATTATTTCAAGATCCGTAATTCCTTTTCTGGTCAATAAAACTTTTGTATTGTCATCAACAAGCTGAAAATAATCTTTATCTCCGGTAAGCAAAATCGACTCATAATTATTTTCCGATGCAATTAATGAAATGGTACCCGCTATATCATCCGCCTCATAAATTGGTGACTCTAAAGTTTTAATATTCATTAAACTTAAAATTTCTCTTACAATCGGAAATTGTTGTTCAAGTTCAGATGGAGTCTTCTGTCTTGTCCCTTTATAATCCTTGTAAATATCAGATCTAAAAGTTTTACCTTTCATATCAAAACATACTACAACATTATTTGGATTTATTTTTGAAATTGCATTTTCAAGCATCATAATAAAACCATATATTGCATTTGTATAAATTCCTCTCTTAGTTTTTAAAAGCGGCAAAGCATAAAAAGCTCTAAAAAAAAGAGATGAACCATCTATAATAAGTATTTTCTTTTTCACAATATCACTCCCTAACACAATTATACATTAAAGTTTATATAATGTCAGAAATACTTGCAAATATTTCTCTTGATTTATTTGCAAAAAAATGATAAATTATAATAGTTATAAGCCAAAGTGATGGAATTGGCAGACGTACCAGACTCAAAATCTGGCGGTGGCAACACCGTGCGGGTTCAAGTCCCGCCTTTGGCACCATTTATGTATGGCTATTTACTTGTATACTTGTAAATAAGCCATTTTTTATTTTAACAATTTTATTATACCCTATCAGATTTGAATATATTTTGACAGGAATCCTGAATAAAATACTAAATATTTAGCCTTATATCTTAAATTTATTAACAAAAAAAAGAGAAGATTTATTCCTTCTCTTTTTTATTGTTCAAATATATATTTGCTCCAACTAATACAGTAAGCGGTATTGTTATAATCAAACCTATGCTTCCTGCCATTGCTCTAATTATCTCTGTTGCTATTGAATCTAAATTTATTATTTCTATAAAATATATTCTATACACTATAAAAAGTATTATTAAATGCAATGTTGTACCGACATATGCAAGTATAAGCGTATTTGACATTGAACCCATTATATCTCTGCCTATATTCATTCCTGATGACATCATCTCTTTCTTAGTTATATTGTGATTAACTTCTTTAAGTTCCCAGAGAGCTGATGCTATTGAAATTGAAACATCCATTATTGCACCTATTGCACCTATTAAAATAGTTCCGAATAATATTCCCTGATAATTGAGGTTTCTAAATTGTGGTATATATGCAAGACTTATTGCATTATCACTTGATAATCCCGTTAAACATGCAAATTTTCCAAACATATATGCTAATATCCCGGATACTATTACCCCGAGTGATGTACCAAGTATTGCAACATAAGTCTTTTTATTTTTTCCGCTTATTATAAGCAGTGTTATAGATATTGAAATTATCGATATTATAAGAGACGCAAGTATTGGATTAAATCCATTTATTATGAGAGGAATATATCCGAATATTATTATTGCTATTGTAAATATCAATGATATCAAAGTTTTAAATCCGCTCATTCTTCCTATTACCAAAAGTAATATGACAAATAATCCAACTATAAAATATATTTTTGTATCCCTGACTTTTTCTTGTATCTTAACTGTATCTATTATGTCGTCATCTTCTGTTATCCTGAGCAGTATTTTATCTCCATCTTTAAATATGTAATGCCCCGGCATAATTCTTTCTATCGTATGTCTTATAGTGAGCTTTTCTCCTTTATGTTTTCCTGTAAGTATTTCTATTTCAAGATGCTGATATCTTATATCTGCTTCTATCGGAATTTCTCTTACTTCCTTTGTATCATCATATACTATTTTTTCTATTTTTGCTTTTGCCACCGTATAACTATTGTCATTCATTTGACTTTCATAATAGCTTCTGATTTCTTCATCCGAAGACAGTTCTTTTGCTGATATTAATGATGGTACAAGTAAAAATAACACCAGTAATATTATCGTCTTTTTCATATTCATCCTATAATTAAGAAAGTCCATATAGTATGGACTTTCTTATTTTTAAAACTTAAGCTGCTTTTTTTGCAGATGTTACATCTAAAATAAAATCTATAGCTTTTGGAGTTATAGTTTTGCTTTGCTTTATACTTTCTACCAATACGTCTCTAATCGGAATATATGTTTCATTTACATTTTGAGCCTTTGTAAAATCATATCCGTCTCCACCCGTAAACATAAAGTCATTAACTACTACCTTGTATGTTTTTTGCGGATCTATAGGAGTTCCGTCTGTTAATGTTATTTTTGTTATTCTTTGTTCATAAGGCTTGCTTGCATCATATTCCACTTTCAAACCGCTGAATGCTCCATCTGTTGTTTCCGGCATATTAATACCGTGATCTATTGCCTTTATTAAAGCATCTCCCGGTAAATCCATTACTACAAGATAATTATCAAATGGCATAATTTCATATAAATCACCCATTGTTATTTTGCCTGCATTAAGTGTACGTCTTAATCCGCCACCGTTTTGAATTCCTATTTGAGCATTTGTCTTTTCAGCCATTACTTCACAAGCCCATCTTCCAAGTAGTGATACTGTACCTTTTGCTGATCTGTCATGTGTAAATTCACCCTTTGCTTCTCCAAGAACTTCTCCCTTTATCGGTGCAAGTTCTTTTTGAAGATCTGAATAGAATTTATCTGTTTGTGTATCAACTATTATTTTGTCTTTAATTTGATTTCCTTGGAATATTTGAGTGTCTATTGAACTAACCTTACCGTTGTCAACTTTAATATTCACCTGTCCAATCGCCCTACCATAGCAATATGCTTGTAAAATAGGTACTCCATTTACTTTTCCGCTTACAGTTCTGTGAGAGTGTGCTGATAATATACAATCTAATCCCTTTACTTCAGTTGCAAGTTTTGTAGCATTTCCTGTTATTTCTCCAGTCTTTGATTGATCTGAATCAATGTGAGTCAGTGCTATAATTACATCAGGTTTACCTTCCTTAGCTTTTCCTTCTTGTAAAAAGTTTACCCACTCTTGTGCTGATTTTACAGGGTCTCTAAATTCAAATCCCTTTACATATTCAGCTTTTGTAAGTGTCGGCGTATCAGGATGAGCAAGTCCGATTAATCCTATCTTTATATTTCCTTTTTGAATTATCATATATGGCTTAGCCCAATCTACCGGTGTATTTTTTGCTGTATCGTAGATATTTGATGCAAGATAATCAAAGTTTCCATTTTTACCCCAGTCAGCTATCTTATCCGAACCCCAATCAAACTCATGATTACCTACCGCTGATGCTGTTGTATTCATTCCTTTCATCATTGCTGTAACAGGTTTACCCATTGTTAAATTTGAGTCCGCAGTTCCTTGATAGTTATCTCCACCTGAAAGAACTATTGTATTTGGATGTTTTTCAATGAATTCATTTACATATCCAACCATTTTTGCCATACCCATATTTCTCTTTTTGCCTGTAATTTCTTCTGCTATATTTCCATGAAAGTCGTTAAAATACAAAATATTAATGCTCTTGTCATCTTTTGCACCAAGAACTATTCCTACTTCTTTAGCTTTTTCTTCCGATACTACTTTTGTCTTTACAAGATATTCTCCAAGTGTATAGCCTGTTCCATCTTGTAATTCCTTGTTAAGTGCACTAAAGATATACTTCGCTGCCTGTGCTTTTGTTATCTTTGAATTTATATCATCATCTGCAGATAATAAACCTATCTTCTTTCCAATTTGATCCGCATCCTTATATGCTTTGTCCTTGTTATAATCAAGTGCTCTTAATATAAATGCTATGAATTCTCTTTTACTTAGATTTGAGTTAGGATCATAGGCATCCTCACTCTTACCTTTTGTAAGATTTAAATCATATCCAAGTCCTGCATATCCCTTAAACCAATCTGCCACATCCTTAAACGGATTTAGCTTTACATACTTTTCACCCTCAGCTACTTCCTGTGAATATCCAATAGCTTTAAGTACCATTGTAAGTCCTTCAGCTCTTGTAAGATCACTATGTAACTTAGCTTCAGTGTTGTTTTCTTTATCAAGAAGCTTTACTTCTTGAAGTTTAACAACAGAATCTTCCACCTCTTTAGCAAATACTCCAGTAAAAGTAGAAAATACCAATACTAATGTCAATACTAAAGATAAATACCTTTTCTTATTCTTCATAAGGTTCCCTCCTTTTTATTTATTATAATAATAGTACCATATTTATTAAAATATTGACATTATTTTTATAAAAACAAACGTATAATAAAAAGACTTGGATAAATTTCCAAGTCTTTACATTTTTCATTTAACAAGCAAAACTAAATAAAACTTCTATTTGACATAATTTTATCAGTTTGTGCTGAACATTCCAATCGGAACATATATTTTCCCATTTTCAATTGTATATTCCATAACTAATTCTATTTCTTTATTATTTATTTTTAATGTATTCTTCTTTAAATTTATTATCTTTGTATCTTTGGATTTTGTTTTTATCGTAATTTCTCTTTCTTTTGCATTCCAATCTATTTTTGCACCCATATTTTCAAATATTTCTCTTAACGGATATAGTTTAACTCCGTCTTTTTCCAATATTTCAGAATTAAAACCGATTTTATTTTTTCCAACCTGAATTTCATTTTTATATAATGTTTCAGCTTTATCCTCTAAAATAATTATTTTTAAAGGATTTATTTGAGCAGGCAATGAAAGTGTAGCCTTATCATAAAATACTAATACTTTTTTATCTACTATATCTTCCTTTGTCGCCTTTGTTCCATCTTGCCAAACTATTTCCGTATTCTTAAAACCGGTTATTTGTAGTTCATCTTTACAAACATAATCTTTATTGAATTTACAAATTGATTTTTCTAAGTTATTTTTATCTGCATTTAATACTAATACTTCAGAAGGTATTCTTGCAGGATAAATTGCAGCTATAGCAATGTCCGCAGAATGAAATGCAGTTACTTTATCTCCTTCTTTAAGAGTTTTTGCTTCTATTCTCTTTAATGTTTTATCATTGAATATCTTTGTGTCTTTTTCAACATTAAAAATATATTCTATCTTTTCACCTTTATCATTTTTAAGCTCTGTCTTAAGTGATAACCCGTTATCATTTTTTTCTATACTTTTTATTTCTCCATCATAAGAAATATATTGTTCAGTTTCTCTTTCCTCATTTTCCATTACCATGCTACTTTTGTTTTTAATTTCTACAGCATGAGTATTAACTGCCGGTATAAGAACCAAAGATAATATAAGCGCTGATGCTATAATTTTTTTCATATTGTTACCTCCTTATCACTTTCTATTCTTATGATATACATTTTGAATATTAAATTCAATATAGTTTGACAATGCTTTAACTATTTTTCTATTTTGTAACTTTTTTATTTAATTTTACAAATTTTATTCTGTCATCTTCCAACTCTGTTCCAACATATCCTTGACTTAAAATATTTCTTATTTCTTCATAGTTGTGTATAGGAATAAATACTTCTTCTTTTGAATATTCTAATTTTTCATGCTTTGACTTATAAAAAATAAATCGTATAAGACCATCTACATTTTCTTCATCAGCATATTTATTTTCCAAACCTACTATTACAAATCCATTATTAATGGTGTTTCTGAGCGAATATATATTAGAGGGTGCTACTGTTGACATATAGTAATTATACCCTTCGTTTTCAAGGCTCTTTTCCAATATTTTTCTGGTTATATTCTGAATGTTTTTCCCTCTTGCGACTTCATGAACAAGAACTGCATCATGCTGAACTATTTTTTCTCTCGGTATTTCTACCGGTTTTATACCAACTGCAAGACTTTCTTCATATGGTATTATCCCCATATTTCTATATGCAACCAGTTTATCATCTAAGAATACTCCTAAAATCTTTCCGTTTCCGCTAAATACATACATAAAATCTTCACGCGTATCTCTCGCAAATGTCTTTACATCCTCTATTCGACTGCATACATCATCTGTAAAGTCAAGCAGCTCCTCTAAATAACTTTCATCTAAAAATACATATTCCAATCCGTTTTCTCTATATACTGCATTCTTCATTTTTTCACCCCGATCAGACTTAATTATTTATATTTCATTCCTATAAAAAGGCTTTCTGTTTTAGAAAGCCCTCCTATTCCTTATAAATAAACTCTTTATATTCACAATTTTCATTCATCTTCTTATCTGCAAAGGAGCATGTAGGAATTACCTTAAAATTTTCTTCCTTTGCTCTTTCAACAAGCGCATCTACCAATTTCCCCGCTATTCCTTGTCCCTTTAATTTTTCTCCGACTCCTGTATGGTATACTTCTACAACTCCATCTTTTATCTTTCTAAATTGAATAGTAGCTTCATAATCTTCTTCACTATTTCCAATATAAATACTGTTTTTTCCGTTTTTTAGTTCCATCTTTATACCTCCTAATATTTATAATTTACCCGAATTATAATAACATCAATCAAATAAAATTATATAGCAAAACTAAAGTTCTATTTCTTTATCTTTCCAATTATATTTCTAACTTCTTTAACCTTGAGTAATACAAGCATTATTAAATATACTGTTCCTGCCGCAATTACCGAAATCAGAAATGCAATCAAATTTCCCATACCCTTACTTAGAAATATATAGCAAAATTTTGAAACTATTCCCATCACAGCAGTTGCTATAATAATTTTTATAATCTCCCGTACAGTATCGGCACTAAATATTCTTCCCATTCTTTTTCTAAGACTTATAAGTATCAAAACTGCTCCTGCCATAAAAGAAATACTTGTTGCAAGAGCAAGACCTCTTGGCCCCAAATTGTTTATTAATATAAAACTTAACACAACATTTATTGCAACCATAACAACCGAATTTATTACAGGAGTTTTTGCATCCATTATCGTATAAAAAACTCTTGAAATTATTTCTCTAAAACCGATTCCTATTATACCTATTGCATACAACGAAAGTATAATTGCCGTTGAAGTTGCATCTTGCTTTGAAAAAGCTCCTCCTACAAATAAAATCTTCACAATAGGTTCTGAAAATAAAAACAATCCTACCGATGCAGGCACAACTAAAAGCAACATAGTTATGATTGAATCTGCAATGGAAAGCTTTAATCCGTCATAGTCTTTTTTAGCTCCAAGTCTTGCCATTTCAGGATATACTGCCGTTGTTATTGAAGTTATTACTATTCCGGTTACAAAACTCTGTAACTTATATGCATAATTTAACTTAGAAATTGCTCCCGGAAGTGATGATGCAAGTGAATTTGATATTATAAAATTAAGTTCAATTACAGATGTTGAAATTAATACAGGAAGTATTATTTTAAGCATCTTTATAAAGTTTTCATCTTTAAAATCAATTAACTTAAAATGTCTATACCCATGTTTCCTTATGTAAGGCAAAAAAATTACATATTGAAATATAAATGCAGTAAGTATTCCCCACGCCAAATATTCCTTGCCAAACTTATATGCAAACGCCATAGATGCCATTATTATTAAATTCATAATTATGGAATGACATATTGAAACCACAAAACTTTTTTTTATTTGCAGATATGCTTTAAATATTGAAAATACACTTGTACTGCAAATGCTGAACATTGAAACTCTTGTCATAAATATGCAAAGTTCAAGTTCTTGCGTATCAAAACCTATTGCCATTATATTTACTATCGGCTTTGCAAATATAATTCCAAAAATAGAAAGCACAAACGTAAATAAAAATACTATATTAGATAAATTGGAAGTAAACTTTTTAGCATTTTCTTCTCCATTTGATTGAGCAATATCGTTATAAATCGGAATAAATCCATTTGCAGTTGTTCCGCTAACTACGTTTGTAAATGTCATAGGTATTCTAAAAGCAACTATAAACACATCTGCAACTAAACTTGTTCCAAAAAAATATGCAAGAGCTTTTTCTCTGGCAAGTCCGAAAATTTTTGAAATTATTGTAACTATCATTAATATATAAGATGTTTTCATTTTTTACCTCTACTAAATTTTATAATTATATTGTATCAAATATTTTTACTATCTAATAGGAATTTTAGGTGAAATTTAAAATATGTATTAACATTATTAAAAATTTTTATTTATAAGTAAATTTTTTCTTTTTTATTGAACACTTTATTGATATAATATATTAAATATTTTTAAGAGGTGAATCACTTGATAATAGGTGTATTAAAAGAGATTAAAGAACAAGAAAGTAGAGTATCATGTACTCCTTATAGCGTAAATGAATTAATAAAGTCCGGACACAAAGTGTATTTGGAAAAAGACGCCGGACTTGCCTCAGGCTTTTCAAATGAAGATTATGAAAGAAACGGTGCAATAGTTTTTGATACAGCCGAAGAAGTTTGGACTAAATCAGAAATGATTTACAAGGTAAAAGAACCTATTGAATGTGAGTTTAAATATTTAAGAGAAGGTCTTATAATTTATTCTTATCTACATCTTGCAGCTGATGAAAAGCTTGCTAATGAATTATTAAAGAAAAAATGTATATCAATAGCATTTGAAACTATTCAAATCGGAAAACTACTTCCGCTTTTAAAACCTATGAGTGAAGTTGCCGGCAGAATGGCTGTTCAGGAAGGTGCTAAATTTTTAACCAAACCTCAAGGAGGTAAAGGTGTATTACTTCAAGGTGTTCCGGGTGTTGTTCCTGCACATGTTGTAATAATCGGGGCAGGTGTAGTAGGAACCGCCGCTACAAGAATGGCTGTAGGCATGGGAGCAAGAGTAACTGTAATTGATATTGATGTTGAAAGACTCGGTGTCTTATGTGATATTTTCGGAGGAGTTATTGAAACTCTCTATTCAACACCGCACAATATAGCAAGTGCAGTAAAATCTGCGGATATGGTAATAAGCACAATACTTATTCCCGGTCGTAAAGCTCCTAAACTTGTAACAGAAGAAATGGTTAAAACAATGGAAGCAGGCAGTGTAATAGTAGATGTTGCCATTGACCAAGGCGGTTCAACAGAAACAACTGCCGGTAGAGCTACTACACATAATAATCCTACATTTGTAAAACATGGTGTAATTCACTATGCAGTTACTAATATACCGGGTGCTGTAGCAAGAACATCCACCTATGCACTTTCAAATGCTACTACAAAATACGCAAAGATTATAGCTGATTTGGGATGGGTTAAAGCTGTTAAAAAACATGATGATATAAAAAAAGGTATAAACACTTACGACGGAAAAATAACTTATAAAGCAGTTGCCGAATCTCTAAATCGTGAATACTCCGATATTTTAGATTTAATTTAACAGATGTTTCAAGAAAAGTTTTCTTAAAAAATTATGAAAAATAACAGCCATACAAAAAGCAGGATGATTTAAATCATCCTGCTTTTGTTTATATACTACTTAGGTTGTATTCTACCTGCTTGTTCCCATGCTGTCCAATGTCTTATCCAATGTTCTTTTCCATCCGATGTTCTTTCATATTCATGTCCGTTACTTGCCTCTGCTACCGGATAGTATGCCCAATGATCTTTTGCTAAATCTGTGTATGTCAGCAATCCTACTGTATGATTATCTACATATTCCTTGTCTGCTGTTCTGTCTAACATTTTATTTACTATGCTTACTACTTCAGCTCTTGTTATAGCTTGTTCCGGTTTGAAACTTCCGTCTTCATAGCCTGTTATCCAGCCTTGTCCCATTATTTTTTCTATGCTTTCTCTTGCCCAGTGACTGCTTACATCTGTAAAAGCTGCCGCTTGTTTTTTATTGTCTACGAATCTTGATGCTACTGCCGCAAATTCAGCTCTTGTTACCAGATTATTCGGTTTGAAGTTTCCATCTTCGTAACCCTTTATTATTCCAAGTTTTGACAATTTTAAAATGTATTCTGTATGCCATTGTCCCATCATTACATCTGTGTATGGTGAGCTTTCTGTTTTACCGAGGAAGATTTGATTTTCTAACAGTCTTGCGAATATTGCACTCATTTCTGCCCTTGTAATTGTATTCTCAGGTCTGAATGTATTATCCGGATACCCTACTATATATGCAAAGTGATCTTTTTTATTCAGTCTCGGTATTGTGCCCGTTACTTTGTATACTGTTCTCTTTGTAGGTGTTTCGTTGTAAATGTTTTTAACAATGAAATTTCCTGTAGAATCTTTTTCATAAGATACTTTGTACCAGTTGTTTCCAAGCTTAACCTTACCGTCTTTTTCTCCGACTTCATGCACAGTATAAATATACTCTTTCCCTGCCGCATCTGTTTTTTCAAGATCTTTCCAAGTATGAGCAGTAGTTCCGTTTGGAAGTTCAACCGGAGCACCTTCAGACTTTCCATTCTTTAAAAGTTGTAATTTTATAGTAGGATGGTTTCCTGTTACACCCTCCCATACTTTAGTTACACTAACACTCGCCTTTCCGACTATATGGTTTATGATATCATAGCCTTTAACTTCAGAAGTATAACCCGGAACAGGTTCTTCTTTTATGGTGTAGTTAATTTTGTTGCCCTGATCATCATATTCTTGCAATCCCTCAAAGCTGTATGTCCACTTGCCGTTTGCATCAGGCTTTACTTCCGGGTTTTGAATAGGATGCCCGTTTGCAGAAAGAATTACCGTAATTGATTGGGGGCGTTTATTTGCCTGGTTGTTGTTGTCATCCCAAGTCTTTTCGCCCTTTATGTCTATTGTTTTTTGCTTGTTTGTAATTACAAAGCTGTTTTCAACATTTTCCTCTTTCTTAATCGAACTTTCATAGCCCGTCGGCGTAGGTTCTTCCGTCACCGTATATTTGATCTCGTCCCCCGTATTTTTATCATACTTTCTGAGATTTTCAAAGGTATATGTCCAGCCCGGTGCTGTTAGTTTTTGTTCTCCAACCTTTGCTCCATTGGCATATAAAACAACTGTAACGGCAGATCCTTCAAAACCTATCCATTCTTTTTTTACTTTAACTTCAGTTTTTTCCGGCTTATTTTGAATTGTTTTCTCCACCGCCTGATCAGCTGAAACCGTAACGGTATACTCCGCTTCATCTTTCACATAATGAGCAGGTGCTTCGATCTCTTCAATCTTGTATTCGCCCGGAATAAGCGGCATGCTGATTGCTTCTCCCTGTGCATTCGTAAATAATTCAACTGAGCCTCCTGTCTCTTTTCTCGTGATTTTAAATTTTGCGCCTTCCAGTTTGACCATGTCGTCATCCGCCGCAACTTTTGTGATTTTAATCCGGCTTAGAAGACCTTGAATTCCCCCTCCACTTTGAGCATCTACAAATTGACCATATGATGGATTAGGGTTTTCTTCATCACTTGTAAGCACTACCTTGTTTTGTAGTAAAAGGCCTTGTTTATAGGTTGTGCGATAGTGTATTATATATCCTTTTCCGTCAAGATCTCCAAAATTATACGTAAATGAACGTTTATCAGCGGAAAGATTAATCTGATTGCTTATGTTCTGCGGATTCTTCTCAACAAGCTTTCCATTTTCCCATACCAATTCATATAGCATAAATTGGCCATCCACATACTCTATGCCATCGGGACTTCCCGGATCTGCCACCTTCAGTGTATCTTTGATAACCGCATTTTTTAATGTTCCCTGTTTTGCATTCACTCTGATTCTCCATCGAACCCAACCTTCTGCTGTCAGAGTCTGTCCTGAAGTCTTATAAATAACTTCCGTTGC
Source organism: Peptoniphilus sp. oral taxon 386 str. F0131 (assembly GCF_000090945.1). Lineage (NCBI taxonomy): Bacteria > Bacillati > Bacillota > Tissierellia > Tissierellales > Peptoniphilaceae > Peptoniphilus > Peptoniphilus sp. oral taxon 386. Next base: position 645,399 of record NZ_GL349422.1, on the reverse strand, counting down.
ATAATTCGGTGGAATATACGGTTTTATCTTAATTTTTGCTGTGATTGAACCAACCACGATGTCATGTTCGGTTACTCCTGTAATTGGATATGTGTTTTGATTCCATCTTGCAGTCAGGTGCATCTCTCCGGTAATACCAAACTTGCCCTTGACAAAATCCGTAAAAGTCACTTTCATTTTGCCGCCACCCGGCTGTTGAGGCGTAATTGTAACTTTTGCTACTACTTTTCCTTCTTCTTCTATATCAAAATTACAATAATGTGCCTCTGTTGGAAAGTTAAACTTTTCCGGCAAATCCATTTCAAAATAGTCACCCTCATTCAATTCATTGCCGTTGTTTGTTGCCTTCCATTTATAATTCAACCTAAATATTTGATTGGCAATGTAACCATTCGGTTCTACAAAGCCATCCGCGTTTGTAACTGTAAATTCTGTAACTTCACCGTTTATCTCTGCACCTTCCGCCAGTACAACTTGCGTTGGCAAAAATCCCAAAAGTATTACAAAAACTAATAAAAATGAAATCAATTTTTTCAGGTTTTTGCTCTTTTTCATTTGTTCTCCAACTCCTTCTCCATTATTACTTCAACTTTTGGACATAATTTTAGACTTTAACTTACAGGCAAAAACCTCTAAATTAAAGTCTAGCCTAACATCTACCAAAAGTCTTTGAATTCATAGTAAATTATACCGGAATTCAATTTTTCTCATTATAGCATAAAACTATACTAAAAGTCTACTTAATTTCTGCATTTTTTATTATGTGAATTGAACCCCTTGAAATAATTTCAACTTTTCCGGTGATTCTGTATATACAATCCGAAATATTAGGTTCATGTCCGACTAAAATATAATTTATATCTTTGTCTTCTTTCAACTTTCGAACTCTGTCTACATAGCTCTCATATCCAAGCCAATCCGATATTTCAAACTCACAATTCAAAAAATCACAAAGTATTTCAGCTGTTTGTACTGCACGTATCAAAGGAGAAGAATATACTTTAATTTTAATTTTACCAATTTCATCTGCAAAAACTTCAAATGTATCCCTGAGTTTTATTCTGCCTTCTGTTGTCAGTTCTCTTTCAAAATCGGTATCTGCAAAATTTTGTGCTATACCGTGTCTTATTAAATATACACTCATTTCTTTAAATTATAAAAACTCTTATGTCCTCTATACTTTGCACAATCTCCAAGTTGATCTTCTATTCTTAAAAGCTCATTATATTTTGCAACTCTCTCACTTCTGGCAGGGGCTCCCGTTTTTATAAGACCTGCATTTGTAGCAACCGCTAAATCTGCAATAGTTGAATCTTCAGTTTCTCCTGAGCGATGTGAAATAATCGCAGTCATATTATTTTCTTTTGCCAGTTCTATCGCATCAAGTGTTTCTGTAAGGGTTCCTATTTGGTTCAATTTAATTAAAATTGAATTTGAAACACCTTCTTTTATACCTCTTTCAAGTCTCTTGGTATTTGTTACAAATAGATCGTCTCCGACAAGTTGTACTTTTGAACCGATTTCATCTGTCATATATTTCCAACCTGCCCAATCGTCTTCTGCAAGACCGTCTTCAATTGAAATTATAGGATAGTTTTCTATAAGTTCCTTATAATAATTGACAAGCTCAGCTGAATTAAATTTTTTGCCTTCGCCCTTCATATTATATGTTCCGTCTTCGTACATTTCAGAAGCGGCAACATCAAGTGCAAGAACTACATCATCTCCGGGAACATATCCGGCTTTTTTTATTGCATCCACTATCACATCAAGAGCTTCTCTGTTACTTGATAAGTTAGGAGCAAATCCTCCTTCATCTCCAACACCTGTTGAAAGATTTTTATCTCTTAATACAGATTTAAGATTATGATATATTGTAGCTCCCATCCTAAGTGCTTCAGCAAAATTCTTTGCTCCGACCGGCATTATCATAAATTCCTGAATATCAACATTATTATCGGCATGTTCTCCGCCGTTTAAAATATTCATCATAGGTACAGGAAGTGTCTTTGCGTTAACTCCTCCAATATATTCATATAGCGGAAGTCCAAGCTCATCAGCAGCAGCTCTTGCAACTGCAAGAGATACTCCAAGTATTGCATTCGCTCCTATTTTTCCCTTGTTTTCGGAACCGTCAAGTTCAATTAAAAATTCATCTATTCCAACTTGATCAAAACAATCAAAATCACGAATCTCCTCCGCTATTATTTCATTCACATGAGTAACGGCCTTTAAAACTCCTTTGCCTAAATATCTGTCGCCTCCATCTCTAAGTTCAACAGCTTCATGTACTCCTGTAGATGCTCCGCTTGGAACTATAGCTCTTCCAAAACCGCCTTCTTCAGTATAAACTTCTACTTCAACTGTAGGATTTCCTCTTGAATCCAAAACTTCTCTTGCATATACATCACTTATATAGCTCATTCTTATACCTCTCCATTATTTAAGCATTATAATTAACAAGTTTTGAAAAATCTTCACTCTTCAAACTTGCTCCACCTACTAAAGCACCATCTATATCTTCATTTAGCATAAGTTCTTTTATATTAGCCGGTTTAACGGAACCGCCATATAAAATTCTCACTTCTTCTGACAATTTTTCAGAAAACATATTTTTAAAAGTATCTCTTATAAATTTACACATTGACTGAGCATCTTCGGATTTACATGTATTTCCCGTCCCAATTGCCCATACCGGCTCATAAGCTATTGTTATTTTTTCAATATGTTCACTAATTCCTTCAAGAGATTTTTCAACCTGCTCTCTTACTACTTCTTCATGTATGTTTTCTTCTCTTTGAGCTTGATTTTCTCCTACACAAAGAATAACATCAAGTCCTTCAGATAGTGCTCTTTTGATTTTCGCATTTACTATTTTATTTGTTTCTCCGAAATAACTTCTTCTTTCGGAATGTCCTAAAATGACATGGCTTACACCGAGATCTTTAAGCATATTTGTAGAAACTTCTCCTGTGTATGCTCCATCATCATATTCACTTACTGTTTGTGCTCCAAGTTTTATCTTTGAATTTTTCAGAACATCGCTTGCCGCACAAATTGAAGTAAACGGCGGACAAATAAGCGCATCGATATTATCATCTAATTTTATCTTTACAAGTTCTTCAAGCATTTTAACAGTATCAGTTCTATTTAAATTCATCTTCCAGTTTCCTGCTATAAATGTCTTTCTCAAAATTACTCCTCCTCTATTGCATCAATACCCGGCAAATTTTTACCCTCCAGCATTTCAAGACTTGCTCCTCCACCTGTTGAAATATGCGAAATTCTATCTTCAACTCCGGATTTTTCTATTGCAGAGGCAGAATCTCCTCCTCCAATTATTGTAATTGCTCCGTCAAGTTCTGCTAATGCCTTTGCTATGGCAAATGTTCCTTTTGCAAAATCATCTATCTCAAATACCCCTGCAGGACCATTCCAAACTACCGTCTTGGCATCTTTTAATTCTTCCACAATCAGTTTTATCGACTTAGGACCTATATCTACGCCCATCAAATCTTTCGGCATCAAATTATAATCTGCTGCCTTGCTTACAACACCTTCTTTTATTTCAGGTACAACTATTGAATCAATCGGTAAAATTAATTTAACTTTTTTAATTTCAGCTTTTTTTATTAAAGCTGATGCAAGTTCAAGTTTATCATTTTCAACCAATGACTTTCCCGTTTCATATCCTTGTGCTTTTAAAAAAGTATATGCCATAGCTCCTACAATTACTATTTTGTCAACCTTATCAAGTAGATTTTCTATAACGCCTATTTTATCAGATACTTTCGCACCACCGATTATTGCTATAAAAGGTCTTTGAGGATTCTTTAGAGCTCCGCTTATATACTTAACTTCTTTTTCCACAAGTAAACCTAATGCTGATGGTAGATATTTTGAAACGCCTACATTTGAAGCATGAGCCCTATGGCTTGTCCCAAACGCATCATTTACATAAATATCTGCAAGTGATGCAAGTTTTCTTGCAAATTCATCATCATTTTTTTCTTCTCCCGCCACAAATCTTGTATTTTCAAGAAGTGCAACTTCTCCTGACTTTAATTCCTTAATCTCTGAAATAACACTATCCGAAACAACTTCTTCTGATGCAATGAATTTAACTTTTCTACCTAAAATCTCCTCTAATCTGTTTGCCACCGGAAGTAGTGAAAATTCCTCAGCATACTTACCCTTAGGCCTTCCAAGGTGACTTAATAATATTACACTTCCTCCATTTTCAATAATATATTCTATTGTCGGAATGCTCTTTACAATTCTATCATCATTAGTAATTATATTATTCTTTAGCGGTACATTAAAATCCGCTCTTACAAGTACTTTTTTATCTCTAAAATCAAAACTTTTTAAAGTTTTTTTCATACTTACCTCCTATAAGAAGAAGCGAAAACCCAAAGGCTCTCGCTCTGCTTTATATTATTATAACAGTCCTGCAACTTTTGCTGTTAAATCAACAACTCTTTGAGAGTAACCCCATTCATTATCATACCATGATATACATTTTACAAGTCTGTCTTTCACAAGTGTAAGCTTAGCGTCAAAAATCGAAGAGTGCGGATTTTGAACTATGTCACTTGAAACTAAATCTTCTTCAGAATATTCCAATACACCCTTTAATTCATTTTCTGTCGCTTTTTTTATAGCTGCATTTATTTCTTCTGCAGTAGCTGCCTTTGAAATTTCAAAAGTAACATCTACTATTGAACCTGTAGGTACCGGAACTCTAACTGCCATCCCTGTCAATATACCTTCTACTTCAGGAATTACTTTAGCAACTGCTTGTGCCGCTCCTGTTGTAGTAGGAACCATATTTTCCGCTCCCATTCTTGCACGTCTCATATCTTTATGAATTGCATCATGAATTTTTTGGTCATTAGTATAAGCATGAATTGTAGTCATAAGACCTCTTTCAATACCAAAATTTTCAAGAATTACTTTTGTTACCGGTGCCAAACAGTTAGTTGTACATGATGCATTTGAAATTATGTTATGAACCGCACTATCATACTTATTGTCATTTACTCCCATTACAATTGTAATATCTTCTCCCTTAGCCGGTGCAGTTATTATTACTTTTTTAGCTCCTGCCGCTATATGACCTTCAGCCTTTTCTCTTTGAGTGAAGGCTCCTGTTGATTCTATTACAATATCTACCCCAAGTTCTCCCCAGTTCATTTCCGCAGGAGCTTTCCCGTCAAGAACTGTAATCTTCTTTCCGTTAATTGTAAATCCATCTTCAACTACCTTTACTTCGCCCGGATATCTTCTGTAAATTGAATCATATTCAAAAAGATGAGCATGCTCTTTAATTCTCTCAGTAGCTTTTAAATCTGCAATATAACAAATCTCATATCCTGTATTTTCTCTCAAAGACCATCCTCTCAATACGTCTCTACCAATTCTTCCAAAACCCATAATAGCAACTTTAACTGACATAATTACCTCCTAATATTTTTATAATACTGTGTGCTAAACTTTCATCTATAACTAAGACCATATCCGGTCTAAGCTTCGAAATACTTATTATTGCCCTTGCCTTTTCTTCTCCACCTGCAACGCCTAAAATTTTAGGTATGCTCAAAAATTTTTCAAGACTTATGCCGACACTTTCTTGTGAATAAACCCTCTGTCCTTCTATGTTAAAATAATTTCCAAACGCTTCAGATACAGCTCCAAGATTTAAAACCTCCGTTTTTTTCTCCTCGCTCATTCCTCTTCTCTTTAACATAACATCTGCTCTGCCTATACCGAATACGAGCATATTCAAATTTTTCAAAAGTTCATATGCTTCCCGCATTTCATCATCGCTTAAAAAAATTTTCATAGCCTCTTTTGATACGGTTTCCGGTATCGGCAATAATTGTAATTTTGCGTTCAGTTTATTTGCAATTCTTGATGCAATTGTATTTGCCTGAAACCTTGCTTGATTTCCCACAGAACCTCTTGCCGGAAGTATTGTAACATTATATGGTTGTTCTCTTGATGTTATTTCATCCGCAACATTTGAAATTGTCTCCCCTCCGGTAACTCCTACTAAATCTCCTTCAGTCATCATATTCTCAAATATGATTGCAGCTTGGATGCCAAGATTTTTCACAGTTTCCGTATGTTCAAAACCGCTTTCCACAACTATGACGCTTTTTACATTAAGCATACTTTCAACCTGAGTCGCAAGTGATCTTAAGTTATTAAGTTCTCTATAATCCATTTCAAATTTTGAAAGCAGTTTTGTTCCCTCAGGCTCTATTTCAATCCCCGATGAATTTACAAAAATAAGCCCTTGACTTTTCAACTTGTCAATTTCATCTCTGACTACTCTCTCTGACAAATTCATATTTTGTGCAATAGTTCTTCTGCCCACTTTGCCATTTCTACTTATATAACTTAAAATTTCATATCTCGTTATAAATAAATCATGAACTTCAGGTAAAAATTGTGTCAATAATTTCAAATCCATACTATCACCATTTTTGTCCCATATATTAGTTTTTGCTCCCACTTAAAGTATATCACAATTGATATGCTTGTCAATAAATATACTCTCAAGTTAAATTTTTTTACAAGTCTCCGATAGACTTCTGACTGTTTACTTAATAAATCTAATTTTAATAATATTGAAGAAAATATTCTTATGAGATGGTCATAAAAACCCCTCTCATTAGGTTTTTATCTAACAAAAGGGGTATTATAATTACTCTGTTATATTTTTTGTATAATTCTTTGCTTTTTCAAGTCTACTTAATAATTCGTTCTTACCAAGTAAGTAAATTATGTTTTTCAGTTCAGGTCCATGAACATTTCCTGATATTGCCGCTCTGACAGGCATAAATAATTGCTTACCTTTTATTCCGGTAGCTTTTTGAATTTTCTTCATAACTGTATTTGCAAATTCAAGATCTACTTCTTCAATTGTATCAAGCTGTTCTTTAAATGCTTCAATTAATTGTGGAACCTGTTCTCCCGAAAGTTCTTCTTTTGCATCATCTTCTGTTATGTCTAAATCTCCGAATAAGAACTTAACTTTTTCAGGAACTTCACAGAGAACACTGAGGCTTTCTTTTACCGTTTCAATCAAAAGGACATACCAATCCCATTTTTTGTTTATTTCTTCTTCCGTCATCAAATTCGCCTCAACCATGTATGCAGCAGAAAGCTTTGCTATTTCTTCTGTGGAATATTCTTTGATATAGTGTGCATTTACCCAGTTCAATTTTTCTTTATCAAATATTCCTCCGCTCTTTCCAACTCTATCAAATGTAAACTTTTCTATCATCTGCTCAAGCGTCATAATTTCTTCGCCGTCTTCAGGACTCCATCCTACAAGTGCAAGATAATTGTCAAGTCCTTCAGGAAGATATCCTCTTTGTCTAAAGTCCTCTACCGAAACATCTCCCTGTCTTTTAGAAAGTTTTTTTCTATCTTTATTTAAAACTGTAGGTAAGTGAACAAACTGTGGAGCTTTCCAGCCAAGCGCTTCATATAGAAATACATGCTTAGGAGTTGAAGGAAGCCATTCTTCCCCTCTTACTACATGGGTAATTCCCATTAAATGGTCATCAACTACTACAGCCATATGATAAGTAGGAAATCCGTCAGATTTCATTAAGACCTGATCGTCAATCTCATCTGTATTTATTGTAACTTTACCTCTTACAGCATCTTCAAATGTAATATTTGTATTTCTTGGAAGTTTTAATCTTACTACATAGTCTTCACCGTTTGCAATTCTCTTCTTAGCTTCGTCTAAAGAACCTCCTCGACAAAAACCGTCATATTTAGGAACTTGTCCCTTAATTCTCTGTTCTTCTCTTACGTGGTCAAGCCTTTCCTTTGTACAAAAACAATAATATGCCATATCTTTTTCTATAAGTTCATCAACATATTTTTTATATATATCAAGTCTCTTTGATTGAATGTATGGACCATATTCTCCCTTTTCGACAACCTCACCATTTTCAAAAAATACACCTTCATCATAATCTATTCCCGCCCATTTAAGTGCATTAACAAGGTTTTCTATTGCTCCGTCAACAAATCTTGTTCTATCGGTGTCTTCAATTCTAAGTATAAATTTACCGTTATTTTTTCTTGCATATAGATAATTATATAGAGCTGTTCTAAGTCCTCCTATATGTAAAAAACCGGTCGGACTTGGTGCAAATCTAACTCTTACTTCTTCCATTTCTTCCTCCTGATATAACTACTTTTAATTTTAAGTATAATTAATTATATTATAGTAAATATTTATATAAATGTAAATTAAAAGAGCATGACATTAGCCATACTCTTAATCAATATAATTTTTCTCCGTGTCTTAATTTATTTCTTAAATCATTTACAAAATTGTCAATTTCACTTAACTTTCTTAAAATTTGTCTTTCATCTTCCGTTGACTCTATTATTTTATCTATTCCTCCATTTTTTATCACTATCCTCTTATCTGCCATAAGCGCAAGCATCGGATCATGTGTTGCCATTATTACAATCTTATCTCTTCTCATCAATAACTCTATTGCCGATTTTCTATCTATACCTGCATTTTCAATTTCATCAATTAAAACTATCGGACTTGATGACAGGTTTGCAGTATCACTTATCATAAGTGCTCTTGACTGCCCACCGGATAACGAAGTTATATAGGTGTCAAGATCAAACCCCTCCCCTGAAAGATTATTTGCATCTTTTATTATTAAATCCATTTTATCTTCAGGATCAACAAGTCGTGATTTAGCATGAAGTTCAATATATTCTCTAACAGTTAAATCCATAACAAAATTCATATTCTGCGAAAGTTGTGCAACTAATTTTTCATTTCCCGAAAATCTTTTTTCCGTTGGAATTTCCTCATCATTTATTAAGATCTTTCTTCCCGTGGGTGTATCTGCTCTTGCAATCCATTCTATATCGGCAAGAAGTCTGCTCTTTCCACTTCCGGTAGGTCCTACAATTGAGACAACATCAGATGGCTTTAGAATTAATTTATCAAAACTTTCTTTTTTTCCATTCTTGTCATATCCCGAAAGAATTGTAAGTGATTTAAGCTGATTGTCCTCACCTAAAAATCTAAGCATCTGATTTAAGAATTCATTAAAATTATCTTCTATTATCTCTATCGGTACACCAAGTTCTTCCACTTGCTGTTCTGTGAGCGAACAAAGATATTCATGAAAAGTTTTCTCTTTAGAATTTTCTATATTTAATTCATTTGATAAAAAAAAGTTATCCATAAAAGGATATTTATCTAAAATTTCCCTAATAGTCATTTAGCACCTACTTAATTTTTTTAACATTTCCAAGCTGATAATCTTCTCCGACTCTTGTTTCTCCCAAACAATATGAACACAATGCCGTCGGCATCGGATATCTCAGCTTCATATTTTTCTCATCTTCAATATCATTTGCTCTGCTTTCAATTAGATATGATAATTCATATCCCCCCTGTCCCGAAAGTCCATTTACATTAATTACAACAGCCCTCGGATTTACAGTCTGAACCTTAGAGGCAAATACCTCCCTTTCCGCCTGTGATACAATATCACCCTTAGTTATTACAACTATATCTGCAGATCTTAACATAGGTCCTATTTTTAAGGGAGTATTTATTCCCGAAAGATTATCTATAACACAAATTGCAAGTATATTTTTTATATATGGGCTGCATCTGTTGCATAACCCCGCAGATTCTGTAATCAACATATCAAGTTCAAGTAACTTAGCCCAATTTATTATCTCTTCTATATTTGAAACAAAAAAGTGGTCGGGACAAAGTCCGCCAGATAATCCTTTTTTCACAGGTATACCTGCCTTTTCATAAATCAAATCATCATCCGTATAAAGACAATCAAATTTCACAACTCCCGTTTTTATATTTTTTCTCTTTAAATTTGAAATTGTCTTTATAATCACAGATGTCTTACCCGAACTTGGAGGTCCGGAAAATGTAATCATCTTCATTTAATCACCCAATTTAAAATATTTATTTATAATCTCAATATGCTCATCTATGTTATTTAGTAATTCCCAACCCGCAAATATAAGTTTTTGTTCCTTGGAAAACTGATTTTTTAAATTATTTGTAGTAACAGGAAACTTTCCGTTATTTGAAAATACACTTCCAACCTCTTCAGATAAAAGATAGTTTAATGTAGCTTTAATATACTCTGCACTTCCTTTTTTTACGCAAATAAGTATCGGGCTTACTAGCGCTCCGTCCTCGGGCCAAATAACCTCAAGCTCATCACTTTGAACCAAACTTGCAAAAAAATATGGCGCTACTGAAACACAAGCAGTCTTATTTCTAGTTCCGTTCACCATTTGTGAAGGATGCATACTTGATGCAACTGCATTTTTCAACTTCATAAGTCCATCTTCACCATATTTTGAATATATAGTCAGTACAAGTGCGTTATATAAATCTAAATCTCCAACAGGTATTGTCATCGACTGTGCATATTCTTCCGACAATACATCACTCCATGATTTTGGAATTTGTCTACCCGCAAGCTCTCTCTTATTAACTATAAATACCGCCGGTACTATTGCTATTATATTAAATCGGTTTTCAGGGTCTTTAATATTTTCAATTCGCTCTAAAATTTCACTGTTGAATTCAATTTCCGGAGCATAGTATTCACTTTCTATTCTATTTGAAATCTCTTTATTTAAAATTAATTCATATCCGGCAGATGTAATTAAATCAGGAAGATCCTTCCCGCTCTTTAAATTGTCAATTACAAAATCAAGTCCTAAATTTGCACTTCTAAAATCATATTTTATATTAGAAATATCATTTTTTTCATTATAATCATTTAATAAATCAATTAGAGGAACCTTGATAGGACATGGAACCGCCCCTGCTACTGTATATTTTGCAGTATTATTGTTCAGTATTTCCTCTTGCATTTCAAATTTTCCGATATATCTTTCATATTCTTCTACAAAAAGTTCTGCGCTTATTCCTTTTAGCTTTAATGCATCTTTCAGCTTAATCATTTTTGCCATAAGTTTAAATGCAGCAGGATTTTTTAAATTATCAAAACCTTTCATTATTAAAAAGTCTTTTAACTCGCTGTTTTCCATACATAATGAATATACATCTCTATTTAAATTCATAATACACCTCTCATTATTGATATAGTATATTATTTACGGCAATATTTCCGTAACATATGTTACGATTTTTAAAATTTTTTATACTTAACTTTCCAAACATAAAATGTCAGAAATATTAAATTTATTATATTTAAATAAGGATAACTCTTTACCGTTTTCAATAAAAAGTTATCCTTATTTAAATGCTATAATTTTTAATCATTTTCTCTAAGAAGTAATCCCATTTCCTGTTTTTCCATTTTATTTAGTGCTACTATGGACGCTAACGGCCCGAGAAGCGAACCTGCCAAAATTGTAAATAAAAGCACTGAAAATAAACCTATTATATTCGGCGATAAAAATGGCATTTTAAATGATAAGCTAAGTGCCTTACCGAATAATAATGATATTATAAATGAAAATACTGAACCGAACACCGCTCCTGTCATATTTATCATTAAAATTTCTGCAAGACATATCGATTTAAGCTTTTTCTTTGTTGCCCCCAAAATTCTAAACATTGCAAATTCACGTTTTCTTTCTTTAATTGAAATGGAATATACCAAAGTCAAAATAAAGAAAGCCAATATCCATAAAAGTGCTATAAGAGCATATATATATGTCAATAAGCTCTGCATATTATCTGATACCTGTGTCATCATCTGTTTAGCGAGCAGCGGATATATCTGTTCTCCCTTAAATTCATCTGCCAGCTTCTTAAAAACATCTTTAGGATTTACTCCTCCTTTAACTTTTACCATTACAGACGAAATTAAATTTTCTTGTTTTGAAATAGGATGTCCTAAGATTTTTTCATATTCTTTTGCAAGTCTTTTTGTTTCCTCCATTGTCATAAAAACAGTATTGTCGAATCCCATACCCGTTTTTGCAAGACGACCCTGTATTTCAAACGGTTGATTAAAAAATCTTACATTTGATTGATAATCTCCTACTATATTATTCCCAACAACTACTTGTCCTTCTTTTAAAGGAAGTTTAACTTGTTTTTCAAGCCATGGAGAAACAATGAAGTCCTGTTCAAAGTCAATTCCTATTATCTGAATCGGAAACGAACAACACCCCGCAGACAGTGTTGCCAGAAATAATTGAGGTGATGCCTGTTCCACACCTTCAATACTTCTTACTCTATCTGTTACAGCTTCATCAAGAAAAAAACTGTTAGGCTCCCCTCTTAATATTGCTCCTGTGATCTTACTGTCATATCCCTCCGGTACAACAATAATATCCGCTCCCATTCTATTTGACAGTGATGTCATCCCGTTTTTTAAACTGAGTATTAAAAAACTGCTCATAAACAAAATGAAACACAAAATCCCGGTCAATACCATCATCCCATATGTCCTTGCCGGTTTATTGGCAATATTCTTTTTTGCCAATCCAATTACATTTAACTCTTTCATTTTTTATTCCTTAGCATCTTCAAGTGCACGATTTACTGCATCTGTAAAACATTTATGAGATACCGTTGCACCGCTTAT
>NZ_GL349422.1:608815-632524 GCF_000090945.1 Peptoniphilus sp. oral taxon 386 str. F0131 | reverse complement strand
CTTTTTTGCCAATCCAATTACATTTAACTCTTTCATTTTTTATTCCTTAGCATCTTCAAGTGCACGATTTACTGCATCTGTAAAACATTTATGAGATACCGTTGCACCGCTTATTACTTCTACTTTGTTTATATCTTGTTTATCTATAAGCATATTCGGATATTCCTTAGTTGCCTCTACTGCTCCTTGAGCAATTTTATATAATCCCGGATTTGAAATTTTTCCGTCAATTTTTCCATATTCTTCATTTTTTTCCTGTCCGGAGGAATCTAAATTATCCTGCTCACAAGTTTCAATCTTGCCGTCTTTTACTGTAAGTCTTAATACAATTTTTCCGCCCCAATCATCAGGATCGCTTTGAGCAGTATATTCTCCGTCTTTATATGAAATTGTGCTTTCTTCTTGTTCTTTATTATTTCCGCATCCTGCTAACACAAAAATTAAAATCATCAATAATGCTAATTTTTTCATCAGATAAACTCCTTTAATTCATTAGTTGTAATAATCGGTCTTTGCCTTTTTTTCTTTTCTTCTCGTGCAATCTTTCCATGCTCTAAAACTACCATTCTCTCCGCTTCATCTCCAACTTCAGGATCATGTGTTACCACAATAATTGTACTGCCTGCATTGTGAAGTTTTTCAAAAATATCCATTACAAGATATTCATTTTTTTCATCCAAATTTCCGGTAGGTTCATCAGCCAAAAGAAGTGCCGGATGATTTATCAATGCTCTTGCTATACAAACTCTTTGCTGTTCTCCACCTGACAACTGATTTGGAAGGTGTTTTGCTCTGTCTTTAAGTCCCACCGCTTCTAAAGCCATCATAGCTTCTTCTTCATCAGGCATGGAATGATAATATTGTGCCATCATTACATTTTCCAGTGCAGTAAGATAATTTACCAAGTGGAACTGCTGAAATATAAGCCCTATTTTGTCTCTTCTTATAACAGTGAGCTCTTTAGGTGACAATCTCGAAATATCTTGTCCCTCCAAAATCACTTCTCCGATTGACGGCTTATCCATACAACCTATAATATTCATCATAGTTGTCTTTCCGCTTCCCGACGGTCCCATTATGGCAAGCCATTCTCCCTTTTCAACATTTAGGTTAATTTTGTCAAGAGCTTTTAATTCTCCATATATTTTAGATACATCTTTAAGTGTAAGTATATTCATTATATTCCCCCTATTCTCCTCTTAATACCAATGCCGGTTCAACATCTACCGCCTTGCTTACGGGAAGCATACACGCAAGTACAGTTATTATCACTGAAACAATAATTGTAAGTGGTATTAACGTCCATAAAAAACTTACTTTACGAGCAAATACACTTATACTTACCTGCTGGGCAAATACATATCCCAGACTTACACCAAGTGCACCTCCGGCTATTCCCAAAATTACTCCTTCTCCCAAAAAATCTGTCACAACAGATTTATTTGAAGCACCTAACGCTTTTTTTAGACCTATCTCTTTACGTCTTTCCATTACTACCGCCATCATTGTAGTATATACACAAATCATTATTATAAAAAGAACAATTACTGTTACTATCCATATCAATGCCTGTAACTTTGTTAGTACAATATCTTGTGATTCAGTAACTCTTTTTACCATCTGAGGAGTAAGTTCTTTATCAGCAGCCGCAATGTCATTTACAATTTTCTGTATCTCTCCTTGTTCTGCTTCGATACTACATTCTACAACATCCAAATTTTCTTCCGATATTATAGCTTTTAGGTCTTCAAGTGATGTAAAAATTAACTCTTCTTCTTTCCCGCCGGTTGTTACTACTCCTGTTATAGTAAAATCCGTTGCAGTTAATTCTCCGTCATCTTTCGGTGTATTAATCGTAACCTTATCTCCTGCTGAAAGCCCTATCACCTTTGAAATTTCATTCCCAAGTAAAACTTCTCTTGATTTTTCAGGCCATTTTCCATGAATTAACCAATACGGGCTGTTTTCTCTTGCCTGTTTTAAATCGGTTCCTGCAATCATATATGGCTGTTCATTTATCTTTGCATTTTGATATATATATGGTGCAATTCCCACCAATTTATTTGCAGGAATTATCCTTCTAATTTCCTCAAGCTGCTCATTAGTAATTTTTTTATCTGAGTCAGTCGGAATTACAATCATATTTGCTCCGTAGGATCGAAACTCTTTTCCCATTTGCCTTGGAATATCATAATATATTGTAACAAGTCCTGATAAAATTGTAGCTCCCATCGCGATAGCAAGAAGTGCCGTAAACATTCTCGAACGTCTTCTGGCAAGTGAACCAAGCACCATTCTCCAATACATAGTCCTTTTTTTCATAGCTTCTCCCTCCTATCTTCCATGCAATACTTCTGTGGGATTTAATTTTAAAAGATACTTAATAGATGGAATACTACCTAAAATCGTAATTAATAAAATTAATATTACTACTATAGGAATAACCATAGGCGCAGGTGCAATGGCAGAGCCGAAAACCTTATATCCTATTATCTGAGTAAGTCCCAATCCGACAAAATATCCCGCAATTCCTCCCGCAATTCCTGTGAGTATTATTTCCGTCAGTATAGTTCCTATAATTTTCCCATTACTTGCACCAACTGCTTTTTGAAGTCCTATTTCAGCACTTCTCTCCATAACTCCCGCTGTAACAAGGTTTGAAATACCAAGTGCAGATCCTATAAGACTAAGTACTGTTATAAGAACCATTAAAAGTGTAGTCTTATTTAAAATATCTCCTTCAGATTCAGCGACCTGTCTAATAGGTTTTGCTACCGAATCTGTCATTACCTCTTGAATTTGGTAGCATATCGCACTTACATAAGCAGTACAATACCAAACCTCCCACTCTTTAATAGTAAGGCTTAGAGGATTTTTTGCCGCTTTTCTCGCTAAGTCATTATCCGGTGTAGTAAGAGCGCTTACCTCAATTCTATTTACAACATTTTTCTTATTTGCAAAATCCTGAGCAACTTTTAGCGGCACAAATATATATTGATCTTCATCACTACCTGAATTAAAAATTCCCTTGACTTTCAATTTTCTGGTCATATTATCAGTTTTTATTTCAAGTTCATCTCCAAGATTAAATGCATTTCTTGTAGCAAATACTGCTCCGAGCATAACGCTGTCCTCGTCAGAATCACTTAACCACTCACCTTGAACTTCCCACCAATTTTTTAATCTTATCATTCCGGTATCAATCTGTTCTCCTGTAGGAAGATCCATATGATTGTCAAACCATGTACCAACCATTTTTGTATCAATAACTTCATTATTTACATCAACCCATACATTGAAATATGGTGTATAATCTACGATGTTATATGCCCAAAATATAGTTTTTATATTTCCAAGTTCATCTTCTTTTAAATATTTTTGAACTGTACTCTTCTTTTCTTCCATACCATATATATCGTCTAATAGGGATGCTTCCTTCGGAAGTACATTTATGTTTGCTCCATAGGCCTTTAATTCTCTATTTACTTTATCACCAACACCAAGCATTGTGTTTAGCATAGAAGTAGAAAGACTTGCTCCAAGTGCAATAGTAAATGCAATCATGAGCATTTTTCCCTTTTGACGAAAGAGTGCACCTCTTATCATTCTCCAAAACATAGCTTTGCCTCCCCACTATTTAAATACATACGACATAGCATCTAAATCTTTAGTCTGTATCTTTATCTTTTTGTCATGAACAACATAAGGAAACGGTATTGGATTACAGCCACCCTTAAATCCGATAGTTCCCCTATTCATAACTACATCACAAAGCTTGCAGACAACATCATTATTTCTCTCAAAATATCCCGACGGTCCGCAAATTTCACATGCATCTAAAACTACCCCATAGGAATTTTGTGCTTTTTTTATTAAGAAAAACCTGACATCTACACCGTCAACAGAGTGATATATATATCTGTGCAAATGATTATCCTCTAAAATTTCAAGCGGAACAACTATAAGCCCTTCCTCCATTTGATATTCTTCAGGCTTTGAAAGAGCTACTTCTCTTCCGGCATAATTTTTTATAACTGTAAGTGATAAAATATTTATTACAATTAATATTAGGAAAAATTGTGCCCAGTGTCTACAATTTCTCATTCTAAACTTTATTTTTCTAAGTTCCGCATTATTTCTATACGATTCTTTAATCTTTATGTTGCCTTTCCATAATGTCAATGGAACTAAAACAAGAAACATCATCATAGCAAATGTTATATAACTCTCATGGTTTATAATTGCAGCAATCATTTTAAATATCCAAGCTCTTCTCGGTATCAATCCCAATGAATACAATCGTTGAACAATTACTATGACTTGATTTATTCCTCTTATAATCAAAGTTCCCAATACAACTCTTTCAAGTTGTTTGCTTTCCAATCTGATTCCTGTACTATATAATGCAACTGCCGATAAAATCATCATTGTGATTCCGAATACATATCCTATAACACGAAATAACACCATTGTACTTACTGCACTTTCACCATAATATACAAAATTATTCATTTGAACAAATACAGGCGGTAAATAATAGAAAAATGAGCTTATTATATAGAGCATCAATAAAATAGTATATATTTTTTCATAGAGCTTGCCTATTTTTTTTCTGAACGACTTTTCAAAAATTATAAATATTAAAATAAAAATAAGTGAAATAACAACCGGAACCATACTCCAAAAGCTAAGAGATGTTCGATTTAATAAATTTGGAATAGAACGCAGTACTGCTGATATTATAGCTGCAATAAATCCAAGCACCACACTTATTCCCACTACCCATTTTTTAGTTTCTCTTCTGTCAGTTCTATAATATGCAAGTAATATTGATAATGTTAATGAAAAAGCTATACCGGCTTCCATAACTTTAATAAATATCTTTAAAATAGGATCACCCCCTACAATGTCATAAAGGATCGAAAAAACTTCCGATCCTCTATTTCAAATTCGTATTTAACCTTTTAAAACCAAGGCAAAAGTTTTACCATTGTGGTCCTGCCCACTCAAAGTCAGGCCATTCTACAACTATCGGTTCTGTCCAGAATCTTCCTGTAACACCTGTTTCCTTATCTACGTGTAATAAGTAATCATTTCCCGGAGCAGAGATTACAAATTTAACATTATATTTTCCTAAGCCTTCTTCAAATTTAATGTTTGCTCCATAGTGAGGACCGTCTGATGCGTTCATAGGCATAAATGCAACCTCTTGAACCTTATCAGATCCTTCTTTTTGAATCAATGCTTTAACTTTTAGCCATGGAACGAAATCTCCTGCTCCATATCCAAGAGTTGCTCCTTCTGCAGAAGCACTTATATCCGCTTCAATATGGCAGTCAGATTCTTCTTTTGATAAACTGTTTCCTGCCGGTTCCATATCTACAGGTTGAAAATAAACACCTGCTACAACAAGTGGACCATGTTCTTGTTCATCACCAATTGGAAATTCATCAAATCCTGCATCTTCTCCAGGTGCTGCCGACTCTTCAGCCTTGTTTGTATTTTTTTCTACATTTTCTTCCATCTTGTTTTTTGGTTCATTTGTAGTCGAACTATTGTCCTTCTTACCACAAGCTGTCGCTCCGAATACAAGTATTAAAGCTACAGCTAAAGCCATTATTGAGTTCTTTCTTTTTAACATAAATAATCCTCCTTTAAGATTGTTTATTCTGAGCAGCTTCAAGCTCAGCCCTCTTCTTCCTGTTATTTTTATTTTGATATATAACAGAAATTATAGTTACTACTAATAAAATTATTTGTGGAACCAAAGTTTCTACACGATCATAAACGCCAAGAAGTTCAATTGTAAATCCGTTCATTGCAGTTATTATAGTTCTTCCTATAACTCCAGCCTCTTGAAGTTCAAAAACTCCCTTCCCAATAAACGAAATACACAGTATGAACATAAGCCAACTTGTAGCTGTGAAGAAAGGTTTTAACGGAAGTCTTACGCTAAGCTTTGCAATCGCATAATATACTACAGCTAAAACTGCTACTGCCACTGCAAGTCCGCCCCACATATATGACGGGTTATTGGAAATATTAGAACGCATACCTTGGAAGAATAAAATTAACTCCGCCCCTTCTCTTGCTACTGCTAAAAATGCAGTAAAAGCTAAAGTAATCATATTCCCCTTAGTAATCGACTGTTCTACCTTAGTTTTTATATATTGATTCCAAACTTCAACTTCTGATTTTGAAAGCATCCAATTACTAACATAGAACAACACGATAACTGCTACAAACATAGCAATACCTTCAAATACTTCTTGTCCGACACCCGAAGTACTTTCCCCAAGTTTATCTGCGATTACATTAAACATAACAGCTAAAATTACACTAAATATAATTCCTAAAACTGCTCCCATGTAAACACTTTTCAAATAATTTTTATTATTAGTCTTTACTAAATATGCAGCTATTGCCGCAACAACTAAGATAGCCTCAAGTCCTTCTCTGAGAGTAAGACCTAAAACCGAAATAAATGTATTGAACCCTGCAATGGTTTCAGAGCCGGTATCACTTTCGGAACCGGTAGTTCCGTCAAGTTCATGAGCATCCTCATGAAGCATTGTAATTAAAGTATCAATTTCTTCTTTTACTTCGTCTAATGAAGAACCTCCTTTAATAGACTTTTTTGCCAAATAAAATTGATGCTCCACATCAGAACCTCTTTTACCGGAAATCCTCGACATTACAGTTTTTTCAAAACCTATTTTTTCATAAAATTTAAAATATGCAATATTAATAGAATCTATCGCATCCTTTGCTGCCGTATCTCCGCCTTTTTCATAAATATCAACTGCATTATTAAGATGTTCACTCATTGCATCTGCGACCTGAACCCAGTTTTCATACTTTGTCTCTGCATTTACATCCGTAATACTTCCAAACATAAAAACCATAATCAATAAAAAGCAGACTACATTAATTTTCAAAAGATTTTTTTTCATTTTAATTCCTCTTTTCACACACCGGCTATCTTTCAGACAATTTACCGTCATTCATCACAAGAACTCTATTTCCATACTTAAGTATATCTATTTCATGAGTAACAATTATAAGAGATATTGATTCCTTATTTATCTTGGAAAACAAATTCATTATCTCCTTTGTAGTGTCAAAATCCAAATCAGATGTAGGTTCATCTGCTATTATCACTTTAGGACTATTCATAAGAGCTCTTGCAAGTAACACTCTCTTTATTTCTCCGCCGGATAATTTATTTGGAAATTCATCCTTTAAACTTAAAATTCCCATCCAATCTAAAAGCATTGATGCTCTTTCAATACCGTCCCCATCTCTTTTAAACAGATAATGTGGCATTCTGACATTATCAAGCACAGTAAGATTTGGAAGCGTACCCAATGATTGAGGAACATATCCTATAAACGAATTTCTATACAAACTTCTTTGTTCATCATCCATCGACTCTAAATTTTTTCCTTCAACTAAGACTTCTCCTGAAGTTGGATTTAAAATTCCCGACAATAAATTTAAAAATGTCGTCTTTCCGCTTCCCGAACGACCTATTATATGAACCATTTCATTCTTATTCAAAGTAAAATTAATTCCATCTACCGCACGAAACTTTCTTCCTCCACGAGAAAACTCTTTAGAAAGACTTTTAGTTTCTAATAAAAACATATACTTCTCCCTAACTGTATCAAAACAAAACTCACACTGGCTAAAAGATTTAAAAAGATACCTTACATCCTATTCAATCTTAAATCACCACTATGAGTTAGCCTTATCTTTCTTAAATAAATAAATAATATTAAGTAATATATAAATACCGCTTAATAGACAAACCATAGGTTTCGTGTGTGTATTACAATGCATAGTGGGCATCTGACAACAACCTATAATTTTTAAGGGCATTAACAAAGCAAGAACACCTAAGATAATATTTGAATGTATCATTCCCAATGAAATGCTCTCATCTTTTACAAATAAAAAAATTACGGCGCATATAACAATAGCTATACCTAATGCTATTACAGCATTGCCCATCCAATGGCATTTCATAAAATGACCATCTTCTTTAGGTGGACAAACAGTAGCTAAAAATGTAGGTGTAAGCGCCAACAACACTCCCAGAACAATGAATAAAAATCCGAATACTTGTTTTTTCTTCATTTTTCTTATCTCCTTTTTTAATTAGCCTGAATAAACATCAAGCTCATCTGAATTATACCAAACTGTAATCTCAATTTATTTCCCTATATTTTGATTATTTACTATAATTTGAAAATTATTATCATAATAATCTAAAAAAATAGATGCCTATCGGATATTCCCTAATAGGCACCTATTTTTAAGTTTTATTTTTTCGGTTTGCAGCTATTATTACATGATTTACAGCCGCAATCACAACCCTTTGAATTTTTAATGTGCTTTATAGCAAGTACTATAACAATTAAAACAATTATCAGTGCTATTATAGTAGGTTTATTCATATTATACTCTATGCCTCCTCAACACTTCTTCTGACTTCAGTTTTTTTACTTTCATATTTATTAGGTCTAAATAATAGATAAAGATATATCACCAATATTATTGATGCAACTGCTGTCCAAGCCGTAAACGGTTCTCCTTCAATTACTCTTCCGAATTGATAAATCATAAGAGCTATTGTATATGAGAATAACATTTGATATCCTATTGCAAATCCAAACCACTTATTATCTCCCATTTCTTCTTTAATTGCTCCCATAGCTGCAAAACAAGGAAGTGTCAATTGATTGAAAAACATAAATGATAATATGGAAACTGTTGTAAAGTTTGCATTGATTACCCCAAGAAGTCCCGGATCATCTGCAGCTACCTCTCCAAGCCCCGCAACAACACCATAAGTTCCAACTACTACCTCTTTAGCAACAAGTCCAAGAATTGTTGCTACAGTTGCCATCCAATTTCCAAATCCAAGCGGAGCAAATATCCACTGTAATTTCTTTCCTATAAATGAAAGAATTGAATCAGTTGATGAATCGGCAAATTCTCTAAATTCAAAATTAACAGAAATATTTTTCAAAAACCAAATAACTACTGTACAAAGTAAAATTATAGTTCCCGCTTTAATTATAAAAGCTTTACATCTGTTTAAAGTAGCCTTAGTTATATTCCTTATACTCGGCATGTGATATTCAGGAAGCTCCATTACAAACGGTGCAGGATCTCCATGAAATTTATTTGTCTTTTTTAATATAAGACCTGAAATAATTACTGCAACAATTCCTCCAAAATACCAAATAGGTCCATACCAAGCATGACCTCCCAATACGGCGGCAAACATTGCTATAATTTCTGTTTTAGCTCCGCACGGCATAAATGATGCAACTGTAATAGTCATCCTTCTGTCATTATCATTTTCAATAGTTCTTGTTCCCATAATCCCCGGAACAGAACATCCTGTTCCCATTAAAATAGGTATAAAGCTCTTTCCGCTAAGACCGAATTTTCTAAAAATTCTATCAAGAATAAATGCAATTCTTGCCATATATCCAACATCTTCAAGAATTGAAATTAATAAAAACAAAGTTGCAATTATAGGTAAAAACCCAAGTACGCCGCCTACACCGCCTATTATACCTTCTGTTATAAGTGAATTTAACCATTCTGCAACGCCTATTGACTCAAGAGCTGCACTTGCATTTCCGCCAACTATTTCACCAAATAACACTTCATTTGTCCAATCAGTTACAGGTCCTCCTACTATTGTTATAGCAAGATAATATATTCCATACATAATAACGGCAAAAATCGGAAGCGCCAAAAATCTGTTAGTTACAATTTTATCTATCTTATCAGATACTGTAAGACCTTCTCTGCCTTTTTTTACGGTTTGTGATACAATCTCCGTTACAAAATTATATCTCTCATCTGTAATAATTCCCTCTCCATCATCATCCAGTTCAGTCTCTGCCCCGGAAATAATTTTCTCAATTTTTTCCTTTTCAGTATCTGTAATTGAAATTTCAGAAGATATTTTCAAGTCTCTTTCAAACAATTTAATAGCAATCCATCTTTTAGCCGGATTGTTTCTTATAGAATTTATTGAATTTTCAATCTCTGAAATATATCCTTCAACATTTTCAGAAAATGCCTTTATTTCACTTACATTATTCCTGTTTTCAACTTCATCTGTTGCAACCTTAATTAAATAATCCAAGTTGAAATTTTTAAGTGCAGAAATTTCAACAACTTTACAGTTTAAAAGCTTTTCAAGTTTTTCAGTATCTATGATGTCATTATTTTTCTTCACAACGTCCATCATATTTAATGCCAATATGATAGGTATTCCAAGTTCTGATAACTGAGTTGCCAAATACAAATTTCTCTCAATATTTGATGCATCTATTACATCTATAATTACATCCGGATGTTCATTTAATAAATAATCTCTTGAAACAACCTCTTCAAGAGTATATGGTGATAAAGAATAAATTCCCGGTAAATCTGTAAATTTTATATCTCGATTTTTTTTATACTCACCGGTCTTTTTTTCCACAGTTACTCCCGGCCAGTTACCTACATATTGATGCGAACCGGTTAAGGCATTAAACAATGTAGTTTTACCACTGTTCGGATTTCCTGCTAATGCTATTGTAATAGTCATAATATCCCCCTCTACTTAACGACTTTTTCTATTTCAATAAATTCTGCATCAACTCTTCTAATGCTTAATTCATAATTTCTTAAATTTATCTGAATTGGATCTCCCAACGGAGCTACTTTTCTGATATATATTTCCGTTCCCTTAGTTATTCCCATATCCATAATTCTTCTCTTCAACGGACCTGCTCCATTTATTTTGATAATTTTATAATAACTTCCAACTACAGCATCCTTAAGTGTCATAATATCACTCCTTTATTTCTTCAACCATAATAGCCATTGCAATATCATTTCCAATTGCAACTCTTGAATCTTTAAGCTTAACAATTAAATTTCCGTTTGTTTCACTAACAACAGAAATTTTAGCTCCTTCTACAAAACCTAAATTAATCAAATGTCTTTCATAATTCAATCTCTTTATTTTCTTCTCACGAATTTTTACAATTTTAAAATCTATATTTTTAGGAACCATTAGAAGGTTAAGCATTATACCACCCCCACAATGATATGTATTATCATATCTGACGTTAAAAAAAACAATTTTAAAAATTGTTTTGCTAAATTGATATTAATAATTAACTTCAAAAGTATTATAACATATTTTTTTATAAAATTTAACAGTAAATTTAAAAAATATTATCAAATATAACTTATATTTTTTGATATATAATAAATGCACTTTTTATTAAAAAAGCGCAAAAAAATATGCCCTATCAGGCATAATATGTAACCATGAACCCATCATCGAAATTAAACTACACACGGTACCCAAGCAGTTAACTCAAATAAGGCACCCCTGCGGCACACATAAAATCTTGCTTAGTGCTGCTTCCGTCAAGACCTGACACGGTTCACAAGCATACGTTGCGCAGGACCCTATTATCAACGCCACACACTTGGGGCAGGCTGCACAATTTAAGTCCTCCGATGGGAATTCAATCCTGCTGTAGCGATTGCAGGTTACAGGGCATCGCTAATTCCCCATCTATCATGGTTTATGGCGGAAAGAGGGGGATTCGAACCCCCGATACGCTATTAACGTATACCCGCTTTCCAGGCGAGCGCCTTAAGCCAACTCGACCATCTTTCCACACTTAGATAATAATTTTAACCTTTTTATTATTCTTTGTCAAGATTTACAAAATTACATAATATATTGCTGAGACTGAAATGATATATAAGTTTTAATTGTTTACCGTTAATATAATATGTGATAGTATTCTAAATATGAGGTGATACAATGAATACTAAAGATAATATTTTAAAAATCCTCGAAGAAAATAGAGATAAATATATGTCAGGTGAAGTATTGGCAAAAGAACTGTCTCTATCAAGGACTTCAATTTGGAAAGCTGTAAAATCATTAAAAGAACAGGGCTATGAAATTAAAAGCTCAACAAATAAAGGATATAAAATTGATGAACGATGTGATAAATTATCCTCTTTCGGAATAAAAAATTATTTAATACCGCAACTTAAGGACATTGATATATATTGTTATGAGACAATAGATTCTACGAATACTCAAGCCAAAAGACTTCTATATTCTAAGGATCTTGAAAACTTTACGGTTTTAATTTCAGATGAACAGACAAAAGGAAGAGGGCGAAAAGGAAGAAGCTTCTCTTCTCCTAAGGGAAGCGGAATTTACATGACAATAATTCTGTTTCCAAAAGATAACTTCAAAATAAATTCATTTGATTTAATAACAGTACGCGCAGCAAATGCAGTTGTAAATGCAATAAAATCCAAAACTGATAAGGAACCTAAAATAAAATGGGTAAATGATATCTTCCTAAACCATAAAAAAATATGTGGAATACTTTCAGAAGCAGATTATGATTTTGAATCAAAACAAATTAAATCAATAATAATCGGAATAGGACTTAACTTTTCAACAGACTTAAGTGCTTTTTCTAAAGAGCTTCGTCCAATTGTAGGATCACTTCTCCCAAAAGACTTGCTTAGAAATGAATTTATAGGAGAAATACTCAATGAATTTTACAAAGCATGTTATGAGCAACAAAGAGAAGAAATTTTAAAAATCTATAAGGACAATTCATTACTTCTCGGAAGAAGTGTAAGTTTTGAAAAAGATTCAAAAAAATATGAAGCAACGGCTATTGATATAAATGAAAACGGCAATCTCATAGTTGAACTTGAAGACGGCTCCATAATTAGTTTATCAAGTGGTGAAGTTTCAGTTAAGGGTCAATTTTAACTTTACATTTTTAAAAATTTATATTAGAATGGTTTAAACCCTTGGGAATAGATTATTATTAACTGTGGAAATTATATTTGTTGATAATTTTCTATTACAACTCCTGCAATGCAGGAGTTTTTTATTGCAAGTAAAAAAGACACCCCGTCGGTGTCTTTTTATGTATAGCTGGGAAGAAAAAAGATGATTGAAGAATATCCACTGTTCGTGGAAATATTCACAATGTAATAATATCATATCAAAAAAACATTTGCAAGCCTTTTTCACGAATTAATTGAAATTTTTTATCTATACCTTATTTACATTGAAATTTGGGATAAAACTTTCAGTTGCAGATTCACCATCTTGTATGAAAGCATTTTCAATTCCAAGTTCTATACAAAAATCGACAAGTTCATTATATTCTCTTTCATCAACCCTTTTATTTAAATTATCATACTTGAGCTTTCTGACAGGAGTATATTGACTCATAATACTAAAAATTATATCATCGGAGTATTTATCATATAAATATTTGACAACTTTCTTACTATCTTCTATATGTTCAGGTAAAAGAAGATGTCTTATGACGAGTCCTCTTTTTAAGAGTTCTCCATCATACTCAAATCTGCCAACCTGATTAAACATCTGCTCAATAGCACCACTTGCAATCTCAAAATAATCAGCAGCTTTTGAATACTTCTCAGAAAGTTTTTTATCAAAATATTTTAAATCTGCAAGATAAATATCAATCTTTCCGCTAAGCAACTTTAAACTTTCAACTTTTTCGTAAGATGACGTATTATAAACTATCGGAATATTAAGTCCTCTCATTTCAGCAATATCTATTGCATCGGCAATATTTAATATATAGTGCGATGGAGTTACAAGATTAATATTATGTGCTCCCTTATTTTGAAGCTTTAAAAAAATATCTGCAAGTTCACTTTCATCAATACACTTTCCAAAATTTTCTATTGCAATTTTATAATTTTGACAATATACACATCTTAGATTACAGCCTGTAAAAAATATAGTTCCTGAGCCATTTTCCCCTGTTATGGGAGGTTCTTCCCACATATGAAGACTCGTATGCGAAACATATAAATTCGCAGGCATCTTACAAAACCCGGTTTTATTATATCTATTCACGCCACAATTTCTTGGACAAATTTTACAATTTTCATATTCTATATACCTTTTCATAATAATATTATACCTTAAAATCATAAACTTAATTAGACAAAAATTTTATATATGATAAAATACTGTATTATAACTTACGAGGTGATTATATGTTAAAAGACACTATTTTAGAAAGAAGAAGCATAAGAAAATATAAAGATGAAAAAGTTGATAGAGAAACACTTGAAGAAATATTAATGTACTCTCTGATGGGTCCTTCTTATGCAAACTCACATCCTGTTCAATTTCTGATTATTGAAGATAAGGAAAGCCTTAAAAAATTATCTGAAATTGAAACATTCGGAACAAGATATATCGCAGAAGTTCCTCAAGTAATTTTAATACTTGTAGATAGAGAATTGGCTCCTACATGGATTGAAGAAGGAAGTGTAGTAGCAAGTTATCTTCAACTTTTAGCCCAGGAAAACGGACTTAACACATGTTGGGTTGACTTAAAAGAAGGAAAAACGTCAAAAGGGGACGAAATTCAAGCTTTTCTTAGAGAATTATTTGACATACCTAAAAAATTCAGTTCATTATGTATGATACCAATCGGATATGGAAATGAAAAAGTTAAAAAAAGAGAAAAATTTGATATAGCAACAAAAATTCACAATGAAAAATTTTAACCTTCGGTTTCTCACCGAAGGTTTTTTGTCTTGCGCTTATTATTGTAATATACAAATTTAAATTTACAATCTACCTGTTAAGTTCTGTTCCGCCCCATTCTACAACTGTGAATCCATTTCTTTTAAAGGATTTAATAACAGGCTCTTCAATTTCAATCTTCTTATCAAGAGGCATGTACGTCATAAATACTCTAATAATGCTGTCCGGCTTTGGAACTATTTCAAGTTTTGCATTATCAGTATAAGCTTTCTCTTGGAAATTTATCAAATTGTAATTATTTATCTCCATTTTAGGTAACCAATATACAATAAATTCATTATATTCTTTAGGGGTCAAACCCATTTTTCCCAGAATATTCTGTAAAAATTGAGCTGTCTCTTCCCCTTTGACGACAAATCCCCTTTCCATGTCATATTTCACATCTTGTATTCCTTCCCAAAACAGATATGAATACTCACGACCATCAGAATGATTTATCAATTTTCCATCCGGATATGCCGTTACATTCCACCCATTTTCATATTTAGGATATGTGGATGTCAATTTTCCATTGTAATCCAATCTTACAGTTAAATCAATTTTTTCTTTAGGATATAAATAAATTACAGGTTTATAGGCGACTACATCTTTTTCGCCGGTATCTCTATTGATAAATGAAAAAATAATTATACCTATAATAACTAATACAATTATAAAAAAAATATTTATCTTTTTCATATTTACCTACCTATATTCTTATTCATGGGAACTAAAAGCCCTGACCTTTTAAAACCAAGCCTTCCATAAAATCTTTGATGTCTGTCATCTTCAGTAGTTAAAAGACTGATTTTTGAAGCTCCTCGTTCTTTTGCAATTCTTTCAATTTCAATCATCAATTTATTTCCCAATCCGTTATTTTGATATTCATTAAAAATCATAATCTCTTCCAAATAAAATAATAAGATATCATCAAATTGTTTAAAATATCCCATGGAAAATCCTTTTAACAAATCATCTTCAAATATACCTACAAAAAGTGAATCTGTAGTATCTAAGATTTGACTTATTCTCTTCCTTGCCGTTTCATCAGTCCATGAATCTCCTCTTGAATTTTGAAATAAAATATAATTTTTGATTAAAATATCTAAATCATCTTTACATAAAATTTTAAACATAGCTCCTCCTTTCTATTTGGATTTCATTCTTGTGTCAAGTACCGGATACATGTTTTTTCAATTTTTATCCAATAATATCCGCCTGTTATGTTACTATTATTTTCAAAAATTCATCCATCAAATTTCCAAACAATCTCAATCTTATTCTTGTCATAACCATATATCTTTTCTATGATTTCATTGATTCATTCTAAAACAAGCTATTCATTCTATACTTCAAAATAATTTAATATATAAATACTATGAATTTAGCTAAGATTAAAGATGCTACCCATAAAACAGGAATAAAGATAATTCTCTTTTTAATTACATCTATAACTCCAGGTATATATTCACTATCCTTTATACCTTTGATTTTTAAACTCTTGCTATTACTGGTCCATAAAATATCCATAACTAATCCATCATAGATATTCCAAGATTGAAGAAAAATATTTAATTGAATAAACGCTTGTTTAAAATCATTGATTCCATTCCATGATCCAACAATTAATATCAAACTTCCAAACATTAAAACAATAAATAAAGAATAAAATATAATCTTATTTCTTTTAACTGTTTTATAATCTGTATAACCAAATTCAACAACCTTATCTATAACGGATTTAGGATAAAAATATACAATATTAATCGCATTACCTCTAAATGATAAAGCCACTAATAATGTGAATAATAAGCAATATAAAACTACTTGTAGAAATAAGATATCCATTTTAAATATAGCCTCCTCCTTTAACACTTTATATTACAAATGATTATACTATATGCATAAATTTTTAGCAAAAATTAAAAGTTAATACTAAAATATAAATTAAAATACAGACAAATATTACTTGTCTGTATTTTAAAATTTTTAATAATTATCTTTAATTTTCTTTAAAATGCTTCCTTAGAATTAAATACCCGATATAAACTCCTATAAATGCAAGTACAAATACGAGTACTGTAGATATAATTCCCCAAATACCTGCCGTATATTTTATCTGCTCATTCATCGATTCAAGTGTTTGTCCTCTTTTAATCCAAGTTTCTTTATAACTTTCTACAAAGAAAATCGATGGAATTATTGCTCCCCACGCTTGCCCCACATGCATAATACCCGATGCCGTTGCAACTTTAAATACACTTACATCTCTTGATTTTGATGCTATAAAATCTGCGATTACCGCCATAGATACGGATGAAATCAACCAAGGTATGTATCCACCGCCCATAAGTGCAAAATTCGCCATAACTAACAAAGTCATTAAACTATATTGCCACATTTTTCCAATTTTTCTTGACATGAAATAAATTACAATACCTGAAAATAAGGAACATATACCCGGACTTATTGCATGTCCTAAAGCACCAAGAGGTGTAATAATCACCATTGTTGCCATATATATAATCATATAAACCGCTGTTAATAAGGCAATTAATAAAACATCTTTTATCTTTAATTTTTTATTCATAATACTCCTCCATTTGTTTATAAATATTATTTAATCTTTCAACATTTTCGTGTTCTAAATAAAAATCTTCTTCTATTTTTTTATCTTTTAAATAAACTACTCTATCCGCACTCTTTCTTATAAATTCATAATCATGGGATATTATAATTAATGTTCGATTTTGCTTTAATTTTTCAATCAACTCAATAACTCTATTCATAGAATTTTTATCAAGCCCGCTCGTCGGTTCATCTAAGATGATAACATCATTTTTACTTACAAGGCTTATTGCCATCTGCAACCTCTGTTTCTGTCCTCCGCTTAAAGACTGAGGATGTTTTTCAGCTACATCATATAGATTTAATAATCTTAATATTTCCATATTTTCCGCTTCATTTTTACTTGTTATTTCAAGTTCCTTTAAACAAGTTGCCCCAAAAAGTTGAAAATCCGCATCTTGCATTATATATAATGCTCTATTTTCAATTTCTATTTTACCTCTATCCGCCTTTTCTATTTTAGAAATCAATTTTGCAAGTGTAGTCTTTCCCGCTCCATTGGTCCCCACAATTACAGTCGTTTCATTTTTATTAAAAGAAACATTAATGTTTTCTAAAATATTTTTATAATAAACATCCTGAAGTTTTACAGTTTCAATTTCTGATTTAACAATTTTTCTCTCTTTATATTTATGAGTAAATAAATCAAAAACTCTTTTGCCATAAGCACAATTAAAAAATTCCTCTTCCGAACCAAATTCTATTACAGTTTTATCTTCAATTAAAAGAACCTTGTCTATTATTCCCCTCAAATAAAAACATCTATGATCTGCAACTACCACTGTCTTTCCACTTTCTCTAAGTTCCTCTATTTGCCTTTTAAGTCTCATTGCATTCCCATAATCAAGATTTGCCGACGGTTCATCAAATATAATTACATTCGGGTTCATAATAAGAACTGTAAGTAATGCTAAAAATTGTCTTTCACCTGAGGATATACTGAATATATCTCTATCAAGCAATTTCTCAATTTTAAATTCATCTACTATCCGGATAAGCCTTTCTTTCATTTCTTCATAACTTTTCCCATAGTTCTCCATAGCAAAAACTAATTCGGATGTAGTATTTGTTGTAAAAAATTGACTTCTCGGATTCTGAAATACATTTCCTAAAATCAAACTCCGTTCATATATCTTTAAATTTTCCGCTTTATTTATATATACTTTCCCGTTTAAATCTCCTTCGATAACTTCAGGAATAATACCATTTATTATATTTAGTAAAGTCGATTTCCCTGAACCGCTATCTCCGGCTATGAATATAACCTTTCCCTTATCCACAGTGCAATTTATTCCATCTATAGCATTGACTTTATCTTCCGAATATTTAAAACTTAAATTTTTTAATTCTATTACATTTTCAATCATATTACTTCACCTATAATTAATACATATCCCATAATCAATATAAAAAAAATTAAAAAATCTAAAAATTTAAATCTCCTATCGAAAAAACCTGTTCTCTTATTAGGAGCACTAATTCCTCTGGTAAGTCCGGCTGATGTCAATTCACCACTTAAACTTAAACATCTGAAAAGTTGCGGTACAATTAAATATTCAAAAGTTCTTATCGGTCTTCTTATGGAAAAATCCACACCTCTTATACTCATAGCCTCTTTTATTGTCTTAAATTCTCTTCTAAATGTCGGAATGTATCTTATCGTAACAGTAAGCCCGATTATAAATATTTTAGGAAGCTTTAATTTTTGTAAACTTGATAATATCTCCGATGAATTATATTGTGTTATTAATAAGTATGCAAAAATAATACAGGGCACAAATAAAGTAGTCATTCTAAAAAAAGATATTATAACTTCACTATTAAAATAATTTAAACTAACAACATATAAACCGAAAAATACAGTTAAATAAAGGATTGCCTTTATAGCTTTGCTGTATAATCCTGTAAAAAACAAAATAAATAAGGCAACAGCTAAATCTAAAAATATAGCTTTGCTCGTTGGAAAAAGAGTATTTACAACAGGAATAAAAGCATTTATCAAAATAATGCTAAGTGGATTTAACCTTCTGTCCATTATTATATTTCTATTTTTTAAAATAGAGTATTGCAATTTTTATCATCTCCATAATAAGCTGTCTGTTTATTTAACATTCTGATTTTAATTTAAAATATCAAACTCCGAATATAAATTTTTGCTTAAAATTTCCCCTCAGCTTTTTTTACAACATAGTTATTATACTATCATAATCAGTCAATATCAATAATGATTATCAATATTTATTATGTTTAATAAAACTTTTATCATCATTCAAGTATATTTTATATTTCGATTCAAAAAGTATTTTTAAATATCCTATGCTGACATCCATTAATTTAACATAAAAAAAAAGACCTGCGTTTCAAGCAGATGTCTTTTTTTTAAAATAATAGATTATAAATTATATTAATATTATTTTATTTTTCTGTTTCTTGTAGATTTTGTAATTCTATCAAGAGAGCTGTTATATCATCTTTTTGCTCTCCCCACATAAATTTGTATACACCTTTTTCAAGTGCAGTAAGTTCACTTCCATTATTTTCCGTTATTATTTTTTTTACCCTTGATGTTCCAAACGGAGTTGAGTTCTTATTTTTAGTTTCAGTTATACCGTCAGTCATAAATAAAAGCTTGTCATTTTCACTTAATTTTATACTGTCATCAGCATAAGTTACTCCTTTTAAAAATCTTGTTATAGGAAATCCATTAGCCTCAAGTTCTATTATCTCATCGCCTCTAAATATTATCGGATATGGAAAGTGTCCTGCATTTGAATATGTCAGTTTATTTGTTTTTATATTATATACTCCATAAAAGCATGTAAAGTATAGTTCTATATCAAGTTTAAGGGCGGAAAATCTATTCCATATCTCAGTTAATGTCTTGGACGGATAAAGTAACTTTGAATTCGGTATGTTTCTCATTACAAGTCGTATAAACATTGTCACCATTGATGATGCAAAACCATGTCCTACCGTATCTGCAATATATATACCGACATTGTCATCATTTATCTTTATAATATCAAACATATCTCCACTAAGCATATTTGACGGTCTGTATATATAGTCTATTTTTAAATTTTCAAACATTCCCTTTTCAGGTAAAAGCGCCTGTTGAATTTTTTGTGCATGTGTCATTTCGACTGTCATCATTTCATTCTTTTCAATTATTTCCGAAACAAGCTTTCGTTCCATTGAAATATTTCTAAATACTTCAACTACTCCGAGTATTTCATTATTCATTCCTATTACCGGAGAACATTTTACAGAAAAATATTTATTATCAATCATTTCTTCTCTCTGTATCACTTCACCCGTTTCAAGTGTTCTCTTTGTTATTCTCGGGTCTAATATAGATTCATTGAGCTTACATACCATATTGTTATTATCATGACCGAGCATTTCTCTCATGGCTTTGTTTGCAAATACAACATCATTATCAGTATTAAGTACACGAACTAAATCAACTATGCCATCTAATATTTTATAGTTCAGTTTATCTTTATTTAAAATTGAATCTTTATATGGTTTGTTCATGATTAATACCTCACTCATACTATCTCTGATTAATCTATTTTGGACGTGGTCCATAATATTGATAGTAGTATGTCTTTATTTTTCCATTGTATAATTTTCTATTTCTATCTGATTTTTTGCCAAAGTTCTTTTCAAATTGTTCATCTGATGATATTGCATACAACGACCAGGTCGGAATTGTCTTATACAATTTACCAAGTTCTTCTTCAAGCTCTTTTACTTCGTCTCCTCCAATTCTAACTCCGTAAGGAGGATTTGTTATAATCACTCCATAATCGTCAGGTAAGTCCAATTCTCTTATATCTTTTACAAAAAATTTTATATCTTCATCAAGTCCTAATATTTCCGCATTGTTCTTTGCAACTTCTATCGCCTTATACGAAATATCTGTTGCAAATATTTGTAACTTTTTATCATAATCTATTTCACTATAACACTTTGCTCTTTCTTCTTTATATATTTTTTCATCCATAAATATAAATTTTTCACTGTCAAAATGTCTTGAAATTCCGGGTGCAATATTTTTTCCGATCATTGCAGCTTCAATCGGTATTGTTCCGCTTCCACAAAACGGATCGCATAAAATTCTATCCTCTTTCCAATAACTCAACATAACCATAGCTGCTGCTATAGTTTCCGATATCGGAGCTTTATATGATACTTCTCTATAACCTCTCTTATGAAGTCCGTCTCCGGATGTATCAAGAGTTATACTTGCAATGTCTTTAAAAACTGAAACCTCTATTTTGTACCTTTCTTCAGATTTTTCAAAACGATATATATCATACTTCGTTTGAAGTTTCTTAATTATCGCCTTTTCAACTATTCTTTGACAATCCGATATTGAATACAGCTTTGACTTTGCACTTCTGCCTTGTACTAAAAAATTTCCCTTTTCCGAAATTATATTTTCCCACGATATTTTATATGTGTTGTCAAAAAGCTCCTCAAATGTATACGCTTCAAATGTACCAAGCTCAATTAATACTCTCTCTGCAGTTCTAAGTCTTAAATTCAGCTTTGCCACATCTGTCAAATTTCCGATAAGGCTTACTCTTCCATCGCTTACTTCAAGATTTTCATATCCCATATTTATAAGCTCTCTTTTCAAAACAGCTTCAAGCCCAAAATTTGCAGTTGCAATTATTTTTATATTATTCATTTTACACCTCAATAAAATTATACCTTAATATTAAAATAAAATCAGTAATAAAAATTAAAAGAAATTGTTAATATTCTAAATATAATTCATTTTTTTCAAATATAAAATAAATAACTATCCGCTTTACAGACAGTTATTTATTTTAATATTTTTAATTAATTAAGTGCAATATACATCATTCCAATTGCAATATTATGGCTACCATCACCACACAATAATGCAAATCTTTTGAAAGTACTTCTTTGTTCACATTTTCTTAGATCTTGTGAAAATTATCATATATCATCACCGTTCGCTTAGATAATATTCTCCAAGTCTATTCAAATATATTTGCCATCATCTGATGTTTCTTCAAAAGCTTCCAAAAGCTCTTAAGATTTATTTAGACATATATTTTTATTTCTTTGATTTGTTTGATATTATTAATCTAATTTCATATCTCCATCTTTTATCCAACCGATAATTCTCAAAATTTTACATATTAAAACAGATATCACTGCCGGGAGTACAAAAGAAATTAAAATCAGCCCCAGCCAATCATTTGTTGTTACTCCTGTTTTTATGCCCGCTTCAATATCCTTCAGCCATCCTGTATATACTCCAAGTTGTCCTACAAAACCGCAAGTTCCCATACCCGACGCCACTGCCGGTCCATTTACTTCAAGCTTAAATATACAAGTTGCTATCGGTCCGGTTATTGCCGATGTTATAATAGGCGGGATCCAAATCTTAGGATTTTTAATTATATTTCCCATTTGCAACATTGATGTTCCTATTCCTTGAGAAACTAATCCTCCTATGTAATTTTCTCTATATGACATAAATGCAAATCCAATCATTTGTGCACAGCATCCCGCAAGCGCCGCTCCTCCGGCAAGACCTGTAAGTCCTAAAGCCGCACAAATTGCAGCAGATGATATTGGAAGTGTAAGCGCTATACCAACCAAAACAGAAACCAGTATTCCCATTAAAAACGGTCTTAAATTTGTAGCCCACATTATTACATTCCCAACTTTCATAGCCGCATTGCCAAGTGCCGGTGCCCACCATGCGGATAATGCAACTCCTATTACTATAGTAACTATAGGTGTAACTAAAATATCCACCTTTGTTTCTTTTGATACCGCCTTTCCGAATTCAGCTGCAATTATCGCAACAAATAAAACTGCCAACGGACCTCCCGCTCCTCCTAAAGCATTTGAAGAAAATCCTACAGTAATAAGTGAAAACAAAACCAACGGAGGGCATTTAAGTGCATAACCTATCGCAACAGCCATAGCAGGACCGCTCATAGCCGAAGCAAGTGATCCGATTGTATAATCTGTTCCGTTTATCGTCGCAACAGTTGTCATAAGCCATGGAATTTTAAACTGCATTCCTATGGTATTTATAATAGTTCCTATAAGTAATGAACAAAATAGCCCTTGTGCCATCGCACCCAAAGCATCAATTCCATATCTCTTTATGGATATTTCAATGTCTTTTCTCTCTAAAAATTGTCTTAATTCTCTCATTATACTTCTCCTCATTAAAAATAGTTAAAATTACGCTCAAAGTTTATTATACTATATATTTTAATTTATATTACTACTTATTTTAATTAATAATTTGAACTAAAATAATTACAATTTGGTATAGTTGAAATTATTTTAGCTGCAGTCATATTTAATAATATGAGAATATTGAAAATACTAATTCAACTGTTTTCAACTATATATATCATTATATAAAA
>NZ_GL349422.1:554735-608458 GCF_000090945.1 Peptoniphilus sp. oral taxon 386 str. F0131 | reverse complement strand
TTGTTATTTGACAACCGAATTTTTTATTCTATTTTCTTTCTTTGATATATTAAATTTTAAATAACTATTCATATCTTAATGCATCAATCGGATTTAATTTTGCAGCTTTATTTGCAGGATAATATCCAAAAAATATCCCTATTACCATAGAAAATCCTACTGCAACTAAAACTGATACGGCTGATGGCAGTGTAGGCGATTTTAATAAAATACTTCCTCCATATCCCAAAGATGTTCCAAATAGAATCCCAATTAAGCCGCCTATTGAGCAAATTATTATACTCTCTATAATGAATTGACCTCTTATATCAGAATTTGTAGCCCCAAGCGCTTTTCTAATTCCAATTTCTCTTGTTCTTTCCGTAACTGATACAAGTAATATATTCATTACTCCTATGCCTCCTACAATAAGAGATATGGCAGCTATTGCTCCTATTGCAAGTTTTATTGTTCCCATAACTTTATTTATCTGTGATATTTGAGATTCAATTGTTTGACAAGTTACCTTATAGTTTTCATTTTCATTATAGTAATTATCATTAAAAAACTTTTCAATCATAGCTGAAGTTTGTGATATGACTTCTCGGCTCTTGGCATTTACATTAATTGTCTGGTAAGATTCAGTTACTGTATTACTTGTTCCAAATTGCCTATTGCCTACTGTCATAGGAATATATACGTTTGTTGTTTCTCCCGAGGTATCTCCTCCAAAAATTCCAAAATCTATAGGTTCATATTTATATACCCCTACTACAAGGTATGTTCGTATTCCGGAATTATTTGTATTTATCTCAATTTCTGACCCAAGTGCATTTTCAACTTTCCCGCCATAAATTTTATTTACAACTTTATCTGAAATTACAGCAACTTCTTTTTGTTGATTCACATCCTTATCATCAATAAATCTTCCCGACACCATCTTTAAATTGTTTACATCTTTTGCCCCGGCTGTTACTGATTCTATTCTTACATTTGATTTTGCTCTACCCGCAAAAACTTTTCCCGATGCTCCCATACCCGAAATACTTATTGACTTTATATAATCCGAATATCTATTTAACATTTCATCAATTTGATATTGTTTAATTTTATCCCTGTCATTTATATCGGGCGTATAATCAAAATTCTGATCTTTTTCTCTCGCAGTAACAGATACACTTATAACCGTATTTCCAAATGAGTCGAAGCCTTTTGATACAGAATTTGACATTGCATGACCTATTGTCCAAATCCCTATTACCGAAGATATACCTATTATTATCCCCAGCATAGTTAAAAAGCTTCGCATTTTATTTAACCTAAGCCCTTCAATAGCTATCTTTATATTTTCAAATATACTCATTTAGACACCTCTATTCTTCCATCAGACATCGTTAAAATCCTTGGAGTTTCATCTGCGAGTTCTCTATTATGAGTTATTAAAATAATTGTCTTTTTTTGAACATCGTTTAATTTATGAAATAAATCCATTACTATTCTTCCGGTTTTTGAATCAAGTGCTCCTGTTGGTTCATCAGCAAGAATAATTTCAGGATTATTCGCCATAGCTCTTGCTATCGCAACTCTCTGTTTTTGTCCTCCTGACAATTCATTTGGATTATGATTTGCCCTTGTATCCATTTCAACAAGCCTTAACAGTTCCATAGCTCTTTCTTGTCTTTCAGCTTTGGGTACTTTACCATATAACATGGGTAATTCAACATTACCGAGTGCAGAAAGTCTTGGTATAAGGTTAAAATTTTGAAATACAAATCCTATTTTTTTATTTCTGATTATTGACAGCTCAGTATCAACCGCCTTATTTATGTCAAGTCCTCCAAGTATATATGAGCCCTCTGTGGCCCTGTCTAAAAGACCTATTATATTCATCAAAGTAGACTTTCCGCTACCGGATGCTCCTACAATTGATATGAAATCCGAATCAAAAACCTCTATATCAATCCCGTGAAGTATTTCAAGTTCATTGGGCTCGCCAATATAATATCTCTTCACAATACCCTTCATATCTATTATTTTTTGCATATTACACACCTGTTTGCATATCTACTACATTTACATCTACACCTGCACTATAATTATCAGGAGAATTTATAACTCTCATTTTCTCATTTAATTCTTTAGACTCTATAACAGACTCAAAATCATTTCCGGATGAAACGGTTACTTCGATTTCTCTGATTTTAAAAACTCCACTGTCTCCGTCAACGGCTAATATAAATGATTTTTTATTTTTCTCATATATTGCATCAGATGGAACTACAAATACATTTTGTTTTTTCTCCATAACATATTTAACTCTAATACTCATGCCGGGTTTTAAATCTGTTACTGATGTATCATCAAACGAAATTTTTGTAGTATATACAACTTCATTTGAATTTTGAGATTGGTCCCTCTTCTTTGATGGAGTAGGATTTATAGATTCAACTTTCCCCTTGAATATTTTGTCTTTACCAAATGCATCACTTGTTATCTCTACATCCATTCCAACCTTTACTCTATTTAAATCAAATTCCTTTATCTGACTTTCCACTATTGTTCTGTCTATTGTCTCAATTTTTGCAACGTAATCTGTCGGCACTTGCCCCTGTATTAAATTTTTTTCTGTAATTGTTCCATCCATTGGTGCTTTTATAACTGTTCTTTCTAAATCTTGATATAAATTTTTAAGTTCAATTGAATTTACAGTAGTATCTCCATTAGCACCCGCTGTTTTTAAGTTGTTTTTCAATGCATTTATCTCATTATCCTGTGCAACTTCAGCAACTTTTACATTTTTTATCGCATTTTCATATGCATGTTTTAAATCATCAGCATTCTTTCTATAAGACTTCAGCATATCCTGTCTTGATTTATCTGAAAGATTTTTTTGTTCTACATTTGATGAAATATTTTTGTTTGCATTTTCAAGCGCAAGCCTTTGTTGTTCAAAGTCTTTTTTCTTTTCATCAATTGTTTTTCTACCTGTTTCTACCTCTGCCTGATATTTTTTAATATCTGATTCAAGCTCAACTATTTTCGCCTTCAAATCTTTTGAAATAGTATTTAATTCAGAAATTTGATTTGTAACATTCTCAAGCTCTTTAATTAAAGAGGAATTGTCTATCATTGAATTTTTAATTTCTGCCTGAATTGAATCAATTAGCTTTTGTTGATTCTCTACACTTAATTGTAAAATATTTATTTCATTTTCATCTTTCGGAACTCTAAGCTTTTCAAATTCTAATCTATTTTTCAGATTAACCATATCCGAATTAGCCTGAGTAAGTCTCGCAGATAACACCGGATCAATTTGAGGTGCCGTACTTTGCGCTTTTAATGTCTCCTGTTTTCTCTGAAGTTCGGCAATTCTTCTGTCATTTTCCGAATCTCTCGCCTTCAAATTTCCAAGCTCTACCGATTTCATATAAGCAAGTCTTCCGCTTTCGTTAAGTGACTGAATTTCTTTATTCAATCTGTCATTAGATTGAGCATAGTTTAATCCTGCACTATTCGCTCCATTTTGTAATGAATCCATTGTGCTCTTATTGGCAACAAGCTGTTCATTATATCCTTCTTCAAGACTTTTCTTATAGTTATTATAAGTTTTTTCCGCAGTAATCCACGCATCATAAGCTGCAGTTACTGCATTATTTGCAGATACAACACTTCCATTAGTACCGTCAGATTTATTTTTTAACGCCTCATCCAACTTATCTTGAGCATTTTTAACTTGAAGTGATGTAGACTTATTTGTTGCTCCTATCATTGCACTCTTAATAGCTATCTGTTGTTTTATAGTTGTATCATCAAGTCTTGCTATCACATCACCTTTTTTTACCTGCATTCCGACTTCAATATTAATTTCTTTTACAGGTAGTGATTTCTCAGCATAAATTTGCGCTGAATCTTCGCTCAATACTTTTCCGGATTCATTTACCGCACTTACAAACTCTTTCTTTTTTAATTCTGTAGTTTCATTCTTTAAAAGAGGTTGATAGTTTCCTCCTTTATTTCTAAAAGAAAAAAATCCTATTATTAACAATAAAAAAATTCCCGCGACAATGACGGTTTTTTTACGTCTTTTAAAAAATCCCAAGATTCTTGTCATAATATCCTCCTAAATTTTTCAATATTATAATTAATTATATACCCTTATATTAAAATCTTATACGCAATATTTTTAAATAATAACAAATAAAAGTCTAAGATTTATCTAAGCCCATACTATCTCCATATAAAAATAGAGGTAAGAAATACCTTACCTCTAACATCTCATTAATCTAAATCTTCAAATCTGTACAGCGGACTTCTTTCATATGCAATTTCAGAAATTTGTGGAACGATTCTTTTAAAGTGCTCTGTACTTTGATGAGCTTCAAGGCTCTCTTTACTGTCCCACTCTTCATAAATACACAAACCGTATTTATTGTCAATATCTCTGAAAGCTTTATATACTATACATCCCTTTTCAGCTTGTGATTTTTTTACAAGTTCTTCTATAAGCTCCAAAGCTTTCTTATAATCTTCTTCTTTAAAAATTTTTCTGTTAAATAAAAACATTTTATCTTTCCTTTGCAAGTGATCCCATCGGATCCCATGGTTCAAGTTCAATTGTTTCTGTATCCCACGCCTTTAATATTTCTTCCGATAAATATTTTTTATTTACAACAACTTGATACATATATTGATCAAACCATCTATCACTCATTACAAGATATCCATCTTTTCCGCTGTCTTTTCCCCAAGAATTTTCAACTCTCCATCTTTTACTTATTCCGCCTTCATCTACTTCAACGCCCATAAATACCATTGCATGAGTCATAAGAGATTCACCGTAATCAAGTTTTTCTTCTTTTGTCATATCAAATTCCACATTAAATAAATCGTCCATTTTTATCGTTTCTGTATCAAGAACAGAACCCGACCTGTAGAAAAATTGTCCTACATCGCAACCAAACCATACAGGTTCTCCATCCTTCATTTGGGATATTGCAGCCTTCTTCAATTCTTCAATCGGCAGATTCAAATATTTTACTTTATTTCCCTCAACAACATTTCCAAGATATTTTACCGTAAATGTTCTGTTATACGGCTTATCCTTTGTAGGTGCATTTATAATTGAAATATAGTCATCTAAATTCATCTTTACATATTTATTGAAAAATTCAATCGGCGTTAAGTTTTTCTCACATATATAATTATCATCCTTATCTCTAACTTCAAAATCAAATTCTGTTGGAGGCGTACCAAGACTTATGCAAAGAGCATTATAAATTTCTTCCATGTATTTTTCTACCATGGAATTTAATTCATCCATTCCTTTTTTGCTCTCATGAGCCTTTCTAAGCTTTACAGCATATCCTCTGAGAAGTTTAGTA
Source organism: Peptoniphilus sp. oral taxon 386 str. F0131 (assembly GCF_000090945.1). Taxonomy (NCBI): domain Bacteria; kingdom Bacillati; phylum Bacillota; class Tissierellia; order Tissierellales; family Peptoniphilaceae; genus Peptoniphilus; species Peptoniphilus sp. oral taxon 386. Next base: position 603,098 of record NZ_GL349422.1, on the reverse strand, counting down.
AGATAATCATCAAGTGCTCTTGTGTTTGATGAATTTGCACTTTCACCCATTACATATTTTGGAACCACACCATACTTCTTCACAAGATTTACAAACATGTCCCACTGTCCTCCGTCCCCAAGAGGATCTCTTAAAATATGAGCAACCAGTCTTGAATGAATATCTTCATCAAGAGTTTTTAATATACTTTCTAAAAAGTAATTACTTTTTTCAAGCTTATCGTAAAACAACGGATATGATTGAGAAAGTTCAAATGTCTTTAAATTTAAATCTTTTATTATTCTGTATCTCATCACATTAAGTGCAGAAAACATCCAACATCTTCCGGATTGTTTTTGGTTGGTGATGTCTCCTTGATTTAAATTTACATTAAAACTGTGTCTTTGTTCTTCATACACCATATTTTTTACTGCAGCTTTATCAATTCCATTTTCCATTGCAGCATTTTGTGCAACTCTATTCGCTCTATCAGCACCAAATTTATTTCTAAGTTCATCTAATTTATTAATTTTTAATTCCATATTATCACTCCTTCATAAATATTATATAATAATAAATCAATTAATTTTTTCAAGTTATAACTAATTTTCCATTTATCTAAATTAATATTTTAAAAAAAACAAAAATCTCAACTTATTTTCCATAAGTCAAGATTCTATTTAATTATTTAATATTTCTTAATATATTCTTCAACTGCAGGTATTAATGTCTCTAAAAAACTGACTTCCCCAAATGCATTTACCTTTGAAAACACATCTTGAGAACCTCCTGATGTTATAGCCGATATAAAAAGTTCTTCATCACTTTCAATTAAAGTAATGCTGAGACTTACTCTATTAGAACCTCTATAGCTGAATCTTTCAAAAATACTCACAGATGCCTTAAATTTTTCATTTTCAAAATAGCTTTGATCTTCTAAACTTGCAGTCAAACTCTTTTTTTCAATTGTATCCTTACATAGTTTTAAAACTTCATCAAAATTTCCTTTAAAACGTCTTTCATATTTTGCCATAATCTTCACCCTTATTACATAATATACTTAAAACACTTTTCTCTATTATAATTATTAAATAACAAAAATGTAATTTTCAATATTAAATTTCTAATTTCACATAGATTAATGAACATTTTTTAAATTATTTTTTCCTCTCAATATATCTATACCATGTTTTAAGAAAGGTATTATAGCTTCAAAATTTTCTCTTATCGCTTTAGGATTTCCGGGGAAATTTATTATCAAAGTATTTTTTCTAATACCCGATTCTGCTCTTGACAAATAGCTCATAGGTGTAAATTTAGCTCCATAGCTTCTCATTGCCTCTGAAATTCCCGGCACTCTCCTATCACATAATTCAATTGTAATTTCCGGAGTTATATCTCTATCAGAAAAACCCGTTCCACCTGTAGTTAATATAAGAGCTAAATCATCTTCATCAACCCATTCTTCAATAGTCTCTCTTATATTGATTCTTTCATCCGGTACTATTTTAAAATTTTTAACCTCAAATCCAAGCTTTTCTATCAATTCTATGAGTATAGGTCCCCCTAAATCTTCTCTTTCTCCCCTATACGATCTATTGCTGATAGTTAAAACCCCGGCGCTGTATTTATCACTCATAATCACCTTACAGAAGCCCCCCGACAGACATTTTTATAAATTCATCTTTATTTACAGGAGAATTTGAAAATATTTTAGGTAACAGCAAGTCCAAACTTGTCTTTGAAGAATGGATTGAAGCTCCCGGAACTCCAACTATATATGTCTTTTTTAAAACTCCTACTGTCAGCATATTTCCAGGCTGTATCGGAACTCCCTTAAATATTATATCCGAACTGATATTTCTTATAGCTGTCGGTGTAATGTCGTCAGGATCTACACTCATTCCTCCGGATAATATTAAAAGCTCTATGTCTTTACTCAATAACTCTCTCATGGATTCAAGTAATTTATCAATATCATCCGGAACAAATATTACATCTACGATTTCTCCACCATAAAATTTTAACTTTTCTCTAATCATCGGCTCAAACATATCTTTAATTCTTCCCGAATATATTTCACTGCCTGTAATTATTATTCCCACTCTCTTTTTATAAAATTTCAATACTCGATATATGGGATTATTTTCTTCTGATATTTTTTTAGCCTCTTCAACTACATCCCTTGTAGTATATAACGGAACAATTCTTCCGCCTATAAGCTTATCTCCTACATCAACAACCGTATTATTAGAAATTGAAGCAAATGTATAATCTTCGATAGAATTCAATTTAAAGGCGGCTTCTTCATTTACTTTAAAAAGTCCTCTTACTTTACTTTTAAATGTAATTTTTCCTTCAGACGGAAGTCCCCACTCAATGTTATCATCAACAATTTTAGGAGCAATTTCTAAAATTGCATCCTCTTCATGCACTTGATTATCTTCCAATTCTCCGACATATATATGTTCTTTGCCTATGTCTTTCAACTTATCTATATCATCACTTTGAATTATATGATTTCTCTTGAATAAAACTCCCTTAAAACCGTCTTTTCTGATAGATGTTATGTCGTGAATTAAAGGTTTTCCAACCGCATCTTCTGTTCGTACTTTTTCTATCATATCGGTCACCTACCTTTCAATAAAATTAATACTGTCTCCCGGAAAAATTTTTCCCTCTTTTAAAACTATACCAAAAATTCCCTCTCTCGGCATTACACAATCGCCTGTGATTTTTCTTATTTCGCATCCTTTATGACATTCTTTTCCAATCTGTGTAACTTCTATTTTTGTATTTCCTATCTCAAGTACCGTACCTACAGAAAGGTTATACAATTCTATACCCTCTGTCAAAATATTTTCAGCAAAATCTCCGGCAGATAAATTAGGAAATTCTAATTTCATTTTATTAAGACTCTCAATTCCCAACAGGCTTATTTGACGATGCCAATTACCCGCATGTGCATCTCCAATAATCCCATGATCCTTCTTTATTTCAATATATGATACCGGAATTTTCTTAGTTCCTTTTTCTTTACTTATAGATACGCTCACAACTCTCATATTACAATACTTCCATATTCTCCACTTTTACCTCCGACTTTTCCCATCAAATAAATATTAGTTAGAATAATATCTTTCTGAACAGCTTTACACATATCATAAATTGTAAGCATAGCTACTGATACAGTATGTAGTGCTTCCATTTCCACTCCGGTTTCAGAAGTAGTTTTTATTATTGACTGAACCTCAATTATATTTTTATCCTCATCCAATATAAACTTAATATCTACTCCGGACAAATTTATATTATGACACATCGGAATAATATCCGATGTTTTTTTTGCCGCCATAATTCCTGCAACTTGAGCTACTGCCAATACATCTCCTTTTTCAATAGTCTTATCCTTAATTCTCTTGAAAGTTTCGGCATTTAGCAATACTTGTCCACTTGCTGCAGCTATTCTGACTGTCTTATCTTTTTTGCTTACATCAACCATTTTTGGCATTCCATCTTCATTAAAATGAGTAAATTTTTTCATCTCATCCTCCGATTAAATTCATAGTTCTATTAGTTTCACTTTCTCCTCTAAGTAATTTATGTTGAAACGGCTTTGCAAATACTGCCTCTTTAAACTTTTCTTCTACTTGTTCTTTTGATAAATTACAAATATCAAATTCTTCCTTAGAATGTAAACATGGTTTTAATTTTCCGTCAGATGTCATCCTAATACGATTACAGTTTTCACAAAAACATGAACTTATAGGACTGATTAAACCAATTTCACCACAATATCCCGGTATTTTATACACAGATGCAACTCCAAAATTTCCAATTTGTTTTAATCCTTTAATTTTATCTAAAACTATGTCGTTTTTTACAAAAACATCTTCTTGCCAATTTTTTGTAACACCCATTCTCATTAATTCAATAAAACGCAATTCTACCGGTAATTCTTTTGTAAGTTCAACTAAATTTGATATTTCATCCACATTAATTCCGCCCATTAATACTGTATTAATTTTTACTTTAAATCCCAATTTTAAAGCTTCATCCAATCCCTCTAAAGTTGATTTTAATTTTCCCCCTCTTGTTATATCGCTAAACTTTTTAGAATCTAATGTATCCAAACTCAAATTTATCCTTTTTACATTAACTTTTTTAAGATCTTTTGCCATATCTTTCAAAAAACTACCATTTGTAGTCAAGCAAATTTCATCAATCCCAATTTTATTTGAAATTTTATGACAGAGGGGCAGAAGTCCTTCCCTTAAAAGAGGCTCTCCTCCTGTAAATCTAATCTTTTTTATACCATTTTGAGCAGATACTTTTATAATCTGCTCAATTTGCTCCATAGGAATAAGATTTACCTTATCAAAAGATTGATTATATGGCATACAATAGATACAACGAAAATTACAAACAGGAGTCAATGAAATTCTAAAATAAGAAATCTCTCTAAAATATTGATCTTTCATCGCTTATTACTCCATATTAAAATTTAATTATCTCAAAAAAATTATATCATCCGACTTAATTTGTATAAATATGTCTTCAAAATTTTTAATTCTTTCCCACTCATTATTTTCAATTTCAATATATAACGGCTTAGCAAAACTTGAAATTTTTGCAATAATCATAACTGAAAATAATTCCACTTGAACTTTATATTCATTTAAGTGAAATATATTTTCCTCTCTCTCAATATTTGCATTTAAAATTTTAAAGCTACTTGAATTTATTCCTACAATTTTATTTTCAAAATTATTCTCTAAAACTGATAAATAAATATCCCAATCAATTGCATATACTCTATCTTTTTCAACATATTTGATCTCAGAATAATTTTTAAATCCTGACAGCATTGCAGCTGAAAGTGTATTCGGCTTTAAAAATAAAGATTTTGTTTCTTGAATCGGTTCTGATTTTCCACAATGTAATACACAAACTTCATCACACATTCTATATACTTCATCTTTATTATGAGAAACTAAAATAGACGGAATATTATATTCCTCTAAAACTTGTTTTACTTCAATTTCAATCTGCCACTTTAAATATTCATCAAGTGCCGAAAAAGGTTCATCTAATAAAATCAATTTAGGATTATTTACTAAAATTCTACCAAGTGCAACACGTTGTTTTTCTCCTCCGGATAAATTATTCGGAAAACATTTTTTTAATTTTTCTATCTTTAAATCATTTAAAACAGAATTTACCTTTTTAATTTTTTCTTTATAGCTTCCGGTTCTAACTCCGGCTAATATATTTTTTTCTACAGTCATATTGGGAAATAGTGCATAATCTTGAAATAAATATCCTATGTTACGCATCTGGGGCTTAAGATCTATCGAGCTGTCAGAATCAAAAAGTACGGTATCATCCAATACTATATATCCGCTATCAGGCTTTACTAAGCCTGATAGCATCTTAAGAGTCATACTCTTTCCGCTTCCGGATGCCCCTAAAAGCCCAAGGACAGATTTGCTAAATTCAAAATTAACATCTATATTAAAATCTTTTAATCTTCGTCTTATATCAAGTTTAAGCATTATTAAAAAACTCTCCGTGATTTTTTCTTTTCTAATAAATTTATGGTAATTAAAACTGCAAAAGAAATCATTATATTTATAATTACCCATTTATATGCTATATCATCTCTTCCTATTCTCCACATATGATATACTGTTGTTGAAATAGTTGCAGTTTTCCCTGGAGTAAACCCTGAAACCATACTTGTTGCTCCATATTCACCAAGTGCTCTTGCAAAACTGAGTACAACTCCGGCAATAATACCTTGTTTACAATTCGGAAATATTATTTTCCAAAAAATCCAAATGTCATTTTTACCCAGTGTTTGAGCTGCATATTTTAAATTCCAATCAAAAGATTCAAATGCACCTCTTGCTGTTCTATACATTAACGGAAATGTTACAATCACAGTTGCAAATATTGATGAATACCAATTCATAACAAGTCTTACAGAAAATGTTTCAAGAAACCACATTCCTATTACAGTATTCGGTCCCAATAACTTAAGCAGAAAAAATCCGATTACTGTTGGCGGAAGTACCAATGGCATAGTCAGAATAACATCTAAAACACCTTTGATAATTCTAGGCAATCTTTCTATATAATATGCTATAAATATACCTGTCAAAAAAGTTATAATTGATGAAATTGATGCAATTCTAATTGAATTTAGAAGCGGATAATAATCTGTCATATCTTTATTCCACTACAGCAAATCCGACTGATTCAAAGATTTCTTTAGCGCTATCACTTTTTAAATATTCCAAAAATTCCTTAGCTTCTTTTGCATTTTTACTATTCTGTAAAATAGCCGCCGGATATATAACAGGAGTATTAATTTCACCTTCTTCTGCCTCATCTACTACTTCAAGTCCTGCTGAAAATGCATCAGTTTTATATATTATTCCACAATCAACCGCCTTTTCTGAAATCCATGTTGTTACTTCCTTTACATTTGATCCAAAAGTAATTTTATTTTGAATTTCATTCCAAATTCCCAAATTAGTTAATATTTCTTCTGAATATTGTCCTACAGGAACATCAGAATTTCCAAGTGCTATTGAACTTACAGTATCTGTATTTAAATCTTCAAAATTTTTTATCGATTTTACATTTCCGTTCGGAACAACAAGAACAACTTTATTTTCCAATAAATTAATTCTGCTTTCAGAATCTATCGGATTTGAAATTTCTTCTTTTGATTCTTTCGGATCAATGGCATTCATTTGTTTTAATGCTGCTGAAATAAATACATCACAAGTTGCTCCCTCATCTATTTGTGTCTTTAATGTTCCTGATGAATCAAATGTATATATCAATTCTATTTCAGGATGTTCTTCTTCATAAAGAGTCTTAATTTTTTCCAATGTTTCAGTCATAGATGCCGCCGCAAATACTACCAACTCTTTTTTCTCATCATTCTTTCCCATTTCCTTATTATCCTTTCCTTGACATGCTGTTAATATAACAAGCAAAGTTACAACTAACACTAATAATTTTTTATTCATTTCTTCCTCCTAATATGATACTAAAAACTTTCATACAATATTTTTAAACTTTCGATTTGTTTTTAAATACATGATGAAAATGAGCAAATACTATCTTAAAAATTATACCATATAGTCTTTAAAAAGTAACTCTATCATTTAAATGTATAATCAGAAATTTTATATCTTCTAAAGATTAAAATAGAATAAATCTTGTAATTTACTTAACTTTTTAAATCTGTTTACTCTTATGATTATATACAATTCTTATAATAGTTTTAATTTATTATTATCCTGCCGACATAATTCTCAATTCGTATTGTTTTTAATAATAATTCAATATTTTTCAATATCAGATGAGTAGGATAATATGAAATCAAAAATAATTTATCCTTAATTTTCAGTTTTATAAATAAAAAAGGAAAGTGATTTTTCACTTTCCTCAGGTGTTTTTATTGCTCTACTAATTTTTGACCGTTAATCTTAACTCCGGGTCCCATAGTTGTTGCAACTGTAACCGACTTTAGATATCTTCCCTTTGCAGCTGCCGGCTTAGCCTTTATTATAGCTGACATAAGTGATCTAAAGTTGTCTTCTAACTTTTCAGTTCCAAATGAAACTTTTCCGATAGGTACATTGATTATAGCAGCTTTATCTACTCTATATTCTACCTTTCCGGCTTTAGTTTCTTTTACTGCATTTCCTACATCAAAAGTTACTGTTCCTGATTTAGGGTTTGGCATTAATCCCTTAGGTCCTAAAACTCTACCGATTTTACCAACTACACCCATCATATCAGGTGTTGCAATTACAACGTCGAATTCAAACCAGTTTTCTTTTTGGATTTTTTCAACTAATTCTTCTCCACCTACATAATCAGCACCGGCTTCCTCAGCTTCTTTAAGTTTATCTGCTTTTGCTAATACAAGAACTCTTTTAACTTTACCTGTTCCATGAGGAAGTACTGTAGTACCTCTTACTTGTTGGTCGGCATGTCTTGGATCTACTCCAAGTCTTACTGCAAGTTCAACAGTTGAATCGAATTTTGTAACTGAAGTTTTTTGAACAAGTTCAATAGCTTCTGTTACATCATACAATTTAGTTTTATCTACAAGCTTTGCGCTTTCTAAATATTTTTTACCTCTTTTTGGCATTAAAATCCCTCCTTGTGGTTTTAACGGAAACTTCCTCCCACTACTCTACTACTTCTACACCCATACTTCTTGCTGTACCTGAAATCATGCTCATAGCAGCTTCAACGCTTGCTGCATTTAAGTCTTTCATTTTTAGTTCAGCAATTTCTTTTACTTGTGCTTTTGTAATCTTACCTACTTTCTTCTTATTAGGTTCTCCACTACCTGAATTTAGATTGATAGTTTTCTTAATAAGAACTGCTGCCGGTGGTGTCTTAGTTATGAATGTAAATGATCTGTCTTGATATACAGTCAATACTACCGGAATTATAAGACCGGCTTGATCAGCTGTCTTTGCATTAAATTCCTTTGTAAACTGCATAATATTTACACCGTGAGGTCCAAGTGCTGTACCTACCGGTGGAGCTGGTGTTGCCTTTCCAGCCGGAATTTGTAATTTGACTAATGCTATTACTTTTTTTGCCATTTTCTTTCCTCCTTGTGGTTTAGGCGGGAATATCCCTCCCACTTCTTGAAGCTTTTAGCTTCTACTACTGTTTAATAACTTGATTAAAATCCAATTCAACTAATGTGTCACGTCCAAACATAGAAACCGATACTTTAATTTTTTTCTTTTCATAATTACAAGAATCAATTTTTCCTACAAAGTCATTGAATGGTCCGCTAATTACTTTAACAGTCTCTCCAACTTCGTATTCTCCAAAAATTTCTTTATTATCACACACTCCGAGTGTAATAACTTCTTCGTCTGAAAGTGGCACAGGTTTTGATCCCGGTCCTACGAATCCTGTTACGCCTCTTGTATTTCTAACAAGATACCAAGATTCATCGTTCATTATCATTTTCACAAGAACATAACTTGGAAATAATTTTCTCTCTTTAACTTTTTTTGAACCTTCTTTATTCTCAACGTACTCTTCAATTGGAACTTGGATGTCAAAAATCAAATCTTCCATGTTTCGATTCACGACCATGGCTTCCATGTTTGCCTTAACTTTGTTCTCATGTCCTGAATAAGTGTGGATCACATACCATTTCGCTTCTTTTTCTCTATCTTCCAAATTGATTTGTCTTTCATCTTCCATAAATACCACCACTTTTAAATGATGAATTTAAACAATGTTAACACAATTTTGTCGTATAGAGCTAAAAGAAGAGAGAATAATATGCTAACTACAATTACTATTGCACTGTAATTTAAAACTTCTTGTTTAGTTGGCCAAACAACTTTCTTGAATTCAGATTTTACTCCTCTAAAGTATTTTGATAGACTTTTTTCTTCAGTCTTTTTTACAGAATCCTTTGCTGCCAATTTTATTCCTCCTTTTAAATTACTTTGTTTCCTTGTGAGTTGTGTGCTCCTTACAGAACTTACAATATTTTTTTAGCTCAATTCTTTCAGTATTAGTCTTCTTATTCTTGTAGGTAATGTAATTTCTTTGTTTACATTGTGTACATTCTAATACTACTCTGTCAGCCATAAAAACACCTCCTATTAATAGGGGTATACCCTTAATTTAAGTCATAATGACCCTATATTAAAATTTACCTAAATAGATTATCACAACTATGCAATTTTGTAAAGTAATTTCGATTTTATAACAACAGTTTATTTATTCTAATCCTAAAAAATCAAGTTGCCTTAATGCTTCAAATAATATTATATTTGCAGAATTCGAAAGATTTAAACTTCTTCCGTAATCTTTAAGCATAGGAATTTTTATGCAATGCTCAATATCATTAAATAAAATACTTTCGGGAATACCCCTTGTTTCAGGACCGAACATTATATAATCTCCGTCTTTAAACTTTACATCCGTATACTTCTGCTCTGCCTTTGTCGTTGCAAAATATAAACTTGCTCCGTCTTTCATTTCATCTTCATTCTTTTCTAAAAAATCATCGTAACTCTTGTAGTAATTTATATCTACCAAGTGCCAATAATCAAGCCCCGCTCTTTTTAAATGACTGCTGTCCACCGAAAATCCAAGAGGCTCAATTAAATGAAGCCTTGTTTTTGTAAGTCCACATGTTCTTGCAATTGCTCCTGTATTAAACGGTATTTCCGGTTCATAAAAAACTATATTTAACATTCTATTCTCCTCTTATTATCTTTTCTGCCGCCTTTATTCCATCGATTGCAGAAGAAACTATCCCTCCGGAATACCCTGAACCTTCTCCTATGGGATATAAATTCATAATTCCCTCCGCTTTTAAATTTTCATCTCTCAATATTCTGACAGGACTGGAACTTCTTGTTTCCACTCCGGTTAAAATTCCGTCAGATATGGCAAATCCCTTCAGTTTTCTGTCCATATTTATAATACTGTTTGAAATTACTTCGTCTACTATATCCGGATATATACCTCTGAGATTTGAAAGTGTATAACCGGGCTTAATTGTAGGCTTAACAAGGCCAAGTTTTGTTGTCGCTCTATTTTCCAGATAGTCTGCTATTTTTTGAATCGGAGCAAAATAGTTTGAACCGCCAAGTTCAAACGCTCTTTTTTCTATCCGTTTTTGGAACTCCATCCCCGCCAATAATTCTGTTCCGTAAATACTCTCATCAACTGTTACTATAAGCGCGGAATTTGCATTCTCTCCATTTCTCTTGTGATAGCTCATTCCATTTACACACAACATTCCCCTTTCAGATGATGCATTTATTACATATCCTCCTGGACACATACAGAATGTATATCCGCTAAGCCCTAAATTTTTATCATTGTATGTCAACATATAACTTGCGGCAGGCAAGCTTTCATTTTCACACTTATACTGGCTGAAATTTATATTTTTTTGTAAATGCTCTATTCTAAAACCGACTGCAAACGGTTTGTTTTTCATCTTTATTTTTTTAGACAACATATAAAAAGTATCTCGAGATGAATTTCCGAGAGCAAGCACATAATTATCGGCATACATCTTTTTATCTTTTGCAATTATATTTTTAACTTTTGCATTTTCTATGCATATGTCTGAAAATACTGTATTAAATTCAAATTCGCCTCCATTTTTTAAAATGAAGTTTCTCATGTTTACAATTACTTTTCTAAGTATGTCAGTTCCTATATGAGGTTTAGCATCATACAATATATCTTGAGGTGCTCCATTTTCTACAAATATTTTAAGCACCTCTCTAACTCTGATATCCTTTGAACGAGCTGTGAGTTTCCCGTCAGAAAATGTTCCCGCTCCGCCTTCGCCGAATTGAATATTTGAATTTATATTCAGTTCTTTTCCGTTCAAAAAACTGTCTATGCTCTTTATTCTGTCCTCAATCTGTTCTCCACGCTCAATTATCATAACATCACAGTCGTACTTTGAAAGTATATAGCCGCAAAACAATCCGGCAGGTCCGCTACCTACGATTACAGTTTTAGATTTTTTATGAGGTAATGAAATTTCAAAATTAGGCTCCTCATAAAAAACCGCATCCTTTATTTTTGAAAGTTTTTTCTCGGATATATTTTCTTTTATAATTACCTGATAATTAAATGTAATGCTGTTTCTTGCATCTATTGATTTTCTATATATTTCATATTCAAATTTTTCAAGTTTTAAAACCTTTTTTAACTTGGATTCAAGCAGTTGTATGCTATCCTGCTCAAGCTTTATATTCTTTATTAAAATCATATTATCCTCTATTTAATTAGATAAAATCCTATGCCGAATGAAATTAAATTTGCAATTATAACGCTAACAGTATTTCTAAATTTTCCGAAACTCTCAAGTGTAGCTCCAAGATAAACTCCCTCAAGTGCGAATATAAAAATCTCAACCGGAATTATAATGGTCAACGCAAAAAAACTTCCACTTTTAATCAGTGCATATGTCAAAATAACATTAAGTAAAATTTGAGTAATTAAATTTAATATAACAATTTTTCTTAAATCCCTCTTTGTTCTATATCCTACTAAGTACAAAAATCCAACTTCCAAAATCAGTGTAATAACAAAAGTTTTTAAAAATTGCAGCGAATATAGTGCCAACAAAAAGTAATTTCTCTTTACCTGCATATTCTCATAATTAAAGCTGAACTCTTCATTAAAAGCTTTTACCTCGACTTCATTTGAATATGACACTTCACCTTTTGAATTTATGACTGCTATTTTAAATTTACTCGGAACTCTATAGCTATAGTTATATGTATCGTAACCTTTTGTTTCTGATACTCTTAACCATATGGGAATTCCTCCCTCACTTTCTCGATGAACAATCAATTTATGCTCATCAGCAAACTTTAAAAATTCAGATTCCCCTATTTTTTCTTCTTCATACAAATTATAATCCTTATAGTTATCGCACGATAAATATATCTTGAAACCTTGCGGTACATTATATACTCTTATATTCATTTCAGGCTTAGGTCCCATATCTGCAAATACTGATGTCGGTATCAAAAATAGCAATATTAGAAAAGAAAAAAAATTTTTCATATCCTCACCCTCCAAACTCAAATTAAAAATAGTAGTCTTTCGACTACTATTATATAATAATAAGCTGCCTATTCAAAATATTTCTTATAAACTCATCTTATAAATTTCAAGCACATCTTTTTCGTCAAGTTTAGCAAATCCGTTAATAATTCCATTTTTGTGTTCGATCGTAAGTTTTGCCATCTCTTCAAGATGTTCCTCTCCTATACCTACTTTTGTAAGTGTATCCGGAATTTCCATGCTATTAAAAAATTCTCTTAATGTATCTATCGCCTTATTAGCATCTGCAAATTCATCATCCGATTGCTCTATACCAAAAACATTTATACCGAATGTTCTTATTTTTGAAACTGTATCTTCATTTAAAACATATTTTAACCAGTTTGGAGTCAAAATCGCAAGCCCAACTCCATGAGTTATATCATAAAATGCACTAAGTTCATGTTCCATTGCATGAACGCTCCAGTCTGTTGCCTTTCCGCTATCTAAAATTCCGTTTATTGCCCAAGAATTTGCCCACATAATATTTGCACGAGCATCATAATTTTCAGGATTATTATATACAACAGGTCCATACTCCACACATGTCTTTAATATGCCTTCCGCAAAACGATCTTGTAAATAGCAACCGTCATTTAATGTAAAATAGTTTTCCATAGTATGACTCATAATATCCGCTACTCCTGCCGCAGTATGTTTTTTCGGGACAGAAAATGTATATTCAGGATTCATAAATGAAAATTTAGGCAACACAAGTTTTGTTCCCCACGCAAGCTTTTCTTTAGTTTTCAAATTTGTAATTACAGATACATTATCCATTTCAGAACCTGTCGCAGCTATTGTAAGTATAGTTCCAAGAGGCACAGCTTTTTCAACATTACATTTTGAAATTACAATATCCCAAGGAGTACAGTCTGTATAAACACCTGCTGCGACTAATTTTGCACAGTCTATTACAGAACCTCCTCCTATTGCAAGAATAAAATTCAAATTATTTTCTCTTACAATTTGAATTCCCTTTTCAGCGGATTCAACACGAGGATTTGATTCTATTCCATCTAATTCACAATAAAATATTTCATTGTCATTAAGGAGCTTCACTACATCATCATATAGTCCGATTCTCTTAATACTTCCTCCGCCATAGCATAATAAAACTCTGTTTCCGTATTTTTTTATTTCCTTCGGCAATTTTTCTAATTGATCTTTCCCAAATAAAATTTTAGTTCCAACTTCAAATGTAAAATCGTACATACAATCCCTCCTAATTTAATAATTACCCATGATTATAACCCCAAATTAGGTTTTGCATAGGAATTTTTATCATAATTTCCGCTTTTATATAAATAATATCCTGCAGATGCAATCATTGCAGCATTATCTGTACAAAGTATCTTATCCGGATAATAAATTTTTATATTTTCATCTTCCGCTCTTTCTTTAAGAGCTTGTCTGAGCCCTTCATTAGCTGCAACTCCTCCCGAAAGAACTATTTTATCCATATTTTCACTTTTTGCAAGACGTATTGATTTTTCCACTAACACATCTGTTACTGCAACTTGAAATGATGCTGCAACATCTTCAACTATATAAGGCTCATTTTTTTGTTGCTTATTATGAAGATAATTTATAACTGCCGTTTTAAGCCCGCTAAATGAAAAATCATACGATCCTTCTTCAAGCATTACTCTTGGAAATTCTATATTGGCATTTCCCTCTTTTGCAAGCTTATCTATTATAGGTCCTCCGGGATATCCTATCCCCATAGCTCTTGCAACTTTGTCAAACGCTTCACCTGTTGCATCATCTCTTGTTCTTCCGACAAGCTCAAAGTCTACATAGTCCCTAACTTTTATAAGATATGTATGCCCTCCCGATACTATAAGTCCTATAAATGGAGGCTCCAAATCTCTATTAGATATATAATTTGCACACACATGCCCGTAGATATGATTTACCCCTATAAACGGTTTCTCTATCGCATATGCAAATGCCTTTGCAGAATTAAGTCCTACAAGTAACGCTCCTATAAGCCCGGGACCCCTTGTAGCAACTACAAGATCTATATCTTCATATTTTACTCCCGCTTCTTTTATTGCCTCTGCAAGCACCGTATTCATAGCCTCAACATGCTGTCTTGACGCTATTTCAGGTACTACTCCGCCAAATTGTTTATGAGTTTTTATCTGTGATGAAATTATATTTGAAAGGACAGTTCTACCATCCTCAACTACCGCTACTGATGTTTCATCACACGATGATTCAACCGCTAATACTTTCATTTTACCTTCTCCACATTATTATTGCATCTATTCCCAATCCATAATAGTCTTTACGAAGTCCCGACTCCGCAAATCCATATCTTTTATATAAGTTAACAGCTTCTATATTATCCGTTCTAACTTCAAGCGTGATTGGATTATTTCCGTATAAATCAATCAATTTATCCATAAGCAGTTTTGAAATTCCGATTCCTCTATAATTTTTATCAACTGCTATATTATCTACTGATACATCTCCAAGAATCTCAGAAATGAAAATATACCCGACCAAATCCAATTTTTCATTTTCCGCTACATAATTATGTGCAAATTCATTTTCTAAAACGCTTGTAATTAATTTTTTAGACCACGCATCGTCAAATGAGCTTTCTTCTATCTTAAATATGGCGTTGACATCTTCTGTTCTCGCTTTTCTTATTCTAAATTCACCATTCATATCTGTTTTAATTTTTTAAAATTCTCTTCCGCCTGAGACAGATTTATATAATTCGGCAAAACATCAAACAAATTATCCGACCCACGCTCTC
The DNA here is from genome assembly GCF_000090945.1 of Peptoniphilus sp. oral taxon 386 str. F0131. Classification (NCBI taxonomy): domain Bacteria; kingdom Bacillati; phylum Bacillota; class Tissierellia; order Tissierellales; family Peptoniphilaceae; genus Peptoniphilus; species Peptoniphilus sp. oral taxon 386. Next base: position 587,695 of record NZ_GL349422.1, on the reverse strand, counting down.
TATATTCGATTATGCCGAGTCTTGCAACATTCGCTCCTCTTATAAGTCTTTCCTTAGGCATTTTCAAATTCATCTTATCTTTTAATTTATCGTAAAAAAACTCAGCTCCCGCTCCAAGAATTACAACAGCTTTTCCCGAAAGTTCATTTGCAATTTCATCTATATCCATAAGTCTGTCATCTTTAACAGTCCTAATAACATCTGAATTTTTATATATACCAAAATAAGCTCTGTTTCTCTTTGCATCTATGAGCGGAACTATAAATTCACTTCCCTCATAAGTCATGGCAACAGCTTTTAAAGAAGACACTCCTACTATTTCCTTATTTAATGTCTGCGAAAGAGTTCTTGCTATTGTAACAGCTATTCTCGTTCCGGTAAATGAACCCGGACCGATTCCCACGGAAATTAAATCTATGTCCTTTATTGAAAAATTTATCTTGCTGAATATTTCAGATATCATATTTACCACTTCTTCCGAATTATACATGTTCGCTGATAATTCATAAGAGGCTATTTCTCTGTCATCCTCAACAAGTCCTACAGAAGTTTTGAAAGTAGAAGTATCTATCCCAAGTGATATCATCTTAAATCCTCCATTAATTCTTTAGCTCTATCTCCCACGGCATTGATTTCAATTTTCCTTTTATTTTCATCCAACTGAGTTATATTTAACTCCAAATAACATTCCGGTAAACTTGAACTTATTCTATCTGCCCACTCCACAACACATACTCCGTCTCCATAAAAATATTCATCAAATCCAAGATAATATACATCATTATCTCCCTCTAATCTATATGTGTCAAAATGGTATAAATTAAGTTTTCCGTAATACTCATTCACTATCGTAAATGTAGGAGAAGTTATATAATCATCTATTCCCATTCCAATGCCTATACTCTTTGTAAGGGTCGTCTTGCCTGCGGCAAGGTCTCCGTTAAGACAAACTACATCACCTTTTTTCAAAAGGCTGCCAAGTTTTTCTCCAAATTTTTTTGTTTCTTCAAGATTATTTAAAATTAGTTCCATTCTGCCCTCAAAATTTTTCATAATGTACATGACTTTCAAATTCCTTTTTCCTTTTTTCTGAAGGAATTTCAGCCTTATAGCCAAGTCCAATAATACATTCTACATTATATTTAGCAGGAATTTCAAGAGCTTCTCTTATAACATCTTCAGAAATTCTACCCTCATCATTTGTTGCACCTCTAACATTAGCCCAGCAGCTTCCTATATCTAAATCTTCTGCCTGAAATTGAATTACTGTAGCCGCTATGCAGGCATCTTGGTTATATGTTACCGACGCTAACTCCTTATCTGTTAAAACTGCTATTGCCGCTTTAGCTCCTTTCAAAAATCCTGCACCATGACTTTTAAAATGCGAAAGCTCATCAAGTATTTTTTCATCTTCTATCAAAATGAATTGTAAACTGTCTAAATTTTTACCGGTAGGAGATTTAAGAGCACTTTCTAATATTATTTTCAATTCTTCTTGTTTTATTCTATCCGATTTATATTTTCTGATACTTCTCCTTTTTTCAACAAGCTCTTTAAACATAATAATTCCTCCTTGACTTTTTTATATTATACCATTATTTTGTACTTAATATCCTAAAAATCTTTGATTTTTTATAACATTATTCGGGGGAAGTAAACATGAAATTATTGGAAGAAAAAATAATAAAAGACGGCTATATTTTAGATGAAAATATAATAAAGGTCGATTCATTCTTAAATCATCAGCTTGATATAAAATTTTTATCTCAACTTTCCGATGAAATATATGAGCATTTTAAAGACAGAAACATAAATAAAATTCTCACAATTGAAGCATCGGGAATTGCACTTGCAACTGTATTGTCACAAAAATTCAATTATATTCCCGTCGTATTTGCCAAAAAGCAACATCACAAAAATTTGGGTGACAAAGTCTATCAGGAAGAGGTAAAGTCATTTACAACAGACAAAAAATATTCAGTCACAGTTTCAAAAAAATTCCTCTCCGAAAAAGATAATTTACTGATAATTGATGACTTCTTAGCAGAAGGTAATTCTTTAAACGGTCTTATAAAAATATCTCAACAAAGCGGTGCAAAAATAATAGGACTTAGTGTGGCAATAGAAAAAGGATTCCAAGACGGAGGAAAACTTATAAGAAAACTCGGTTACGATTTATTTTCTCTTGCAATTATAACGGATATCAAGGATAACAAATTTACATTCAAAAAATAGAACAAATAATATAACTTTTTAAACACAAAAAATGATATGTATCCCGCTTGTCAAAAGAGGATACATATCATTTTTTCATTATTTATATAATTCTAAAAATACTTTATATAAATATAAATTGTCATCTACCGCACAAAGTTCCCTTACAGAATGCATTGAAAGCATAGGATTTCCTATATCAACCGATTTTATATTTATATGATTTTGAGTTATAGGTCCTATTGTTGAACCTCCTCTCATATCGGAACGATTATAAAAACTTTGACACGGAACTTCCGCTCTGTCGCAAAGCCCCTTAAATATTGATGCCGAAACCGCATCAGATGTATAAGCTTTGTTCGCTGCATATTTTATAACAGGTCCTCCTCCAAGCAAAGGTCTGTTTGTAGGATCCGCTTTTTCTCCAAAGTTAAGATGAACAGCATGTGCCATGTCCGCCGAGATAATATAACTCAAATCTATCGCTCTAAAAAATTCTTCTCTGTTTTTTCCAAGTCCTATTGCGATTCTTTCAAGCGTATTCTCAACCATAGGGCTGTCTGCACCTTGTCTTGAACTGCTTCCGACTTCTTCGTTATCGGTACATACCATAACATTAACACCGCTACCCGAGTCGGTATCCATAAGTGCTTTTAAACTTATATATGCCATAGCAAGATTATCAAGTCTTCCTACAGAAACAAACTCATTATTTAATCCAAGTATTTTGCCGCCGTTTCTGTCATATAAATATAAATCATAGTCTGTAATGTCATCTGTCGAAACCGAAAGTTCTTTTGCCAATAAATCAACAAGCATATCTTCTTTTATTTCTTCATTAGCTAATCCCATAAGAGGAAGTGTATGTGTTTGCGGATTAAACTCAAATCCTTTATTAATATCCCTGTTCATATGAATTGCAAGGCTTGGTATTATAAGTAAATCCCTATCAATTTTTACCAGTTCAATCTTAGGATTTAATAAATTATCTGATTTTAATACAACTCTTCCGGCAATGCTTAGCGGTCTGTCAAACCATGTCGATAAAATTGCTCCTCCATATACTTCAGTGTTTAATTTTAAATTGTTTTCAAATTTCATTTGTGCATTATTTTTAATTCTAAATCCGGGTGAATCACTATGAGAGCCTACTATTTTAAAACCGGTTTTCTCAACATCATTGCTTCCAATTGTAAATGCTATAATAGAACTGTCATTATTAGTTATATAACATTTATCACCTTTTTTAAGTTCCCAATTATCCTTGCACTCAAGTTTTTTAAAACCGAATTTTTCCAAAAGCCCCGCCATATTTCTTACCGCAAAATAAGAACAGGGACTGTTGTCTATAAATTCAATAAGCTCTTTTGAAATTTTTACTGCATCCATTAATATACCCCCTATTTAAAAATTACTTTACTTAATCTATTATACCTCTCATCTATATCTTTTTCACTTATATCTTTAAGTTCTCTTATACTAAGTGCAAAATCAATTTCTTCTTTGAGATCAACATCATTTTCTTTTTCAAACCTTTCCTGCGCTTTTTTTATAAGTCTGCCAAGTTCATTATATTTATTTACAATTTTATGTTCATCTTTTATATGAGATATTAAATATCTGAAACTCCAATTTTTTGATGTAGGTGTTATAACCGCCTTATGCGGAATAATTATCCCCTCTTGTTTAATTTCAAAAGTAAATTTTCCAAGAACTTCTCTTTCAAAATCAGAGAATAATAAAAATTCAATTTCTCCTATTTCGTCACAACTTGAATTATATTCTGTATCATCTACTTCGACTCCCATTAAAATTCCGACTTTCTTATCTATATCATCATGTTTTACTGTTTCAGTTTCAATACCAAGATTGTTTGCTATTTCTATAAGCTTTAAAAATCTTTCACTTTGAACATCAAACCCGTAAACCAACATTCTTTTATCCATAATTCCTCCCTTTTTTAACTCTATCAATCTTTACATTTATACCCAGATTAAAGTATAATACAAATCGGAGGTTTTTTATGCAAAAAAATAGTAAAATCATGTTAAGAGGATATATTATGACAATAATCGGAGCGACCTTTTGGGGCTTTTCCGGCACCTGCGGACAATATCTGATGAGTACAAAGGGGCTGGATGCTAAAATTATTGTAAACACAAGACTTATATTTGCAGGACTTATACTTATTTTATTATCTCTATATAAGAATAAAACAGAAACCTTCAAAATTTTTAAAAATAAAAAAGATACATTGACTTTAATAGCCTTCGGTATATTTGGAATGTTATTTTGTCAGTTTTCATATTTAATTACAATTTCAAAAACTAATGCACCAACTGCAACGGTTCTTCAATTTTTAAGTTCAATATTTATTGTAGTAGGTGTTTGTATAAAAGAAATGCGTGCACCAAAAATTAAAGAAATAAGTTCAATTGTACTTGCACTATTGGGAACAGTTGTACTTGCAACTCACTTGGATCTAAGTACACTTGTAATAAGTAGTTCCGGACTGTTCTGGGGTATATTAGCCGCATTTTCCGTAGTTATTTATACCTTACTTCCAATAAACATATTAAAAAAATACTCAAGTTCTGTTGTTACAGGATTCGGTATGTTTATCGGAGGCATTGTCATTACTTTTTTACTCCAACCTTGGAAATTTTCCGTTAATTTTGATATGATGACAATACTCGGTCTAATTGCGATGATAGTATTTGGAACTGTCCTTGCATTTAATTGTTTCCTAACCGGTGTTTCTATTATAGGACCTGTTCGCGGTTCTCTTATCGCCGGACTTGAAGCTGTTTCTTCACTTTTGTTTTCAATAATTTTATTAAAAGAGAGCTTTATGATGATAGATTTATTCGGAATGCTACTTATACTTATGGCCGTTACGGTTTTAAGTTTCAATAAATAAGGACTTACTTTGAAAGTAAGTCCTTTTTATTATTTATTCAATGATATAGTTTCATTCTTCATGGTATTTACATTGAAGTATGTCAAATTGCTTCCTTCTATTTTTGCATTTTGTGTTTGATCTTCTGTTTTGTAAATTGCCATTCCATTTTTATCAAATACTATTAATTTATATTTAACTCCCAAATCATATGTGAATGTAGAAAGAACATAATTACCTTTTTTCTCAAGTGTTTCTACCTTCGCGCCCGGATTAAGATTTACATTATTTTTTGAATACAACTCTCCATTACTTGCACTTACATAAAATACTTGACTTCCATTTGAAACTATCTTTCCATCTTTTACATTACTATTTGAAATTACAGTGTCAAATGTTCCCTTATCCATATCATAAGAATAAAAGCTATTTCCCGATGTAAAATATAGCTTATTTCCATCTTGATAAAAACTCTTTACTTCAAGGTCACTTAACATTTTAACATCCTTATTTATTGAACTTTCTCTAAACAATCTATAATTTGTTCCATTTGTCTTTATCACATAATAATTCAAGTTATAATATATTGTACTTGAATAATCTTTGTAATTATCAATTGGATTTTCAGGTGGCTTAGGAGTAGGAACACTGCCGCCGGAATTGTTGTTTGATGTAATAACAAGACCTTTCTGATGTGTAAAATTATATTTCCAGCCAAATTCATTTACACAAAATCTCCATGTCATAGGAAAATATGTCACATCTCTGAAAACCAATAGAGGATATTCCTCATTCCTGTTTACTATTGTCTTTCCATTTACTGTTATTTTAAAATTAGGAACCGTTACAGGATATACATCTGCATTTTTTCTGTTAGTCTGATAAAAATCAAATTTACCGTTTATTCCGGTTTGATTAATTTGAAGTCCTGAATACTCGCTCCAATTTGTTTCAACTCCTAAAAATCTTGTTGTATTGTATGTCATAGGAAAATATGTTATGTCCTTATAGACGATAAGTGGATACCTCGCATAGCTATTGTCTACACTAACTCCATTTAACGTAACATTAAATCTCGGAAGTCCAACATAAGTTCCCTGTGCACTTACCTTTGGAGCAAATGCTATTAATAGTACAAATGCTATTACTAAGGAATAAATTTTTTTAATACTCTTCATTTTTTATCATCTCCTTAACTATAAGTTTAACCTATTCCATTTAAAAAATAAATTGACAATCTAATTACAATTAGAAGTCAAAAATATTAAATTATCAAAATTTACTATAACTTTTTATTTCATCATAATTTTAATTTATGTTATAATAAACCTTATAGTGATGGTGATTTTATGCATAATAATAAACAGATATTCAACAAATTAGTTCAACTTTCAATTCCTACAATGGCTGCAATGCTATTGCAATCAATATATGATATAGTGGATATGTACTGGGTTGGAAAAATTTCTTCTCAGGCTATTTCCGCTGTAACTTTATTTTCAACTATACTGTGGTTATTTGAAGTTTTAAACGAAATTATAGGCGTAAGTTCCGTATCAATGATTTCGCAAAGTGTAGGAAGAAATGACATTGAAATGAAAGAAAAAATATGCGAACAAACTCTTTCTTTTAAGTTTTTGATGGGAATTCTAACTTCGATATTACTTTTTATTTTCATTAAACCTCTACTACACTTCTACACCCCCGACAAGACTGTAATAGATATAGCACTTTCTTATGGTTATTTAAGAATCTTTTTTATTCCTATTATGTTTTCGTCATTCTCTGTAAATTCAATATTCAGGTGTACGGGAGATCCTAAAACACCAATGAAAATAATGGGATTTTGTGCAATACTGAATATGATTTTAGACCCTATATTTATGTTTGAAAAAGTTCCTTTTATAAATATTACGGGATTTAATTTAGGAACATTTGGTGCAGCGGTTGCCACCGTAATTTCAACATCAGTCAGTTTTCTAATCGGTTTTTTTATTTTACTTAAGGGAAATAATTATATAAAAATTAAATTTAAAAATTTATTCAGATTAATTCCAAATATTGACTATAAATTAATTACCGTCGGAATTCCCGGTGCTTTTGAATCATTCCTTACATTTTTATTTGAGGCAGCAAGAGTAAAATTTGTAGCAAGTTATGGGTTAATTCCACTTACAGCTGCCGGAATAAGTTCTAAAATTTATGGGGTCTCAATGTTGCCTATGATGGGATTGTTAATGGGCGGTTCAGTCCTTGTAGGTAATTTTCTTGGAGAAGAGAATATAGATGCAGCAGAAGAGACATCAAAAACAGCTGCAAAATTTAATGCCATAATATTATTTGTTTTTACATTGATTTGCTTTATTTTTTCCAAAAAATTAATATCCATTTTTACAAATGATATTGATGTAATAAATATGGGAGCAATTTTCTTGCTGGCTTCGGCAATGTGTATATCTTTTTTAGGATACGGACTTGGAAGAGCTACAGTATTTATGGGTTCAGGATATAATACTCCTCTCTTAATATCATCCTTAGTTTCTCAGTGGATATTACAAATGCCTTTAATTATACTTTGTAGAAAACTTAACTTGCCTGTACAATATTTATGGTATACTTATATACCATCAGATTTTCTGTTTTTTGTTATGATAATGGTGTATCATAAACAAGGCAAGTGGAAAAATAAAAGAGTATAAACTGACAATAATTTATTTTATAAGAATATAAAAAAGGGTATCAATTGATACCCTTTTATTATTACATCATTCCCATTCCAGGATTCATCGGCATTTGTGGCTCTTCTTTAGGAATAACCGCAACAGCAGCTTCTGTTGTAAGAATCATAGCAGCTACACTTGCCGCATTTTGAAGTGCAGATCGTGTAACCTTTGTAGGATCTACAATACCGGAATCAATCATATTAACATAATCTCCCTTAAGTGCATCATAGCCCATTCCAACTTCAAGCTCTTTAACTCTTTCAACTATTACGCTTCCTTCAAGTCCTGCATTAACCGCAATTTGTCTTACAGGTGCTTCAAGCGCCTTAAGAATTATATTCATACCTGTTCTTTCATCCCCATCGGCATTTTCTAAAAGTTTTGCCACTGAATCTATACAATCCAACAGAACTGTTCCACCGCCCGGAACTATACCTTCTTCAACGGCAGCTCTTGTTGCTGAAAGAGCATCTTCTATTCTGAGTTTTCTTTCTTTAAGCTCTACTTCTGTCGCAGCACCAACTTGAATAACTGCTACACCGCCTGAAAGCTTTGCAAGTCTTTCTTGTAACTTCTCTCTGTCAAAGTCGGAATCAGTTGCCTCAATTTGTGATTTGATTTGAGAAATTCTTGCATCAAGTTCGTCCTTGCTTCCGTTTCCGTTTACAATTACAGTAAGATCCTTTTCCACTCTTACCTTTGAAGCGCTACCAAGCATTTCAACAGTTGCATCTTTTAGATCTTGTCCTAAATCAGAAGAAATAACCTTACCTCCTGTTAATATTGCAATATCTTGAAGCATTTCTTTTCTTCTATCTCCATAGCCCGGAGCTTTAATTCCAACTACATTAATTGTTCCTCTAAGTTTATTTAATACAAGTGTAGCAAGTGCTTCACCTTCAATATCTTCCGCAACAACAAGAAGTGGTTTTCCGGCTTGAAGAACTTGTTCAAGTAGAGGTAGTAAATCTTGAATATTTGTGATCTTCTTATCTGTTATTAGAATGTATGGACTCTCAAGCTCAGCAACCATTTTTTCATTATCAGTAACCATGTATGGAGATACATATCCTCTATCAAATTGCATACCTTCAACTACATCAAGGCTTGTTCCCATTGATTTGGATTCTTCAACAGTAATAACTCCGTCTTTGCCAACCTTTTCCATTGCTTCCGCAATAAGATGTCCTACTTCCTCATCTGCTGCTGAAATTGTCGCTACTTGTGCTATTGATTCTTTTGTTTCAACAGGCTTTGAAAAAGCTTTTATTTCTTCAACCGCTTTATCAACCGCTTTTTTAATTCCCTTTTGTAAAATCATGGGATTAGCTCCTGCAGCTAAATTTTTCATTCCCTCAAGTATAATCGCTTGAGCAAGTAATGTCGCAGTTGTAGTTCCATCTCCAGCTACATCATTTGTCTTTGTAGCAACTTCTTTTAAAAGTTGAGCTCCCATATTTTCAAACTTATCTTCACACTCAATTTCTCTTGCAATTGTAACACCGTCATTTGTAATAAGCGGTGCTCCATATTCTTTATCTAATATTACATTTCTTCCCTTAGGTCCAAGAGTTACCTTAACTGTATTTGCAAGTTTATTAATTCCATTTATTAAACCGCTTCTCGCATCTTCTGAAAATTTAATTTCCTTTGCCATTTTATATCCTCCCAATTACTTTAATACCGCTAAAATATCTGTGTATTTAACTATTGTATATTTTTCTTTTTCAACTTCAATTTCTGAACCTGCATATTTAGAAAATACAACTTTATCTCCAACATGCACTTCATCACATCTTTTCTCATCATCCAATATAGCCTTGCCTATTGCAACAATCTCCGCTATATTTGATTCTTCCTTTGCTGAACTTGGCAATACAATGCCTGACTTTGTAGTTTCTTCTTTTTCAACTTTTTTAATTACAAGCTTATCATCTAATGGTTTTAAATTCATTTTTAAGCCTCCTAAATATATTAATTATTTTATTTTTAAACTATTTAGCACTCATAAAGATAGAGTGCTAACTTACTTATTATTTTAATACACGCATAAAATTTTTTCAAGTGATATTTGAAAAAATTTGACATTTTTTTACCTTTAATTTCTATCTGACATTTTTTACTTTATCAATATGTTTAATCTAAATTAAACTATTTATAATTCCTAATTGCTATGTTTTATTTTCACAGATGATTTATTTATATGCTATTTCAAATAAAAAAGGAGCTTTCGCCCCATTTTTATATTTCTGTTTCTTCTCCTGCCGGTGCGGCAAATATCTTATAGCTTCCGCCGCAAACTTCTTTTATACTTTTACATATCTCGTCAAGAACTTTCATTCTCATTTCAGTACTTGTATTCTGATTGCCCTGAATTATAAGAAGTACATTTTTTGTATCTTCAACTATTTTAAAATCCTCAGCATCTCTCGCATCCAAATATGCGGCAATCTTTTCATCGTCCCTATATACAAAATCACCTTCATGAACAGGTTTTGTTCCTCCTCCAACGGGTACAAAACTTTCAGTTTTATCTGTAAAAGTAAATCTTATAGCCCCCTTAAATGAGTCCGCATCATGTGCTCCGATTGATAACATACTTTTTAATGAGCCCATATTATATAAATCTATAAGTGAGTTTATCCTCGGCATAGCTCCGCGTCTTTTTATATTGTTAATAAGTGCTTCTGCTGATGGCGGATATCTCTTTAAAGATCTTCCTATTGCCCTTATCTTTTCTCTATATCCTTCAAGCACTTCATTTTCTTCAAGCATTTGCTCTGTAACATCAAGAGCTCTGTCAGTGAGATATTTTATCTCATCTTCATACTTTAAAGGTAATGCGGCATTCAAATTCACATTTTCAAGTAATGCACCTACTATTGCATCAACACCAAGTACACTTCTTATTTTTTCATCTACTATAAATTTCAAATCAATTCTCCTTAATTCTACTAATTATTTCACTAAGAGAAAGTTCTTCCTGATTTCCTGTCACCATATCTTTTAACGCATATTTTTCTGTTTTTACTTCATTTTCTCCAACAACTAATGTATACGGAACCTCAAGAGCATTTGCATATTTAAATTTCTTTGCAATTTTAGCATCTTCTGTATATATAATTGTATTAATTCCACCATCTCTCAATTTTGAAACCAGCTTTATAGCTTCATCTACAAAACCGGTCATCGGAATTACAATCAAATCTATAAGACTTTTCTTCTTAGCTTCAATAATTTTAGCTTCATTTAATTGATAGAACAGTCTCGAAAGTCCGATAGAAAGACCTACTCCCGGCAGTTTTTTATCCGTATAATAGCTTGCAAGATTATCAAATCTTCCTCCGGAACACACTGACCCTACGTTAGAATAATTATCAAGAGTTGTTTCATATACAGTGCCGGTATAATAATCAAGTCCTCTTGCAATTTTAAGATCAACTGTAAAATTCTTTTCAGGTACTGCAAATTCTGTAATGTATTTTACAACTTGTTTTAATTCACTCAGTCCCTCATTAAATATTTCATTGTCAATTTCAAGTCTATCAAGCGCATCAAAAATTTCACTGTTTGTTCCTGAAATTAATATAAAATCAATTATTTTAACGGCAATATCTTCTTCTATCCCGTTATCACAAAGTTCTTCTTTAACTTTTTCTCTGCCTATCTTGTCAATTTTATCAACTGCTCTTAATACATCTACAGAATCTAAAATATTTAATGATTCAAAAAATCCCTTTAATATCTTTCTGTTATTAATTCTTATTGTAAAATCGTCAAAGCCGAGATCTTTAAAAGTATGATAAATTACTACAGGGAATTCCGCATCATTCAATATATCAAGTTTTTCATTCCCTATTGTATCTATATCACATTGATAAAATTCTCTGAAGCGACCTTTTTGAGCTTTTTCTCCACGATATACTTTTCCTATGTGATACCTTCTGAACGGAAAAGACAAATCGTTAAAATGCTCAACAGTATATCTTGCAAGAGGCACCGTTAAATCAAAACGAAGTGACATATCGGTATCTCCCTTTGTAAATCTATAAATTTGTTTTTCAGTTTCTCCTCCACCTTTTGCAAGAAGCACTTCACTTTTTTCTATCGCAGGAGTATCTATAGGCAAAAATCCGTGTTTCTCAAAATTTTTCCTAATAGTATCCATCATTTCATTAAAAAGAATTTGTTCCTTCGGCAACAATTCCATAAACCCCGGAAGTGTTGAAGGCTTTACAATTTGAGCCATAATAATCCCCCTTATTCCCTAATAAATTAATAAACTAATTAAATTATAACATAATTACAATGTATAAAATATATATTTAAGTCAAAAATATAAAAAGATGATTTAATTTCCAGCCGTCAATATTTAATATATTTAATATATTTATAAATTCACTAAATCTATAAATATATTAAATATTGCTTTCTTATTATGATTTTTACTAAAACCTATTTTAGAACTTATCTTTAAATATGATGATGAGTATAGAATTTTTTTATTTATCAATTTCCAATTTTTAAAAACATATAATGGTATTAAAAAATTTTTTTCATTATACACTACATCTTCTTCTACTCCATTTTTAAAATAGCTGATATCCATTACAAATCCGCTTCTAATAAATCCGTCAGATGCTTTTTTAACTTCTTTCGGTGTTAATAAAATATAAGATTCTTCGCCAACAACAATTCTTACATTACTTTCAAATCCCATCATGGCCATTGAAGTTTCAATACTCGAATTTTTAAGTTCATCTTCAATTTTATCAATAGACAAATATGCATTATATTCTCCGCCGCCAAGAATATTTATTAACTCATTATAATCCACATTTGTACTTTTAAACTTTAACATCTTTTTAGATTTTTCCGCTAATATCTCATTTAAGATATCCAATTCATTTCCCATTAATTTATATGATAACTCTTTAATTTTATCTTCTTCTAAATTAAGCAAAATATTTAGAAATTTTTCTATATTTATTCTGTTTTTATTAAATTTTTCTGCAAAATCATTTCCTTTTTTTGTCAACATATATCTGTTTTCTTCTTTGCACAAAACTCCATCATTTAGCATTTTATCGAGGATTTTTTTAGAATTCGGTTTTGTACAGTTAAAAGCGCTCGCTACACTTGTTATAGTATTTTGGTTTTTATTTTCAATCAAATGTAACAAATATAACTTTTCCATATTTGTAAACTTCATGGTTTCTCCTCATTACTCCGCAAGAGTTTTCACCTGTTTTATTCTATCTGAAATTCTAAGTGTTGAATCTTTATGACTCGCTAATATAACTGCCTTATCTTTAGACTCTTCCCATATAGATTTTAAAATTATACCCTCATTTAAACTATCTATATTTGCTGTAGGTTCATCTAATAGAAGTAAATCTCCATTTTGTATAAATCCTCTTGCAACCGAAATACGCTGTTTCTCACCTGTCGATAATGAATTCTCGATATCACCGACTTTAGTATTGTAACCATTTGGAAGTTCTTCTATAAATTCTCCTATAGATGCTTTTCTACAGGCAGCTTTTATTTCTTCCATAGTTGCATCTTCTTTCGCTATTTTTAAATTATCAAGTATTGTTCCATTAAATAAATGAGTACTTTGTGTTATATAGCAGTGATTTTTTCTCAATGTCTTTGTATTTATTTCTTTTATATTTATCTTATTCTCTTCAATTTTACCGCTATCTACATCATAAAATCGCATTATAAGTTTTAACAATGTCGATTTTCCGCAGCCGCTCTTTCCTTTTAAGCCAAGTATTTCTCCTTTTTTTACAGCTAAATCAAAATTTTTTAATACTTCTTCGGAACCATATGAAAATGAAACTTTTGAAACATCTATTTCTTCAAAGTTAATATCCTTACCATTTACAACTTCTTCCACTTCCGGAACTTCTTCCAACAAAGACATAACTCTTTTACCACATGCAAATGTTGTTACTAAATTATTTGCTAAATTTGAAAGTGCAGATACAGGCCCAAAAGAACTCATAAATGCTATTATGGGAACAACAACTTCTATCTTATTTACATATCCGAATTTATATAAATACATTGCAGAAATTAATATACAAATATTTCCTATTAAAATTACACTATTTGAAAGAGCCATATTTCCACCATATATTCTGCTGAGTCTCGTTGCAGATCTGCTTAATTTTTTTGTATATTCAAGCATCTCATTTCTACGTTCTCCGCCAAACTGATACTGTGCCGATTCTTCTATGCCGTAAAATGTATCAATAATAGATGAATTTATATCGCTTAAATTTTTTCTTTGAATATCGCCTATACTCTTTGCTCTATTTGAAGTTATTATAGGTACTATTATTGCCATTATAAGATGAAAAATAACAAGCACTACCGCATATAATACATTTATTTTAAACATTAATATTGTTAAAAATAATGTATGAATAAAAGCTATTGAAATCGGTGAAATTGTATGTGCATAAAAAACTTCAAGTAATTCTATATCTGAAGTTATAATTGTAATTAACTCTCCTGTATTTGTATTTTCCATTTTTGCAGGAGCAAGTCTTCTTAGAGCTTTGAAGACTCTATCTCTTATAATTTCCAAAACTCTAAATGCAACAAAGTGATTGCATAGCTGTTCTAAATACCTAAGCACAGATCTAAGTAATGCAAATATCACCAAAATTGTAATTAATTTAAAAAAGTAAAATTTGCCGATCATTGCTTTTATAAGTGCATATCCTCCAATTACAGGAATTAATGTTGCTATTATATGACCTATACTTCCAAATAAAATTGCAAGAATCATAAATAATTTCAGAGGACTTACAAGAACAATTAACTTTTTTACCAATTGCGTATATTCTCTAATCTTACTCATATTTAATCCCCCAGTTTTCTAAAGCCATTTGATTATCGTAAAGTTTTTTAAATTCACCGTTAATACTTATCAACTCATTATATGAACCTTTTTCTTCAACTGCTCCATCCTTCATATAATATATATAATCTGAATTTATTGTATATTTTAATCTGTGAGAAATCAAAATAATAAGTTTGTTCTTTCTAAATGTATCTAAAAACTTCATTATAATTTCTTCACTCTCAGAATCTATATTTGAAGTTGCCTCATCAAATATATAAATCGGAGATTTTTTTAAAATTGCCCTTGCAATAGCAATTCTTTGTCTTTGACCGCCGG
Source organism: Peptoniphilus sp. oral taxon 386 str. F0131 (assembly GCF_000090945.1). NCBI lineage: Bacteria > Bacillati > Bacillota > Tissierellia > Tissierellales > Peptoniphilaceae > Peptoniphilus > Peptoniphilus sp. oral taxon 386. The sequence goes on along the minus strand of NZ_GL349422.1, from coordinate 572,661 downwards.
AAAAATTACTTCCATTTTCAAAAATTAAAGTATCTAATCCATTTTCGTGTTCAAAATATTCCTTTAGAGAAAATTTTTCTAAAACATACCACATTTCATCATCTGTTATATCTTTATTTCCCATTTGCAAATTATATCTGAGTGTTCCTTTAAATAAATATGGATTATTTGTTACCAATGTACAATTCTTTAATATTTCTTCTTCTGAAACATTATCGGTATTATTATATAAAACCTCACCTGTGAAAGGAGTGACCTTATTGATTATCAAATTTGCAATTGTAGATTTTCCACAACCGCTTTCTCCTACTATATAAGTTATTTTATCTTTACCGAAATTCATATCTATATTCTTTAAAATTGTTCTTTCTTCATTGTATGAAAAATTAATCCCTTTAAGCTCTACATTATAATCCTCATCTGTAATTTTACCGCTTCCATCCTTTACATCAGGCATATCTAAAACTCTAAATAAATGATCTACTACTCCCATTCCATTCATAGCTATATGAAAAAATGAACCTAAAAGTCTTAATGGCAAAAAGAATTCTGAAGAAAGTAAAATAATTATAATTGCATCTCTTAAATTGATAGTTGCATTAGAATAGTAAAATACTGTCAGAATAATACCAAGTACAGCTCCTCCATATGCAATTACATCAAGTACCGTAATATTATTTAACTGTACTCCTAAAACACGCATAGTATTTTTTCTAAAATCTTCAGCATATTTATTCAATTTCTTATTATATCCGTCATCTGCATTAAATATAATTAATGTTACAAGACCTTCTAAAAAATCCACAAATACTTCAGAAAGATCGACATAACTTTTCCACTGCTTTGCATTAATTTTCTTGGCAATCTTTTGTACCATAATTATTGCTATCGGAATAAGCGGTATCATTAAAAATAACGCAACAGCTATTTTTAAATTTATCCTACCTATAAAAATAAATAATATAATCGGAGATAACATTGAATAAATTAATTGCGGTATAAAAGAATTAAAATACACCTCCAAATTTTCAACGCCGTTTACAGATAGTTGAACTACTTCCGCTACATTAAATTTCGTTGAATATTTCATTCCATAACTATATATCTTATCGAACAAAATTGTCCGAATTTTCTCCTTTATATTAATAGATATATTATTACTGTACTTGCTTATTAAGTTAATTATTAGTGCTTGAAGTAAAATAACAACTATTAAACTTCCTATTGTAAAAAATAAAATATTTTTATTTAAAAACATTTTCTCTATAAAATTTGCCACTGAGTAAATCATAAATATATTTAAACAAAGCGAAAATAGTTTTAATATAACAATATATATAACATATTTTCTCTCCTTATCCATCATATTTAAGAGCCTTTTATTTAACATACATACCTCCTGATTTCACAATCTGATTTTAGACAATTTTAAATACATACCTTATATTTATATAAAGAATATCAAAAAGAAATTTATATGTAAATAATTTTGATATATTTTATCAACACAGAAGCGTTTAAAATTTCTTATACTTATTGTCTTTTTAACCTTTAAGGTAGTTAACCTATGTTAACTTAAAATTAATTATTCACAGTTTCAACAAAAAGACGATTGAATTTTCAATCGTCAAATATTTTTACTTCCTTAAATTAACTTTGGTCAAGATTTACATTAAAAACATCCACCTTAAAATTATCTATCAGCAATTAATTTCGTTACAAAAAATAAAAAAGACGTAAATACGCCTTATATTTTGCTGTTTTCTTCTACTATATCGTCTATTTCCTTTGCTATTTCTTCAACATTCTTACTTCCGTCTAAAATATAATCTGCATATGGTGAAAAATCTTGTGCGTTTTCCACTCTATTCTTTATTTTTTGCGGTAAGTCTCCTCTTATCTCCATTCTTTTAATCATTTCTTCTTTACTTAATTTTAAATAAATACATATCGTATTCTTTAAAGTATTTTTAATTTCAATTACACCAAATAAATCAATCACAAGGACTACATTTTTCTTACTTGATACATATTTTTCAAGTTGAAGCTTCGGAATCCCATAAAAATTTCCTGCATATTCTGTAATACCTACAAAATATTCTTCATCATCAAGACGTTTAAACTCATATTTATCTACAAAAAAATAATCTATTGCATTTTTTTCTCCTACTCTCGGTGCTCTTGTAGTATACGTAATTATTCTGTAAAAATTGTCTCTTTTATTTAAAATATTTGCCTGTGTACTTTTACCTGAACCGGAATTCCCTGCTATTAGATATATCATTATATCAGTCCCCCATACTTTTGATTAATTATACATTAATTTTATAAAAACAACAATAATATTAAAAAGCATATCATTTTAATTTGTGATATAATTAGCATAAAATTTTAATAATAAGGGGTTTTAATTTATGAAGAAAAAAATACTCAGTATATTTATTATGCTTGTTCTTACATTCGGGATTATAGGCTGCGGTAAAACAAGTTCCGAAAATAATTCTGAAAAGAATTCGCCGGCGCCTCAAACTGCTGAAAGTGCCGAAATAAAAATTGCAGCACTTAAAGGTCCTACTTCTATGGGTCTTGCTAAACTCTTTGATGACGCTAAAAATGACGTAGAGCAAAAAAATTCATACACTTGTACAATTTTACAAAGTCCTGATGAAGTTGTTGTCGGACTTTCAAAAGGTGATTTTGATGTAGCTGCAATTCCTGCAAATTTGGCATCTGTTTTATATAACAAGACAGAAGGTAAACTTCTAAAAGTTGCAAATATAAATACTCTTGGAGTTTTATACATCGCATCCAAAGATGACTCTATAAAAAGCGTTGAAGACTTAAGAGGAAAGACAATAATTACAAGCGGAAAAGGTGCAACTCCGGAATTTGTACTTAGACACGTCCTTTCAAAACACAATATAAATCCGGATACCGATGTAACAATTGACTTTAAAACTGAACATCAGGAAGTAGTTTCATCATATATGCTTCGTTCTGACAATTCAGCTGTCGTAATGTTACCTCAACCGTTTTTAACAGTTGCAGAAGGCCTTGTCACAAATCTTTCTCTAAATGACCTTTGGCAAGAAGTCAATGATTCAAAATTAGTTACCGGTGTATTAGTCGTAAGAAACGAATTCTTAAATTCTCATAAAGAAGCTTTTGATAATTTTATGGAAGAATATAAATCTTCTGTTGAGTTTGTAAATTCAAATACTGATGAAGCTTCAAAAATTATAGCCGCACTTGATATTGTTCCTGAGCCTATAGCAAAAACAGCACTTCCTCAATGTAACATAGTTTATATTGACGGAGCGGAAATGAAAGAAACACTGTCAAATTATTTACAATCACTTTATGATGAAGATGCTAAATCTGTTGGAGGAAATATGCCTGATGAAAACTTCTACTATGAAAAATAAGATAAAATCTTTTTTAATAGTATTGTTTTGGATTTTTGTATGGCAGATTTTAAGTCTGTTAATCCCAGAGGAGATACTTTTTGTGTCTCCTCTTAAAGTTATTCCTCAGATTATTAAAATTTTAACTGATAAAGTATTTTATGTCTCTCTTTTCGCAAGCATTTCAAAAATTACAACAGGATTTTTAATAGGTGTTTTTTTTGCAACCATACTTTCTATAATCTCATATAAGAATACACTCTTTAAGGAACTCTCGGTTCCTCTAATGATGTTTTTAAAATCGGTACCTGTCGTAAGTTTTATAGTTCTTGCTCTTTTTTTTGTAAGTTCCAAATATCTAAGTATTATAATCAGCATGATAATAGCTACTCCAATAGTATATTCAAATTTAATCGAGGGGCTTATAAGTATTGATGAAAATTATTTGGATATGGCAAAAATATTTGATGTTAGTTTTAATAGAAAATTGAATTACATTTATCTTTCTCATTTAAAACCATTTATAATTTCAGGCTTATCTCTTGCATTTGGAATGGCATGGAAATCCGGGCTTGCTGCAGAAGTTATTTCTCTTCCTAATTTTGGAATCGGAACGCTGATTTATAACTGCAAAATATATTTGGATACAGTAAACCTGTTTGCATATACTATAATCGCAATGATTGTTTGCCATGTCCTTGAAAAATTACTTTTATTTCTAATTAGGAGGATATGCAAATGAAACTTGAAGTTGAAAATCTTACAAAATACTTCGATGATAAACTCATTTTTAAAAATGTTACATTCTCTGTCAAAGATTCTGAACGTTTGGCAATAATAGGTAAGTCGGGCAGCGGTAAAACAACACTGATAAAAATAATAATGGGGCTTACAAATTCAAACAGCGGTAAAATAATATTTGATACTCCTCCTGAATTTTCTGTTGTATTTCAAGAAAATTTGCTGTTTGAAGAAAGAACTGTATATGAAAATTTAATATTCTGCTGCGAAATAGATAAAACTACTGCACTTAAATTATTAAGTGAACTTGAACTTGAAGATTATATCAATACAAAAGTTAAAGCACTTTCAGGCGGTATGAAAAGAAGAATTGCAATTTTAAGAGCTATTGTAAAAAGAGGAAATATCTTTATATTTGATGAAGCAATAAGAGAAGTTGACGGATATACTGCAAACTTAATAATTTCTTTTTTAAATAAAAGACTAAAAAATGCACCTTTAATTTATATTACACACGATGAATCTGAAATAGAAAAATTAAACTTTGATAAAATAATTAAACTATAAAAATTTTCCAATTAATATTTGTTTTAATTGGATTTTTTAATATAATAACTATGGTGATTATATGAATAAAATTCTTTTTATACTCAGTACTAAAGCAGGATCATCAGATTTTAAGTCTTTTAAAGAAAACATAATTAATACTTATACAAAGCATAATATGCTGGAAAATCTTAAAATCGTTGAAACATTAGATAAAGAACATGCAAAAAGAGCCACTCAAGAATTTATTGAGCTTCCATATGAAAATAAGATAATATACAGCTGCGGTGGAGACGGAACACTAAATGAAGTTGCATCGGTAGTATATGGTAGCAATACTGCTCTTGGATTAATTCCAATGGGTACGGGAAATGACTTTTCCAAAAATTTTGACTACTCAAATTTTAAAATTGAACAGACAATAAATCCAAAAATTTCACCAATTGATATCATTTCAATAAATGATAGAATAAGTGTAAATGTAATGAGCCTCGGTTTTGATACCTCAGTGCTTAGAAATGTATATATGATTTTAAAAAAATATCCTTTTTTTAAAAAACACAGTTTTATGCTCGGTGCAATTTATTCTCTGCTAAATATTGAAAGTGATACATTAAATGTAGAGCTTAATTTAGCAAATGGAAAATCATTAGTTTTAAATGACACTTATACTATAACAGCACTTTGCAACGGCAGATATTACGGAAGCGGTTTTAATCCATCTCCAAACTCGATTTTAGATGATGGTATTTTAGAACTTCTACTTGTAAAAAAACTGTCCCTTCTAAAGATATTAAAATTACTTCCAAAATATAAAAAGGGAACTCATTTAAATAATAAAAAAGTTGCAATATATGAAGTTACAAGTGGAAAAATTTGTTCAGAAAATGAAATATACGCAAACTGTGACGGAGAAATATTTAAGAGTAAATATTTTAATTTTAAAGTTCTTAAAAATTCAATCCTATGGGCAAATTTAAAGTAGGTGATATTATGAAAACTGTTTTAATAACCGGTGCATCTCGTGGAATTGGGTCTGCCATTGCAAAAAGACTTTCGCTTGAAAATTATAATTTAGTTTTAAATTATAACAACAGTGAAAAATCGGCTTTGTCACTAAGAGATGAAATAAGAATTACAAACAAAAACTGTATAGCAATAAAAGCAGATGTATCTAAACTCGAAGAAGTCCAAAATATGTATTCCGAAATCGAAAAAACATTCGGAAGTGTTGACATCCTTATAAATAATGCCGGAATTTCTTTTACAGGACAATTTCAGGATACATCTCCTGATATTTGGAACAAGATATTAAACACTAATGTAACCGGGATGTATAATACAATATATACCGTCCTTCCAAAAATGTTATCAAACCATGAAGGTGTAATATTGAACTTTTCTTCAATATGGGGTTCACATGGAGCGTCTTGTGAAGTTGCATACTCCACAAGTAAGGGTGCTGTCGAATCGCTTACAAAATCACTTGCAGTTGAACTTGCTCCTTCAAACATAAGAGTAAATGCAATTTCACCCGGAACTGTAAACACAGATATGATGAAATCATACAGCGCTGATGACATGAAAATAATATGCAATGAAATACCGATGCAAAGAATTTCTCAGCCGGAAGAAATTGCAGAATTGGTTTGCTTTTTAATATCATATAAAAATTCATATATGACAGGTCAAATTATATGTGCCGACGGAGGCATGTGCGTATAAAAATACCCTCTTTACCAACTGTTCGGTAAAGAGGGTATCTTTTTCTCCTTCTTTATTTACCTTCTATGTTTTCAGTATCTTTTAGATACTCTCCAAACTCAATCTCGACTTGTTTTTCTTTTCCGTCTCGAACTATTGTTATCTTTTCTCTGTCTCCCACCTTATACTTATATAATGCAACTCTAAGTGAACTTTCATTTTCAATTTCAGTATCACCTATCTTTGTAATTACATCGCCCGCTTCTATTCCAGCCTGTTTAGCAGGTGAATTTTCTCTGACGGCAAATACAAACACGCCCTTGTCAACTCCAAGATCCTTATTCAAATATCTCTGAACGTCAACTGCATTTACAGGATTTTCTATACCCATGAACACAATATTATATGTTCCGGTGTTTATTACCTGCTCAATTATAGGCTTTACAGTATTTATCGGAATTGAAAAACCAAGGCCTTCGGCAGAATTTACCTTAACTGTATTTATTCCTATTACTTCTCCTTTTTCATTCAAAAGAGGTCCTCCTGAATTACCTCCGTTAATTGAGGCGTCCGTCTGAATAAGACCTGTCATATATCCTCCGCCATTTACCTGACCTACATATCTGTTAAGTCCGGAAATTATACCCTGTGTAACACTTCTTTGATATGCTATATCTATGGGATTACCTATGGCTATTGCCGTTTGACCGATTTGAAGTGTACTTGAATCGCCAAGTGTAGCCGCCGTTAATTTTCCCTTAGGCTCAATTTTCACTATGGCAATATCAATATTTGAATCCACCCAAATAGGCTTTCCCTCTAAAGTTGTTCCGTCATCCAAAAGTACAGTTGCTGTATCTACAACTTGAGATCCCACTTTAACAACATGCGCATTTGTAAGAATATATCCTCTTTCATCTACAATTATTCCTGAACCTGTTCCTTTTGCCTCAACAGCTCCGAACATGCTATTTACCTGTCCTTTAGTTGTAATTCCAACTACTGATGGAATTGCCTTTTGAGCTACTGCCTGTGCAACATTAACTTCGCCTTTTGTGCTTATTGTGACTGCATTATTTCCATTAGCCGATGCCAAGTTCGTCTCCGATGACATTTTTTCTCCAAACAATGCATAAGTTATTGATGAACCTACTATTCCTCCGATAAGAGAAAATACTATCGCAAGAACTATTACGGATTTATTACTCTTCTTTTTTCTTCTTCTATTATTCTCATTTTCATAATTATATTCATATTTTTGTTCTTGATATAAAGTTTCGTTTTCCATAATCTTTTCCTCCTTCACATAGAAATTTATACCCATTCTAAAAAAACTATGTGAAAAGAGTGTGTTTTTTTTATAATACATTTGAAAAATGTTATAATGTGAAAAGGAGGTACTCTATGAAAATAACATTTATAAGACATTCTTGCTATACAGTTGAAACTGATAATTACTTCTTGATTTTTGACTACATAGGCGGAAAACTGCAACTACCCGAAAATAAAATTTCAATATTTTTTGTAAGTCACAGACATTCAGATCACTTTAAAAAAGAAATTTTTAACTTTAATGCTGATCACTATATAATAAGTGATGATGTAGATATTAAAAAAGCTGAAAACATAACTTCAGTTTCTCCCGATAATGAACTTGATCTATTGGGAATTAAAGTTAAAACTCACGGCTCAACTGATGAAGGTGTAAGCTTTTATGTAAATGTTGATGGAACAGGAATAGTTCACTGCGGAGATTTAAACTATTGGATATGGCCGGAATATTCTAAATCAGATATTGAAAATATGGACAGATGGTTTAAATCTGAAGCGGACAAATTTAAAAATGAAAATGTCTTTGCAATAATGCTTCCTGTCGATCCAAGACTTAAAGACAATTATTATTTAACTTGTGATTATTTCTTAAGGACAAATTCCGCAAAACATTACTTTCCGATGCATATGTGGGAAAATTACTCGATATCACAAAAATTAAAAAATAAATATAAAAATATATATCCGCAAAAAATTATACACGTAATCCAAAAAGAAAATCAAATTTTTGAATTCCAAATAAAAAAAGAGTGGTAATCCACTCTTTTTATTTTAAATTTTCAAGAAGTTTTAATGTGAATTTCCACATTCTCTCTGTTGATGAAATACTTACCCTTTCCTTTGGAGAGTGTACATCATGCATCTCAGGTCCAAAACTAATCATATCACAATTAGGAAGAACTTTTTTTAATAAACCGCATTCAAGTCCGGCATGAATTGCACTATATGTTGCTTTACTACAGAATAACTCCTCATAAGTTTTTATGGAAATATCCCTTAAAATACTTTCTTCTTCAAATTGCCATGCAGGATATCTGTTACTTTCTATTGTTTTGGCATTACATCTCTTAGCAGAAATCTTTAAAACATCTAAAACTCTTTCAAGTTCAGATTCTGTTGAAGACCTAACTGATGTTGTATATACAATCTTATTATCTTTTTCAAATAACACCGCATTATTAAGTGAAGTTTCTACCAATCCCTCTATATCTTTTGACATAGAAATTACTCCGTCAGGCACAATCATTGAATAATCTATGAAGTCATCTGTAAGCTTTTTTGTATATGAATCTCTATTTTCACAAGACTCTATATCAATTACTATTCCATCATCTTCTACTCTGTATTCATTTTTTATGGCAACTGCAAGCTTTTCTATTGTATCTATTGCAAGCTCCTTTTCTTCTACCAATATTTCAGCTTTAGCAGAATCCGGAATTGCATTATGTTTTGCTCCTCCTTTAAGTGAGATAATTCTAAGTTCTGTAACTTCTCTTACGGCACTTAATAATCTTGAAAGAATTTTATTTGCATTAGCTCTTTGTCTTATTATTTCTCCTCCGGAATGTCCTCCCTTTAGTCCCCTTACAGTTATTCTTAAAGCTTCTCCTTTAAAATGTTCTCTTTCAATATCAAATATAACATTTATTGATGAACCGCCTGCACAACTTACAAGAAAGATACCTTCCTCCTCAGAATCAATATTTAAAAGCATATTTCCATTTAACATACCTTCTTTTAGAGCAGCTGCTCCATCCATTCCCGTTTCTTCATTTGTAGTGATTAAAACCTCAAGTGCAGGATGCTTATACTCATTTGAGTCTAAAATTGCAAGTGCATAAGCTACAGCAATGCCATCATCTGCTCCAAGTGTAGTTTTATTTGCTTTTACAAAATCTCCGTCTACTATCATCTCTATCGGATCTGTATCAAAATTGTGGTCTGAGTCCTCTTCTTTAACACAAACCATATCCATATGTCCTTGAATTATTACAGGTTTTGAATTTTCATAGCCGTTTGTTGCAGGTTTTTTTATTATTACATTGTATACATCATCTTGAAATACTTCTAAATTTCTTTCTTTTGCAAAATTTACCAAAAAATCAGAAACTCTTTTTTCACTTCCTGAACATCTTGGAATTTGGTTTATTTCATAAAACCATTTAAATACTTCTTTAGGTTCAATATTTAAGTTCATTTTTACCTCCTAAATTTTTAATATAATATAATTATAATACATCTTAAGCTAATTTAGCAGAGCTAAATTCTTTATTCTCTAAATAAAAAAGTTGACCTTCTCAACAAAAGCCAACTCAATTTTAATTTAAAATACTAATAATTCATCTACAGTGTAATTTTCTTCAACCGGTTCTGAATTTACAGGTGTATTTATAGGAGCAACAGAATTATCTTTTTTCTCCTCTACAATTTGTCTTACACCCCAACTTGCAAGTTCTTCATCAGTCCCTATCCAAACAGGCATACCAACTCTTGCTCTTGGGAATATAAATGTTTCAATATCATAATTAAACATTCTCATACAACCGTTAGATGCATACGTCCCTATCTGATGAGGCTTTATTGTGCCATGAATTCCATAACCCGAATATCCCGGAAGACTAAGTCCCATCCAACGTTCTCCAAGAGGATTGTTAGGATCATCAGCTTTTGCCGGCTTATATTTTCCGTTCATTCCACCCCATGCAGGATTTACATGCTTACTTTGAATCTTTCCCTTTGCTGATGGTGTAGGAGTTTCATTAGTCCCTAACGCTATTGGAAATTTATACATCGGAGCTGTTCCGCTATAGAAAGTTAATGTCTTTTTAGTCTTATTTACAACTATCCATTCTCCGCTTGTAGGAGCGTTTTGAATGTCATCCTTTACAACCATATTAGAATTATATAAAACTTTTTTTGTAATATCATTTATTTTTCCTGTTACCGTCAGATTTGACAGTGCTTGAAATTTTTTAATTTCAGCAACTTTCTCCGCACCACTCTTATCCATAAAGTGATTCGGCCTCACATATTCAGCTCTTACTGATGTAGGAAACAACATCAAAGCTGATAATACAATTAAACCAAAACTATTTTTTATCTTCAATTAATACACTCCATTCATCAATGGTACTATTTTATAATAAATCATTTTTCAAGTCAAACCTTAATTACAATAGAATTTTCTTTAAAAATTGTCCTGTATATGATTTTTCTATATCGGCAATCTCCTCAGGTCTACCTGTGGCAATTATTGTTCCGCCATTATTTCCTCCTTCAGGTCCAATATCGATAATATGATCTGCCGTCTTTATAACATCAAGATTATGTTCAATCACAACTACGGTATTTCCTCTGTTCACAAGTTCATTTAAAACTTTTAATAATTTTCTTATATCTTCACTATGAAGACCTGTTGTAGGCTCATCCAATATATATATTGTTCTTCCTGTAGCTTTCTTTGAAAGCTCCGTTGCAAGTTTAATTCTCTGTGCTTCTCCTCCGGAAAGTTGTGTTGACGGCTGTCCCAATTTAATGTAAGACAATCCGACATCTCTTAGTGTTTCAATTTTCCTTAAAACTCTCGGATGATTTTCAAAATATACAAGTGCCTCTTCAACAGTCATATCAAGTATATCTGAAATATTCTTATCCCTATATTTAACTTGTAACGTTTCTCTATTATATCTCTTTCCCTTACATACTTCGCACGGAACATATACATCAGGTAAAAAATGCATTTCAACCTTTATTATTCCATCGCCCTTACAAGCTTCACATCTTCCGCCTTTAACATTAAAGGAGAACCTGCCTTTTTTATACCCTCTAATCTTCGATTCATTTGTCATTGTAAATATATCTCTTATTAAATCAAATGCTCCTGTGTAAGTTGCAGGATTAGATCTTGGAGTTCTTCCTATTGGACTCTGATCTATATTTACAACTTTATCCAGATTTTCAATTCCTTCAATTTTTGTATGCTTACCCGGCTTAACTCTTGATCCGTTTAAATTTTGTGTAAGTGATTTATATAGTATTTCATTTATGAGAGAACTCTTTCCGCTCCCTGATACTCCTGTTACTGCAACAAACTGACCAAGCGGAATTTCAACATTTATATTTTTAAGATTATTTTCTCTTGCTCCATAAATTTTTATACTTTTTCCGGTATAAGGGCGTCTTTGCTCAGGTAATTCTATTTTCTTACGTCCTGAAAGATATGCCCCTGTTATGGATTCTTCAACTTGCATTATCTCATCGGCACTTCCCTGTGCAACAATTCTTCCTCCGTCTCTTCCCGCCAAAGGTCCTATATCTACAATTTGATCCGCCATTCGCATTGTGTCCTCATCATGTTCGACAACTATAAGTGTATTTCCTATATCAGTTAAATTTCTAAGAGCCTTTAAAAGTTTTTCGTTATCTCGTTGATGAAGTCCTATACTCGGTTCATCTAAAACATATATAACTCCGACAAGCTGTGAGCCAATTTGAGTTGCAAGCCTTATTCTCTGTGCTTCTCCTCCCGAAAGAGTCCCCGCCATTCTTGAAAGTGTAAGATATTCAAGTCCAACATTTTGTAAAAATGATAATCTTGCCTTTATTTCTTTTAAAATTTGATTGGCTATTATGGATTCTTTTTCTGTAAGCTTTAATTCTTCAAAAAATTTAACAGCATCAGACACAGAAAGTTCCGTAAGCTCAAATATATTAAGCCCATTTACTTTTACCGACAACGATGACTCTTTAAGTCTTGCTCCATGGCAATGCGGACATGGTTCTTCATTCATAAACTCTTCTATTTTACCTATTATAAAATCTGAAGAAGTTTCCATGTATCTTCTTTTTAAATTTTTAAGTATTCCTTCAAAATTTCCCCTGTATGTTTTTGCTCCTGAAAAATGTGAATCAAAATCAAATTCTATTTCTCTTTCAGTTCCATATAGAAGCGCATTCATAAATTCTTCAGGTGCTTCTTTTATCGGTTTACTTGTGCTGAAATTAAATTCCTTGGCAAGTTGTTTAACCATTTCCGTATAGTAAGTTCCTTCTGCTCCGGAATAACAAACTATAGCTCCTTCATCTATTGAAAGTTCTCTATTTGGAATAACAAGTTCCGGATCTACTTCCTTTGAAAATCCTATACCCTTACATGTCTCACAAGCTCCTATCGGAGAGTTGAACGAAAATGAACGCGGAGATATTTCCTCAATTACAATTCCACAGTCCGGACATGCCAGCTTTGAAGAAAATGTAATTTTTTCTCCTCCAACCACATCAATGTTTACCATACCCTCAGATAATCCAAGTGCAAGTTCAATAGAATCCGCAAGTCTTGATTCGACTCCATCTTTTATGACAATTCTATCTACAACTATTTCAATATCATGCACCTTATTTTTTTCCAGTTCTATATCTTCTTCAGATATGTCCTTAATTTCTCCATCGACTATAACTCTTATAAATCCGTCTTTTTTAATATTTTCAAGAGTTCTCTTATGAGTCCCCTTTCTCCTTCTAACTACCGGAGCCAATACCTGAATTTTGGTTCTATCTTCAAGAGTCATTACCCTGTCTACCATTTGGTCCACTGTAAAAGAACTTATTTCTTTACCGCATTTAGGACAATACGGATGTCCTACTCTTGCATATAAAAGTCTGAAATAATCATAAATTTCAGTTACGGTTCCTACTGTTGAACGCGGATTTTTACTTGTAGTTTTTTGATCTATGGATATTGACGGACTCATTCCCTCAATATAATCAACTTCCGGCTTATCCATTTGTCCTAAAAATTGTCTTGCATAAGATGACAAACTCTCTACATATCTTCTTTGTCCCTCCGCATAAATTGTATCAAATGCTAACGAACTTTTCCCGGAACCTGATAGACCTGTAAAAACTATAAATTTATTTCTTGGAATTGTTAAATCAACATTTTTTAAATTATGCTGATGTGCTCCTTTAATTACAATATTCTCTTCTGACAAAATTTCACCCTCAATTATCTTTCATCTTTTCCATTTCAGCTCTAAGCTCAGTTATTTTATCTCTTATTTCTGCAGCTCTTTCAAAATCAAGCTGTTCTGCAGATTTATACATTTCATTCTTAAGAGCATCTATCATTGCTAAAATTTCTTTATCACTAAATTCATTAATGCTACTATAGCTTTCAACTCCCTCAGCCGCAACAGTAGCTTCTATTACTTCTCTTATTCCCTTTTCAACTGATTTTGGAATAATTCCGTTTTCCTTATTATATTTATCTTGAATAAACCTTCTTCTATTTGTTTCATCAATAGTATATTTCATTGACTTTGTTTCAAAATCAGCATACATTATTACTTTACCGTCTACATTCCTCGCAGCACGTCCTGCAGTTTGGATAAGCGAAGTTTCCGAACGAAGAAACCCTTCTTTATCCGCATCAAGTATTGCAACAAGTGATACCTCCGGTAAATCTAAACCTTCCCTCAAAAGATTTATTCCCACAAGTACATCATATTTACCTAACCTTAAATCTCTAATGATTTCCATCCTTTCAATAGTATCAACATCAGAATGCATATAAGTAACTTTCATACCTATTTTTTTAAAATGATCAGTTAAATCTTCTGCCATTTTTTTAGTAAGTGTTGTAATTAAAACTCTTTCACCGCGTTCTTTTACATTCTCTATTTCATTTATTAAATCATCTATTTGATACTTTGTAGGTCTTACTTCTATAACAGGATCCAAAAGTCCGGTAGGTCTAATTATCTGCTCAACTTTATTCTGTTCATGCTCTTTTTCATATGGACCCGGCGTTGCAGATACATATATACACTGATTCATTATGCTTTCAAATTCTTCAAACTTAAGCGGTCTGTTATCAAGAGCAGATGGAAGTCTGAATCCGTAATCCACAAGCGTCTGCTTTCTTGAACGGTCTCCGTTATACATTGCCCTTATCTGAGGAACAGTTGCATGCGATTCATCTATTATAGTCAAAAAATCCTTAGGAAAATAATCTATCAAAGTATAGGGTCTTGAACCAGCCTCTCTTGCTGAAAGATGTCTGGAATAATTTTCTATTCCACTGCAAAAACCCATTTCGGAAAGCATTTCTATATCATATCTTGTTCTCTGTTCAATTCTTTGTGCTTCAAGTAACTTTTCCTGATCTTTAAGTTCCTTAACTCTTTCATTCAGCTCTTCTTCAATTGTAACAATGGCTCGCTTAACCTTTTGCTCCGTTGTCGCAAAGTGAGATGCCGGATAAATTGCAACATGTTTTCTATATCCAAGAACTTCCCCTGTAAGTGCATTTATTTCAGAAATCCTATCAATTTCATCTCCAAAAAATTCAACTCTTATGGAATTTTCAGATGACCATGATGGAAATATCTCAAGTATATCTCCACGAACTCTAAATGTACCTCTTACAAAATTAAGATCATTTCTGACATACTGAATCTCTATAAGACGCTTCATAATTTCATTTCTATCTTTTTCCATTCCCGGTCTTAAGGATACGACAAGATTTTCATAATCTATCGGATCTCCAAGTCCATATATACAAGAAACTGATGCAACAATAATTACATCTCGCCTTTCAAACAAGCTCATTGTTGCAGAATGCCTTAGCTTATCAATCTCATCATTAATGGAAGAATCCTTTTCTATAAATGTATCAGTTTGAGGAACATATGCCTCCGGCTGATAATAATCATAGTAGGACACAAAATATTCAACCGCATTGTCGGGAAAAAACTCCTTAAATTCACTTGCAAGCTGATATGCAAGCGTCTTGTTATGTGCAATAACAAGAGTCGGTTTTTGAACTCTTTCTATAACATTTGCCATTGTAAAAGTCTTACCCGAGCCTGTAACACCGAGTAGAGTTTGATGCTTTAAATTTTTATTAATTCCATCTACAAGACCATCTATTGCCTGTGGCTGATCTCCGGTTGGAACATAGCTTGAATGTATTTTAAATTCCATTAATATCACCTTCTCATAATATACCCGAACAACTGTTTATTATAACATAAAATATCCAAATTAAATAGCTTAGCATATCTATATATCAATATTTACCTAAGCCTGTTTTTAATATATAATCTAACTATGAAAAATATAATAATTATGTCACCTTCTAAAGAAATGATAGAACTTTCAAAAAACTTTAACATTTCATTAAAAGATGAAACCAAAACAATTTTAAATTCACTAAAAAAACTTAATATAGAGGAAATCGAAAAATATTTTAAAATAAGCACTGCGCTTGCAACGCTAAACTATAATAGATTTCATTCCATAGAAACATCTTGCGGAAATATAGCACTTAAAACATATAACGGCATTGCTTTTAAAAATATGAATTTAAAAAACTTTACCGATGAAGATTTTGAATTTGCATATAAAAATCTGATAATACTGTCCGCTCTATACGGCCCAATATTTTCAAAAGAAATTATATCACCTTACAGACTTGACTTTAACGTGCCGATAAAAATAGATAATTTGTCATTGAAAAATTTTTGGGAGAACTACTATAATAATTTCTTCAAAGACTACAGCATTTACAATCTTGCATCATATGAATTTTCATCTTTCATAAATAAAGAAATTTCAAATTTTATTGACATCGAATTTTTTGAAGACTTTGAAAAAAATAAACATGCACACTCCACAACTGTAAAAAAATTAAGAGGAGCTCTTGCAGCAGAAATTATTAAAAATAAATCATTTGAAAAAGAAATATTTAAAAATTTCAGTTACCTTGAATTTAGACTGTCGGAAGAATATTCAAATACAAACAGAATTGTATATGTAAAATCAAATTTATAGAAAAATAAAAATCTCCTTTAAGTAAAGGAGAAATTTTATTTTTTAAATATAAATAAATATTCATGTGCTATCAATAAAAAATTATATTTTATGCTATTAGTTTTCCAAAAACCTGTCGCTCTACAATTATGTTGTTCTTTTATTATAAGTTCTTTTAATTTAAAACCTTCTTTTTCAAAAATTTTCATAACTTCAAACGACATTGGAATCATGTGTCCCTTTTATTCTATTTGCCAATATCTCACCTTCTTAATTTTGGGCATCAAAAAAGCACCTACCAATAGTAAGTGCTTAAAAATTACATGATTATAAGTGTAAACCTGACGTTTTATATTCCAAATGTTTTAGAAGATATGTTTAAACCAAGCATTTTACTGAATGCTAAACCAAATTTTACAAAATTATAAGATATAGATGTTATTATATTATCATCAATGATGTAACCATCCACTACCGGATTTTGTAAATTGTCATTCCAGCCTACCATATTAGATAAATCAGTTTCATCAAAACCCTCTTCTAATAAATCTTCCTTATTTACTCCTGCCATAAAAGATTTTTCATTAAGCATTCCAGCTTTCAATAATAAAATTGGTGCGATAGAAATTGCTCCTATAATTTTACCATCAAAATTTTTAATAAACTCTATTATGCTTTCATCTTCAATTGTGTTCCTGATATCTGTTGCTCCTGTTAAAAGTAGACTATCAAACTCATCAATATTTAATTCATAAATAGTTTTTTCAGCTTGCATTATTAAGCCTTCTTCACTTTGGATAGGTTCTTTTATTTTTGAAAATACAGTTATTTGTTTCCCACTTAGTGATAATGACTCAAGAGCTACGCTAAACTCAAAGTTACAAAAGGAATCATATATTAAAACTGCTGTTTTTTTCATTTAATCTACCTCCAGACTATAAATGTTCTAATATTATATACCCATTTAAATAAGTAGTTAAAACCTATCAAAATCATTCTGAGTTGCTACTTTCTTGTATTTCCAATCATCATTATTCTTTTCTGTAAACATATCATTGGCAACATTAAAAAGTACAATACTTTATTTTATAGGGGTGTGCATAAAAGATAAACCTTAAAATGAACAATAAAAAAGACCTCTGTGCAATGGTCTGTATAAATCATATTTCGTTGAACGGCTTGAAATAGGCATATTTTAAACTGTTAATTTGTCTCATTTTAATAACTTGCATTTCTGCATATTCTGTAATGTTTCCATCAAACGGATAGTATAAACTTATATACTTTAAAAGCTGTCGTTTTTTTCCTTCCCATCTCAAAAACGGTCTTATCTCTTTTATATAACCCAAACTAATTATTACACATATGTTGATTAACTCATAAAAANA
>NZ_GL349422.1:550506-554260 GCF_000090945.1 Peptoniphilus sp. oral taxon 386 str. F0131 | reverse complement strand
CTACATAATGTAGATTTATTTTTTTAGTATTTTATATAATATTCTTATAAGAATTATTGTTATTACAGTTTCTATGATTGCTTTTAGTGCTCTAATCGGCAACATTGCCATAAATGCTTTTCCAAAAAGTTGAGATAACCAGTAGGTATTTAAACCTATATGAACTATTAGCATAACTATGACGCAACTTACTATAGTTGCAACATTTAATTTTTCGTCATTATCTTTCAACATCTTCATACAGATAAGTCCCGGAAGTAATCCTGTTAATATTGAGCTTAATGTAAAACCCAAATGAGGAGTTCCCTGAGGATTAATCATTACTCCTATTGCATCTGTAACTAATCCGACTATTCCACCAACAACAGGTCCATACAGCATACCTGATAAAATTATAGGCATTGAACCTATGCCGACTCTCAATTGCGGCGTAACCATAACTGACAAAAATCTTGTTAAAACTATTGACAGTGCAACTAAAAATGCTGCTCTTACAATAATTTTCGTATTACTTTTTTTCATTAAAAAAAGCCCCTTTCAATTAATTCAAAGTAGAGGGCACGTTAAAATACAGCGGCCGCGATAAAGAATCATATAAATTCGTTTAAGAACAACAACCCATTTCTTAACACTTGACGCTCTTTATCTACTCTGTTAACATCATTATATAATTGCAGTGTATTAAACACAACAAAAAAATTTTAATAATTAAAAATAAAAGAGGTTTTTTATGGATTACAAAAATTACTTGGATTGGATGGTAAATAGAGGAGATCCTCAAGGTGATTACACCTTGGATAATGTAAAAAAACTTTTAGAAGAACTTGGTTCCATTCAAAATAAAATCAAAATAATTCATGTTGCGGGCACTAACGGCAAAGGTTCTGTATGCAGTTATATTCAAAATACTTTATCCGGCTCAAATTTAAAATGCGGGTTATTTATTTCTCCATATATTGATGACATAAGAGAAACTATTCAAATTAATGGAGAGTATATTTCAGAGGATGATTTTGTAAAGTGCATGGAAATTATTTATCCTATAGTATTAAAATTAGACAGCGAAGGATATTATGTTACATCTTTTGAAATTTTCGTAGCGGTTGCATTTTTATATTTCTATAAAAATAAAGTAGATACAGCTGTTATGGAAGTCGGTATGGGCGGACGATTTGATGCCACAAATATTTTTGATGCACCAATTGCAACAGTTATAACTTCTATTTCATTAGACCATATAAATATCTTAGGAAAAACTTTAAAAGAAATTGCTTGGCAAAAAGGTGGAATTATAAAAGATAATGTTCCGGTTTTTATTTATCCGCAAAAAGAAGAAGTTATGGCAGAATTAATTAGAATAGCAAAAGAAAAAAATGCCCCGGTTCATACATTTAGCCTTGACGATGTAAAAGATATTTTTTCTACCGATAAATATAATGAATTCTCATTTAGAGAACATAAAAATATGAGAACATCTCTGCTTGGCAAACATCAAGTATATAATGCCTCTCTTGCAATAATGACCCTTGATTATTTAAAAAATTTTTTTCCTATTTCAGATGATAATCTAAGAAAGTCAATATCAAGTGCAAAAAATATAGGAAGAATTGAAGTTATTAAGGAAAATCCTACTTTTGTCCTTGACGGAAGTCACAATGCAGAAAGCATAGATGCACTTATAGAAAATCTTAAAACTTTCTCTTATAATAGATTAATTTTAGGATTCAGTGTACTTGGTGATAAGGACATAGACTATATCCTAAAAAATTTAATTCCTCTTGCGAGCTCTGTTGTACTGACCACAATAGATAATCCAAGAGCTGCAGAACTTGAGTTTTTAAAGAGAGAGGTTTCAAAATACTCAAATGAAGTATATGCATTTGAAGACAGAAAAATTGCATTTGATAAAACTGTTTCTCTTGCAAATGAAGATGACATGATTCTGTGGTGCGGTTCTCTGTATTTAATAAAAGACATAAGAAAATTTATAGTTTAAAAAATAATATTTCATACAAGTATAATTCTCGTTCAAAAGTAAAATCCCCACAATATGTGGGGATTTTTCAATATAAAAATTTTAATATCTTTTTATAGTCCTATTACTATGCCTCCATTATCTGCGTAACCCGAAGATAATCCTCTTGTATGAATTATAATTACATCTTTAATTTTATATAGCTCTCTCACTTTTTTTTCTAAGTCTTTTGCTTTTTCAAGTGCATCTACATGAGATATTACAAGAACTTTCTCCTCCAAATTAGAGGCTACATTTCCAATTGCATTTGCAAGTTTTGACAAACTCTTTTTAAATCCTCTGTTCATTTCAAAAAGACAAATGTCCCCATCATCGGTTGTCATTATAGGTCTTATATTTAAAATATTTGCGATGAGACCTGCAGTTTTCTTTATTCTTCCATTTTTAATCAAATTATCCAAACTTTCAAGAATAAAAAATGTCTTATTGTTATCTACCTCAGTAGTTATTTTTTTAGTCTTTTCTTCAAATGAACTGGCCTCATTTATTATTTCCCACAATTTTAAAACTACCGATGTCTGACCGGCACTTGCAGATTTTGAATCTACTATAAAAACATTTTTATCAGGATGTTCAGAGACATAGTCATTTTTAGCAATAACGGCACTGTTATATGAACCTGAAACTTTTGACGAAATCGTAACTACAAATATATTTTTTTCTTCACACTTATTCAGCTTTTCCAAATAGTCATAAGGAGACGGACATGATGTTCTTATAGGATTGTTGCTTTTAATCATTGAATATAAAAATTCGTCTAAGTTTATATTTTCATCATCTACAAATTCTACATCGTCCACTGTTATCTTAAACGGAACAGATAAAATATTCATTTCCCTTTCCATTTCCTCTGTTATATCACAACCCGTATCAACTATTATTCTATAATCCATATTTTCTCCTTTAACTCAATCTATTTTCTATATATTTTGCAAGTTCACCTGCATATTTTTTTAAGACGTCTTCGTTTTCTCCTTCAATCATTACCCTGACTAAACTTTCTGTTCCTGAAGGCCTTATTACAACTCTGCCCTTGCCTTTAAATTCACTTTCGATTGCATATACCTTTGCTCTTATGTCTTCAAATTCCATATATTTATTTTTTAAATCATTTCTTACCTTGGCATTTACTAAAACCTGAGGGTAACTTGTCATAAGTTCATTTAACTCAGATAAAGGCTTGTTTAATTTCCCCATAACTTCTAATATGTGAAGTCCTGTTGCAAGTCCGTCACCGGTTGTATTATAGTCTAAAAATATTATGTGCCCCGATTGTTCTCCACCTATAACAAAATTTCCCCTGCGCATTTCCTCAAGTACATATCTATCGCCAACCTGTGTATAAACCAAATCAGCTCCTATTTCTGAAAGATATCTCTTTAATCCAATATTTGCCATTATAGTTCCGACAACCGTATTATTTAAAAGCCTATTTTCTTTTTTAAGATAAGTTGCGCAAATTGCAAGTATATGATCTCCATCAACTATATTTCCTTTTTCATCTACCGCAATAATTCTATCAGCATCTCCATCAAAACTCATGCCGATATCTGCACCTGTTTGTATTACAAGTTCTTTTATAAGGTTCGGATTTGTTGAACCGCAGCTTAAATTTATATTCTCTCCGTTTGGAGTATTATTTATCACATATACCTCGGCACCAAGTCTTCTCAAAACATGCTCTGCTATTTCACTTAACGCACCATTGCCCGTATCTAT
>NZ_GL349422.1:522148-550389 GCF_000090945.1 Peptoniphilus sp. oral taxon 386 str. F0131 | reverse complement strand
TTGCAAGTATATGATCTCCATCAACTATATTTCCTTTTTCATCTACCGCAATAATTCTATCAGCATCTCCATCAAAACTCATGCCGATATCTGCACCTGTTTGTATTACAAGTTCTTTTATAAGGTTCGGATTTGTTGAACCGCAGCTTAAATTTATATTCTCTCCGTTTGGAGTATTATTTATCACATATACCTCGGCACCAAGTCTTCTCAAAACATGCTCTGCTATTTCACTTAACGCACCATTGCCCGTATCTATTGCTATTTTTTTACCCGTTAAATCAACATTTGAAATAGATACAAGGTAATCTTCATACTCCTTTTTTAAATTTAAACTGTATGTTACTGTGCCGACATCTCCATATGTTGCATTCTTGTAAATTTTAGTATCTGAAAATATTAACTCTTCTATTTGATTTTCAACAACATCAGGAAGCTTATACCCTTCGCTTGAAAAGAATTTTATTCCATTGTATTCAAACGGATTATGTGATGCGGAAATAACAACTCCCGCCAAATAATCACCTTTTCTTGTAAGATATGCAACAGCAGGTGTCGGTATCACTCCTGCAAGCTCAACATCAAGGCCTATTGACATAATCCCCGATATAAGTGCACTCTCAAGTAAATTTCCGGAAAGTCTCGTATCTCTGCCAACTAATATTTTACCTTTAGTATCCTTAGAAAGGATATATCCTGCAGCTCTTCCTACATTATATGCAAGTTCAGGTGTGAGTTCTAAATTTGCAACTCCTCTTATTCCATCAGTACCAAATAATTTTCCCAATTTTATCTCCCATATTTTTCTATTATTATTTTTTCTAATTCTTCTCTGTTATTTAAACTTGGATCATCTAAAACAACTTCTGTTATATATTCCAATATTTCTCCTATTATTTTACCCTCTTTAAAGCCTAATGTCATTATATCTCTACCATTAACAGCTAAAAATTTTTCTTTGGATGTACTCTCTTTTAAAAGTTCAGTAATTCTGTTTTTTCTATCAAGTAAAAATTTTGTATCCCTATTTGTCATAGTACAAAATCTATCTGCAATCATAAGTTCATAAAGCTCCAATATATTTTCCGCTCCAACTTTTCTAATCTGCCTACGCAGAGCTTTATCTGTCATATTATCATGAACCTTCATATGATATAAAATTAAAGTGGATACTTTTTTTATAGTGCTGTTGCTATATCTGTTTTCTCTTAAAATTTCCTCAGCCATTTTTGCTCCAAGTTCCGCATGTCCATAAAAATGTCCTATTCCATTTTTATCTACACTAAGTGTACTTGGTTTTGCTATATCATGAAATAATGCCGCAAGTCTAAGTTCAAAATTCTTTGGAACATTATCTACAACACATAACAAATGTTCAAAAAGCGTTTTATTATGATAAGGAGTTTTTTGATTATATCCTACAGTATTATAAAGT
Organism: Peptoniphilus sp. oral taxon 386 str. F0131; assembly: GCF_000090945.1. Taxonomy (NCBI): domain Bacteria; kingdom Bacillati; phylum Bacillota; class Tissierellia; order Tissierellales; family Peptoniphilaceae; genus Peptoniphilus; species Peptoniphilus sp. oral taxon 386. The sequence goes on along the minus strand of NZ_GL349422.1, from coordinate 548,954 downwards.
TTAGGATAAATTATATCAAGCACTTTTGTATCCGCCATAAGTTTAAGAGATTTTGACGGCATTTCACTAAGTAAAATCTTATTAAATTCAGATGCTATTCTCTCTTTTGAAATATTATTCAGCAAAGATCTATTTTTGATAATCGCATCTTTTAAATCACAATCAAGTTTAAAATCAAGTGTGCCTGCAAACCTGATTGCTCTTAAAATTCTAAGTGCATCTTCACAAATTCTATCATCTGCATTTCCTACCGTTCTTATTACTCTTGATTTTATATCACTGATTCCTGAATATAAATCTATAATATTCCCATTTCCATCCATCGCCATTGCATTTATTGTAAAATCTCTACGTTTTAAATCTTCTTCTATATTCTCGGTAAAAAATACCTCTGTGGGATATCTGTGATTTTCATAAATGCCTTCTTTTCTAAAAGTAGTAAGTTCTACAATATAGTCTTTATACTTTATAGTTATAGTCCCATACTTCTTACCAATAGAATAAAACAAATAATCCTCAAAAATTTCTTCTATCTCATATGGCTTTGCATCAGTCGCAATATCAAAATCAAATGGAATTCGATCCAATAGCATATCTCTAAGAGAACCTCCCACTATATATCCAAGATGCCCTCTCATATTTAATATATTCAATATTTCTAAAATTTCCGTTGGCATAGCATCACCCTATAGTCCAAATTATACCATACTACATTGTTTTGCTCTAACCAATTATTAATCTTTTGAATAATTTAATTAACTTTTCTATAATTTTCACATAATAAATCTATTTTAACAAGACATTTTATATAAATGTGTTATAATTATAATCAAATAGGAGGTCAATATGAACAAAAAATTTTTATTAATAATCATTTTATGCTTTAGTATTTTGCTGATCGGTTGTGGCAAAAATAAAAATACGGAAGCGGAAAAGCCGGAAACAAAAATTCAAACAAATAAATCTGCAAATGATAAAAATACCGCTGTCTCTAATGAACAAAAAAGTAAAAATGTAGAAGATGCAGATTCAGAAAACACTGACATTTTAGATGAACCTGTAGAAAACGAAACTCAAATCACAGGTCAAAATGTAAAGTTGAGCAGAGAAGTACTTAAAAATCTAATGGACAATTCGGACTATATTTCAAGAGTAAGAATTCAAGTAGGACAGGATAACACTACAGATGTAAGCTTCTTGGAAGATTACAAAGGTGATCTGTCAAGCGTAGTTATAGAACTTCCGAAAAATCTTCTACAAAATAGAGAATATATAATTTTTTATAGAGACAATGTAAACGGAAAGATTGAACCTGTAAGAGGAGCAGAATCATTTATTGAAGTTCAAAGCGGAAACGATGCAACATTAAATTACATTGAATCAATTTATCAAAAAAATGATATGCCCACTGTGAAAAATAATACTTCCTCTAACAAATAAATTACACAAAAATTAAAGGAGAAATTATGAAAAAATTTATAAATCTATTATTTGTCATTTTAATTCTAATAATCGGTACAAATGTATATGCAGCTAAACCTATTAAAATAGAATTAGACGGCAAAGAAATAAAGACAGATGTAATGCCATATATAAAAAACAGCCGTACCTTAGTTCCTCTTAGATTTATCTCTGAAGCACTAAATTACAAAGTGGATTGGAATGCAGAAAAAAGAGAAGTTACTGTTTCAAATAATATGACAACTATTGTGCTTACTATTGACAAAACAGAAGTACTCGTAAATGGAACTGCAAAAGAAAATGATGTTGCTCCCGAAATTACAAAGGACAGAACTTTCGTCCCTATAAGATTTATAGCTGAAAATCTCGGTGTTACAGTAGATTGGGATAAAGACAATTATATTGTAAAGCTTTCTTCAACTGATAAATACAAAAACTTGTCAGCAGATGAAAAAGAATATATTTCAAAAATAACTTCACTTTCTACAAAACTACAAACTAATTTTAACGAACTTAAAAAATACTACTTTGAGGATGCAAGCAAATATACTCCTCAAGAAATTGCAGTTAAGTATAACAGTTTAAAATCAGAAATCGAAAATTTAGCAGCAGAAATAAACTCCTTAAATGCTCCTAAAAAATTTACAAATTCTGACAGATTTTTAAAAGAAGCCGCAATACTTACTAAAGACATGGTAAATGAATTTACATCTGCATTATCTGACGGTAATAGCGACTCCGCCAAAAAAGTAATCGGCATTCAAACTAAACTTGCAATTAAACTTGCAGAGATTAAAAAGGCATTGGAAGCTGAATTGGAAGGAAAAATATATGAACCTGACAAAGATATAAAATCATTTAATGAAACTTCAAACTTGCTTGAAGACCAAACTATAAAAAATTTATTAAATAAAATATAGGATTACCTATTAAGGAGATGTGCATGAACAATTCAGTTGAAAATGTAAAATTAATTAAAGAAAGTATTTTGACAGTTGCCTATGATCTATTTTCAAAAAACGGATATACTAAAACAAATATAAATGAAATTGCTGCTATATGCGGTATTTCAAGAACTCCAATTTACTATCATTTTGGAAATAAAGAAAACTTACACAGAGCTGCACTTAAAATGCTCCTTAAAAAATATGATAAAAGAGTTGACATAGCTCTGTACAATAAATCTTCCATTGAAAATAGGATTGTTAAAATAATGGATCTTATATTCTTACACAATAAAGAACTTTTTCATCGGCAACAAGATATAATAAAATATGGTCCTAAGGAATCATATAATGAGTATGTAGACTTTTTAAAAAGACAAGCCGAAAAAATAAAAAGCTCTATTGAAATTGAAAGGGCAAATGAAGGAAAAAAACATGAAATGAATTCGGATGCTCTTTTAAAACTATTCCAGCTTCTATTCAACGGATTATTGCTTACTCTTCAAAATAATGTATTTGAATTTAACAAATCCGAATATGATGATGCAATTCTAATGTTTGTAAAATTAATAAACAGCTCTGTAAAATAACAGAGCTGTTTATTTTATTAGTTCATATTTTTTCTTGCTTGAGATAACATTAACTTAATTCGGTTAAATTGATTTACTTCTGATGCCGAAGCATCAAAATCTATCGGAACAATATTTGAATTAGGATATGTTTCTCTCACAGCCTTTATAACACCCTTGCCTGTTATATGATTAGGTAAACAGCCAAACGGTTGAACACATACTATATTCTCTACTCCCATCTCAATTAACTCAACCATTTCTCCTGTCAAAAGCCATCCTTCTCCATATTGATTTCCAAGATCAACATATTCTCTTGCATATTCCATAATCTCTTCGATTTTCTTAGGACAGTCAAAACGTGATTGTGCAAGTCTGTTTCTTATAACTTCCCTATATCTTTCAATAAACCATATCCCCATATTACAAAAAATTGATGAAAGTATCGGTTTAGAAAGCTCTTCATGCTTAATCTGTGCATTTTTGAATGAATACATTATAAAATCCGTTAAATCCGGAATTACAACCTCCGCTCCTTCATCCTCAAGTTTATCTACAATATAATTATTTGCAGCCGGCAAATATTTTACAAGTATCTCTCCGACTATTCCAACTTTCGGTTTTTTAATATCGTTCACATCAAGACTCTCAAACTCAGAAATTATATCATGTACATTTTTCTCAAACTTTTTTATAGAAAAGCTGTTGTTTGAATCAGAACATATACCAATCCATTTTATGCTTAATTGATTTGCCGAGCCTTTAATTTTTTCATAAGGTCTTGTAGCTTGAGTCAGCCTCATAATTAAATCTGCATAGAGCATCGAAACTATTAACTTTTGTAAAATCCTTATACCTTTTTTCTTACCTATTTCAAAACCGGGATGAGATTCTATTCCCTGAAAAGAAAGTGCCAGAACGGGAATATTTCCATATCCTGCATCATGCAGCGCTTTTCTTATAAATCCCACATAATTTGATGCACGACATGCTCCCCCTGTTTGTGATATTAATAGTGTCAAATTGTCTGTATCATACTTGCCGCTCTTCAATGCATCTATAAACTGACCTACTACAAAAATCGACGGATAACAAGCATCATTATTTACATACTTTAACCCCTCATTTACCACATGAAAATCTAAATCCTCAAGCACTTCTACATTATAACCTTCCGCCTGCATAACAGATGCAAAAACTTTAAAGTGAAGAGGTGCCATTTGAGGTAACAGTATAGTATGAGTTTTTGACATATCTTTAGTGTACAGAACAGGCTTTTCGTCAATGAGTATAGGTTTTTCAAAGTTCTTTCTCTTCTCTGTCGCTTCAAGCAATGATCTTATTCTTATCTTTATTGCTCCAAGATTGTTTACTTCATCAATTTTTAATACTGTATAAATTTTATGATAACCTTTTAAAATTTCATTCACTTGATCCGTTGTAACTGCATCTATTCCACACCCAAAAGAATTTAATTGTATCATTTCAAGATTTTTATGGGTCCCGACAAATTTTGCAGCCCTATATAATCTCGAATGATAATTCCACTGGTCAAGCACCCTAAGTCTTCCGTCTACATCCACAAGATTTGCTATACTATCTTCCGATATTACAGCAAGTCCCAATGAATTAATGAGTTCCGGTATTCCATGATTTATTTCAGGATCTATATGATATGGTCTTCCGGCAAGAATTATTCCCTTAATATTTCTAAGTTTAATTTCTTCCATTGCCCTAATGCCTTCAGCATGGACATCCATCTTGTACCTGTCAGACTCACTATATGCCCTTTTAACCGCTTCCTTTATATCACGCAACGGTATTGCTACAAAAATTTCTGAAAGTCTATTTTCAAGTTTTTTGCGATTGTCAAATGATATAAATGGATTTAAAAATTTTATATTTCTATCTTTCAAATTCTCTACATTATTTTTTATTACCTCACTATATCCTGCGACAACAGGACAATTTAAAGTATTATCTGCACTTTTATATTCCCTCTCTTCATAAAATACTGAAGGATAAAATATCATCTTAACATTCTTTGAAATTAAATTTTCTATATGTCCATGAACTATCTTAGCAGGATAGCATGCAGTTTCAGATGATATTGACTCAATTCCGGATTCATAGATTTCTCTTGATGATTTATCCGAAAGTACAACTCTATATCCGAGGCTTGTAAAAAAGGTATGCCAAAACGGGAAATTTTCATACATATTTAAAACACGCGGTATACCTACCGTTCCTCTGTATGCCTCGTCTTCACTTAAACTCTCATAACTGAACAATCTATTATATTTATATTTATATAAATTCGGAAGCTCTTCTTCATCTCTTTTTATTATTCCTGCTCCCTTTTCACATCTGTTACCCGTTATATATCTCTTACCGTTTGAAAAAATATTTACGGATAATCTACAGTTATTAGTGCACTGATGACAGTTGGTTGATATAGATTTATATGTGAATTTATCAAGTTCATCACTACTTATTATATTTGAAACCCCGGTTGACTTTTCCTTAGATATAAGAGCCATTCCAAGAGCTCCCATAAGACCTGCAATAGGTGACCTCGTTGCTTTTGTCCCGGTTATAATTTCAAATGCTCTTAACACTGCATCACTTAAAAAGGTACCGCCTTGTACTACAATATTATTTCCAAGCTCTTTGGGATCTCTCACCTTGATTACTTTTTGAATTGCATTTTTTACTACCGAAAATGCAAGTCCTGCTGAAATATCCTCAATACTTGCTCCTTCTTTTTGAGCTTGTTTAACATTTGAATTCATAAATACTGTACATCTGCTTCCAAGATCAACAGGTCTTCTTGATTTTAAAGCGGCATTTGAAAATTCACTCGGAGTCATATTTACAGTATGTGCAAAAGTTTCAAGAAAAGAACCGCATCCTGAAGAGCATGCTTCATTTAAAAGAATAGATTCAATAATTCCATTTGAAATTTTCATACTTTTCATATCCTGACCGCCAATATCCAATATGAAATCGACATTAGGATCAAAAAACTCCGCAGCTTTAAAATGTGCGATAGTTTCAACTTCTCCAAAATCCAAATTAAGTGCAGCCTTTAAAAAATCTTCTCCATATCCTGTGCACCCTGCTGAAGCTATATATGATTTTTCATTTTTTTCATCATATATTTTTTTCAACTGCTCAATAACTATTTCAAGTGGATTCCCTTTATTTGAACCGTAATGAGAATATAAAATTTCATTATTCTCAGAAATAAGTATCAGTTTTGAAGTAGTAGATCCCGAATCTATACCAAGATACATTTTTCCCTCATATTCTTTCAGTTCTGCTCTTGGCATATCTCTAGTCTTATGAGCTTCCCTAAACTCCAAAATCTCTTCATCATTTTTAAAGAGGGGCTCTAAAATAACCGAACTTTTTTCTTCAATTACATCATTAGAATTTACTTTGGAATATAGCTTTTTAAACGGAATGTCATCATCATTAAAACTTGAAATAGCCGCACCAAGTGCGACAAATATCTGAGAATTATCCGGTGATATTATAAAATCATCTTTAAGTTCAAGAGTTTTTACAAACCTATCCTTGAGCATAGGTAAAAAATGTAAAGGTCCTCCTAAAAAGGCAACTTTACCCCTTATAGGTCTTCCACATGCAAGATTTGATATGGTTTGATTTACAACTGATTGAAAAACCGATATAGCTATGTCGGATTTACTTGCACCTTGATTTATAAGAGCCTGTACATCCGTTTTTGCAAAAACTCCGCATCTTGATGCAATCGGATATAATTTACTATAATTGCCGGCAAGCTCATTAAGACCGGATGCATCAGTTTGAAGCAAGCTTGCCATCTGATCAATGAATGCACCTGTGCCTCCTGCACAAATTGAATTCATTCTCTGCTCGATACTTCCACGTAAATATGTTATCTTAGAATCTTCTCCGCCAAGTTCTATGGCAACATCAGTTTGAGGTATATATTTTTGAATCGCCTCAGTTCCTGCAACAACTTCTTGAATAAAATTTATGCCGAGTAATTTGTGAACTGACAAACCTCCTGATCCTGTAACCGAAACTGTAAGTATATCATCTTTAAACCTATCATAACACTCATTTATTACATCTCTTACAGTGTTTTTCACATCAGAAAAATGTCTTCTATACGTTGAATGTAAAATATTGTAATCATCATCTAAAATTACAAGCTTTACTGTTGTTGATCCAATATCAAGTCCCATGTGAATTTTCATTTTTTTGAAATGCTCCTTTCAATACAAGCATATACATATTCTAAATCTTATATTACATAATAATACTAAAATATGATATTTGTATGAAATTTTTATTTCTTTAAAGTATTAAATGCTTTATTAATTTTTTAACATTATTAAATTTTATCTAAAAATAGTGACTACTCACAGAATAAGCAATCACTATAACTATCACCTTGTAAAAATAATTCAAATATATAAAATTTTAACAGTATTTACACGATTAACATTGTCAACTATTCTTATAATACAAACACTTCAACAAAAATTTCATATTTATCTAAATTATAATATTGCAATTTTCATCATCTATATCATTAAATAATTTTTTTCAGATTTCATAATTATTTATTAAATATATAAAATAAATCACGCTTATAAACAAAAAAATGAAGCTTAAAGCTTCATTTTTTATCTAATTAATCTTCCGGATTTGGTGCTCCTGTTGGGCAAACTGCTGCACAAGAACCACAATCAATACATTGATCCGCATTTATTGAATAGATATCTCCTTCAGAAATACAATCAACCGGACATTCAGGCTTGCATGCTCCACAAGCTATACAACTATCGTTAATTTGATATGCCATAATAGCACCCCCTAAATTTTATACCATTAAGAAATCTTATATCCCAATTAATTACAATCTCTTAATTATTAACTATATATTATCATATTCAAATAATTTTTTCAAATTTTTATTGTAGTTTTTTATAATTTTGATATTATATATCATTAATTTTTTTAAACCCTAAATTCCTTGTATTTTCTATGTTTGAACAAATTAGGTCATACTACTATCAATATAACTATCTTAAAAATGTATATATATTTTTTATAATTTATATATTTTTTTAATTTCCAATAAAAAAGGATTAGAAATAATCTAATCCTCAAAACTTTAAATTACTCTGCGCTATATGGAAGTAAAGCAACTTGTCTTGCACGTTTAATAGCAGTAGTTATTGCTCTTTGGTGCTTAGCACTAAGTCCTGTAATTCTTCTTGGAAGAATCTTTCCTCTTTCGCTTATATAATTTCTTAATAACGCTATATCTTTATAATCGATTTTTTTAGTCTTATCCTTTTCAAATGGATCAACCTTTTTTCTTGGTCTAAATCTTCTTTGCATATTCTACCCTCCTTAAAATGGGATGTCATCATTGTCTATAGGAAAAAATCCATCTACATCATCCGATTCACTAACTGAACCAAAATTATTAGAAGGCTTGTTGAAATTATTAGAATAAGCTGAATTTACAGGTTGATTATTTGAAGCCGGTGATTGATTAAACGCCGGTCTTTGCATTTGTTGTCCCTGTTGAGCAGTATCTAAAAATTCCATAGTATCTACCATTACATCAGTAGTATAAACTGTATGACCATCTCTCTCATAGCTTCCTGTTTGAATACGTCCTTGTACCCCAATTCTTCTGCCTTTTTGTAAATAGTTAGCAATTAATTCCGCTGTTTTATTCCATGCAATACAACTTACAAAATCAGCTGTTTGCTGATTATTTGATTCCGCCTCAATGCGTTTTTCTTTAGAAAGTCTTCTATCAACCGCCAAAGTAAATCTAACTACCGCCGCTCCATTTGGAGTATATCTAAGTTCCGGATCTCTTGTAAGTCTTCCTGTTAAACATACAATATTCATTTAATCACCTACTTATCAAGTCTGACAACCATGTGTCTCATAACTGAGTCAAGAATTTTTGAAACTCTGTCAAATTCTTTTACAGTTTCAGGTACTGCTTCAAATTCTACAAGATAGTAATAAGCTTCCTTATAGTATTCAATTTCATAAGCTAACTTTCTCATTCCCCATTCATCAACGTTAGAAATAGTTCCATTTTCTTCAATAATACCCTTAAGTCTTTCAAAGCTTGAAACTCTTCTTTCTTCCTCTACATCTGGGTAGAACATAACTATTGCTTCATATTTGTTCATTTTATTCACCTCCCTGTGGACTATCGGCTCATTTAAACATGAGCAAGGATTCAATATGAATCTAAAATATTATATATTAAACCTCAAAATACGTCAACTAAAAATTACTTTTTAGAAATTTTCTGATATAATTTATTGTGTTATATAACAAAAAGGAGATATTTATGAAAAGACTTCTTATAATTTTTATACTTGCAATTACAGTAGCATGCAATAAAAATCCAAATACATACAACAATGAAACAGCACAGCAAAAAATTTTAGAAAAAAATTATATCAAAAGTACAATTGACTATAATAAAAATGGAATAGATGATTATAGTGATATTTTGATTGGAGCAAAAAAAGATGCCGTAAACCATCCGGAATATGACGGTTCTTATGTAGACGGCGGATATCCACCTGATAATAAGGGAGTATGTACAGACCTTGTATGGAGAGCATTTAAAGAAGCCGGGTATAATTTAAAAGATATGATAGATGCCGATATATCAAGAGATAAATCATACTATCACATAGAAAAACCCGATCCCAATATTGATTTTAGAAGAGTACCCAACTTGGATAAATTTTTTAAAAAATATGCCGTATCTTTAACAACCAACATAAATGATTACGATGCATTTAATCCTGGGGACATAATAACATATCTTGACAAACCGCAACATATAGGTATCGTTTCAGATATCAAAAATAAGGACGGCAGAGCTTATCTAATTCACAATGCAGGCCAAAGCGAAAGAGAAAATGATAATTTAGACTTTGGAAAAATTTCGGGACATTATAGGTTTGATTCAAGCAAAATAAATCCTGAAATTTTAAAACCTTATAACTAAAAAATGGACATGGGAAATGTCCATTTTTTACGATTCTATTTTACTTCACAAATTAAAATTCTTCCGCTTCCGCTAACATTTACTTTTTCACCATTATCTAAAGAAATTGCACTAAACGCACTGAATTTATCTCCCTCAGCAAATAAATTTCCATCATAGTTGAAAACTATTGTAACTTCAGATGTGCCCACTATTTCGACTTCATTTTTCACATCTATACTATACATTTTTCCATCAATACCTTTTTTTATAATAAGGTTAAAATCTCTAACTTTACTATATCCGGCTACACTGTCTGATCCATCAAAATAATAAATTTCATAAGGTTCAATATTTATATCCGCACCATTATTTATAAGCTTTAAATTTCCATCAAGCGGAGTTATATATCGCATATAATCATTATATGGAGTAAATATACTCTCATCTAAATCACAAGTTGCAGATGATATTCTAAAATCAAAATCTTTTTTTGATACATCGGCATCTTCCGGACTTATAAACAATTGTGAAGTAGTTCCTCCCGACCAATTCGTAGTTTTAAATTCTTCTTTTAATATTTTTTTCATAAAACACCTCTAAATAATAGGTAATAATCTAACTGCCAAATTAAAATAAATTATAAGTACAACAGAGTCAATTATAGTAGTAATAACAGCAGACGCCATAATTGCAGGGTCAATGTTTATCTTCTTAGCAAGCATCGGAAGTGCCGCTCCCAAAAATTTTGACAGTACAACTGTTACAAGCATAGTGAGCGAAACTAAAAGTGAAATTCCAAACTCTACTTTAGAAACAAAAATCATCCTCATAAAATTTACAAAGCTTAAGATTCCGCCACAAATAAGCGCAACTCTTATTTCCTTAAAAACTACCTTAAAAGCATCCGACAAATTTATCTCTCCTGTAGCAAGTGCTCTTATTATTACTGTCGAAGACTGCGAACCGGAATTTCCTCCTGTATCTGTAATCATAGGTATAAAAGCGGTAAGAATTAAAAACTGTGCAATAATATAATTATAATTTTCGATAATTCCTGAAGTCAATGTAGCAGAAATCATAAGTACCAGTAGCCATGGAATTCTATTTTTTGCAAGTTCCCAAGTAGACTGATCAAGATACGCATGTTCAGACGGATTGATGGCAGCCATTCTGTGAAAGTCCTCTGTAGCTTCTTCTTCTACAACATCCATTATATCATCAAATGTTATAATTCCACAAAGCCTATATTCACCATCAACTACAGGTAGAGCAATAAATCCATACTTTTTAAACTTATCGGCAACATCTTCTCTGTCATCAAGTGTATTTACACATACAACATCATCAATCATTATATCACTAATTTTTTTATCTTCATCAGATATTACAAGAGTTCTAAGCGATACAAATCCGATCAGCATCTTATATTCATTTTCAACATAACAGGTATAAATAGTTTCCTTATCCATGCCAATCTCTTTTATATGGCTCATTGCATCCCTTACACTCATATCAGGTTTAAAAACAACATACTCTATTGTCATAATAGAGCCTGCTGAATCCTCCGGATAACGCAAAAACTCATTTATTAATTTCCTCTCATTTACAGGAGCATTTGCAAGTACCTTAGTAACAACATTTGCCGGTACCTCCTCAAGAAGGTCAATCATATCGTCAAAGTAAAGCTCATCTACAATTGAATTAAGTTCAGGTTCTGTAATTGAGTTTACAATTCTTACCTGATTATATCTTTCCATATGTGAAAATACTTCTGCGCTGATTTCCTTAGGTAGCATACGAAATATCAAGAGCATATCTTTATCGTCCAAGTCTTCAATTATCTCAGCTATATCAACAACGTTAAGCTCCGTAATACAACTCTTTAATTCCTTTAGCTGCTTTTCTTCTATAAGCTTTCTAAAATAATCTTCATACTCTTTATATTCTTGATAGTCCACAAAATCACCTCTTATGATATCTTATCACAAAAGGTATACATTTTAAAATGCTGCTTCAAAATAAATTTTATGTTTTCCTACATTCAAATTATTTAAAGCTAAAACTTTTTTTACTAAGCTATACTTTTTTTCATCTTAACATTACAGTCGTCAAAATAACAATGAATTTATTTTTGTTAATTTTTCCATATCCTTTTGTATTATTTGTATGCTCAACCTTGATAATTTAATATATATTTTTCAATACTTCTTATCTTTTACATATAAAAAAAACCTTAATAGGTTCTTTTTCTATTTTTTTTGAATAAGATTTAAAATTAATATCTTCCATTTTTTCTGCAAGTCTTATAGAATCTCCTATTTCAGATGCCATAAGATGGCTCTTTATCATGTGTACTCTAACCACTTCTGTTCCTAAAAACGATGCTATTGCAGTTAGGTTTGCAGATGATAAATCTCTATTTTGTCTTCCATCTTCCGTTTCAGGATCAATCTCAAATCCCGCATCTTGAATTATGTTGCATATAAATCTCTTTCTTGATACGCCTAAAAAGGCAAAATATCCCATTTTATGAATTAACTCTATATTTTTTATAAGACATAGATTTTCTCTCTTAGTAAGTCCGAATCCTATACCCGGATCAAGCATAATTCTCTCTTTTTCAATTCCACATTCTTTTGCTCGTTGAAGCGACTTCTCAAAGTATAGTTTCATTACTTCTTCTATTTGCACTGTTTCCATTTCAAGAAGTTCTTTTTCACTGAATATTCCTTCTCCGCCAAATGAAGGGAATATCTTCGAACCCGGATGATTAGGTCTTGCAATTATCGGATTAAACATTACAATAGCTCCGACTTTAGAATTGCCTACCACTTTTGCCATTTCAGGATCGCCTAAAAATCCTGTTATATCATTTATTATATCTGCCCCTGCATCAATTGCAGCTTTTGCAACTTCCACTTTCCATGTGTCTACTGAAATCGGAATGTCTGTAATTTTTTTAAGTTCTTTTATTACAGGAACTATTCTTTCTATTTCATCGTTGACACTTACGGGAGTACTGCCAGGTCTTGTTGACTCTCCTCCGATGTCTATCATCTTAGCACCGTCTTTTATAAGCTCCAAGGCTCTATTAACTGCAAGGTCTTTTCCATACCAAAGTCCGCCGTCTGAAAATGAGTCCGGTGTTACATTTACTATCGCACATAGTATTGTGGAATTTCCACTTGATAATTCTACATTTTTATATCTAAATACTCTTTCCATTTTTACCTCTTATCTTATAAAACTCCTAATATTCTCCACCACGGGAAGTAAAATAATGCAAGAAGTATTAAACTTACTACTGTCATCACACTTCCGAATCTAAACATATACTTGTCAGGATAGTATCCCTTTCCAGCTCCTATCATTACTGTTGCATGATGAAACGGTAATAAGAAATGCACATTTACAATAATATATATCATAAGTGTTATTATTTCCGGTCTATATCCCGAACTTTGTGCTAACGGTATAAGTATAGGCAACACAACCGACATTGTAGCAACTGACGAGCCTATACAGATGTGAAGCACCATTGCAACTATAGCTATTACTATTAAATACTCTGATGTATTTACACTTGGAATTAAAGTCTCAAGCTTACCAAATATCGCATTTGTAACTCCTGCCTGTCCAAATACTTTTCCTATACTGAACACTGTTACTAAAAAAAGTAAGAAATGCGGATTTACAGACTTTAAATCTTCTTTAGATAATATTTTTGCCGCAAACATAATTATTACTGCAAGAAGAGCAACTATCCACGGAGCTATGTGATGCATTGATTCTGTCATCCAAAATGCAATTACAACAAGCATTATTCCTATTCCAAGCTGTTGTTTTGATTTGGAAAGCTCATTATTTTCAAAATTAGATTTTTCAATCATGTTCTCATTAAAATTACTAAGTTCTTTTTTAAATATTATATATGTCAAAAATAAAACTATAACTGATGAGATAATCGATGGTAATGCCATCATTTCAAACCATTTGCCAAAGGTAAGTACGGCTTTTACTTCATCTCCCGAAAAATTAATTGCAGCCTGATTTAATACTATATCTCCACTGCTAAATAACATATATGTCATCGTTATTCCAATAAATCCGTTAAATATCAATGCCTGCTTTGCTTTTTTTTCATCTTCACTTGATTCTTTTAACAAGCTGTTGTAAATAGCTCCGATAATAATTACCCTTGCGAATGCTTGAGGAATTAAAAATACCAAGACTATTCCAAATATATGGAAGTAATAAAATTTTAAACATACTTGATGAGCTTTTTCTAAACAGCTTTTCAAAGTGTTTATGTATAATTCCCGTCTTCATTATACCAACCGATAATAATGTTGATGTCACTATTAAAAACAATGTAGGTGACCATGCAAAATTTATTACATCTACCGCTTTAGTTTTTCCAAAGAAAATAAATGCGGTAAGCAAAATTATGCAAGCTATACTTTTATTCATAGCCTCTGTTGCCCAAGTCGCTACCGTAAATATCAATGCTGAAAGTAATATTCTTTGAAAAATTTCCATATCAAAGGGATTTAATATCCCTATCAAAATTGTTGCCGCAAGTATTGCAAGCAAGCGATAAAATTTTACTTTTTTCATAAAACACCTCCTAAAATTAAATAAAAAAAACACTGAAACAGTGCTCCCGCATAATTTTTAGGCTATAACCAGCGGAAGCGGAGAACTATCGCATGAACTGTCATTTCGTTTCGTGACAACATCCCATCCACGAACACTTAACGTAGTTTCTCCTACTCTGTTGTTTTAAATTAATGTCATCTCATAACATCATATCTCATTTATAACATTATCAGATATCTTTTTATGTCTTCTTTTTATCCACGTCTAATAATACACCTTATTATAGTCGCTTGTCAATTTATATTATTTATAAAAAAGTCATTGACCATATCAGTCAATGACTTCAACCTTCTCTTTTAAAAAAATTATTGCTTCCTCAATCATCTGAGTTGTAAGTTGATGATATGTTTTTTCAAATTTTTCAAAACATATTATCTCCTTATTCTCATACTCACAAACTGCTTTTTTGTAAAAATTTTCCTGTGGAATCGGATTTACCACATCATCATTTTCTCCATTAAACAAAAGTAGAGCCCTGTCTTTTATATCCTCCAAATGTATCATAGGATTCATTTGAAGCATAAAATCGTTTATTCTCATTCTCTCATAGCTTATTTCATCTTCATCCTTAATAAGTTCATTAACAAGAACCTTCCAATCCATACATCCATTGAATATAAGCCCTGCCTTTAGACTCTTTTTAAATGTAAATAAACCTCCTGCCGTCATAGCTCCCATGGAATGTCCGGCAACTATTATATTTTTTTTATCTGCATTTAATTCTTTAACAACATATTCAAATATGCTTGGAAATTCTTCAATATTATGCATTATAACTTCCAATAGATATCTTTTTGTAATATCTAAATCATCATAGTCAAGGCTTCCTCTTTCTCCATGATACTGTGCCTCAGGAAGTATTACCTGATAACCATAATTTGCAAATATTGACGCTCTAAAAATTTGATTTTTAGCACAACTGCTCCATCCATGATAGAAAATTATAGTCTTGTATTTTTTTTCGTCTGTCTTTGGAGTTATTACATATGCCGGAACTTTATCAATATATATTTTTTTAACAGTTGTAAAATTTGATACTAAATATTCCATAGTTCTATACCTCCCAACTTGGCGGAACAATTCCATTTTGTCTTAAAAACTCATTCGCCCTTGAAAATGGCTTTGAGCCAAAAAATCCCCTGTTTGCAGACAGAGGACTCGGATGTGCCCCCGTTATTACAAGATGTCTTTCATTTTTTATGAGAGTTTTTTTTGATTTTGCATGATTTCCCCAAAGTATAAACACAACCGGCTCTTGTTTCTCATCTATAAGCTCAATTACTCTATCTGTAAAAATTTCCCAACCAATTTTAGCATGGCTCATAGGACTGTGTGCTCTTACTGTCAAGGTGGTATTTAAAAGCATTATTCCTTGCTTAGCCCAGTTTATCAAAGAGCCTGTTGTAGGAATTTCTATGCCTAAATCGGAATTTAATTCCTTATATATATTTTGTAATGACGGTGGAAGTTTTACTCCCTCTTTTACAGAAAAACAAAGTCCCTGCGCCTGTCCTACATTATGATATGGATCTTGCCCTAATATCAATACTTTCACATCACTATAAGGCGTATATTTAAAAGCATTAAATATTTCATTTGCAGGCGGAAAAATTTCATAATTCTTATATTCATTTATCAAAAGCTCTCTTAGATTTAAATAATATGGTTTTTTAAATTCTTCTGCCAAAAGACCTTGCCAATCATTTTTGAATATATCTTTCATATACATACCTCAACTATACCATAAATCACTTAAAAATCCTCTATTTAATCCGGGATTTATAAATTTTTCAAGTCCCTTCTTATTCTCATTTTTATAGAAAGCTACAATAGTATCTCCCTTTTCAAATACAGTCTTGCCACGCGGTACCACTGCAGTATTGTCTTTTCTTATTATTCCTCCAATTAATACTCCTTTAGGGATTTCTAATTCCATAAGACTCTTTCCTATCACAGGACTGTTATCTGAAAGCTTTATCTCAGATACTTCAGCTTCTCCGTTAAATGCAAGGTAAATTGAAATTCCTCTATCAAATCTGAGTTTCTTGCTTATTTTATTGCTTGTAATTGTAAGCGGATTTAATACTGCCGTAAAATCCAACCCGTCAAGCAGTTTAGAATAGTTTAATGATGTTGCTTTTACCATAACCTGATTTATAGAGAGCTTTAATGCCATCATACCAAGAACTATATTCAATTCATCATTCTCCGTCAATGTAATAAATACATCACACTGCTCAATTTGACTCTCATCAAAAAATTCTGCTCCGGAAAAATCTTTGTTTATTATAAAAACATTGGACATTTTTCTTCTAAGCTCATCTGCTTTTTTTCTATCTTTTTCAATTATCGTAATGTCATGATCCTGTAATGATGAAGCAAGTTGCTCAGATATTCCTCCGCCGCCTACAATAACAACTCTCTTTCTTTTCTTATTGTAAATTTGAAAATGCTTCATTTTAAAGTTGCTTATATCTTTTGTAAGACCCATTAAATATAAATAGTCTCCCGATTCTATAATTGTATCTCCATTCGGAATTATGAGATTATTTTTTCGTTCTATTGCAACTACAAGTATTGTTGAAAGACTTCCTATATCTTTTATTTTCAATCCTTCAAATGATTTATCAAGTTTTACATTATGACCTACAACTTCAATTTTTCCACGCCCGAAACTGTCCGCCTGATAGTTTATATCACTTTTTAATATTGTTTCAATTTCTTTAACTGTCTCACGTGCAGGATTTACAATATAATCTATACCAAGTGAATCTCTCAAATATAAAAGCTGCTCTACTGAATCAGCCTGATTAATTCTTGCTATTGTATATTTTGCTCCAAGTGTCTTAGCAAGAGTGCTTACTAAAATATTTGTCTTATCGGAATTTGTAGCGGCAACTATAAATTCATACTCCGAAATGTTAAGCGTCATAATAAGTTCACGATTGAGCCCATCACCAAGTAATGTTTTTATATGAGGTGATTTTTCAATTTCAGATAGCGCTTTATTGTCATTGTCTATAATTGTTAATTCATAATTTTCATCAACAAGTGATTTTATAATTTTCTGTCCTACTCTTCCTGCTCCTACAATCAATATTTTCATTTTGTACTTCCTTTAACATATCTATTGCCTATTGAATTTGAACTCAAAAGGGCAAGCATCGTAAATATTTCAAGTCTTCCAAGTAACATAAGCATACAGAATAACATCTTGTATCCTACTCCAAAGAAAAAGAAATTCTTTGTAGGTCCCACAGCGGAAAATCCCGGTCCTACATTTGATAACATAGTTACCACGGAAGATATTGATGTCAAAATATCAACTCCACTTAATGCAACTATTGCACTTGCTGTTATAAATATTATTATATATGCTCCTAAAAAAGACATTATTCCCATGACAATTTCATCATTTAAAATTTTATTGTTCAGTTTAATCGGAATTACCGCCTTTGGGTGTAATACCTTTTGAATTTCTCTTTTTACAAGCTTAAACATTACTACAATTCTTACAACTTTCATCCCTCCTGCAGTAGAACCTGCTGACGATCCGATGAAGTATAACACAAGTAATATATATTTTGAAAAACTTGGCCACATATCATAGTCTGCTGTTGCAAATCCCGAAGTGGATGAAATTGACGTAACTTGAAATAATGAATCTATCATAGATCTTCCAAGTGTTCCATAATTATTACAATACAAATTAAATCCGACAATTATTATTGAAAAAATTATTATTCCATAAAATATTCTAAATTCTTCATCTTGAAAAATACTCTTTATTTTTTTCTTATATAATAAATAATATAATGAGAAATTTGTACCGCAAAATACCATAAACATACTCATTACTATGGGAATGTAATATCCCCAGCTGTTATAATGTGCTACCGATGCAGTCTTCGATGAAAAACCTCCTGTACCTACAACTCCAAGTGTATGGATTATTGCATCAAACGGAGTCATTCCCCCAATCAATAATAGTATAAACAACACAATTGTTATAATCATATATATTGAATATAATCTTTTTGCCGTTTGACTCACCTTTGGCTCGATCTTTCCCGCAACAGGCCCCGGAGATTCAGCCTTAAAAATCTGAAACCCGCCAACGCCAAGTTTTGGAAGCAAGCTTATTGTAAATACAAGTATTCCCATACCTCCAATCCAGTGTGTAATACTTCTCCAAAGCACAACTGAAGGAGCTATTACTTCCACATCTTCTATTACACTCGCCCCTGTCGTTGTAAAACCTGAAACTATTTCAAAAAGACAATCTATATATGTAGGTAATGATTTTGAAATATATAATGGTAATGCTCCAAATATAGATGCAAAAATCCAACCTATAGAAACTATAAACAGACCATCTTTCGGTGATATTCTTCCACTTGATGAAGGTGTTTTTTCCATTATAAACGCAGTTATTAAAATTATTCCTATTGTACATAAAAATGCAGATGTAGCACCATCTTTGATATAAAAACTCAAAATTAAAGGTGGCAACATAAATACTGTTTCTATACGCAAAAGCAAGCTCAGTACCTTAAATATAATTGCGAAGTTCACTTATTAATCCACCTCTTCTATGCTTGGGATAAAAAAATCCCTTCACCTTATCTATTTGATCATGCATAAAGAAAACTATTATTCTGTCTTCCGGAAGCAATATACTGTTACCATTTGGAATTATTACATCATTTTTTCTAACTATTGTAGTTATTAAAACTCCATTAGGCAACTTTAAATCTTTTATAGGAACATTAAGTATATCAAGGTCTTCTCCCAATCTTATTTCAGTAAATTCAGTTTCACCGTCAAGCATTAAACTCACACTTAATGAACCTTCTCCCCTTATTATTTTTAATATCTCACTTGCAGTTATAAATGATGTATTAAAAGCGGCATCTACTCCTAATTTTCCGATTATCTTATTATAATTCGGCCTTGAAATTTTGGCTACAGATTTGTAAACTCCTACCTGTTTTACAGTAAGCGCCATAAGTAAATTTGTTTCATCAAACCCCGTTGTTGCAACAAAAGCATCATATGATTCTACAACCTCTTCTTCAAGCAAGTTATAATCTGTCCCATCTCCGTTTATTATAATTGCATTCGGCAACATTTCTTTCAGTTTTATGCATCTGTTCTTATCTATCTCAATAATAGTGGTTTCTATTCCCGCATCATTTAAAAGAATTCCAAGATATAATCCAAGCTTTCCTCCTCCTAAAATCATAACTCTCTTTACAGATTTATGCTTATTAATTCCCGAGTGTTTTCTGTCAAAATCTTCTATATCTTGACTTGCTCCTGCTATTAAAATAACATCTCCTTCTTTTAAAACAGTTGCACCGTTAGGAATAATAGTATTCCCATTTCGAGTTATTGCAGTTATCAAAAGCCCGTCGAACCCCTTTAAATCCATCAGTCTTCTTCCTACAAAATTTTCATCTGCCCCTATATGAAAATCGACAAGTTTAACACGTCCATCTGCAAAATCATCACTCATCAAAAGATATTTTTTCAAAAGATACTTTTCAATGCTGACTGCTGTTGCATAATCAGGATTTATTATTTCATCTATTCCAAGTTCTGTCATTATAAACTTAATTTGATTATGATACTCAGGATTTCTAACTCTTGCTATAACCTTTTTTATTCCAAGTTTTTTTGAAATTGTACTTATAAGTACATTCGCTTCGTCACTTGTTGTTGTGGCAAGAAGTAAATCATAGCTTTGCATATCAAGTTCTTCTAATATCTCAAAATCAAGCGCATTTGCGTTTACCGTAAGTACATCTAATGAATTGTTTATGTTTTCAATTACCTTTTCATTACTATCGAGCATTGTTACATCACATTTTTCAGAAATAAGTGCCGATGCTAATCTAAAACCGAGTTTGCCGGCACCTGCTATTAAAACTTTCATAATTTTTCCCCTAATTAAAAATATCTATCTATATTTATTTCATAATTGCATTTTAAAATCTTTTCAAACTCAGATTGTATATACAATTTTAATTCATCACATTCCATGTCATTGTGGACTTTATTTCCATCAACAACTATATCTACCCTAAGTACGCCGTTCTCATAGTATAAATCGTGAAATGACCATACTGTAGGATTTTTTTTAACAATGTCTTTTAGCACCCTTGCAAATTTTTCCTCATCTTCAGAATACATTCCAACCGGATCGACATGAATACTTATTATACAATTAAATTCTGCTTCAAGTTCTCTTTCTATCCTATCTATAATACTATGTGCCCTTACAAGAGACATATCATATCTAAGCTCAACATCAAGTGTTATATACGTCTTTTGCGGTCCAAAGTTTACAACTATAATATCATGAACTCCCAATACTTCATCATATTTTTTTACACTATCCTTAATTTTTTTTACTACATTTCTTGGAGCTTCTCCTATTATTTCACTAAGTGTATCTCTTATAAGCTCATATCCTGAATAAATCACAAAAAGACTTATTAATACTCCTACATATCCGTCTACAAGCCAACCTGTCATTTTATGAACAAATATCGAAATTACTACAACACCGGTTATAATTACATCTCCCATAGAATCTTTGGATTGCGCTTTAGCCGGAAGTGAATTTATTTTCTTTGAAATCTCATCATAAAATACTACCATATATAATTTTACCGCAATTGACAATATCATTAAAAATACAGTAGCGGTTGAATATTCTATATGCTTCGGATGAATAATTCTTCCTATTGAAATTCTTATAAATTCAACCCCTGTTACAAAGACAAAAATCGCAACTACAAGTCCGCTTATATATTCAATTCTTCCATGTCCATATGGATGCTTTTCGTCTCCGGGCATAGTTGAAAGCTTCGCTCCTATAATTGTAGATACAGATGAAATACAATCAGTTAAATTATTTATTGCATCTGCAAGTATTGAAAGTGAATTTGTGAACAAAAACAAAATAACTTTTACAATACACAAAAATACATTTGCAAGCATTCCGGCTATAGAAGTCATTACCGATATTTTTAATCTGCTTTCATTTTTTGTTCCATAATTTCCGGCTTTTAATATTTTTTGTACTAACATTTTAACCTCTCCACATAGTTGTAATTATACAATAGAAAATACTCTTAATCAAATATCATAAAGATTTATTCCATATCTATCATAAACTTTTACAATAATATATTATTACTCACTTTTATAATTGAATATTACATAAAAAATAGAAGTCTAAAAACTTCTATTTATATTTTTTTAAAATTTTATTCATAAATATATCCTTACAAATTCCATCCCACCACTGACATTCACAGCACAAACCTATAAAATCATCTTTTGTAATCTTCTCATTCAGCTTATTTATAAGATCCGAATAACAATATTCTCCATTCTCTAATTCTAATATGTTTTTAACTCTATTGTCTATCGGCAAAACTACATCATCGCTTTCACAACTTACTCCTCCGATATTGTGAGGACATGCTTCGCATATATTATCATTTTCAAAAACAATCTCTATCTTTAAATCTTTATCACTTCTAAGATTATCAACTATCTTATTCATATTTTCTACAAAACCGTCACTATATCCTGCTCCCATATAGCTCTGAGTACATAGCAAATGATGTGGTCTAAGTTTAATCATATTATCACCCTCTTAATGATAAAGCATAGAAAAATTTTTTACAACCGGCTTATTAAGTTTATTTTTTAACTCCCATCAATTTTATGCTGCAATTAAAAAAATATGAGTTTTATATCCCATTTCTGTTATAATAAACATATGGGGGGTTTTTATGATTAATAGAATATGTACTTTTTATTTTACGGGAACAAATACCACAAAAAAAGTTGTAAAAAGATTTTCTCGAAGCCTCGGGAAATATCTTTCAATAGATAATTTTTACGACTACAATTTCACAACACCTAAAATGCGTGAAAGTATGCCTGTATTTAAAGATGGTGATATCGTCATTGCAGGTGTGCCTACAATAGCAGGAAGAGTTCCAAATTTACTTCTTCCATATCTAAATACTATTAACGGAAAAGGCGCATTGGGAGTTGCAATTTCTCTATTCGGTAATAGAAATGTAGATGACTGCTTGGTTGAGCTTAGAGATTTAATGGAAAACGGCGGTATAAATGTAATTGGTGGAGGAGCTTTTGTAGCTGAACATTCTTTTTCAAAAATATTAGCTAAGGGTAGACCTGATGAAAAAGATTTTGAAATCGTTGATAACTTTGCAAAAGATGTTGCTGAAAAAATTAAATCTAATAATCTTTCAAAGCCTAATATAATAGGCGAAGTTCCATACAGACCATATTATACACCGAGAGACAGACACGGAAATGGAATTAACTTTGTAAAGATAAAACCTAAAACCGATATGTCCCTTTGTATCGACTGCAAAATTTGTGCAAGAGAATGCCCTCTCGGCTCAATAAATTTTGATAATGTCGAAGAAATTCCCGGCAAGTGTATGAAATGTTGTGCTTGTATTAAAAAATGTCCTACAGGGGCAAAATATTTTGACGACGAAGGATACCTGTTCCATGCAAGAGAACTTGAAGATATGTACCAAAGGCGTGCTGAGCCTGAATATTTTGTTTAGGGTATCCGTATGAAATATTCCTATAATACTAAAATCGGTCCTCTAACTATTTATGAGGACAACGGGTACATAACCGAAATAAATTTTAATAAAACTATGCCCGATGAAAATTATGCAGAAAATGAAACAATAAAAAATTGCTTTGATGAAATTTCAAAATATTTAGATGGCAAACTTAAATATTTTACATTTAAATTTAAACTCTCCGGAACTGATTTTGAAAAAAGTGTTTATAATGCTCTTTTAAAAATTCCTTATGGAGAAGTCAGAAGCTATAAGGATATTGCCATTTATATTAAAAACCCGAAAGCATACAGAGCAGTCGGACTTGCAAACAATAAAAATAAACTTCCGATTGTAGTCCCTTGTCACCGAGTTATAGGTGCAAACGGAAAATTGATAGGCTTTGCAGGTGGACTTGATATCAAAGCAAAATTGCTTGAAATAGAAGGCTACTTAAAGAAGTGATATTATGATGTCAAAAACAGTTTCAGACAGAAGAGATATGATACTGAACGGAGATATTTTTAAAAGTCTTTTAATTTTATCCATGCCCACCATTCTGATGGCTTTTGTTCAATCTCTTATACCTTTGATAGACGGATATTTTTTAAATAATTATGGCGGAGTTTTAGTTGCAGGTGCAGTAAGTTTCTCTCAACCTGTCATAAATATATTGATGGGGCTTTCTCAAGGACTTGGTGTTGCATCTATGGCAATAATAGGTCAATATAACGGACGGGCGGAAATAAAAAAAGTAAAGCATTTTTCGTTACAGATATTGATTTTTTCTTTCGGAATGGGAATTTTAACTACACCGCTCAGTATACTTATAGCATTTTTACTTTCAAAAAATGTAGATCCGCAGGTTGCACCATATATTTATAATTACTTGGCAACCTATTCTTTTGTAATGCCGTTATTATTTTTAGCAGCGATATTTAACGGAATTAAAAATGCAACCGGCCAGCCCGAAGCAACTTTTATTAGAATGATAATACTGCTAATTTTAAAGATAATATTTAATTTCATATATCTTGAAATTTTAACACTCGAAGTTAAAGGTGCCGCACTTGCATCACTATCATCTTATGTAATTATAGGTATATGGATGTTTTATGATTTGTTTATCAAAGAAAGTGAAACAAAATTAAATCTAAAAAGCTATAAATTTGACTATATTGCAATTAGAGAAGTAATAAAAATAGGAATACCTTCAATGTTTGCATCAACATTTGTATTTTTCGGATTCTTTCTAATTAATATGGAAGTGCAATCATACGGAGCAAAAGTTTTAAATGCTTCCGGTATTGCAAGTAATATAAATTCACTGGCATTTACTGTGCCAAGTTCAATTTCTACAACAGTTACAACTATGGTTTCAATGAATATAGGTATTGGCGAATCTAAAAAGGCTAAATCTATAATGTATAAAGCACTAATCGCATCCCTTATAATCGGCGTGATCATAGTCATGATATTTTGGCCTACTGCTCCAAAACTTGTAAAACTGTTCCAAAAAAATAATCCGGATCAAGAAATAATGAAAATTGCAACACATGCACTGAATATTTATACATTCTCCGTATTTCCATTTGCAATTTACATGATAATTCAAGGAACATATATAGGACTCGGAAGAACAAAAGCTCCTCTATTCATGGGAGTACTTAGAATTTGGCTATTTAGATTTTTATTCATACTGGCATTTAAAAAATCTCTTGGTGTAAATGCAGTCTTTTGGGGAAATTTGTTCTCAAATTCCTTAGCTGCAATAGTTTTCTTTATAGCTATTCAGTTTGTATCATGGCAATCGACAATTTTAAAAGAAAATTAAAAAAGGTAGAAATAACTACTAAATTTATTTCTACCTTTTATTTATTTTTGTGATAACTCATTTATAAGCTTTACAAAATTTTCTATTTCATTATTAGTATTTAGTATTTTCACAAGTTTATTATACTATCTCTTACATAGTTAGTCGGTGCTTAATATAAATTCTATAATAAAAGTTTTTAATAAACACTTCTATAAATAAATTTCTTATTCTAAAAAACAAAATCTCAAGAGATTTAATCTTGAGATTTTTGTTTTTCTATCAAATTTCTTTGATTTCTTCAATTTTAATATTTTCTAGGCTTCCATGATGTTTTCCAAACTTCTTGATTATTTGAAAGTCTTTCATAATCATGCCCATTACTTGCTTCCATTATTGGATAGTATGCCCAATGATTTTTTGACAAGTCTGTATAGTTTGTTAATTCCATTGCATGACTATCTACATAATTTTTGTCTGCGTATCTATCTAGCATCTTGTTTACTATTGATACTACTTCCGCTCTGGTTATATATTGATCCGGTTTAAAGCTTCCATCTGAATATCCTGATATCCAACCTTCTGCTCTCACGTTTTCAATACTTTCTTTTGCCCAGTGATTATTTAGTATGTCTGCAAATCCACCTGTTGATTTTTTGCTTGTTATAAACCTTGATGCTACTGTTGCAAATTCTGCTCTGGTTACTGAATTTTCCGGTCTGAATGTTCCGTCCGGATATCCTGCAATTACTCCTACTGATGTTAATTGTCCTATATATTCAGCATACCAGCTGCTTCTTGCCACGTCACTAAATGATAATGGATAGTTATCTCCTACGTGCATCTTTTCTGTTAGTAGTCTTGAGAAGATGGCTGTCATTTCTGCTCTTGTTATGTTTCCTTCCGGTTTAAAACTTCCGTCCGGATATCCCATTACGTATGGGAAGTGATCTTTTTTGTTCAGTTTTGGTGCAGGTGTTACTATCACATTTGAAGAGTCTTTTTCTTTTTTACTGTTTATTACTGTTAGTCCCACTTCACTTTTTTCATAGCCGTATGGTACATAATCTCTTCCATTTGAATCTACTTCTTTTACACTAAAAATATACTTGTTACCTTTTTTATCTTCCAAGTTCTGTTTTGTCCAAGTTACTTTTGTTGTCCCTTCTTTTAGTTCTTTTATTTCTGCGTTTGGTACTTCTTCTAAATTGCCTCCTACTATGTTCCTATATAACTTAAACCAAATTGTTGGATGTATCGCTTTATAGTCTCTCCATATTTTATTTGCAGTTACATCCCCTTTTAAAATTGTTGGTGGTACTATCGGTGATACATAAGTGTTTGTAACTTTTAGCCCTTCTATTGATTTTTTATAGTTGGCCGGTACGTTTTCTTCTTTTGCGTAGTATTCAAATTCATTTCCCTTCGGATCGTGTTTTGCCAAGTTTGTGAAAGTCTTCTTTAGATCATTTCCACTTGCATTTGCAGGTACTATAAATTCATCTACTTTTTCATCGATTTTGTCTGCACCTTCTACGTTGTTCTTTCTCCAAAGCTCTATTGTTACAGTTGGTTTCGGTCCGTTTACCCATACTTTTTCTAATGTCTTTTCTACTACTGTTCCTTGTCCGCCGCTTGTGTTGGTTACTTCTACTGTCTTTTCTTTATCTGCAGCTTTTAGTGTTACTTTTCCG
>NZ_GL349422.1:481803-520950 GCF_000090945.1 Peptoniphilus sp. oral taxon 386 str. F0131 | reverse complement strand
ATTGCTTTTGTATAGTTTGCAGGTACGTTTTCTTCTTTTGCGTAGTATTCAAATTCATTTCCCTTCGGATCGTGTTTTGCCAAGTTTGTGAAAGTCTTCTTTAGATCATTTCCATTTGCATTTGCAGGTACTATAAATTCATCTACTTTTTCATCGATTTTGTCTGCACCTTCTACGTTGTTCTTTCTCCAAAGCTCTATTGTTACAGTTGGTTTCGGTCCGTTTACCCATACTTTTTCTAATGTCTTTTCTACTACTGTTCCTTGTCCGCCGCTTGTGTTGATTACTTCTACTGTTTTTTCTTTTTCAGTAGCTTTTAGTGTTACTTTTCCGTCTGCTACTGAATATGTTGCTGTGTAACCTTGTGTGTTAGTTTCTTCTACTTTGTATTCTCCAAAGTATAGGCCTGTTAATACTTTGCTTTCGCCCGGTGCCAATTCAAAGGTTTCTTCATAGTTCGCAGGACCTGTCACCTTGAAGCTGAACTTAATTGGAGTTCCTCTTAAGGCTCTTACTCCGTTTCCTGTTTCTAACAGCTTCTTAGCTACTGTCAGCTTGCCTAGATTTTCGTCGCCTGTCTTGACGGTGTTGGTAATACTATTGTTTTGAGTATTAAATTCACCCAATATCCAGTTGTCGTTGTTGACATCTCCCGGATTCTTAAGGCTTTCTTTTACATAGAATGTATACTCATCACCTGCTGCAGTTGTAGTTTCTAAGCCTGTCCAAGTTGCAGTTGTTATGCTTCCGTTTATTTCTTTAACTTCTGCTCCCGGTACCTGTTCGCCTGCTGCATTTCCAATTCTTCGCCACAACTCAAAATTCATAGTTGGTCTTGTTACTTTTTCATCTCCTGACCATACTTTTGTGGCTGTAAATGTACCGTTATTCGGTATTTCATAAGTGTTGGTAATTTCATTGCCATGCTGACTTACTGTATAGATATGATTATTTACTGTTATCTTGTTATCCGCACCTACGCCTGCTTCCTTTACTGTATATTCTATTGGCAAATGTGTAGTTGCATTAATAGCCTGTACAGTCCAAGTATAGGTAAAGCTGGTTGCTGTACCGCTTGATGGTACAATTGTCGGAGTTACACCTTCAACCTTATTTCCATCTGCATATAATTCAAATACCGGTGCGGTATGATCTGCATCCGGTCCATTTTCCCAAGTTTTAGTAGCTGTTACATTTACTGTTGCACTCGAATTATAGACATTAGTAAAGTCAATAACCTGTCCTAATGCTCCTCCTGCAGTTACTTTATATAGGGTTATTTCCACTTCTTTGCCTTGTTCCCCTAATTTCGGAGCATATGGCAATATACTTGCTAAATCTTTTTCTGTCACTATATAGGTTGTAAATCTCATCATGTGAGGAATTGTTACTGTTTGATTCATTCCTACCGTTTGATCCCAGTTATGTTCATTTTCCATTCCCGGAACTACTCCTGCTTTCCTCTTCAAATTAATTGTAAAGGTTGGAGGAGTTTGTCTGCTTATTCCCCTAGATTGCTCTACAATCTTATGGATACTGATCTTAGCTCTGGCCTCTTCTTCTTCCCAATTTTTAAAGGTAACGTTCAGTCGTTTTCCTGCTGTTCCACCGAGTATTGAACCCGTAATAGATTTACCTATACCGTCGCCTGCCGGTGCATCACCGGTTGTCGTTGGTAAATCACCATTTGCCGTTACTTCAAATTTATTATAATAGGTCGTAACATTAAAGTTTAATGGATTTTCATTATTTTCATCATATACCTTTGCAGTTCTAAGTTCATATACACGATAATCTGCATTTTTATCAGGATTGTGAATGATTTTTTGTTCGCCGGGTCTTAGACCGATAGTTTCGTGGTAAGTATATCCACTTCCGACGACTTTTTCCACCTTAAATTGGAATTCACGCTTATCTGAATCCACTGCCGCTCCACCTGCATTGTTTGTAACAACCTTATTCAATACAAACAGTTTAGGTGTTACTTGAGTTTCAGGAAAATCTGTTGTTTGTGGATTCCCATTCTGGTCTGTATAGGTCATAGAGATTTGACCTAACGGATTAATTCCATTTTCAGGACTGTTATTTTTTAAAATAGCATCATTTATTGTCACGGTATATGTTATATACTCATACTTTAATGACGGATCATTTTCATCAAATACTGTGGCTACTGTTGCCATTGTCCATTTCGGCTTTCCATCAACTACTGTAATTTCTGAGCCGGGTGAATGCCCTGCTGTTGCGGGATCAAAATCATCCGGCAACTGGAATCCTGTATTAAAGTTAACATTTACTGTTGCTTGATTTACAGTTTTTAGTATTTGTGCTGCTATTTGTTCAAATACAGGAGTTAGTTGGCTTACATCTGTTACCTCTGTAAAATCTCCGGGAGCAGATGCAATATCACGAAGAACCCCGCTTCCCGTTGCATCTGTTTGTAATCCAACTGTAAATACACGCATATTGGCGGCTTTTGCAAAGCCGGACTCGGCAATGGCGCAGTTTCCGCTGTTGTAATAATGATATTCGTAGGTTGGGAATATTCCTCCACCAATCTTCACTCTTTCATATTGTTTCCACATGCTGTTGCCTGATCCGGTAGCTGACTCGTTGTATAAAAATTCATTTTCCGGCAACTGCTTACCTGTTTGTTTCTCATGGGTATGACTTCCCGGTCCTCCATCAATCAAATAATTATTTGGATGAGATATTTTGTAATTGAATGTCGGCACACCATCTGAAAGCACGACCATATATTTCTTATCTGCACCGGATCCGGCAAGCATTGTTCTGGCTTGCTTTACTCCGGCTTGAGTAAAGGTTCCGCCTTCAGCTGATAAAGCATTAATCGCACTATGCAATTTGGCTTTATTGCTTGTAAAATCTGATACAATGCTAACATTTGAGGCAAAACGCACAATACCTATTTGTGTACTTTGTGAGCCGTCTAACACATTGTCAACAAAGGCATTAGCGGCGTTTTTTGCACCCTTCATACGCCCAAAGTCTTTCATACTGCCTGATGTATCTATGACCAGTACAATCTTAGAGGTTTTAACAGAATCCCTTGCCGCTACAAGCATCTTTACTGTCCACTTGTTAGCTATATTTGGGTCTTCTTCCACAACCGGCTTATATGCCTTTACAGAACCCTCATTTACTAAATCAGGATCAAGTGTTCCGCCGGGATTAATTAAATTTTGAACCCATTGAGGCGCTGATGATTCTCTATTTTCGGCATTTCTAATCATATTACCTGAAACTTTAAATATTTTAGTTTCTTCAAATGGTCCATAGTTAATTGTTCCATCCGGAATTTCATTCCCAACTAAGTTGTCCGGATTTTTAGCCGCTTGATATGGGCTTTCCTTAGCTTTTTCGCCTTTGATTGAATCCACATCTAAATCAGTAGCTTCAATCTCTTCAAAATTTTCTTCTTTAGAGTTTTTTCCTATACCTACAGGATTTTTTACTTCTCCTGCATTTTCTTCGATGAAATTACTATTTGACTCATTTTCCATTTCAGCAAAAACATTTAACGGCAACGATGTCATAAGTAAAATAAATGCTAATGTAAAAGCTAAAAGCTTTTTTGTAATAGTTTTTTTATTATCTTTCATCTTTTTCCTCCTTAATAATTTTCCTGCCATTCAGCATACATACATAGTCAATATTATTATATAACAATTGTTGACTAAAATATATATTAAAATAAATATTCTTAACCTTAGTCGCAATAATTTTCTTTATAGCTATTCAGTTTGTAGTATGGCAATCGACAATTTTAAAAGAAAATTAAAAAGGTAGAAATAACTGCTAAGTTTATTTCTACCTTTTATTTATTTTTGTGATAACTCATTTGTAAGCTTTACAAAATTTTCTTTTACTTTATTAAAACTGTTTTCATATATCTTTATACTATCCAATTCAGAATTCTTGTCTGTACTTTCAATAGAAGTAACTAATAAATAGTAATCTCTATTTTGCAATTTAAAACTATCTAAAAATTCCTCATACATTCTTTTAATCTTCTCATTACCTTTTAAATAACTTGAATCTAATATACTGTTATAATAATTTTCAAATGAAAAGAGAGAGTTTTTTAAAGAAACTAATTTTGAATAATTAGTTCCGTTAAATTTCAAATCTTCCATCACACTTTTTTGAACTTCATATAAGTCAGCATAACTTTTTGAAATAGATGAGTAGAATTCTTTATCAGTTTTTAAATCAGTATACTGTGGTGCTTTTAAATAATCATTACCCAAAGATTTATATCCGGTCGCAGTATTTATAACTATCATTTTTTTTATATTATCATATTCAACATTAAAATCTAATACAGATGCCAAATCTCTAATTCTAAAATAATTATATCCATTAATATTTATTGAACTGAAAATTATCGGTCTTCCATCAATATAAAGCTTTGTTGTAATTAGATTCGTCTTTTCAACTTTAGAGTATATCAAAAGTAAATTTTCCTGATATTCCCTTCCACGAATTAAATCAATTTTATTTTTTTGAACATCATAGCTCACATCAAATCTCTTATTTGTTTTATTTAATGCTGATGCTATATCTCTAATCCTATAGTAGCTATATCCTTCTACTTTATATGCAGGTATATTTTTTACAGTATCATTTATTTTTACAAGCTGATACTCCAAATTCACATCTATTTCTTTTGCACTTACCTCAAACGAAATTAAAATCAAAATTAAAATTAATAAATATATTTTTTTCATATTAAACCTCTTCGTATAACATTATATCATACTTCATAACAAAATCTTGATTTCTTAATCTTTTTAAAAATTTCTTAATATTTGTAAACAAAAAGATGATTGTATAATTAATCAAACATTTGACGGTATCTATAATACTTATGATTATTACGAATTTTAATAATCTTTTCTTCTAATTCCCACCCGGATTTTTTCTTATTAAATCTCTCTTGTAATACACAAATGTTGCCTTCGGCATCCCTGTATATAAGAATATTTTGACATAAAAATACCGACCTCCAATCGTTAGATTTTTTTTGGTCTAACTTTTTGGGGTCGGTACAAAAAATTACCGCATCTTTTATTTGGTTTCTTTATCATCTTTCTTATGATGAATTATGCTTATGAACTTTTCTCCTTCTTTTATTTTCCTAATTCTCTTTTCAAAATCAATTCTACTTATCCAAATCTGTCTGTCACAGCCAAGACATTTAAGCTTAATGTCTACACCGGTTCTTAGTATCTCCCATTTATTTTCTCCGCAGGGATGCCCTTTTTTCAGTGTTACGACATCTCCAACTTCATATACTAACATTGATTTACCTCCGCTTTTACGATTGGAAGCTCAACTTTATTTTTAATAAATGCTTCCACCACTTTTTGTCTTATTTCATATTCCACTTTAAATTGTTCTCCGGGTTTTGCATAAACTGCAACTGTTATTTCATATCCTCTATCCGTATTATTTGTAACTCCCCAAACGTCAGGTCCTTTTAAAATTCTGTCATCATCTTTTAAATATCCTATATTTTCTCTTATAAGTTCTATTATATTTTTAGGTTCTTCTTTTATGGAAACAGGAAATACTATTTTTGCTCTCATATCTCCTCTTTGTTTATTAGTTACTATACCGATTTTTCCATTTGGAATTATATAAAGTTCACCGGCAAAATCACGAAGTTTTGTACATCTTATCCCAATATCTTCTATATATCCTTGATAATTTGAAATCTCAACTAAATCTCCTACACTATATTGATTTTCAGCTATGATAAATACTCCATTTATTACATCTTTAACGAGATTTTGTGCCCCAAATGAAATTGCAATTGAGCCTACTCCCAAAGTTGCAAATAATGATGTCGAATTAAACCCCAAAACTTCAATCGTCAACATTACAGCTAAAAAATATATTATAATTTTTGTCATCTTTATAAAGAGATTAGTAATTGTTACAATTCTCATATATGAATTATGTTTCTTAATACTTTGTGAATGTAAATTTTTTTTAATTATAAAAGATATGAACAATGAAAATAAATATGCTACCAGAAAAATTATACATATTTCAAAAATCTTTCCCAAAAAATTTAAATTTCCATTTTCAGCTTTTAAATATTTCATCACATTCTCAAATTTTTCCATATCAAATTCCTACCTCTGCATCATTTTTATTAAAATTTCTGCTGTTAATTACTTTATATAAACTTATCTTTCCATCTTTCATTGTTCCTATTTTTATCCCGGATATTTCAATTTTATCTACCGAAGTTCCAAGCCTTTTATAAAATTGTCCGGCTTTACCCAGGTCTCCACCTATATCACTATCTCCATATGCGTAAATTGAATTGGAAACTTTTTCTAATCTATCTACATTCGCCGCTAAAATAGTTTTAGATTTTTCTTTAAGATTTAAATTGTACTTTGAAATTATATTTGAATGTAGCAAATATATGTTTCTATCTGCAATTAAAATATCACTTATATTCGGTATTTCAATAGATTGCTTATTATCTTTAAAAAATATATACATCTTTTTATCGGTTACCATAACAGTTCTATTTTTGCTTTGACTTAAGAAAAGAGTTATTTCAGAAGAGTAGCTGTTAACTTTTTTATTTCCGTTTTTTACAATAGTAACTATATTTTGATGCCCTGTTGCCTCTATTTTAAACTCTGCTATTGCATAATAAGCTCCGGAACCATAAACATCATATGCTAAAATATAATTGGATGTAGAATACAAGTCATATAATTTCCCATCACTTTTTAAAATTTTTAAGCTCTCTTGATTATCTCCTTTAAAATGTAAAATTATATTTTTATTTTTATAACTTATATTATATAAATACTCATCAAGCTTTAATGTATTTACAAGTTCACCTGTTTCATTATATTCATAGAGTTTTTTGACATCTTCATCATATAAAAACCCATAATTATTAGCAAAAAAAACTTTTAATTCTCTATTCTTTGAGCTTACACTCTTTATTAAATTTGCATTTTTATCACAAATATACATTGTCTTTCCGTCAAATATCATAAGCCCGTTAGTGCTTATATGAAAATCAGATGCCGAATCTGTAACATTTACAGATCTGTCGAAAACAATATCTTTATTGCTGAACAAACTCGATTTTGTTAAGAATAAAAATACTAAAAGCACAAATACTATTATTAAAAGTATAATCTTTATATATTTCTTAAACATAATAAACCTCCACCGTTATTATATCACAGAAAAAATTCTACATTAAACATAAATTAAAAAAGAGCCTATCAATTACAGATAGCACTCCTTCTTAATTGTAGAGATTACGATCTCCGAACTTGATTTTACTGTCAACCACTACTCTCTTGTCAGGAAGTCCATATTCATCCATTAACATATCGAGTATTTTACAAATTTCTCCTCTTGAAATACCGGCGTTAGGTCTCAAAAGAAGATCCGGGCCTCCATCAACTACTCCTACACCAATAAGAACCCCTGCATATCCTCTATTCTCAGCAGAAAATGCCTGTGCATCTTTAAATTTAGTTGTAGCTGAAACATCAGGCTTAAGCTTGTACATATAGCCAAGTATTCCCATTACTTCTTGTCTTGTAATCGGTCTGTCAGGATTTAACTTTCCTGTTGTAGGAATTAAATATCCCGCCTTAATTGCCTTTGCAACTTCCTTATAATACCAATCGGAAATTGTAACATCAGAAAAAGTAACAGCATAAGTTTTTTCCAAGTTTGCCATAGAATTTACAACTGCATAAAATTCAACTCTTGAAATATAATTATCCGGTTTAAACATATCAGATTCATATCCTACAATAAAACCTGCATCACTCATACTATCAATATACTTTTCTGCCCAATGTCCCCTTGTATCTTGATATTTTTTAGCATAAACATTTGAAGAACTTAAAACTAAGAGAAGAGTAAGTAATAACAGTATTTTCCTACCCCTTTTCATTTAGCCTTCACCTTTTTTATAGTTAATATACTTTGACTAATACCATTATACCAACAAATTTGTCTAATGATTTTTAAGATTGTGTTACAGAAAATCAAGTTTTTGTAACAATATTGAAATATATTCAATTTATGCCAATATAAAATTTTAATATTCTCCTAAATTAAACCTTAAGTTCAACTGTATACTCAGTATTGTACTCTTGTATTAAAGGCTTTACTTCTTCCCTTATAAATTCTTCTACCTGCTCTGCACTTCTACCTATAAAATTCTTAGAATTTAAAATCTCATTAATATCTTCTCTTGTCATTTTAAAATCTTCGTCATCCGATAAAAGTTCTAAAAGATTATTTTTCCTTCCATGCTCTTTTACTTCTCTTGCCGCTTGCATAGAATATTGTCTTATTTTTTCATGAAGCTTTTGTCTATCTCCACCAAGCTTTACCGCCTCCATCAAAATATTTTCTGTCGCCATAAATGGAAGTTCTTCTTCAACATGAGTCTTTATAACATTCTCATATACAACAAGTCCGTCTGTCACATTGATTGCAATTTCAAGTATAGCATCTATCGCAAGAAATCCTTCAGGAATACTCAATCTTTTATTTGCAGAATCATCAAGTGTTCTTTCAAGCCATTGTGTTGCCTCTACCATGGCCGGATTTTGTGCTATTGAAATTACATATTTTGACAATGATGATATTCTTTCACACCTCATAGGATTTCTTTTATATGCCATTGCAGATGAGCCCACTTGACTCTTTTCAAATGGTTCTTCAATTTCTTTTCTGTTTTGTAAGAGCCTTATATCATTTGTCATCTTATGTGCAGATTGTGCAATTGATGAAAGTACTTGAAGTACATGATAATCAATTTTTCTTGTATATGTCTGTCCTGTTACTGCAAGTGATGACTTAAATCCAAGTGCTGACACTATTTTTCTATCAAGCTCTTTGACTTTTTCATGATCACCGTCAAATAATTTTAAATATGATGCTTGAGTTCCTGTAGTCCCTTTTGCACCTCTGAGTTTTAAATTTTTACGTCTATATCTAATTTCTTCTAAATCCATCAAGAAATCCTGTATCCAAAGACTCGCTCTTTTGCCGACAGTAACAAGCTGTGCAGCTTGATAATGCGTATAGCCGAGTGTTGGTAAATTTTTGTATTTAAGTGCAAATTCACATAGATTTTCTATTAAAGCCGCAAGCTTTTTTTCTACAAGTTCCATTGCATTACTCATTAGTATTATATCTGTATTATCTGTCACATAACAACTTGTAGCTCCAAGGTGAATTATGGGAGCTGCACTCTTGGCAGCCTCCCCATATGTCTTTACATGCGCCATTACATCATGACGAAGTTCACGCTCATATTTTTCAGCAAGTTCAAAATCAATATTATCTATATTCTCTTCAAGTTCTCTTATTTGTTCTAATGTTATGTTTAATCCAAGTTCCGCTTCCGCTTTTGCAAGTTCAACCCAAAGCCTTCTGAATGTTTTAAATTTGTTTTCTTCAGAAAATATATGACTCATTTCATAACTTGAGTATCTTGTATTTAATGGGTTTTGATAGATATCTCTATTCATTTTTCCTCCTTGAAGTATTTTACTCCTGCTCTAAATATATTTTGTATTTCAAGATTATACATATTTTTATATAGACCATCTGCTATTCTTTCAGAGTGCCCCATCTTTCCAAGTATTTTTCCATCTTTTGATATTATAGCTTCAATATTATAGTCTGAACCATTTGGAGATACTTCATAAGCACCTACAATCTGTTCATTATTTAAAAGCTCTTTAAGTCTTATATCATTTATTACAAATCTACCCTCTCCATGAGAAACAGGCATTGTATATGTTTTATTAAGTTCAAGTTCTGTAAGCCATGGTGAATTTACGGTAAGAATTTTTGTATCTACAAATGATGCTATATGTCTTCTACATGTATTAAATGTCAAAGTAGGATCGTCTTCCTTCACTTCGCATATATTTCCATTTGGAAGCAGTCCTGTTTTTATAAGAGCTTGAAATCCATTACATATTCCTATTATTAAACCGTCATTTTTATCAAGCATATATTCTATTGCATCTTTAATCTTCGGTGCACGAAGTACATTTGCAATAAATTTACCTGATCCGTCAGGTTCATCTCCGAGAGAAAATCCGCCGGGTATTGCAAAAATTTGAGCTTTTCTAATTAATGAAGCTAATTCTTCTATTGAAGCTTTTATATCATTATTGCTTTGATTTTTAAATACTGATATTTTTACTTCCGCACCTTCATTTTCAAATGCCTTTGCCGTATCCCATTCACAATTTGTTCCCGGAAATGCCGGAATTACTACAAGTGGTTTTTCCACCGGTTTTAATGATTTTGTTCTTCTATTTTCAATTCTGCTATTTTCCAATCCTGCAAATTTTATTTGTTCTTTTGGTTTAAACACTGAATCTAATGTATGAAGATATGCTTTTTCAAGCTTATCACCTGACAATTTTATTCCGTTTACTATTACTTCGTCGCTAAATTTACCAATCGGTTCTATAAAATCTCTATCTTCTAAATATTCAACTATAAAACTTCCATATAGAGGACTGTATAAATCATCAAGTTTAACATCAAATCCTGTATTTAACACAGCAGATTCATATACCTGAGGAAGTGTTCCCTTACCTGTAACTGCCACTGCTGAAATTATATTTTTATCTTTTATATCTGTATAGATTTTTTCAAACTTTAATTTTAAATCTTCAAGATCAACAAGTCCTACTGAATTGTATTTTGCCTTTATAAGACCTATTTTTCCCTTTGCCTTGAAATCTGGAGATATTATGTTTTCAATATCTTCAGTAGTTACTGCAAATGATATCAAAGTAGGAGGTACACTTATATTCTCAAAAGTACCGCTCATTGAATCTTTTCCTCCTATTGGAGGTGCCTTGAAAAATTTAGATGCTTCAAGTGCTCCAAGCAATGATTTAAGTGGCTTTGACCATGATTTTTCATCTTTTAATTTTTCATAATATTCTTGGAATGACAATCTGATATTTTTCGTTGATGCACCTGTTGCAACAAGCTTTGCTATTGATTCAATTACACTGTAATATCCCCCAATGTATTGTGAACTTTCAGATATATATGGATTAAATCCATAACTCATCAATGAAACTGTTTTTACATCTCCGTCAAATGAAGGAATTTTTGCCACCATGGACTGTATAGGAGTTACTTTACCCTTTCCTCCGAGAGGATATAAAACGGTGTTTCTTCCAATACTTCCATCAAAAATTTCAATCAAATTTCTCTTTGATGTTGTATTTAAATCTGCAAGATACTTCGAAAGATTTTCAGGGTCTTTATCTTCATTCACAAGAATACTCGGAACATCTTCACTTACCACTTCAACATTTTGAGTTCTGTCCGCTCCTGCAGTATTTATAAAATCATAACTCATACCACAAATTACTTCGTCTTCATAATACATTGTCATTCTATTTTTGTCTGTTACTTCCGCTACAACTGTAAGTTCAAGATTTTCTTCATCTGTATATTTTTTAAACTCATCTAAATCATTCTTATCTATGACAAGTGCCATTCTCTCCTGAGATTCTGATATAGCTATCTCCCTCGGACTAAGTCCCTCATATTTTAAAGGAACTCTATCAAGATATATATCTACTCCGTCAGACAGTTCCCCAACTGCGACACTAACTCCTCCTGCACCGAAATCATTACATTTCTTTATAAGTTTTGCTACTTCACTTCTTCTGAATAACCTTTGAATCTTTCTCTCTTCAGGGGCATTTCCTTTTTGAACTTGTGCAGATTCCGTAAGAATTGATGTAGTCTTATGAGTCTTTGATGAACCTGTTGCTCCGCCTATTCCGTCACGTCCTGTTCTTCCGCCTATTAATAATACTAAATCTCCTGCTTTCGGTTCCATACGAGTTACATTTTCGAGAGGTGCTGCTGCTATAACCGCTCCTGTTTCCATTCTCTTTGCTACATATCCTTCGTGGTAAACTTCATCTACAAATCCTGTTGCAAGTCCTATTTGATTTCCATAAGATGAATACCCAAGTGCCGCTTGTGTTGTGATTTTCTTTTGAGGTAATTTGCCTTCAAGAGTTTTTTCTATGCTTTGCATCGGATTTGCACTGCCTGTAATTCTCATAGCCTGATATACAAATGCCCTACCGCTTAACGGGTCTCTTATTGCTCCGCCAAGACATGTACTTGCTCCGCCGAGAGGTTCAATTTCTGTAGGGTGATTATGTGTCTCGTTTTTAAACATCAAAAGATAATCTCTAAGTTCTTCTTTGCCGTCAATGTCAATTCTAACCTTTATTTTTACAGAGCAAGCATTAATTTCAGAGCTTACTTCCAAATCTTCAAGTTCTCCGTTGGCTCTAAGATATTTTGCAAGAATTGTTCCAAAGCTCATAAGGCTTATCGGTTTTTTTATTTTAAGTTCTTCTCTAAGCTTTAAATATTCATCAAAACTTGATTTTATTGCCCTGTCAAGTTCCGTCTTTTCATCAAATTTTATTTTTAATTCCGTATTGAAAGTAGTGTGTCTGCAATGATCTGACCAATATGTGTCTATTATTGCTATTTCCGTTTCATTCGGATCTCTGTTTTCAGATTTAAAGTATTCTCTTACACAGATTAAATCTTCAATACTCATAGCAAGTGATTTTTCTTTTAAAAATTTTAGCAATCCATCTTCGTCCAAATTTATAAATCCATCATAAACTCTGTTTATTTTATTTTTTTGTGCATTATTTGAAAGTGTTGTAGGAATTCCAAGCAGTCCTACTCTATGTGAATCAACAGGATTTACAAGAAATTTTTCAATTCTTAAAAGTTCATCTTCATCAGCTCCGTCTATTGAATAAACTGTTGTTGAACTTGCAGATACCTTCTCATCGTTCACAAGTGCTATTGTATCCAAAAGTCCTTGTTCTCTTTGGTCAAATTGTCCCGGCAAATATGAAACAGCTATTGCACTTTTCATCGTGGATTGAAGTTTAAGAGCATCTTCTCCAAAATAAATTTCATCAACCGGTCTTTCAGATAATATTGTGTATAAGATTTTTTCAAGTTCTGCATCACTTATTTCAATATCATATCTTCTGTAAACTTTTAATCCGTTAAGTTCTATGCCCAAAGAGTTTTTAATTTCTTGTTTAAGCTCCTTTGATTCATAATCAAATTCTGATTTTTTAGTAACATAAACTCTCTTTACTCTTGGACCTATATCAGTTCTATAATACATATCTTTAAAATGAACCTTAGCTGCATCCTGATATACTTTTTTTATAACATCATCAAAGTTTTCTCCGCTGTATATTAAATTTAGAACTCTTCCTCCGTTTGTTTTTAATGAAGTATCAAATTTAGTCCCTGCATGATATACCTTACACTCTATTTCACCGTCAAATACTATTTCATTTCCCTTTTCATACTCTGTAGGATATCCGCCTGCAGAAATTACAAGGCATAATGCTTTTTTGTTATTTACCTTCAACTCTAATTCATTCAACTTTCTTTCTGATGTTTTTATTAAAAGCTCCAGCAAATCATTTTCAATAAGTTCCAATATAACTTGAGTTTCAGGATCTCCAAATCTGCAATTAAACTCCAATACATTTATATCAGAGTCGCTTATCATAAGTCCTATAAACAAAACACCTCTATAGTCAATCTTTTCTTTTTTCAATCCCTCTAAAACAGGTTTTAAAATTTCTTCGTCTATTCTTTCAAAAAAACTTTCCGCCTCAAGGTTAGGTGCATATGTCCCCATACCGCCTGTATTTAATCCTACTTCTCCGCTTCCGATTTTCTTGTGATCTCTTGATGTAGGTAATGGAATAATAGTTTCAGAATCACATAAGCAAATTAATGACATTTCAAATCCATCTAAAAATTCTTCTACTACTACTCTTTTTTCTCCAAAAATACCTTTTTGAAGTACGTTCTTTAAAAAATCTTCAGCTTTTCCCAAATCTTCCGCTATTAAAACGCCTTTTCCGGCTGCAAGTCCATCAGCTTTTAATACAGCCTTGCCATTTTTCTCAATAAGCTTAGTTGCAAATTCAAATGCCTCTTCAAAATTATCACTTTCTAAATACTTTGCACTCTTTATATTATGCTTATTTAAAAATTTTTTTGTATAAGCTTTACTCTTTTCGAATAACGCTCCTTCAAGACGCGGTCCAAAAATCTTAAGACCCTTTTCTTCAAATTTATCCGCTATACCTGCACAAAGTGCAGCCTCCGGTCCTACTACCGTATAGTCAATCTTTTCTTCCAACGCAAAATTTAAAAGAGAATCAACATCTTCAGCACCTATGTTGATATTTTTGCCAAGCTCATTTGTTCCCCCGTTCCCCGGGGCAAAATAAAGCTCTCTGTTTTTATCATTCTTTAATAAATTGTACCCAATGGCAAATTCTCGTCCGCCACTTCCAATAATTAATATCTTCATAGTCCCTCCTAATGTTTAAAATGTCTATTACCTGTGAATACCATAGAAATATTTAATTCGTCACACCTATCTATGGACTCTTTATCTTTTAGAGAACCTCCGGGTTGAATTATTGAACAAACTCCAATCTCTCCTGCAATTCTAACACAATCATCAAACGGGAAAAAAGCATCTGATGCAAGTACACTACCCGAAAAATCCTTATCAGGATGATTATTTCTTATACTCTCAAGAGCCCATACCCTCGATGTTTGTCCTCCGCCAATTCCAAGAGTTGCTCCGTCTTTTACTACTACTATGGCATTTGACTTTGTATACTTTACAACTTTCATTGCAAAGATTAAATCTTCCTTTTCCATATCAGTCGGCTTAGACTTAGTTACAATTTCATAACCATCTTCAGCAGTATCTCTGTCTTGTATTAAAACTACTCCATCTAAATATTTCAGATCTATGTCCTGTTGCTTTAAATTATAATCAATTTTTACAAGTCTTACATTCTTTTTAGAAGTCAAGATTTCAAGAGCTTCTTTTGTAAAATCTGTAGCCGCAATTATTTCAAGGAAAGTTTTTGACATCTCAACAGCTGTTTCTCTATCAATTACTCCATTTACAGAAACTATTCCTCCAAATATTGAAACAGGATCTGCATTATACGCCTTACTGTACGCCTCTAAAATATTTTTACCCTTTGCAGCTGCGCAGGGTGTAGAATGTTTTAATGCCACAACTGTATTTATACCAAGTTCTGCAGATAATTCTACTGCCGCATTTAAGTCATTATAGTT
Organism: Peptoniphilus sp. oral taxon 386 str. F0131; assembly: GCF_000090945.1. NCBI lineage: Bacteria > Bacillati > Bacillota > Tissierellia > Tissierellales > Peptoniphilaceae > Peptoniphilus > Peptoniphilus sp. oral taxon 386. The sequence goes on along the minus strand of NZ_GL349422.1, from coordinate 505,692 downwards.
ATTAAAACTCATTTCCTTCCCATGAATAACTTCTGCATTTGACAGATAGCTGTTTACATAATTATCCCTATATATAGCCGCTTTTTGTGAAGGATTTTCCCCATATCTTAAACTGCTTATTTTTTCAAACCCAAACGAACGATATTTTAAATCCGCTCCTGTTTTTTCTAAAAAGTATCTTGAAATCATAGAGTCATAGTATGCAGTTAAAGAATACGCCTTTGCTGCAAGTCTCTCTCTAAATTCAATATCAACTTTATTATTTTTAAGCCTTTCAATCAGTTCTTCATAATCACTCGGATCTGTAACTATCAAAACATCTTTATAATTTTTAGCAGCCGCTCTTATTAGAGTCGGCCCTCCAATGTCAATATTTTCTACTATACTCTCGTGAATTTCCGTTTTTAAAGCTCCTTGAAAATCATATAAGTTTACTACAACTATATCTATTGGAGAAATTTTATACTCTTTTATTGTATCTTCATCTTCCTTTAAACCTCTTCTATATAAAATTCCGCCATGCACATAAGGAGATAGCGTTTTTACTCTACCGCCAAGCATCTCCGGAAAGTTTGTTATACTTTCAATGTCAATTGCATTCACTCCAAAATCTCTTATTACCTTTAAAGTTCCACCTGTTGATATTATTTTTATTCCAAGTTCACTTAGAGATTTTGATAAATATTCCACATTACTCTTATCTGTTAGAGAAATAAGTGCTTTCATTGTTCCTCCTCTATTTTTTTTATAGCTTTTTTTAATATACTATGTTCTATTTTTAGAACTCTTTCTGCAATTTCCTCAGGACTTCTGCAATCTGAAATATCAATTTGATTTTGTATGATTACTTCGCCTCCGTCAATTTCATCCGTAACAAAATGTACACTTGCTCCGCTTATTCGTTCTTTATTTTCAAATACTGCCTTATGCACATTTATGCCGTGATATCCCTTTCCCCCATATTTAGGCAAAAGTGACGGATGTATATTTATTATCCTATTTTTATATTTTTCCAATATATTTTTACTTATTATAGGAAGAAAACCGGCAAGTACGATAAAATCTATTTTATATTCTTCAAGCTTATTTAAAATATTATCTTCATCAGATGTAACAACTGTTGGAATTTTTTCATTATATGCATGAAATAATCCTTTGGCATCTTTATTTGACAACACAAGTTCAATAGTACTGTCAAATTCATTGAGCTTCTTTGCATCAATAAGTGCCTTTAAGTTTGAGCCTGTACCCGATATAAAAACAGCTATTCTCATACCAATTCAACACCTTTTCCCTCTATAACCTCCCCGATTATATAGGCTTTGTCAGTTGTATTTTCATTTATATCTTTTAAAATTTTATCGGAATCTTCAGATTTTACTATTATTGTCATTCCGACACCCATGTTAAATGCCCTGTATAATTCATCTTCCTCCACTAATTTAGAGTTTACTATTTCTTTAAAAACTATCGGAAGATCCCAAGAATTTTTGTCTATTCTAACACCTAATCCATCTGGGATAATTCTCGGAACATTTTCTACAAGCCCTCCACCTGTAATATTTGCAACTCCTAAAATATCATATCTTTCTATTAAGTATAAAATCGTCCTTACATATAGCTTTGTGGGTGTTAAAAGAACCTCTCCGACACTTTTATCACTATTTGGAAAAATATCATCACATGTTTTATTTAATTCTTCAAAAAATAATTTTCTTGCAAGTGAATATCCGTTTGAATGTAATCCGGAAGATGCAAGTCCTATTACAACATTTCCGCTTTTAATTTTTTTTCCATCAATTATTTTGTTTTTATCTACTATCCCTACACTAAAACCTGCAAGGTCATATTCATCTTTAGAATACATTCCCGGAAGTTCGGCTGTTTCTCCTCCAATTAATGCAGCTCCGGTTTCTATACATCCTATTGAAATCCCCTCTACTATCTTCGAAATTTTTTCCGGAATAATTTTATCCGCTCCAATATAATCTAAAAAGAATAAAGGCTTTGCACCTTGACAAATTAAATCATTAACACACATTGCAACAAGATCTATCCCAACTGTATTGTGAATATCCATTTTTTGTGCTATAAGAAGCTTTGTACCTACGCCGTCAGTTGATGCAAGAAGTGTAGGATGCTCCATATCTTTAAACTCATCAAGAGAAAATCCTCCTGAGAAAAGTCCTATGTCTCCAAAAACTCCACTTGTATAAGTTTTTTTAACATGTTCTTTCATAAGTTCTACCGCTCTATTGCCGGAGTCAATATCTACTCCTGAATCCTTATAATCAATCATAAAAATCTCCTTATATAACTATTGGATCAACGGGATAATTTCCGTTAAAACAAGCTTTACAAAATCTATCATCTCTTATAAGCGTTGCCCTTTGCAATCCATCCATAGATAAAAATGCAAGAGAGTCCGCTCCTATTTTTTCTCTTATCTCTTCAACACTGTTATTTGCAGCAATTAAATTTATTCTGCTAGGAGTATCTATCCCATAATAACATGGATATTCTACCGGAGGAGATGTAATTCTAAGATGTACTTCCTTTGCTCCGGATTCTCTCATCCTCTTTATCAGATTTGCAGATGTAGTTCCCCTTACAATCGAGTCATCCAAAAGAACTATCCTCTTACCTTCTATTACATGTCTAAGTGGATTTAATTTAAGTGCAACCGCCATTTCCCTTTCTTCTTGAGTCGGCTTTATAAAAGTCCTTCCCATATATCTATTTTTTACAAGTCCCTCTGCAAACGGAATTTTTGCCTCTTGTGAATATCCTATTGCAGAGGGAATACCGCTGTCAGGCACAGGTACTACTAAATCTACATCACAAGGTGCTTCTATTGACAGTAGCTCTCCACATCTTCTTCTAAAATTATATGAGTTAACCTTGTCTAAAGTTGCATCGTTTCTTGCAAAATATACATATTCAAATATGCAGTGCTTAGGCTTTTTTGCTCCTTCAATAAAATGTGATTTAATTCCATTTTCATCTACTACTACAATCTCACCCGGAAGTATGTCTCTTTTTACCTGCGCACCTATTATTTCTATTGGTGCATTTTCAGATGAAAATATTACATCTCCACTTTCAGTTTGACCAAGCACAAGCGGCCTTATTCCCATCGGATCTCTAAACGCAATCAACTTATCTTTTAAAAGCAAAACAATACTGTACGCTCCCTTTATTATGCCCATGGTCTTTTTAACGGCATCTACTATATCTCCTTTATAGTATCTTGCTATTAAAAACAAAATTACCTCAGTATCTATTCCTGTTTGAAACATAATTCCATCTTCTTCGAGACGTGTCCTTAAAATTTGATGGTTAATTAAATTCCCGTTATGCGCTAAACTCATCTCTATTCCTCTGGCAAATGCCATAAGCGGCTGAGTATTATAATCATGTGAACCGCCCGCAGTAGAATATCTAACATGTCCTATTCCAAGATTTCCCTCAAGCACATTAAGCCTGTTTTCATTAAACACATCTATTACAAGTCCCATTCCCTTTTCACGTTTTAGACTTTCGCCATTTGAAACAGTTATACCGCAAGACTCCTGTCCACGATGTTGAAGTGAATTTAATCCGTAAAATAATTTTTTATTTACATTCGAATTTGAATAAATGCCGATTATACCGCACATATTAGCCTCTCATTCTATTTAGGACTTCTTTATATCCTTCTATTAAATCTCCAAGATCTCTTCTGAAAATATCCTTGTCAAATTTCTTGTTTGTATCTTTATCCCACAATCTGCAAGTATCGGGACTAATTTCATCCGCAAGAATAATTTCTCCGTCATCAGTCTTTCCATATTCTATTTTAAAGTCTACAAGCTTTAAATTTATTTGTTCAAAGAACTTCTTTAAAAGCTCATTTATTTCAAGAGTAGTATCCTTTAGAAAATCATATTCAGCTTTAGTTACAAGTCCAAGTGCAATAGCATGATCTTCACACATCAAAGGATCTCCAAGTTCATCATTTTTATATGATAATTCAAAAGTAGGCTTAGAAAAAACTATTCCCTCTTCAACTCCAAATCTCTTTGCAAAGGAACCTGCAGATATATTTCTCACTATTACTTCAAGCGGAAGTATTGTAACTTTTTTAACTCTCATATCTCTATTATTTAATGTTTCAATATAGTGAGTTTTTATTCCCTTTTCTTCCAACATCTCAAAAATTGCAGTTGTAATAGCAAGATTTAACTCTCCCTTACCCGCTATTGTTGCTTTTTTCTCTCCATTACCTGCTGTCGCATCATCTTTATACCTGATGATATATTCATTGCTCTTCTCAGTAGAATAAACTTCTTTTGCTTTTCCTTCGTACAACTTTTCCATAGATATCCTCCCAATAAAAATAGAGAATCCTATACGGATTCTCTTTCACACAAATAGACTATTAAATTTGCTTACACTTATAGTAATATTATTAGGCGCAAAAACAGAGTTCAACTTCCCTCTAAGTTTATCTATCAATGCCAAGTCGTAAGAAATTTTTCTTACACTTAGATTAGGTTCTTTTAATATTGTAAATTTATTAATTTGGCCGCTTGAAAAACAGCAAGAACCTTTCATGGTAGCCTCCTAAAACTATTATCACAAGTTTATTATATCATAGTTTTTTTATTTTTAAAGATTTTTATTAAATTTTTTACAATAAAATAACTGTAATTCTTTTTTGTATATGATTTTTGTGTTAATATATCATACGTGAGGTGAATTATGGAATATTTAACATTTAAAGCTCTAATAATATTATTGCCCTTATTATTTTTAGCCGGAGTCGTAGACTCAATCGGCGGAGGCGGAGGATTGATTTCTCTTCCGGCATTTTTACTTGCAGGACTACCTATACATATGGCACTTGGAACAACTAAGATGCAATCTACTTGCGGAACTGCAATGGCAACACTTAGATTCATAAAAAATAGATTTGTAAGCTTTAAACTTGCATTTCCGGCTGTTATAGCAGCTTTTTTAGGAGCATCTATCGGTGCAAAACTTATGATGTTCTTAGGAGAAGACCAACTTCATAAAATTATGATTATAATTCTCCCTGTTGCCGCCTTTTTAGTATTGAACAAAAAATTCTTTGATTCCGCGACATCTGACGAACTTATTATAAATAAAAAAACATACATTACCGTAACTATAAGTGCATTTTTAGTTGGAATATATGATGGAATGTATGGTCCCGGAACAGGAACATTTTTAATTTTAGCATTCACTGTATTTGCAAAAATGAATGTACAATTTGCAAACGGACATGCAAAAATAATAAACCTCGCCTCGAATATAACAGCACTTATAATTTTCCTATTAAACGGAAAAATTATAATACCCCTCGGTCTTTTAGGAGCTCTTGCAAGTATGGCAGGTAATTATGTAGGTTCAGGATTGGCATTGAAAAATGCTCAAAAATTTACAAGGCCATGTATTTTATTTGTACTGTGTATTTTAGCAGCTAAAATTCTATTTATTTAATTAGGAGGATATATGAAAGAGCTTTTACTTTCTCAAGGAGTTTCCGAAAGCTTATTAAACGAAGTAGATAAATTTTTAAAATTTTATTCAATTGATGAAAACATAAATTACAGAGTTCCTTCTCCAAAGTTCAAATACTATGGAAAGGATGTATGGGAAAAGGCAATTGCAGGAATACTATCCGGAAATCACATATTACTTTCAGGCCCAAAAGCTACAGGAAAAAATGTACTGTCAGAAAATTTAGCACTTCTGTTTAAAAGACCCCTTTGGACAATTTCACTAAATATCAATACAGATACATCTTCTCTTATCGGTTCTGATACCTTTAGAAATAATGAAGTAATTCTAAAAAAGGGCCCCGTATATGAAACTGCAGAATACGGCGGATTCGGTGTATTTGATGAAATAAATATGGCAAAAAACGAAGCACTGAGTGTAGTTCACTCCGCACTTGACTATCGAAGAATTATTGATGTGCCGGGATACGGAAGGCTAAAACTTCATGAGGCAACAAGATTTATTGCCACAATGAACTATGGATATATAGGCACAAGAGATCTCAATGAAGCTCTTGTTTCAAGATTTCTTGTAATTGATATGCCTACTATAACTAATACTGACTTAATCAAAATCTTAAAAGATAAAACTAATTTAAAAGATGAATATATAAATAGATTCGCAAAATTCTTTATGGATTTACAAAAAAAATCATTAAATTCAGAAATTTCATCAAAATCAATTGACCTAAGAGGGCTAATCAGTGCAATATCACTTATGGAATATGGCCTTACAATTAACCATGCCATTCAAATGGGAATGAGTCATAAAAGTTTTGATATATATGAAGCTGAAGTAGTTGAAGACATTTTAAAAACCCTATTTGAAAAAAATCTTTCTTCATCGGAGCTTTTCAAATGAGCGGAAGACTTGAAAATTTAGTATGGACAGTTTCGGAAAACTATGAAACTAAAATAAATTTAACAATTTTCAAAAATGAAATATCAGAAAACTACAAAGCAGCCATTCTTGGAATATGCTATAAATACTATGATATGCCCTATGTCGAAAAATTTTTAAAAGCACACTATAAATTAAGTGCAAATTATAAAGATATGCTTACAATAGCAGAACTGTCTATGGAAAATTCACTTATAGACCAATTAATTAAAAATAGACCCGGTGTATGTGATTTTAAATGTGAATTTGAAAATAAACTATTTTATAAATACTCAAACTCTGCGGCACATAATCTCGGCGAAGAACTTGAAATGGCATATTATCAAGTAAAAAACAAAATAATTCCAAAAATAAATAATACTGTAAAACTTCTATTAGATGATATTTTAAACTTCAAAAGTAAAGATACACTTGAACTTTTAGTATTTTTACAATCAATATTCAACAAATACTTTCACATATATAAAAATTTACCATCAACAGAAAAAGTAGAAAATATAATTAAAGAAGTTAAAAAGAAAAAAGAAATGCAGGAAAATGGATCTGCCCATTTAATCGTAAACTACTTGGATATCGCAGAACTCGAAAAATATACAATTGAATCAGCTGAATTTACTTCTGCAAAATATGAAAATACGAAACTTACAATAGAAAAAAATCGTTCATTAAAAACAACAGACAAAAATCTAACTGCATCTGTTGAAAAACACTATGGAATATCGTATATGAAACAATCTGAAGTTGAAAAGCTTGAAGAAAAAATTTGTACAGGAGTTCACGAAAAAGTAAATTTACATTTTACTAAAGGTGAATTTAAAAATCCTTTATCCTACAATGAGCAAAAGGCAAAAGAAATATATAATGAAAATCTAAATTTATTTAAAGAAGATGAACTGAATTATAAAAGAGGAATCAAAAACCTCTCTGAAATAATTAAAAACTCATTATTAAAAAATACGGAAGAATATGAAATTCCGAGCATTAGCGGAAACTTAGTTGCCGGTTCCGTTTGGAAAAGCAAACACACAAACAATTCGAAAATATTTAAGAGAAATTTCACAGACTATCACGGAGATATAAGTGTCGATATACTACTCGATGCATCAGCATCTCAAGAAGAAAGACAGAGCGAAATTGCAATTGAAGCCTATGTAATCACAGAAGCTCTTACAGAATTAAACATAAAGACAAGAGTTTTTTCATTCAATAATTATTTTAACTACCTCGTAATCAGAAAATTTAGAGATTACAATGATTCAAAACTGAAAAACAAAGAAATTTTTAAATATAGAGCATCAGGTAGTAATCGTGATGGACTTGCAATAAAACTCTTAACAGATTTGATAGAAAAAAATTCTCAAGATAGAAAAATTTTAATCATATTATCTGACGGAAAACCGAATGATGAAACTAATCTTGGTCTTGTCGGAATAAGAGATTTCGGAATAAAAGACTATGTAGATGAACTTGCATTAAGAGACACTTACAATAATGTATTAATTACAAAACTTAAAGGAATTGATGTACTCGGAGTATTTACAGGTCTTGAAGAAGATTTAGAAACGGAAAAAAAGATCTATGGAAATGATTTTGCATATATAACTGAATTAAAAAGATTTCATCAAATTGTCGGGATCTTTCTAAAATCAATAGCAGATAAACTATACTGAACTATAATTTATCTGCTATTTTACTTGAAAGGAGAACTAAAATGAAAAAAACATACTTATACTCATACTCACATTAATATGTTACCCATTTATCAAGATAATAAACTATTTATTTATTATAATTTTAAAATACATTTATTGCTTTTTATGATAAAATGTAATTTAATACAAGTTGCTTTAATTAAATCTTTCTTAAATTTTCGGAGGTATGTTATGAAAGAATATGAAAAAGTATTACAAAAACTCGAAGAACTGAATATAAACTATAAATTAATTGACCATCCGCCGGCTTTAACTACAGAACAGGCAGATAAATATATCGAAGGTATTGAAGGCGTAAGGACTAAAACCTTATTCTTGGCTAACAAAAAAATCGTGCATATTACTTAATAGTCATGGACGATATGAAAAGAGTTGATATGAAAATTCTTGAAGAACTTATTGAAACAAAAGGACTTCATTTTTGCTCAGAAGAAAAATTGATGGAAAAATTGATGCTTCCTCCGGGAGTCGTTTCAATTTTCGGATTGTTGAACAACTTCGAAAAAGATGTAAACATTATTCTTGATGAAGAAATAATGAACGAAAAATATATGAGCTTTCATGTTAACGACAATACAAAAACAGCCTTTATTACAACTGAAGATATGTGTCGTTTTATCAATGAATGTGGATTTGAATATAAAATCATAAAATTATAATTCAGCTGTAGAAGGTAGTATCAATTTAGATATTACCTTCTATTTAACTTGCTTTCATGTAGTTTAAAGAAGTCATTACACATCCTCACACTTTCGATTTTAATCCAATTTAATTTCATCTTCAAACCTGTATTGAAAAATTTCAAACGGGAAGTATGAATTATAAAAAGTCATTTTAACTTTAATTAAATTATATAAAATATCCTGCTCCAACTTAGTGTACGGAATAGATGCACTCTTAATTCACATATTTATTAATAAATAATACTCCAATTTCAAGTATTCTATCTAATAATTTAAAATTTAAAAAACAATTTTGACTAAATAAGAATATAGTGATATCCTTATATTAAGGAACCTTATAGTTTTTGTGATTGAAGATATGGAGGTAACTTATGAAAAATAGAATTTTGTTAGCAGTAACTTCCATTTTGGTGATATCGTTTTCCATGGCAGTATATGCAAACAACAAACCTAAAGTTCCCGAGGGATTTAAAGAAGTTATCTCTTACGAGGAACTTAAGCCTAATTTATTATCAGAAAAGTCATCACAGCCAAGAGAATACAAGAATAAAGTAATTTCTGAATATGAGTATACTATTTATCAAAACAATGGTAATTTTTCAAGAATTATAGAAGATTGTCCTCATACACAAAATGAAAAACTCTATATAGGAAATTTAACTTTACAATATACTTATCAAATTGATTCAGATAATTTTGCAGGAGTTTATAAAGGCGATCTACACTATGTAGGACCTGCCGAATAAATTTGTCTACAATAACTAATTTTGCAGAAAACCCCGCGTTAAACGCGGGATTTTTTACTTTAACTTTTTAATAATCGTAACCTCTTTTGTCAATTCATCCCAAACTACATCCTTGCCATCTTTCATTCCAAGTACCCTTGCTATATTTGCCACAGGAAGAAATGTTCTGTCATCTTTTATAACAGTTTTTACATCTGATGTGTATTCAACACTGTTTACTATTATTTTATTTGTTCCCACCGGCAACTCAACTGTATTATCTTTATTTTTCAGTATTACTGTTCTTGTATTGTTATTCCATTCTACTTCAAATCCAAGGGTTTCTGCTACAAATCTTACCGGAAGCATTGTTCTTCCGTTTTCTATATATGGAGCCACGTCCATTTGAATAGAAACTGATTTTCCATTTATGGATTTTTCTAATGTCTTTGATCCTATTTTTATAGTTGTTTTTAGTTCTATCTGTTTAATTTCTGTTTTTTTCTCTTCTGTTTTCGTTATCTGTGTTGCATTAATGGTTTTCCAAGTATTAGACTTAGAGTAATAAGGATCCGGTGTTATGTTATAGTTCTTTTCCCATTTTGCAATTAAAATGGTATCTTCGTTAATTTTCTCATTAAAGTTAAATAATTCTTCTTGATTAAATTTTCTATACCAACCCATGAATGTGTATCCAAATCTTATTGGGTCTGTCGGTCTTATTGCTTTTGTATTTTTTTCAATGCTTTGTGTAGGCACAAAGCTTCCTCCGTTGGAGTCAAATATAATTTTTACCGTTTCAGAATTTGGTGAAATTTTTTCAAAGACAGCTTTAATTTCTACATCTTTATTTCCAATGTTAAATTTATTATTTGAAACAGTAACATCACCGTTTATTACTTGCCATTCTTTAAATTTGTATCCCGGATTTGCAGTGGCGGAAAGAGTAACTTCTGTTCCCGTTTTTCCTTTTTGAATATCAGCACTTGCATTTCCATTGCCGTCATTTGTTATTGTAACTGTATATTCTTCTGCAGGTTTTTCCTTAAATTTTGCCGTTATTATTGTATTACCTTCAGGCATTATAAACTTGTTATCTGAAGTTAAAATTATTTCTTCGTCATCTTTTTTTACTTCTATTTTATCAAGCTCATAATCTTCTTTAGGTTCTATTGTTAAAGTTATTTCTTCACCTTTTTTCGCCTTATATTTATTTGCTTTTACACTTCCGTTTTCTGAACTGTTTATTGTAATTGTATATTCTTCTTCTGATACTATTTTTGAATAGGCATTAAGAGACATACAACCTATAGCTTCGTTAAATGACATGCCGGTCCAGTAATATGACTTTTTATTTTTAGGCTTTTTGTCTTCCCCTGTATCTGTCGCTGCCAACCCTGCATATACGCCTTCCGTATCTGTTTCTAATTTCATAATAATTACAAATTTATTTTTTGTTATATACCTTGGATTTTCAAGAGTAACAGTGTAATATCCTGAATGAGTTATATTCCCAGTTGCTACTTTATCCTCCTCACTTAAATTTGAAGGTTTTTTTGATTTCCAATCATCGCGCTCAACAATATATACTGTAAACTCTGTATTTTTAGCATTACAATTATAAAAAGCAATATCTGTTATAATCTCATCTTTAGCAGATTGCTTGTCAAATTCATTTGCAAAAATAAAAGTTTTTAATGTTTTAAATCCGTCAAATCCTGCTACTCCATATTCATCATATTGATATACGTTATCCGCCACTTTATCTCTGACATCTGTTAGTACATAATAATTACTTTGTTTTCCATCAACATTTTCGGGAAATGTTTCATAAGAAACCCAAAAATATCCATTGTCGCCAAAATTTGTACCCCAACTGTTTTTTATTAAATAAGCGCCTACTACTTCATCAGTTATTTTCTTATTGTCATCCCAGCCTATGATTGTTACAGCGTGATTTGACTCACTTTTTTTCAAATGGTATCTTGTCTTATCAACAATCCCATTTGAATCTTTAATAAATCCGGATTCATCATGATGATAACTTCCAATTACAGCTCCATATTCCATGACAAACTTTTTTATTTCAGATTTATTTATTACTATCATATCTCCAACTTGCTTTTCAGCCAATTTCTTACTAAAATCTTCCATTATAGTATGCCCCGGTAATACTTTCACTTCATCATCGGAAACAGAATCTGTACTCGGAAAATCTTTTTCAAATTTAGGCCCGTTTAATCTGGAGAAATATGACATCGCAAACGGAATATTTCCTCCATCTTGTAAATTAGTTGACTTATTTGTATTATGTACTAAATGCAATTCTGAAAAATCACAAAAATCTCCATAACCAGACTTTTTAAGTGCAGTTTCAACGGATGACATGGATGCATGAGCCCAACAAGTTCCGGTAGAATTTTGATTTTTAACAGGAGAAATCAGCTCAGCATCTCTTGCGTCATATTTTTCAGGAACCGGAATATCTCTCTTACTTCTTCTGCCGCTTACAGGTTCTGCAACCGGAAATAAAGTTTTTGGAGGAACATAACCGTACTTAAATTCATCTCTGTGATTTAAATAATAATCATAGTTAGGATTTTTTATTATCTCGGCTTCCGATGTTTCCATTTTATAAGTCCACGCTTCTTCCAACGCAATAACCGGTGATACATCACCCAAAATAATAATGCTCATTAATAAAATAGCAATTATTTTATGTAGTTTACTGTTCACAAAAAATCATCTCCTTAATTAATATGATATATAGATAAAGTATCATAACTTACCTATTTAATCAATTTAAAAAATATTATCATGTAATTATAATTTATAATTAAAATAACAATAATTTTAATCTATATATAAAAAAACACCTTAGCTAAAAGCTAAGGTGCATAATTTTATTTATCATAATCTACAAGTTCTCTAAGTTTTCCTGTTACTCTATAATTTACTCTGCTAAGCTCAGATATATTTTTTGCTCCTGTCAAAAGCATAGTTACTTTTGACTTATATATTATATTTGAAATATATTGCATTGTATATTCATATCCACCATGAATTAAATAAGTTAATATTTCTCCACTTATTGCCGTCATTGATGCTCCGAGTACAATACTCTTTACCAATTCAAGTGAATTTTTAATTCCTCCGGAACTTATCATATTAAGATCTTTATATCCAAGTGAATTTACTTCTATAAGACTCATTGCAGTTGGAATGCCCCAGCCATATAATTCAGATAAATCATTACTTGGCACTCTTAAATTTTCAACTTCAAAAAAATTCGTACCGCCAAATCCGGATACATCAATATATCTTACTCCTGCATCGTATAACTTTACCGCTACATCTTTTGAAATTCCAAATCCTACCTCTTTCACAATTACAGGAACATCAACACCTTCTACAATTTTAGATATATTTTTAATTATTCCTTTGAACCCTCTGTCTCCTTCTTCCATTGCAAGTTCCTGTGCAGGATTAAGATGAATTTGTATTCCATCTGCTTTTATCATATCAATAGCATATTTTGCCTCATCAACAGTAGCATGACCACTTAAATTAGAAAGTACAATTCCATCACCAAGTGTTTCTCTTACACATTCAAATGACTTTCTCGCATCTTTATCTTCAAATACTATTGTCTGTGAACCTACAGCCATTGGAATGTTAAATTCCTTTGCCACTCTTGCAAGAGATAAATTTATTCCCTCAGCAAATTCACTTCCACCTGTCATCGCATTTATTATAAGTGGAAAATCTACTTTCTTATTTAAAAACACAGTAGATGTATCTATTTCATTAAAATCACATTCCGGCAAAGAATTATGATATAAAAAAACATCTTCAAATAATGGATTTCCTACATAAGTTGAACGAAGATAATTTTCAACATGTTCTCTCTTTCTATACTTTCTCATCTAATTCACTCCAATCTCAATCTAAATAATATCATTTTTTGCCAATCATTACAAGATTGAGCTGTTTTTTAACGCTTCCGCTATTTTAATTCCGCTATGTCTAATATATTTAGAGTTTTCTTCTACAAAATCTCCAAGTATAATATCTATATTTTTAGAATTTAAAAACTTTTTATCTTCTTCAAGCATTTTTATTTCTTTTGCTCTATCTCTAATCAAATAGTATTTAAGCAATTTTTCACTTATCTGCATATTATTTACAACACAGGCATCTAAAATATTTTCATAACTGTATTTTTCAAATGCTTTTATATGATCTGCAAGTGTATATCCTAAAGTTTCTCCCTTTTGTGTCATTATATTCGATACATATATTTTTTGAGCATCTGATTTTTTTATTGAATCAACTATATCTTCTACAAGCAGATTTGGGATTATGGATGTATATAAGCTTCCCGGTCCGAATATTATAACATCAGCATCTAAAATTGCATCTGTTGCTTTCGGATTAGCCTGCGGTATTTTAGGAAACATACTCATGTTTTTTATTCCTGTATCGAGCTTATATGACATACTTGGAATCATTGACTCTCCAATGCATTTATCTCCGTTATAGAACTCCGCAACCAGATGAATGTTTTCAAGTGTAACAGGGATTACCTTTCCTGTAATACTAAGTACATTTTCTATTTGCATAAGTGCTGTATCAAAACTTCCATATATTTCACAAAGAGCTGCAATCAAAATATTTCCAAAGTTTTGACCTTTTAATGTTCCGCTGTCAAATCTAAATTGTAAAAGTTTTTCCATAACCGGCTCTGTATTTGCAAGAGCAGAAAGACAATTTCTTACATCTCCCGGCGGTAAAATACCCAGTTCACTTCTAAGTCTTCCCGAACCTCCACCATCATCCGCCATAGTTACAATCGCAGTTAAATTTTCAGTATATTTTTTAATTCCTCTAAGCAGAGCGGAAATTCCCGTTCCTCCGCCTACTACAACTACATTTTTCATATTTTTCCCACATCTCTATGATTTATAGTTACATTATTTCCAAGAGATTTTAATCTTCTTCCAATCTCATTTGCAATTACAACCGACCTATGAAATCCTCCGGTACACCCAAATCCTATCGATAATACACTCTTACCTTCTTTTAAATAATTCGGAATTAGAAATCTAAGCATATCTACACATTTGTCTATAAATTCCCTTGTAACTTCATGACTCATAACATAATTCTTCGTACTTTCATTATTTCCGTTCAACTCTTTAAGCTCCGGTATATAATATGGATTAGGCAAAAATCTTACGTCAAATATCAAATCTCCATCAAGTAATATTCCATTTTTAAATCCGAATGAAGCTATGGAAATTTTAAGTTCCTCTTGAAAATCTATTTTTAAAATATCTCTTATATTCTTTTTTAAAGTGGCTGTACTTAAATTTGAAGTATCAATTATATAATCTGCATTTGACTTAATATCTTTTAGCAATTCTCTTTCAAGAGAATACCCTTTAACTATTGACTCATTTAAAGGATGGCGTCTTCTAAGTTCTTTATATCTATTTATAATTACTTCTTCACTTGAATCTAAAAACATGACTTTATAATCAATATTCAGACCCTTAAGCTGATTTAACGATGATGAAAAATCTTGAAAAAACTTTCCGCTTCTAACATCAACAACCACACATACCTTATTTACATAATTTGATACCGAGGCAATTTCAGCAAATTTAGGTATAAGTGCCGGTGGAAGATTATCCATTGCAAAATATCCTAAATCCTCTAAAATATTTAGTGCCTGTGATTTTCCGGCTCCGCTCATTCCTGTTATTACAAGTATCTCCATTATTTTCCTCCGATATATTTGACCTCTCTTTTAAGCTCAACGTTAAATTTATCATATACAGTCTTTTGAACAATTTCTATTAATTCTCTTACATCTTTTGCCGTTGCATTATCTGCATTTATTACAAACCCACAATGTTTTTGACTAACCTGTGCCCCTCCATGTTTAAGTCCTCTAAGTCCACTATCATCAATCAACCTCCCTGCAAAATATCCCGTAGGTCGTCTAAATGTGGAACCTGCACTCGGATATTCAAGGGGTTGTTTTTCTCTTCGCCTATTATAAAAGTCATTCATTTTTTCTTTTATTTCTTCAATATTTTTTTCAAACAGTTTAAATTTCACAGATAAAATTATATATCCTCTATCCTGTGCAATGCTATTTCTATATGAAAACTGCATTTCTTCATTTGAAAGCTCTATTATATTTAGCTCATCGTCTAAAAGTCTTACACTTTCAACTACATCTTTAAGTTCTCCATCATAAGCTCCGGCATTCATAATAGCGCCTCCGCCTACAGAACCCGGTATTCCATGAGCAAATTCAAGCCCTCCAAGAGAATTTTCCATCGCAATTGTTGCAACTTGTCTTAATGTTGCACCTGATTTTGCAGTTAATATATTTCTATCTACTCTTATATCATCAAGGACTCCTTTTAAAATTATTGCAAGTCCATCAAATCCTTCATCATCAACTAAAATATTAGTACAATTACCAAGTACTATATAATTCATATTTTTTTCTTTACATAATTTAATTGAATCTATTAGTGCATTCTCATCTACAGGTAATAATACAGCTTTTGCATTGCCTCCAATTCTAAAGCTTGTATATTTTTTTAGAGGTTCATTTAACAAAACCTTTCCATATTTTTCAAATTCTTTCATTTTACACCTCATTTATATTATACTATATCAAAAATTCTTGGCAAATAACAAAATTATATATGTCCAATAAAATAAGAACTAATTTTAAAATTAGTTCTTATTTTATCTTTTATCAAAAGACAATTATTTCAAATAATTGAAAAAAACGCTTTAAACAATGTTAAAGCGTTTTTAATTATTAATTTATTTCAGCTTTAATAGCTTTTTCTCTTTCAATAGCTTCAGTAAGTTTTGGAACTATTGCGTTTATATCTCCAACTACTCCAAGAGTTGCAACATCAAATATAGGTGCATCTTCTGTTTTGTTTACTGCTATAATTATGTCTGATTCTTCCATACCTGCTAAATGTTGAATAGCTCCTGATATACCTAATGCAAAATATAATTCAGGTCTTACAGTCTTACCTGTTTGTCCAACTTGACGATCTTTTGTTATCCAACCTGCATCAACTGCCGCTCTTGAAGATGAAACTTCAGCTTCAAGTGTATTTGCAAGACTTTCAAGCATCTTAAATCCTTCCGGTCCGCCAAGTCCACGTCCGCCTGATACAAGAATGTTTGCCTCTGTAATATCTTTTTTCTTAGATTTGCTCTTTATAATTTCCTTTACAGTGACGTTCATATCTTCAGGAACAAATTCTATTTTCTTTTCCACCACTTCACCGGTTCTTGAAGCATCACTGCTAAGTGACTGCATTACGCCGGGTCTTACTGTTGCCATTTGTGGACGATGATTTTCACATAAAATTGTAGCCATTAAATTTCCACCAAATGCAGGACGAGTCATCATAAGATTTTTTGACTCAGGATCTATTTCAAGCTTTGTACAGTCAGCTGTAAGTCCTGTATGGATTCTTGCTGCCAGTCTTGGTGCTAAATCACGACCTATTGAAGTTGCTCCATAAATTACTATTTCAGGATCATTTTCTTTAATAATTTCAAATATTGCTTTCGCATAAGGCTCAGTTACATATTCCTTTAGCATAGGATCTTCAACATAAATTACCTTGTCTGCTCCATGCTTTATTAAAATATTAGCTTCATCTTTAATCTTTTCTCCAAGAAGCATTGCAACTACTTTTTGATCAAGAGCATCAGCAAGCTCTCTTGCCTTACCTAAAAGTTCTATACCTACTTTTTGTAGCGTATTATCTCTTTGTTCTATAAATACAAATACATCTTTGCTCATTTATCACACGCTCCTTACTTAGATAATATATTTTTCTTGAAGCTTAGCCACAATTGCTTGTGCCGCTTCATCAGCTGTAAGATTTGTTAAAAGAACTCCTTCTCCCTTTCCTTGTTTTGGGAAAGATTTTTTAACTTTTGTCGGAGAGCCTTTAAGTCCTATATTAGCTAAATCTAACTTATCTTTTATATCCTCTAAGCCCCAAACAGTTATTTCTTTTTTATAAGCATCAAAAATTCTGCCTATTGTCATATATCTTGGAGCACCAAGTTCTGCAATAGCTGTGATTACACATGGCATTTTTACTTCTATGATGTGATATCTGTCTTCATATTGTCTCTTAACTATTACCTTATCTCCATCAATTTTAATATCTTCCGCATAAGTTACTTGAGGAAGCCCTAAGTGTTCTGCAGTTTGTGGTCCTACTTGCGCTGTATCTCCATCTATTGCTTGACGTCCTGTTATTATTAAATCATATTCCAAATGTTCTAATGCTCCTGCGATTGTGCATGAAGTAGCCCAAGTATCAGCGCCTCCAAATGCTCTATCTGTTACAAGGATAGCTTCATCAGCACCCATTGCAAGTGCTTCTCTAAGAGCTGCTTCAGCTTGTGGAGGTCCCATTGATAATACTGTAACTGTAGTATTTTCAGGATCCATATCTTTAATTTGAAGAGCAGCCTCTAAGCCTGATTTATCGTCCGGATTTATTATACTTGGAACTCCGTCTCTTATAAGTGTATTAGTTACAGGATCAAGTCTAACTTCATTAGTATCCGGAACTTGCTTTATACAAACAACTATTTTCATTTCCTTACCTCCGATTATTTTACGCCCATCCAATTTGAAATTACCATTCTCATTACTTCAGAAGTTCCTTCGTAAATTTCGGTAATTTTAGCATCTCTCATCATTCTTTCAATAGGATAATCTCTTGTATATCCGTATCCACCAAATAATTGTAGACAACGTCTTGTTACATCGGAAGCTGTTTCAGCAGCAAATAGTTTTGCCATTGCAGCAGCATGAGAATATGCTTCACCATTATATTTCATATCAGCAGCTCTATATACTAATAATTGAGCAGCATCTGTCTTTGCCTTCATATCAGCTAATTGGAATTGAGTGTTTTGGAATTGAGATAATCTCTTTCCAAATTGCTTTCTTTCCTTTACATATACAACAGTTTCATCAATAGCACCTTCTGCAATACCAAGTGCTTGAGAAGCTATTCCTATACGTCCTCCGTCAAGAGTCTTCATTGCTATACCAAAACCTTTACCTTCACGACCAAGTAAATTTTCCTTAGGGATTCTGCAATTTTCAAATATTAATTCACAAGTAGATGAACCTCTGATTCCCATTTTATCTTCAGGTTCTCCAACTCTAAATCCCGGAGTGCCTCTTTCAACAATAAAAGCCGAGATACCTCTAGTTCCCTTTGACTTATCAGTCATCGCTATTATTATAAATGTGTCTGCAAATCCTGCATTTGTTATAAAAATTTTAGTACCGTTAAGTATATATTCATCTCCGTCAAGAACAGCTGTTGTTTGTTGTCCTGCCGCATCTGTTCCTGCACCCGGTTCAGTTAATCCGAATGCTCCGATTTTTCTTCCGCTTAGTAAATCGGGTAAGTATTTTTTCTTTTGTTCCTCAGTACCATTTTCATAGATTGGAGCTGCACATAATGAAGTATGTGCTGAAACTATAACACCTGTTGTAGCACATTTCTTAGAAAGCTCTTCAACTGCCATTGCATATGCTAAATAATCTGCACCTTGTCCACCATATTCCTTTGGAAATGGAATACCAAAGAATCCATATCTTGCTAATTTCTTAACATTTTCCATTGGAACGTTTTCTGTTGCATCTGTCTCTTGAGCTACGGGCTTAACTTCATTTTCTGCGAATGCACGATACATTTGTTGTAATAGAAGGTGTTCCTTATCCATTCTAAAATCCATTCTAAAATCCCCCTTACATTTTATTACTCATAGTTATAATACTGTTAATTCTATAACATACCATACACAAATATTATATCATTTGTTAAAATTTAATCAAGTATTCTTTTAAATTTACACTTTAATTTAATTAAATTTTAAGAGTAGCTTTTATAATAAAAGCTACTCTTAAAACTTTTTCTTCAATCTGTTAATCATTATATAGAAATGGTAATTTTTCTTTCTTCTCCATTCCACATAATATTTTTATTTGTATCTATTGCTTCTATTCCCTCAGATAGTCCCAATGCTCTTGCTATTGATGCTATAGGTAGCATTATTCTTCCACTTACTATTTCAGGTTTATTATCAAGTATAAACTTTTCGCCATTTACTACCATTTCATTTCCATCTATTTGTATCAAGCATATATTTTTTCCGTCAGTAAAACTTGCTGTCCTTGTATCTTTATTCCACGTTACAGTATACCCTAATGCTTCTGCCACATATCTTAACGACAACATCGTCCTATCATTTTTTATATATGGCGCTACATCCATTGTTATTGTTTTTATTGTTCCGTTATTATTTATGGTCATTTCCTTACTGCCTATTTTTAGGATACTTGTTATATTTTTATTTTGGACATTATTTATAATAGTAGCATCATTCTTATAATTTGTCCTTTCTGTTTTATCCTTATATTCTTTCGTATCTCGTTCATTTAATATTGCATATATTGAAACATCATATTCAGGCATTATAAAAAATGTGCTTGAATTATATTTATTATCTAATTTTACATTTGAATCCCAACATGAAAATCTGTGATCTATAGCAGATATTTCAACTTTATCTCCTTTTTTATACTGACCACTTCCTGTCCCTCCTATTACGTTTACCCTGTATTCTTTCAACGGTTCCGGCATCGGGTCATTAGATTTAATATATACCATATCCCCATTTTCTATTGATGTCATATTTGCAAGCTCAACCTTTATTATAGGTTTTAATATTACAGCATCACTTGGTATTTTATCAATTTTAATTGTATATGTGCCGTTATTATTATTTTTAAGTGTATAATTTTCTAGAGGAACTTCCTGTTTTTCATACTTTGGAGTTGCTCCGGATACTGCATCAGATTTTCCTTTTGAATTATATTGAGTCTCAGTTATATAATTTAAATATAATTTTCTATTTCCCGATTGTTCTAAATCTCTAACAGCAGTTTTAATTATAATTTCTCCATTTTTTACTACAGTATAAAATTTTTCATTATCTTTATTTTGATATGATCTTTCTCCTAAAACTTCAAAATCCGCCTTTATCTCTTTAGCGAGCTTTGCAAAACTTCCCTTTTGCTTTTTCCCTTCAGAATTAATAAAAGTTGGCATTTTTTGCATTTTATCCAATTCTTCCGGAGTTATATCTTTATTTTCTTTCGCAAGTAAATTTCTTGCAAGTTCAATATGCTCGTTAAATGCTTCTATTGCTACTTTGTTATTATCTGTTCCAATTCCTTCTTCTTTAAGCACACTTTCTTTTATTGAATCGACATACCCTCTTAATATTTCCTTTGCCAATATAATTTCAGGATTAATTTCAACAATTTTTCCAACCGCATCTCTCATAGCTTCATGAATGCCTCTACTACTATATGTAGCACCCGAAACTACATCAATTCCCAATTCATTTTTAGGTTCAGACTTTTTTGTCAACTCAAAATTTAAAATTTGGTCTTTATTCTTATCTTTATACAATTTAAATAAAGACTTTGACCTATTATAACGCTTTAAATTTTGACCTTTTACATTAGTTCCGTTGTCTTCTACTAAAGTTACTTTTCCATCTCTCACTCTGACCTTTAGCTTTATTAAATATTTAAATCTGGGACATTTAGCTTCTCCCTCATATAAATCATCATTTTCAAAATTTTGTTGAAGATTTGAAACTGCATTTTCTAAATCAATTTTATTTTTTTCTATCTCACTTTTTAATGAAGAAATTTCACTTAAAATTTGTTTCTTTTTTTCATTTATTAACTCAATAGTTTTCAATGCATCAATTTCATTTTTCGTATCAGATTTAATTTTATCACAATCACATAGATTTATATGATTTTCAGCTTTTTTAAGTTCTATTTTTAAATTATCTACAGAATCTTTTGTATATCCTATTTCATTTTGAATTTTGCTTTTTGAATCACCAACTAAGTTTTTCAACTCTTCAACAATAGATTTTAATTGTTCAACCGATTCATTAATCTCATTAATTGCAGTCTCTCTAACACTATTAATATCATCTTGAGGAACACTCGGTGCAGGAACTTTTCCTATAGCATTTCTGATTGCATTATGAATTGTTTTACTACTTACTGTCGATCCCGAAACAACATCTATGCCCAATTCATTTTGAGCCTCTCCATATCTGGGATTAGTCAACTCAAAATTTAAAATTTGTTCTATAGACTTATCTCTATATCTATCAAATATCGGTAATGCTCCCTTATAGTATTTCTCATTTTTATAAGCTTTCCCGATAAATTCGGTTCCATCGTCTTCAACAATTGAAATTTTACCATCTTTTACCGATATTCTAACTTTTACTATATAAGAACGCTTAACTTTTCCTTCATCTGTTCTTACACATTCAGCACTTCCTCTGTACCACTCAGTATCATTCGGTATAGGTTCAGAACTATTGCCGGATTTTACTATATAATTTTCATTACTACTTACTAATACAGGCTTTGTAATATCCATAGGATATAGAATTACTTTTCCTCCTGAAGAACCCGGATTATCTTCAAACGCTTCTTCTCCTATTTCTTTTAAAGTATTTGGAATATTTATATCCGAAAGTCGATTATGTTTAAATGCTTTTTTCTCGATACTTTCTAATATACTATTTTCTTCAAATATAATTTTTGATAATTCACAATCATAAAAAGAATATTTTCCTATAATTCTAACACTCGCAGGAATTTTTATTTCTTTAATATCATTAAAACTAAAAGCATCTTCATCAATAATTTCAATTGTATTAGGAAATGTTACAGATTTAATTCCTTTTCCATATTTTGCTTTTTTTGCACCGAATGCCATATATCCAATCTTAGTAATCGATTGTCCGTCAGGGTTTGCATTTGGCAGAATTAGATTTTTATTTTTTCTTATCTTTAATCTTCCACTATCTGATAAACCTGTTAAGGTTGTTCCCTCATACTCAAAATCATCAACTTTCCAAATAGAAAAGTCAACATTTTCATATGTTTCATAGCTTTCATCAATTTTTTTCTCATCTGCATAAGCGCTATTTAATTCTCTATTTTCAAAAAGCTTATCTTCAGCATTTTCTGTAAAATTGTCTGAATTATTTTCAATTTCCTCCGCAAAAACATTACTCACAGGTCCAAAATATGATATGAACATAAATAATGAAAGCCCCACACAAATTTTCTTACTAAAGTGTTTCATTTAAACCTCCCGTTAATTAATATCATTTATTAGTATATACCTTTTAAAAAATATCAGTTTTTTATTTTATATGTACTATCATACAATTTTGAAAATATATTCTTTATATAATAAAAAATAGTCGACAAATTAATTTGTCGACTATTTTTTTCATTCTATTCAGCTAAAAGATATAATTCGTCATTCTTTACATCTATGAATACTGTTTTATTTTCAGATATTTCTCCTTTAATAATCATCTTAGATATTTCAGTCTCAATATTCGATTGAATAAATCTCTTAACAGGTCTTGCACCATATACTACATTATATGCCTTATTTAAGATTAAATTTAAAGCTTGTTCTGTTATCTTTATCTTAATATTTCTTTCTTTAAGTCTATTTTCAATATCTAAAATATTTACTTTTATTATTTTATAAATTTGTTCTCTATCAAGAGGCTTAAACATTACTATCTCATCAATTCTGTTTAAAAACTCAGGTCTAAACTTAATTTTCATTTCATTTTCTACGAGTTGTCTTGCTTCTTCTCTTATTTGACCTTTATCATCTATTCCTTCAAGCAAATAAGACGAACCTATATTTGAAGTCATAATTATTACAGTATTCTTAAAATCAACTGTCCTACCTTGATTATCAGTAAGTCTACCATCATCGAGTACTTGAAGTAATATATTAAATACATCAGGATGAGCTTTTTCTATTTCATCAAACAGTATTACCGAATATGGTTTTCTTCTAACTGCCTCTGTTAACTGTCCTCCTTCATCATATCCGACATATCCCGGAGGAGAACCTACAAGTCTTGATACTGAATGCTTTTCCATATATTCACTCATATCAATTCTTATCATATTTCTTTCATCATCAAAAAGACTTTCTGTAAGTGCCTTTGCTGTTTCTGTTTTTCCAACTCCTGTAGGTCCTAAAAATATAAATGAACCTATAGGTCTATTTTCACTCTTCAGTCCGGCTCTTGCCCTTAAAACTGCATTTGATACTGCCTCCACCGCTTCAT
>NZ_GL349422.1:465922-481646 GCF_000090945.1 Peptoniphilus sp. oral taxon 386 str. F0131 | reverse complement strand
CTGTCCTCCTTCATCATATCCGACATATCCCGGAGGAGAACCTACAAGTCTTGATACTGAATGCTTTTCCATATATTCACTCATATCAATTCTTATCATATTTCTTTCATCATCAAAAAGACTTTCTGTAAGTGCCTTTGCTGTTTCTGTTTTTCCAACTCCTGTAGGTCCTAAAAATATAAATGAACCTATAGGTCTATTTTCACTCTTCAGTCCGGCTCTTGCCCTTAAAACTGCATTTGATACTGCCTCCACCGCTTCATCTTGACCGATTACTCTTTCATGTAAAATATCCGATAAATTTAAAAGCTTATCTCTTTGTGATTGATTCAATTTTTCTACCGGAATTCCGGTCCAACGAGATACTACTTGTGCTATTTCATCTTCATTTACTTCTTCTTTAACCATTCTATCTTCATTTTTTGCCTTTTCTTCCTCTAATTTAAGCTCTTCTTCAAGTTTAGGAAGTTCTCCGTACTTCAAGACTGACAATTTTTCAAGATTATAGTTTCTTTCAGCCTCTTCTATTAAATGCTTTGTATCATCTATCTTTGTTTTTATTTCCTTGACTCTGTCAATTTCCTTCTTTTCACTTTCCCATTGAGCTTTTAATTTATCAAAACTTGCCTTTTCTTCTGATAATTCTGCTTCTAAATCCTTAAGTCTGCGTTTTGAAGCATCATCTGTTTCTTTTTTCAATGCTTCTCGCTCAATTTCGAGCTGTAATATATGTCTTCTTACATCATCAATTTCTGTTGGCATAGAATCAATTTCCGTCCTTAGCATTGCACATGATTCATCCATTAAATCTATCGCTTTGTCAGGCAAAAATCTATCTGAAATATATCTGTTCGAAAGAGTTGCTGCAGCTATTACAGCAGAATCTGAAATTCTTATTCCATGATATATTTCGTATTTTTCTTTAAGACCTCTTAAAATTGAAATTGTATCTTCAACTGTAGGTTCCGAAACCATTACCTTTTGAAATCTTCTTTCAAGTGCAGGATCCTTTTCTATATATTTTCTGTATTCGTCAAGTGTAGTTGCTCCTATTGCATGAAGTTCTCCTCTTGCAAGCATAGGTTTTAAAAGATTTGATGCATCCATAGCACCCTCTGTCTTTCCGGCTCCAACTATATTATGAATTTCATCTATAAACATCAATATTTCGCCACTGCTCTTTTCAACTTCTGAAAGAACAGCTTTAAGTCTTTCTTCAAATTCTCCACGATACTTGGCACCTGCAACTAAAGCTCCCATATCGAGAGAAAATATAATTTTATTTTTTAATCCTTCAGGTACATCTCCATTTACAATTCTCTGAGCAAGACCTTCAACTATTGCTGTCTTACCTACACCCGGTTCTCCTATAAGTACCGGATTATTTTTAGTTCTTCTCGAAAGTATTCTAATTACATTTCGTATTTCTTCGTCTCTTCCTATTACAGGATCCATTTTTCCCGTTTTAGCTTCCTTAGTCAAATCTCTTCCATATTTTTCAAGAGCATCATAAGTATCTTCCGGATTATCTGTTCTCACGTGTTGATTTCCTCTAATTTTCTTTAATGCCTCTAAAAAGCTTTCTCTGTTTAAATGATACTTTGAAAAAATCTCTGATGATTTATTATTTTTCATACTTAAAATTGCAAGATAAATATGCTCAACCGATACATAATCATCTCCAAATTGTGCTGCTATTTTTTCAGCATCTTCCAAAATTTTTCCAAATTCTCTTGATGGATAATTATTTCCGCCACTTTGTTTAGGAAGTCTTGATATGATATTTTGGATATCATTTAAAACTATATCAGATGATATTCCCATATACTTTAACACTCTTGGAATTAATCCATCTTTATCTTGAAGAAGAGCTGCGTTTAAATGTATATCTTCAATTTGTGGATTTCCATTTTGTATTGCTATACTTTGTGCAGCTTGTACTGCCTCAATTGATTTTTGCGTAAATTTTTCTAAATTCATAACTCATACCCCTCATTCTAAAGTTTTACTCAACTTTTCATATAATTTTATTTGTTCTTCAGTAAGTTCATTAGGATTTACAATGTTAAACTTAACATATAAATCTCCCGATGAACCTTTTAAATCTTTGAATCCCTTACCCGGTATTCTCATTTTTGTTCCGCCCTTAAAATTTTTAGGAACCCCTATTTTTATCTTTCCACTTAAAGTTTCTACTACAACCTTATCTCCCAATGCAGCTTGCCATGGATATATATCTTGTTCCTTAGTTATATTAAGGCCATCTAATATTTCATTTGTCATAGTATATACCTCTATCTTAAATAAAATATCTCCCGGAACTCCATATTTCTCTCCCGCTACTTTTATCTTTTTTCCTGGTGTTATACCTGATGGAATTTTTACATCCATTTCTATATTTTTACCGTTAAGTGAAAGTGCAACATGCTTTGTTACACCGGTATATGCTTCTTTTAATGATATATTTAATTCGGTATCAAATTTTTGTCTTACAGTAGATTTTTTTCTCTTTGACCTTCTTCCGCCCATATCAAATAAATCGGATATATTAAATCCTCCTTGACTTTTCCCTCCGTTTGATGAACCGAAAAACATTTCAAAAAAGTCAGAAAAATCTCCGCTTCCTCCACTTGTAGTATAGGTATATCCATACTGAGAAGGATCAAAATTTGCTCCATTTGTAAAATCATAACTTGAACCGAAAGTATCATACTTTTTCTTTTTTTCAGGATCTGATAAAACCTCATAGGCTTCATTTATTTCTTTAAATTTTTCTTGTGCTTTTTCATCTCCGTTATTCAAATCCGGATGATATTTTTTTGCAAGTTTTCTATATGATGATTTAATTTCTTTTGCACTGGCATTCTTATCAACGCCTAATATTTCATAGTAATCTCTATATTTCAATTTTAATCCCTTTCCTAAATTTTATTTTTTGACCTTCTTTGACCTTATTTAATTATACAGCTTTTATTTATGTTTTGCAATAGTCTGTAAAAAATTTTTTTCTATTAAACTTTTATGTATTCTCTATTAATTTTTTAATAATATACAAAATAAAAGTCACACCAATTTCTCAGCGTGACTTTAATTTATAAGTTTTTCAAAATGAAACTCTTCTGTTATTTTTTCTTTGATTTAGCTGCAGCATGCTTTCTCTTTTCATCTTCCGCATCATATATTTTTATTTCAGGATTTAAAGACTTCGCCATTTGAATTATGGCATTTTTGTCTCTCTTATCAAAAAATAACCTTTTACTGCGATCACCTTTTGAAAAATAGATTGCAATAATTTCAGGATAATCTATGTTCTTTTCATGAGTTAGTGCAAAAATATCTTTCCACTCCCAAAGTTCATAGTGCTTCATTATTTTCATATCATAAAATATTTCAAGCCCTCTATTCGTAACTGCAACATATTTTATCATCAATAATGCTAAAGCATACAACACTCCAAATACTAAAGAAATTTTATATTTTGTTGTAAAACCGCTAATAATTAATATAGCAGTCATTATCCAGCCGCCTGCTATTACCCAATCTTTTCTGGGTTTAATCTCCCTGTTTGTATATATGGGAGAATCAATAGACGCCCAAGGAAGTTTGTCTAATTTCACTTTGATTTCCTCTTTCAATTATAATTAAGCAACTTTTGGAGCTTTTCCTGCTGCACGTAGTGCTTCAAGATTCTTAACTGCTTTTTCATGTGCTTCTGCAGGAGCAGCCGCAACTTTCTTCATAGTTGTCTTTCCAAATAGATTTGTATATGCTCCGTCAGCCCAGAATATGTTACGTCCAAGCATAGCTGTTATTGCAGCATAAATTGGGTTTAGTAAGTTTACAAATGCATATGGGAAGTAAACAAACGGACTCATTCCTAAAACTCCCATTTGGTAAGCACCACAAGCTGTCCATGGGAACATAGGGCTCCATAGAGTACCTGCATCCTCAAGTGTTCTTGAAAGCATATTTCTTGAAAGTCCTAATTCATCATATTTATCAACATATAGAGGAGCCGGAACACCTATTCCTAAGAATTGATCACACATTGCAGCATCACAGAATACTGAAGTTGCTAGAGTAACTAGGATTAAAGAACCAACGCCATGAATTTTTTCTTTTACTCCACCGAATAATCTTTCAACACTTCCGCAACGTTCAAGCGCTCCACCATAAGATACAGCAAGTAAAATAAGGTTTATAGTCCACATTTGATGATCCATACCACCCTTTGCAAGAGCTTTATCTACAAATGCATTACCTGTTTCGATTCCAGGACCATAGTGAAGAACATCAAACATACTTCCAATAGTTCCGCCACCTTGGAATATATAAGCGAATAGTACACCTGTAGCAACTGAAATCATAACTCCCGGTAGTCCAGGAACTCTAAGAATACATACTACTATTACGACTAAAATTGGCAATAATAGTAATGGAGTAAGGTTAAAGTTTTCAGCAAGTGCTTCTTGTATTCCTGATGCAATAGTCGGATCATAATTAGATGGGTCAATATTCATTCCTAATATACTGTATATAACTAAAGAAATTAAGAATACAGGACCTGTTGTTGAAACCATTGCTGTTACGTGGTCAAATAATCCGGTATTTGAAACTGCTGCTGCTAAGTTTGTAGTATCAGATAGTGGAGAAAATTTGTCTCCTACATAAGCTCCTGATATAACCATACCTGCAGTTAAAGCAGGATTAATTCCAAGACCTGCACCGATTGTTAAAAACGCAATCCCGATTGTAGCTGTTGCAGTCCAAGAAGAACCACAAGCAAGACCTACAACTGCACATAGTATACATCCTACAGGAAGAAATAGCTTTGGAGTTAGAAGGTCAAGTCCGTAATAAATAAGTGCAGGAATAGTACCTGAAATCATGAAAGATGATACTAAAAGACCAACTGTACAAAGTATTAATATAGCTTCCAAAGATGCACTTAGACGTTCAATCATACCTGAAACCATATCAGGGAAATCATGTCCGCAAAGAGCTCCGATAATACATGCAACTGATATAGCAACTATTAAAGGCATATGTGCTGCATCGTAGCCACTGTCTGTAGCAAAAACGTAAATCATTAGTCCTACCATTACTATAATAGGTATTATAGCTTCAAAAAAACTCGGTAGTCTAACACTTCTCTTCTTTCCATTTGTCATAGAAATCATTCATCCTTTCTTTGTTAATTAAATATTTAAACAAATCAACTAAGAATCTGCAAACAATTTCATAATTTTCATTCTTGTTTATAACATTTATATATGGGTATAATTCCTAAAGTAAAATTAATTAACATCTCAAAACAAATTAGTTATTTTACTTATGTAATATTATTAAGTTCAATGTTCATAAATCGGAAATCAGATATGAATATGTTTTCAAAATCTATAATCTCATTGTTTAAGTCAATTATATTTTTTCTTAGTCTAATTAAAGTCAATACTGTTAAAAATTTTACATAATTGTATACTGATATCGCATTAAAAAAATCATATTTGTTACAAGATTTCACTCTATCATATAAGGTTAAGTGCAATTACAGTACAATTTACGTCAAATAAACGTCTGTATAAGTTTGGCAATTTAAAAATAATTACTAATCAAAAAATATTTGTATTTTATTTATATAATAATTAATCTTAAATTATGTTATTAATACTTATATTTAGTGAAATATACAATCAAGCAATAATTATATACAATTTTAAAAAACCTTTAACATATTAAATATTGTACTAATATTTCGACCTTGCTTTTATTAAAATAATATTTAATAAAAACAATTTATTTCAACTTATATTTTATTACTAAATGTAATTTTTTTCTATAAATATTTCAGTATTATATAAAAAAGAACATCTTTGCAGATGTTCTCAATATTTTACATAAGTCCGGAATTTTTTGCATACAGCACGATAAACAACAATATCCAATCATAGACAACATGTACTATATAAGTTAGTGCTAAGTTTTTTCTCCAGACATATGCCGTAGTAAGTCCAAATCTAACAGAGCTAATAATAACTAAGCACTGAAGAAAATTATATGAATATGTCGAAAGATGTAATGCTCCAAAAATTTCAGAACTTATAATCCACGCTAATGCTATTGCAAAATACCTATTTATTTTCTTTGTATTGTGATATATAAATAAAAATGGTAATACAAAAACAATCTCTTCAATCAAAAGCTGAACAAGCGAAACCGCAAATAATATTTTAATATTGTCATTACTTAAAAACTCACTTATCGGATTTTCAACAAGATTACTTTGTTTTAAAAAATTTGCAGAAAGTACTGCAAAAATAAATGTTAAAACCAAAGTAAAAAGCATTATAAGTAAATCTTTCGCCCTTATCCGTTTAAACAGTTTTCTGAAAAAATGTAAGTCAAGGACAATCAAAGAACCTATAGATGATACTATTAAAACAGTCACAAGAATAGGAACACTCTTAATAACTCTCCCAAGACTTAATATAAACCCTCCAAATAAGATTGCTAATGATATCAGCCACCTTAAATTTGATACATCTCCAAAAGGAAAATCCATCAAATCTTCCACTTTAATATTTTCTTCATGTACAGTATAATCATAATTTTCCATTCAATCACCAATTATAATATACCCTATCACATCAATTTTTAATAGTCTTTGTTATTTAATATTATCAAAGTAGTAAGATATGATATTATTCCAATAACGCACATAAATGCAATAACAATTAAAATCAATATACTCTCTTTAAAATTTGACAACAAAATTTTTATTTTATCAATTCCATTTATAGCATATAAAATCAAATACGATAAAATTAATATTCCTACTATAACCATTGGAGCTTTAACAATTCCATATTTAAATGTTGCCGGAATTATTAAAATATAAAATATAAACATACCCATTTGCGGTGCAATCACCATTTCAACAACTCCAATATTTTCAATAACCCCGAATATTTTAAATACATAAAATACCACAACATTTATAGCCATAATAATGCCTTCTAAAATAAAAAATAGTAAAAATTTATACTCTGCAATATGCTTTTTAGAAGTCGGTGTCGCAACTACATAATTTGTACAAACAGCTTGCTCATCCATACTAAAAGTTGAAGCAAAAATCGTAAATGCAAATATTCCACTGAAAATAGCAGCTATTGGTGCTTCGGCAAAATAAAAAATTAATATATCTATAACAAAAAATATCAAGAAATAATATTTTTTCTCCATCGAGTCTAAAATGTTTATAAAATCTTTATACAAAAGAGCTTTTATCATTTTTCCTCTCCTTTAAATATTTTATACCAAGTTTCTTAAATACAAAAAATAGAACTACATCTATTAACAAAACCAGCCCGCTCACTAAATAATAAGTGTTCTTTACATCTTTTTTCATGAATTCAAATATATTATCAAATCCAAAAAAATATGCGGTAAAAAATAAAATCATAAATACAACCATCATTAATGTAAAAATATTTTTACATCCAAATTTGAACATAAATGCAATGTTTACAAAGCAACATATCATATATATACTGATAATCAAAAAGTTAATTTTTATGAGTTCAATATCATTGGAAATAGCAAGCATAACTATAGAGGCAACTAAAAATATAATTAAATGAATTAAAACTGAAAATACAAACTTTGAAGTTATATATCTTTCTTCACTAATCGGAGTTGCATAAATTAAATCTAAAAATCCCGACTGTTCATCATAAAATACGGAACTTACTTCTATGCTACCAAAAATAAAACTTGCTATACCAATGGTCATAATTACATATCCAAAATTAAGTTGACCTCTTAATGCAGATATTATAGGAGATATCATACAACACACTAATGCAAAAATCGAAGTTTTTATAGATCTCCTCCAATTATAAAAATCATTTAATATTATAGCTTTCATATATCCTCACCTTTTGCATAAAAAACCATAATTTCATCAAGTTCAGCACTATCAACTATTTCATTGGAATATTCTTTCTTAAACATATCCTTATTTTTAATTAGAGCTTCCACAGAATACTTCCCAATTTTATATTTTTGAATATATGATTTGTCTATTTCTTTAAATCTTTCATTTGAACATTTTAAAATACCCATATCTTCAAATAAATCATACTTTTCTTTAGAAAATACTATTTCACCTTTATCAATATAAGTTATATAATCTGCTATCTTTTCAAGATCAGATGTTATATGTGACGAAATTAAAATACTGTTATTTTCATCTTCAATATATCCCAAAAATATATCCAAAATTTCATCTCTTATAACAGGATCAAGTCCACTTGTAGGTTCATCTAAAATTAATAATTTAGGATGACTGCTAAGTGCAACAGCTATTTTAAATTTCATCCTCATTCCTTTAGAAAACTTACTGTTTGACTTATTAAGTGGTAACTCAAATTTATTTAAAAGATTATTGTAATAATCTGAATCCCAATTTTTATACATATTTTTAAAAACCTTATCCGCTTCTTTTGCAGATAAAAAATTACTTATAAAACAATCTTCAAGCACAAATCCTATATCTTGCCTGATATCATCATCAAGCTTTTTCCCAAAAATTTTAATATCTCCGCCATACTTAATCATAGATAAAATAGCTTTAATTATTGTAGTTTTACCGGCTCCATTAGCTCCAATAAGACCCATTATACTTCCTTTTTCCACATCAAAATTGACATCTTTTAAAGAAAAATCTCCATAAGACTTTGATAAATTTTTAATTTCTACAGCTTTCATGTTTCACCTCGTATTAAAAAAGACAACATCTCAATAAGTTCACCTGAATTTATTCCTGACGCATTTGCCACTTCAAGAGCCTTATTTAAATATTCCTCTATCCTCTTTAAATTTTCTTCTCTAATTAAATCACTGTTAAGACTCTTTACAAAACAACCTCTACCAGCGACCGTGCATATATATCCCTCTGTCTCAAGATCATTATATGCACGCTTGGTAGTTATTACAGAAATCTTCAACTCTTTTGCAAGACTCCTCATTCCCGGAAGTAAATCTCCCGCTTTCAATTCTCCTGTCATAATCATATTCTTAATCTGAATTTTTATTTGCTCATAAATTGGCTGTTCGCTTGAATTGGATATGATAATATTCATAAAACCACCTGCCGTATATACTGTATATATACATTATATGACTGTATATATTATATGTCAACACCTTTCATAAAAACTGTCTCCATATTTCAAAATCAGTTTTTATTTAATTAAATCTTCAATTTAAATAAAAAAGTCAGTGAATCTTTTAAAATCCGCTGACTCTATATTTAATCATTGTTAAATTTTTTTATTTTTCTGTTTTGATTTTTTTATCATCATCTGTAAAATAATCTATTGCTCCAAAATGACAACAGCTTATGCCGTTATATTCATGATTTTTACTTTCATTGTCATACACATTTTTAACTTTATCCTTAAACCATTTAGTTAAATTTTTTTTACTTTTTTCTTCCATGATAAATAATCCTCCTTTTTTGATATATACCCTCAGTAATTCTAAAATTTCAAATAATTAAAAATATAAGGCATTTTATCTGTTGCTACTTGTCAAGGGCTTTTTAATCAAAATGATTTTTTTCATCCGATTTTTTCCGAAACGCCTTCAGCGTTATTCTTGTCAGCTTATCTTCCATTGTTTTCGGACATAATAAAAGAAGTATCAGCTTTTATGCTTTTACTTCTACATGGTCTTTTATTTATTGTTTTCAATTATTCCAATGGGCCTTTATCCTTTTTCATAGTCCAATCTTAATGTATTGTAGTTACACTTACAAAAGCAATACCAAGTGTACTACCCACATCAATTTAAAACCTTGTCGTTTGGCAAATTCTATTCTTTCTTACCATATACTCTGCTCTTAAAACTTTGCTGTGTCAGAAAATCAAAAATTTTTGTTCACACATAAACTTATCGCCATAACGGAATAATTACCGTTAAAATGAACGCCAAAAGAATACTTGCCCCACAAAATACAACAAGCTTATTTATCTGACTTTTCGCATTAAATCCAAAGTTATCATATCCTTTCGCTCCTGCAGTTTCAGGGTAAATCTTTGCAGGCAACTTTAACTTTGTAAGCATAAGATAATCAAAACATATGATATCAAATAATTTATATCCTTCAGTGATAACGAAAAATCTGATGAACGCACCCGAAAAAGACATATCAGTTTTTACCGTATCAACCATTGCCCATATAAACACCGATGCTACTCCAACAAATCCGGCTATCATAATACATACACCAAGTATATTCACCCAAGAAGCTCTGTCCGGTATCTTCTCCATCATTTTCTTTATATCATCAGGTGCACCAAAATGTTTAGAGCCGAACTTCGGAATCACAATAATAAAGTCCATTATCATAAGTGTAGCTAATAGGCACACCAGTCCCAGCATAATAAGCGTATTAATCATCTAACTTATGTCTCCTATAAATTAAATCCATTTTATTCTTGCAAAAATATTTTCAGTTTCTCCGCATATTCTTTCGGATGCTCGTGCAAAAATTGTCCGTGTCCCATGCTTTCAAAAACTTCACTTGCCATTTGCGGCAGATATTCTTTCAATTTCTTTTCACCCTTAGCAGGAATAGATTCTTCACTTCCACGCCAAAATAAGACCGGATTAGAAAATTTTCTTAAATTTTCAGAAATCTTGTAGTGATAAATATATTTACAAGCATTCTGAATTGTTTTTTTACTAATATGCGTATACATCATTTCAATTACGCTATGGTTATCTTTTCCCATCATCTTATTCAGCAAAAACTGAGGTATTGGTTTTCTATGCTTGATTCTACTTGTTCCGATAATAAAAGCCCATTGAAATGGTAAAGCCATAAGCCCCATTTCAATGATAACCGCCGCATCAAGCAGTACTCTTTCAACAGCTATATTTTCACGTGCAATCAGCTCAACTGCTATGGTAGCACCCATGGAAAAACCGCAAAGACCATATACATTCCCATTCATTTCCTCTTGAATGTAATTTTCTATATCATCGATACTATCTTTTAGCGATAACATATCATTCGGTTTAGAAGCGCAATGTCCATCCAACTCACAAAGAACTATATAATAATCCTGTAAGTAAGGTAGAAGCGGGTCAAAACACAACTGTGCCGTAGAAGCAAGTCCATGAATAAATAACAAAGACTTATTTTTCTTGTTTCCATATTTAATATAGTTCATATGTATTCAACTCTTCCCTGATGATATTAAAAAGCAGGAAAATCATTTGTGATATTTAAGCATATTTTCCCAACCTGATTTTCAATATCCTTATGCATGGCATTGATATGTGATACAAGTCCTAATGCAAGCGTCGTACCGGAAGAACTTCCCGTAACAAGAATTTCCGAAACCCGATAAGTATCAAGCATTGACTTATACAAAGCATAAATCCAACCAAAGACTTCATCAACTATAATTTGTCAATTTCTTGTCCATTTAATTATCTCACTTTTCCGAAATTTTGTCATCTGATATTCTTCATCGCTTAGATTGACATTTTGAAATTCTTCATAGGTTTTTGAGTTTTGGAGGGACTTTCTTCTCTTATACCCTTATCTAGCCTATCCTTACCTATCCTATCCTGTGTATCTAAATCGAACACATTTTAAATACATATACTTTCAAGATTACCTCCTTTCACTCAATTTATCCAATAAAAAAAAGAATTAAGAAAAACATTTTTCACTAAAATAGTAATTATGTGTTCTTCTTAAGAACATTACCCCTGTTGCTACTTGTCAAGGACTTTTTAATCAAAATCATCTTTTTTTCGTCCGATTTTCTCCGAAATTCCCTCAACATTATCCTTTTTAGTTTATCTTGCATAGTTTCACTGCTTTTATCATTAAAATGGACAATCACCTCATAAGTGGTTTTTCCAATCTTCTTTATCGTCTTTGTTCCTGTAGTTTGTTCATTTCTTTTTTCTTGCATATTTTCTCCTTTCTTTGCAATAAAAAATGACGATTAGTGATTTTTTCCAATCGTCATTAGCCAATATTTATTCATTTCTTTGATGTTTTTAATTATCCGTATCTATTTCTTTGATCTTTTTCTCTATTTCTTCAATACTCGGCAAACTGCTCTTATATTCTGCTTCAAGTAATTTAGTAATCTCATATTTGCTTATACCTATAGGTTGCGATATTTGTTCTAATGAATATTCACAAACGACATCGTTTTTATCTTTGCAAATAAGAAGTCCAATCGTAGCATTATCTCTATCAGTTTTTAGCTCTCTATTCACTGCTGTTACATAGAAATTAAGCTGTCCTAAATGTTCCGGCTTAAACTTCTCCGCTTTCAGTTCTATAACAATGTAAGAATGGAGTTTCAAATTGTAAAACAGTAAATCAATATAAAAATCATCGCCATTTATATTTAAGTGGTATTCTTTGCCAATATAAGCAAATCCCTCGCCAAGTTCAAGCAAAAAATCAGAAATCTTGTCAACCAGTTCTTTTTGAAGTTCCCTTTCATCATATCCTTCACGAATTGTAAGAAAGTCAAAATGATATGGATCTTTTAATGTCTGTCTTGCAAGGTCTGATTGCAAAGCAGGTAACCTTTTTTCAAAGTTTGTTATAGATTTTCCTTCCCTGCCATATAATCCACTTTCAATTTGATGTACAAGTACATTCCTACTCCATCCGTTCTCAATAGTTTTATCAACATAATATATGGCTTCATCAATGGTCTTGCACTTATTTATTATCCTTTGATTATGTCCCCAAGGTATCTGTTTAATATGGTTGATAACTCTTTCATCAAATTGGGCTACAGGCTGTAGTCCTTTTGAATTTCTGTCGTTATTTTCTATTTCGGCTACACCTTGTAGCCCTTTTATATAAAATGAATACCATCTTCTGATATACTTAATATTTGTTTCAGAAAAACCTTTCATATCAGGAAATTCTTTTTGTAAATCTTTAGCTAACGATTTTATAAAGGCATCTCCCTATGAATGTTGTTCTTGATTTTTTACAATGTATTCTCCCAAAGTCCAATATAAATCTAACAACTCATAATTTACCTTTATTGCAGCTTTAAGTTGGCTACTTCTTACTTTCTCTTTTAACTCTGACAATAGCCTTTTATACTCACTATCACTTGTGATAGACAGCTCTTTATTATCCAAAGGTCATACCTCCTCACTCATAATAATACTTAATTATACCAAACCTATCAATATTTTTCATCTGCTAATTTCCTTCAAGTTGAGTTTTAAAGCTTAATTTTTATCTTAGGTATACTTTGATACCTCTTTTAGTCTTAACGCTCTAAAAATGCCTTTACACTTACCTTTATGATAGCTATAAATGTTCTCCCTTATCATAATCTTCAAGAGTCGGAATCTTTCGGGTCTTTTTCTGTGATAGTTTATCCTTGTCCTGTTCATACCAGTTAAGGATTGTTACATAGTGGTCTTGATAGGTCTTTCCGGTACTCTTGATATATCTTGACAGCTTTTCAATCATCATATCGGTATGACCTTGCAGCTTATCTTTCAGCTTTCGGTATTCTTCATCGGTTAATCGAATATTTTTATATTCTCCGTAAAAAGAAAAGGGAGTATCCTGTTCTACTCTCCCCTTATCTATACTAACCTTATCTAATCTACCCTTATCTATACTGGGTTGACCACTTGTCAACCGCTCCGCAACCAAATGACAACCAATCTCTTTGATATACATTCCGGTTTTAGTTTGGGATAGGCTCTGCACCTCATTTTCATATAAGGTCGGTTTATATCTGTCTTTACGGATAAAGTTGTTGATTTTCCAATGCGTAATGACGATAATTCCTTGTTCAAAGACAATCACAAAGCCTTTGGCAATAAGTATTTTCAGGTCATCTTCATTCGCTCCGATAATCTTGATGATTTTCTTAGGATTATTTACAAAGCCGTCATCATCTGCCCTCATTGATAGATGAAAATATAGGCATTGACTACTTAGTGGCATATCTAAAAATAAATCGCTATCCACTATCTTGAGTGAAAACATTCTTTTATCTGCCATTTTTCTCTCCTCTCTTAGTTTTTTAAGGATGTCGTGATTTACGACACCCTTCGTTTTTGATGTTATCCCATTTTAG
This sequence comes from Peptoniphilus sp. oral taxon 386 str. F0131, assembly GCF_000090945.1. Classification (NCBI taxonomy): domain Bacteria; kingdom Bacillati; phylum Bacillota; class Tissierellia; order Tissierellales; family Peptoniphilaceae; genus Peptoniphilus; species Peptoniphilus sp. oral taxon 386. Next base: position 467,487 of record NZ_GL349422.1, on the reverse strand, counting down.
GACTTCATCTTTCCTCATTCCTGTAATAGTTCTTTGTCTTTTCCTTTCGTTTTTCGTAGGCTTCTTGTTGCTCCTGATATTTCTTAATCTGTGCAATGACACTTGGTTTTTCTCCTCTCTTAATTGCCTTGTCAATCTCAATAGATAGGTCTATGCCATAATCCTCATTGACCGTTTTTACGGCATACTTGATATGATTGATACTTTCGTATTCTTCTTTGATTTTTTGAGATTGTCTGTTGAGTTTTGATATTTCACTTTCAAGACTTTGGATTTCTTTCTTCCAATCTTTAGACTTAATCGCCGATGAGCCTGTTATCTTTTCAAGGATTGCCCTTGCTCTTTTATATTTATCTATCTCATCTTTGTGTGAATTGTAAAAGCTATCTTTGAATAAGGATTTACTGTTCCATTCCTCAAAGACTTGTTTGTTATCTTTGATGATGTCCGCATAGGTGAAGCATTTATTTAAGCTTTCTATCCTTGCGGTTTTTGCCTTAATGTCTTGACTAATCTTCTTATTTTTTGCTTGTAATGTACTTATCTTTTCTTGTAGGTCTGCAATGGTCTGCAATTTGTTATCTGATAAATATATTCTTGCTTTTGAAAATCGTCTTAGGTCTGCACCTATCTTTTTGTTGCTTGCATAGGGGTTTAGTTTTCTTGCTTTTTCTCCCTGTATATCGTAATAGATGGAAATGTACTCATAGAGATTAAAGAGTTCCGCTTTGTTCTCATATTCTTCTTTCTTCTCCTGTTTGTATTCATCATATTTTACTTGCAGACTCCCAAGTAACGAACCTATCCAAGATGTAAGTTTTGATAGTTCTGCTTTTAACTTCTTAAATTCTAAGTTCAAGGCAATGATTTTTCTGTTTTGATTTCCTCTTTCTGTCTGTATGCCTTTTTTCTCCATTTGGTAACTGCTTGTTCCTAAATGGATTTGCGGAAGTTCTTCTCTACCTTGTTCTTCAAAGGTGCGTGGATCTATTATCTTTTGGATATTGTTCCTTTCCAAATATCCATTTGCTTTCTTTGAAAAGTTTTCTCTCCACTCTTTTGCTTTGTCAGGTTCGTTCCAATCATTCAGATTTACTTTTCTTGATTTGTAGTTTCCACTTTTCAGCTTTATCTTTTCTCCGTTTTCATCAAGGATATATTCTTTTCTGCATTTCGGTTTCCATTTTCCCTCACTATCCATTTCTCTTAGGGTAAGTAAGATATGGGCGTGTGATTGTTCTTCATGATCGCTTGCCATAGGATTATGAATATTACAGTCTGCTATCATACCTTTAGAAGTAAAGTTTTCTTCTATAAATTCACTGATTAACTTTATTCTCTCCTGTTCATTTAATTCTCTTGGCAGTTCAAAGAGTAGATTTCTTGCAAGTTGTGAATTTTTACTTTTTTCGATTTTCTCAACTTCATTCCATAGGTATTCTCTGTTTGAAAATTCTTTCGGGACACGTTCCGGCAGAAATATTTTTGAAAATACAAGGTCTGTTTTTTTAGAATAGTCATGTGTTTTTCCATAGTATTCATCTTGTAATTTATCTCTTGCATTG
>NZ_GL349422.1:458617-465704 GCF_000090945.1 Peptoniphilus sp. oral taxon 386 str. F0131 | reverse complement strand
ACAGTCTGCTATCATACCTTTAGAAGTAAAGTTTTCTTCTATAAATTCACTGATTAACTTTATTCTCTCCTGTTCATTTAATTCTCTTGGCAGTTCAAAGAGTAGATTTCTTGCAAGTTGTGAATTTTTACTTTTTTCGATTTTCTCAACTTCATTCCATAGGTATTCTCTGTTTGAAAATTCTTTCGGGACACGTTCCGGCAGAAATATTTTTGAAAATACAAGGTCTGTTTTTTTAGAATAGTCATGTGTTTTTCCATAGTATTCATCTTGTAATTTATCTCTTGCATTGTATGCAGCTTTTGCAATTACGCTTGCTCCTTTTGCCCCTGTAACGATATCTACATGAGTATGCAAACTTTTAATCTCCATTCTTTTCGCTCCTTTTGATTTATGATTTTTGTATTTTCGGTCATAAGAAAAGCAGATAGATTTTCTTTGACAATTTTCTATCTGCTAATCTTTGTCTGATATTTAGTTTTCATATTTTAGTATCCTTATTATGAGAGGTATCTTCGCTCCCTTTTTCAAAGGGCGCAAAGATACACCGACTACATTCGGTGCTTTGCGTTCCTGCGGAAAGCTATACGCTCCGCTAAGGAAACAAAAACGCTAAAGCATTTTTATTTGTTCAAGGGGGCTACTCCCCCTTAAACCCCTGTGAACTTTGCTCCATCTCAATCCCTAATACATTTTTGTCTTTTCTATTCTTCATCTTCCGGTTCTTCAAAATCATCATTTACGTTTTCTTCTTCAAGATTTTGATTTTCTTCTAATGAGATTTCTTTTTCTCTTAAATGAATTTCTGTAAGCTCTTTTAGCTTTTCTCTATTTTGATTATCAGAAAGTACATAATCTAAAAAGGCATAGATTAAATCGTTATTTGTATCTTCTTGCCTACCTGTAATTTCTCTTTCAAAGGCTTCAAATACTCCACCTTTTTGTACCTTTCTTTTTGTTTCAGCATTCCTTTTAAGTTTGTTTATCTTTTGATTGAGTAACTTCGCTCTGTTCTGTGCCTTTTCTATTCTGTCGTTTTCTTTTTTTAATTGATCAATCGCTTTTTCTAACTCTTTCATTTTTCATTCCTCCGTTTCAATATTGTTGCATTCCAAATAAAGAAAGGCTAAGCACCTTTTTTAGATACTTAACCTTTCCCATCTCTTTAGAATTTATCTTCTAAAAGTTTTCTTAGTTTTTCTAAAATCTTATCCCTCCTTTTTCCGATTGCTTGATAGCTTACTTTTTCTTTTTTGCCAATCGACCTTAGACTTTCTTCTTTGTAGAAAATGGCTTCTATCAGCTCTCTTTCTTTTTTTGTGAGTGTAGCTCATGCCTTGTTTAATTCTTCAATCTGCATTTTGACCTCTACAATTTTTTCTAAGTCTACTCTTTCATCTATGATGTTATCTACAAAGTGTCCGTCATAATCCATTGCTGAAAATGGAATCACGTCATACTTCCAATCCTTTCTCTGAAGATATTTTTCATGCTCTGTTATCTTCCAGTAGGCTTTATATACTTCTTCACTGACAGGTACAGCTTTTCCTTTGACATAAATGAAATATTCTCTTTTATCTTTATCCACCCAGTATTCCTCCTTTTCTGTTCTCTGATTTTGCTTTTTGAGAACAAAAAAGGAGGACTTCTACACTTTGGCGTAAAATGTCCTCTTAGGTTAAAAACTAATACTTTATATGATTTTCTACTTTGTTGGTTTTGATAAAATGATATTGCTATGTGTAAGCAATTACAAACATAAAAAAGGATAAATATATCTTATGTGAATAACAGAATTTAGTGTTTCCATTATTTATCCCTCCATTACTTAGCTACATATTTTTCCTCCTGAATAAATCTTTTATAAACTTTAAATGCCATCTTTTTTGCATTTATCATTAGCAAATTTTATTTTCCTAACTACGATAACAGCTAAACCAAATGACAAAACATCTGCCACTGGTTGAAGCAAATATATTCCAAATTGCCCAAAGATATTTGATAAAATATATAATAACGGAATATAAAATATTCCTTGTCGTGAAATTGAAATTATTGATGCCCAAAAATATTGTCCAATATTTTGCATTAGCATACTACTAATCGCAAAGTATCCTAAAAGTGGCATTGTAATACATTGCATACGCAGTATCTCTGCACCGACTAAAATAACTTCATTATCATTTGACATTGTTTTAATAAGTGGTTCAGAAAAAACATATAACAAAATAGCCGCTATAATTAAAAATAAAGTACCTCCTATTACTGCAAATTTAAAAGCCTTTTTGACTCTATCATATTGCTTTGCCCCGTAATTCATCGCACAGATAGGTTGAAAACCCTGACCCCAGCCTATCATTATCATATATGCTAATGCTAATATCCTTGAGCTTATTGTTAATGCTGCTATAACACCATCACCGTATTTTGCGGCTACAACATTCAGTAAAATTAAAGCGATACTTGTAATAGATTGTCTTGAAAAATTAGGCATTCCTCCTGCCAAAATATGATATACTCTATCTTTATTTATCCTTGCTTTTTTTAAGTCAACAGCAATATTTCCATTTTTTTCTGATAAATTCGTTAATACGATGCAGCCTGTAATTTGTCCTATCAATGTTGCATATCCGGCTCCAATAAAGCCGAATTTAAACCCAAACATCAATACAGGATCCAGAACCATATTGACAACCATTCCTATCAATAATCCTATCATTCCATCTTTCACATTCCCACAAAGTCTTAATTGATTGTAAAGCGTAATAGAATAAAGACCAAACGGAATGCTGATAATAATTACCTTTAGATACTCTACTGTGAAATTCAACAAGTTTTCAGAAGCACTTCCACCTATAAATTTTGACAGCGGTAAAACAAAAAACCATGATAAAATAGCTATTAAAATACCAATGACAATAGCAAAGAGAATTCCAATAGACGATATAATTTCTGCTTCCTTTTCTTCATTTTCTCCAATCTTTTTTGACATTATGTTTCCACTTCCATACCCAAACCAAAATCCAATAGCTTGAATAAAACTCATAAAGCTAAACACAATACCGATAGCAGCTGTCATGGATTTATTATTTAAAATACCGACAAAAAATGTATCAGTCAGATTATAAATTACCATGACGAGCATACCTATAATGGTAGGAATAGAAGTTTTCACTAATAATGGTAGAAGAGCATCGTTTAAAATAGCTTTTCTTCTAAATTCTTTTTTATTATTACTTGAGTTCATGCTACAAACCTCTAACTACACCTTTATTACCGTCTACTTGAATCATATCCCCATCTTTATATTTTGTAGTTGCAAAGCCCACGCCAAGCACTGCCGGAATATTAAACTCCCTTGCAACAATTGCAGCATGGCTTAATGCCGCTCCCGTATCAGCCACAACTGCACTTGCCAGCTTAAATAACGGTGTCCACTCCGGATCAGTGAGATGGCAAACTAAAATATCGCCTTTTTGCATCTTATAAAATTCTTTCGGACTATTTATTATGCACACTTTTCCGGCTGTAATACCGGCACTTCCACTTACCCCCTTTAGAACATCACCATTTGTTTCAAAAATTAACAATTTTGATGCATCCCATACTTTTATTGCTAAAGGAAATTTTTCATTTCTCCTATTTATTTTTTCCTTATCCGATTCATTTAAGCTGCCCCTATTCATCACCTCCAAAAGTTCTTTATGAAACAGATTTGCAATCCCAACTTCATAATCTTCACTGCCAAGAAGAATGTAGTTTATTCTTTTGACACATTGTCTTACATAATAAAATAAGGTTTCCCAGATATATTGGCTTTCTTCACGAACCACATGAAAATATCTGAAATATTCTATTTGTTTTTCTATATCTTGATACTTGTTTCCATAAATTTCTTTTAGCCTTATCATTAACTTGGAAAAATCTTTCCCTTGCTTAATCTCATCACTATTTTCATCCGTATTTAATATAGGTCTTAATATATTTATTAGCCTATCAGGATCTTCAATAAATGTTTTTGCAGATAAACAATAGCAATTATAATCAGATTTAAATCCGTTATCTCGCATAAACTTATCTGTTATATCTCTAAAGTCATCATAATTTTCATATAATTCTTTATAACTTTCTCCGGATATAATAGCTCTTTTTAAAGATTCATTTTTTCTTATCTCACAAGCCATTTTATAAATATCATTTGTAACTGCTGATGTTTTGTTATCCAAATTCCAATAAAAATCAAATGATGAATAATTAGCATTTGCTTTTTTGATTATTTTAGTGAATTTTTTATCGTTTAAAACAGATGGGAATAAAGCGTATTTGAATCTGTCATAAGCCAATTTTTGTAAAAGAATGTAGCTATCTTCCATAAAATTTTTGTATTCTTCTAATGTCATGTTTTCAAAATTTAAATGCTTAATTTTTTCTATTTTAGACTCATATATTTTCATAAAATCTTTGCACTTATGATAGCAACCATTAAAATCTTTCATATTTTTTAAAATCTTAAAAAACTTAAATATATTTTTATTGATTCGCTTACCTGCGTCAGAAAAAGTTTGTATTCCATCATCATCTATAATTGGATTTCTTGGTAAAACAATTCCGCCTTCTAATAAAATATTAACTTTCTGATCATTTATTGCTGCCAGATAGTCGAAGTCAAGCGCTCTATGTGCAAAAGGCATTTTTTCTAAAAAAAATGACATCACTTCTCGTGTACTTCTATTGATTTTTTTACCCTTTGTATATTTTTGTACTAAATTATCTTCAGATATGTGATTGATAGAACTTTTCAAAGTAGTAATAGCTCTTGCCTGTAAAATATATACTTCATCATCTTTAATTGCCCACTCAATATCCATTGGCATTTTATAATGCTTTTCAATTTTCAAACCAGACTTTATTAGCTCTGATATTTCCGTATCATTTAATGCTCGTTTTTTTCGATCATTGTCATCTACCTTCACCTCTACCGTGTTTTTCTCTCCATATATAATCTGTGTTTCCTTGCTTCCAATAGCTACTTCAATAATTTCTCCATTTTTGTCAACAATATAGCTGTCTGCTGTAACTCTTCCGCTTACAACACTCTCTCCTAAACCATAACTCGCATTGATTTGCATCTCATTTTCTTTTTTGCTTACCGGATTCACAGTAAACAAAACACCTGCTTTTTCGCTTTCTACCATTTCCTGAATAATAACAGCAATCGAAACGGAGCTTTGGCCATAACCTTGATGTAATCTATAGCTCACAGCTCTGTTACCCCATAAAGAAGCGTAACAACTACGCACCTGTTCTAATACATCATCTAAGCCTCGTACATTTAAATAAGTTTCCTGTTGCCCTGCAAAACTTGCATCCGGCAAATCTTCTGCTGTTGCAGATGAACGCACAGCAACTCTTACATTATCTCCAAGATTAAAATATTTTTCTCTTATTGCATTCTCAAGTAGTGTAGGAAATTTACCGGACTTTATCTTTGTTCTAAAATCATCAGCTACATTTAATAGAACTTTTTCATCATTCCCTGATTTTTTAATTTCATTTTCAATAAAAATATCAATGCTGTTTTCCTTTAAAAAATCTCTATAGTCATCTGCTGTAATTACAAATCCTCTTGGAACATTTATTTTTGCAGAGGTCATTTCCCCAAGATTGGCACCTTTCCCTCCTGCAATTAACACATCTTCCTTTTTTATCTCATCAAAATTCAGTATCATAATGTTCTCCCTTTTTAAACTATATTTCTACATACCTGCTAACAATACTCTCTATGTAGATATGTAGTACTTCCTCAAATGTATCTTCATTGAAATGAATATAATTTGAACATAGAACAAAACTACCAACAAAAGCATTGGATAATCCTTGCTTGTCCACAGTTTTTACTGCATTATTTTTGTACCAATAGTCTATTAACCTATCTACAAAATCTCCATAAAGATTTTCTACTCTGTTTACTTTCTTTGAATCTTGACTTGCAAATATTTTAAATGCCTCTTGATAAATAGGCTGCGTTTTAATCTTCAGGATAATATCTATGGCATACTTATAAATCACATCTGAAAGAAATTTTTTAGGATTTGTTAATGAATTTGAGAATTCTTTTTCTATGTCATTCAATTTCTGTATGGATCTATATGCCATTAAATCAATAATGAGAGATTCTTTGTCCTTCCAAAAATTATAGAAGCTTCCTTGAGCTATCCCTACTCTTTTTGTCAGTTCTGAAATACTAAGGGATTTTTCCCCTTTTTCATGAAACAAATCAAGAGCTGTTTCCATAATATCTTCTTTTATTTTAATCTTCTCTTCTTCTGTAAATGCTTTTGCCATTTTAAGCCTCCAAATATTATAAATGCATCTATGAATTTTCCGTTTTTTATTCATAGATATCATAGCACCAGCAAACATAAAAGTCAATGAATATTTTATTTTTTATTCATTGACTCCTGAGATATATTATTCAATTAAAATGTTCTGCATTTCACATACCGGTATCCCCGCTCTTTTCAAAACCTTTAACTTATCCTGTTTTTTCTTTTCTCTCCTTGCCTTATATCTGTCCTCATATTCTTTTTGCTTGCCGTTTGCTTTACGTTTCAAGTAGTTTTGATGAAGCCTGTCTTTTCTTACCCGTTCTTTTTCTTCCTCCTCCCTTAATTTCTGCATTTCTTCTTCGGATAATTCTTCTTTCGGCGGTTCATAGTTCCCGATAAAGTTGAAGTAGATTTCTACTTTCTGATTGGCGGTTTGACTGCCTTTTCGATCTCGTTCGTGTATTAAGATTTTTTCTACAAACTCGTTGATGATGGTCGGTGTCAGTTCATCAAAGTTATCATAGCGTTCAATCAACCGGATAAACTTTTTGGCTCTGTTGGTTTCTTTTTCGTATCGCTTGATGGCTTTTTCCAACCCATCGATTTCTTTGCTGAGTTCTCTTTGCTCTGTTTCATACTGATTATTTAAGATTTCATATCGGGTATTCGGTATCTTCTCCAATATCATATCTTCGTATATCCGACACATTAAACGTTCCAGTTCCTGAAGCCTGTTTGTACTATCTGTGAGCCTTGTT
>NZ_GL349422.1:444091-458036 GCF_000090945.1 Peptoniphilus sp. oral taxon 386 str. F0131 | reverse complement strand
TGATACAACCGATATTTCCTTGATTGACTCCGTTCATCATTGCCATAAATCCCGGACGATCGAACTGCGTCCCGCTGATTCCGTCATCGGTAAAATGAACGATGTTCTCCAAATGATTTTTCTTTGCGTATTCTTCCAAGATTTTCTTCTGATTCATGATAGAATTACTCTCACCTTGTAGTTCATCATCTCGGCTTAACCTTTCATACAAGGCGGTTATTTTCTCATAACTTCTCACGATTACCTCCTTTCACTCAAATTCTCCAATAAAAAAAGAATTAAGCAAAACATCTTTCACTCAAATAGTGATGAAGTGTTCTTCTTAATTCTATAACTCCTAAAACAGACTTATATTTTTAATTTTCATTATTATCCTGTTCTCTTTTTAAAATTTTAAGTTCTATTTTTTCTATCCTATTATCTTTTGTGGAAATTTCCTTTAGTGATACTTCATCTTTATAATTGATACTAAGTCCGACTTCACTATCCTCCGGTATAAATCCTAAAAGCTCAACCATAAGTCCTGAAAGTGTTTCGTGATTTTCAGAATATAATTCGGTTCCAAGCACTTCATTAATTTCATCAATTTCAATAGCTCCGTCTATTAAGTATAAATTTTCTGATATTTTTTCTATTTTTAAATCTTCCTTATCATATTCATCAGCTATATCACCAACTATTTCTTCAACTATGTCTTCTACTGTAACCATTCCTGAAAATCCGCCATATTCATCAATCAAAATGGCAACATAATTTTTTGTAGCCTGAAGTTCCTTTAAAAGCTGATCTACTTTTTTAGTTTCAGGTACAAAATATGGCTCTTTTATACAATTATCTATATTTATTTTTTTATAATTATTTTTTGAATACTCAGCAAATAAGTCTTTTATATATACAATTCCAATTATATTGTCAGCATTTTCTTTATATACCGGAACTCTAGAAAATCCTTTTTCTAAAATTTCATCTATTTTACAAGTTCCAAATTCTTCATAGTCAATCATGTATATTGAAGTTCTTGGTGTCATGATTTCATACGCCATTTTATCATCAAAATCCATTATCTTTACTATCATTTCTTCTCCGGCATGATTAATTACTCCTTGCTCCTGAGAAACTCTGATATAAGATTTAAGCTCTTCTTCAGATATTTTTTCTTCAACATCTTCTGAATACTTGCCAATCATTTTTAATACAAGTGTTGTAAATAAAGATAATAGCTTTACAAAAGGATATGCTATTTTTGAAACTACTCCTATAACTCCTGCAGATCTTAATGCTACCACTTCAGCATTTTGAAGAGCTATTCGTTTTGGAACAAGTTCTCCAAACACAAGTGTTATAAATGACAAAATTGTAGTAACAATTACAATAGCTGCCGTTGATGAATACGGTATGCTGAATGTTGAAAGCAACTCTCCAAAATCTTTAGAGATTGTAGTTGCTGCTGATGCCGATGAAAAAAATCCGGCTAAAGTAATTCCAACTTGAATTGTAGATAAAAATCTCGTTTGATCTTTTGTTACTTTTAAAAGAGTTCTAGCTTTAGAATTACCCTCATCTGCTAAAGTTTGTATCTTGTTCTTATTACAAGATACCATCGCCATTTCTGCTGATGCAAAAAATGAATTTACAAATGTTAAAAATCCTATCAACAAAATTTGAGGCACTATCGTGGGCCCGGCACTATCCATTAAAAATTCCTCCATATATATAAATTAATAACAATTATAACCCTTTTCTGTAATTTTTTCCATAAATAGAGTAAAAAACTTTAAAATTTATTCAATTGATGTATAATTAGGTTATTAATATATTAGGAGGCATTATGTTTTTCATATTAGGAATAAATCAAAAAAGAAAAATTCTTGATTATAACTCAAAACTATGTATTCACAAATGCGGAAAATATGAAAGAATTGAAGTTTTTATGATCTATACGGTATTATCATTATTTTTCATGCCCACTATTAAATGGAATAAAAAATATTATGTTAAATACTATTGCTGTAATGAAATTTATGAGCTTAATCCACAAATCGGAAAGCAATTGGAATATGGCAATAATGTCGAAATTAAAGAATGTGACTTAATCTATTATGGACATGAAAATGCTGTTAAAAAATGTTCAAACTGCGGTTATTCAACTGATGAGGATTTTCTATATTGTCCAAAATGCGGAAACAAAATATAATAAAAACACTTAAATGATTTTACATTTAAGTGTTTTTTGTTATTCTTTTATATTTTCATATATATCATTTCCATTAGGGCTAAGTGTCGGATAGCCTAAATATTTATTAAGTGCATCTCTAAGCTCATCACTTGTTATATGATCTAATATATCTGCTTGCTCATGAACTTTTTTAGGATCCATTTTTAAATTCACTGTCAAAAAATACTCCCAAATTCTATGCTTTGATAAGATTTTTTTTGCTTCCTCTATTCCTTTTTCTGATAGTGATATTTTATTTTTATCTAATCTTAACATGCCAAGTGTATTTAATTTTTTAATCATCTCACTTACCGATGGTCTTGATATGCTAAAATATTCAGAAATATCTTTATTAGTAGTATAGCCTTTCTCCTTAGAAAGCCTATATATTGCTTGCAAATAATCTTTTCTCGTTGAACTCAAATCATCACATCCCATAATCCGATTTTATTTTATCATATATTGTATAACCTTTTTCTGTCAATTTATACTCTGCATCTTTCTTGTCTATATATATAATTCCCTGCTCTATTAATTTTTTTGCATGTTTTTCTATTTCTTCCTGTTTCCACATCAAGTGATTCCTTATAGAATCAATTCCCAGTTCTTCATTCTCTCCTTCTTCCCCTATATGATTGCCTATATGCATAATCATAAGATCAAGTCTAAAATTCTGTTTGTTTTTCATTCTGAGAATTATAGAAGTTATAAGTCCATCTCTATTAAATAAAAATGTTAAAAAGAAAGTCAATCCTGCCATAGCAGCTGTCATACCGGACATAGATACATTAAAAATCATTGCAAATAAATACCCTAATATAGAATTTATCAAAGCATATATACATGATATAAGTATCATTTTTTTCAAATCTTTTGTTATTAAATAAGAAGATGCTCCCGGCGTTATCAAGAATGAAACTACAAGTATTGCACCTACTGCATCAAAGGCAACTACTGCCGTCATTGATGATAATGTCATTAGAACATAGAACAATATTGTTGAAGAAAAACCTGCTATTATTGCAAATTCACGATCAAATGTAGTAATCTTAAGTTCTTTAAAAAATATAATTATAAATGCCAAATTCACAATAAATAATATGGACATCTGAAAAAGTGCTTTAGGCATTGAATGCCCTAATACCACAACTCTATTTATGGGTGCCATTATTACCTCACCCATAAGTACTATATCAGTATCTAAGTGAACATTCCTTGCAAATTTAGTAATTAATATTACTGCAAGTGCAAAAAATAGCGGAAATACTATTCCGACCGCATCATCATTATCTACAAGGCCTGTTCCTGATAACATTTCGATTGCAAAAACAGTAAGTACTCCAAAAAGTGCCGCTCCTACAATTAAAAGTGGTGATGATACATCTTTTGTTATAAAAAATGCAATTACTATACCCAGAAGTACAGAGTGCGAAATAGCATCCGATACCATTGACAATTTTCTTAAAACCAAGAATGAGCCTATAAGTGCACATGTTACTGAAGTAATAGACAATACTAAAAGAGATTCATAGGAAATTAAAAAATAATGCCATAATCCACTTAACATATTCATTTATACTTCCTCCTCATTCTAAGATTTGCTATCATTCCATGCGGCCCTATAATCAGGGAAATAAAAGCAAATGTACTCATTATAAGTATGATAGTAGGTCCTGTACTCATTCCGTTATATGCCGTTGAAATATATGTCCCTATTAATGCAGAAACTCCACCTACAAATGATGCTATAACTAAAACTACATTAAACCTATTGCTCCATTGAAGTGCTGTTATTGCCGGAACTATTAACAAAGATGATATTAATATGGCTCCTACAAGCTTTAATCCTGTTGCTATCAAACTCATAGTCATAAAAAGTATAATTCCATATAAAAGTGTTGTGTTTAGCCCTATTGTCTTTGAATATATTTCATCAAACACAAAAATTTTTATTTCTTTATAAAATATAATTAAAAGTAATAATGCTGTTATAGCTACAAATAGAATTAATCTTATATCATCTTTCATTATATAAGCAGCCTGTCCGAAAATATAATTTTGAAGTCCTGATTGAGATGCACCTGCAAATTTAGGATTACCTTGTATATAACTTTTGAAAACCATGCCAAGTCCAAAAAAACTTGATAAAATAACCGCAAGTATTGCATCTAAATCAAGTTTTGAATTAGAATGTATAACCTGAATTAATACAAAGGCAACAGCTCCTGAAAATATCGCTCCAACCAAAAGTATTACAGGATCTCTTTGCATAAAAAGCATAAAGGCAAGTATAATCCCCGGAAAAGAAGAGTGTCCAATTGCATCTCCTATTAAAGATTGTCCCTTCAAAACTGTTATACAACCTATTGCTCCGGATGCCATAGCAAGTAAAAATGTGCCTATCGAAACTATTATAAAAGAATAGCTTGATAAAATTTCATGACTAAACATTTCTATCACCTATCATCATTGCTTTTTCTAAATTTTCTTTATTAAATACATCATTAACAAGACCTTGTGCTATAACTCTCTTATTTAGAATTACAACATGGTCAAAATACTCTTTTATAGTACTCAAATCATGATGCACAACTATTGAAGTCTTTCCCCTTTTTTGAGATTCTTTCAAAAATTCAATAATTACTTTTTCAGTTACTTTATCTACTCCCGCAAGAGGTTCATCCATAAAATATATTTGTGCATCCTGGGCAATTGCTCTTGCAACAAAAACCCTCTGTCTTTGTCCTCCGGAAAGTTGAGAAATTTGTCTATCTTTAAACTCTGACATACCTATAGTTTCAAGAGCTTTATATGCAATTTCATAATCTTTTTTTGACGGTCTTTTTATCCAACCGAGATGGACGTATCTTCCCATTAAGACAACATCCAATACCGTTGTGGGAAAATCCCAATTTACAGAACTTGCTTGAGGAATATATGCTATTTCTTTTTGAACATCTTTAAAAGGCTTTCCCATTATTAAAACTTCACCGGATAGTTTTTTTTGTAAACCTAAAATTCCTTTAAGTAATGTAGATTTTCCGGCTCCATTCGGTCCGATTATTGCCGTCCTTGAATTTTCCATTATATCTATATCATTATCCCAAAGTACAGGTTTATCATGGTATGCTATAGTTAAGTTCTCTACCTTTATAATTATTTTTTCCATATAATTCCTTTCTAAAATTGCAGAGTAGTTAACCTACTCTGCTATAATTATTACTTTAAATTGTCGACAATTAATTTTACATTATGCTTGTACATATCAATATAGGTGTCTCCATCTTGTCCTTCAGGAGCTAATGAATCTGAGAAAAGTTCATTTCCTTCTCCACTTACTACCTTTACTTCAAATCCCTTTGCCGCACAAGCTTCTTTTAATTTTTCCATTCTTGCAGGGTCTGTTGTTGATTCTGCAAAAATTGCCTTTACTTTATGATCTATTATAAAGTTTATTGTATCTTCAATATCTTTATTTGCAACCTCACTATCAGTACTTACTCCTTGTGGTGCTACTACTTCAATATTATATTTTCTTGAGAAATAATTGAAAGCATCATGAGGAGTTATCAAATATCTTCCATTCTCAGGAAGTTGTGCAAGCTCTTTAGTATTTTCTTCATCTAATTTTTCAAGTTCAGCTAAATACATTTCAGTATTTTTTTTAATCTTTTCTTGTTCTTCAGGAAGAAGTTCAATTAACTTTTCACTTGCATTTTTAGTTGCTTCTTTATATAAATCAATATCAAACCAGAAATGAGGATCTATAATTTGTTGTCCGTTTTCTTCCATAGTTCCTATTTTATCTTCAGAAAATGTTGATGCAACAGCATATCCTTTTTCTTCTAATACATCTTGCATTTTACCTTCAAAATGTAATCCATGATATAAAACTAAATCTGCATTAGTAATTTTTCCTAAATCTTGAGGTTTAGCAATATATAAATGCGGATCTTCTCCGGCAGGAATAATTAACTGTCTTTCTACACTATCCCCTGCAAGCTGTCCTACCATATCATATAAAAATGATGTTGTTACAGTTACCACTTTTTTATCTGACACTTGTTCTTGCTTTGTATCATTTTTTTCAGGCATATTTGTTGTCGCAGAATTATTCCCTTTTCCACATCCAACAAGTACCAATAATAAGCTCAAAATTAATAATGATTTCTTCAATTTTTTATGTCCTCCTTATATTTCCAAAATTAGGTATACCTTATTTATTATTATAGTATAACTATCTGTATTAATTTTGTCAATGATAATATTTATCAATTATTGATTATTTTTATAGTATAATATGAACAAATTCCTTTTGAAAAAATACCTTGTGCAAAAATATTATAATCAATATAAGACTTTTCTCTCCTCCAACCATCATACAATTCTATAAATTTAATTTTCATATTCTTAAATTTAAATATTTTATATCCGGTTACTGTGACAGTATGATTATGATATTCCCCAAATGCAATATTCATAACAAGCGGTCTATTCTCATCTATTTCCTTTTTTACAGGCTTGTAAAAATTCCCGAAGTAATGTCCTCTACTAATAGTATTAACTTTAAAAAAAGTAAAATAATCTCTCAAAATATCATCTACCTTAGTTGAAAATATCCCAATTTTTTCATTATAATTATATTTTTGGGCAAGAGTATATATCTGCTTAAAGATCTCACTTTCATCTTTAGGTAAAATGCTTATCCTATCAGCATAGTATTTTATAACTCGTGTAGATGCAACTAATGAACAGTTTTTTTCAGAACTCTCAAAATCATTTTGAATAAAGTTTTCAAGCTCTAAAGATTTTTCAGATATAAGCCTTGCTCCATTATAATTTTTTAATATATATCCATATAAATAGTCTATTACTTCATATTGTTTGACTTTATTTTTCATAATAACACCTCAGGTTTCTTATACCCAATTTTGCATAACCTTTGTTTTTTAAAAATTCAATTTGCTTTTTCACATAAATATTTCCAGTATTTCTTAGGCATATTGGACTGCATCAACTTTTTATTTTTTCTTTCTTCAATACATACACTTTTATAAAATAACTTCCAAGCTTCTCTAAAAAATTTTTCTCTTTCAGTATCTGAAATCTTTAAATCGGTAACATAAAATGTATTTAAATTACCTTTATCTGAAATCACACATTTTTTTCTTAAAACATCATGTATCATAAATTTTTCGTTTGGCATTCTCTTTTTAAAATGTACACTTAAAATTTCAAGTATGTCATTTTTCGGTTCAAACTCCGCAAATAAAAACTCTTCCTGAACCTCTCTAAATCTAAGCAAGCCTTGATATCTATGTATTTCTCTATAAACCGATTTTATAATTTTGTTAAATTCAACTACATTTTCATTTGCACTATTTAAAAAATTAATTCCGTTTTTGTAAACACCTTTAACGGTCCTTGCTATAATATTTTCTTTGTTTACAGTATCAGATAAATAGCAAATATATATTTCTATAAAAAATCTGTATGAAAATTTTTGTATTATGGATTTTTTAACTCTATTTGAAACACAAGTATCACTTATTACTACTGCTTCATCTTCAAAAAAATTAACTTGATTCGATTTTTTCACTATATTTACCGTATCTATTATTTTGTAAGCGTCAAACAGAGTACATAGAAGACCTTCAAAGCTTCCGTCATAAATATAATTCATAGCTACACATCCCAAATACTGATTTGTTTAAAGTTATCGCTATCGGAAAGGCTCATATAATCTTTCAAAGATTCTTTTGTGGAATAATTTATTCCTCTATAAACGCCTTTAACAGTGATAAAATTTTTAGCTCTCTTCGTAGAAATTTTAAGTGTTCTTAAATCATCATATCCAAGAGCGGAATAAGCTCTGGCTTTTATAATTCTCTTTGCATAACTTGGTCCGAATCCCGGAATTTTTAAAAGTTCTTCATAAGTGGCACTATTTATTTCCATCGGAAAAATTTCGATATTATCAATAGCCCAATTCGCCTTCGGATCTATCCTTAAATCAAAAAATGGATTTGATTTTTTAAGTATATCATTGGATTTAAATCCATAGAATCGCATCAAAAAATCAGCTTGATAAATTCTATGTTCTCTAAGTAGCGAAGATTGTTCTATTCCTTCTGTATACTTTGACTTTATAACCGGTACATAGCTTGAATAATACACTCTCTTCAGTTCAAAACTATTATATAATTCCTCAGCTCTATTTATTATAGCTAAATCATCTTCTCTACTTGCTCCGACTATCATTTGAGTAGTTTGTCCGGCAGGTACAAATAACGGAGCATTTCTAAATTTTTTTCTGTCATATCTATTCTCAAAAATATTATTTTTTATACTATTCATTGGTAAAAATATCTTTTCATAAGACTTTTGAGGAGCAAGAAGTGCAAGAGATTTGCTTGTAGGAAGTTCAATATTAACACTAATTCTGTCAACTAAAAGTCCAAGCCTTTTTATCAAATCTTCATTTGCCCCGGGAATTGCCTTTATATGAATATAGCCGTTAAAATTTTGTTCTATCCTTAAAATTTCTGCAACTTCAATCAACTTTTCCATAGTATAATCCGGACTTTTAACTATCCCGCTTGATAGAAACAGACCTTCTATATAATTTCTCTTATAGAAATTGATTGTAATATCCGCAATTTCACGAGGTGTAAATTCCACTCTTAAAGTATCATTGGAAGCTCTGTTAACACAATATTCACAATTATAAATGCACTTATTAGTAAGTAAAATTTTAAGTAGCGAAATACATCTTCCATCTTCACTCCAGCTATGACAAATTCCACATGACTTTACATCTCCAAGTCCTCCCTTATTCTTTCTGTCTGAATTACTTGACGAACAGCTGACATCATATTTTGCGGCATCACTTAATATTTTTAGTTTTTCTGTTAATTCCATAATATCACCAATAAAATTTTATCATAGGAACATATGTTTGTAAACTTATGTTCTGTTTTTTATATTTATAACTATTTAAGTTCCAATATAAATATTTATCAGTGTAACTATGAAAAAAATTCTTCACTTTCAAACCTTAAAATCTTATATTTTTCTACCTAATTTCCCGAATCTTATACAAGTATTATGTTTATAGGTATATACTGAAGTATTAAAATAAGCCATGCTCCATATGGGCATAGCTTTTATTTTGTCATATAAGATGTATAATCCAATTATTATAAATTTATGAATTTTTATGATTACTGATTTGATAATACAATATTAACAATACTTCAATCACCATTTTAATTTTCTACTAAATAAAAACTTTTACTAATTAATTCCTTAATTATATTCAAATCGGTATTTCTATTTAAAAGAATAGTTATCCAATGTTTTTTGTTCATATGATATGCCGGAAAATACTGCTTATTATCTATCAATTTTTTCACTTCATCAGGTTCTAATTTAATATTTAAAACATCTACATTTTCATTTTTCTTAATCCCCAAGTAGCTACCGGGAATAATCATAAATACTCCATACCATTTTTTGCTTAAATTTGTTTTCAACGTACAATAACTATCATAATTATCCCACGGTTTTTCAGGAACGGTTCCAAATTCAGCCATAACATATCTAAGAAGTTCTTTACGCACACTAATACTGTCAAAACACAAATCAACAATTTCATCTATTAACAGATCAACTTCAAATCTAATTTTAGATACAAATTCACCTGAAGCATTATATATTTCAAAAGGTAAATATTTTATCATATCAGGTTTTTCTAAAATTGTAACCTTAAATTGTTTGTCCCAAATTTCAAATTTTGCCAAAAATCCACCAATGCCTATTTCTTTCTGCAATAGATAATGATTATTTTCTTTTTTAAATCCATATTTTAACGCCATACTTTGATTAAATATATTATCCTTAAAAATTGAATTATATAACATAAATTAATCCTCCACATGTAAGTATCCTGCTACAAACTTATTTTTCTAAATATTATATATTTTATGTTTACCCATTTTAATATAAGGAATATTGAAGGTTCTTTATATCAAGTTTTAATAGATAAATAAAAATAAACTCCTATCACATGGATAAGAGCTATCAAACACTTTGTAATAATTCTTCGTATATTGTAATAATTTCATCAGGAATTTTAAAACTGTATAGCTGACCTTCATTCACTGTAAATAAAAATAAAATTCCAAGACCCGTAAATTTTTTAAGATTTATATATACATTTTCATCCGAATAATCGACCGCACCTTGATAAAATTCATTAAATGACTTATGCTCTGCAACACTGAAATTTATTATCTTATTTCTGAATTGTGTAAGTATTGCAAATTTAAGTGAATCTATCAATTTATTTCTCTGAATTGTTCCATCTAAATTATAGTTTTTTGCGAGAAGATTTAAATAATCATCTTGTAATATTTCAAGTATTTCATTAAGAGTATTTAATTTCGGATGTTCTATTGTTTCTATATTAAAAAATTCCCTTACAAAATTTCCCATAAAATCCCCTACATTATTCCCGTAAAGTTTACACCATATTCATCTAATATATCTTCTAAACCTGATTTTATTTCTCTTCTTGTAAAATCAAATTTTTTCAATTCATCATTGTCATATTCATTAAGTCTTTTATAAAATAAAAGTCCTATCTTTAAAAATTTCATGTCAGATAAATTTATACTGTCAAATAAATAATCCTCCGCTTCATTTATTTTTCCATTATTTATAAGATTAATAAGCTTTTCATAAACTAAATCATTTTCATTGTTTTGCTTTTCGTATTCTAAATTTTCACTTTCAAATACTATCTTATTAACCATTTTTATCATTTCATTTATTTGTTTTAAGAAAAGATCATTTGTTATCATTATTCCATAACTCCAATTTCTCTATAATACTTTGCCGCTCCATCCGCTATAGGTAAATTTGCAATGTCATTTACTGCTTCTTTCACTGTAACATCTTTTAATCCCTTATTTTTTTCCTTTAGCATATCTATATTTTCCCAAAATACCTTTGTCATATTGTATACTGTTTCTTCAGGTATGTCTGTTGTTGTATACAAAACCATTTTTATTGCAGATGTATTTATATCTTCCGTTTGATTTCTATATGTTCCCGCCGGAATTATATAACTTGCATACCATGGTTTATTTTTATTTAATACATCTATTATTTCTTGATCTACCGACAATAATTTAGCATCCATCGATGATGTCATCTCTGTAACAGATGCAGTAGGTGCTGCTGCCATTATCCAAACTCCGTCAAGTTTTTTATTTCTCATCATATCTGCACTTTCAGCAGGTGCAACTCTTTGAATATTTACATCTTCAATTGGAATTTTATAAGCCTCAAGATGAAGATTCGTTTCTCCCTCTGTTGTGCTTCCCGGAGCTCCGGCTGAAAAATTTTTCCCTTTTAAATCCGATATTGAATTTATTCCTGAATCGCTTCTTACTACTATTTGATTTGGATTTAAATATAAACCTGCTATTATTCTGAGCTTTTTATTTTCTCTGCCCTCAAAAACACCCTCTCCATGGTATGACTGATATACTATTGAACTTACACCAAGACTAACCTGTGCATCTCCATCATATACCAAATTAAGATTATCTACTCCTCCATTTGATGCTTGCGCTGTCGCTTTTACTCCGGCTTTTTCACTCCACAAATCTGCTATTGAAAACCCGAGAGGATATAATGCACCTGTTGTTGATGCTGTGGGTATATTAATTGCCATCTGTTCATTTTTTGAACAAGATGTAATTGTAAAAATACTAAGTGTCAATAATAATATAATTAATGATTTCTTCAATCTCTAAACCTTCTTTCCCAATAATAAATTACTAAAATACCTATAATTCCAATAATATCCGAATAAATTCCAACATCTATCAGCAATATTCCAAGTATAAACAATGTAATTCTCGTATAAATTTTCATTTTTCTATAAAAATATCCTTCTGCAGATGCAGCTATTGCACCTATTCCTATTATTGCTCCGATTACAACTCTTATTGTAAGCAATAAATCATTTGTCTGCAATAATAAAACATCATTATTTATAAAGAAAAATGGAATTATAAAACCGCTTATCCCAAGTTTAACGGCAATAAGGGATGTCTTTACCATATCCGACTTTGCTATTGAACTTGCAACATAAGAACTTATTGCAACCGGCGGTGTTATATTTGAAAGACAGGCATATACAAGACAAAAAAGATGCGCTGATATCGGATTTGCTCCAAGGCTAATCATTATCGGTACTGCAACTGAAACTACTATTACATATGCTGCAACTCCGGGAACTCCCATACCAAGTATTACACTCATTACCATTACCATAAAAGAACCCATATATAAATTTGTATCTTTTACAATTTTTAAAATCAAATTGCCAAAATTTAATCCAAGTCCGCTAAGAGATACGGATCCTATTATAAGTCCTATAAGCACACATGCAATTCCAACATTTATTGCAGATAATGCTCCTTCTTTTGCAGCCTCTACTATCTTTTGAAGATCCATTCTGGTTGCTGATTTTATTGAGCTTACCACTATTGTTACAAAAATAGAAAATACCGCGCATTCTATTGGGCTATATCCTATTGCCATCATAATAAGCAAAACTATTATCGGCGCAAATAAATATACTCTTTCTCTTAAAACTTTTGATAATATTACTTCCTCATCCGCCGACTTAAGTCCAAGTTTTTTCGCCTCAAGGTGTACAGAAAATATAAGCATAAAATAATATAAAAATGCCGGTAAAATTGCACTTATCATTACCTTGCTGTATGGTATTTGTAAAAATTCCGCCATTACAAATGCAGCTGCACCCATAATGGGAGGACAAAACTGCCCTCCGGTTGATGAAGCTGCTTCAACCGCCGCGGCAAAATTTTTGTCATATCCGCACTGTTTCATCATCGGAATTGTAATCGTGCCTGTTGTTGCCACATTCGCTATTGCAGATCCGTTTATCATTCCCATAAATGCAGATGCTATTACAGCAACTTTTGCAGGCCCTCCTGGACTTTTTCCGACAAGTGCAAGTGAAAAATCATTTATAAAATTTGAAAATCCACTGTGTTTTAAAAAACTCCCAAATAAAACAAATAAAAATATATATGTCGCACTTACTCCGACTCCTATGCCAAAAATTCCCTGTGTTCCCCAGAACATGAAGTTTAAAACTCTCTTATATGAAAATCCGCTATGAGATAACGGTCCCGTAATAAATTTTCCCCAATATAAATAGCTTACAAAAAACAGTGCAAGTAGTGTCAAATTTTTATTTGTTTTTAATCCTGTAACAATTATAACTATAAACCCGAGAGTTGCTATAATTAAGTCAATTTTATTTGTATAGCCGCCTCTTTCTGAAATTAACGAATAATTACAAATTACATAACCAAACACAAAAATACTTATAGCTACAAACAACAGCTTTATATATTTTTTTTCATTTCCATACAGTAAATTTGCAAATAATACCAAAAAAATAATATGGATACATCTTAGTACCATATCGTCTACATAAATAAAGGTATTAATTAAAATTTGAATAATTACCCATAATACTAAAAGCGAAGATATAAATATTCCATCTCTATTAAATTTTCTATCAGTTAACATTTTATCTCCCCTTAAAACACTACATTTATCACATATATTATAACTCAAATTCTCATAATAACTATATTTTTTTCTTTATAAAACAAAAAA
>NZ_GL349422.1:387199-443787 GCF_000090945.1 Peptoniphilus sp. oral taxon 386 str. F0131 | reverse complement strand
TTTTTTGTTTTATTTATTCTATATCAATATCTATGATTCCATAGTTATCATCATGTCTCTTATATACGACTTCAATTTTATCAGTTTCTGTATTTAAAAATATAAAGAAATTATGATTTAGAAGTTCCATTTGAAGTGTAGCTTCTTCTTCATGCATCGGGCGAAGTAAAAGCTGTTTTCTTTTTACAATTACGCTACTTTCTTCTTCAACTTCAGCTTCACGCACATTTTCAAATCTAATCGTTTTAGAATTTCCTTGATATCTTTTCTTTAATCTTGTCTTATATTTTCTAATTTGTCTTTCAAGTACATCAACTACTTTATCAATTGAAGCGTACATATCTTGAGTTGTTTCTTCAGCTCTTAAAATCGTTCCCGGAAGGAAAATTGTCACCTCTACAGTCTGACTGCCTTTTTGTGTTGAAAAAACTGCTCTGGCTTCTACCTCTTCATCAAAAAATTTATCTATCTTTGAAAATTTTTTTTCAGCCTGCTTTTTAAGACTTTCTGTCAATTCCATATTTTTTCCAACTAATTTTAGTAACATATTAACACTCCTCTCAAGTTTGTTATATATATGATACCCAAAAATATATATTTTATAGCTTAATTGATTAAAATAAAAAAGTATTTTCACCCTGTGGATAATGTTGATAAGTTTGTGGAAAACTGTTTTTCCCTATAAAATTCTTGTTAATTTATTGTGGATGAATTTTTTTATTTCCTTTGTTATAATTATCTTGGTGATAAATATGAACATAAGTAATATAAATTTTAAGAAAAAAATCGGAATGAGAACAATAAAAACTGCTCTTGCCGTAGTAATAGGATTATATTTATCAATGCTTTTAAACCTTAATACTCCCATATTTACGTCAATAGCGACAATTTCAACAATGAAATCATCTTTCTCAGAAAGCTTTATAGATGTCAAAAAAAGATTATTCACGTCAATTTTCGGAGTTATTCTCGGATCTATTCTTGGGATGTTTAAAACACATCAGCTCTTAAATCCAATAATTGCAGGGCTTGGAATAATTATAATAATCTATATACTTCAAGCTACAAATGTAAAGGATATGACAGTCTTATCATGTGTGGTATTCATGGCAAGTTTTATATCGGATTCTAAACTGATTTACGGTTTTGATAGAGTACTTGGTACATTTTTAGGTGTCGTAATAAGTGTGAGCATAAATTATTTAATTGCAACTCCAAATGTATATGAGCATTTTATAAATAATTCAAGAGATACTTTAAAAAAATCTAAAAACTTTATGCTACAATTAATTATGAACGAAGAACATTCTATTTCGGAATTTGAAGAGTCTTTTGCAAATACAAAAAAATCTTATGAACTTTTAATATCCGAACTTGATACTCCTATTCATGCAAGATTTGATTTTTATAAGGCCGAAAGAATTATGGAATTGTTCACTGATTTTAACAACAGATTCCAATTGTTGAATTCAATTGATAGTAGACCCGATATGACATCTGATAACTGCAACTTGATAGAAGATATTTTTTTTATTAAGCTTCTTGAAAACGGAAAATTAAAAGGTGATCTGAATACAATTTACAACTATCATTTACACAAAATTTTACTGAATTTGAGTATCGTTGAAAAACTGATAGGTGATAATAAATGAGTAAAATTGAAAGACTTATAGCTGAAACAAAATTTTTGTTTGCAAAAAATTTCTATTCACAAATTGACAATTTTGCAAAAATTAAAGCAGATAAAAATGATGAAATATATAAATTTTTGACTGTTACAAGAGGTACCAAAGAGCTAAAGGCCTTTATAATATTAGATGCTCATAGAAATGAGCAACGCATTTTAGAAATGCTTAAATTTTTTTGTAAAAGTAATAAAAAACTAAATGATACAATGCTAAGTTCAATAGCAAGTTCTCTTATAAACAGCTACTGCACTGTCATTGAAGTTTTAAGTGTAGATGAAGATTATTGTGTCATCTATGATAAATTGTTAAACAAGAGTTTTAAAGTAGAATCTGCTTCAAATTTGTCCGACAGAGAATTGTTGTTTGCAAGACTGATTGAAATTGATGGATATTACTATGTGATTAGTATTCTTGAAGTACTTGATGAAAGTTTTGAACTTCTGTTTACAAGTAAAATCTATAATATTTTTAAGGCTTATGCTGAAGAACGTAACCTAAAAAGTTTAAGTGATGAAAATAAAATAGAAATATTAAAGATTTATCTTGCAGATATCTTCTTAATTTTTGCAAGTTCCACCTCCGAATTTATGGAATTGCAAAATACAGAATTGTCAGAGAAGGATAGAACTCTTGCAATAAACACATTTTTTAACAATGAAGATAGTAAAATATTTGAAAGATTCTTGCTATATGCCAACTCAAAATTGGAATACGAAGAGGAAATGTGCATTTATTTCTTCAATATTGTATATATCGAGTGTCTTGCTCCTATCGGAAAAAATTTCTCTGATTTTGAAAACTATAACTTTATAGATATTTTTGAAAATGCAACAAAAAACGGATTTATATATACAAATAGTGAATTTAAAAACACAATAACACTACTTAAATATTATTATGAATTTGCTTTAAAAACTTCAAATAAATTTTTAAAACCATATGAAGAACTTAAATATATATTAAAATATATTTTTCTATATCAAAATAATCTAAGTAAATCATTTAACGGATTTTACTTTGATGAAAATTTATTTGAATTAATTCCAAATAATTTTGAATGTACACTTCTTAAAAACTATATAACATTT
Source organism: Peptoniphilus sp. oral taxon 386 str. F0131 (assembly GCF_000090945.1). Classification (NCBI taxonomy): domain Bacteria; kingdom Bacillati; phylum Bacillota; class Tissierellia; order Tissierellales; family Peptoniphilaceae; genus Peptoniphilus; species Peptoniphilus sp. oral taxon 386. The sequence continues at coordinate 441,011 of NZ_GL349422.1, read as the reverse complement.
ACAGACTTATTTAATGATTTGAAATTACAAATTTCAGAAAATAAAAATATGCTGACAAACGCCTCTGTAAATAAACTTGCAACAGCCTTAAATCTAAAAACTTCAAGAGAAATTAAAACACCAAACCAAACTCATTACCCGTTAATTAATTTCTTTTATAATTTTTCCGTAACCAAATCAATTCTTAAAAATGAAAACGGAGATTTTGATTTCAGCGAACGACTTATGCAATTTTTATCGTTAGATGGTGAAGAACAATATGCTATTTTTATAGAAACAATCTTTAATCGAGATTTCTTATTGACATATTTAAACGAGAAAAAAGTAAATATAATATTTGATAATTTAAAAATTATTTTTGAAACTCTATACCATAAAGATAATATAGAAACTTCAGACTTAAATATAGATAACGAATACTCTTATCTCCTGGATATACTTCAAAGGTTGGATATTATATCTATATCAAATACAAAAGTAACTATTACAAATAACGGCAAAGCTATTTTAAATTATTTTTCAAAAAATTTTGTAAATTCAAATGTAATCAGCATAAATAATTATAAAAAATCAATTAGCTGAATTTGTATTTCTAAATAAAAAGAGGCTTAGAATAATTTTCTAAACCTCTTTTTATTATTGCAAAACGCCTACAATTAAAAGCCTTGCATTTTTACTTTCATAAGTACATGTTGAAAGTGTAATGAGTTTTGAATCTTCATTTATATACACATTTTCACTCTGAACTGTCATGTTATTGAGATTATCAATATAATCTATTGAGTTCATAGCATCACTTTTATTTATATAAATATTAAAGTTGAAAAACTTATCTTCATTTGTAAGATCGATTATATAACTTCCTACCACTTTATATTCTCTTACATCATTTAATGTATATAAATAAATTGTACGATGAGAATCAAAAAATTCTTTTTCTTTATACTTAATTAAATCTGAAAACATATTGTCACTACTCATATTATGCCCATACAGTATAAGATTTGTAGATGTATCAACTTCACATTCATAATCCATAAAAATCGAACCGTTTAAGTCATAATTACAATATATATTTCTTCTCATATAATAACTGTTATCTTCCGACTTAAAAATCGGATAGTATACGTGAGTATCCGGAATATCAAGTATTGCAACTATATCTTTATTAATTTTTTTCAGCTCTTCAAGTTCGAGCTTTTTCTTTTCAAATATTTCATTTTCCTCTTTATTTTCGGTAATAACCTTATCATTTTTTTGTTGTATTCTCTCTATTGCCTTTTTTGATACGTCATCAGTCTTTGTAATATAAAATTTATATCCGACCCATACCGCCAAAGTTACCAATACTATAAAAATTAAAATCTTAATTATCTTTTTCAATCATATTCTCCTAAATCTCTATTTAAAATAAGTTCTACATTAAAGTCTTCATCTTCTATTATTATATTAAATTTTCCTCCTAAAAGCTCTACAAGATTTTTGGTTATATAAAGTCCCAATCCCGAACCCTCGGTATTCCTTTCTCTATCTGATTTTACAAATTCTCCTAAAAGTTCTTCCTGTGTAAGCTTAATTTTGCTTTTAGACGTATTTCTCATGGAAAATTTTATTATTTCATCACTTGAAAAAGTCTCCGCATAAATTTTTGTACCCGACTTTGAATATTTATAGGCATTTGAAATTAAATTTTGAACAATTCTCGACAAAATATTCCCATCGGTATATATTACTATATCCTCTTCTTCATATTCATATATAAATTCTACATTTTTGCGCTTTAGAATTTCATCAAAATCCCCATAAATTTGTAATAACAGCTCGTTAAAATCTATAAATTCCTTTTCAACTTTTATGTTTCCCGATCCTGTTTTTGAGGCATATATCAAATCTACTATAAGACTTTTTAATCTCTCAGAATTTCTTCCTAAAACTTGAATATAATCCTTAGCTTCATCATCCATAGCTTCTTTTTTAGAAAGTATATCTGTATAATTTATTATTGAAGTAAGTGGAGTTTTTAAATCATGAGAGATATTTGTTATAAGTTCAGTCTTCAAATGCTCAGCTTCAAGACTTTTTTTCATAGAACTTCTGATCTGCTCTCTTATTTCTTCTAAAAGTCTAAGACTTTCTTTAGTCTTATTATTGGCAAGAATCGAAATATATTCCGCCTCTCCAAAGCTATATAAGTCTTCAATCATTGAAGTTAGTAGAAAATTTTGAACATATACATTTTCTCCGACAAAAATTAATTTAAAAAAACACAATACTACAAAAGTTTCAAATTCTCCATATTCAAGAAACAACATTTCAAAAATTAGCATCAAATTTATTATGCCGAATATTAAAAACAAATAATTTTCACTGTAGCTTAAAAACAACTTTACGGTAAATAATGATTTAATAACCTGTCTTCTATATATTTTCCATATAAAAAAACATACGAATAGAAATGCTCCTATAAAATATCCATACTTGCCATAAATAAGTCCGCATATTAAAAGCATATCAAATAGAAGAGACTCCATAAAATCATTATCTCTAAGATACAAATATATCTTATATAAACTTTTCTTAACTCTTTCGGATAATCTCATTATTTATCCTCTATTTTATAACCCATGCCATATACACTCTTTATTAAATCCGGCTTTCTCGGATTTATTTCGAGCTTATCCCTGAGATGAGATATATGAACTGAAATTATCTTTTTAACATCATGTGCCTCATCTTCCCAAACCTGTCTATAAATTTCATCGGAATTAAATACACGAGATTTATTTTTCATAAGTAGAAGTAAAATTTTATATTCATATGGCGTTAAGTTAACCGCCTCATCATCTATAAAAACTTCTTTAGATGAATTTTTTATTACAACTCTACCCGCTTTATAAATATCTTTATCAATATCTGCACTTCCTAAACTTGTAAATCTTCTAAGTACCGAATTTACTCTTGCAACAAGCTCAATAGCATTAAACGGCTTTACAATATAATCATCTGCACCAACATTAAGCCCTATTATTTTGTCAGTTATTTCAGATTTTGCAGATAAGATAATAATTGGAATATTATGTTTTTCTCTTATTTTTAAAATCGCAGAAATACCATCTACCTTTGGCATCATAAGATCAATAATACAAAGATGAATCTGTTCTCTGTTTATTATCTCAATGGCTTCAAGGCCGTCATACGCTTTAAAAACTTCATACCCTTCCGCTTTTAAATATATCTCTATCGCTTTTACTATATCTTTTTCATCATCACATACAAGAATATTATATGCCATATACTCCTCCTTATTTTCAATATATTTTATCACATTTTATACTGATTATGTTATAATTTCTCTTGAGGTGGATTATGCTTAACAAAATCAAGAAAAATTTTTATAATAACCTAAATAAAAATTATGTAATATTTTTTGACAAATTCCTATATAGATTTGCTGAGCATAGAATTGTTGAAATAAGTGCAAGTTTAGCATATTTTCTAATTTTGTCAATATTTCCGTTTTTAATTGCTCTGTTAAATATAATAAACTTTACAAATTTTTTATATTCTGACAATATAATAGAAGCTCTTAGTTATCTTCCTGAAGATATCACAAAAATAGCAATGAACTTTATAAAAGAAATTTACTCCGGAAGCTCCGGAAGCTTATTTTCAATATCTGTTTTACTGGGACTATGGTCAGCATCTAACGGATTTAAAAAAATTATAAAAAATATAAATTTAGCTTATGGATTTAGCGAAAAAAGAGGTATACTCAAAACCAAATTATTGTCATTACTGTTCACCATTGCTTTGATAATAATGATACTGCTCTTATTATTAACTCAAGTTTTCGGCGAAACTATAATAAATATGCTCATAAATTATGTGGGACTTGGAGAAGATATCACATATCTATGGCATATTCTCAGTTTTATAATCCCATTTATTTATATGTTTATAACTTTTCTATTGGTATATAAATACAGTCCGGGAACTGATACAAGAGATTTATTAAAGTTTAGTTTAATTCTTCCCGGTGCGATATTTTCCACTATCTCATCTGTATTTGCCACAAATTTATTCGGGTACTATGTTGGAAATTTTGCAAAGTACTCTGTAACCTACGGCTCACTTGGAGGAATTATAATACTGCTAATATGGCTATGGCTTATGAGTATGATAATTTTAATGGGTGGAGAAATAAATGCAACTCTATTCTCAATGAAGTATTTTAAATCTACAACGCTATGGCCAAGATATGAATCTGTACTTAAAAATTTTATTAAAGATTTTGAGAAGTAGCTGCTACTAATGCCGCTACTTTTTTTATTCCATTTTCCTTTAAAACTCTCGCCATTTCATTTACTGTAGCACCGGTAGTAATTACATCATCAACTATTATAATACTCTCTACCTTTTCCCCTGCAAATCTAAATACTCCCTTTATATTTTCAATTCTACCGAAAAATTCTTTAATACCTGCTTGCTCCGGAACATCCGCTATTTTTTCAACCGGTGCAACAAACTCCAACAAAGTATTTTTAGCCACTTGTTTTGCTATTAATTCACTTTGGTTATACCCTCTCTTTTTTAAAGCATTCTTATGCATAGGGACACAAGTTATATTTTTATATTTCATACTGAGTTTTTCCTTAAACAATTTTTCTGTCAAAACTTCAGAAAAAAATTTATATAGATATGTCTTATCTTTAAATTTATATGACAACATCTTATCTCTTAGAAAATTATTATATTCAAACGCTACTATAACATCATCCACATATTCAAGTTTTTTTGAAAATAAAATATCCCCTTTCAAATTATCATAACAATTTTTACATATTCCATATTCAAAAATCTCTTTTGAATCACAAAAATAGCACTCTTTCTTAAACAAATTAATCATCTTTCATCAGCTTCTTACATAAATTGGAATATCTTTTTGAAATTCTATTATTCTTAACCATAATATCTAAATACTTATATTCTCCCACAAGCACTACGAGTTTTTTTGCTCTTGTTATGGCAGTATAAATTAAATTTCTCGTCAATAATATATATGGTGCAAAATGTAGCGGAATTATAACTATATCAAATTCCGAACCTTGAGATTTATGAATTGTACAGGCATAAGAAAGTATAAGTTCATCTAAATCCGAATACTCATATTTAACTTTCTTTACATCGTCATAAAGCACAACAAGACTTTTATTCTCAATATCTATTTCTACAACATATCCTATATCTCCGTTAAATACTCCTTCTCCTTCTTCAAGATAAAATTCCGATTCTATCTTATATTCAAGGTTATAGTTATTTTTAGTTTGCATAACTTTATCGCCCACTCTAAATACATTATCCCCAAATATAATTTCATCCCCTTTGGGATTTAATACTTCCTGTAAAGTTTTATTCAAACTGTAAATCCCGACATTTCCTTTTTTCATAGGTGCCAATACTTGTATTTTGTTAGAATTCACCCCATAGTATTGCGGAAGCCTTCTACTTACCAATTCCTTTATAACTTCAAGAGATTTTTTTTCATTCTGTTCCGAAATCATATAAAAATCTCCGGAATTTGAAATTTCAGGTAATATTCCATTATTTATCAAATGTGCATTTTTAATTATTGATGATTGTTCTTTTTGCCTAAAAATTTCATTTAGATTTACAACCGATACTCTCTTACTTTCAATCAGATCTGATAGCACATTTCCTGCTCCAACTGACGGCAACTGATCTTTATCCCCAACAAGTATAAGTCTTGTCCCCTTTTTTATAGAATGAAGCAGAGTGTTCATAAGTCCTAAATCTACCATGCTTACTTCATCCACTATTAGTACATCACAATCAAGCTCAACCTCTTCTTCATATCCATAATTTATTCTATCATCATCGGGGACTCTTATTTCAAGTAATCTGTGAATCGTGCTTGCATCTCTGTTTGTAGCTTCCTTCATTCGTTTTGCGGCACGCCCTGTAGGTGCGGCAAGCTTTACACTTTTCCCCATGGACTCAAAAATTTCTATTATTGCTTTCAAAGTTGTTGTCTTACCTGTTCCCGGTCCTCCGGTTATAATTAATACTCCCTTTTCAACAGCTTCTCTAACTGCAATAACTTGATTTGTTGCAAATTTAATTTCATTACGTTCTTCTATTTTTTTTAAAATCTCATCTATATTTGTATCATACTCAAATTTACCGGATACAAGTTCTTTAATTTTTCCAGAAATATAATTTTCCGCTCTTAGATATGGTGCATAATAACAACATATTTCGCCATCGCTTTGCTCAATAAAAAATCTATCATCTAAACTTAAATTTAAAAGTTCATTTTCAAGTTGTTCTATATTATCTCCAACCAACTTATGGGTTCTTTTAATTAAAATATCTTTAGGTAAAAAACTATGTCCTTCAAGAGTTGCAAGTGAAAGGATATACTTCAATGCAGCTCTGTTTCTAAATGATGAGCCTCTAAACTCTCCAATGCTCATTGCAATCTTATCCGCTTTTTTAAATCCTACTCCACTTATATCCTCCGCAAGTTTATATGGATTTTCTTTTATTATCTGTATTGCTCTCTCTCCATATTCTTTGTATATTTTAACTGCAAGCGTAGTTCCGAGCTCATGCTTATTCAAAAATAAAGTCAATCTTCTAAGTCCTCTATTCTCAAGAAGAGCACTTTTAATCTTATCTAATTTTCGCGGACCTATTCCATCAACTTCAAGTAATCTTTCCGTATCCTCTTCTAAAATTTTTAGTGTTTCCGTTTTAAATTTATCAACTATATTCTTGGCAGTTTTTTCTCCTATAAATGGAATAATTCCACTTGAAAGATAATTAATTATTCCATTTTCAGATTGAGGCAAAATTTCTTCTATGCTCTCAAATTTAAACTGTTCACCATATTTTTTGTGAAATATAAAATCTCCCTTAAGTTCATATTCCATTGAAGTCTTTATTTCTGCACAGCTTCCATTTATAGTTATAGATTCCTCTTCTGTTGAAAATCTTGCAACAGTATAACCGTTATCTTCATTCCTATATATAATTTTCTCTACTACGCCCTTAATTTCTATCATATTTATTCTCCTATTGTCTATTGTAGTATAAAGAGTGTAATAAAAAAAGGAGAATTTCAAAACGAAATTCTCCCAATCAACTATTTTAAATAAGCTTTCAACTTTTCAACTTTATCAAGCTTTTCCCAAGGCAAATCTAAATCATTTCTGCCAAAGTGTCCATAACTTGCTACCTGTTTATAAATAGGTCTTAATAAATCAAGATCCCTTATAATGGCAGCAGGTCTTGCATCAAAATTATCCATAACTATCTTTTCTATTTCATTATCGGATAACTTGCCTGTTCCAAATGTCTGAACATAAACTGATGTAGGTCTTGCAATGCCAATCGCATAGGCAAGTCCTATTTCACACTTTTCCGCAAGCCCGGAAGCGACAATATTTTTTGCAATATATCTTGCAAAATAAGCTGCTGATCTATCAACTTTTGTAGGATCTTTTCCGGAAAATGCTCCTCCGCCATGTCTTGCAAATCCACCATAAGTATCTACAATTATCTTTCTTCCTGTTAATCCTGCATCTGCCATAGGACCGCCCATTACAAATCTTCCTGTCGGATTCACATATATCTTCGTATTTTCATCCATCATTGTTTCAGGTACTGTTTTTTTAATTACTTCTCTAATAATATCTTCTCTGATAGTTTCAAGACTCACATCAGGATTATGCTGTGTAGATACTACTACATTCTCTATTCTTTTTGGAACTAAGTTCTCATATTCAACAGTAACTTGAGTTTTCCCATCCGGTCTTAAATAATCAATAACATTTTCTTTTCTGACATCTGAAAGTCTTTTAGACATTTTATTCGCAAGAGATATCGGCAGAGGCATATACTCCTCTGTTTCATTGCAAGCATAACCAAACATCATACCTTGATCTCCTGCTCCAAATGAATCCAACTCATCAACTCCCGCTTCCTTAAATCTGTCAACTCCCATTGCAATATCAGGGCTTTGCTCTTTTATAGCACATAACACTGAACAAGTATCCGCATCAAAACCAATTTTTGCTCTATCATATCCTATTTCTCTTAATGTATCTCTAACTATTTTAGTGAAATCAACATAAGTACTTGTGGTGATTTCACCGGTAATTAATACCATTCCTGTTGATGCAACTGTCTCACAAGCAACTCTTGCATTTTTATCCTCTTTAATAATTGCATCTAAAACTGCATCTGAAATTTGATCACAAACTTTGTCAGGATGACCCTCTGTTACAGATTCAGATGTAAATAACCATTTATCCATTTCTACCTCCTAAATAAAAAATCCTCCTCCAGAGGAAAAGGTATCAAAAAATAACCTCATCTTCCAGATCTCTCTGTGGGATTTGGCACCACAATAGGTTGCCGGGTTTCATCGTGCCCATTCACTCCGCCGCTCTTAATAAGGTTGTCTATTAAGTTGGTCATTAGTATATCACTTTTTCTTTTTCCTGTAAAGCCTATATTATACTGTAATATTTTAAAATGGCTATGCCCACTGCATAAGATACTATTGAAAAAACAAAAGATGCCGTTATTATCTGTGAGGTTAAATTTGCATCTGAACCCATTTGCTTACCCATAATAAAACAATTCAATGCGCAGGGAGTGCCAAAAAATATATATGCTACAACAAGTTGCGAATTTGTAAAACCTATTAAAAATCCAATAGGTACTAAAATAGCCGCTCCAATTACGTCTTTAATTAAAGTATCTACACAAATAATCATAACATCAGAAAAAGTTCCGTTAAAATTCAAAGAACCTCCTATTAAAATTAGAGATAATGGAGTACATAACTTTGCAATAATACTTGCTCCGGACTCAATTCCACTATAAATAGGAATGTTCAAAAACTTTACACATAATCCAAGTGCTATTGCAATTATCATAGGATTTTTTATTACTTTAATAAAAAAATCTGTAATACTCAATTTCTTATCTCCGTAATAAGTTAAAAGTATAATTGCAAGCATATTATAGAGTGTAAGCCCAAAAATTATTACTATTAAAATTGAATCCATTGCAGGTTCCGAAAAAATTAAATCTAATATTGGTATTCCTATATACACAAAATTAGATCTATATGAACAATGTACAAATGCCGATAATTTTTTCTTATCTTTTATAAAAAAGTAACCTGAAATCCAAGAAAGTCCAAAAATTAAAAGAGTTCCCAAAAGTAAATATAAAACATATTTTATATCCAGCGAGTTGACCTTGGAATTTTTTATGTCAAAAAATAGTTTCGCCGGAAGTGCAACATAAAAAACAAGAGTAGTGCTCTTGGAAATAAAATTTTCATCTAAAATTTTTTTAGTTTTTAAAAAATATCCTACAAAAATTACGAAGAATATAGGGAAAATTATATTTAATCCTATTTGTAAATTTTCCAAAAAACCACCTCTGTCGAAAATTATATAAGGATTAATACCATCCTCTTAACTTCATAGCTGTATCTATTGATTTAATAGCATACATATAAACAGCTTCTCTTAATGGTACTTTATATTCATCAGCAATTCCAAATACTCCGGAAATAGCTTTCATCATATCAGCTTCTTGTTTTTCTTCTACTTCTGCTTCTGTCCAATAATATCCATATTGATTTTGAACCCATTCATAATAAGAAACTAATACTCCACCTGAGTTAGTTAAAATATCCGGTGTAAGAGCTATTCCTCTTTCAGTAAGAACCTTATCTCCTTCTGGAGTAGTAGGTCCGTTAGCTGCTTCACAAACTAATTTAGCGTTTATAACCTTTGCTCTATCACCAGTGATTACATTTTCAAGTGCAGCAGGTACTAAAATATCATATTCTTTTGCCCAGAATTCTTCATCAGAAATCTTAGTTGCTCCAGGGAATCCGATTAATGTCTTATGTTCGTTCTTATATGCAATTAATTCTTTGAAAGACATTCCGTTTTCATTGTATAGTGCATAGTTTCCTTCTTTTTTATCCCATTCAGCTATTGCACAAACTTTTCCGCCTTGTCTTTCAATATTCTTAACTGTGAAAGAACCTACGTTACCAAATCCTTGAACGGCAATCTTAGCATCAGCTATATCAATTCCAAATCTCTTAGCAGATTCTCTAACAACTACTGCAACACCGAATCCTGTTGCTTCATTTCTTCCTTCTGAACCGCCAAATGCAATTGGCTTTCCTGTGAATGTACCAAGGTCCATTCTTTCGCCATTTAATTTTACATATTCATCTACAAACCAGCTCATAATTTGTCCGTTTGTATTTACGTCCGGTGCAGGTATATCTATTCTATCTCCAAGATATTTATAAAGTCCTCTTACCCAACCTCTTGAAAGTTGTTCTAATTCTCTTTGTGATAATTCTGAAGGATCTACACAGATTCCTCCCTTTCCACCACCATATGGAAGTCCTAAAGCTCCACCTTTAAATGTCATCCAAAGTGAAAGTGCCTTTACTTCGTCCATGTTTACATTTGGATGGAAACGAACTCCTCCCTTAGCAGGACCTACTGCATCTGAGTGAGCACTTCTCCAACCTTTAAATACTTTTAGAGAACCGTCATCCATTTTTACAGGAATTGAGATTTCAATAACTCTCTTTGGCTCTTTTAAAAGTTCATATACTGCCGGATCACAACCTAATTTTTCACACGCTACTCTTACTTTCTCTTGTGCAGCTACTAATGGATTTAAAGTATCTGTCATGTTAAACACTCCTTTAATTTTAATTAAGATAAAATCTTATCTTTAATCTACTATTGCCATTTCACATAATGGTAACAATTTCATACACACTAATTATAGCAAATACTATATATAATTTCAACTTTACTGAAATTATTGGCAAATATTAATAAAGCTCTATTATTAGCCTTTTAAATCAACTTTACGAATTTTGTCAAGTAAAATACGCTTAATTTTTTTGTTAATTTTTTTATATTTACAACTTTATTTTTATCAGTTATTCTCTTCCAAGAAAATAATAGCCTCCTGCAACTAACAACCCTCCAATAATATTACCTATCGTTGATGGCACTAAATTATTCATAATCATTGCAATAGTAATCTCAGGTGACATAGCTTTTGCTATTATAAAGCAAGTCATATTTGCAATGCTGTGCTCAAATCCGAGTATTACAAAAGGCATTATGCACCAAAATACCATTATTAATTTTGCACTTTCACTTTTCATTTTTATACAACATAGAACAGCAAGACAAACTAATATATTACACATTATTCCTTTAAAAATCATCGGAACAAACGCAAAACTCGCCTTTACTTTTGCAAGTTCTATAATTGCATTACAAACTCCGGAGTCTTTTATTCCTGTTCCCATATATAAAAAACTAACTAATAAAGCTCCTAAAAAATTCCCTATGTATGATAAGGCGCATACCTTTATAGCATCTGATGTTCTTATTGTCTTAGTCATAGCACCTGTTGAAAGTACAAGTACATTTCCTGTAAATAAATCCCCTCCTGCCATAATTACAAGAGACAATGCAAGGGAAAAAATAAATCCATTTGTAAATTTTACAACCGGAAAATCAAGTCCTCCAAATACAGAAATAGATGCTCCCATACTAATCAATCCAAGCCCGACAAAAAATCCTGCCAGCATTGATGATATAATATACTTAATTTTGGAGCTGTCATATATCTTAAACTTATTTAAGGCACCTCCGGAAATATTTTTTATAATCTCTGCATACATAAAATCCCACCTCAATTAGTTTATGTTAAAACTATAACTCTATTGTGTCTAAAATATGTCGAATATTTAACAAATATAAATTAAAGCAAAAAATCTTCCCCGGTTTCTCGGGGAAGATTTTTAAGTTTAAATTCAAACAAATTTATTTAACAGATTCTCTTGCATCAAGAATTTTTTGTTCAAATTTTTCATATTCTTTTTGTGCATCACTAAGTGATATTTCAGTAAAGCATAACTTATTCATAGCGCCCATTTGTGCAATTTTTGCAATATCCTCTTTTATTACCGTTCCAATCTTAGTATATCCGCCTGTTGTCTGCCTATCAGCCATTAAAATTATAGGGTGTCCATCAGAAGGAACTTGTACTGCACCCATTACTGTTCCATCAGATATAATATCTGCCGCTGTTTTATGTTCAAGTGCTGCACCGTCAAGTCTTATACCCATTCTATCTATATTTTTTGTAAGTGTATATCCTCCCGATCTAAACAATTTTTTAATTCCGTCTTCAGTAAAGTAATCATCTTGCGGTCCAAGTACAACTCTTATAACATTAAATTTATTTATTTGAGCTTTGTATTTATCCGGTAAAATTTTTCCTTCTTTGGCAGCTTCATTTACCTTTACTTCAAATTCATCTCCTGCTTTTAACGGTCGTCCTTCATATCCTCCGATTTTACTCTTAACTAATGTTGACTTACTTCCATTCACTACAGGAACATCTATTTCTCCGCCAAATGCAAGATATGCTCTAACTCCATCTATAAGTTTTCCAAATGATAGTGTACTGCCCGCTCCTATTTTATAGCTTTCATACATATTTATAGGAACTCCATCTATCTTAGGACTTACATTTGCACCTGTGACTGCTATTACTACCTCGTCTTCAAATTTCAACATAGGTCCCAAATATGTTATCTCTAAAACCGCTTCTCCTCTTTTGTTTCCTGTCAAAGCATTTGCAAGTTCATAAGAGTATTCATCCATTACACCCGCAGGTGCTATACCAAATTTTTGATATCCTATTCTTCCATAGTCCTGAACTGTGGTGTAAATGCCTCCGTTTAAAACCTTAATCTTAGCCATTCAGCTCACCTCTATCCACAGTTTTTATACTAACTTCATATGTTCCGTTTTCAACTTCCGACTTTATCTTTTCATATTCAGCTTCATCTATTTTTACATATCTGATATAATCACCTGCATTTATAAACACAGGAGGATCATTAGCCTCATCATATAATTTCAGCGGAGTTCTTCCTATTAACTGCCAACCTCCCGGTGAATCGGAAGGATACATCCCTGTTTGAGCTCCTGCTATTCCGACAGAACCACCCGGAATTTTGAGCCTTGGGCTTTTTAATCTAGGTGTTGCTATTCTCTCGTCCATTCCACCAAGATAAGTAAATCCCGGTGCAAATCCCATCATATATACCAAATAGTCTGTTCCTGTATGAATTTCTACTACTTCTTCTTCATTTAATCCTGAATGTTCAGATACAAATTTCAAATCAGGGCCATATTCACCGCCATAAACTGTAGGTATTTCTATAAGTCTTATTGTATCTCCATCTGATTCTTCTTTATGTTTTTCAAATTCACGAAGTTTCTCTACAAGTTCATCATATTTTATAATCAACGGATTATATGAAACAGTTATAGATCTATATGTTGGAACAAGTTCAACTATTCCTTCAATATTACTTTTTTCAATTTTTTCAATAGTCATTCTAATGCGAGAGTTTATATCTTTTGAAATCTCATTACCAAATTCCATAATAAGAGCTCTATCTCCCGCAATAAGATATTTAACATTATTATACATTTAATCACTTCTCCTTAGAAGAATGTTGACATCTTACTAACAAATGTTGTAACTCCTATATATGCAGATACTACAGTAACTACCCAACCTAAATAGAATAATATATTTGAATGAACATATTCTCCAACTATTGATTTCTTTTTACTTGCTATAAGCATTACTGCAAGTGTTATAGGTAAAATCAATCCATTTAGTGCTCCTACTAATACAAGTAATTTTTGTGGTTGTCCGATAAATATAAATATAATTGTTGAAAAAACTATAAAAAGTATTGTTACAAGATTCGCTCTTTCTCCTATTGGCTTAAATAATGTTTTTAAGAAAGATACTGATGTAAATGCTGCTCCTACTACTGATGTAAGTGCTGCAGCTGTAAATACTATACCGAATATCTTGTATCCGATTTCACCACTCGCAATTCTAAACGCAGATGCTGCAACATTTTTCTCATCAAGTACTCCACCGCTATTTATTACTCCAAGAACTGCTAAGAATAAAAGAATTCTTACTACAAGTGCTACTACTATACCAAGTGTCGCCGATTTATTTACTTCACTTAAATTTTCTTCTCCTGTTACTCCGGCATCAATTAATCTGTGACCGCCTGAAAATACTATATATCCACCTACTGTTCCTCCAAGAAGTGTTAATATTGCAGGAACTGTTGCTCCCATATCTGATGGAGCTACCATTCTCTTTGCAGCTTCTGATACAGGCGGAGCTGTTGTAGCACAAACATAAGCTATAAGTATAATCATTGCCGCTCCTAAAATTTGTGTAAGTTTATCCATAGCCTTTCCTGCTGACTTAGATGTGAAAATTATTACTCCGAGTATTCCTCCGATTGCCGCTCCAACCTTAGGATCTAATCCGAAAATTACATTTATTCCAAGTCCTGCTCCACCGACATTACCGATGTTGAAAGCAAGCCCGCCAAGTGCTACAAGAAATGCAATAAAATATCCAAGTCCTGGTAATACTTTATTTGCAATGTCCTGTCCTCTAAGCCTTGATACCGCAATAACTCTCCATACGTTTAACTGAGTTATATAACTCATAACTATTGACACTAATATTACAAATGCAAAATCAGCCTTTAATCCATTTGTAAATGTAGCTGTTTGAGTCATAAATCCAGGCCCAATAGCTGATGTCGCCATCAAAAATGCCGCTCCTAGTAATACGGAAAGGTTTCCTTTTTTATTTTTTTCCATAAATATTTCCTCCTATTTTATAAAGTCTTGTATTGGAGCAATTGTTATATCCGCTTCTGCTAATCCCGCTCTTATTTGCTTTACAAATTCAATCGCATGAGGATTATCTCCGTGTACACATATAGAATCTGCCTTTATGTCTATCTCTTCCCCTGCTGCTGTTGTTACTTTTCCTTCTTTAATCATTCTTATAACTCTTGGAATTGCATCTTTAGGATCCTTTACAAATGCACCCGGTAAACTTCTGTTAACTAAAGAACCGTCTACATTATATCCTCTATCGGCAAATACCTCTTCTGAAACTCTGAAACCTCTTTCTTTTCCGGCTTTAGCTATGTAGCTTCCACTTAATACCATCAATATTATATCCTTATCCAAAGCTTCAATCCCATCAAGAATTGCATCTGCAAGTGCTTTATCTGCGCATGCCTTGTTATAAAATCCACCATGCAATTTCATATGTTGAAGTTTTATACCGTGAGCTTTTGTAAACGCTATCAATGCACCTGTCTGGTATAGCATATAACATCTTGCTTCTTCGGGAGTAATTGCCAAGTTTCTTCTACCAAATCCAAGTAGATCAGGATATCCGGGATGTGCCCCTACATTTACCCCGAATTCTTTTGCAAGTTTAACCGTCTTATCCATAATTAAAGGATCTCCTGCATGCCATCCACAAGCAAGATTAATGCTCGTAACATGCTTTATAATTTCTTCGTCCATTCCCATCTTATATGCGCCATATCCTTCTCCAATGTCGCTATTAAGATCTACATAATAAGTCATAAAATTACCTCCCGTCATATTTTGATACTTCGTACTGCTACTCTTATAATAAACTAAATTCTTTTTTTTGTAAATATACATTTTATCTATATTACACTTATTTAATATATAGAAATATAATTACCAAGTTATCATAAAATACCTATGAAATTTTTAATTCATTATTTCATTTTTTTGATTCAGATATATTTTTACAGGTCTATTATATGCTTATCCGCTTTATATCCGATTTACAAAAATAAGATAGCTGTAAAGCTATCTTACTTCATTATAATCTTCAAATAATTTACTCAGGAAAAACACCCCGACAAAATCGGGTCCTGTATGTGCTCCAATAACTGTTCCGAGCTGGTTACAATAAATTTGTTGTTCAGATATATTATACTCGGATAATATATGATTTTTCAAACGCTCCGCAAACGAAACATCATCTCCATAAGCTATTATGATACTTTGGTTTGTATTAAACTTTCCACCACTTTTCTTTGCAAGCTCTTCTGAAAGCTTTTTATATAAATTATTTTCTCCTCTCGCCTTATCAAGGGATGTTATTTTTCCATCTGTCTTTGTAAGTTCCATAATAGGTTTGATATTTAAGATCCCCCCTATTGCTGCGCTTCCTTTTGAAACTCTACCGCCCCTTACTAAAAACTCTAAAGTTGTTACTGAAAATACATGTTCTTGATGAGCTTTTAAAAATTCAAGTGCATTTAAAATATATTTTGAATCTCTTCCGTCTGCCGCCATCATCGCCGCCCTGTGAACCATAAGTCCAAGACCGCAAGTTGCACAAAATGAATCAAATACATGAATCTTTGCACTTTTGTATTTTTTTAAAACTTCTTCTCTAATTCTGAGTGCAGCATCATATGTCCCTGTAATTCCGGACGATAGAGAAATATAAATTATTTCTCTATTTTCAGATGCATACTTTTCAAAACATTGAATATAATCCATATTCCCAACTTGACTTGTTCCATAGACTTTTTTGTTTCGCATGTTTTTAAATAATTCATTTGATGATAGTTCATCATCTCCAAAATACTCTTCTATGCCATCATTTACTGCTATCGGTAAAATTTCTATATCATATTTTTTTATATATTCTTTTGGAATATCACAACCGCCATCTGTTATTATTTTTACATTCATAACAAATCTCCTTAAATTTTAACTTTTGGCAAATGAAGATTTTTCTTCACTGCAAATATTCTTATAATTATAACTATCATTGCACTTAATATCATAACTGTATCTGCATCAAGTTTATCTATGAACAGTACATAAAAACATGCTCCAAAAAATGAAGCCACCGCATAAATTTGCTCTTTAAAAATCGACGGAATACTATTTGAAAATACATCTCTTATTATTCCTCCGCCGACTCCTGTTAACATGCCTACAAATATTAATAAAAATTCCTTTTCAGCATATCCTGTACCAATAGCTGTATTTATTCCTGTTACAGTAAATGCACCCAGTCCTATTGCGTCCAAAATCATCAAAAAATCTTCATATTTTTTTAGTGCCTTAGAATTTAGATAATCGGATTTCACATAAAATATCATAAACAGTATTAGCGATGATATTAAAGCCTGAATTGCATAAGACGAATTTACAAACATCCCCGGAGGTGTTATCCCAAGTATTATATCTCTAACACATCCTCCGCCGAGCGCCGTTACTATCCCAAGTACAAGAATTCCGAACAAATCCATGCCCTTTCTTATCCCAACCATTGCTCCCGAGGATGCAAATGCAATCGTGCCTATAATTTCTAATACGGCATCTATTTCACTATAATTCAACATACTTAACCTCAAATAAATTATTTTATTTTTTGTATCAACTCATTTAACTCTTTAGCATTGTCAACGATATAATCCGCCTTACAATCAAGAAGCTCTTTTCTTGAACCATATCCCCATGTTACACCTATGGACTTAATATCAGATTGCTTAGCTCCATTTATATCAGAATACCTATCCCCTATCATATATACTTTCTCTCTTGAACTAATTTCTAATTTTTTCAGCACATATTCTATAACATCATGTTTTTTACTTCTTTCCGCATTTTCTGTAGCTCCACCTATAAAGTTGAAATATCCATCCATTTTTCTATTTTTTAAAATTTCAATAGACTGTTTTTCAGGCTTTGATGTAGCTACTGCAACTATATTATCTCTTCTAATATACTCAAGTGCATCACACACTCCATCATAAAATGTATTTTCATATTTCCCTTTTGCTTTATAATATTGTCTAAAATATTCTATAGTTTTATCCGACAAATTTTTTGAAAATCCCAATTTATTTATAAATGTATCTTCAAGCGGAGGTCCTATAAAATTTTTTATATTATCTATATTGTAGTCTTTATATCCTATTTTTTCAAATCCATATAAAAATCCATTTATAATTCCCTCTTTTGTATCTAATAATGTTCCGTCTAAATCAAATAAATAAACCATATTCACCTCAATAAAAAAATCACTCTTTATATTATACTAAAAAAAGTGATTTCTTTTTATTATTATTTTATTGTTTTATAAAATATTTTGTTAAATATTTTCATCTTTGCTTATTTCTTGCAGATATATCTTATCTTCTGCGCTGTTTAATGAAATTTGATTACTTTTAAAGAAATCATACTTTTGTATTTCTTCTTTTTTATCAGGTGGATATAATTCTATTATAAGTTCCCCAAAATTATTATCCACTTCTCTTTTTTTCTTAGTAATTTTTGAAGATATATTGATTTTTGATTTTTTATAAGGCATAATATCATACTTTTTTCTAACTTCAAGCATATTGGAACTGTCTTTTACAAACTCAAGCTGTAAACTCTCCTCTGAATTTTCATCTCCGATACAAATTTCGCCTTCTTTAAAAGAATTAAATATTCTATTGCTCTCTAAAATAATTTTTCTATCTTTTATTTCCGACATTAAAAATTTGTCCAAGTTCATTACCACTTCAGACGGAATATCAAAAATTTCATATACAACAGCTTTAATTGCTATTTTTGCTCCAAAACTGTTAAACTGAGCAGACTGTTTTACCTTTGCTATTGCATAATAGCTTTCGCTCCTCACCCAAATCAAATCATCTTTTTCTACTCTTTGTAACAGCACAATTAAATTAAAAATATTTTTTATACTACTATAATGCTCATATGCAGCAACATATTCATAACTCATATTAAAAAATGTTTCATCTGCTATCCAATCAACAGGTATGGCTTGCATGTTTAACATAGTCTCAAAACTATTTTTATCCATTAAATTAAGCGTATATAACATATTTTTTCCCTTCTATAGGCTTCTCATCATTCCGGGTCTGAAATTTTTCCTTCTCAGAGTATCATCTATTGTTTCAATAAGACCGCTTATATCTTTATTTAAAGTTCCTCCAAGTAGTACATAATTTGAAGCATGATTTGATCTGAAAATCGTACCCTCGGAATCTACATTTTCTAAAAACAGTCTAATTTCATAAAGTATTTCTTCAGCCGAAGGCATTTCAAATTTTCCCGATATATAATCCTCATATATCGGAGCATTTTTATAAATTCTCATAGTCAAGTAACTCACATAATCAGGTTTGGTTTTTGTTATTAATTTTGCAGTATTAATTGCATTTTGTTTCCATTTTTCTCTGCCGCCAAGACCTGCAATTATCGTTATTGATGTTTGCATTTTAACCTTTTTGCACTTTTCCATTGCAGATATATATTCTTCTGTAGTAAGACCTTTTTTTATATCTGCTAAAATTTCATCATCTCCGCTTTCAAACCCTATATAGAGCATTTTAAGTCCATTGTCATAAAGCTGTTTTAATTCTTCTACTGATTTTCTGTTAATATCTCCCGCAGTTGCATAAGATGAAATTCTATTTACATTTGGGAAATTTTTATTTATATACTCAAGCAGCCTTAACAAATCCGTTGTTTTTAATACAAGCGCATCTCCATCTGCTATAAACACTCTTTCAAATTGCGGAAAATAATCTCTTATAGTTTCAAGTTCTGCTATTATATCATCTATTTTTCTAATTATGAAAGGCTCATCTTTATACATATAACAAAATGTACAGTCATTATGAGAACAGCCTATAGTAGCCTGAATAATAAGTGATCTCGCTTCACTCGGAGGCCTAAATACATTTCCGTAGTAATTCATATTCTCTATTTCCTTTTTATATTTTTACCATGCTCTCCCAAAAGTTCTTCTTTAATCTTCCATAAGTCATAAGATAAATCAACTATATATTCTTGAGGATTATCAAGTCTTTTAGTTTCTTCCCATAGAGTTTCAAGTTCAACTTGAACTTTAGTTTTTATATCTTCAATATTCGGAAGCTCATAAACAAGCTTACCTTTATCATATATTCTTTCAAGCAGAGGCTTAGCTATAAAATTATTTAAAACTCTTCTCTTCCATGTATAAACAGGATGAAAAATTTCATATTCCTTAGAGTCATCTATAATTTCATCATGAAGTGTAATAACATCTGCTATCGCCTTGTTTGTATCCTTATCATATAATCTATATAGTTGCTTAAATCCGGGATTTGTAATCTTTGCTACATTTTCCGAAATTTTTATTTTTGGAATCAGCTTTCCATCTTCTTCAATTGTTGTAAGTTTATATACTCCTCCGAATACAGGAGAACTTTTTGAAGTTATAAGTCTTTCACCAACACCAAATGAATCTATCTTTGCTCCTTGATGTAAAATATTTTGAATTGTAAATTCATCCAATGAATTTGAAATCATTATTTTTGCATCTTCAAACCCTGCTTCATCAAGCATTACTCTTGCTTTTTTAGTAAGATATGCTATATCTCCGGAATCTATTCTTATTCCCTTAGGTCTATTTCCGCTAGGAACTACAACCTCATTAAACACCTTAATGGCATTTGGTATTCCCTCTTTTAAAGTGTCATAAGTATCAACTAAAAGTAAACAATTTTGCGGATATACTTCTGCATATTTTTTAAATGCCTCATATTCACTATCAAAAAGTTGTACCCATGAATGTGCCATAGTTCCAAGAGCCGGAACTCCATAAATTTTTTCTGCAAGGGTATTTGCCGTTCCAAGACATCCACCGATGTAAGCTGCTCTTGCCCCTAAATTCGCTCCTGTATATCCTTGTGCTCTTCTTGAACCAAACTCAACAACAGGCCTTCCATCTGCTGCTGATACTATTCTGTTAGCCTTTGTAGCAATCATAGATTGATGATTTATAGTTAATAAAATCATAGTTTCTACCATTTGAGCTTGAATAATAGGTCCTCTAACTATAATAAGAGGCTCTTGCGGAAAAGCAACTGTCCCCTCCGGAATAGCCCACACATCACATTCAAATTTAAAATTTCTCAAATATTCCAAATATTCTTCATTAAAAATTTTTTTAGTTCTTAAAAATTCTATATCCTCATCTGAAAAATGTAAATTTTCAAAATATTCTATAATTTGTTCAAGTCCTGCAATTATTGCATAGCTTGCATTATCAGGAACAGAACGAAAGAACATATCAAAATAAACTATTTTTTCTTTATATCCTATCTCAAAAAATCCATTACTCATGGCAAACTCATAAAAATCACATAATAATGTATAATTATTTTCATCAAATGACTTAGGCATTCTCCTACCTCCTATATATATTGTATTAATTATATAATTAAATATATAATGTTGCAACCTGTCACAGCTTCGCATAAAAAAGCCCTCTTAAATTTAAGAGGGTTTCTATTATACTGCAAGCTTTCCTGAATTTGATAAATAAGAACTTATTCTTTCAAGTGCGATTAACACTTTTTCAAAGATAAGACCGCTTTCCGGATCACAATCTCCTGTTTTCATTCGTTCCATATGATAATTTCTATATGTTGTTGTATAATTTTCGACTTTTTGATTAAAGAAACGCAATCTGTTAATTCTTTCAGCTTTTTCCAAATCTTCATCTATTGTATTAAACATTGTCATAATAGTAGTTTCTATTGCATCAATTTCCGAAATAGATTCCTCACTATACTTAAGTTCTCTTTCAACACTTAATTTAGCGTTATCCGCTATTGATTTAATATGGTCTCCGATTCTCTCTATATCTCTTACAATTCGCATATATCCTGTGAAATTTGAAGCAAGCGTATCTTCCATAGGATTTCCCATAATATCTATGATATACTTTGTAATTTGAGAATTCAAATAATTTAAAATTTCTTCATTTCTAAAAATTATGTCAAATTTATCAGAATCATATTTAGAAAATATTTCCATTGATAATTTAAAATTTTCTTTTGCAATTTCAAACATTCTTGTTGTTTCTGCCCTGACATTTGTAAATACAAGTATAGGATCAGTAAACTTTCTGTCATTTATATATTTAAGAGATAAATCTTCAACCTCTTGATCTTTTCCTCTTATAAGATTGATTGCAAGCTTTGCAAGCAACTTAGAAAACGGAAACAATAAAATTGTCGTCATCAAATTAAAAAATGTATGCATATTTGCAATTTGTGCGGCAGGCAAATTTCTTGAAATGCTTTCTATAAATCTATCTATTGGAATTACAAAAGATAAGGCAACAAATATAATTGTACCTATCATATTGAATAAAACATGAACCGCAGCAGTTCTCTGTGCATTTTTACTTGTTCCTATAGCGGATAATACAGATGTTATACAAGTTCCTATGTTAAATCCGCAAACTATATACATAGATGATGTAAGACTTATTAAACCTTGATTGGCTATTGCCTGCAAAATACCAAGTGATGCTGCTGAAGCTTGAATTGCAGCGGTAATTGTTGTACCTGCAAGTATTCCCAAAAACGGATTTTGAAACTTAGTCATCAATGCTATAAATTCAGGTTCTTCTCTAAGAGGTGCCATTGAAGATGACATAAACTCCATTCCCATAAATAAAAATCCAAGTCCAATCAAAACCTGACCAAAATATTTAGGTTTGTCCTTTTTAAAACCCTTTAGCATACAAAAACCTATAAACGCTATTATAGGTGCAGATTTTGTTATATTAAGTGCTACTAATTGACCTGTTATAGTAGTCCCTATATTAGCTCCCATTATAATTCCGGCAGCTTGATATATAGTCATAAGTCCTGCATTTACAAATCCCACTACCATTACTGTTGTAGCAGATGATGACTGAATAATTGCAGTTACAACCACTCCAACTAATACTCCTTTAATTGGGTTTGACGTTAATTTCTCAATTACCGTATTCATTTTATTTCCGGCAACTAATTCAAGAGCACTGCTCATCAAATCCATACCGAATAAAAATAGTGCAAGTCCTCCCAGCAATCCAAAAAGATAAGTTATCGACATTTTTTCCTCCAAAATATATATCTACTCAATATAATAACTTATAAATAAATTTTTTCAACAAAATTTTTGTTCATTCTAAAATTAATTTAATTGTCTTATAAATATTTTTGTGTTAAATTAATTTATAGGTGATTAATATGAAAAAAAATAATTACTTTGACCTTCTGATTGAGCTTGGTGATCAAGCATCAAAAGCTGCAAGTATGCTAAATAGAATTTATAGTGAGTTTAATTACAATGATATGAAATATTTAATGATGGAGATGCATTCGATAGAACACAGCGCAGATTCGACTGTTCATAATTTAAATAAAAATCTGATTAACCAATATATGCTCCCTTTTAAAAAAGAAGATATATTCGCAATCGGAGAAGCTGTCGACTCAATCATAGACTCTGTCGAAACTCTAACTCAATGTTTCTACACTTTTGCTATTAAGGAAATGCGAACTGATGTAAAAAATTTTATAGAAATTATTTCTGAAAGTATTTCCGTTATAAATGAAATGCTTAAAAAACTTAAATCACATAAGAATTTTAAAAGCTTAAAAGAATACATTGAAAAGCTTGAATACCTTGAAGATAAAGCCGATAAAATATATATTGAAACCACAAAAAATTTATTTAAAGAAGAAAATGATCCGATAGCATTAATGCAATGGGAAGAAATTATTCACCAGATGGAAAAATGCACCGACAAGTGCAAACATACGGGTATAGTTGTAAGCAAAGCATTTTTTAAAAGTATATAAATAAAGCAAGGGTATAACCCTTGCTTTATTATTTTATATTTTCAATATAAGTTTCATCATTCAACATTTCATTTAATATAACTTCATCTGTTGTCTTCATTCCATATCTTGCTATATGTCCTACCGTTTTAATAGTACTGTCCAAATCAGCTTTTACAATTCCGTCTCCGGCTTCAAATGAATTTTCACTCTTTGCTTGATCATATGCCAAAAATGCATTTCTAAGACTTGATGCTATTTTCATAGCACATGACGGCTTTGCTCCGTCACAGATAAGTCCCGAATTTACAGCTAAGGCATTTGATAAAGTTTCTTTTAGAACTTCTCTTTTTTCACCTTTTAGTATTCCTACTCCACAAACAGAGGCAGCAGCTGCCGAAACAACTCCGCAATATGCAGACAATTTTCCGATTCCCTGCTTCATATATAATCCAATAAGATTTGCAAATATAAGCGCTCTGTACAAGCTATCGTCACTAACATTATTTTCCTTTGCATATACAATTATAGGAACAGCTACCGTTATCCCTTGATTTCCTGAACCGGAATTTATTACAACAGGTTTTTCGCATCCGCTCATTCTTGCATCAGAACCTGCACTTGCATAGGCAACAAGTCTTTCCGAATAGTTTTTTGAATAATTATCAAGTATAATGCTTCCAATATTTGAGCCCCACTGATTATCTAATCCCTCTTTAGCTATATCATAATTATAATCTATCTGCATATCCAATATATTTTTAATTTCAGAATAATCTACATTTTTTGAATAATCATAAATTTTATCAAAATCAAATTCTATTTCTTCTTCTATTGTCCTTTCTGAACTGCCTTTAAATAAAATTTCACTATTTTTTTCAATTAAAGTTATATTAGTGTGTCCACCCTCTATTACAACTCTTGCATAGTCGTCATCTTTTTTTACTTTTATATCTATGTAGAGTCCTGCTATACCTTCTTCTAAATTAATTTTACAGATACCATCTTCAATTAACTTGTCACATTCTATTAACTTAGATTTATCTATTCCCGCCAATACTTCAAGTTCTTTATCAGCATCTCCAAGTAACGCTCCGGATACAATCGAAATTTCAAGTCCTTTTCTTCCATCAGTTCCGGGAACCTTTACTGAGTTCGCATTTTTTATAATATTTCCCGAAACATTAGCCTCAATTTTATCAGGCACATTATTTAAAACTCTTGCCGCCTTTGCAGAAGCATACGCCAAGGCTATCGGTTCTGTACATCCAAATGCAGGTATTAGTTCTCTCTTTAATAATTCTGTATAATTCATTAAATTCTCCTATCATTTTTGTTACTGTGTATATATTCTAATATATAATTTCAAAAAAATGAACCCTAATTTTAAAATAGACTTTTAATGGGATTCTGAATTAATAAAATATTGAAACAAGGTAAAAATATAAACAATAACATGAAAATAACATAGACTTGCCGAAAATCTATGCCTCCGACAAATATGAAAAGGGATGCTCCTTATGGAATCATCCCTTTATAAATTTACTATTAAATTATTTATTTTATTCTGCTTCTCGGTTGCATAGAAAACTCTTAATTTTACTGCATCTTATGATATTTTTATGTCAGTTTGCCTAAAAACCTGTTTTTTATTTTTCAGTTTCCACTGATGGTATATATTCCGGATTTCCGTTTCTACCGGGAACTTTATTAAATATTCCTGTTACCATTAAAGCTATTGCTCCATCACCTGTTACATTACATGCTGTTCCAAAACTATCTTGTAATGCAAAAATAGAAAGCATAAGTGCTGTTCCTGTATCGTCAAATAAAAGTACAGATGTTATTAATCCAAGCGATGCAACTACTGTTCCACCCGGTACTCCAGGTGCAGCTATCGCAAAAATACCAAGTAGTAAAATAAATACTATCATAGTCTGTACATCCGGTAATTTTCCATATAAAACTTGTGATACTGTCATTACAAAAAATACTTCTGTAAGAACAGAACCGCATAAATGTGTATTGGCACAAAGCGGAATTACAAAGTCACGAATTTTCGGATCTAATACTTTCGATTTCCTTGCACATTTTAATGCAACTGAAAGTGTTGCTGCTGATGACATTGTCCCAAGTGCTGTTATATATGCCGGTGAATAATGTTTAAAAACTTCTTTCGGATTTGTTTTAGATATAATTCCCGCCAAAGAATAAAGCAATGCCATCCAAATATAATGACCCACTATTACAATTAATATAACCTTTAAAAATACCGGTAATTCATGTATTATTGCTCCTTCATACGCAAGTTCCGCAAATGTTGTTGCGATATAAATAGGCAATATTGTTATTACAACTTTATCAACTATTGCAAGAACTATTTTATTAAACTCAAGCAATAAATTTTCCCAAGACTTTGAATTTGTCCATAGAACTGCAAGCCCAAGTATAACCGATGTAACAAGAGCTGTCATTACAGGCATAATCGGACTTATTGAAAGTTTAAATATAGATTCCGGAATTGAATTTACTCCCGAAGTATTGCTTGCAATATTCAGATTCGGAATTATTATTCTACCTGCTATTAAACTCATAATAGCCGCTCCTACCGAAGATGTATAACAAATTACCAAGGTAGTTGACAAAATTTTCCCTGCACTATCTTTTAATGAAACTATAGCGGGTGTTATAAAACCAAGTATTATAAGAGGAACTATATATCCGATCAAATCTCCTAAAATTTGTTTTATAGAATGAATTATTGCTATTATAGATTCGCTTACTATAGAACCTATTCCCATACCTATTAAAATTCCCAACACCAACTTAAATACCAAGCTATTAAAAAAACTTTTTTTATTCATATTTACACCTCTTTCCTTATAACTACATTATAACTCTTTTTATTTAATATCGCACTAATTTAATATCCGTATAAATCAATTTTTATAAAAAACTCTGTGACTATACTTATAATCACAGAGTAAATATTATTTAGAATAGTTATAGAATCCTTTACCTGACTTTCTTCCTAAAAGTCCTGCACGAACCATCTTTCTAAGAAGAGTATGCGCTCTATACTTAGGGTCTTTAAATTCTTCATAAAGAACATCCATTATTGCAAGCACTACATCAAGCCCTACCAAATCCCCAAGTTCAAGAGGTCCCATAGGTTGATTTGCTCCAAGTTTCATTGCACTGTCAATATCTTCTACAGTTGCAATTCCCTCAGCATAAATACCGACAGCTTCATTTATCATAGGAATAAGAATTCTGTTTACTACAAATCCCGGTGCTTCTGCTACTTCAACAGGAGTTTTTCCTATTTCTTTCGAAAGTTCTATAATTGTGTTTTTAACATTTTCATCTGTGATATGTCCTGAAATAACTTCCACAAGCTTCATTGCAGGAACCGGATTGAAAAAGTGCATTCCAATAACTTTTTCCGGTCTTTTTGTTGAAGCTCCTATATCGGTAATTGATAATGAAGATGTATTTGATGCAAGAATTGTAGATTCCTTACATACTTCATCAAGTTCTTTAAAAATAGCTTTTTTTATTGTAGGATTTTCTGTTGCAGCCTCTATTACAAGATCCGCATCTTTAATATCTGAAATATCATTTGACGTAGACAGATTTTTTAAGGCCTGAGTCATTTCTTCTTCAGTCATTCTGCCTTTTGCAACATTTTTTTCATATCCGCTTTTTATTCTTTCTTTAGCACGTTCTAAAGCTTCAGGCGCAATATCCCTTACAACAACTTCATGTTTAACTGCAAGTACCTGTGCTATGCCTGAACCCATAATTCCTGAGCCTATTACAGCAATTTTCATCTTTTATTCCTCCAATATCTACTGACCACTAAACTTAGGTGCCTTCTTATTTAAGAAAGAAGTCATCCCTTCTTTTTGATCTTCAGTTGCAAAACATAATGCAAAATTTGCACTTTCAATATTCATTCCCGTAGCAATATCTGCTTGAAGTCCGGTATTTATAGCCTCTTTCGCATATCTAACCGCAAGTTTTGAATTTTTTATTATCTTGGCAGCTATTTCTAAAGCCTTATCCATTAACTCTTCCGGCTCTACAACTTGAGATATTAACCCTATCTTAAGTGCTTCTTCAGCTGAAATAAATTCTCCTGTATAAATTAATTCTTTTGCTTTTGAAATCCCAACTGTACGTGGAAGTCTTTGAGTTCCTCCAAATCCCGGAATAATTCCAAGACTAACCTCAGGAAGTCCAAGCTTTGCATTTAAAGATGCTATTCTAATATCACAGGAAAGAGCGAGTTCACAGCCTCCGCCAAGTGCAAATCCATTTATGGCAGCTATTACAGGTTTATTCAATCTCTCTATTTTTGCAAATGCGGTAGTGCCCGCTTTAGCAAAAGCAAATGCCTCTTTTGTATCTATATTTGCCATATGAGATATGTCCGCACCTGCAACAAACGCTTTTCCACTTCCGGTAATTATTACAACTTCAACATCATCCATTTCCAAAATCTCTGTAAAAATACTGTCAATTTCCGCCATCAATTCTGTATTAAGCGCATTTAAAGTTTTTTCCTTACAGATCTTAATAGTAAATATCCCATCATCTTTTTTACAATCTAAAAATTTATAGTCCATTCTTATACTGACCTTTAATCCCTTTCAACTACAAGAGCCGTACCTTGTCCTCCACCTATACATAAAGTTGCTAAGCCTTTCTTTGCATCTCTTCTGTTCATTTCAAATAATAATGTTGTAAGAATTCTTGCTCCACTTGCACCAATCGGGTGACCTATTGCAATAGCTCCTCCATTTACATTAACTTTATCCATATCAAGACCAAGCTCTTTTGCTACTGCACCTGCCTGTGCTGCAAATGCTTCATTAGCTTCAATTAAATCAAGATCCGAAACAGTAAGTCCCGCTTTTTCTAAAGCCTTTCTGGAAGAAGGTATAGGTCCTGTTCCCATAATTTTAGGATCTACCCCTGCAGATGCATATGAAAGAATTGTAGCAAGAGGCTTTACTCCCAACTCTTTAGCTTTTTTTTCTGTCATCACAACAAGCATAGCTGCACCATCATTAATTCCTGATGCATTACCTGCAGTTACAGTTCCGCCATCTCTTTTAAAAGCCGGCTTTAATTTTGCTAAAGTTTCTTCTGTTACTCCGTCTTTTATAAATTCATCAGTATCTATTACTTTTACATTACCTTTTCTGTCTTTAATTTCAACGGCAACTATTTCATCCTTAAATACTCCTTCAGCTCTTGCCTTAGAAGCTCTGTTTTGAGATACACAAGCAATCTTATCTTGCATATTTCTATCTATTCCAAATTCTTCACTTACATTTTCTGCAGTAATTCCCATGTGATAGTTATTAAATGCATCCCAAAGTCCATCTTTAATCATAGCGTCAACAAGAGTATCATCGCCCATTCTTGAACCCCATCTTGCTTTATTTAAAACATAAGGAGCTCTTGACATAGACTCACAACCACCCGCTAGAACAACTTCCGCATCTCCTGCTTTAATAATTTGAGCTGCAAGTGAAACTGCTCTTAATCCTGATCCGCAAACCTTATTTATTGTCATTGCAGGAACCTCAACAGGTATACCTGCTCCGATAGTAACTTGTCTTGCAACATTTTGTCCAAGTCCGGCTTGAAGAACATTTCCTATTATAACTTCATCAACTTCACTTGGATTTACATTAGCTCTTTTTAAAGCTTCTTTAGCAGCTATAACTCCAAGTTCAACGGCTGTTACATCTTTTAATGCTCCTCCGAATGAACCTACCGGTGTTCTTGCAGCACTAGCAATAACGATTTTTTCCATATTTCCTCCTTTTTATGGGTAACACCCTAAACAAATCTTAAACTTTAAATATTTTGTATTTATAAACAATATCTTACAATATAAAATTAAATTTATATAAATTAATGCAGTAATATAAGAGAGTATAATTTACAGTTATTCTTTTTATTACCCTCATAAGTTATATTTTTTGCATTAATATTTAAATTTTTAAAAATTTTATTATAGTTATAAACAAAATTCCATATTGTGAAACCTATCCCATATATTATTATACTTATATACATGATAATTTTCAAGAATAGACTTTTTTTTAACAAATATAATTAACTATACTGATATAGTATATAATATTTAATCTAAAATCAACTACTTTTTCTTTTAAATTATAATTTTTAAAAATTTTATTGCTAAAATCAAACTTATCAATCTACCTACTAATTTTCGGAAAACATTTCGATAAAAAATAAATACTGATTAAATACAGTTTGATTATTTTCTAATAAAATGACTTTTAATTTCAATATTATTTGACACTACACTTTTAAGTATTTATAATCAAATAATAGGAGGTATTATTATGAAAAAAAGTAAAAAAATGTTAGCCGTTGCTCTCGCTTGTTCTTTCGTTTTTAGTATGGCACAAAACGTTTTCGCTTGTACAGGTGTAATAGTTGGAAAAGATTTAACTACTGATGGCAGTTTTATCTACGGAAGAACTGAAGACTATGAAAGAAATAGAACTATGCGACTTGTTGTTCATCCAAGAGGAGAATTTAAAAAAGGCGATAAGCTTGTTGATGTAAATAATGGATTTGAATACATACACCCTGCCGATAGTGCAAAATTCTTTTCTACTCCGGACTCAACTAAAAAACCTGCTGATATGGAGCAAGGTGTATATGATGCTGCCGGATATAATGAATATGGATTAGGAGCATTCTGTACTGTATCTGCCAATTACTCAAAAGAAATTGAAGCTGTAGATCCTTATATTGAAAATGGTGTAAACGAAGCTTCTATGACAACATTTATATTAGCACATGCAAAATCTGCAAGAGGAGCTATTGAACTTCTTGCAAAAACTATAGATGAAAAAGGTGCATCTATGGGAGATATTGTTGTCTTCGGAGATAAAAACGAAGTATGGTATATGGAAATTTATTCAGGACACCAATATGTAGCAATAAAATATCCTTCTGATAAGTTCAGTGTATTCCCTAATGCTTATTGGCTTGGCGGAGTAAATTTAAATGATAAGGAAAATGTTATAGCATCTAAAGATATTGTTAAAATTGCCAAAGATGCAAAGACTTATATAGAAACTAAGGATGGTTTAATGGATATGGCTGCATCTTATGGTCCAAAAGAACTAAGAGATGTTAATCGTTCAAGAGTATGGTCAGGAATTCATGCACTTGACTCAAACTCAAAGGTTCCTTATGATGCTAAGAGATTTGAACTTTTGAATTCTTTATCTGAAAACAGCAAAAAAATTGATATTAAAGATGTTTTAAATTTAATGAGAAACAGATTTGAAGGAACTCAATACAAACCATGCGATAATAGAAAAATCAGAAATAACGACAAAACTAATACTTACAAACGTCCAATAGGAAGTATTAACACTATGCAAGCTCATATTTTCCAAATAAAAGACAATTATCCTGCAGAAGCTCCCGGACTAATGTGGATGACATTGGGAAGTCCGCTTAACATACCTTTTATTCCTGTTTTTGCAGATATAAATAGTTCTACAAAAGAATTTAATAATGATAGCGGTGTATATGATGAAGGTTCTTATTATTGGGTTGCAAGTGCAGTTAATGATTTAGTAACTTCAAACAGAGATGCTTTGGGAAAATCTACAAGAGATAAAATTCTGGCTTTTGAAGATAAAATTATGACAGAACTTCCTGAAATTGAAAAACAATGGATTGAAAAATATAACAGCAATAAAGAAGAAGCTGCAAAATTCTCAACAGAAAAAGTTACTGAACTTTCAAATAAAGCATTTGAACTTGAAATGGGATTAAAAAATGAATTATCTAAAGTTTCTAAAGTTGATATTGATGAGCACTGGGCAAATGAAGCCATCCTTAGCGGTTTATCTAAACAACTTATTACCGGTGTAGATCAATTACATTTTGCTCCTAATAACAAAATTACAAGAGCTGAATTTATAACTATTTTAGGTAGAATGGCAAAAGTTGAAAATGGTAAGTATATAGAGCCTAAAGCTTCTGACATTGAAAAAGGAAAATTCTACACAGAATATATGAACTGGGCAGTAGAAAAAGGATTAATCAAAGGATATAGTGATAATACTGTAAAACCTGACGAACAATTAACAAGAGAAGAAATGGCAGTAATTTTTGCTAATTATATAAATCTATCTACTGATACAGATTTATTAAAAGATGTTAAATCAGAAACTAAGTTTGCTGATGAAAATATGATTTCCGATTGGGCAAAAGACTCTGTTGCACTTCTTACTAATATGAAAATATTAAAAGGAAAAGATAACAATAATTTTGCACCTAAAGCTCCTCTTACAAGAGCTGAGGTTGCACAAATCATCTATAACTTATCAAATAATAAATAATGGATTATAAAGTAAAAAGGCAAGTGATTTAACACTTGCCTTTTTATTTTATAAAATAAATTGCATTAATTATATTTTTACAACAATCTTAAAATTTTATTTAAATTCATTCTCTATTATATCTATAATTTTCTTTGCAGCTGTTCCGTCACCATACGGATTTACAGAGTGTGCCATTTCATTATAAACATTATCATTATTTAACAGCTCTTTAAAACTATCGTAGATTTTATCATAATCAGTACCAACGAGCCTTGCCGTATTTGCAATAACACCCTCCATTCTTTCCGTTTCTTCTCTAACAACAAGAACAGGCTTTCCAAGAGCAGGTGCTTCTTCTTGAATTCCACCGGAGTCTGTAATTACAAGATGAACTCTCCCCATCAAATTCGAAAACGGAAGATAATCAAGCGGTTCAATCAAATGAATCTTATCTACGCCGTCAAAATATTTATGTGCTATTTCTCTAACCTTCGGATTCAGATGTACAGGGAATATTACTTCAACATCATCTTCGCTGAGAACAACATCTCTTACTGCGCTAAATATATTTTCCATAGGTTTACCTATATTTTCTCTTCTATGTGAAGTTAAAAGTACTACTCTCTTATTTTTATAATCTATGTTATTAAGTAAATCCTCTTCAAACCTATAATCATCTTTTACAGCATATTTAAGCGCATCTATTACAGTATTTCCGGTAATATAAATATTTTTATCATCATACCCTTCTCTTAAAAGATTTTCTCTATTAGAATTTGTCGGAGCAAAATGATAATTTGTAACTACCCCTGTAAGTTTTCTATTTGCTTCTTCAGGATATGGCGAATATAAATTTCCTGATCTTAAACCTGCCTCAACATGTCCAATTTTTACTTTTTTATAAAATGCAGCCATCGCTCCTGCAAAAACTGTTGTTGTATCTCCCTGTATAAGTAATATGTCAGGTTTTTCTTTATCAAGTATTTTTTCAAGTCCAAGCATAGAATTAACAGTAATCTCTGTTAGGCTTTGGCCTGCTTTAAATATATTCATATCATAATCCGGTACAATATTAAATATCTTTAACACCTGATCCAACATTTCTCTATGTTGCCCTGTAACGGCAACTACAGAATCTATATTCTTTCTCTTTTCAAGTTCTTTTACTATCGGAGCCATTTTTATAGCTTCAGGTCTTGTCCCGAAAACCAAAAGTACCTTCACGATTACTCCTCCTTTGATTTAAACATACCCGTTAAAGTAGCAATTAATATTATTGCCAAAACGATTAAAATTGAAATCATAAGACCTATCTTTGAATTAAAATCTGCAACTATATTTGCAAGAATACCAAAAAT
This sequence comes from Peptoniphilus sp. oral taxon 386 str. F0131, assembly GCF_000090945.1. Classification (NCBI taxonomy): domain Bacteria; kingdom Bacillati; phylum Bacillota; class Tissierellia; order Tissierellales; family Peptoniphilaceae; genus Peptoniphilus; species Peptoniphilus sp. oral taxon 386. The sequence continues at coordinate 407,559 of NZ_GL349422.1, read as the reverse complement.
TAATGATATTATATATAACACGATTACAGTTTGTCTTTGACTAAGTCCAAGAGCAAGTAATCTATGATGCAAATGTCCCTTATCTGCTTGAACTATACTCTTTCCGCTCAGTTTTCTTCTAATCATTGCAAATGTCGTATCAAAAACTGGTACTCCAAGGATTAAAACCGGCACAAAAATTGTAAGAGCCGCTGCTGATTTCATTATACCTTCAACAGAAATATAAGAGAGAACAAACCCTAAAAATAAAGCACCTGTATCTCCCATAAATATCTTTGCAGGATTAAAATTAAAGGGTAAAAAGCCCAAGCATGATCCTGCAATTATACTTGCTATAATAGACATTTCAATATATCCAAATTTATATGCTATTGCCATCAAAGAAATTGAACATATCATAGAAACACCTGCCGCAAGTCCGTCAAGTCCATCTATTAAATTTACTGTATTTGTTATGCCAACTATCCAAAATATTGTTATCGGAATAGATAACATCTCTAAAAATATAACTGTTTCTCCAAAAGAAAACGGATTTGTAAAAAATTCAATTTTAACATTTGCAGCCACAAGTGTAATTGCCGCAGCAAGCTGAAATACAATCTTCATTTTTGGACTAAGCCCTTTTTTATCATCTATAAGTCCTGAAATTACTATTATTGTAGCTCCGACTATAAGAGCAATTATTTCCTTAGTGCATTTTACAAACGTCAATATTGAAACAACAGTAGCTACATACATAGCTACTCCGCCGGCAAGAGGCATAGGTTTTTTATGCACTCTTCTACTATCTTTTGGAATATCAATAAAGCCAAATCTATTTGCTAATCTTATGACTAATGGCGTAAGCACAAATGATATAATCATTGCAAATAAAAATGACATAATTAATTTACCCATAGATTCTCCTATTTTGTACCAAATAACCTATCACCTGCATCTCCAAGTCCAGGAAGTATATAACCGTGATCATTTAAGCATCTATCTATCCCTGCTACATATATATCAACATCCGGATGTGCTTTTCTGACAGCTTCAATTCCCTCAGGAGCGGCAAGAATATTAAGAGTCTTTACTGTAGTTGCTCCTTGAGCCTTAACTTCATCTATTGCAGCTATAAGTGATCCGCCTGTTGCAAGCATTGGATCAAGTAAAATAATAGTCCTGTTAGGAACGTCTTTAGGTAGTTTACAATAATATGTCACAGGCTTTAATGTATCCGGATCTCTGTACATACCTATATGTCCGACTCTTGCTCCCGGAACAACGGACAAAACTCCATCTACCATGCCTATTCCCGCTCTCAAAATTGGAACTATACTTATTTTTTTCCCGCTTATTTCTTTCCCTATGCATTTTTCAAGAGGAGTTTCTATTTCAATATCTGAAAGCTCTAAATCTCTTGTAACTTCATATCCCATAAGAGTAGCTATCTCCCTTACAAGCTCTCTAAAATCTTTTGAACTTGTATCAACTCTTCTAAGAAGAGTAAGCTTGTGTTGAATTAACGGATGATCTGTAACTATTAAATTTCCCATATATTTCCTCCTATAAACCAAATATCACTCTACCGCCGCAAGCTTTTAAAAGTCTATTCATAATCCCGACTCCTATTCCTCTAAGCTCAAAACCTTCGGTATATATATAATCTACTTTCTCATCATCACACTCTCTAAGTGCTTCAAATAAGTTGCTTGCAATTTCAGACATATTTTCCCTTGAACCCAAGTTTATCAAAATATGAGCCCCAATATAATAATCCTTAGTTTCTTCAGTTGCAAGAACACCTATTTTTAAATTCTTATTTTCAGATATTCTCTTATTAATCTCTTTTACAACATTATCTAAATTACCGACAAAACAATATGCCTCTGCACGAGGTGCATAATGCTTATATTTTTGACCCGGCGATTTTGGAATTTTTCCATCACTCGAATCAATAGTCGCAGAATCAATTTTTATATCAGGAATTATAATCTTTAAATCTTCAGTTGTAACTTTTCCCGGTCTTAAAATCATAGGAGGATTTACTGTCATATCAACAACAGTAGACTCAATTCCAACATCCGCACGTCCACCATCAACAATTATATCAACCTTATTATCTAAATCTTCAAAAACTCTCTTAAAACTGGTTGGTGATGGTTTACCGGATAAGTTGGCAGAAGGTGCTGCAATTGGAATCATACAATCTTTTAAAATTTCTCTTGCAATTTTATGTGACGGCATCCTCACTGCAACAGTATCAAGCCCTGCACTTACAACATCGGGAATCTTAGATGATTTTTTAAAAATCATAGTAAGAGGTCCCGGCCAAAACATATCAATTAAATCTCTTGCACTTTCAGAAACATCCTCAACCAAATCATCGAGCTGAGAAATTTCTGCTATGTGAAGAATTAACGGATTGTCTCCCGGTCTTCCCTTTGCATTAAAAATATTCTTACAAGCTGTTTCATCAAGTCCATTGGCTCCAAGCCCGTAGACTGTCTCTGTAGGAAAAACTACAAGTTTTCCATTTTTTAAAGCATTTGTAATTTCCGTAATATTTTCTCTTTTTATATTATCTGCATCAATTTTGATTACTTTTGTCTTCATAAACATCAGACCTTTCATATCTATATTATTATATCAGTGTTTCAGTATCGGTACAACAAATAAGAGCCTTATAAAATAAAATTTAATTATTTTTTAGTATTTATGTTTATTTAAAATATAGACTACTTAAAATTAGTCTATTTAGACTTTTCTGTTATATTATATCCTTTATATTTTGTTAAAATTATGATATACTACTTAGTAAGTAAATATATTTCGGAAGTATATTAGGAGGATTATAATGACAAACGTATGGGAATATGATGATTTTATTTTTAAGGGCGATGAATTAAAGGGGATGACAAAAAAAGGTAAGGATAAGGTAAAAGTTGAAGGTTATACTGATATGATTATACCTGCAACTACACCTGATGGACTTCCAGTTAAAAGAATTGGTGAAAATGCATTTTATAGAAGAAAATTAACTACAGTTGTAATTCCTGAAACAGTAGAATCAATCGGATATGATGCTTTTGGAGTATGTAGCTTAGTAGAAGTCGTAATTCCTGATTCAGTTAAAAAAATTGAAGGTTTTGCATTTTACAGAAACAAACTTGAAAAAGTTAAATTCAGCAATTCATTAGTATCTATTGCTCCAAGTGCTTTTGCTTTAAATAACTTAGCAGAAATAAACTTACCTGAAACACTTGAACTAATTGATACTTCAGCTTTCTACAAAAATGACTTAGAGGAAGTTAAAATACCTAAATCGGTAAAAAAAATAAATATGTATGCTTTTAACAAAAATAATATTTTTGAGGTAGAAATTCCAAGCTCGGTAGAATTTTTACATGAAAGAGCATTTGAACCTACAACAATCATAAAAAGAGACTAATTTAATAAATAGCCCTGCAATATGCAGGGCTATTTATTAAATTAATTATATTCTAAATTTAACAGACATTTCAAACAATATACAATTTATTTAAAACTTTAATATAATTTTTAACTAACTTTTCAAAAGTTCTTATATACCGGTATAGTCTGTTGTTTCAGGAATTTCCGGCATTTTATGTATCGGAAGATACTCACATATTTCCTTAAATCTGCTTGTGTTTTCGCTTTGAAAGGTAATAAAGAAGTAGTAAAATATCTCTTTCCCTTTAAGCCGCCAGTCTGAAAAATTCCGCCTGTGCACTGTCAAAAGTGGCGTGTACGTAATAGTTCAGGATCATGGTGATGTTGGCGTATCCCATAAGATGTTGTTGTATCTGCTTTTGCATAATAAATTTGCTCCTATATAGAAAGAACTGGAGATTACAGTTTTATAACTGTGAATCTCCGGTTCTGTGTCTTTGCATCTGGCTCTTTGATGAGTGATACATTAAATTGTTTGACGTTGATTAAAGTTTCATGTTTGCATTTTGGGCAGAACAACGAAAAGTTTTTTAACTCCGTATCTTCTCTAATTTGCAACCGTGTTTTATTTTTACAAACAGGGCATAATAACCATTGTCTTTCTCTCATATATTCATTTTTTCGACCTTCATTTTATAAAGTTACTTATTCTATGGCAGATTTTATTCATTAGGATTTATTTTTTCTTCTTTAGTCTATCCCATACTTTTTAGTTCGTTTATCATCATTACAATACCAATAATTATCATAATCAAATCTACGAGCGGTTGTGTGAACCAAACCGCTTTTATTCCAAACACCATCGGTAAAAGAATTATCGCAGGAATGAATAAGAAAAGTTGCCTAAATGCAACAATGATTCCAGCTTTTTTCCCGTTTCCGATCGATTGAAAGAAAGTAATGCTCATAACCATTACTCCGTACAAAACAAATACGGAATAGAACAACCTGAAATTACCAACACCTTGTGCAATGATATCTGCATCTACACCGAACCAATAAAGTATCTGTTTTGAAAAAAGAAGTGCCGGAATCCAAAAAATTGCCGCAAGAATAATTCCTCCGATAGAAAATACTTTCACGGTTTTTCGGACTCTATCAAACAACTTTGCTCCGAAGTTTGTCCCAACAACAGGTTGTAATCCCTGACTCATTCCCCAAAGTGGGATAAATGAAAATCCGTAAATACGCATAGCTGCAGACATTAAAATACCATTTGGATTTCCGCCATACTGAAAAGCCATTTTATAAAGCATGGTCTGCTGAATCATGAATAGAAGGTTCATCATCATAGCTGATGAACCTATTTTAAACATTTCTTTTTTAATTACAGCATTTGACTTGATCCTGTGAATTTTAACAGTCTTACTCTTTTTTAAGAAATAGTGCAGCGTCACAACCGCTTGAACGAACTGTGCTGTGATAGTCGCAAGGGCAGCTCCTTCAATAGCGTAATCACCCATAATTATCATTAAAATTGGATCAAGAATAATATTTAATAAAGCTCCAAACCCCATAATCATCATGGCTTTTTTCATCAGACCCTCACCACGCATAATCATATTGGCAGATTGTGTAAAATTCACAAATAGAGAGCCAAGAAAAATTATTCTAAGATATCTTATACCATAGTATTTGATTTCACCTGTTGCACTCACCATAGATAAAAAATGCGGAGCAAGAAGTATTCCTCCAATCGTAATGATTGCTGAAAACCAAATCACCCAAAAGATCAGATTGCCCATGATTTTATCTACGGTTTTCTGATCTCCTTTTCCTAAAGCTCGAGAAAGAACAGAAGCTGAGCCTATTCCAACTAATGTAGCCACTCCATTATTAAATATGGTCAATGTAGTAGCAACACCGCAAGCCGTCATTGCTGTTTGTCCTATAATATTTCCTGCAAAAATTCCATCCATTAGTGGATAAAGGCCAATTACTGTCATACCTATAACTGCAGGGATAGATAGCTGAAAGAGTAACTCTATCGGTTTTTTTGTCAGTAATTGAGTTTTTATATTCTGTTCCATTAATTATCCTCCAAATTTTTGCAATATAAAAAGTTTTTCAACCCAAGAATGATATTAGATATATTTTTTAAAGTCGGATTAAAGCTATCGAAGGATATACACCGCCCCTATGGCTTTGTTGAAATCACTACCACAGCCGCTGCAACCCTCACAAGACCTTTTGCCACATGATAGCTTCGTCATATCTATAATGTAACCCATTCTTTGAAGCTGTTCCAATGCCGCCATAACACTTTGCCTGTCTGTACCCAATTTGTTCGCCAAATCCATTACCGAGATAACAGCAGAACCCCTCAATTCTGCTAATATACTTTGTAGCAATAATCTCACCTCCGTTTAAAAGAACAGCAGTGCGATTCTGTATACAATCGCAGCAAGCAATAGAGCGCTTGCAATATAATAAGCGACAATGCGTACCGTCCATTTTATGCTGTGTGTTTCCGCGTAGGTGGCAGCAACCGTAATATAGCAAGGAACATTGAAGAAGAACGCAAACATGAAGGCCAAAGCCTGCGGGATAGAAACACTTGCCAGCATATTAGCGGTTACATCAGTAGTTGCAACGCCAATTCCCATAAATGCAGCATTGTAAATGTTTCCCATTGCAGCGTGTTGTTCAAATAGTGTCATTACAACGGCGAGAGCACTTTCTTTTCCGATTGCAGAAACAAGAAATGCGATAAACAGTTCCCAATTCAAACCAAAAAGCATCGTAAACGGTTCGATTGCACTTCCAAACTTATAGATTAGACTGCCTGTGATATTCCCGTCAGGTGTGTAGGATAATAGCCAAAATATAATCGTAATACATACAATCAGTTTTATAACACGGCGAAGAAATCCAGCTACACGAAGCCAAACGTGCTTAAACAGAGTTTTAAAGTTCGGTCTGTGATACGGAGGAAGTTCCATAATCAGTCCAGCACGATCCTCCGGCTTTATGATAGCATGTCCGAACAACGTTGCAGTAAATTTCATGTGTAAAAGCGTGACTGCGAATAACAGCAATATTACCCATACCACATTGCTTCCGAAAAAGGCCGAGCCCATCAGTGTGATAACGCCCCATACAGCACTGCAAGGAACAACCCAACTGGTTATGATCGAAAGTAGCTTTTGCTTGCCGGAATCCAAAACGCGCGTGGCGTTTACTCCGGCAATCGTGCAACCAAAGCTCATAAGAATAGGCATGATTGCTTTTCCATGTAGACCAAGTTTCTGCATAGTATTGTCGAATACATAGGCTATTCTCGCCATATATCCGACTTCTTCTATAAATCCAAAAATCAATATCGCGCCAAAAACAAAAAATGTCATCATGATTGCATAGAAGAAACCTGTGAGTACAGCATCACAAAGAAAGCCTATCAGAAATGCCGGAGTATTGATTGCAGATAGCCCCGTATAGGTTACTGAATAGGCATATCCATAGATAATACCCGACAGTTCAGATAGTTTGTAGCCAAGCTTGTAGGAAGCATAAATGCTGAGAACCATCACACATGCCGCAATGATTTTACCCCAAACCGGACTTGTGGCTACTTTGTCAAAGCTATTTAGCAGTGTTTCTGCTTCCCGTTGCTTTACTATCACATCTTTTGCAATCTGATGCAGCCAATTAAACTTACAATCAGCAGACTTCAAAAGACCGCTCGTCATTTGTGCTAAAAGCTCCTGTATCTCGCTCCAATCCTCTCCCTCTACGGTGTTTTTGATGCTTTCAGTTATTTCTTTGTCACCCTCAAGCAATTTGGTTGCCAACCACATACTTGTATATGTGTCGGTCTGGAATGGCTGTAATTTCTGTTCCAGTGCTGTGAACGATTCACCAATTTGTGCTTTGTATTCCTTTTTGAGAGCATCTTCGTGCAAAATATACTGCTGATAATTGCCGTTTTCCAAAAGAGCATAAAGATCACCCATTCCCGTACCGCGTGAAGCTACAAAAGGCAATACAGGGACACCTAGCAATTCAGACAAACGTCGCTCATTGATTTCGCGCCCCTGTGATTTAGCCACATCTACCATGTTCAACAAAACGACAACGGGCTGTTTTATGCCGACGATTTCCGAAAGTAAAAACATACTCCGTTCAAGCTGCGATGCATCCACCAGTGCAAAAACAAGATCAATATCATTTCCAATGATATTCCGGCGTGTTATTAATTCTTCCTCCGAGTTTGCGGACAGACTGTATGTACCAGGTAAGTCCAACAGGGTATATGCTTTTCCTTTATATTTGAAGGATCCTTCCTTTTTTTCGACAGTTTTTCCTGGCCAGTTTCCTACGTGTTGTCGTGCACCTGTTAGGGCATTAAATAATGTGGACTTTCCTGTGTTCGGCTGTCCAAGCAAGCCAATAAGAGGAGCATTTTTAGCCAATATTGCTGTGCTTTGTTTCATCTGTCATTCACCTCCACATGAATGTTGTTAGCTTCCTGTTTATTGATTGCTAGCATCGTATCGCGAGAATAAATCAGCAAAGGCAAACGTTTTACATTGCGTACAACTTTCAGTATTGCGCCTGTAGTAAGACCAACAGAAGTAATGCGGCTGATAAATCTTGCGTCACCATTTATGTCTTTTACAGTATAGTCACGTCCCTCCTCGGCTTGAGCTAATGTCAACATTGTATATCCTCCTTAACACTAAAATTGTTTTACAAATTATTTGCCCAAAATCATTGATAATATGATATAATGAGCATATACTTAATCAAGTTAGATGTTACTAACTTAATTTTAGCGTATCATTGGATTATCATGTTGTCAATTTATAGGAAAAAGCTCAAAATTATTACCATTTTGTAAAAGTCGTATAGAACAAAGGATTTGCGGCATCTTGCTTTATAATGTCTTAATTTCGGGTTGAATAATTTGACAAAATGGAGTATCCAAGGCGGGTGGAGGTAGATCAAATTTGAGCACATCCAAAAAGTATGAATATATAAGTGACGCATCTTTTTTTGTATCAGACTATTGTTTTTGTCATGAAAAAAAGGCAGAGTTTCTTAAACTAAATCCAAAAGAAAATACAGGAACAGGTGGTGTAGTCGAAATCAGTCCGCGGAAAGGACTGTATCTTTCTTGCGCAAATTGGACACCTAAAATAAGTATGGAGAGAAAGTATTGCATTCCAAAAGAATTTGTAAAACTATATTTTTTAGAAAATGGAAATGTAACTTTAATCCAAAACGGAAAGAAAAAATCCATTATACAGCATGGTGTTAATTTATATCTCAATAGACCTGCCAGCGGACGGGTACTTTATGATGCTATGACGCCAATTTGCTATGTTTCAATTCTTATCTATGGAGAATATTTCGATAAGATTGCCACAGTTTTTCCTAAAAATGACCTTTCGCTGGAAGATGTTTTTTTGTGGATGTATAAGGATTATAATACTCCTGAAATAACCAGAGTTTTCATGCAGATACGCGAGAAAATGATAGATGGAATTACATCGGCGGTATACTATGAAAGTAAGACTCTTGAAATTTTGTCGTTAATATCTCAAAGGCACTGCTTAAAACAGCAACATAATTACGAAAATACCTATCTCACTATTTCTCAAGATGAATTATATATATTGAAAAATGTGGATAAGGTTATTCGGCAAACGCCTCTGTGCCCTCCAAGTATTGAAGAATTGTGTAAAATTTCGGCTATGAGCCAAACAAAACTACGAGAATTATTCAAAAAAGTATATGGTGTCCCGCTTGGAAGATATATACAGCAATGCAAATTAGAACATTCACTTATCTTGCTGTCTGGCAATAGTTTATCCATTACCGAAATTGCAGAAAAACTTGGATATACCAATACAAGTAAGTTTTCTGCAGCCTTTAAGAAACAGTATAAAAAGACACCAAGTGAATATAGGGCAAGCACATAGTTTATGGTCGTATCTCTAGACGATTCCCAGCCTGCAAGTTTCCTATAAACTTGCTACCGAGTCTACCGAATCGGATATGTTCGTTAACAATTCTTTTCTCACAAAGGTCTGTCGCCCCAAACACTCAACGACATCAATTCGATATCACTCACGACGAAATGAACGAAAAAGATTTGAAACGTTGCAGTTATAAAAACTGTAGCGTTTTTTCTTTGTACTTTTTGGCAAAAAGTGAATTTCTGTTGTTATAGAGATTAAGGAACAAGTGGAATAGCAAGCATAGGAAATGGGTACCCTTCCCGTAAAAATCTCCATTTCCCGCAGTTCCGGCATTAAAGATTTTACTTGCTGAGAAGTGCCCCAAACCCTCTATAAAAACAGAAAGACATTTCGCCTATGGAAGACAGAAAAAAATATGCAGATTAAATTTCGTGTTACGGAAGAAAAACGCAACTTGATTGAAGAAAAGATGAAACAGATGCCTACAAGCAACATGGAAGTGTACCTTTGGAAAATGGTGATAGACGGATATATCATTCAGATCGATCATAGCGATATAAAGAAAATGACGACAGAACTTCAAAAAATCGGTAAACATCAGTCAGATTGCAAAAAGAGCTAATGCAACGAGAAATGTATATCAGGAAGACACTGAAGAAATCAAAGGAGCATTAAAAGAAATATGGCGCTTACAAAGATTAAGCCTATATATGCCTCTACTTCGTAACATAGCATGAAAAAGCGGTGTTCTTATACTTCCTTTACAGAAGCAAAAGATTACCGCTTTTAAGATTTCCTATTTAATTTTGATTCCCACAGCATACCTTTCGTATCTATGGTAAACCACTTCTATCTGCAAGAATTTTTACAGCACATCAAGGCTTTTTCCTCAAAAGTAGTAAATTCAATCTGCACTTTTGCAAATATCCTTGTATTTTAAGGGACTTGAGAGTTAATTATTAAAGTTTTAAAGAAACTTAAATAATCATTCTTATAAAAGTATAACTTTTTATTATTAAATCAAATTTTTCTAATTTCAAATATAAATAAAATAATCTAAACAAATATTTTTCGGTTTCTTGTAAAATAAAAAACAGGAGCAAAGCTCCCGTTTTTAAAATCTATTTAGTTGTACCATTTCATTAAATGTTTCAAGTTGTGTCTTAACTTGTCCAAAGTCTGCCATTTGTTGATCATATCCCATCTTAATTAGCGGTATTGATTCTTTTTCAAAAGCTTGTTTTAATGACGGATATTCCATTTCCTCCGTATCATTAAAGTTCATCATAAATAATAAACAACCGTCAGCATCATTATCAATAGCAAGATCTACAACATACTTCGGTCTCTTCCAAATTTCAGGGTCATATAAAATCGGATCTTCATCCATTCTTGCAAATTGATCTGCAAGTGCCATCATAGGATCTTCTATAGACATATCTATATCAACTTTAAATCCTCTTGACTCATGTGCAACATCATCTGCTACTATACATATTTTATAGTCATCAAATACTTGTAATAATCCCGGGTTATCTGTTATAACTCCACTTGTTACTACTCTTGCTCCATCCCAATCTTCTTCAGGAAGTGCCTTTAACTTGTCATTTAACTCTTTTAATAATGCATTATACTCATCTTTTAGCATAAAGTACGAACTTTTTAATACATGACATCTGTTTGATGCTTTTACTGTTTGTGGATGAGTTGCTGCAAGTTTTACAAATTCTCTTTTTAAAGTTCTATTTTCATTATAAACTTCGAATGCTTTCTTCAAATTTTCATCTGTTATTTCAACATCACAAATTTTTTCTAATTCTTCTTTTGCTTGCTTGAAGATTCTTGCATTATAAGTTTTACCAAAGTCTTCTTTTCTGTGTTGTGCATGGTTTAAGAATACCATAGGTATTTTTCTTCCTGCACTAACTTTATAGTTTTGTGAAAATGGTCTTAATGTATCATCAAGTGTTGTTACCATAGATGCTGATAATCCGTCTAATGTTCCGTCAAGTGCCATTTCTAAGCATCTTAGTGCCATTGAATAATAGAATGTAGGGAAATAATCCTTAGCTTTTACTATAGGTCCTTGTCCTCCCCATACTCCCATTGGTACAAGTCCACCCGCATACACTATTTCTTCCGGAGCATAGTATGGAAAAATTCCAACCGCTTTTTTACCTTGTGCAAGATAATTATCTAATTGTTCTCTCGGATTATTTGCAATATGCTCAAATTTTTCTAATAATTCTCTTATTTCACTCATAGTTAACCTCACTCTATAGTAGCTTTTGACCAATCTGTTTCTTTAGTGTTGTCAAAAGTAGTATAAATTTCTTCGCCTTTAGCTTCTCTCTCAGCTTTACGTTCATCCATAATCTCAACTAATCCTTGAACTCTTGTGTTGTATTGTTCTGTTGAGAAATTTCTTTCATCAGCTTGGTCCCCGTCAAAGTGAACAACAGGAATGTCTAAGTCTTCCTTCCATCTTCTTTCAATTTCAGGCATAGCACCACTCCATGGCTTACAGCTACGATTATAGTTTACAAGAGCACCGCTTATTCCATTTTCTTTGGCCATAGTTTCACGCCATTCAACACCGTCTTCTATACAAACAGAACATGGCGCTTTACAATAAGCTGCTGCCATTTCTCTAATACCTTCATATCTAAATCCGAATGCAGGAGCATATACTACTGCTGTAACATTTACTCCATTATTTTTTAGAGGCTCAAACAAATGTCTTAATCCCGGCCAACAAGGTATTCCTTCAAATAATATTCTGTGCTCTTCAGGATATTCCCAAGTTGAAGTTCCTTCTTTTACCGATTGTTCAAACTCTTCTGCCAAAAGTTCAAATCCTTCTGCAGCTCTAACATCACATCTTGCAGCTACAATATCTGCCATATGATTGAATAAGTCAAATCCACTTAAAGGTGACGGCTTATACTTCATATAAGAACATGCTTTTAACCATGCTGATGCTGTTCTGTTGGCAAGCTTACAAGCTTCTTCAAATTTCTTTTCATCAAATTTTTTGCCTGTTAATTCTTCTAATTGTTTAATAGCATATTCAAATTGACCTACTAAATAATCTACTTTTTCTTCAGGTACATTTACTGTATTTTGAAACGGTATGTCAACCATTATCATTGGTATATTATGAATTCTCGCAATATTTTCATACCACTTTGTCATCATATTACAAATATTATTACAACAAAGAACAAAGTCAGGTTGAGGCATTTTTCTTGAATCTGTAGGTTCTCCTGCCGCATATGCAATTGATATTCTTGCATAACCGCAAATATCATTATCATATCCCATATCTTCAGCTGCTTGGCATAATCTTAGTCCATCTTTTTTTGCAGCAGTTGTAGCTGCATGATTTTCAGGATACACTACATTTAAGTCAAAAGCCTTTGCAAGTTCAATCGGGAACTTTGAAGAACTCCATCCTACTAATTCTCCTCTTTCTTTAGCTGCCCAAGCATCACCATATACGCTATCTACTACTCCCCTCAAAACTGCAGCAGCGCTCTTATGACCTTCTATAGGTCTTGGTGTTTTTCCTGGTATTTTTTCTAAAATTTTTCCAGACATACTTTCCTCCTAAAATATTTTAACAATTATATCTTACTTTTTCTTAAAACAGCTTTATACTTTTGATAACCGAATAAAGCCGCTCCTAATGCTCCATTAAGCTGACATAAAGGACTTGTTTTTATTTTATGACCTATGTTTTCTTCAAGTGCTCTTACCATTCCTTTATTAAGAGCTACTCCTCCCGTCATTATCACATCGTCAACAAGTCCGACTCTCTTTGCAAGACTTCCTACTCTACTTGCAATTGCAAAATGAATTCCTCTTACTATATCTTCAATAGAAGTTCCCTGTGCCAATTGAGATATTACCTCAGATTCTGCAAAAACTGTACAAGTTGAACTTATTGCAACTTCTTTAGTTGCCTTTGCATCTAAATCTTGTAAATCCGAAACATCTACTTCAAGAACTCTTGCTATTACATCTAAAAATCTCCCTGTTCCTGCAGCACATTTATCATTCATTACAAAATTTTCCAATACTCCTCCATCTCCAATTTTTAATGCCTTTGCATCTTGTCCTCCAATATCTATTATTGTATGAACCCTTGGAAATAAAAAGTATGCTCCCTTTGCGTGGCATGAAAGTTCAGACATTTGAAAATCCGCTTCTTCCAAAGCATTTCTACCATATCCTGTTGCCATTATAAATGCAATATCCTCTCTCTTTAGATTTGCTTCATCTAAAACAGATTTCATTGCTCTTGTAGGTCCTGATGTTCCCGCTCCTACATCAATTACAGCCTTTGCTATTAATTCTTTACCATCTTTAAGAATTACACATTTTGAGGCAGTTGAACCTATGTCAATCCCCATTGTGTAAATAGAATCTCCCATACAATCTCCTCTTCATATACGCAAATATTTTTATTAAATATTACTATAATTTAATTGTACTATCATTTCAATTAATTGTCAAAGCTATATAAAATTAATGTTCATTTTTAGACGTTTACGATTTATATTTATCCTATACATAGTAACAGGCAGGTTTTATCCTGCCTAATTTTGTATTACTTTTACTATATAGAAGTCTCCGGCATATAGCCGGAGAATATTTTATTTAGAATATAGATTGTTAAAATCACGAATTACTCTTGGAAGAAGCATTTGATGCATCGGACAAATTGATTCCGGATTTTGATATACGGATTGTGTAAATGCAACAATATAATTTCTCAACAAGTTCATGTTTACTACTTCATCTACAAGTCCGGCTTCAGCACAGAATTGTGGTCTTGACTTTTCAACATAAGCATTAATTAGAGCATTCATCTTATCTATTGTCGGTTGAAGATCTTTTCCTGATTTTTTATCTTTTGCAAGTCTTCTTGAGAACATCGCAACAGAAGCTGTTTCTCCATTCATTACATTTATTTCAGTAGTTGCAGTTCCTAAACTAAACGCATTTGTATCGTTCCCTTGAGGTCCTCCAAGTACATAGTGAGCGGCAGCTGTTCCCTTTCTAAGAGTAATTTCCAATTGAGGAATATTTGAATTTTGAATTGAATATATCAAAGATTGACCAAGTCCAAGTAATTCAGCTTTTTCAGCATCATCACCTACATCAATACCTGTTGTATCTTGAATCCAAACAATTGGAAGTCTATCTCTTGCACAAAGTGTTACAAATTCATTCATTTTTATAAGACCTTGTCTATATAACTTTCCGCCAATACCAATGCTCTTTTCCTTGTATTCAGGATAATTCATTAGGAATCCTTGAGTATTTGCAACAACACCTACTAAAAGTCCATCAACTTTTGCAATTCCTGTTACCATTTCAGGTCCATATCCCTTTTTATATTCCATAAATTCAGAACCATCAAATAATCTTGAAATTACATCATAGATATTGTAAGTTCTCTTCGGATTCATAGGAACTATTGAATATAGATCATTTGCACTAAATGCAGGAGCCTTAGGATCATCTACTCTAAAGAAATCAAGATCATAGCTTGGAAGCATATCCATATAGTTTCTTATAGCTTCGATAACTCCTTCTTCTTCCACATAAACTTCTCTGAAAAATCCTGTTTGAGCAAAGTGTACTCCAACTGATCCCGGAGGAGTTGTTTTCTTAACATTCATTGTAGCATCTGCAATTTGATTAGCACTTTCTTCATCTATATATCCCTTTGGATTCATTCCTCCAAGTATACCGGCTCCACCTACTGCCATATTAGCATCTTTATGAGCAAGAAGTATTGTTGGTGATATTGAATGGTATCCTCCACCTGCAGGATTTGTTCCATAAATACCTACAATTACAGGTACTCCAAGTTGATTTAATTCAGAGTTTCTATAGAAAGGTGTTCCTCCTCCACGTCTATTAGGATAAACTTTTTCTTGTTCATCAAGCTTAACTCCTGAACAATTTAATACATATACTAGTGGAATTCTAAGTCTTTTAGCTGTATCACTGGCACGTAGCAGATTTTCCGCTTGTCCCGGAACCCATGCTCCTGCAAGTTTCTTATTATCTGATGCAACTATTACTGCCCACTTGTCGTTAATTTTTCCAAGTCCCTTTATAATACCTGTTGAACCGTTTGAATTGTTTTCAGGATTATATAATGAATTTAGCGGACACCATGTTCCCTCATCTATAAGTTCAGCTATACGTTGAAGTGCTGTCCATTCTCCACCTTCATTGATTTTTTCATCAGGTTTTCCTTCAGCTTGTACTTCTGCTATTCTTGCAGCAAGTTCTTCTTCAACTTTTCTAACCGCTTCTATATTTTCTTCATTAGTAGCTTTTAATGGGCTACCTATAACGCTCATATTCTTAAAATAAACGTTCATTGAATAATTACTCATCTATTATCTCCTTTAGTCTTCTTTAGGTACTTTGATAAATGCTTCGCCCGGATCAATTTCTTCACGAATTAATTTAATTACCGCTTCATCAGGAGCATCAAGTAAAACTGCTCTTGAAACATCAATATCAAATCCTGTATTTTCAATTACATCTTCAGGGCTTGATGTTGGATAATATCCTGCAAGATACATTTTCTTTGTATCTTCATCAAACTTTAAGATACCCCTATCTGTTACGACCATTTGTGGTCCAACATTTCCAGGAATTCCTGCTCTGTCTCTTCCTCCAGGACCATCCATCCAACCAGGTGAAGTAACATAATCTATTTTTTCTATAAATCTTCTCTTTTCATGTTGCATCATTATTACAGTATTTACATAAGATGCAATACCGTTTGCTCCACCGGAACCCGTAAATCTTGTCTTTGGACTGTTATAATCTCCTATAACTGTTGAGTTTACATTTCCATATGGGTCAATTTGTGCTCCACCTATAAAAGCTATTATTCTCTTTTTATCATGTAACCATTCACAAGCTTCAAATCCTATAAATCTTACATTTGGCCACTGTACTGCACAGTGCGCCATAAATCTATTATCTCCAACTGATCTTGGAACTTCTATAGGAGAACAATCCATTAAACCGCTTTCTACAATAATATTACAATTTGGAGCAAATACTCTTTTAGCAACTGATGCCCCTATTAATGGTAATCCTGTTCCTACAATTACAATTTGATCATCTTTAATTTGTTTTGCAATTGTTACTGCCTGCATTTCTTTATTTGTATAATTATCATATCTTGCCATTGTTATTTAACCTCCTTTAGGACATTTGTAGCATATCCAAAGCCTTTTACAGGTTTTAAATTAAGAAGTCTTGTTGCTCCTAATTTATCAAGATATTGATTATGATCTTCTATATCATAAACCCATTCTTTCATATAATTGTTAAAGCTTTCTTCATCTTTACTTACTACATCATACATCTTGTAGAAGCTGGAATCATAGTCATAATAATCATAACATTGAGATGGATGTGCACCATATGGTAGATGAACTACAGCATCAACGCAGAATCCCGGAATTGAATTAAGAGTCGGATCAAGTCTGATCTCTTCATTACTTACCAATTCTTCACAAGTTACTATAGTTTTTCTTGCAGCTACTGCAATATCAACATCATGGAATTCATCTCCGATAATTCTACATGTTCCATCCGGAGAAGCAACTTGAACGTGAATTACTGCTGTATCAATTACAGGAACCGGTACTGCTACCACTTTTTTATCTCCGTTAAATGGATTTTCTACATATACATATTTGTCATTTGGAAGTTTATCTATTTTTTGTCTTTCTTCTTTTGAAATTCCCCATTTATCAACAAGGTCTGTACCCATCATTAATTTAACCGGTAGATAAGGAAGACCTAATGATGCTGCATGAAGTCTTAACATTTCTACGTCTTGTGAATAGTCTTCAAATAATAATGTTCCGGCTTCAATTGCTTTTCTAAATCTTCTTGAAACATTAGTATAACCTGAGTTTGCAGTATAACAGTTTATATATGCTTTAACTCTATTTTCTCCAATCATCATATCCCAGTCTCCGCCTGCAGGACCTGCTTCAGCGATAAAATCTTTCTTTCCTTGGCGAAGAATTTCATAAACAGCTGCATATGGCTTTCTGTTTGTGGTAAATCCACCGAAAGATATTACATCTCCATCTTCTACAAATTTACTTATAGCATCTTTTAAACTATAAATCTTACTCAATGTAATGCCTCCTTTTATTTTTCACTTATTATTACATAGAACAATTGAGAATCTCGAAAAGATCCCCAATTGAAATAAACATCTTAACATCAACTACCGAATATTATTAAAAATACTCCGGCTGCTACTGCAGATCCTATTACTCCGGCAACATTCGGTCCCATGGCATGCATTAATAAGAAGTTGGTAGGATTGTATTTTCTACCTTCAACTTGAGCTACACGTGCAGCCATAGGTACTGCAGATACACCTGCTGATCCGATAAGCGGATTTATTTTTCCGCCGGTTACATAATATAGAACCTTTCCGAATAATATTCCTCCAACTGTTGCAAATGCAAATGCAACAAGTCCAAGGCATATAATTATTATAGTTTTAAGACTTAAAAATATCTCTCCGTTTGCAGTTGCTCCGACTGTTGTTCCAAGCATTATTGTAACAATGTTCATAAGAGCGTTTTGTGCTGTATCTGAAAGTCTTTCAGTAACTCCGGATTCCTTAAATAAATTACCAAGCATAAGCATACCAAGAAGTGGTGCTACCGAAGGTAATAACAAAGCTGTAAATAATATTACAACTACCGGGAAAACTACTTTTTCTGTCTTAGAAACTTTTCTAAGAGCTACCATTTTTGTTTCACGTTCTTTTTGAGTAGTAAGAGCCTTCATAATTGGCGGTTGAATTAACGGTATAAGTGCCATATATGAATAAGCTGCTACTGCTATAGGAGCCAATAACTCCGGTGCCAAATTATTTGTAACATAAATTGCAGTAGGACCGTCCGCTCCTCCGATAATAGCTATTGATGCTGCCTCTTGAGGTGTAAACTTTCCTGAAGCTATAGCTATTATAAATGCAATATAAATTCCAAATTGTGCTGCTGAACCCAATAATAATGAAATAGGATTTGCAATAAGAGGACCGAAGTCTGTCATTGCACCTACACCCATAAATATTAGGCATGGGAATAAATTAGATTTAACTCCACCGTAAATAATTCTCAATACCCCTTGAGTATACCAAGGATCAGCCTCTCTCATAAGATTTGCCTCAGGTAAATTTGCAAGCATCATACCAAAAGCAATAGGCAATAATAGAAGAGGTTCAAAACCCTTTCTAATAGCAAGATATAATAATACGAAGGATATTAGAATCATTACCCCTTGTTGCCAAGTCATGTGAGCAAAGCCCGACTCAGCTAAAATACCTGATAATGCTTCGAAAAAAATCACTTTAACTCCTCCTAAATTACTTAACTTCTGCTATAAGTGCATCTGTATCAACTGTTTGTCCTGTTGTAACTTTTATAGAAACTGTACCGTCACATGGTGCTACTATTTCATTTTCCATCTTCATCGCTTCAAGAATTACTATAACTTCTCCGGCTTTAACTTGTGAGCCATCTGCTGCTACTATTTTCCAAATATTTCCAGGCATTGGTGCTAAAACTTGCTCTCCACCTGTTGATGCTGCTTTAGGTGCCGGTGCCGCAGGTGCAGGAGTAGGTGCTGCCTGTTGTACAGGTGCAGATACCGGTGCTGGCGCCGGTGCGCCAAAATCTGCCATAGTAAGTGATTTACTTGCGCCTGATACTTTTTCCACTTCTACTTCAAAAACTTTTCCGTCTACTTTTACTTGATACTTCATTTTAATTATTCTCCCCTTCATAATTATTTCTTTTCATTTATAGATACTATCTTAAATTTGTCTACTGACTGTCTCATTTCAGCACTCACTGCAGCAATTATTGCAGCAACTAATGCCTTATCAGTTTTATCTTCAGCAACCTTCACAGGTGCCGGACTCGGAGCACTCGCAGGCTTATTCTCTTCTTTCACTACAGAATTTACTACTGATGAAATTATTTTTACGAATAAAGCTATTGAAATTAGAGCCAAGAAAACTATCGAAAATCCTGTTAAAGCTACTTGAAAGGCTTCTCCGATAGTCATACTAGTTCCTTGCCACATTATTACACCTCCTCAAATTTCATAATGTAGAATGAATTCCAACTTATTTTCATTATATCAAAACAAAAATATAATATCAATCACTTTAAAGCTAATAAAAAATTTTTTTAAGCAGTTTTTTCCTGTTTATTTCGCTATAAAACTCAATTGCTAAAGCACTTCAATTACACAATATAATCCCTCTCTATTATAATTAAAAATTATAATTCCCCTTAGAACTCTTAAAAATTTATTTATCTTATTTTTCCGCTTATAAAAATCATATTCTTTATCCGCCATATGATTTCACATAAACTATATTTCAATAAATGGTTTCCTAAACTTAGCTCACTTAATAAAAAATTTATCGTCATAAATCTTCAAAACAATCTCTCCCTTATAATACCATCAACTTTCTATATTTAATCCCGAAAGTCCACTTAACTGCTTCAAAATATAATCTAAATATTCATCACCCGAACTCATATGGCATCTCTTTTATTTTTTCATTATACTATACATATGGTAGACTTTAATGCTTAAAGCCTTTATAATTATTGAAGGAGGTAATAAAATGAAAAAAATATTAGTTTTATCACTATTTCTTTGCACTTTGATTGCAAAGAACGTATATGCAAAAGTATTACCGACAGATCAAAAAGTATTAGAGCGGGAAGAGCTAATCCATCTTTATTAGATAAAATAACAGTAGATTATTATGGACAAGCAACACCTCTTAATCAAGTTGCGGGTATATCTGCTCCAGAGCCTAGACTTCTTGCAATTACTCCTTGGGATGCAAGCTTAATACCAGCTATTGAAAAGGCTATATTAAAATCT
>NZ_GL349422.1:316789-387134 GCF_000090945.1 Peptoniphilus sp. oral taxon 386 str. F0131 | reverse complement strand
TTATAATACCATCAACTTTCTATATTTAATCCCGAAAGTCCACTTAACTGCTTCAAAATATAATCTAAATATTCATCACCCGAACTCATATGGCATCTCTTTTATTTTTTCATTATACTATACATATGGTAGACTTTAATGCTTAAAGCCTTTATAATTATTGAAGGAGGTAATAAAATGAAAAAAATATTAGTTTTATCACTATTTCTTTGCACTTTGATTGCAAAGAACGTATATGCAAAAGTATTACCGACAGATCAAAAAGTTACTTTTGATAATAATGAGGTTAAACTTGAGGCCTATAATATTGATGGAAATAATTATTTCAAACTGAGAGATATTGCAGCAATACTCAATAACTCTAAAGTTCAATTTAATGTTGAATATAATGAAGAAAAGAAAATAATTGAAATATCAAGAGATAAAAGCTATACTAAACTCAGTTCGGATTTAACCACAACTGAAAATAAAAATCTTGATGCAAAAAAATCCACACAAAATATTACAATTGATGGAAACGAAATTTATTATGACGGATACAATATAAACGGAAATAATTATTTCAAACTGAGAGATCTTGGACAAACAATCGGATTTTATGTAGATTATGATGAAAAAGAAGACACCGTTATAATTAAATCTGAAAAAATTGAACCTACAGATTTAATACAGAGAGAAAAAATTGAAATAAAAGCAATAGCAACAGATATTATTTCCAATTCTAAATCAATAAAAATATCAGATATAAAATCCTTAAAAATTGAAGATTTTACATCTATTGCAAAATCAATTGTATTTCTTGTAAATGGAGAAAAACAAGTCTCTGCAAAAGCTATCTATGAAGCATCAAACAATTCTGTAGTATTAAAACCGGTTCACTTAAAATATGACGGAAAATTTGTTATTTCTCCAATTTTAAAAATTGAACAAGGTGAAAAATCAGAATTTATGGCACTTAAATCAAATGAAATCAATTTAGATGAAATTTTAAAATCTGTTGATAAAAAGAAAAAATTCAAATTGATTTTAGGTTTTTATGAAGATGAAAATAAAAATTCAAATTTTAAAAGTCTATCTGCTATTGAATTTAAAAACTAATGGGTAAATATTATTAGGAGGTATATAGAATGAAAGTTACAAAAGATACAATAATAGGCGAACTTCTTGCAAATAAGCCTGAATCTATCGGAACTCTTATGAGTTTTGGAATGGGTTGTGTAATGTGCCCTGCAAGCCAAATGGAATCTCTTGAAGAGGCGGCTCTTGTCCATGGATTAAATGTCGACTTATTGGTAGAAGCGCTTAATACACAAGAACAACCTGAATAAAATACTCCCTTTCGGGAGTTTTTTTATTTTCAATTTTATATTTTTAAATTTTGGATATGTAATTTTAAATAATTCAAATTTTTTATTAAAATATTTTTATAATTTATTTTGCTCAAGATTTTAAAAATAATCAACTGAAATTTATCATCCTTGATAATTCAACTTAAATTTTAAACAATAAAAAAGATAGTGTACTTTATTTATCAGTTCACTATCTTTTTAGTTTGACAATTCCATCCAACGATATCTTTTTGGTTCTATCACTGTTCTATCTACTCCTGTTCATTTATTTTCTTATAGTTTTTTATTATCCATGCTATAAGATTATTTTAATATTTTTTATACATGAGTCTTTATACAACTCATCTTATCTAACGTTCTTACATTAACTTAACGTTCAACTTTTCTTGAGTTGTAAGTATATTTCTTTAACTTTTTTACCTAAAATCTGTTGCCCATTGAATTTTAGAAAGCTTACAGTCCTATACTATACGAGATGTTTTTTCACATCATATTATATTATATAACTTAACATCTATATTAACACCCTATTGGTGATTTCTTAAAAGTTGGATAGAATTGTCAAGTTTCATCCCAAGAATTTATATTGTTTTATCTTGGTATTGTTATTATACCCTAAAGTGATACTTTTGTAAACACCTTTTTTAAAAATTTTTTAATTTTTTTGAAATTTTTTTTATTTATGCTAAAATTTAAATGGTGATACTTTGAATAGAAATGATTTTTTTATGAATGAAGCTTTAAAACTCGCAAAAATTTCATATGACAACGGTGATATTCCAATCGGAGCAATTATAGTCTTTAACGACGAGATAATCGGCAGAGGATTTAATAAGAAAGAACTTTTAAAAGATGCCTCAGCTCATGCAGAGCTTATCGCAATGAAAGAGGCCTCTAAATTTTTAAACTCCTATCATCTTGAAGATTGTACAATGTATGTAACATTAGAACCTTGTGCAATGTGTGCCGGTGCAATTCTGAATTTCAGACTTAAAAAAATTTACATCGGAGCTAAAAATGAAAGATTCGGTTGTTGTGGAAGTAAAATAAATTTACTTAACTATAATTTTAACCATACTTGTGAATGTGAATTTGGAATTTTGGAAGACGATTGTAAAAATTTAATATCAAATTTTTTTATAGAGCTTAGAATAAATAAGAGAGGTTAATTAACCTCTCTATATTTTTTTAATTTATCCGACTTCATAACTTCTCTGCTAAGTAACGCGCAAAAAATTCCAAGAACTGCTCCTCCCAATATGTCAGTCGGATAATGTAAATATAAATACATTCTTGAAAATGCCATAAGCGCTGCAAAAACAAATAAAATTCTTCCGTATCTTCTATTGTAAAAGCTCACACTCATTGCACATGCCACAGCGGAAAATGTATGTCCCGATGGAAAAGATGCATCTTTTAAATGCTTCACTATTATTTTTACATTATTGGCATCATATGGTCTAACTCTTCCTATCAACGGCTTTAATATAATATTTCCGAATATTAAACAAAACAAAAGTGAAATTAAAACAGTAAGTCCAATCCGCCTTGTATCTTTTCTTATAAATAAAAACAATCCTATTATAATAAATATTGCTCCTGCATTTCCAAGTGTTGATATAAAAATCATAATCTTATCCAAAATCGGATTTCTGATTGTAGAAATCATATCTAAAATTTTAAGCTCCAATAAATTTCACCGCCTTAAAAAATTTTACTTACATTTTATTTTTTTTAGGTATATAATCTTAATCTAAGTTTTCTTTATATTGTAAAATATTATTTAAAAGGAGGCAATATGATTAAAAAAATTATATCTTATTTAAACGAATATAAAATATATTCTTTCTTATCTCCATCTTGTGTAATCGTTGAAGTATTTATGGATATTGCCATTCCGTATCTGATGAGTTTAATAATTGACAGAGGAATCACATTAGGCTCCAAAGAAGATTTATTTAAGATGGGATTTTTATTGATACTATGCGTAATTATAGCTCTGTTTTCCGGAATACTCTCCGGTTACTTTGCAACCAAAGCATCATCAGGTCTTGCAAAAAATTTAAGATATGCAATGTTTAAAAAAATACAAAGCTATTCATTTGAAGATATAGACAGTTTCTCAAAAGGCTCTTTAGTAACAAGGATGACAACCGATGTTCAAAATGTTCAAATTGCATTTCAAATGAGCATAAGGCTTGCAATAAGAGCTCCATTAATGCTCATCTTTTCTTTTTTAATGAGTCTTAGAATAAATAGATCTCTATCTTTAAATTTTCTATTAATCTTCCCGATACTAATCATCGGCATCTACTTTATAATTTCAAAAGCATTTCCAATATTTGAAATTATATTTAAAACCTATGACAAACTAAATACTATTGTTTCCGAAAACTTACTCGGCATAAGAGTTGTAAAAAGCTTTGACAGAGAAAATCATGAAAGTGAAAAATTTAAAAGTACTTCAAAAAAATTATTTAATAATTATTCCAAGGTTTCTAAACTGATAGCCCTATCAGCTCCTCTTATGCAATTTTCGGTTTATTTTCTTACAATTTTTATTGCATGGATTGGAACAAAATTTATAGTTGCAGGTAATCTTACAACAGGACAACTGTTAAGCCTTATAACCTACTCTTTTCAGATTCAAATTTCTTTAATGCTGATGTCTATGGTACTTGTAAATTTAATTATTTCAAGAAACAGTACCGGGAGAATCGTAGAAGTTTTAAATAAAAATCCTTCTCTGACATCAGATAAAAATGGAATAACTGTGATTTCAGATGGAAGTATTAATTTTGAAAATGTAAATTTCTCTTACTTTAAAAACGAAAATAAACTAAGTCTTAAAAATATAAATTTATCTATAAAATCCGGAGATAACGTAGGTATTATCGGAGCAACAGGTTCTTCTAAAACAACTCTCGTATCCTTAATTCCAAGGCTGTATGACACATTATCGGGTAGTGTTAAAATCGGAGGAATTGATGTGAGAGAATACAATTTAAAGTCATTAAGAGACAACATTTCAATTGTTTTGCAAAAAAATCAGTTGTTTACCGGAACTGTCCTTGAAAATTTAAAATGGGGAAATGAAAATGCAACCATCGATGAGGTAATAAATGCTGCAAAAATTGCACAGGCTCATGACTTCATCATGGAAGATAAGGACGGATATGACAGAAAAGTCGAAAGAGGTGGAACAAACTTCTCCGGCGGTCAACGTCAAAGACTTTGCATTGCAAGGGCTCTATTAAAAAATCCAAAAATTTTAATTTTAGATGACTCTACATCTGCACTTGATAACTCAACTGAAATTAAATTTGTAGAAGCACTTAAAGCTACAAACCCCGAACTTACAAAAATAACTATATCACAAAGAATAAATTCTCTTGCAAATTGTAACTATATAATAGTAATGGATAACGGAGAAATAAATGCAATAGGCACTCATGACGAGCTTATCAGAACAAATAAAATCTATCGCGAAATTGCCCAAACCCAAAACAGAGGAGGCGAGCTTAATGAACAAAAATAAAAATTCAAAAATAACTTCCTCTGAAAACTTAAGTTCAATCAAAAGACTGCTTTCCTATGTTTTTAAAAAATATAAGCTTAAGTTTTTCATAGTCATAACTTTAGTCTTGTTATCATCATCAGTCGGTGTAGTATCTTCTATATTTCTAAAAATACTAATTGATAACTATATAACACCCATGCTTTCTACTCCAAACCCGAGCTTTACACCGCTTATTCTTATGATATCAAAGTTTGCGGCTATTTACTTGACCGGAGTTATTTCGACAATTATATACTCGAGAATGATGGTTACAATTTCAGAAAATATATTAAAGACAATACGTGATGAATTATTCGAGCACATGGAAAAACTGCCCATCGCTTATTTTGACACGCACTCTCACGGTGATATAATGAGTCGCTATACAAATGATGCACAAGCTATGCAACAAATGCTCACAAATACTCTGCCTGAATTTTTCTCATCTGTTGTTACAATAATTGCCGTTACAATTGCAATGCTCATATCTTCTCCTATGCTGAGCATAGTTGTAGCAATATGCATGGTATTACTTCTAAAAGTTATGAACTCTGTAGGAGGAAAATCTTCAACCTACTTTTTAAAACAGCAACAATCCCTCGGTCTTCAAAACGGATTTATCGAAGAAACAATTAACGGACAAAAGATAATAAAAGTATTTTCACGCGAAAAAAATATTGTAGATGATTTTGAAAAAATAAACAACGAACTTGCAGAAAATACAATGCTTGCAAACAGATACTCTCTAATATTAATCCCCATAGTGTTTAATATAGGCAATCTTCAGTATGCTTTTATAGCAATTGTCGGCGGTCTTTTTGCACTAAATAATATGTTTGGAATAACAGTCGGAACTATTGCCGCATTTCTCGAACTGTCCAGAGCATTTTCAGGTCCGATGCGAAATATTTCTCAAGAGATGAACCAATTGATTATGTCTCTTGCCGGAGCAAGAAGAATTTTCAGTTTACTTGATGAGAAAGAAGAAAATGATGACGGTTATATTGAACTTGTAAGAGTTCGTAAAAACTCCGACGGCTCACTTATTCAATGTGAAGAACGAACCGGACATTGGGCATGGAAAGACAGTACAAACGAAAGCTCATCTCTCACCGAATTAATGGGAGATATAAAATTTGAAAATGTAAGTTTTTCATACGACGGCAAAACCGATGTTCTTCACAATATTTCACTATATGCCCATCCCGGTCAAAAAATTGCCCTTGTAGGTGAAACCGGTGCAGGAAAAACCACAATTACAAATTTGATAAACAGATTCTATGAAATCCAATCAGGCTCTATAACCTATGACGGAATTGACATCAAAAAAATTAAAAAGAAAGACTTAAGACGCTCACTCGGTATGGTACTTCAAGATACACATCTATTTACAGGAAGTATTAACTACAATCTAAGCTATGGAAGAGAAAACGTAAGTGAAAATGAAATAGTAGAAGCTGCTAAAAAAGTTCAGGCACACAATTTTATATCACTCCTTGAAGACGGATATAACACCATAATTTCCGGTACAGACTCCGATCTCTCACAGGGTCAAATGCAGCTGCTTTCTATTGCAAGAGCGGAAATTTATAATCCTCCCGTACTGATTTTGGACGAGGCTACATCTTCAATTGACTCTCGTACGGAAATGTTGGTTCAACAGTCAATGGACGAAGTTATGAAAGGCAGAACTACATTTGTAATAGCACACAGACTTTCAACTGTTAAAAATTCAGATGTAATAATAGTATTGTCAAAGGGAAAAATTATAGAAAGAGGAAGTCACGATGAGTTGCTTGCACTTAAAAGAACCTATTACAAATTATATACGGAGGGATTTGAAGATAAAGAATGACATCGAAAGATGTCTTTTTTATTTGACTTATTTGAATATATTTTTTAAAATTAAACCTGAGGAGATACTATGAATAGAGAAATTTTGAACAATTTTAAAAAAGTTTTTATATATATCTTGATATATTTATGCTTTTCCGCAATAATAATATACTTTAACTTGAACAGAAGATATTTAATATTTAATGTAGGTCTTTCACTAATTCCATATATAATAAGTACCTTCTGTGTAAATCATAAAAATAAAGTTTTTTTATGCTTTATAGGATTAGTTATAACAACAATATTCTATCCAAACGCAATCTATATGTTCACAGACCTTATACACATAAAGACTCATGAATACTATGTATTTTCAGGCGGAAATGTAAATTATATCCAGGACTATACTCACTGGATAAAGCTGAGTTGTGATACAGTAATGGTGGTTTTATCACTTGTACTCAGCTTTGAAAGTTTTGTAAACATACTAAAAATTTTAAGATGCTACGGCTATAAAATTGCAAGTTTTATACTACTTATGCTATATTCCGGAATTTGCGGAATAGCCGTTTATATCGGAAGATTTTTAAGATTCAACTCTTGGGATATACTTCAAATCAGAGATATTACAACAAGTATACTAAGCAGTGCTACAGAAAACGACTATATGCTTATAGGTATTTTTGCAATAGTACATTTTGTAATAATACTGATGTTTTTTAATTTAAAAAACAACTAACTCGGAGATCGTTATGGAAAAAATTTTTAAAAAATCTAAAATTATAATCGTATTATTAATTTTAATTTTTCTCACCGGCTGCAATGAAATGTCAAAGCAAAATATGGCAATACAAACAGCGGATGAAAAATTTGAAAATGAAATGTTGCTAAAAATGTGTAAACAACTTTCACATGAAATAAAATTTTTTAAAATTAAAGTACCGGAAAATGCCAAATCTTGGGAATTGTATTTTAATGTGTATAAAAATGGAGAATTGAGAAAAGAAAGCGGTCTTTCCAATAATATCATAGAACATTCCAAATACTTTTCAGTGGGAACAGGGTTTTATCATGATAAAATAATTTTTGTAGAAACAACAGATACAAATAATTCCGATACTTTCTCCGTAATAACCACAAATCTTGATGATATCCTTGTTTTTCCAGAAGAATATACTTCAAGTGCAAGCGCTTTTCAAAATGATATAAAAACCTTGGAACTAAATAGACCTATTATACTCGGAATGAGACAATATACTCAATCTTCCGACATGAGAGTTAACAATCTTACAACATACCTTGACGAATATAACTTCAAAAATGACGATACTTATATAATAGTTACACTTGAATTTAAAGATACAATTCTTAATTAGGAGGTCATATGAAAAAATATACAGGATACTTTGCATCTCACTTTTTCAACGCAGCAACTTTTGAATGGACTGAAAGAGTTGCATCAATAATTGAAAGAGAAACTGGAATAGACTTATATGTTCCCCAAAGAAATGCAGAAATTAATGATAAGAAAAATAATGACGATATTATAAATGACATTGCAATCTCAAAAGCGGATACAGCAGAACTTAAAAATGCAAATATCTTAATTGCCTGCCTTGACGGACTTACAATTGACGATGGTGTAGCAGCTGAAATTATGGCTCACGGTATTATAAATGAAATTGAAGAAGAATACGGAATAAACAAAAACTTTCCTCGCATAATTATAGGACTTATTACCGATATGAGATACATGGGCACCGGAGAAAATAAACTATACAGAAACTTAATGATTATAGGTAAAGTAAAAGAACACGGCCATTTAGTTATAGGATATCCCGGAGATGACAGTTACATAGATGAAATTGTAGACATAATAAAAAACTTTATAAACAGAGAGTAACACTTAGACGGAAAACCTTCCGTCTGTTTTTATGTCCTTTTTTTGTGCCATCTTTTGTGTTATTCTTATCTCAATAATACAATTAGGAGGATAGTATGTTCAGTATTACCCATGCCCAATCAAAAAAACTTTTAATTATTTATATCTTAAAAATTTTAAGAAAGTACTCTGATGAAGAACACAAATTGAGCCAAAAAGATATATTAGATTTATTAAAAAAAGAATATGGAATGAATGTTGAGCGAAAAGCGATAAAGAGAAATCTAATGGATCTGATAGAATGTGAATTTGATATAGAATATGAAGCATTTCCAAGAAAAGTTAAAAATGACTTTGGAGAAGAATCTGAAAATTACATACTTACAAATTTTTATATAAACTCAGAATTTACAGACAGCGAAATAAGATTTTTAATCAACTCTACTTTATACTCCAAGGCTATACCTCAAAAACAAAAACAACAATTAATTTCTAAGCTTGAAAATTTATCCAATAAATATTTTAAAAGTCGTGTTAAATATTTAAACAATATCTCAAACACAATTCCTACAAATCAAAATGTATTTTTAAATATAGAAATTATAGATGAAGCAATTTCAAAAAATCTTAAAATATCCTTTAATTATAATGATTATGGTTTGGATAAAAAACTGCACCCTAAAAAAGATGAAACAGGAAAAGATAAAGTATATATCATAAACCCTTATCAAACAGTATCAAACAACGGCAGACATTACCTTATAGGTAATTATGATAAATATGATAACATTTCACACTACCGCTTAGACAGAATAACAAACATAAAAATCTTAAAAGAAACTGCAAAATCAAAGACGACGATAAAAAATCACAATGATATTTATGATCTTTCAAAATATATTTCAAAAAGCATATACATGTTTTCAGGAAATATAATAAATGTTTCATTTACAACAAAACCTGACTTGATAAATGATATTTTAGATTGGTTCGGAGATGACGTAACTTTTAAAGAACTTCAACATGATGAAATTTCCGTAACCGTAAAAGCAAATGAAATTGCAATAAAAATGTGGATTATGCAATATATCAATCATGTAAAAGTAACTCATCCGCAAGAATTAATAGAGTCTATAAAAGCCGATTTAAAATCAGCTTTAAATAAATATAAATAAGGAGGCATATTATGTCAGAAAAAAATATTTTAAATGTACATACTTAGAAACTGTTTAATTTTATAAAATTATAGTTAATGATACAACAATTAAAGAGGTGATAATCTTGGATAAATATGAAATTTTTTATAACAACTTAAGAATTATTTATGAAAAATATAAAATATTACAGTCCTATAATTCTGATTTCAATATTTTTAAAACTATAGCAAAACCGGCAGATGAAGTAAATTTACACTCAGCTTTTATATACAGCTTACTAAATGACAAAAAATATAAGTTGGAATTTTTTAAAAGCTTTTTAAAAACAATAAATATGGATTATGACGAAATAAATACCTTACGTGTAGAAAAAGAAAAATTTACAAAATATGGAATAATCGATATTTTTATTGATTATTCAGAAAAAAATATAAAAAATATAATAGTTATTGAAAACAAAATTTATGCCGGTGATCAAGAAAAACAGTTGGATAGATATGAAGAATACTGTAAAAAATTTTCCGAAAAACCAAAATACAAAATAATATATCTAACTCTTGACGGACATAAGCCAAGCACAGACAGCTGCTCAAACAAAGACAATTTAATTTGTATATCTTATAAAAATGAAATTATTAACTGGATAGAAAATTGCATAAAAATAACAGCATTAGAACCTAAATTGAGAGAAGTGCTTTTACAATACAAAGAATTACTTATAGAACTATCAGAAGGGAGTAACGATTATACAATGGAAGTTAAAGATTATATTTTAGAATCTGCGGATAATTTTTTTATAGCAGAAGAAACCAAAAAAGCATTTGAAGAAATTAAATTTGATCTTCGATTACGCTATTGGAAAAAATTGGAAGAAAAATTGAAAGATATTTTAAAAGAATTTAATTTGAACGTTGAAGATATTAAACGTAACAACTTAGGTTATCCTAATCGATGGTATTCCGTGAAAAATGCTTCCAACTATTATGGATTAATATATCTTATAAGAGAAATACCTAATATTGGAAAAATATATCTAAAAATTGAAAAAGATGATGATGAGTTAATTTTCGGAATAAGAAAAGGAATTACGGAAGAAAATGAAGAAAATATCTATGATTCCAACGGTAAATCTTCTTTCAAATCAAAATTAAAAGAAATTTTCCCTAATGGACTAGAAGATGAAAATTGGTGGTTATTTTATGAAAAATTACAATTAAAATCTAAACCAATTAATCCAAAAAATTGGAGCCGTGAATTAGTTGAAACTTTATATGATGAAAACAAATTAGAATCTCTAATATCTCAACATGTAGAAGAGATATCCAAACTTATAAAGTTAATAGTTGAATTCAAAGAATAATTTTAATACACTCTAAATATTACAAAAGTATTTTTCAATATTTATTTATGCAATTTCAGTGTGTATTGCTGTTGATACAACAATATCAAAACTCGGCTGTAAAGGATATGTCCATCTTTAAAGATGGACATATCCTTTTAATATCTATAAATTCTCACAATTAAATATATTTTTGTTGATAAGTTGCTCATTCCTATTGAATTTTTTAACAATTTCAGATATTATTAACAGGTAGTTGTAAATAATTTGGAGATGTATCGAAGAGGTCATAACGGGGCGCACTCGAAATGCGTTAGCCTTCACGGGCACGTGGGTTCGAATCCCACCATCTCCGCCAAGTTTTAGTATTTGACACAACCTTTTCATTATACTAAAATAAAAATATATGCACGCATAGCTCAGTAGGATAGAGCGAGGCTCTCCTAAAGCCTAGGCCGGGGGTTCGATTCCTCTTGCGTGCACCAAAGACTAACGGTCTTTTATTTTTTAAGGAGTCTGAAATCAGACTCCTTAATTTTTATATACTATTTTTCCATCTGCTATTGTATATTTTATTTTTCCGAATAATTTTTCTCCTATGAATGGAGAATTTTTTGCTTTTGAACGAAACTCTCCTA
This sequence comes from Peptoniphilus sp. oral taxon 386 str. F0131, assembly GCF_000090945.1. Taxonomy (NCBI): domain Bacteria; kingdom Bacillati; phylum Bacillota; class Tissierellia; order Tissierellales; family Peptoniphilaceae; genus Peptoniphilus; species Peptoniphilus sp. oral taxon 386. The sequence goes on along the minus strand of NZ_GL349422.1, from coordinate 375,374 downwards.
CTACATATTCTTCATTTTCATCAAATATAACTATATCTGCCGCAGCGCCGATTTCAATTTTTCCGGCTGATAGATTATATAGTCTTGCAGGATTTACAGTCATCTTTTCAAGCAGTTTAATAAGAGATAACTTACCTGTCTTTACAAGATTTGTTATTCCAAGAGACAATGCGGTCTCAAGTCCTATTATTCCACTTGGAGCTGCTAAAAAGTCTCTATTTTTTTCTTCTTCAGTATGCGGTGCATGATCTGTTGCAATGATTGTTATCGTATCATCAACTAATCCCTGAATTATTTTTTCTCTATCTTTACTTGTTCTTAGAGGCGGATTCATTTTTGCAAGTGTTCCCTTTTCAAGTATCAAATCTTCCGTACACGAAAAATGATGTGGTGTTACCTCTGCAAATAAATTAGCTCCTTGATTTCTATAAAATCTTACTATATCTACGGCTTCTCCCGAACTTATATGCTGAATGTCAATTTTTGCTCCCGTATAAAGACACATTGCTCCATCTCTTGCAACAAGAACATCTTCAGAAACTGACGGAGCTCCATACAATCCCATAGAATCTGAAATTTTTCCATGATTCACACCATTTTCTCGGTTTAACATAGGATCTTCTTCATGAAATGATATTGGAACATCTAATTCTTTTGCAATCATCATTCCCTCTAAAATTAATTTTGTATCCGTATTTGGAATCCCGTCATCAGAAAAACCCACACATCCTCTTTTTACAAGTTCTCTCATATCACTAAGTTTTTCATTTTTAAATCCAAGAGTAAGAGCTGCTATTGTATATACATGTATCGGAGATTTTTTTGCCTTGTCTAAAAAATATTCCAATGTATTAATATTATCCATAACAGGTTTTGTATTTCCCATACATACTACTGATGTAAATCCTCCTGCTGCGGCTGCCTCTGATCCTGTAAATATATCTTCTTTTTCCGTAAATCCCGGATCTCTGAAATGAACATGTATATCTACAAGTCCGGGTGCTACAATCAAATTTTCCGCATTAATACATTCTGTTACTTCATCAAATTTTCCGATGCCTACAATTTTTCCGTCTTCAATTTTTATATCAGCTATTTTATCCATGCCGGAGGCAGGATCTATTATTCTTCCATTTTTAATTATCATCTTTAACCTCCTTATCAATAAAATTATATTGTAAAATAATTTATATTGTAACTGTTTTTTATCATTTTATTTATTTTTAATTTAAGGCTCAAAAAAACCTCCCTAAAGGGAGGTTTCTTTAAATTAAAGCATTCCAAGTAAAAGTGGTGCATCCGGTCCTGTAGGAATTCCTAAGAAGAACCAAACTGACATTAGTATTGTCCAGAATAATAAGAAACTCATTGAATATGGAAGCATCATTGAAATAAGAGTTCCAAGTCCTGATTCTTCGTCATATTTTTGCATAAATACAACTATCATAGCAAAATAACTCATAAGCGGAGTTATGATATTTGTTGAAGAGTCTCCTATACGATATGCAACTTGTGTAAGTGCAGGATTAAATCCAAGTCTATACATCATCGGCACAAAGATTGGAGCCATGATAGCCCATTTTGCTGATGCTGAACCCATAAATAGGTTTAGGAAAGCTGAGATTAGGATGAATAGTATTATTAGTGGTAATCCTGTTAATCCTATGCTCTCTAAGAAATTTGCTCCCTTGAATGAAAGCATAATTCCCAAGTTTGTCTTTCCGAAATATGCAACAAATTGTGCAGCGAAGAATGCAAGAACCATATATCCGCCCATTGACTTCATTGCTGCTGTCATAGCTGCAACTAAATCATAAGATGTCTTTATTTTTCCTATTGTTCTTCCGTAAACCAAGCCAGGAATTAAGAATAATAAAAGCATTGCAGGAATTAATCCGTCATGTAAGAATGCCTTTAATGTCATTTTTCCTATGTCTTCTTGTAATGTTCTGAATATTGCATTTTGAGGGAACATTAAGAATGCCATAACAGCCACATAAACAACCAATGCTATAAGTGCATTTCTAAGACCCTTGTTTTCAAGTTCAGAAATAGGTGCATTATCAGGTCTATAAGAGCCTTTATATTCGCCTAAGTTCTTTTCTACTATCTTATCAGTTACAAATGTTCCTACAATTGTTAAGAATATTGTAGATACTGCAAGGAAATACCAGTTACAAGTTGGTGCTAAACTCATGTCTATTCCTGCTGCTTTTAGAGCTTCATTTGTAATGTTTGTAAGTAGAGGGTCAGTTGTTCCAAGAATAAGGTTAGCTGAGAAACCTCCGGATACACCTGCAAATGCTGCCGCAAGTCCTGCAAGCGGATGACGTCCGGCCATTGCAAACAATATTGCTCCGATAGGAATTACTACTACATAACCTGCATCTGATGCTATATTTGACATAATACCGGCAAATACAACTATCGGTGTTAACATTTTTGGATTTGCATTGTACAACAGCTTTTTAAGTGTTGCATTAAAAAGTCCTGTCCATTCAGCAACCCCTACACCAAGCATAGCTACAAGAACTGTTCCCAATGGAGCAAATCCTGTAAAGTTTGTAGTTGCTGAATTGAAGATGTACCTTAATCCATCGGCATTAAAAAGTGAAACAACTTCTTTTGTTACTTCTTCTCCCGCCTTTGCATCAAAATAAGTTATAGGCTCGCCCTTTGCAGCAAAATGAGAAATTATAATTACTATTACTGATAAAATTACAAAGAGCATTGCAGGATGAGGAAGTCTATTTCCTATTCTCTCTACACCCTTTAAAAACCCACTTATTTCTTGTTGATTTTTCTTTTCTTTTGACATAATATCCTCCTTTTTTATTTGATACCTCAATTATAATATATAGCTCATTAGTAATGCAATCGTTTTGTACTGTGTTTTTTAATTCATACTCTTTTGTTGTAATTTACTTTGTTCCAAAAGTATTGATTTATCAATTTTAATTAATATGTATACTAAATGTGCTATGTATTATAGATTTTTCCTATTAATTTCATTCAATATTTAATTACTTTATCAATTAAAATTAATGTTATTTAAGTTTTAATTTCATGGTCAATATGTTAAAATGCTATTATATTAAGGAGGGGTTTTTATGGCAGAATATAGTGCCTTTGATGTACTTGGTCCTATAATGATAGGTCCGTCAAGCTCTCATACGGCAGGAGCGTGTAGAATCGCAAGGACTGCTCTTAAAATCTGCGGTTCAGATTTTACAAAAGTGGAATTTTTATTACATGGTTCTTTTGCGCTCACTTATAAGGGACATGGAACTGATAAGGCGTTGGTCGGTGGTATTATGGGATATGAGCCTGATGACGAAAGAATCAGAAGTTCTTTTGAAATAGCACACGATACAGGTGTAAATTATGAAATTAAAACCACAGACTTGGGTGAAATTTATCATCCCAATTCAGTTAAGGTAGTATTTCATTTCGACTATAAAGACGATGAATATGTAATAGGTTCTTCTATCGGCGGTGGTGCAATTATCATAGTAAATATAAACGGAATGCCTGTCGAGTTTAGAGGAATGTTTCCTACACTACTGTTAAAATATCACGAGCAACAGGGTGTTATTGCATACGTATCTTCTATTTTAACTTCCGATAAGTATAATATAGAGTCCATTAATACAGACAAGAATCCATTAACGGAAATTGTAACTCTTACTCTTGAAATAGACAGAGCTCTTACTCAAGATTTACAAGATAAAATACTGACTTCGGATAAATTTATAACTGCAAAATACTTGGGGGTGTAATATGTTAAATACAGCTAATGAAATTATAAATGCATGTAAAGAAAATAATTGTCATATATACGATCTTGTTATTGCAGAGGAAATGAAAAACTCTAAAAAAACTGAAGAAGAAATAAGACAACATCTTAATATAGTAATTGATGTAATGAGAAAATCGGCTGCTGAAAATCTGAATAAATCAAATGTGACAAGATTTAAAATGACAGACGGATTTGCAAAAATTACAAATGATTATGCTGAAAATCAAGAACCTATAATTGGAAAATTCTTGATGCACACCATGGCGATGGCATTTTCAACAAGTGAAGTAAATGATGCCATGGGAAAAATTGTTGCTGCTCCTACTGCAGGTTCATCAGGTATAATGCCTGCAACAATTGTCTCTGCAATCGAAAAATATAATTTTGACAACGAAACCGTTCAAAACGGTCTTTTGACTTCAATAGCAATAGGTCAAATTATAGCAAAATATGCTACTTTTGCCGGAGCTGAAGGAGGATGTCAGGCAGAATGCGGTGCTGCATCCGCAATGGCTGCAAGTGCCCTTATTGAAATGATGGGGGGAACTCCGGAACAGGCACTTCATGCCGCAAGTATAACAATCATAAATGTCATAGGTCTCGTATGCGATCCGATAGCAGGACTTGTTCAATACCCATGCACATTCAGAAATGCTTCAGGTGTTGTAAATGCATTTATATCAGCAGATCTCGCCTTAGCGGGCGTTACATCTTTTGTTCCTTTTGACGAAGTTGCACAAGCTATGGGAGAAGTCGGTAAACTTATGCATGAATCTCTAAGAGAAACCGGACTTGGCGGGCTTGCCGGAACTAAAACCGGAAAGAGAATAAGAGATGAATTTTTAGGAAAAACAGGGGGAAATTAAAATGAGTGAACAAACTACAAAAAAGAAAATAGGTCTTATACCTAGACTATTAATTGCAATAGCTTTGGGTATTTTAGTTGGTAAGTATTGTCCTGAAATAGTAACAAAAATAGCAGTTACAATTTCAGCTAATTTCGGTAAATTTTTAGGTTTCATAATTCCGCTTATGATTATTGCTTTTGTAACAAAAGGTATTTCAGATTTATCTGAAGGTGCAGGAAAGCTGCTTCTCGTAACAGTTATTCTTTCTTATGCATCTACACTTATAGCAGGTTCTTTATCATATGCAATGGCAAGTAATATATTCCCAAGCTTTATTTCACCGGAAATGGTCGAACAAATTAAGGATGCTTCAGGAAATGATTTATCTCCTTTCTTTACTATTCCTCTAAATCCGATAATTGAAGTTACTGCCGCTCTTGTACTTGCATTTATGCTTGGTCTTTGTGTTTCAATTTTAAGACAAAAGGGTTCAGGAGAAACTTTTTATAAAATAATAGATGAATTTAATAAGATAATAAATCTTGTACTTGAAAAGGCAATTATTCCTTTACTTCCTATCTTTATTTTTGGAAACTTTGCAAATATGGCATATTCAGGTTCAGTATTTGCAATTCTTCAAGTATTCATTAAGATTTTCGGTTGCATAATAGTTCTTCATATAATTTATATATCACTTATGTTTGTTGTAGCCGGAGGATTTACAGGAAAAAATCCTATAGCTTCACTTAGAAGAGCTTTACCTGCATACTTTACTGCAATAGGTACTCAATCTTCAGCAGCTACTATTCCGGTTAATATAAACTGTAATAAAAATATAGGAGTAACAAAGCAAATTAGAGAATTTGTAATTCCTCTATGTGCTACTTGCCATATGCCGGGATCTATGATTACTCTTACAGCATGTGTATTTACATTACTTCATATGTACGATATGCCTCACAGCTACTTCTTAATTTTCAAATTTATCGCAATACTTGGAGTAGCTATGGTAGCAGCACCGGGCGCACCGGGCGGAGCGGTAATGAGTGCTCTTCCATTCTTACCGGCAGTTGCAATAGCATCTGACAGTCCTCTTGCGACAATTTTAATTTCATTATACTTGACACAGGACAGCTTCGGAACTGCTGCAAATGTAACAGGAGATAATGCAGTTTCAATGATAGTTGAAAAAATTTACTACAAAAATATTTTACGCAAACCAATTCCTACAAATGAAAACAAATAAGATTAAAACGCCTTGCTTACTTTAGCAAGGCGTTTTTGTATGTAAATTTATAATTATATATTTTATCTATTATGGTATAATGTTAGAAAGGGGGAATTCAAATGTTTGGAAAAATTCTCGTTGTAGATGATGAAGCTGCAATAGCTGAAATTATAGAATTCAATTTAAAACGTGACGGATTTGAAGTTGAACTTGCTTTTGACGGAGAACAATGTCTTGAAAAAGTAAAGGACTCAAATTTTGATTTAATTATTTTAGATGTTATGATGCCGAAAATTGATGGCTTTACCGTTTTAAGAGAGCTTAGAAAAACTCGACATATACCAATTATAATGCTAACCGCCAAAGAAGATGAAGTAGATAAAATACTCGGTCTTGAACTCGGGGCGGACGACTATGTTGTAAAGCCGTTTTCAATGAGAGAACTTACTGCAAGAGTTAAAGCTATTTTGCGAAGATATGATTTTGAAACGGAGACTCCGAATTCAGAATCTAAAGTAATTGAAGCCGGCGATTTAATTATCGATTTGACTAAATATGAAATTAAAAAGAAAGGTAAGGTTATAGATTTAACCTTACGTGAATATGAACTTTTAAAATATCTTGCATCTTCTCCGGGACAGGTTTTTTCCCGTGAAGAACTTCTTGATCAAGTATGGGACTATGAATATTACGGAGATATAAGAACAGTTGATGTCACTGTAAGACGTCTTCGCGAAAAAATTGAAGACAAAGATAAGGATTTTAAATACATTATGACTAAACGCGGTGTGGGATATTATTTCGGAGGTTAAAATGTTTAACAGTATTAAGTACAGATTTATAACTATATATTTTTTACTTGTACTGATTTCAATGTCCATAGTAGGTGCATTTATTATTAATAGACTTGAGGTTCAGCAAACTCAGAATATAGAAGATAATATGACACAAACCTTAAATACTATTATAGGAGCTTCAAATTATATATCTGATGAAAATTGGAGTAATAAAAGTTCACAAATTAAAAACATCTTAAATGAGTGGAGACTGTCTGTCGGTGAGAGTATTTATGCCCTAAGTGCAGATGAGTCTCCAATAATTATTGCATCTACTACAAATAATAAGGATTTAATTGACGGCAAAGAAGCCTTTTCATATAAGGCATTGGAACCGAGCTTAATTTTAAGATCATTACAAGGTGAAACTGCGGATACAATAACCGCAAACGGAGATGTAAGTCTTAATGAAAAACACATTTCAAAGCCGATTTTCTCATCCGATGGAGATGTTAAGGGCATTTTATATATGACCGCAAATTTATCTTCTGTATATAGTCTGCTTAAAGATGCAAAAATAATACTTAGCTATGCAACTCTAATTGCACTTGCAATAACCTCACTCCTTGGGTATATAATTGCAATCTCAATAACAGAGCCCATCAGAGATGTTACTACCAAAGCAAGTGAAATGGCGAAGGGAAACTTTGACCAACGTGTAGAAGTAAAAAGCAACGATGAAATCGGAAACTTAGGCTCTATGTTTAACTATCTTACAGAAGAGCTTAATACTACAATAAATCAAATGAATCTTGAAAAAAGTAAACTCAATACGATATTTAATTACATGGCTGAAGGTGTTATAGCTGTTAGCAGAAGCGGTTATTTAATCCATGCCAACCCCATTGCCAGAGAAATATTGGACTTAGATGAAAACTATCTAAAGACAAAACAAGATCTTACAAAACTAAACATATTCGGAATAAACTATTCAGATAACTCATCTCTTGAAGGTGAAAGTGAATTGGAAATAAAAGATAAATTCTTTAAAATAAAATATGCTCCCTATAAAAAAGGAAGACTTACAAACTTGGGACTTATTGTAGTACTTCAAGATATAACAAAAGAACATACTCTTGATGTAATGAGAAAGGAATTTGTTGCAAATGTATCTCACGAACTTAAAACTCCTATAACAACTATACGTTCATATAGTGAAACGCTTCTTGATTCAAAAATGGAGCCGGACGAAGTAAAACACTTTGTAAAAATTATAAACAGAGAAAATACGAGAATGGGCAGACTTGTTTCCGATTTACTTCAGCTTTCAAATATAGACTACAAAACTTCGAACTATGTCTATGAAGAAATTGATACCTATGATATTTTAAGTCAAACTCTTGAGGGTCTTTCTGTAATGATAAAAGAAAAAAATCATAATATCAGTTTGGAAATACCTATGGATATAAGAAATATATATGCAGACAGACATGCACTTGACCAAATCTTAATGAATATAATTTCGAATGCAATTAAATATACAGATGAAGGCGGGAAAATTAAAATCAGCGCGACCTCAAACTATTTTAATGTAAATATTATCGTAGAGGATAACGGTATAGGAATACCGGAAAGCGACCTTCCTCGAATATTCGAAAGATTTTATAGAGTTGAAAAGGGCAGAAGTCGTGCTATGGGAGGAACAGGTCTTGGACTTTCAATAGCAAGAGAACTCACTCTATCAATGGGTGGAGATATTAAGATAGATTCAAAATTTAAAGAAGGCACTAAAATTTCAATAAGCTTAAAAGCAGCTTAGGTGATAAAATGAAAAAGCGAGATTTATTATTAAATACATTATTAATAGCATTAATATGTCTTACAATATTTCAAATCAGATTTTTATGGTTTAACCTTCCTGACAGATCAAATGTAATAAAAATCAACAATGAATATAATCCAAAAGAACTTTTTACAGAGCTTTTAAAGCCCCAAAAAATGATTGCCAATTTTGGAGAAGAAAGACATAGTGTAATTTATGTATTTGATGATTTATACAGAGAATATCTAAATACAATTTTAAACATATTTATAGAATCAAAAAAAGAACTTCTAACCGAAATAAGTGCGGAAGAATATATGAAGCTCCAGGAAAACAGATCCATAGTTTTCAAATTCAACCACACTATAACAGAAAATATGTTTTTAAAGCTACTTGGATTTGTAGATAAAGAGCATGACAGCAACAATGTTCCAATACAAGAAATCTATATATCAAATAATGATATAGCAATAGTAAATCAAATAGGATTTTTTAAGGTACATCTTCCTATTGATAAGGATATAACTCAAACCTTAAGCACTATTGAAAATACGGGATATAAAAATTATAAAAATTTTTACGAACTATATTCAATTGAAAAAAATATTTATATACCGCAAAAAAATACAATTACAGCAAGAGATATATACTATTTTTCAAATCTTAAAAATATGGACAGCAGCTATAAAAACAAGCTTGCTGAAAGATTTTTAAATCAGAGTATAGACTATATACGAGAAATAACTCAGATAAACGGTTCAACCTTTGTATATGAAAATCAATACCTTAAATTTTCAAACACAGGTCTCATAGAATATGAAAACGCCGAAAAATTTGAATCTCAAAAAGAAAATTTATATATCTCACTTAGAACTGCACTTAGCTTTATTGCAACAAAAACAGGTATAGCAAAAGATTTATACCTATCTAAAATAGAACTTGTCGAAAACGGAAATAATAAAGGATATAAATTTTCCTTTAATTTAAAGGAAGATTCAATTCCGATAATATTAGATAAACAAGAAAATCACGACTATATAGAAATGGAAGTATTCTCTTCCTTTGTTAAAAGCTACAAACAGATATATAGAAAAGCGGTCAATATGCCTCAAACAGAATTTAAAGAAACGGAAATCTATTCAATTGAAGATATAATTCAAAAAAATTTAATTAAATTTATGCCGGTAGAAGAATATACAAACATTAAAGATATTTTAAAAAATATACAAGATATAAATTTAGCATATATTGATGATGTTTCAAATTTAGAAAAAAACAAACTTACAATGGCAATAAATATAAATTACAACAACAGACAACTTTATTTTTCACTTGATGCCGGAAAATTTTTAATGGAGAGATAATATGGATTGGTCTAAGGCAAAAAATATACTCATAGTAGCTCTTTTAATCGTAAACCTGGTACTATTCGGCTATATTTTTTCAAACTACTATAAAACTCAAGATAAAAGCACATCTAATTCATTCATAAATGAAACTCTTAGACTTCTTGAAAAAAAAGATATAACCGTTGACTGTTATATTCCTAAAAACAAAATTAAACTTCCTTCACTTAGAGTTGAATTTGAATCCTATTCAAACCCGGATTTAAATGAAAAATTTTTTAAGGGTAAGGGTATAATAGAAACTCCAAGCATAAACTTTTCAAGAATAAGTAATGATAGTGAGATGCTAAGTATCTTAAACTCAAGAAGACTAATATATGAAAACTCATATCCAATACAATCGACCGATGATGTGGATTTTAGAGAAGCTCAAGAAATCATCAAAAACTTTCTGATAGAGCATGGATTTGACATTTCAGATATGAAGTGTGTATACACAAAAAAAGAAAATGGAAAATATTATTTAAACTACGCTAAATTATATCACGGAGTAACAGTTGAACGTTCATACTTGAATTTTATATTAGATGGCGATGTTGTAACATATATGGACAGGCTTTGGCTTGATATTTTGGATAAATCTCAATCTGATATCCGTCTTATTTCCGCACCTAAGGCACTTCTAACACTGCTTGATGAAAGTGAGGCTTTCGGCAGAAAAATTACGGACATAGAAGAATGCTTTTACTTTGACCCCGAAGAACAAGGTTATGTAGAAGATATAACAAAGGCCGTCCAGGGAAGAGCGATTCCCGCTTGGAAAATACAATTTGATGACGGAGATGATATTGAAATCGGATCATATTGATTTTATCCAACATAAAATACAAATTAAACAAAATAGGAATGATTAATCATTCCTATTTTGTTTAAAACTGTAATATTTAGAAATATGACAATTATTAATTTATAAAACTATTAAAAGTCAACTGATTTTAACATTGCTATTTCAGCGCCACCTATTTTTATAAGTCACAGCTCATATAAATTTAACCATAAGCGGTATTAAAAATACTGTAATTATCCCTGCTATTGCAATTGAAAGTCCGCTCATAGCACCCTCAATTTCTCCAAGTTCCACCGCTTTTGATGTTCCTACCGCATGAGATGCCGTCCCGATTGAAATTCCGACTGCAACTTTATCTTTAATGCCGAATATTTTAAGTATAATCGGAGCTGAAACAGCTCCTATAATTCCTCTTATCACAATTGACATGGCTGTTACGGCAATACTTCCTCCATATTCCTCACAAAGCGGAATTCCTATTGCAGTGGTAATTGACTGAGGAAGCAGAGATATTGTTATAAACTCGCTTAACCCGAACAACTTGCACAATATAATTATACTCACAAGTGCCACAACAGAACCTGATAATATCCCCATGATTATAGGCACCAAATTGTTAAGAAGTTTATCCAAATTATGATACAGCGGCACAACAAGAGCAACAGTTGCAGGTGCAATCATAAATGATATATATCTTCCTCCAACTTCATAATCTTCATAACTTATATTAAATGTCTTTAAAAAAATTATACAAAGTGCTATTGAAATCAAAAGAGGATTTATCAGGGGACTTTTTATTTTTTTCTTTAAATACATTCCAAAACCGTAGGTTGATGCCGAAAGTATAAGACCGAAATACGGTGAACTAAACATTCTTTCTCCTCCTTTGCAAAGCTGAAACTACTATTCCGGTTACTATAGTTGTTATAATCGTAGAAATTACAATTACAAGTGCTATTGAAACAGTATGACCTTTTATATTGTCATATTCGCTGATTATTCTAACTCCTGAAGGTACAAAGAAAAATGCAAGATTTTTTAAAAGACCGTGTGATGTTTTTTCGACATCTTTTATCTTAATCATCTTAAACATAATGAATACAAATAAAAACACCATCCCGTACACCGACTCCGGTATCGGAAAATTGATAAAATGCTTTGTTACAGTTCCCAAAAACAGACAAAGCACCAAAATTGAAAATTCCTTTAAATAATTCATATTTCACCCCTACCCTATATATCATACGTGATTTCTATGATACTTTATTTTTATCCCAATTTCAAATAATAATAATTTTAGTATTGTAATATGATATCTTTATTTTTAGATATCATATTACTTTAAGTTTAATTGTATGTTATACTATTTTTGTAAGTAATATTAATTTATTTTATTAGGAGGTTTATTATAAAAAGGTTATCTTATTTTTTAACAGTTTTTATGCTTATTTGTTTACTGATACATCCTGCATATGCCCAAAATTACAGTGTACGTGAACAATCAGAACCTTTAATTTTAGAAAATCTCCTTCCTAAAAGGTTGGACGTTATAAACAATCTTTTAAGAGGTTTTGATGATGATGTAATTTATAATTATACAATCAAAAAATATTTCGCTGATACATCTTACATTTCTCAATTTATATATCAAGATTTAAAACAGAATGGAGTTATATTTTCAGGCAGATTACACTTACAATTTGTACAAGATGGTTGGGTCACATATAGCGGAAATTTATATGCGGTAGGAACTTATTAAAAATGATTTTCGGTACACTTCAGATTGTTTTCATTTTTGATTTAGATTTTCTTTATGTGTGCCTTTAATGCTTAATAGAGATGAAAAAGCTGTTCAGCTTAAAGCATAGATTTATATCTATTTGTCTTTATCTATAACATTACTATCTTATATAAAAGTAAAATCTCTATAGAAAACTTTATCCTAATTTATAGTGAGCTTAGACTCACTTTTTTTATTTATGTACCATCTATATCAATTTGTTACTATACACTTTTAAACATACTATGGTACAATGTAATATTGGAGGTATATATGATTTTTTGTTCTCTTTCAAGCGGTTCAAACGGGAACTGCGAATATATCGAATATAAGAATACCAAAATTTTAATAGATGCCGGACTCTCCGGCAAAAAGATTGAAGAGCTTTTAAGTTCAATAAATGTATCTGTTGATGAAATTGATGCAATTTTTGTAACTCATGAGCATCTCGACCATGTGAAGGGTGTCGGCGTACTTTCAAGGCGCCATAATTTAAAAGTATTTGCAAATAATAATACCTTAAATGCAATGCTCCCTATAACAAAAGAAATAAAAGCGGAAAATACCTATGTCTTTGAAAATGAAAGACCTTTTTACTTTAAGGATTTATATATAAACCCGATAGGAACATTCCATGATTGCTCATGTGGAAGTTGTTTTTCAATAATCGGAGACAAAAAAATATCTCTTGTTACAGATACAGGATATATAAACGAAGATATTCTTGAACAAATCAAAGATTCAGATTTATATTATCTTGAGGCTAATCACGATTTTGAAATGCTGATGAATGGAAGTTATTCATGGTCATTAAAGCAGAGAATAGCATCAAATAAAGGACATCTTTCAAATAAAAATGCAGCCGAAGCACTAGACAAACTTTTAAACAGGAAAAAGGAAATCGTAATGCTCTCACATCTTTCTAATGACAACAATCTCCCGATGCTCGCTGCAAGAACTGTAAGAGATGAACTTTCTCAAAAAAATATCTTGGAGGGTACCGACTATATTTTAGAGGTATCACCAAGAGAAAATATATCTACAATTCATAAATTATAGGAGGAAATATGAATATACTTCTTACAAATGATGACGGATTTTTTTCAGCAGGTATCAGAGAACTTGCAAAGCAACTCATTTTTGAAGGACACAACATAACTGTCGTTGCACCTGATGTTGAAAATTCCGGTAAAAGTCATTCTATTACATTGATGAAAGAATTAAAATTTAATAAAGTTGAAATAGACGGTCTAAACTGCAATTCTTATAGTGTTTCAGGGACGCCGGCAGATTGTGTACGTACTGCACTTGAGGTACTTGGAAATGATTTTGACTACTGTTTTTCAGGCTGTAACTTAGGTTATAATGCAGGCATGGATATAATGTATTCAGGTACTGTTTCAGCGGCTATCGAAGCAAATGTATTCGGTATAAATGCAATAGCAATCTCTGCTGAATATGATAAAATAAGTGCAGATTTTAAAAGTGCGGCAAAAGTTGCAGTAGAGGTATTTAATAAACTATCATTAGGTTTAAAAACATCTCATGTTTTGAATATAAATGTACCAAAACTTTCTTATGAAAACTTAAACGGAATTAAAATTTGTAAAGTTGGCTGCTCTGTTATGGACAAATACACAACAAGTAAAACCGACGACGGATATATTTTAAAGCTTCACGGTAGAAACAAATGTATAAACGTAGAAGGAACAGACAGATATTACTTGGAACGTGGATTTGCAACTGTTACACCTCTAATACACAACCTTACAAATGAAAATCTTGTTAATCTGTTGGGAGAAAGATTATGAAAAATGAAATAAGATATACCTCATCAAATGGAATTGACGAAATTGATGCCATAATTTGGGACTGCGAAAATCCCAAATACATATTACAAATAGCTCACGGAATGTGTGAATACATTGACAGATATGAGCCTCTTGCAAAATTTTTAAATGAAAGAAATATAATAGTTGCAGGAAATAATCATTTAGGACATGGAAAAACAGCAAAAATTCTCGGATATTTCGGCAATGGAGATACTCTTTCAAATGTAATTTCAGATATAAATCTTCTTTCAAATATGCTGAAAGAAAAATATAATCTTCCGATTTATTACCTCGGCCATTCAATGGGGTCGTTTATTATGAGATATTATATTTCAAAATACAATGTTCAAAAATGTATCCTTATGGGAACAGGACATATCAGCAAATTTAATGCAAGACTCTTATACCTATTATCTTCCATAATTGTAAAGATAAAAGGCGAAAAATATGTAAGCGGTTTATTATTAAATCTAACAACAGGCTCCTACTCAAATAAGGATGAAGGTATGTATGATTGGATAAGCTACAACAAAGAAAATATAAAAAATTATGTAGAAGATGAATTTTGTGGATATCCGTTTACAGCTAACGGATATAAGACCTTGGGACAATGCCTTGTCAAAATTAACGACAAATCCAACTTAGAAAGTACTCCGAAAGATACAGCTTTATTATTTATATCCGGAAGTGATGATGTTGTAGGGGGATTTAAAAAAGGGGTTAGAAAAGTCTATAACAATTATAAAAATTTAGGCTTTAAAAACTTGGAACTCAAATTTTATAAAAATATGAAACACGAAATATTAAATGAAGAAAATAATAAAAATGTGTATGAAAAAATTTATGAATTTTTAGAAAAGTAAAAGGGAAACCTTTTACTTTTTTTACAATCTACTATAATTAAATAATTTTATTGAGGTAAATATATGAAAATTTTAACTCTTACACTATTTTGTAACATAGTAAGTTTGTATTATTTTAAAAGTTCAAATAATATGACAGGACTTTTATATGTCCTGCCAATCTACATCATATTTAAAAGTTTTTTAATGCATTTGAAAAATCAATTGCCGGTTGACTAAAGTATAAAAACATTTCATCATTTTACAAGCTGTCAATTTCATCTACCAACATAAGAAAATCTTCTGCCGCATCCGAAACTGTATCAAAGCTTCTAAGTTCTTTATTTTTATACTGAATTTCCAATATTGTCTCATCATCTCTTATTGCAGTATCAAAAATTTTTATACTTTTTTTCTCACTAAGTTCAAGTATTCTATTTGTAATATCAACACAAATATCCGAATCACTTACTTTATTTAATAAAATCCTCATTCGCTTTCCATGCTCCTGTATTTTATTCAGCGTATCTTCAAGGCTAAAATAACTGTATAAATCACAAGTAGTAGGTATAACTACATATCTTGATGCCTTAATTGCATATTCAGCGTTAGAAGCATCACTATCAATAAAAATATAATCATAAAGTCCTTCAATCTCTCCAAGATAAGATCTTAATGTATTTTCAGACGGTAAAAAATTTTTATCATAGCTTATCAAATCCACATATTTTGTATTTGTTATGCATTCCAATGCAGATGAACCTTCAACCAAATCTTTTACAGTTTTAACTGAATCTACACCCAAACTCTTTGTAATTGTCCCTTTATTATCCAAATCTATTATAAGAACTTTTCTGTTTATTCTTGTAAAATAAAGACTCAGTTCTCTAACTATTGTGGAGCATCCAACTCCGCCCTTATCATTAAAAAAAGTTATATACATTATTCAAGCTCCTTAATACATTTTATAAGACCGTTAATCTCATCTTCTGTTGTCCTGTAATTCGTTACAAATCTTATAATTTTTTCATTTTCCAAATACGGCATAACTTCAAAACGATTTTCTATCTCAAGCTGTTTAATTTTTTCAAGAGGATAAATTATAAATACCTGATTACTTTCAGGCTCCTTAAAAAATTTAACCCCTATATTTTTTAATTCTCTTACAAGTTTAACACTCATATCATAAGCTTTATCTGCAAGTTTATAGTAAAGTCCATTCTCAAATAGCGCATCAAATTGAGCTCCTATTGCAAAACTTTTTGCCATTACAGCGCCTCTTTGTTTCATAAAATTTCTAATGTTTTGTTTAAGCTCCGGTTCAACTATCACAAGAACTTCTCCATAAATCGCTCCATTTTTAGTTCCGCCAAGCGTAAAAATATCGCAGATATTACACAAATCTTCAATCTCAATATCCGATGCTGCAAGACCATGCGCCATCCTTGCCCCGTCAATATACAAATACAGCCCTCTTTCAAGACACACATTATAAATATCTTCAATTTCGGCATAACTATACACTGAACCGAGTTCCGTAGTTTGTGATATATATACTATTTTAGGAACAGTATGATATTCCTCCGTAAGCTCATCAATTTTCTTTTCAAGGAGTATATCATTTAACTTTCCGTCTTCCGTATTAATTATTTCTATTTTATGTCCCGTAGCTTCAATTGAACCTGCCTCATGACCTGTAATATGTCCACTTGCAGCTGCAATTACAGATTCATACGGAAGAAGATTTGCACTGATTGCAATAATATTTGCAACAGTTCCTCCGCTTACAAACTCTATGTGAACATTGTCATTTTTTAAATCTCTCTTTATAAGCTGCTTAGCTCTTTCACAATATTCATCATTTCCATACCCTGCATTTCCCTTTTGATTTACCAAAGCTAACTTTTTATAAACCTCTTCATGGCATAAATCATTATAATCATTTAAAAATATATTCATAAATACTCCTCCAATGCTATAATAATTATAACACTACAATTATTTTTTGTAGAGTATTAAATAGATATAGGGGCGATAATATGAAAGACAATCACGGCGCAAATATATTTGAGCTTTCAAGAAAATATAATTTTAATCCAAAGGAAATATTGGACTTTTCTTCCAATATAAATCCTCTTGGAACTTCAAAAAGAGCACTACAATATTTAAAAGATAATTTGGAACTTGTAAGTGCATATCCTGATTCTAAATACTATGCACTGAAAGAAGAAATCTCAAAATTCACATCTGCAGACCAAAGCGACATTTTCTTGGGTAGCGGAACAACGCAGTTAATCAGAGAATACACAGCTCTTGTCAAACCTAAAAAAGCAATGTTGTTTTCTCCATGCTACAGTGAATATGAAAATGAACTGAAAAAACACAACTCAAAAATATATTTTTATAATTTGTCAGAAGAGAATAATTTTGAAGTTGATGTTGATAATCTAATTTTAACTGTCAATACCGAGAAAATAGAACTGCTTACATTTGCAAATCCCAACAATCCGACAGGAACAATCTTATCAAGAGAGCAAATTGAAAAAATACTTTCGTCTACAGATGTAAAATTGCTTCTTGACGAAACCTATGTTGAGTTTACAAATAAAAATAATTTTTCATCGATACCACTTACTAAAAAATATAAAAATCTGTTTGTAATACGAGGAGTCAGCAAATTTTTTGCAGCTCCCGGAATCAGACTCGGATACGGAATTACTTCAGACGAAGACTCAAAGATGAAACTAAATGAAAACTCAATGCTTTGGGGAATAAATATTTTTGCCGATCTGATGGGACGAGTTATGTTCTCCGACAGTAAATACCAAAGCGATGTGTTTGAATTTATCAAAAGAGAAAGAAACTATTTATTGAGAGAACTTTCTTCTATGCCTGAAATAAAAGTTTTTAAATCAGAAGGCAACTTTATCTTATGTAAAATTTTAACAGATGCTGCTGCTCACGATTTAAGAGAGCACCTTTTGACAAAAGCTATGGTAATTAGAGACTGCTCAAGCTTCAAAAATTTAAACGAAAAATATTTCAGATTTTGTATTTTAAATGAAGAAGATAATAAAAAATTAATTGCTGAAATCAAAAAATTTTTTAATAAAGCAGATTAAGAAGAATACTTTTCAGTCGCATTTGGCAGGACTCGGAATTTTTCCCTTGTCATTTCAGCTTGAGGCAGTTAGTTTCCCATCACTTGTCATTTCGACTGGTGGCGGTTAGTTTTTCCTTCCTTGTCATTTCGACTGGTGGCGGTTAGTTTTTCCTTCCTTGTCATTTCGACTGGAGGTGTAGCCGAAATGGAGAAATCTCATCTCAATAAGAGATCTCTCCGCTTCGGTCGAGATGACAGAAGAAAAAAATCTCTCCACTTCGGTTGAGATGAAAAAATATACGAGTTGATAAAAAATAATTGAAATGCATAAGATACAAAAATATATAATTTATCCACACTCTAAGGGCTACAATATAGCCCTTTTTAATCGCCTAAAATCTTTCTGTTATTTATCTTAGATAATATAATTTTTTCATATGATTAAAACTTCAAAAGAAATAATTTTTAAAATAAAATTTAATTTATTTGCATAACAAAATTTGAAAACCTAATTGTTATATTATATAATATTTGTAATGAATAAGGGTGATTATATGAATGAAAATTTTCAAACTCTGCCTACTATTGTGCGCTTAAATCTAAATCAAACATTGCAAATTATACGTGCAGAGCTTACAAGCGATTTAAACATTGCAGTTGATGTATTAAATTTATCTGATATCGAAGTTTTAAAAATTTCATTTACAGTAATATATAAAAATTTAGATGACAATTATCTGTTCAACTCAACGGAATTTTACTATCAAATAGATTCTGTCGATATTCAACCTCAAAAAATCTACTTTGTTAAACCGTTTAAAATTGATGACAGATTTAAAGATGCACGTGCAATCGAAATCAGAATTAAATCGTATACTACAGCAGACGGCAAGGAGATTGTCCTTGATGAAACAAAGGAACAGCCTTATACTCTTGCACTTATAACGGATGAAAAACAGAAAAAAATAAAAAAACTGCTCGGTCCTGAAATAATAAACTATGGAGAAAATTTAATAAATGGATGGAGATGTGTTTGCGGTGCATTTAATTCCAAAGAAACTCAAGAATGTCGACATTGTAATCGAAATAAAAACTTTATACTGAACAATTTAACAGAGCCTCTAATAAATATGAAAATTATGAGTTTGATTTCAAATTCATCTGAATCGGATGACAGCGAAGTAATTGAGATGACAACTAATTTAACACAAACTCATCTTTCAAAAATTGCTCCTACAACAGACATTCTTGAACAAATAAGAGTAAATGAAGATTCAAATAAAAAACCGGCAAATAGTTTTATGATTTTCTTAAAAAGTATCTCCTACATACTCTTAATTGTTCTTGTATTAATGATGGGTATGTTTGCATTCTCATTTACACGAAAATTCAAAGCGGATCATGTACTTGATAATGCAAAAGCTCTTTTAGCATCCGGAAAATATCAACAAGCACTTGACGAACTAAATACTCTAAAAGAATCTGATAAAGTAGAAGTTGAGCTACTTATTGAAAAAGCAAAAAAACTAATTGAATCTCAGCTTGCATTTGATGCGGGTAATAACTTTATATTAGATGGCTCATACCTTGTCGCCGTTACAAAGTTTAAAGAAGTTATTCCCGAAGATACTCTAAATTTTTCAAAATCTCAAGATAAAATAAATGAGCTTGAAAATATAATTTTAGAAAAAGCGGTTAAAGCACTTGATAACGGAAATTTTGAACAAGCTATAGACATAGTAAATGAATATCTGAAAATAGTGCCGGAATCTGCAAATGCTCAAAAAATTAAAGACACTATTAAAAAATCTCAAACAAAAGATGAACCGACAGTCTCAGAAAGCCTTGAGGAAAGTCCCGAATTTGACAAAAACAGAGCGGAAATGGCAAAAAAAGCTGAAGGTCTTCTAAATACCTATCAAAAGGTAACAGAAGAAAATGCAAATCTTAGAAATAATCCTTCTCTTGATGCCGATGTAATTACAGTTCTTCCTCTTGATTCTGATCTTTACATTAAAGATACTAAAATAGAAGGTCTTGAAAGAATTTGGTGTAATGTAGAAGCAAAAAATGCTATAACAGGAGAAACATTTAACGGATGGATTTCAAATAAGTTAATGGAAATAAAAAAATAGCCTGCAACTGCAGGTTATTTTTTACAATATTTGCACTTTATAAACTTCACTATATTCATTCAAGATAATCAAATAAAAATATTAAAAATAGAACCTGATTTTTCAAGTTCTATTTTTGTACCTTTATTAAAATTTTCTTTATAAATCTATAAGTTCATATACGTTTACAACAGGTTCTTCATACGGATGATTCAATTCGATAATTCTCTTTACATCTGCCAAATCATTTTCTCTAATTCTAAATTCCATCTTGACTTCATCTAATTCACTTACAACTCCGATTTCCCCATTAAATGGATTTGCTCCCTCAATAGGTCTAAAATGTCCCCTAACTTCACTTAGCGCAAAGACATAATCATAGTGACCTTCTTTTAATATATCTCTCTCATTAAGGGCATTTGCAACTTTAACTACATATTCTTTTGGAATAAAAACTTCTACCTTTAAATGTTTTTGCAAAATCATCACCTCAAATAGATTATATCTTAGCTTTACCACTTTTTCAACGTAAAGATACTTGAATATTTTAAATGTAAAACTATAATTATATATGTACATAAAATTTTAACAGGAGGTATAAAATGAAGATACTATGCGCAGGACCTACATCAATAGATAAAAAAGTTCTTGAAAAAATGGGAAAATCAAAAACTAATCCGGATCTTGATCCAAATTACGAAAAATTTCACAGAGAATGTGAAAATAAAATATCTAAACTTCTACATACAAAAGCAACTTCCTTCTTTATGCTCGGAGAAGCTATAATATGTCTTGAAGCTTCAATATGCTCTCTTATGGAAAAGGGAGAGAGAGTTCTTGTAATCTATAACGGTTTTTTTGGAGAAGGATTTGCCGACTATGTTGAAAATTTCGGAGGAGTAGCTTATAAATATAGAGCGGACTTTGAAAAGGGAATAAATATAGATGAACTTAGAGAATTTTTAAAAAAGGACCATGACTTTAAAATTGCAACAATGGTTCACTGTGAAACTCCATCCGGAATAACAAATGACATTAAATCAATTTGCTCACTTCTAAAGGAATATGGAATTCTCACAATAGTAGATTCAGTTTCCGCAATCGCAGGAGAATATATCAATTTTGACGACTTTAATGTCGATGTACTTATCGGCGGAAGTCAAAAATGCCTTTCAGCACCTGTGGGCATAGGAATCGTTACAATATCCGAAAAAGCAAAAGAAAAAATTAAAAACCGAATCGAAAAAGTGCCAAGTTACTATATGAATTTTGAAAACTACTACAACTTTAAAGGTGCGCCGTTTCCATATACAATGAACGAAAATTTAATATACGCAATGGATGAGGCGATAAATCAGGCACTAAACTGTGACTTTGTAACTATTCACAAAAAATATGCCGAAAATACAAGAGAAATATTTTTAAAATGCGGTTTTGAATTATATCCTAAAGACAGCTTTTCAAATACGCTGACAGCAGTAAAAACTCCTGAAAATATAACAAGTGAAAATATACTTGAACAAATGAGAAAAAGAGATATCGTAATTTCAAAAGGTGTGGGAAATATGGCGGAGAAAATTTTCAGAATAGGGCACATGGGACACAACATAGATAGAGAAAACTTTAAAGCAATGTATAAAGCACTTGACGAAAGCTTTAAAGAACTTGGCGTAAAAACAAAAAGCTCTCTATATGATGAATTTATAAAATCAGATATAGACGTATAAATCTTAAGGCTATGAGTTTTTACCCATAGCCTTTTTAATTAAATCCCTACAAAAATTTCCACAATTTTTCTTATTTTCTCTAATACCGTTTCTTTTTTCTTTTCCTCCTTATTTTTAAAACATAAAAAAAGAAGTACCGGATATTTACTTTTACTTACTATTAGTAATTTATTTAATTGTGTTTTCTTTTGATATGCCTAAGGTCATGCTTTAGTATTATCGGTCATCAACTTAGCTATGTGATGTGGAATCATAGAAACCTGCATTGACATATCAACATGATAGTTTTTGCCAATACATTCGTCCCAGTATTCAAGATGTTTTTTATCTATCCACGAATTAGAATCTTCTACATTTATGCCATTTTCTCCCTGAATAGAATACCAATAGAGATACTCAGCGTTATCAGATTTCTCTCTGAAAATAGTTTCAACATACATTTTTTCTCTGTCTAAAGTAAGCAATACATCTTCCATATATTCATTTAAAAAATTCATCCACATATCTACCACTTCTGACTTGCCATCCCGAACGCGAAATCTTGATAATTCTATTTTCATAATGCAGCCTCCAATAATTATAATTTCTTTAACTCATTTTCATTTTATTATATCACATAATAAAGCTTTTCTAAATTTTCATAAAATCTGTTGTCTTCAACTGATGTTCATAAATAAAAAACTTCTTTTGCAGTTTTTTCTGACAAAAGAAGTTTTACATTCTTACATAGGTCTTTTATCCGGTGGAATTACGGCATCTACTATTCCAAGTATAAAGGCTCCTATAAAGGCTCCGATTATACCTGTTGAAAATCCGTCTACTATTTTTCCGGTAATATAGAGTATCAATGCTGCTGTTATAAATCCGATAGCTCCTCTGCCTTTAGGGGAAGCATCTATTCCCGTAAACTTAGTAATCAACCAATCAAGTATTCCTATTACAATAGCTGCAACAACCGCGCTTGAATAGTTGGAAACAGTCATAGGACTTAAAAGAGCGGCAATACAAATTGCAACTGCACTGACTAAAATTTTTACTATGAGTTTTCCCATATTACTTCCTCCTACTTCTCAATTTTTTCTATGTTTTATATATACCCAAATAGCTGCTTGAAACATAAACTAAACTTTCTTAAACTTATTTTAATTATTCTTAACACAACATTACAAATCTTGAATTATTTGATATAATGTTTGTAATTAATAAAAGGAGAGATGATTATGAGTAAATTTATAGCTGATAAGAGTTTTTTTGAATTATTTCCCAATGCTAAACTCGGCGTGCTTTTAATAAAGAATATGCAAAATAACGAAAGTCCTGTTGAAGTTAGAAGAATGCTTGTAGATGCAAACTCCGAAGCTGAAAAGTATTTAGTTAAAAATACACTTAGTGAAAATCCGGTTATCGCAGTCTGGAGAGAAGCTTTTAAAAAATTTAAGACAAAAAAAGGTGCAAGATGTTCAATAGAAGCTCTTCTAAAGAGAGTTGATACCGGAAATATTGTAGGCTCAATAAATACTCTTGTTGATATATACAATACAGCTTCATTAAAATTCGGACTTCCTTGCGGAGCCGAAGATATGGACGCATTTGTAGGAGATTTAAGACTTACAATCACAGAAGGCGGAGATGAATTTTTTGCAATAGGTTCAGACAGAAATGAAGAAACTTATCCGGGAGAACTTTGCTACAAAGATGATGAAGGTGCAATTTGTCGTTGCTTTAATTGGAGAGATTGTCAAAGAACAATGATTAAAGATGACACTAAAAATGCCTTTCTAATTATGGAAATTGTAGATGACAGAATTGATGATCTTAAATCTGCACTTGAATTTATATCTGAAAATACCAAAAAATATTTAAATGCGGATGTTTATCTTCATATGTTAGACTGTGAAAATAACGAAGTAGAACTTTAATTTAAAATCCTCATTAGTTAATGGGGATTTTTTTATTTTTTAAGATCAATTCAATTGGAATTTTTTTAAAATTTTTATATAATATAGCTTGTATATTTTTAAATCTCAAATTTTAGGAGGAAGAGAATGGAATTTTTATATGAGGGACTTCTCAGCATTACATGGCAACAAATTGTAATGTACTTGGTTGGATTTCTCTTAATTTATCTTGCAATTGTAAAAGAATTTGAACCTGCTTTATTGCTTCCAATGGGTTTTGGTGCAATAGTTGTAAATTTACCGCTTAGTGGAGCGATAAATCAGGTGATGACAGGTATAGGTGAAGTAAACGGAATTATTGAATGGCTTTTTAATACGGGAATAGAAGCATCAGAAGCTCTTCCTCTACTTCTCTTTATAGGAATAGGTGCCATGATAGATTTCGGCCCGTTACTTTCAAATCCAAAGATGCTACTTTTCGGAGCGGCGGCACAATTCGGAATATTTTTTGCTCTATCTCTTGCAACACTTCTCGGATTCGACCTTAAAGATGCTGCTTCAATAGGAATAATAGGTGCGGCGGACGGACCTACATCAATTCTCGTATCACAAATATTAAAATCAAAATATATGGGTGCAATAGCAGTTGCGGCATATTCATATATGGCACTTGTTCCAATTGTTCAGCCGTTTGCAATAAAACTTGTGACAACAAAAAATGAACGTCTTATAAAAATGAAATACAATCCGAAAAATGTAACGAAAAAAGCAAGAATATTATTTCCGATAATAGTTACAATAATCGCAGGAATAGTCGCACCGATGAGTGTATCACTCGTGGGATTTTTAATGTTTGGAAATTTGATAAGAGAATCAGGTGTCTTATACAGTCTTACTGAAACTGCAAGTACCTCTCTTGCAAACCTGATAACACTGCTCCTTGGAATAACAATCGCATTTTCAATGAGGGCTGAACACTTTGTAACAGTAGAAACACTTCTAATAATGCTTATAGGTCTAATTGCTTTTATATTTGATACAATTGGAGGAGTCTTATTTGCAAAAGTTATAAATATATTTGCAAAAGACAAAATCAATCCAATGATAGGAGCGGCAGGAATTTCGGCATTTCCTATGTCTGCAAGAGTAGTTCAAAAAATGGGACTTAAAGAAGATCCCACAAATCACCTTTTAATGCATGCAATAGGTGCAAATGTATCAGGTCAAATAGGTTCTGTTGTTGCAGGTGGAGTAATATTAAACATTATACAAAATTACTTATAGGAGGTAAAAATGAACACAAATTTTTTAATATCTCTTGAAATAATGGGAAAGGGAATGCTCGCAATATTCGTAGTTCTCGGAATACTTGCACTTATAGTGGCACTAATGTGCAGAATTTTTAATAACTGAAAAATGCCGGAGAAATCCGGCTTTTTATTATTTATTTAAAAACAGTTTTTTAAGCTACTGTTTATTTAACAAATATTTTATGACATTTTTTTAATTTAGATGTAAAATAGAATAGAAAATATATTTAATAGGTGATAATATGTTAAAAAATTATATTGCAGGTAATAAAAATTTTTGGAACGGACGAATAGATTCCAATGAGGACTACGACTGTTTCAGATGGCATCAATGGGTTGAGTTTTTAGACCTGAATGACGATAGATCAGAAGTATTTGAAGGAAAACTCGGATTCGCATTTTTGGGATTTGAGTGTGATTACGGTATAAATTTAAACAAGGGTAGAGTAGGAGCTGCAAACGGCCCCAGGAGTATCAGAAAAGAACTTTCAAATTTGCCGTGTCAATTCAACTCAGATATAAAACTCTTTGATGCGGGCAACATCTATGTAGATAATCTTTCTCTTATTGAAGCTCAGGAAAATTTAGCAAAAGCCGTAGATAAAATTTTAAGCTTGAATTTATTTCCGATACTTCTTGGCGGAGGACATGAAATTGCATTCGGACACTATATGGGATTGTTTAACCACTATAAAAATACCGGAACTAAGCAAAATATAGGTATCATAAATTTTGATGCCCATTTTGATTTAAGACCTTATGCTGAAACCGGAGGATCTTCAGGTACGATGTTCAGACAAATCTATGACATGAACAAAGAAGAGGGTATTAAATATTCCTATTTCTGTCTCGGAATCCAAAGACATTCAAATACTGTAAATCTATTTAAATATGCAGATGAAATCGGCGCTAAATATGTACTTGCAAAGGATATTGTAAACGGGGATATGTATTCAATTTTTGAAAAGCTTGATGATTTTATTCGTGAGCAGGATAATATTTATGTAACTATCTGCTCCGATGTTTTTTCAACATCCTTTGCACCGGGGGTAAGTGCTCCTCAGCCATTGGGACTTGACCCGGAAAAAGTTATCTTATTCTTAAAGAGAATTTTCTCTTACAACAAGGTAATCAGCTTTGATATTGCCGAAGTTTCACCACGATTTGACCAAGACAGCACAACCGCAAGTTTGGCAGCCGTTCTGATTTTCTCTGTCGTAACATCACTTGCAAAATTTAAACAATAATTATTTAAATAATATAAGCCTTCAGCTTTTATATATTATTTACATCGTGTAAATCGGCACAGAGTATATTTTTATATTATAAAATTTTTAAATCAAAAGTTAAAAAGAGTCTACTTTGAGAAATTTTCCTCAAAGTAGACTCTTTTTGCCGTTAAATTATTTTTAAACAACTTTTATTTAATTTTTATTTCAAATTTGAAATTAACAATTTTAGCCAATCTTCATGTACTCTATCAAATTCATCTTTTGTATTTCTTCTTGTAAGCTCATGTGTATTTGACGCTTCTATTATTTCATAATAGAACCAGTCTGTTTTGCTTAAGTCTTTGAAGTGTACTAATTCCTGTTCATGACCTGCTATTGCTGTTTGATCAGCTACTCTGTTCAGTAGTCTGTTTAACATTGCCGCCGCTTCAGCTCTTGTCAAATTGTTGTCCGGTCTGAAAGTTCCGTCTTCATAGCCAACAATTCTCTTGTTTGCTGATATTTGATTTATTTCTTTTTCGTATTTATGACCCTTTACATCTGCAAAAGTTAATAAACCGTTGCTGCTTTTATCTATTGCTGCAACCATCTTTGCAAATTCCGCTCTTGTTATTTTGTCATTCGGTCTTATATTATTTCCGTCCGGGTCAATCATATTTGCTTTTAGAGCAGCATTTATATATTTATTGTACCAAGCATTTTCTTTTAAGTCTTGGTAGTCAGCTTTTGTATTATCTGTCAAATCCATTTTTGCAAGTCTTGTTACCATTGCCGCCGCTTCAGCTCTTGTAAGGTTTCCGTTTCCTCTAACAGTTTGGTCTTCGTATCCTTTTATATATGCTATGTGGATTTCTGTTGATATATTCTTTTCTGCCGACTTTGATAGTAATAATGTTCCTACTTTTACTACCGGAGGTTTCACATAAGGACTTTCAATATCTTTTAAATATTTCAATGTAAATTGAATTACATCTGCTTGCGGTTTTGGAGCATCTTTTATTATAAAATCTCTACCTTCATCAGATTGTATAGCTTCATAGTCAAAATCAAGTTTTTGTATAACATAGCTTTCTATTGAATTATCAGTAGCTCTTATAGTAGCTACTCTTATTTCAGGTAGTTTAAATTCAGCATCCGCTTTAAAATATCCTTTTAGTGTACCTACTACTGTATAATTGGTATTAGCTTTAGCAGATGAGTTGAATTTCACCCCGCTTAAAGTTACTTTTAACTCCTCTTTTATTCCATTAACCAAATCCATTATATCTTTGTAGGTTTTTATTTTATCTTGTCCTACAAACTTCATTGTTATGGTTACTTTTCTGCCTTCTGTTTTTATATTCGTTATTTCAAATTTTCCATTTGCTCCCTCTAAAGTAGCTTGTACTGTAGCCGGGTCGAAGTCCATTTCATTCGGTAGCATAAAAGTACCTGTCATAACATGATCAAGTCCTGATATAGAGATCTCTTCAATATTAAAATTATCCTCTGTAAACAATTTTTCAAATTCTTTAAAATTATTAACTATAGGTAAAATATTTACTACGCCTGTAAAATTAATCTTTTCTTCTTTTGTTGAAACTTCATAAACTTTATCGTGTTCCGTTTCTTTTCCAACTAAAATATCACCATATAAAGTAGTTTTTTCATCAAGTGGTGATTCTAAAACTTTTTTCTTAAATTTTAGAGTGAATTGAATATCTTTATTATTAGGATCATTTGTGAGTATAAAGTCTTTACCTGCTTCTGATTGCTCTACCTTAAATTCGAAGTTAAACGGTACGTAAACATTGCCGTTTGTTGCTCTGGCCTTAGCGAAATCTTCTCTTTCCACGTTAGCTTTAAGTTTCCCACCTATTTTTCCCTTTACTGTATAGTTGGTATTAGGGCTAGCATCTATGTTAAACTTAGCTCCGGTTAATTTTACTTTTATTGTATCATCTAACTTATTTATTGCGGTAACTATTCCTTGATAGTCTTCTATTGCATCTTGCCCAACAAGTTTTATTGTTACAGTTACTTTTTTATCTTCTTTTTGTACATCTGTTATTGTAAGTGCACCATTTACACCTTCTAAAGCAGCTGATGTTGTTGTCGGGTCAAAGTCCATTTGATTAGGTAATTCAAGTGTTACTATCGTAGTATAATCCAAGTTTGAAACGTACGTTTTCAAGCCCTGAACATTCATGTAATGTTTGTTTTTTATTTCTTCTACTTTATCTTTTATAGGCTTTACATCTAAAGCTACTGTAAATTCAATATCATCTTCACTTTTTTCAAGTAAAAACACTTTATCATGTTCCGTTTCATCACCTATTAAAATATCTCCTTCTAATTTTAGCGTCTCAAGATTCGTAATTCTTGCAAACACATTTGTTCCACTTGTAAATATACCAAGTGTCATTAGCAGAGCCATCATTAAATACATAGATTTTTTAATTGCTCTTTTCATTGTTTTGTTCCTCCCTTATTTGTTAAAATTTTATAAAAATTTGGCAAAAGATATATCTAATATGTAAGATATATTTTAGCCAATTATAAACATATGCCATAATGGTGCAAATTTGTGATTTTGTCTCATTATCATGCGAATATATTTAAATTTATCACAATTTGTCAATTTTTTTCACATATCTTACATATTATTGTACTATATTAATTTGATTTTTTAAAGGATTATTTATATTTTTAAGTTTAATTAAACAATTACTTGCCATATGAAGCTTTTATAAAGAATAAACAAGTATATTTATTATTACAAAAAATTAGACAAAAAAACGGATGACTCCTATAGTATAGGAAAGCATCCGTTTTCAGTATAATTCATATATGTGTCAGAAATTCCGAATACATATAATTTACTCTGATGGGTTTTTATTATATTTTTCAAATACTCTGTCAAATCTATCTACGCTTTTTTGATCAAGTTTATACCACTGTCCGTTTATTTTTATAAAGTATCCTGTTTTTGCAAGTTCTGTCTTCTTAAAATTCTTGTCATAAATATTTATAAAATTTGGGGGAGAAGCATATTCTGTAAATTCAGTTGTCTTTTCTCCGCTGAGTGAATCTATTTCAATTAATATATCTCTTAATTTAGATTTATCATTTATAGTCGTCATTGTACTGTCCGTAAAGCGTATCAGCTCAACATAAGAAGTATCTTTCAATTCAACATATATTACTTTGTTTCTTCTTGAAAGTACCTTGTAGGAAAGGATTAGTAAGAGCATAAAAAATATTGTTATAAAAATCTTATTTTTGTTTGTCTTTTTTCTTCTTCGTCTTCTGATAATATCACTCCTAAATAGTTAATACTCCATTCATAAATACAAATGCTCTGCCACCTACACGAACCGTATCTTCATCTTTCAATTTTGCCGTTAAAACTGATTTTCTATTTAATTCTATTCCTTGCATTGATGTTATTTGTGTTATTTCACTTGAATAATTTTTATTTATATAATATAGTGTAGCTCCTGTTGATGTACCTGAACCTGCTTCCTCATTTACATCAATTGAAGGAGAGAATGTTCTTTGTCTTACATTACTATTATCTTCAAGTGCAAATACCTGAAAACTTATCACCTTTTCCCTTTCTGAAAGTTCTTTTATCTTTTCAAAGTTGGGATTTAATTTTTCAATAGCATGTACTGATTTTAGTGGTACTACTATATCATAACTACCGGTAGTTATTTTTTTCGGCTCTAATTTTATTTCACCAATGCCTATTTCATCTATTGATATATTTAGAGCGTCTGCTATTTCTTCATTTGTAATAGTTTTTTCGATTTCTTTTGTTTTCAAAAGCATATATACATTTTTTATTTTTCCATCTTCATATTCAAGCTCGACCGGAATTTTTCCATACTTTGTATGTTGAATTATCTTATTAATTCCGTTTTCTATTGGTATTATATATTCATTCTCACAAATGGAATAAAATGTTGCTATTGTCGCATGACCACACAAATCTATTTCTCTATTAGGTGTGAAAAATCTTGTATAATATTCTCCAACATCTATTCTGTTTATAAAAACCGTTTCTGATAAATTCAAATCTCTTGCAGTATTTTGCATTTCCTCATCAGTCATCTTTTCTCCGGATATTACAACTCCTGTAGCATTTCCATTAAATGCCTTGTTTGTAAATGCATTTGCCAAGTACATATTAAAATATCGCATCATTCATCACTTCCCAAAATAGCTTCACAAATTCTCGAAAGATCTTCGTCGCTATAATATTCTATTTCTATTTTTTTTACCTTACCTTTTCCCTTAAGGCTGACTTTTGTTCCGAGAAGATTGGATAAATCTCTAATTGCCTGCTCTTTATATATATCATTCGGAACAGTTGCCGGACTCTTAAATATCAATGTTGTTTCTTTTACCGTATTGCCAAGTCTAACTATTCTTTTTGCCTCTTTATACTGCTGGTTCTTGTCTTTAATTGCAAGCAAAAGTTTAGCGTGAGATGGCGTCAAAAGTCCCTTATATACAAAATCCATTACTCTCTCATCAAGTTTTAAAAGTCTTATTGTATTTCCTATATATTGTCTGCTCTTTCCAAGAGCCTGTGCAAGCTCCTCTTGTGTCAAATTATATTGCTCTATTACATTTTTATATCCTATTGCTTCTTCTATTGGATTTAAATCAATTCTCTGAACATTCTCAATCAGTGAAATTTTGTCAGCTTCCTGCTCCGATATTTCTTTTATTACTGCCGGAACTTCTTTTAATCCTGCAATTTTTGCAGCTCTATATCTTCTTTCTCCGGCTATTATCATATATTTATCCTGAGTCTTTCTAAGAACTATCGGCTGAATTATTCCAAACTCTTCAATAGATTTAGCAAGTTCATTTAGTGCCTCTTCACTAAACTTTTTTCGAGCCTGTTTTTCATTTGCAACTATATCATCAATTAAAATGCTCTTTAATTCTTTCTCATCATCTTGTCTAAGAAGTCTTTCAACAGCATTAGTATCTTTAATAAAGCTGTTAATTCCTCTTCCTAATCCGCCTTTTTTCACCATATATTCTCCTAACTGTTCGCCTTTAAAAATTCTTTAGCAAGCTTTGAATATGCTCTTGCTCCTTTTGAAAATCTGTCATATTCAAAAATACTTACTCCAAAACTCGGAGCTTCGGCAAGTCTTACGTTTCTTGGGATTGTAGTTTTATATACAATTTCTCCAAAAAATCCTCTTACCTCATCGCTCACTTGAACCGACAAATTTGTTCTGCTGTCATACATACAAAGTATAACACCCTCTATTTTTAAATTGCGATTGAAATTTTCTTTTACAAATGTGATAGTATTCATAAGCTGCCCAACACCTTCAAGTGCATAATATTCAGTTTGTACCGGAATAAGTATACTATCTGATGCAACAAGAGCCATCATGGAAAGTATTCCAAGTGATGGGGGAGAGTCTATTATTATAAAATCATAATCCTCTTTGATCTTATCTAAAATATTTTTTAAAGTGTATTGCCAATTTTCTCTATTTGAAAGCTCAATTTCAACTCCTGCAAGTTCAGAACTTGAAGCAATTAAACTTAAATTTTTAATTGATGTAGGCACTATTACATCCACACTTTCATTTATTAGCAAATCATACACATTTTTAGTGATTTCCTGATGTTCAATTCCACTTGTAGCATTAGCTTGAGGATCCATGTCAACCACTAAAATTTTCTTTTTTTGTTTTGCAAGTGCTGCAGAAAGATTTATAACAGTCGTTGTCTTTCCAACTCCACCTTTTTGATTAAAAATTGTTATAACTTTTGCCATGGTACCTCCTAATTTATTTTTATTAATATAATTATACTACATATTATAATTTTCTTCTTTATAAAAAATTATAATATTTGATTTTTTATAAAAATTTTTATAAATCTTTTAAAATTAAAATAATTTTTTAAATGCCTAAATTTAGCCCATATAATATAAAATGCTCCACGTGGAGCATTTTATATTGGCTGTTTTCATTTTTGTGCTATTATTGAAATATTTTTTCCTTTCTCGTTAAACTCCAATATTTTAAAACCTGCAATCTCTAAAAAGTTTGTGATCTCTTTTGAACTGTATACTTTCATTTCAATAATTTTTTCCCAGAAACTATTTTCATCAGATTCATTCATTTCATTTACAATTAAGAATTTACCGTTAGGCTTTAAGATTCTTCTTACTTCTTTAAAATTTTCTATGGGATTTGGCCAGAAATATATTGTTTCAAATGCCGATGCTATTTCAAAACTTTCATCATCAAACGGGAGTTTCTCTACACTTGCATGAAATACTTTTGTTCTTCCGCTTTCAACCGCTTTTTTATTTAACTGAGATGATGCTTTAACGCTCGCTTCAGAATAATCAACTCCGTATACATTTGCATCTGTTCTTGCAAGAAAATTTTCTATATTTTTTCCGCCTCCACATCCTATATCCAATATATTATCCGTTTTTTCAATTTTTAAAAAAGATATTCCCCAAAGTGCTAACTTGTTATGTCCCTTATTCATTCCATTTAACATAAATCTTCCCCAAAAATTATCTTTCGGTTTTCTCGTATTGTCAAAAAATGACCTTAGCATCTAAATCACCTCTTAAAGATAGAATACATTAAAAAATAAACTTGTTTTTCTAAAATTTATCTGTAATATACTATCTTATTTTGTCAAAAATTATTTTCTTCACATAATCTTCAACAGTTAAAATATTTTTCTTAGCTTCTTCAGATAGTTTTTTATAGTCATTCTTCTCAAGCTTTACTGTAATTTCAATCTCTCCATATTCATTTTTTAATATGTCTATTATTTGTTCTCTATTATTTTCTATAAACTCTATATCATAAGTTGAAGGAACCGCTTCAATTTTTATGCCTTCTTCTTTTGTGTCCGGATTTACTCCAAGTTTTATACCAAGCCTTAACTTTAATTCTTCAACTATTTTTATAAGTCTTTCTCTTTCCATAGTTCCTCCAAATTTAAAATTATATGGCTTATTTCAGCCATTATATAAAAGAATGCTCCACGTGGAGCATTCAAATTTTATCTTATCGGGTTGTTTTTAGGTTTGCCTCCGGCTCTTGGATATTTTTTCGGAGTTTCTTTTATCTTCTCAATGACTATGAGGTAGTGCGTAATTTCTGACGGAAGTTTTATTTGAATTACTTCTTTTAATTTTCCTCCCAATATCTCAATAGCTGTTTTTGAATTTTTAAGCTCTTCTTCATATTCAGGCCCTTTCATTGCAATAAAATGTCCTCCAACTTTTACAAACGGAAGATCATATTCAAGCAATGTAGTTAAATTTGCAACTGCTCTTGATACTGCAATATCATAACACTCTCTATGAGTATCTTTTCTTCCGAATTCTTCAGCTCTGCCATGCAATGTATAAATATCTTTTAATTTTAATCTTTCAATCACATCATTTAAAAACAGAAGTCTTTTATTTAATGAATCAAATAATGTTATATTTAAATCTTCATTGTAAATTTTAAGAACAATTCCCGGAAATCCTGCTCCTGTTCCAATATCAATAACAGATTTACTTCCATCAAAATAATTTGTTTTAAACAGAGAAAGGGAATCTAAAAAATGTTTTATATTTACTTCATCTTCTTCTGTTATTGCAGTAAGGTTCATTTTATCATTCCATGACAACAAAAGTTCTCTATATTGTTCAAGCTTTTCTAAACAATCTGTTTTTAATCCAAATTCTTCAATTCGATTTTTTAAATTCATTTCATTCTCCTAAGCTGTTCTAAATAAATTAACAGAACATTTATATCAGCAGGGGAAACTCCTGTAATTCTTGAAGCTTGTCCTATTGACTCAGGCTTTACAAGTGAAAGTTTTTCTCTGGCTTCAAGTCTTAATCCGTCAATTTTTGAATAATCTAAATTAATGTCAAGCTTTCTGCTTTCAAGTTTTTTAAATTGATTAATTTGAATTTGTTGTTTCTTGATATAGCCTTCATATTTTATTTCAATTTCAACTTCTTCTATTATATCATCTCTAATTTGAACTCTTTCTTTATCAAATATATTTACAAGTTTATAATTAAGTTCAGGTCTTCTGATTAATTCTGCTAAGCTGACTGTATTTTTTAAAGGTACAGATCCTAGTTCTTCAAGTATTCTATTATTTTCCTCTGTAGGATTTACTTTAATTTCTCTAAGTCTCTCTAATTCTTTTTCGATATTTTCTTTTCGATATACATATCTGTCATATTTTTCCTGTTTAACAAGTCCAATATCATATCCCTTTTGAGTAAGTCTTAAATCTGCATTATCCTGTCTTAAAGTAAGTCTATATTCAGCTCTTGCAGTCATCATTCTATATGGCTCTCTTGTTCCCTTTGTAACTAAATCATCAATAAGAACTCCGATATACGCTTCTGAACGATTTAATATTAAAGGTTCTTTTCCCTGAACCTTCAGCGCCGCATTTATACCTGCGATAAGTCCCTGACCTGCCGCCTCTTCATACCCGGACGAACCGTTAATTTGCCCTGCAAAAAACATTCCGTCAATTTCCATGTGCTCCAAAGAACGTTTTAAAATTGTCGCATCTATTGCATCATATTCTATCGCATAGGCCGATCTCATAATTCTACAATTTTCAAGTCCTTTTATTTTGTGATAAAGCTCAAGCTGAATCTCTTCAGGTAGGGAAGAGGAAACTCCCTGAACATACATCTCATCCGTTGTAAGTCCTTCAGGTTCAATAAACACTTGATGAGCATTCTTGTCGCTAAATCTCATTACTTTATCTTCTATTGAAGGACAATATCTTGGTCCTACTCCCTCTATATCTCCAAGATATAAAGCAGATCTGTTTATATTTTTTTTAATCAGTTCATGACATTCTTCTGTTGTATATGTTAAATAACAAACTTCCTGCTGAGTATTCATATCCTTATCTATGTTATCGAAGGAAAACGGAACAACCTTTTCATCTCCGTATTGTACTTCCATATTTGAAAAATCAATAGAAGATCTCAGCACTCTTGCAGGAGTTCCTGTCTTTAATCTCATTAAGTTAAGTCCTTCTTTTTCAAGAGAACTTGAAAGTTCATTTGCAGGTTGAAATCCTTGTGGACCTGAAGCATAATTTACTTCTCCCATATAAACTCTTCCCTTAAGATATGTTCCTGTTGCAATTACAACTGTCTTTGTATTATAAATTGCACCTGTTTTTGTAATTACAGCTTTGACACTTTTATTTTCAATTACTATTTCAGTAGCCTCAGCTTCTCTTAAATACAAATTTTCCTGATTTTCAATAACTCTCTTCATGCTGTCATGATATGCTCTCTTATCAGCCTGTGCTCTTAGGGAGTGTACTGCCGGACCTTTAGATGTATTTAACATTCTCGATTGAATAAAAGTTCTGTCTATATTTCGTGCCATTTCTCCACCAAGTGCATCAATCTCACGAACTAAGTGTCCTTTTCCCGTTCCTCCAACATTTGGATTGCAACTCATTGCTGCAATAGAGTCCAAATTTATACAAAGAAGCGCTGTCTTTTGTCCAATTCTTGCAGCGGCAAGAGCAGCTTCACAACCGGCATGACCTGCACCAATTACTACAACATCAAATTCTCCGGCAATATATTGTCTTATTTCTGCCATAAATACCTACTTTCCTATACAAAATTCACTAAATACTTTGTCGAGAACATCTTCCGTAGAGGTTTCTCCTGTAATTTCTCCAAGACTTGAAAGAACATCCTCCAAATTAACTTCCAATAAATCAAGAAACATTTCATTTTCAATGTCATTTAGAACGTATTTCATAGACTCTTTTGCAGCCTTTAATGCTCTAATATGTCTTAAATTATTTACATACAGCGTAGAATTTTCTTTTACCTCCCCATCAAAGAACATTTCTTTGATTTTCTCTTCTATTCTAAGAATTTCTCCTTCACCAACAACAGATATATCAAGATAATCTCTATCTTTAACTAAATCTTCTATATCATCTTTACTTACTTTTTTATCTAAATCAGATTTATTTAATAAAATAATACTTTTCTTATTTCCTATCAGTCTTATTATTTCATAGTCGTCATTATCAAACGGTCTTGAAGTATCAAAAATTGCAATTATCAAATCACTTCCGTCTATTGACTTCTTTGCAAGGTCAACTCCTATTCTTTCAACAGTATCATCAGTATCTCTTATTCCGGCGGTATCTGTAATCTTTAAAAGTATTCCGTCTAAATTTACAAAATCCGTTATTACATCTCTTGTTGTTCCGGGAATATCTGTTACTATCGCACGTTCATCTCTCAGAAGTCCATTTAACAACGAACTTTTACCGACATTCGGTTTACCGAGTATTACAGTATTAATTCCATCTCTTAAAAGCTTACCTCTGTTTGAATTTTTAATTAACTCATTTAAGCTTTCAACTACATGTACCGCATCTTCTCTAAGTGAGCTGTATGTCGCCTCAACAATTTCATCTTCAGGAAAATCTATATTTGCAACAATTAATGCCGTCATTTTCATAACACGCTCTCTTATATCGGCAATTCTTCCTGATAAAGAACCCTCAAGTTGTCTTAAACTCATGTTATATGAAATATCCGACTTACTTTTTATTATATCTATTACCGCCTCAGCTTGTGCTAAATCAAGTCTGCCATTCAAAAATGCCCTCTTTGTAAACTCACCCGGCTCTGCAAGTCTTGCTCCTCTGTCCAAAGTCAAATCTAAAATTCTTCTAACTGAAATTATTCCTCCATGACAATAAATTTCAACAACATTTTCTCTGGTATAAGTATGTGGCATTAACATCTTCACAATTAAAACTTCATCTATTAACTTATCATTATCATATATATGTCCGTAGACCATAGTCCTGTTATCACTTTCTATAAGTGTTTTAGATCCCATGGGGACAAAAATAGAATTTGCAATTTCTATTGAATTCTCTCCGCTCATTCTTACTATGCCTATTCCCGCTTCGCCTGTAGCTGTAGAAATTGCAGATATTGTATCTGTTATCATAAAATCACCATCTTTCACTTCAAACTATTATAATATACTAAAATCAAGTAATTTTCCATAGTTGGATACGATTTTTAAAAAGTTTTTTCAAAAAAATAGCGGATAAACAACTTATATTAAAAAATAAGTAAATTTATCCACTCATGCTTTAAATCTATTCACAAAAATTAATCCGATTTTTCAATATTTAGTTCTCTTTCGCAATATTCATAAGAGAATTTTTTAAATTTTCTTCTATCGCAGCAAGTTCAATTGAAGCTAAGTCTCTCTTTTTCCTTCCCTCAATTTGTATCCTTCTAACTTCAGTAAGAGCCTCTATAAGTTTTTCATTAGTATTTTTAATTGTATCTATATCTACAATTCCTCTTTCAGATGCACGAGCTGTTTCAATAGTACTCATCTTCAACTTTTCAGCATTCTTGCGAAATAAATCATTTGTAAAATCGGTTACCTCTTTTTGAGTCTTTGCGGCTTGCATAGAATGAGCCGCTCCAAGTCCAAGAACCATTTGAGATTTCCAAAGAGGTATTGTATTTACTATCGTAGATTGAATTTTTTCAACCATAACAGTATTTGACGACTGAACCATTCTGATTTGAGGTGCCATTTGTAAACTAATCATCTTTGTAAGCTCAAGATCATGAATTTTCTTTTCAAATCTGCTAATCATATTTTCATAATCATTTACACGTTGTGCATCTACCGGAAGGTTTGAAACTTTTGCATTCTCTTCAAGTTTAGGAAGTTCAATATTTCTTGCCATAGAAAGTTTTTTCTTTCCGGCTTCAACATACATGGAAAGTTCTTTAAAATAGTCTCTGTTTAAATCATACATTTGATCTAAAGTTGCAATATCTTTTAAAAGTTGAAGCTGATGATCTTCAAGTGCCTTTTTAATTAACTCTACATTAGTTTCAACCTTTGAATATTTTGTTTTTAGAGCAGCCGTCTTGTTTACGGTCTTTTTAAAAAATGCAGTTAGCCCCTTTGATTCTTCATCTACATCAAAATTCTTAAGCTCTGTTACAACTCCTGTGAGTAAATCTCCAACCTCTTCCAAATCTTTTGTTTTTACCTTATCCAAAGTTTTTTCAGAAAAGCTTGCTATTTTACTTTGAGCACCCGCTCCGTATTGAAGAACTAAATTCGAATTTGTTATGTCAATCTTCTGTGCAAATTCGTCAATTTGTCTTTCCTCCTCCTCGGATAATATCAACTCTTTTTTATCTTCAAGCTCACTTAACTTTTCAATTTCCTTAGAAGTTTCTTCCTCCACATTCTCATAATCTAAAACAAGTTCAATTTTATTTTCATTATTTTTCATAGCCTACTCCTCATTTAAAGTCGTCATTAAGCAGTCCTTCTTGCTTAAGCATAGTCTTTAAAACGGATATGTCCGTCTTTATGTCAATTACATTATCTTCATACATATTATTTAACAGCTTTTTAAAAGATTCTATTATAATATCAAGCGATTCCTCAATTTCATTCATTGCAATTCTCGTATTTTCAAGTTCTGAAACATTAGATTGAAGAGATTTATATTCTCCCAAAAGCTTTAAAGTAGTCGGCAAATAATAAACCATAAATTTATCAATAGAACTTTTATCCTCAGGATTATTTTTTACATCCTCAAATATTTTTTGAACAATGAGCAAAAGCTCTTTTACCTTAGTTTTTACAGGTTCTTTAAGAGAATTTTCATAACTTATAAGCTGAGCTATGCATTCATTTTCAACATTTGCACTCTCCATTTCAGGTTTTGATTCATAATTTAAAGAGTACTGTTTATATTCATCATAAGTTTTCTTATCAAGTATAAAAATCGATTCATTTTCCACAAGTCTGCCCTGTTTAAAATAATCTTTTTTAACAAATTCTTTCAAATCGCTTACTACAAGATCCTTACTTTCATTTACGGCAAATGTCAAATCTGAAATAGTTACAACAGTTGACGAACCGAATTCTCTTAAATATTTTTTAAATCTCACCATCTTCTCATAAGTATTTTTTGACTTTTTAATACCAAAAAAACTTCCTATAAGTACCGGAACCATATAAAAAAATACAATTTTTGCATCTGCATCACTTAAAGCAATCGGAATAAAAATCAAACTCAAAATTATGTGAAGTCCGAATAAAAACTTCCAAAACCTCAAATTACCTAAAGCCTTTTTCTCCTCTTTAGGTTTTTGCTCAACAAGAGCGGCATTTTCAACAGGTTTTAACATAGCACCTGCAACATTGTTTCTGTTTTTTCTATTTTTATTTATAGCCGACGAAATTTCATCAAGCGTAAAATTAAAAGTATCGGAAATAACATTTTTAATCTTTTCAAAATCTTTACTCTCTATAAAATTGTTAATAGCATTTAAAGAATCATCATATATATTTTTCTTATCCATAAATTTCTCCTCAATAATATAATATTATGATTCTGACTATTTTTAAAGCATTATTTTTATATAAGCACAAAATAAGTAAACTATTTTAATTTTTATATAAGTTAATATTAAAATCGTCATACTTTACTTTTATTCTTATTTGTAAAATAAAAGAAGTATATCCCATAAGATATACTTCTCTATTTTAATATTTTCTTTCTTTTTGAATTACTACTTTTCTAAACGGATCCTTACCTTCCGAATGGGTAATTACTCCTTCATAATCTTGCAATGCTTCGTGAATTATCTTACGTTCCGATGCATTCATAGGCTCAAGTCTTACCGAACGATTTGTCTTTAAAACTTTTGTCGCCATTTTAGCTGCAAGTTCTCTTAAAGTAGCTTCTCTCTTTTTTCTGTACCCGCTTGAATCAACAATAACTCTAATATATTCATCAGAATTTTTATTAATTATAAGACTGAGCAAATATTGAATTGAATCAAGAGTTACACCTCTTTTTCCAATCACAATTCCAAGTTTTTGCTCATCTCCAAGCACATCAACCCTTAAAATATTTTCTTCTCTTTCAACTGAAAGATCATAGTCAATTGAAAGTGAGTTCATTATTTTATTCATAAATTCTCTTGCAATTTCTTCAGCTGATTTGTTTGAAACATTAGTATTTTCTTTTTCAATTTCAGTTTCAATTTTTACTTCAACTACTGTTTCTTCAACTGTCTCTTCTACAATCAATTTATCTTCAATTTCATCCTTTACAGGCTTTTTTTGGCTCTTCTCTGTACTTTCACTGAATATTTCTCTTAGTATGTCTTTAGTATCTTCAATTTTTGATACCTTAACTGTGGCATCTTTTGAACCTATAAGACCTAAAAATCCCTTTGAAGGTTCTTCTATTATTTCTATTTTTGCATCTTCTCTCTTAATATTCAGTTCATTTAGAGCCTGACTTACGGCTTCTTCTACAGTCTTAGCTGTCTTAATTACATAATTCATTTAACTTCCTCCGCCACACTTCCGGCTATAATGCGGTTTGTAATAAGCTGTTGAACTATTGCAAAAACATTACTTACTGTCCAATATAGTACAAGTCCTGATTGAAATTTTCTTGCCATTGTAAAAATCATAATAGGCATTACAATCATCATACTTGTCATCATAGAATTGGACTGTTTATTTTGCATAGTTTTTTGTGCAGGATTCTGGTTTGACACAAAAGACGTTAAAAATGTTGTTATAGCAGCTATTATACCTAAAATCATTGTAGGGTCTTTTTCTTGTAAATTTGCAATGTAAAAGAAATTTTTACTCATTGCATCAAACATTGCTTTATCAGTAAAAGCATACTTTGCCGGTTCCCAAAAGACTCTATAAAATGCAATTAACACTACAAATTGAAGTATCATAGGTAAACAACCTGATAACATATTATAGTTTGCCTCCTTGTAAAGCTGTTGTTGCTTTACTGCAAGTGTCTTCGGATCATTTTGGTATTTCTTTTTCAGCTTTTCTATCTCAGGTTGAAGTTCCGCCATCTTTTTTTGATTTTTAATCATTGAAATATTGATGGGGACTACCAAAAGCTTAATTATAATAGTTGAAATTATTATTGAGAGAGCAAAAAAAGAAATATTCTTAGGTTCACTTGGAAAAATTGAAACTAATCCATCATAGATTAATTTTAAAAACATTCCCAAAACTCTACTTATAGCACTCATTATGCCTCCTATTTCTTAAGGAAGAGGATCGTATCCGCCTTTATGGAATGGATGGCATTTTAAAATTCTCCTAATACTCAAATAGGTTCCCTTAAAAAATCCATACTTCTCATAGGCCATATAGGAATATTGCGAACAAGTGGGATAAAATCTACAATGTGCTCCCACAAAAACATATTTGGAAATAACTTTTTGATAAAATTTTATAAAAAGCATCATAACATACTTCATAACATCACCTTAACTTCTTGGACAAATGTATAAAAGATTTTTCAAGCTCCTTATAACTCAAATCTACACAAGTTTTTTTAACTACAAATACATAGTCATAACCTTCAGGTAAAATATCAAAATTAAGTCTATATATTTCTCTGAGTCGTCTCTTTATTTTATTTCTAATCACTGCATTACCTATTTTTTTAGTAATTGTAAAACCGACTCTCTTATTATCCAAACCGTTTTTCTTAAAAAAAACAGTTAAATTCTTATTTCCATTAATATTTCGTTTCGCATAAACCCTTTGAAAATCAATATTCTTTTTTAAATAACAATCCTTTATTTTCCTCATAGTTATGCTGAAAGAATTTTTCTGCCCTTTCTTCTTCTGGCTTTGATTACATTTCTACCTGCTCTGGTTCTCATTCTTGCTCTGAAACCATGTTCTCTTTTTCTTTGCTTATTTTTTGGTTGAAAAGTTCTCTTCATCTACAACTCCTCCTTTCTTTGCAATATTTAATTATACAGTTACAATGGCTTTATTGTCAAGCAAACTTACAATTTTTAAATTTTCTGTTCTTAAAAAAAGATAATACAAACTTATTTTTCAAACAAAATATATTAACTTTAAAATTTTTATATTATAATAAATTTAGAATTTATTTTTAATAATATGAGGATTATAATACTATGTTTTTATGTTTAGTAAGCAGCTTTATTTTTATATTTATAATTTATATCTTCTTAAAATTAAAAAATACATCATTTAAAAATATCATTAAAAATAAAAAGATACTCTTTTTAATGAGTATATTACTTATTTTTATAATATTGAGTGAAATATATGTAGTTATTGGAAAAATTAAGGCAAAAAATCTCATGTGGGACTATTTATATGAAAATAATTATACTCAAGAACAAATTGAAACTATAAATGTAAAACATTCTTTTATTAACAGAATTTTATCTTATCCTGAATGGCGAATTAAAGTTATATATAAAAATAACTATTTTCATGTCTATAGGATGAAAAACGGAAAAATTTATGAATAAAAAGCCTACTGAAAAGTAGGTTTTAATTTTGTTGATAAGTATGTATTTTTTTGTTAAAATATATGTTGATAATATAATTTTGTTGTGAATAAAAATATGGACTGTTTATAAATTGAGTTGTTCACAATTTATTTTTAAATTGTTAATAAACTCTATTTTTTATCGTATTTTTCTTAAATTTATAGTTTTTACCATTTAACTTATTCACAATAAAGTATAAATTTTTTGTATTATTTTTAATTATCAACAGTTTATTAACAATTGTTGATAAACTTATACATAAAATATAATTAACATTAAAATTTGTTTATAGGAGGAAATTATGGATTCAAATCTTTCTAATATATGGAATGATGTAATGAATAAATTACGACAACAATCTATGTCTACTGTATCATTTGATACATGGTTTAAAGATATGAATTTAAAAAAAATTGATGAAGAAAAAAAGATTTTTTATGTAACTGTTCCTATAAGATTTATAAGGGAAAGGCTTGCAAATAATCAATCTCAACTTAAATTTATAAAAAAATGTATAAAGGAAGTTACAGGATGTGAGTATGATCCTGTAATACTTACTGAGGATGAAGATGAAATTATACCTCTTAGAAAAAAAGACACTTTATTGCCTGAAACAAGATTAAATCCAAAATACATATTTGAAAATTTTGTTGTTGGAAAAAGTAATGAATTTGCTCATGCCGCTGCTCTTGCAGTTGCGGAAAACTATCTTGATCCTTCAGATGCTCATTCAAATCCTCTTTTTATATATGGAGGAGTAGGTCTTGGAAAAACACATCTCATGCAGGCAATAGGACACTTTGTACATCAACAGGATCCTAATAAAAAAATATTATATGTAACAAGCGAACAGTTTACAAATGAACTTATAAATTCAATTCAAACTAACAAGAATGAACATTTTAGAAATAAATACAGAAAAGTTGACTTGCTTTTAATTGATGATATTCAATTTATAGCTGATAAAGACAGAACTCAAGAAGAATTTTTTCATACATTTAATGAACTTCATGAATCAAATAAACAAATTGTAC
The DNA here is from genome assembly GCF_000090945.1 of Peptoniphilus sp. oral taxon 386 str. F0131. Classification (NCBI taxonomy): domain Bacteria; kingdom Bacillati; phylum Bacillota; class Tissierellia; order Tissierellales; family Peptoniphilaceae; genus Peptoniphilus; species Peptoniphilus sp. oral taxon 386. The sequence continues at coordinate 331,401 of NZ_GL349422.1, read as the reverse complement.
TGACATCGGATAAACCTCCAAAGGATATAAAATCTCTTGAGGAAAGGCTTATCTCAAGATTTGCATGGGGGCTTGTTGTTGACATAGGAACTCCCGATCTTGAAACACGTATTGCAATTCTTCGTTCCAAGGCTGATTCCGAAGGATTTAATGTACCTGACAACATAATAAATTTCATAGCTCAAAATGTAAAAAGCAATATTAGAGAGCTTGAAGGCGCTCTTTCAAGAATTATGGCTTATTCAAAACTTACAGTGGGTGAAATGACAGAACAAACTGCAGCCATAGTTTTAAGAGATATTTATAATACAAAGAAAAAGAAAGTAATTACTTCCAAACTTATAAAAGAAGTTGTTGCAAAAAACTTCAGAATAACAATTGAAGATATAGATTCTAAAAAAAGAACTCGAAACATTGCATATCCTCGACAGATAGCAATGTATATTACAAGAGATTTAACGGAATTATCGCTTCCCAAAATTGGAGAAGAATTTGGAGGAAGAGATCATTCTACCGTAATTCACGCTTATAATAAAATAGAAAGTGATATGGCATCAGATACTTCTCTAAGAATAAAAATAAGCAATTTAATAAAAGAAATTAAAAGTTAATTGTTGATTAATTTTAATTTAACTATAAGTTATTAACAATTTTATTAATAAATATAATCTCTTAAATATACAGTTAAAATATATTTATCAACAAATTAACAGTCCCTACTACTATTATTATCTATATATACTATTATAGGAGGCAAGATATGAAAATTAGAATAGAGAGAAAAGAACTATCAAGACATATATCAATAGTTCAAAAAGCAATTTCATCAAGAACAACAATGCAAATTTTAGAAGGTATATTAATAATTGCAAAAGATAATTTATTGACACTGATTGCTTCTGATACTGAAATAAGTATAAAAACAACACTTCCCGCAATAATCTCGGATGAAGGAAAAATTGTAGTAAATTCAAGACTTTTCGGAGATATTATAAGAAAACTTCAAGGAGATATCATCGATTTTGAAATAAATCAAACAAATATGAATATAAAATGTCTAAAAAGTGAATTTAATATTCAATGTCAAGTTCCTGATGAATTTCCGGATCTTCCAAGAGTAGATGAAAACTTGACAATAAAATTAAAATCAAGTGATTTTAAAGAAGCTATCAGAAAAACTTCATTTGCAGTTTCTTTTGATGAAACAAGAGTTGCATTTACAGGAGTTTTAATGGATATAAAAAATAAAAAAATAAATTTTGTTGCACTTGACGGTTTTAGAATGGCACTTAAAAGCTTGGATACTGAATGTGAAGAAAATATAAGTGCAATAATTCCTGCAAGAAGTTTAAATGAACTTGTAAAAATAATCGAAAATGAAGAATATGTAAATTTAACTATCGGAAGAAATTCACTTAAATTTGATTTAGATAAAACTATTTTCTATACAACTTTATTAAGTGGAGAGTTTTTCAAATATGAAGGACTTATTAAAAATGACCAGTCAATAATCGTTGAAGTTTTAAAACATGATTTACAAAGTTCTCTTGAAAGGGCAACTCTTCTTGCAAAAGAAGATAAAGCAAATCTTGTTAAATTAGATATGAAAGATTCTGAAATAGAAATAACTTCAAATTCTGAAATAGGAAATGTTGAAGAAAGTGTAGATGCGAAAATTTCGGGAGAAAATTTAAAAATAGCCTTTAATTCAAAATATTTATTAGAGGGAGTCAGAATAATAGAATCTGAAAAAGTTACACTTAATTTCACAGATTCTATTAATCCATGTATCATAAGAGAAGAAGATGACAAAGATTATATTTATCTTGTATTACCTGTGAGACTTGCTAATTAGGTGATAAAATGGAAAATAATTATATAAAATTAGACAGTTTTCTAAAACTTAAAAATTTAGTTCAAAGCGGAGGAGAAGCAAAGCTTTTTATACAACAGGGAGAAGTTTTTGTAAACGGAGAAATTGAATATAGACGAGGAAAAAAACTTGTAAATGGAGATAAAGTTGAATTTAACGGAGAGACATTTATTGTCGGCGAATAATGAAGATTTTAAATTTAGAGCTTTCAAATTTTAGAAATTATAAATATTTATATTATAATCCAAAAGGACAAATAAATGTTATAACCGGTGAAAATGCAATGGGAAAAACAAATTTACTTGAGGCAATTTATGTTTTAACTGTTGGAAAATCATTTAGAACCGTAAAAGACAGTGAGCTTATTCAAATTGGAGGAGAACAGACAAATTTAAAAGCTCTTTCAATCAATTTTGAATATGAGGATTATTTGGATGTAAATATCTATAAGGATAAGAAAAATAAATATTCTATAAATTCTGATGATATGAATTTAAGCCAATATAGAAGGGATTTTTCTTCTGTTATATTTTCTCCGTCAGATTTAAATATGGTAAAATTTTCTCCATCGGAAAGGAGAAAATATTTAGATAGTTTAATTTTAAAATTAAGTTCTGTATATGAGCATAATTTATATAGATATAGAAAAATAATTTTTGAGAGAAATAAATTATTAAAGAAAAATATAAATTATGATTTGCTTGAAGTATATGATTTTCAACTTGCAAAGTATGGAGTTAAAATTTTAAGGGAAAGACTTAAAATTTTAAAAGAATTTGAAAATTATGTAAAATATCATTTTTTAAATTTATCCGGAGGGGAAAGTTTAAAAATAACATATTTAAGTACAATTCCTCTGATGTCTGATGAAGAAGAAATGGAAAAAATATTTTTAGACAGTTTGAAAAATTGTAGAAAAAGAGATTTAGAAATAAAGTTCACTACAATAGGTCCTCACAGAGATGATATAGATTTTAAAATAGAAAATTTAAGTGCTAAAACTTATGGTTCACAGGGAGAAATAAGAACTGTTGTTTTAAGTCTTAAGTTATCAGAAGTGGATATTATAAAAAATTATCAAAAAAACAGCCCTTTACTACTTCTTGACGATGTATTTTCAGAACTTGATAAAAATAGAGCATCTTATTTAATAAATAGTTTAAAAAATATGCAGACATTTATAACTTCTACAAATTTAAATGAAGAGAATTTCAGAAGTTTAAATGCTGATTTTTATGAAATAAAAAATGGACAGATTATCAATTATTAGATTAGGAGAAGGAAATGAAAGAAAATAAAAACAGACAGTATGGAGCAGAAGACATACAAGTCCTTACAGGTCTTGAACCTGTAAGAAAAAGACCGGGTATGTATATCGGTTCTACAGGTTCAAAGGGACTTCATCATTTAGTTTATGAAGTTGTGGATAACTCAATAGATGAAGCACTTGCCGGAATTTGTGATCATATTTTAGTTGAAATTTATGAGGATAATTCTGTCAGTGTATCAGATAACGGTTCGGGGATTCCGACTGAAATACACCCACAGACAGGAAAAAGTACAGTTGAAACAGTTCTTACAATTTTACATGCAGGTGGAAAATTTAATAACGGAGCTTATAAAGTTTCAGGAGGACTTCATGGAGTTGGGGTTTCAGTTGTAAATGCACTTTCCACGGAGCTTATTGTAAATGTAAAGAGAAACGGAAATATATATGAACAAAAATTTTCGAGAGGAATTGCAAAAACTCAGTTAATTGAAGTAGAGAAGCTGAAAAAAGAAGAAACCGGAACAAAAATATTTTTTAGACCTGATCCTGAAATTTTTGATACTGTTGAATTTGAATTTGAAATTTTATCTAAGAGATTTAGAGAAATGGCATTTCTAAATAAGGGGATAAAAATTCAATTTATAGATCATAGAATTGGAAAAGATGAAACATATCACTATGAAGGTGGAATTAAATCATTCGTAGAATATATAAATAGAAAAAAAACTGCAATACACAAGGAAATAATATATATTGATGAAATTAGAGAAAATACAGCTGTTGAAATAGCACTTCAGTATACGGATTCATACACAGAAAATATACTCACATTTGCAAATAATATAAATACAGAAGAAGGAGGGTCACATCTTTCGGGATTTAGATCTGCTCTTACAAGATGTATTAATGATTATGGAAGAAAATATAATATAATTAAGGAAAAAGAAGAAAATCTTTCGGGAGAAGATGTTAGAGAAGGACTTACAGGAGTAATAAGTGTAAAACTTCCAAATCCTCAATTTGAAGGACAAACTAAAGCAAAACTTGGAAATTCAGAAACAAGAGGTATCGTAGATTCATCTGTATCTGAAAATTTGTCGAGCTTTCTTGAAGAAAATCCTAAAGTTGCAAAGACAATACTTGAAAAATCTCTATCAGCAAGAAGAGCAAGAGAAGCTGCAAGAAAAGCAAGAGATCTTACAAGAAAGAAAAATATACTTGAATCTATGACACTTCCCGGAAAACTTGCCGATTGTCAAAATTCAGATAACGAAACAACAGAAATATTTTTAGTCGAAGGAGATTCTGCCGGCGGTTCTGCAAAAGATGCAAGAGATTCAGTATTTCAAGCAATACTTCCTCTAAGAGGAAAAATAATGAATGTAGAAAAGGCAAGACTTGATAAAATATTAAATTCTGATGAAATAAAGGCCATGATAACAGCTTTCGGAACAGGAATAGGCTCTGAATTTTCAATAGATAATTTAAGATATAATAAGATAATAATTATGACAGATGCCGATGTTGACGGTGCACATATAATGACACTTCTTCTTACATTTTTCTTCAGATATATGCGTCCTCTTATTGAAGAAGGACATGTGTATGTTGCACAACCTCCGCTTTTTGGAATATTAAAAGGTACGAAGGCTCTTAGATATTGTTATGATGATAGAGAATTACAAAGAGCTTTAAATGAGCTTGGACGTGATAAAAAATTTGACATTAAAAGATATAAAGGTCTTGGTGAAATGAATCCTGAAGATCTTTGGGAAACAACGATGAATCCTGATCACAGAATACTTTTAAAAGTTGAAATAAAAGATGCAATAGAAGCTGATGAGACTTTTTCAATGTTAATGGGTTCTGAAGTAGAACCAAGACGTGATTTCATACAGGAAAATGCCTTATTTGTTGAAAATATAGATGCATAGGAGGAAATATGACTGAAATTTATGATAAAGGAGTAATTGATGTAGGATTAGAAGAAAAAATGAGAAAATCCTATCTTGATTATTCTATGAGTGTAATAGTATCTCGTGCCTTGCCGGATGTTAAAGATGGATTGAAACCTGTTCATAGAAGAATAATTTACGGAATGCAAGTTCTTGGACTTCAACCGAATGGACCATATAGAAAATCTGCAAGACTTGTCGGAGATGTAATGGGTAAATTTCACCCTCATGGTGATTCATCAATCTATGATGCTGCAGTAAGACTTGCACAAGAATTTAATACAAGATATCCTCTTGTTGACGGACAGGGAAACTTTGGTAATATAGACGGAGACAGTGCTGCCGCTATGCGTTATACTGAGCTTAGAATGACAAAGCTCACTCAGGAAATGCTAAGAGATATAAATAAAGATACTGTTGACTTTAAACCGAATTTTGATGAAGAAGAAATTGAACCTGTTGTTTTGCCGTCAAGATTTCCAAATCTTTTGGTAAACGGTTCAGCAGGTATTGCGGTAGGTATGGCTACAAATATGCCGCCTCATAATTTAACAGAAGTAATAAACGGAACAATAAGTTTTATAGATAATGAAGAAATTACTATTGATGAACTTATGAATACAATAAAAGGGCCGGATTTTCCAACAGGTGCATATATTATGGGCAGAGAGGGAATAAAAGAGGCTTATAAGACAGGAAGAGGAAAAATTCAAGTTCGAGCAGTTGCAGAAATTGAAGAAGAAAAAAATAAGAGAAGAATAGTAGTAAGAGAAATTCCTTATCAGGTTAATAAATCAAATCTTATAATGAAAATTGCAGAGCTTGTAAAAAATAAAGTAATAGATGGAATTTCTGCAATAAGAGATGAATCTACAAGAAAGGGAATAAGAATTGCAATTGATCTAAAGAGGGATGCAAACCCTAATGTAGTTTTAAATAAGTTATATAAGAATACTCAAATGCAAACAACTTTTGGAATAATAAATCTTGCACTTGTAAATGGAGTACCTAAGATATTAAATTTAAAGGAACTTATTTCATACTATGTAGATCATCAAATTAATGTAGTTACAAGAAGAACAAAATTTGATCTTGAAAAAGCTAAAGCAAGAGCACATATAGTCGAAGGATTGAAAATTGCACTTGATAATATTGACAGAATAATAGAAATAGTAAGATCATCAAGAAATGATGATGAGGCAAAAATTAAGTTTACTGAAGAATTCGGACTTACAGAAATTCAAGGTCAAGCAATTCTTGATATGAGAATTAGAAGACTTACAGGACTTGAAAGAGAAAAGCTTGATGAAGAATATAAAGAATTAATAAGATTAATTGCAGAGTTTACCGAAATATTAGAAAATCATGAAAAGCTTATGTCTATAATAAAAGATGAATTAATAGAAATAAGAGATAAATTCGGTGATTTAAGACGTACTGTAATAAAATCCGCGGCAGGAGAAATTGATCTTGAAGATATAATAAAAGAAGAAGATGTTGTAATAACACTTACTCAATTCGGATATATTAAGAGAATGCCGGAGGGAACATATAAACCTCAAAAGAGAGGTGGAAGAGGAATATCAGCTCTTACTACAAGAGAAGAAGATTTTGTAAATGATTTATTTATAACATCAACTCATGATTTGATATTGTTCTTTACAAATCTTGGACGAGCCTATGTTCTTAAAGCATATGAAATACCTGAAAGTTCAAGACAATCGAAAGGAACGGCAATAATAAATATATTAAATCTTTCTGCAAATGAAAAAGTTCAGTCAATAATTCCTGTTAGGGAATATGACCCTAATTTAAATATAGTTATGGCTACAAAAGATGGAATTATAAAGAGAATATCTTTTGAAGAAATAAAAAATATAAGAAAATCAGGAATTAATGCAATGACTTTAAGGGATGGAGATTCAATAATAGGTACAAGACTTACAACGGGAGAAGATGAACTTATATTAGTAACTAAAAAGGGAATGAGTATAAGATTTAAAGAAGATGAAGTAAGACTTACAGGAAGAACATCCATGGGAGTTAAAGCAATAGAACTTAATAAAGATGATGAAGTAGTAGGATTTGATGTAGTAAGTGCCGATAAGTATCTTCTTGTAATATCTCAAAACGGTTTTGGAAAACTTACACCGATTGATGAATATAGAATTCAATCAAGAGCAGGTAAGGGAATAATAACATATAAGGTAAAAGATAAAACCGGAGATCTTGTATCTGCTAAGATAATTGATAAAAATGATGAAATTATGATGATTACTTCAGAGGGAATAATAATAAGAATAGAAACTGAAGGTATTTCTGTAATGGGAAGATCTACATCAGGAGTAAAACTTATGAATATAAAAGATTCAGAAGTAGTTGCAGTTGCAAAATATATTGGTGATTGAGGAGAAAAGTATGTTCAATATAGAATTTGAAAATTCAGAAAAATTAATAGTGTATCCAAAAGGAGAGCTTGATGTATATACCTCACCTGAATTTAAAGAAAGTGTTATAAATAAATACAGAAAAGATAAAAAAAATATATTAATAGATGCTGAGGAACTTGAATATATTGATTCAACAGGACTTGGAGCGTTGATTTTTATATTAAATGAAATTTCGGAAGATGAGAATAAAATAACACTTATAAACGTAAAATCAAGTATAAAAAAATTATTTACAATAACAAAGCTTGACAGCGTATTCGAAATGAGGGATTAATATGGAAAATATATACCTTTCTATACCAAATAAGGCGGAATATTTTAGTTCAGTAAGACTTTTTGTATCAGGTATAATGTCAAATTTAAACCTTGATATAGAAACAGTTGAAGATATAAAAATGGCAATAAATGAAGGACTTACAATAGCGTATGAACTTCAATGCAACGAAATGATAAATATCGAAATTGAAGTAACAGATGAAAAATGTAAAGTTACAATATCTGAAATATGTAAAGAAAAAATAGAAAGACTTGAACAGCTTTCACTTTCAAACACAATAATAGAATGTCTTGTAGATGATAGTTATATTGAAGATGAATCAATAATATTTATAATTAATTTATAGGGAAGATGCTATGAAATTAGAAGAATATCATATTTTGGGAAGAAAACTTGATAAAAGTGAAAGAAAAGAGCTTTTTGAAGCATATAAACTGAATAAAGACCCTGAAATCAGAGATATTTTAATAGAAGAGCATCTGTATATAGCAGAAATATTATCTAAAAAATACTCAGGAAGAGGAATAGATTATGATGACATATTTCAAGTTGCATCTATCGGACTTATATATGCTATTGACAGATATGATTTTGAAAAAGGATATGAATTTTCATCATTTGCAACACCTACAATCATAGGAGAAATAAAAAAATATTTCAGAGATAAGGGTTGGACAATCAGAGTTCCACGAAGAATTCAAGAACTATCCAAAAAAATAAATAATGCTAAAACTCAACTAACTCAAGAACTTCAAAGAATTCCTACAGTAGAGGATATAGCAGATTATCTTGAAACAACACCTGAAGAAGTAATTGAAGCTATGGAAGCAAGTAAGGTATATACACCACAATCATTAGATGTAACTTATGACACTAATGGAGATGATAAGGAATTGAACCTTGCAGATTTAGTTGGAGAAAATGAAAAATATTTTGAAAAGATAGAAATGAAAGATTTTTTAGAAAGAGCTATGTCTGAATTAAATGATATGGAAAGAACTATTCTGATAGAAAGATACTTTGAAAAGAAAACTCAAGTTGCCATAGCTGAAAAATTAGATATATCTCAGATGACAATATCTCGAATAGAAAAAAAAGTGCTGAAAAAAATGAGAGAAGAGATAAAAAAAATAATGTAGAGAGCGGATAACACCGCTCTTTTATTTATGCTAAGCTATATTATAAAAATTAATAATAAAAATTTAAAATAGAACAGAAAATAAAAAAACCGAAGATAATATTTTTAAATCTCCGGCATAATTTATATTATTAAAAATTTCTTCTTATTACAAAGTTTAAAATTTCATCTTCAAATGTTACACTTGCCTCATCAATAAGCGTTCCGAGTATATTATAGTCACTACCTGTGTGACCGAATCCTAAAATTCCGTCATAATAATCTTCAACTTCACTCATTCTCTTTGAATTCATTATAAACATTAAGTCATCTACACTTTTTGGTGGAGTTTTGGTTTTTCCTCTCGCACTTATAATGAAATGATCTTCATAAAATGTTACATATATTGAAAATGTATGAATGTTTTCCGAAAAAAAATAGTACATCAATTCATCTGATATTTCTCTTGCTTTTATTTCTTCTTTTTTTATTATGCTATTCATCTTTAAACCTCTCAATTATATTATTAATAGATTTTATTATAGGTACAATTGTTGCTGCAATAAAACCTCCTGAAAAACCGTTATTATAAAGATTTGTTCCCCCATGTAAATATCCTATATTCATTACCATTGAAACATGGAAAAAACCTGCAATAATTCCCCAAATTACTCCAAATTCTCCTGCAATCGGAGCTAAGGTTGTTCCGAAAAGTGCAGTTATCATTGATATTGTAGATTTAGGATTATATTTATTAAAAAACTGTGCGAGATACACTCCGATTAAAATAGGAATTGAATTTTTGGGGTGATTTCCAAATGCAGAAAATCCGATTATCGTAAATATGGCTCCAAGTATCGGACCGTTTAAATTTCCTCCAATCAGTAAGACATAGATAGTTGAGATAGTTCCCATAATCGCCATATTTATAAGAGTTATTCCGCTTCCATATATCAAATCAAAATCGGCAATCAGTCTTCCTGTATTATTCATAAGTTTTTTATATCCGGAAAATGATCTGTTATTTATGATAAATCCAAGTATAAATAAAAATAAGAAAAATGGAAATAGAAAAAATGAAATTTTTAAATTATTTCCTAAGGATATAATATTTCTGATTTCAACATTTTTATCGAACATTCTCAAAAATCCGGTTAAGAACATTCCAATCATTCCTGCGGTAAAACCTGTATTATATAAATTATAACCTTGATGAAAACTTAGAAATGAAGATGCAAGAGGTGAAATTACAAATCCGATTAAAATTCCCACACTGCATCCTGCGATTATTCCATATTTCAAACTAAGCCCGGCTGAAAATGTAAGAAAACTTACCATTGGACATAACGCTGTTGCAAACATACTTATAATTAAAACTTTGTTAAATTTTACTTTTTCAACAAGGCAATACAAATACACACCAAACATAATTGGCAATGAATTATATATGTTTTTTCCGAAAAATGAAAATCCGCATACAGTAAATACTGCGGCAATAATAGGACCTGTTATAGTTGCTTTGTTTTTCTTTAATACGAAAGCGGATATAAGTGTCATAATACCCCCGTTAAACAGAGTGGCACCTATATTTGAAATTGCTATGTAATCTGTAATCAAATGGCATGGAGAAAGTATAATTTTCTTCATGCCATTTAGTATTTCTGTAGGTGAATTAAAAGCAAGGCTGCTCAGCATTAATAAAAATGCAAAATAAAATATGAATTTTAATTTAAAATTATTTGATATTGATTTGTTGTTTTTAAGTCTTGAAAATACTTGAGTCTCGATAATAAACACCTCCAAAGGGGTAATATGGGATTAAATAATAGTTTCAAGTTTAGTTTTTTTGTCAAATAAATATAGATTTGTATATGTTGCGTATTCATATGGAGTTAAAAGTATGACACCAAGTCCAAACAGCAATGATGATAGAATTTCCCATCCTATAAAAGAAAGATTTAGAACAAAAATATCATATTTCTCACCATCAGTCATTTCTTTACTTATTGAAATTGCTTCTCCAAGAGATAAATCAGGGTTTTCAGCAAGAATATAATCTACGAAGTAATATTCATATGATTTATAAATTCCGGGAATTATTAAAAGTAAGGTCCACAGTGCAATAAATATGTCTTTTAATAATAATTTAACGGATAATTTAAACCAAGAGTTATCTCTATATGCACTTATAACATTAGAAATGTCGGCATTATCATTTTCATATCCGTCTATAAAAAATCTCAGCATTCCGATTTTAATCGGGTTTAATATAAAAATTTTAACAACGGATAAAATAATTATAATCATAACTATAATAGAGTTTGCTATTGTAAAAGTTGCTGCACTTACAATTGATACTAAAGGTTTAAAAATATTTGATATTCTTAATAATTTTAAACCTTCTTTAGGTAAATTTGAGTTTTCGCTTTTTACATTTAAAAAGTGTTTGTGCGGCATCATATATTTATTTAAATGAAACTGGTATTTGTACTTAGTTTCGGAAAAAGGAAAATGGCTTTCTCTTTTTTCAAAATTAATATTGGCATTCAGAATTGAAAATATAATACATACTATAATAGCCTCTTTTAAATATTTTCTCAAAAATATTTTTGCATTGTCCTTAAGTTGTTTTCTTGTCCACATTTTAATACCTCCTATAAATTAATTATAGCATTAGTTAAATAAAAAATTCAATTAATAAAGTTGAGTAATCCACAAATGAACAAAAAACCTCTTAAATTGTTAATAACTTTAAGAGGTTTTTATAATTAATCAACAGTTTAAATAAATATAAAACCGGCTTCCAAAACTATTCCGAGAATTGCACCTATAGCAATTAATTTTAGCATATCAACCTTTCTGTAATAGAGTATAAATCCGATTATAAATGTTATTATTGCAGAAATTTTCACATTTGAAAATCCGTTTGGAAACATACTTGTGTGTATAAGCTTTAATGCAGACATAAAAATTAACGATGCAAGACCGGCTCTTATACCGTTTAGCATCCATTCAAGAACTTTAAATTTTTTATTCTTTTTAAATAAAAAATGTCCGAGAAACATCATTAAAAGAAATTGTGGAGTTACAATAGCTGCTGTTGCAACAACCGAACCTAAAACACCGCCGACTTTTTGTCCTACAAAAGTTGCGGAATTTATTGCGATAGGACCGGGAGTCATTTGTGAAATTGAGACTAAATCACGAAATTCCATTTTAGAAATCCAATTATTTTCATTTACTATGTATCTTTCGATAAGTGGTATTGAAGCATATCCTCCTCCAAAAGCAAGTGTTCCGATTTTTAAAAAAGTAAAATACAGTTGAACAATTAAATTATCCATGGTACCTCCTGTCTATTACAAAAAAGACACTTATTCCGAGAACTGCACAAAGAAGAATCAAATGAGAAGTTTTTACTTTTAGGAAAAAACCTAAAATAAAAATTAAAATCATGACTATACTCGAAAATCCGGGATATTTTTTATATGCAATACTTCCCATATTATAAACTGTAAGTAATAGTACAGCACATATTACTCCGCTTATTCCGTCAAGTATGGCATTTACAAAAAAATTTGTTCTGAACTTGGAATAAAATATGGAAACAGTTGAGAGAATTATAAGACATGGAAGAACTGATGCGCTCAGTGTAGTTAATGCACCTGCTACACCTCTTAATTTATAGCCTGTTAAAATTGATGTTGATATTGCCATTGCACCCGGTCCTCCCTGGGCAAGAGCCAAAATATCAAGCATTTCATCTTCAGAAAGCAGTTTATAATCATTTACAAAAACATCCTTTATGACGGGTACAATTGTATATCCGCCTCCGAATGTAACGGCATTTATTTTAAAAAATGTCAAAAAAAGCTTAATTAAAGATATTTTTTTCATAATAAAATCACCGTTTTTATTATAACACCATTGTCAAATAATGGAAAATTTCTAAAATTTATGTAATAATAATATAAGGAGGATATTATGAATAGAGTAGGAATAATAGGAATTGGAAATATGGGTAAGGCCATAGCCTATGGACTTATAAAAAATAATAGAGAAATTATAATTTCAAATAGAAGTAATGAGAAATTAAGAGAATTTGAAGAATATAAAAATGTAAAAATAGCATCTTCAAATTCAGAACTTGTAGAAAATTCGAAATATATAATATTAGCCGTAAAACCTAATATGTATGAAACAGTAATTGATGAAATAAGAGATACGGTTAATGATAAAATTATAATTTCGATAGCAGCGGGATTTACTATTGAAAAATTAAATAAATTACTTCCAAATAAAAAAATTGTAATGACTATGCCGAATACGCCTGCGATGGTTTTTGAGGCAATGTCTGCAATATGTCCTAATGAAATTTTAACGGAAGATGAAATTTTAGAAGTTATTGAAATTTTTAATTTATTTGGAAGGGCGGCAAGACTTGATGAGTCACAATTTTCTGCATTTTCAGCAGCTTGTGGTTGTCTGCCGGCTTATGTATATATGTTTATTGAAGCTGCAGCTGATAGTGCGGTTTTAAATGGAATGAAGAGGGAAGACGCCTATAATTTTATTTCTCAAACTGTTTTGGGATCTGCAAAAATGGTGCTTGAAACACAAGAACATCCTGCAAAGCTTAAAGATATGGTAACTTCACCGGGAGGTACAACTATAGAGGGAGTTAGAGTTTTAGAAAAAATGGGATTTAGAGCGGCAATTATAGATGCAATTTGTGCTGCGAATGAAAAATCTAAAAATATGTAAGGGGGAGAAACATATGAAAGATTTAATTATTTTTTTGGCTGAAGGATTTGAAGAAATAGAAGCTTTAACAGTTTGTGATTATTTGAGAAGGGCAAATCTTGAAGTGGAACTTGTCAGTATTTCTGAAGAGAAAGAAGTAAAATCTTCTCACGGAGTAAGAATTATTGCAGATAAGACAATAGATGAAATAAATTTTGAGGAATATAGAGGGGTATATATTCCGGGAGGGTTACCGGGTGCAGTAAATCTTGCAGCCGAAAAGAGAGTACTTGAACTTGTAGAAATGTACTATATGGAAGAAAAAATTGTGTCTGCAATTTGTGCAGGACCTGTTGTACTTGACAAAATAAATTTATTAAAAGATAAAAAGTTTACGTGCTATCCGGGATATGAAAACAATTTGAGTTCTAAAAATAGATTGGATAATGCAGTTGTATGTGATGAAAATATAATTACGGGAATGGGACCTGCATTTGCACAAAGTATAGCTTTTAAATTAATAGAAGCATTAAAAAACAAAGACAGTGTTGAAAAAATAAAAGAAGATACACTTTTTGTGAAATTAGTTGATTTTATAAAAAGAGATGAAGTAAAATAATTTGGATGTGATTTTTTGTATAGTGGATATTTAACTGATGTAGGAAATTTAAAAGTAGGTCATGCACAAAATTTTGACGGACTTACAGGAGTTACGGTAATAATACCTGAAAAAGGAGCTGTATGTGGAGTAGACGTAAGAGGAAGTGCTCCGGGAACAAGAGAAACGGATTTATTAAGACCTGAAAATCTTGTAGAGAAGGTAAATTGTGTTATGCTAAGCGGAGGATCTGCTTATGGACTTAATGCTGCAAGCGGAATTATGAAATACTTAGAGGAAAAAGAGCTTGGAATGGATGTTACCGTATG
>NZ_GL349422.1:296033-316507 GCF_000090945.1 Peptoniphilus sp. oral taxon 386 str. F0131 | reverse complement strand
TTTTTTGTATAGTGGATATTTAACTGATGTAGGAAATTTAAAAGTAGGTCATGCACAAAATTTTGACGGACTTACAGGAGTTACGGTAATAATACCTGAAAAAGGAGCTGTATGTGGAGTAGACGTAAGAGGAAGTGCTCCGGGAACAAGAGAAACGGATTTATTAAGACCTGAAAATCTTGTAGAGAAGGTAAATTGTGTTATGCTAAGCGGAGGATCTGCTTATGGACTTAATGCTGCAAGCGGAATTATGAAATACTTAGAGGAAAAAGAGCTTGGAATGGATGTTACCGTATGCAGAGTTCCTATAGTAGTAGGAGCAGTTATATTTGATTTAGCTGTAGGAGATCCACATTGTCGTCCCGACTTGGAGATGGGATATGAAGCTTGCAAAAATTCTAAGACCGAAGATACGTCTATGGGCTGTATAGGAGCGGGAACAGGAGCAACTGTTGGAAAAATCTTGGGAAATGATTTTTCAATGAAGTCGGGAATAGGACAAGCATCTATTCAAATCGGCAATTTAAAAATTGCAGCACTTACAGTTTTAAATGCATTTGGAGATATATGTGATGCTGAAAAAGGTATTCAAATCGCAGGTGTATATTCAAGAGAAGAAAAGAAATTTTTAGATACAATGAAAATTTATGAAGAAAAAACAGCAAACTATAACGCATTTAATAGGGCAACAAATACGACGATTTCAATAGTTGCAACAAATGCAAAATTGACTAAGGCAAATTGTAATAAAATTTCGCAAATGGCACACGACGGATATGCAAGAAGTATAGAACCTGTGCATACCATGTTTGACGGAGATACAATATTTACAATAGCAACAGGAGAAGTGGAGACTGATATCAGCTTTGTAGGTATGACGGCAGCAAAGGTAATATCAAGAGCAATTTCAAATGCGGTATATTCGTCAAAAACAACAAAAGGGCTAATCTCCTATGAAGATATAAATTTGTAGGGTTAGTAATATATTGAACGGTATCTTTAAGAACCGTATCAGGAGGTAAAAAATGAATAATGGAAGAAAGAGATCTGTTACAAACAGACAACTTGTAGTAGCAGCCATGCTTGGAGCAGTTACTGTAGTATTAGGACTTACTCCCCTTGGCTTTATTCCGCTTGGAATAATAAATGCAACTACTATGCACATTCCTGTAATAATCGCAGGAATATTGGAAGGTCCGATTGTAGGAGCGGCAGTCGGTTTAATATTTGGAGTGTCAAGTTTATTTAATGCAATAACAAGGCCGGGACCTATATCATTTGTATTCTATAATCCGTTGATATCAATAGTTCCGAGAATTTTGATAGGGTTAGTTTCAGCTTATGTTTACAGGTTTTTAAAAGATAAAAATGAAAACAGCCTAAAAAAAGCGTCAACTGTTGCTTGGCTTGTAATAATAGCATTTTTAGCATATCTATTACAAAAAAATATTAAATCGGATGCAAACACAACTACGCTTGTACTGATGGGAATATTTTTAGTAATTTCAATATTTATGCTCTATTATACTTACAAGCATATGAATAATGATTTTTCAATAACTGCTGCAGCATTTTTAGGTTCTATGACAAATACAATTTTTGTACTTGGAGGCATATATCTCATATATGCGGAAAGATATATGAATACAATCGGAAAACCTATCGAACAAGCAAGAACTGCAATTTTAGGAGTAACTGTTACATCAGGAATACCTGAAGCTATTCTGTCGGTAATAATTACAACAGCTGTAGTAAAAGCAATGCTTTTAGGAAGAGGTAAATAAATGCTTTTAGCGATTAATATAGAAAATAAGGATACAATTTTTGGAATTTATAATAATGATGAGCTCTTATACAAATTTAGAATAAAAACTGATATTTCAAAATCAGCTGATGAAATAGGAATTCTATATAAGCTTCTCTTACAAGATGTAGATATAAGCTTTCACAATATAGATGGAGTTATAATATCATCAGTTGTTCCCGATATGACTTACAATGTTGAAAAGATGATTAAAAAATATTGTAAACTTGAACCTGTGATAGTCGGAGTTGGAATTAAAACAGGACTTAACATAAAATGTGAAAATCCGAAAGAAGTGGGCTCAGATAGAATTTCAAATGCAGTTGCCGTATTAAATAAATTTAGAGGAAGTGCTATTATAATAAATTCTGGTTCAGTATTGACGTTTGATGTTGTAAATGAAAAATCTGATTTTCTTGGAGGACTTATAGTTTCCGGAATAAAGATTGCACGAGACGCAGTTACAACTGAAAATGCAAAACTGCCTAAAATAGAGATAGTAGAACCTAAAAAAGTTATAGGAAATACGACGGTAAAAGCTATGCAGTCCGGACTATATTATCAATATGTAAGCACAATAGATGGAATAATAGGTTATATATTAACTGAATTGGAATTAAAACCTGAAGATGTCAATATAGTAATGACGGGAAGTTTTTCGTCATTACTCACAAAAGATTCAAAATATAATTTAATTGTAGATAATAATTTGACACTAAAAGGACTTAAAATAATATATGAAATAAATAAAAAGATGTCTTAATAAAAATTAAGACATCTTTTTATTTATTTCAATACGATAGCTCTCTATTCATGCTTTTGCTTGAAGTCTTAATAGACTTCCTTATTTGTCATTTCGACTGTAGTCCCGTTAGTATTTTTTCCTTGTCATTTCGACTGGAGGCGTAGCCAAAATGGAGAAATCTCATACAATGGTAGAAATAAAAGAGATCTCTCCGCTACAATTCACTGCACTTAGTTTCGTTCATTTTCGGTCGAAATGACAGAAGAGAATGCTTGAGATAACAAAATAAGTCTTAGAAAAAATTGAAATATTTGATATAAATTATGTTTATATTCAAACTTTAAAAGTTAAAATGGAAATGATGTACTAAAAGTAAATAAATTATAAGTTAAAATTGCTAAATAATTGTTAAAAAGAGTAGACTTTTTGTACCGTAATTTAGTATAATATAAAAATGGGATTTATATAGTTTTACTATAGAAAGGTTTTGTTTGCTGAGGTTATCGTTAGTTTATAAAGGTATCCTTTGAAAATAAAACTTTAATTTTGTTTTCAAAATTAAAATTATAAATTTTGAAAAGGAATAAAGAGGGGGAAATAAAATCAATGAAAAAGAGGATAATATTACAAAAAGTAATATCTTTTTTATTAGCTTTTATAATACTTTTAGGGGTTATTGTTTCAAGCAGTACTGTTTTTGCAGAAAGTGAATCGTTAGAAACTACGGTTACGAAAAAGTTAGGCATAAAGCTGAAAGAAGATGTTGACATCAAAGACGAAAATGCCTTATTTGAGAATGAAATTAAAGAAGCAGTTATGAAAGCTGTTAATAAAATAGATGGAACTGAGAAGTTTTTAGATAAAAATTTTCTAATTAAATCTCCGTCTGTTAAGGGTGCACCTATGACAAACGGTAAACTTGCGGTATATGATGACAGTCATAAGATTAATGATACATCAAACGGTGACGGAACGTCAATAAACGAATATAATTTGGCAACTATGACGGATACATTGTTTACTATAAATTACACGCCTTTTTTCCGTGTGAAGGATGATGGTAGCAATGAGTTCGGCGACCAAAGAATTGTAGTGGATATACCGTCTTACGGATTCAAACTTTCCAACCCCGGCATTGAAGGAGTGCAGTTTGAAAAAATTACCATGCTTGATGCAAATGGCAATGTAATTCCGTTGGATCCTGTATCGCAAAAGAATTATGATAAAGTTGTAAAAATTATTTATGATATAAATGATAATTTTCTTGGATCTTTGGGCGGTAGTGCAAGCTTGGTTTTTAATATCGCCTTTAACAGACGCAGTTTGACCGCTAAAGAATGTGAAAAGTGGCTGAACGAAGGAAAACTTGAAACAAAGCTTAATGTTGCTGCCTGTGAGGGAGAAAACAACGAGCCGATTAACAGTGCAGGAAATCCGTCAGAATATAAGTGGAGAATGTCACCGATTAATTATAATGATCCTAAAACGACAGTAACAGGAGATCGTCATCTAAATGCAAGTAGCATGGCAAAGATAGCAAATTCCGGTTTTATAAATTTTTATGATACAGATCCTGCAAGCGGTCCGTTTACAGGTAACAGGGACTACTATTATTATAAGCAGGGGACGATTCATGATGGAGATACTCCTCTAATGAGTTTGAAACATATTAAAGTTTATGTTCCAAAAACTGCAAGTGCTGAGGGAAATTTTATTTTAAAAAAATTACAAATCAGAAATGGATTATATGATTTAGATCTTGCTTATTATGTAAGCGTTAGTGAAATGAAAAATGATGGTGACGGCAGGGGAAATTATTATATTTTAACGCCAAGAAAACCTATGTATAATAATGGAAGCGATCATAAATGGAGTGAAGTTTTTTCAAATGGATTTTCACCTGTATGGCAAGTTCCGGATGGAATAGAAGATATCGGTTCTGACACTTTATATGAAGCTACAACACCTGAATTTGTCTTTGAGACTCCAAACGGAACGGACGGCAAAAAGGAAGTTATCGTCAGTGCTGATGGCCAAGGTGTAAAGATTAAAACTATGAAAGCTCATATTGTAGATGGATATGAAATTCATAGCTTTGCAGGACCGGGATATCAGCTTTATAAAAACGCAGGAGGATATTATACTGCAAATGCAGTATCTCCTGATGCGAATTATTCAGATGTAGGTTATACTCGTTTAAGTAATGAATATTATATATTAAAAGATGCAAACGGAGAATGGAATGAGTATTTTCCAAAGAATAAGACCGGAGCTACGGTTGAAACTTATGAATTTCCGGAAGAAATTCAACCCACTGCATGGAAAGGGACTGCTCAAACATGGAATAATACTTCTTATAAAGTAGCAAAGGTTGTTTATACTACTGCAGATGGTAATGAACATACAGTAGATGTAAATTCACCTGTTCATTTAGCAAATAAAGTTCATAATTTTCCTAAAGTAAACTTTGATACTTCCGGTGGAAGAATAACTAAAGTTGAGGTGTATTGGGAATATTTAAATAATGATATCTTTAATGCAACTACACATTTTGCAGGAAGATATAATGAAAATACCAGAAGACAGTCATATGCTCAAAGTAAATTTGACTTTTATGTTACGCCTACAGCTACAGGACATTTACAGGTAAAATATTCTGCAAAATCAACTGATCCAACTGCTGATGTAAATGACAATTTTGATTATGAGGCTGACAAGGCTGTAAAGAATCCTGTTAATAATCTCAGTGGAAAAGCAAAGGACGATTTCTTTTGGACGACAGTAACTCAAAAGAAATGTACACCTTTGAAGGCGGAAAGTACAGGAGCCAGATTAAAAGAAAATGTACTGTTTCCTAATCAAGCAGAAAATGGAACTTTCTATGATACTTGGATGATGTTCTTTGATTATGGAGTTAAGAAAGAGTTTTCTCCTGTGACAAAAAATCCGAAGATTGATATGACAGTAGGAACTTTGAATCTTAAGGGATTGGATACTAAAGCTGATAAAACAGGACTTTTGACTGGAAAATTTACGGCAGCGAAAGCTTTAAGTGGATGGAAAATCACTTATAAAACTGTTGATAATCTATCCGGAACTGAAAGTGCAGAGAAAGTATATGATATTGGAAATATTGAAGACGGAACAAAAATAGATCTTGGAATTGACAGAAATGTTGAACATTTGTCAAGTATTATCCTAAGCTATGATGGGGTATTCAATATTGAACCGTTTGCGGATAAGCAAACAGGAATAGCTGTATTGTTTTCCAATATCGAATATGAACTTAGAAATACGGATTTCAAAGGAAATCCACTTACTATAGAGAAGGAAAAAGGTGCTTGGTATGGACCTAATTACTTTATTCAGAATTTAGAAGGTAAATACTATAATGGAAACTGCAGCGACGGTAATCATATTCATGATGCGGGCAAAGGACAAGCCTTTGGCGGTAGGGCATGGAATGCTATAAAAACACCGCAACGTTACGGTCTTTTGACAAGAACTTATATTGTTACCAATAAGACTGCGGATAATGTCATTTCAAATACCGGTGATGATACGATTAATTCCATTTCACAGACCGGAACAAGTATGCAAAAAGTTAAATTTAATACAAAAGCTTATGCTTATGCTATGAATTCAGATGTTCCTGAAGCAGGTAAGATGCCTTATGGAATCCCTGAATCTGCCTATGTGGAAATCACGGATAAGCAATTTGCCGCCGATGTGGACAAGTGTAAATTTTTAGGTTATGATAATGCATCCGGCAATGTGAAAATCGAACAGATTAAGGATGTTGACGGCAGAGTATGGATTAAAATGTCTATTACAGAAGCGGGAATACAAGCTTTAAATAGACAAATTAGGGAAATTACTAAGAATAAGGCGTTTTCTTACTATTATTACTACAATGACAATGTACTTAAATTTATGGAAGACCCTGTTGTAATTGCGTTAAAGAGTTTCAGATATACGAGTGTTACCTCTCCGGGAGAAAATGAACATCATCCGTACGGAATGGTTTATTACGATATGAGTAAACTGGAGAGCAAGCTGGACGGCAGCAAGGAAGAATACTACAGCTATGCAAAACTCGAAGGCGATTTATTTCAGCTAACTGAAAATGCGGCAAAGGCGCTTGATGCTACGAAGGAGAAGAAACTGTTCGGAGTAAATTTGAGCAAGGTGGAAGTCATAGTATCCAAGAATACGGCGGTAGGTTCAAATATATTCCCGGGAAAATATGATAATATCGTATATGGAACAGCAGGAAGTAAATTCCCTACACAAAAATTCTATCCTGATGAGAGAGAGAATCTGCGTGGAGATTTTTCCGTTCAAGCTCCGGATTCAGACGGATTTAAGGAATTTAAGGCAATTATTGAAATTCCTAAAAAAGATAAATCAGTATCATATACTCAGCAAAATGAAACAGTTCAAACGCCGAAAACTGAAGTTAATATGTATTTGACAGGTGAAGCGATTGTTACGGGAGACAGTCGTCCGGGTAAACAGGAATTCAGTTATAGTATAGACGGTGGAAACACATTTGTTTCTGCAGCGGATGTAACAAATTGGGACAAAGTAACTCATGTTAAACTTGATTTAGGAGAACTTCCTAAGGGCAGTCAGGTAAATATTAAATTGCCACTTAGAACTAATGCTAAAACTACAACTGATGAACTTGAAGCATATATTGGCGGAAGCTTTGAAACAACCGACTATACAGGATATAAGATGAGTGGCTATATCAATCCTGCAAAATATGTGTATGGAAATTTTTCTATTATTTCATCAGATGTATGGTGGGATAAGAATGAAAACGGAAAACTTGATGATGGAGAAAAAAAGCAAATGGTGTTAAATTTGAACTATATTCTCCTAATCATGATGTAATTATCAATAATAAGCTAATTCCTGCTAATACTTTGATTCACAGTGCAATTACAGATAAAAATGGAAGATATGAATTAAAGAGCTATATGCTTGATAAAGGTCAGTGGATGAAAGTTACTATTCCGGATGATGAAGCAAAGCTTACATTGAAAGCGGAAGATTCGGATATGTTGGAACACAAAAATTCCGATTTTGACAGAACAAACTATAAAACGTCTGAATTACCTGAACTTGTAAGAGATAAATCACTTGATACTATAGGTTGCGGATTGATTCATCCTCCTAAAATAAAAACGGAGACTGTTAAGCTTCATGTTGGAGAAGAGTCGGGGGAAGCGGCAGCTAAAGGACTTGCTACAAGTGACCATCCTACTGTATTTCCTGAATTAAAATATCTTGAGTTACAAAATGATGTAGCAGATGTTGACAATAGCGGGAAAGTAATTGGAAAGACGACAGGTAAAATTAAAGCTGAAGTTACAACAACTAACACATTGGCAAGTACCGATCAGGCAATACCTGAAGATACAGTAAAAGCGGAATATGATATTATCGTTTATGGAAATATCATTTACAACAAGAATCATGCTGATGTAACGGGAGAAGCACCAAAGGACAATAATGGATATTATCCATCCGTTAACGCTGACGGAGATGATGCAGATACAGATAAAGTGACTGTTTTAGGTGCGGGTACAATGAAAAGATCCGGATATGTATTCAAAGGATGGAATACACAAGCTGACGGCAAAGGTACTATGTACACCAAAGGCAATACTTTTAAAACAGGAACTTTGGATAAAGATGTAGAGCTATATGCAATTTGGTCTTTAATTTGGACACCGATGGAAATTCCCACAAGAGATGTCAAGGTAACAAAGACTTGGGATTTGCTTGAAGGACATACAATTCCTGTTAATGAAATTCAAGTTGAATTATTTAAAGATAATATTTCAACCGGTAAAAAACTTACTTTAAATGAAGCAAATAACTGGACTGTTACTTTTGAAAAATTACCTGTTTCAGCAACTTTAGGTGGAGCTAATCATAATTATACAGTTAAAGAAGTTGGAGAAAGTGGTTCTGCTATTAAATTTGATAATAAATGGTTTGGAGTTACTTATGCTGGAACTATGAAAGATGGTCTTACAGTAACTAATAAAGAAAAGTTACCATGGACACCGATGGAACCGCCAACTAGAGATATCAAAGTAACAAAAGAGTGGAAAGACATTCAAGGAAATAACGCAGAAGCTCCAGTAGAAAAGATAGAAGTGGAGCTATACAAAAATGGAGTTGCTACAGGAAACAAGTTGGAACTTACAAAGGACAATAATTGGACAGCGACATTTGAAAAACTTGAAGTAGCAGATAAACTTGGAAGTACAAACTACTATCAATATACAGTTAAGGAAACCGGTGAAAGTGGAAATGCTATTCAATTGAATAATAAGTGGTACGGAGTTATTTATGGCGGAACAATGAAAGACGGTTTGACTGTGACCAACAAAGAAAAGTTACCATGGACACCGATGATACCACCAACAAGAGATATTAAAGTAATAAAAGAGTGGAAAGACATTCAAGGCAATGTTAAGGAAGCTCCTGTAGATAAGATAGAAGTAGAATTATACAAAGATGGAGTAGCTACAGGTACTAAATTAGATCTTACAAAAGACAATAATTGGTCAGTTACTTTTGAAAAATTACCGGTATCAGCAACTTTAGGCGGAGAAAATCACAATTATACTGTAAAAGAAGTTGGCGAAAGCAGAAATGCTATTCAATTAGCCGGCAAGTGGTTTGGTGTTACTTATACTGGTACAATGAAAGACGGCTTTACAGTAACTAACAAAGAAAAAATACCGTGGACACCGATGGAACCGCCGATAAGAGATATTAAAGTAACAAAAGAGTGGAAAAACATTCAAGGAAATAATGTACAATCTCCTGTAGATAAGATAGAAGTAGAACTATATAAAGACGGAGTTGAAACAGGAAAAACACTTGAACTGAACTCAGGCAATAACTGGAGCGGAGAATTCAAGAATCTTGAAGTGGCAGATGGACTTGGAAGTATAAATTACTATCAATACACAGTCAAGGAAGTTGGCGAAAGCGGAAATGCTATTCAATTAGCCGGCAAGTGGTTTGGCGTTACTTACACTGGTACTATGAAAGACGGTCTTAAAGTAACAAATAAAGAAAAACTGCCATGGACACCGATGGAAATTCCCACAAGAGATGTCAAGGTAACAAAGACTTGGGAATTGCTTGAAGGGCATACAATACCTGTTAATGAAATACAAGTAGAATTATTTAAAAATGATGTTTCAACAGGAAAAAAACTTACTTTAAATGAAGCAAATAATTGGACTGCTACTTTTGAAAAATTGCCGGTATCAGCAACTTTAGGCGGGGTAAATCACAATTATACGGTTAAGGAAGTTGGCGAAAGCGGTTCAGCAATTAAATTAGTCGGTAAATGGTTTGGAGTTATTTATGGCGGAACAATGAAAGACGGTCTTACAGTAACCAACAAAGAAAAGTTACCATGGACACCGATGGAACCGCCAATCAGAGATATTAAAGTAACAAAAGAATGGAAAGACATTCAAGGAAATGACGCAGAAGCTCCTATTGAAAGTGTTGAAGTGGAGTTATACAAAGACGGAGTGGCTACAGGAAAGAAGTTGGAACTTACAAAGGATAACAACTGGACTGTAACTTTCGAAAAACTTGAAGTGGCGGACGGACTTGGAAATATAAATTACTATCAATACACAGTTAAGGAAACCGGTGAAAGTGGAAATGCAATTCAACTAAATAACAAATGGTATAGAGTTACTTATGATGGTACAATGGTAGATGGTTTTACGGTTACCAACAGAGAAAAACTGCCATGGACACCGATGGAACCGCCGACAAGAGATATTAAAGTAACAAAAGAATGGAAAGACAACTCAGAAAACAGCATTGAAGCTCCTATAGATAGAATAGAAGTAGAACTATATAAAGACGGAGTAGCTACAGGCGAGAAACTTGAACTTACAGAGGATAATAACTGGAGCGGAGAGTTCGAGAAACTTGAAGTGGCAAACGGACTTGGAAGTACAAACTACTATCAATATACAGTTAAGGAAGTTGGAGAAAGCGGTTCATCCATTCAACTAGCAGGTAAGTGGTATGAAGTAAGCTATAGCGGAACAATGAAAGACGGTCTGACAATAACCAATAAAGAGAAAAATTCATGGATACCGCCATATACACCTCCGGAGATACCATACACACCACCGTATACACCGCAGGAATTACCATTTACACCACCGACATCAACGTATACACCGTTGGAAACACAACCGGTGATAGATGAAACAACCTATGTAAATGTTGAGAAAGAGTGGGAAGGAAAAGAACTTGACAGCATAAATATAACGCTATATGCAAATGGAATAGCAATAGAAAGCAAAACTCTGACAAAATCAGAAAATTGGAAATACACATTTAAAGACCTAAAAACATACGACGACGAAGGAAATAAAATAGAATACACAATAGGAGAAGAAGAACAACAAGGATATAAGACAGAAATAACAGGAGACATGGAAGAAGGATTTAGAATTAAAAATATAGAAATTCCAAAGGAAATTCCAAAGGAGCCTGAAGTTATTCAATACAAAAAAATTCCAAAAACCGGATTTGTCAATTCAGGTCTATATGCAGAAATGGCAACAATAATAGCGGTTGGAATATATGCTGTGAGTGTATTTAAAAAGAAGAAATATTAGTATTATAAAGTTGCTCAAATTGTCAAAGGAGCAATATAGAAAACAGTAAAGACTATAATAAAAGATATACTAATTTTTACAGAGTTGAAATATGTATAAAGTAAAAAGATGAGATTAAAACCAATCTCATCTTTTTTATTTAAAAATTAAATATATTTTATGGTACTGAAAAGTTATAGAAAGAATCAAATTGAAAACACCTAAAGATTATATTGTTGTATTCCTCAGATGTTTTATAATTATACTTTTTTCTTATCATGATGCACTTTCTTGAGTTTGAATAACGGGTTCTATCAAAACATTGTCAGTCGGATCAAGAACTTCTATAAATGTAAGTCCGGGAGCTAATATTATTTCTTCTCCGTTTGTTGTTTTAAATATTGTCTTTTCTTTTTTACTTGGTTTTTCCCAAGTTATATCTATTACTTTACCTTGAGTAAACAGTTTTCCGTTTCCGCTTCCTATATGTTCTATTGTGAGAGTGTCTTTTGGTCCTGTAATACTTGATTTTGCAAATTCAAGTATTATATTTTTTGCAGATACATTTGATCCGTCTCTTTCATCAATTACATTTTCTCCATTTCTTATAGGTAGATATGTTTTAGTTTCTTCATTATACTCAAAAGTCATATTATAGTGTTTGAAGAAATCCAATGAAAGTTTTGTAGCAGGAGAATCACCCATTTGTAGATTAAGAGTATCCAAATTTTCTGATGTGTCGAACTTAAAGCCTTTTACTTCTTTAAGGTCTTCTAAGTAATTAAAATCTTTTGCTGCCGAATATAATAAATCATAGCTTGTATAACCGTCATGAGGACGTTTCTTTTTTACTTCTTTATTTCTGTAGTAGGTTGAGCCCTCTAAATAAATTCCATCCAAGTCTTTTAAGCCGACAGTTTCAATTTCCATGTAGCCTGCATCTGAACCTCCCCAGTGAGCATAAATTGCATCATATTCTTTTGCGGTATCTACAAAGTATGGTCTTGCAGAGCGAACCGGACCAAGTACATCAACATGGTTTTTCATAAATAGTGCCATAAATCTTGTATACTCACCTTCAGCTTTAAATTCATAGATTATTTCAGCATCGTTAAGACCTGATTGAGGAGTTGCATCAGGATGGTTATCAATCATAACTGCAAATACAGGTTCTTTTGAAATGTTTTTTTCAGTTTCTATTCCGCTAAGAGGTGCATAGTAGTGAATTTCTTCTTTTACAGGTTCGTTTACTTTATTCGAACTTTCGCTTGCACCGTTTGAAGAGCAGGCACAAAGTGTAAAGGATAATAGTAGTGTTGTAATTAATTTAGTTTTATTCATAATCATTCTCCATATTAAAATTATTTTTAATTTCGGTAATTAATATTTTTAATTCCGGAAAAATTAATCTATCTTTATGATAAATTAATTCAAAACTTTTTTAAATATAATGTCATTGCTGTTGCAAATTCATTGAGTTATTTTACCTCCTTAATAATAGTTTAATGAGTACATAGATAAAAATCAATACTTGTAAAAAGATTAACTTTTTGTTGATAATAAGCAAGAATTAACATTCAAATGTGATATAATTAAAAAAAGTGAGGTGTTGTTATGAGTATTTCAAGAAATGAAATGATTAAACTTGATAAGGAGGCTACTTCCAAGTATAAAATACCGTCGTTATTGTTGATGGAAAATGCGGCAGTTGCTATTTTTCATCAACTAAATATTTACGACTCATATACTATTGTATGCGGAGGCGGAAATAATGGCGGCGATGGAGTTGCTTTGGCAAGACATCTTCTAATTAATAAAAAAGATGTTGATGTATTTATAGTGAAAGATCCGAAAAGTGATGATTTAATTAAAAATTTGGAAATGCTTAAAAATCTTACTGAAAATATATTTTTTATAGAAAATGAAAATGATTTGGATTTGTTGGTTAATTCACTTGAAGTAAATGAAGTTTGCGTAGATGCTATTTTCGGAACGGGTCTTACAAGAAATGTAGACGGGATTTATGAGAAGGTTATAGATAATATCAACGCCCATTCCAATTACACTTGTTCAATAGATATACCGTCAGGACTTGATGCTGATACGGGGAATATTTTAGGCAGTGTGGTTATGGCAAATGAAACGATAACTATACATGATGTAAAAGATGGTATGGTCAATAATGAAATTTGCGGAAAAATTTCAACTGTATATATAGGAATACCTGCGATATGAAATTAAAAATAGATGGGAATGTGAATTTTACCGAAGGTTCAATAGCATCGGGGATAATTTATTTTGCGATACCGCTTTTACTTTCAAATTTTTTGCAACAACTTTACAATACAGCAGATCTCATGATAGTTGGAAATTTTGCAGGTAAAGGACCTATGGCATCTGTAGGTGCAACAGGTCCTGTTGCAAATTTATTAATAGGATTATTCTTAGGACTTACTACAGGGGCATCTGTTATAGTATCTCAATTTTATGGAATGGGAAATAGGAAGAAACTTCACAGCTGTATTCATACTTCTTATGCAGTAGCTATAGTGGGAGGAATAGTTTTATCTGTGTTGGGATATTTTTTATCTCCTATTATTCTTTCGAATTTGAATACGCCACGTGAAATTATGGATGATTCAATAAGATATATGAGAATTTTTTTCCTTGGAGTTACGCCCCTGTTAATTTACAATATGGGAGCGGGAATTTTAAGATCTACCGGAGATTCAAGAAGACCTTTTAATTTTTTATGCATAAGTGCGATAGTAAATATAATTTTAGATGTAGTATTTGTAGTTTATTTTAAGTTATCAGTAGTCGGAGCGGGTTGGGCAACTTTTATTTCTCAAGTTGTATCTGCGATTTTGGTTACTTATAACCTTATGGTTTCTGATAGAATTTTTAAATTAAATCCTAAAGATGTCAAATTTTATAGAGATACTATTGGAAAAATTTTAAAAATAGGAATTCCGATAGGTGTACAATCAAGTGTAATTTCCCTTTCAAATGTTTTGATACAATCAAAAATTAATACATTTGGAGCGAATGCAATAGCCGGAATTTCTGCAGAAAGTAGAATAGACGGATTCATATTTATGGCACTTCAAGCTGTGTCTTTATCCGCAACAACATTTGCAGGACAAAATTTTGGAGCCGGCAGATTTGACAGAATAAAAAAAGGAATAAAAACTGCAATGTTGCTCATGGTCGGAACTGCATTATTTTTATCTGCAATAAGTATAATTTTTGCAAAAATTTTAATTTCTGTATTTAACAGTGATCCTGAAGTTATAAACTATGGTTCAGAATGTCTGTATTATATTGCAAGTACATGTTTTATATTTGGAATAAGTGAAGTATTCGGCGGTTTTGTAAGAGGAGCGGGGAAAGCAATAGTTCCGATGGCAATTTCAATAGTTTCAATGTGCGGGCTTAGAATGGTTTGGATATATGTTGCTCTTAGAACTTGGAATAATATAGAAATAATTTATCTATCTTATCCTATCTCGTGGATAGTTACATGTATTTTAAATGGATTATATTATTTTTTTGGAAAGTGGAATCCGCAGGAAAGGTTTAATAAATAAAGTATTAAAAAGCATTGCATTATAATAAAATAGAGTATAGTATTATAAAAAGGCGGATATATTATGATTTATAGCGATAAACTATATTTTGATAAAATGAAGCTTGAAGATGTATATAAATTTAAAAATTGGGGAAAGCATAGTATTTCTCTATATGATGATTATAATTTCTATGAGGACTCTAAAAAAGATATAGAAGATTGGTTTTCGTGGAAAACTCACGGACGAAGAGTTTTATATTTTACAATATTTGAAGAAGGAGAACCTATAGGATATTTGAGTTTTAAGAGAATAAATAAATTTTTTAAGACGGCAGTCCTTGGAATTGTATTAAATCCGGATAAGGTATCATGTGGATATGGAACGGAAATACTTTTGAGAATGTTAAGTTACTATTTTAATGAGATGAATTTTTCGAAGATATATTTATCTGTTGCGGGGTACAATGACAGAGCAAAGAGATTATATAAAAAAATGGGATTTAGAAAATATTCTTCAACAATTTATTTTTATCCAAATGGAGATATAGATTTTAGTGATGTGGAATATACAAAGTTTAAAAAATATTTTTTGAGTTTTTTCGGGAAATTATTTTTTTATGCAGATAAGATGATTTTAGATAGAAATACTTTCAATGAGGTGGTAAAATGTATTTCAAATTAAAAAAATTAAGTATGGATATGGGAGATACTCCTGTTGAAAATATTTTTATAAATGATTATATGCCTGCAGCGGACGGAAATTTTGTAAAGGTTTATCTGATAGGTTATAAACTTGCAAGAGAGTCCGGAGGACTTAAAAATTTTGACTTTCATACAGTTGCAGACATCCTAGGATTGATAGAATCTGATGTTTTAAGAGCATGGGATTACTGGGAGAAGGTTGGAATAATAAAGAAAGAACTGCAAGAAGATGGAAGTTTTGATATAGTTTTTTTGAGTTTAAAGGAATTGTATGTTGAAAATATATATACAGTTTCTAATGCTGAAGAAAAAGTAGATCAAAATTCAATATTAGATGATAAAAAAATAGCGGGCTTACTTTCAAGTGCGGACTATTTTATGAGAGGCAGACTTTCAATAGCACAAAAGCAAGATATTGCATCGTGGAGAGATGTATATAATATGCCTGTTGAAATTATTGAAGAAGCATTTTGGTATGCTACGGAAGTAAAAAAGAAAGATAGTATTCAATATGTTGAAGCAATTGTGAGAAATTGGTCTAAGAATAACATTAGAACAGTTGAAGATATAGAAAATAGCTATAGAGAACATGATGAGAGATATTATAGGCTTATAAAAATAAAAGATAAAATAGGGTTGTCAAATAAATCTTATAATGCTGTAGATTTTGAGACGGTAAACAGTTGGTTTGAGAAGTATAATATAAGTATGGAGCTTGTAATGGCTGCATGTGAAAAGTGCATAAATACAAATAATCCGAATTTAGGATATGTAAACAGAATTTTATTGAATTGGGTAGAAAAAGGAATAACAAGTCCGGATCAAATTAAGAGTTTGGATAAAAGAGAAACTAAAGTTAAAAAAACTAAGTTTCATAATTTCAAACAGCTTACCGATAAATTATCAGAAGATGATTTGGAAGAACTTGCAAGGAAAAAAAGACAGGCTTATTATAAAAGTCTAAGGTGATATTTATGAGGGAAATTTTTAGAAAAATTGAAAGAGAGTATGAAATTAAAAGGGATGAGAATCAAAAAGCTCTTAATCTTCGCAAAGAAGAAGTTTATTTAAAAATCCCCGAAATTAAAAAAATTGATGAGTGTATTGTAAATTTGAGCATTGAGGCGACTAAAAGGCAAATAAAAAATCCTTCGGTTGATGAACTTGAAAAAATTAATGAGGATATATATGCCCTTCGGGGCGAAAAGGAAAGATTTTTATTAAAAAATGGATACGAGGCAGATTATTTAGATTTACATTATAGCTGTGAGGAGTGTAAAGATACAGGATATCTTCAGGGCGGGATCAGATGTAACTGTCTAAAAGCAAGGCTAAGTAATGATTTATATAATATAAGCAATATTTCCTATATGCTCAGAAAAGAAAATTTTGATACATTTGACTTAAATATTTTTTCGGATGAGATATATGAGGAAGAGGGAATTTCTCCAAGAGAAAATATGAGGATGATTTATAAATGTTCAATGGAATTTTTAAAAACATTCAAAGAAAAAAATGATTACAATATGCTTTTTTACGGAGCAACAGGTCAGGGAAAGACCTTTATGTTAAATTGCATAGCTAAGTATCTTTTAGATAGAAATGTAAATGTAATTTATCAAACTGCTTTTAATATGTTAGATGTAATAGAAGATAGAAAGTTTAGAAGAAATGAATTAAATTCTATGAAATATGATATGTTGTTTGATAGTGAACTGTTAATAATTGATGATTTGGGAATTGAAATGGTAAACTCATTTTCGGCATCTGAAATTTTTAATATAGTCAATGCCAGAATGATAAGCGGAAAGAAAACATTAATTTCTACAAATTTGTCTTTGAAAGAACTTTCAAACACATATACAGATAGGGTTTTTTCAAGAGTATTTTATAAATTTAAGCCTTTAAAATTTTTTGGCGAAGATTTAAGATTAAAAATTAATTTATAAGGGATGAAGAATATGAATATTTCACAAAGAGTGCAGGAAATACCCTATTCTGCAATAAGAAAATTAACACCGTATGCTGATGAAGCTAAGGCTAAGGGTAAAAAAGTATATCATTTAAATATAGGAGCTCCGGATACGAAAACTCCGGAAGAATTTTTTTATGCAATTAAAAATTTAGATATGAAAACTTTGAGTTATGCACCTTCTATAGGTGTTAAAGAACTTAGGGAGCAAACTGCTAAATACTATAAAAATAAGGGAATAGATTTTGATTCTGACAAGGAGATAATTATAACAGCAGGTGCAAGTGAGGCGTTATTATTTGCTATAATTGCAGTTTCAGAAATAGGAGAGAGAATTTTAACTTGTAATCCGTTCTATTCAAATTATTATACAATTTTCAGAGAGTGCGGGATAAAGCCACAAACATTTGATACAACAGTAGAAGACGGATATAGACTTCCAGACTACGAAACTATAAAGGCCTCTGTTACAGAACAAACGGCGGCAATATTAATTTCAAATCCGTCAAATCCTACAGGAGCGGTTTATACGGAAGATGAAATTAGAAGATTGGTTAGAGTTGCAGTTGAAGAAGATTTATATATAATTGCAGATGAAGTATATAGAGAATTTGTATTTGACGGAGCAAAATTTAAATCATTTGCAGAAATAGAAGGAATAGAAGACAGATTGATACTTTTAGATTCAATATCTAAAAGATTTGGAGCTTGCGGTGCAAGAATAGGTTCAATAGCTTGTAAAAATAAAGAACTTATGGCTTCTTTTGTAAAGCTTGCTACAGCAAGACTTGCAGTTGCAACAGTTGAACAAATAGGCGCAACTCAGCTCTATGATGTAAGTGAAGAATATTTTAAGGAAGTAAATGAAGAATATCAAAGAAGAAGAGATTGTATTTACAATGAGCTTAGCAAAATAGATGGTGTAAAAATTTATAAACCTGAAGGAGCATTTTACATTATGCCGCAACTTCCTATTGAGGATGCAGAGGATTTTGCAAAATGGATGTTGACAGATTTTGATGTAGACGGAGAAACAGTTATGATAGCACCGGGTTTTGGATTTTATCACAATTCAGAAGTTGGAAGAAATCAAGCAAGACTTGCATTTGTATTAAATGTAGAAGACCTTAAAAAAGCAATAAAAATTCTTGGATTGGGGCTTGAAAAATACAAAAAATTAAAAAATTTGTAACAGTTAGGAGAAGTTAATGAAAAAGGAACAATTACAAAAAATTTTTATAATGCTTGTAGTTTTAGTATCTCTATTACAGCTGATATATAATGAATCAATAATTAAGCTTGGAGAATATAAAATGCTTGTTAGAAATATAGAATACTTTGTAATTGCTGTGGTAGCAGTAGTTAGTGTATTATATGCAAGATTGGATAATAAAAAAACTGCGGGAAATTTAATAAAGTTATATTTACTTTTAATTGTTCTTTTTATACTTTTTAAAATCAGAGGCATTATATAATAACCGGTCATATTGACCGGTTATTTTTTATGAAAATAAAGTATAGAAGAAAATTATCGATAAAAATCAAATAAAAATCAAAGATTTAAAAAAGTAAGTTATAATTAAAAAAAATTTGGTATATAAAAATAAATGGAGATGATAATATGAAAAAAAATCTAATTTTGGCAGGAATCATGCTGTTATCATTAATAATAATAACTACATTGGAAAAAAATAAAATGAATGATAACAAATTTGAAAAAGAATTAGGAGGGGACGTAAAAATGATAAACAAGGAAAATGAAAAGACAATATATCTCGCCGGAGGATGTTTTTGGGGAGTGGAAGGGTATTTTCAAAAAATAAATGGAATTAATTCTACTGATACAGGATATGCAAATGGAAACAGTAATTCTACAACATATAACAATCTAAAAAATTCAGATCATGCAGAAACAGTAAAAATTGATTATGATATATCCAAAATCTCTTTAGAAGAAATTTTATTACACTATTTTAGAATAATTGATCCTAAATCTATAAACAAACAGGGAAATGATATTGGAAGACAATACAGAACAGGAATATATTATACAGATGAAAATGATAAAAAGATAATTGATAAAATAATGAAGTATGAAGAAGAAAAACATGGTGAACTTGCAGTAGAAGTGCAAGAACTTAAAAATTTTGTACTAGCCGAAGATTATCATCAAGATTATTTGAAGAATAACCCTTCAGGATATTGTCACATAAATCTAAAAATGGCATCGGAGCCGTTAATGGATGAAGACTATCCAATACCGTCAAAGGAAGAATTAAAGACTAAATTAAGTGAAGAAGATTATGATGTAATAGTAAATGCAGGAACAGAAAGATCACATACAAGCAAGCTTAACGATGAATACAGAAAAGGAATATATGTGGATAAAGTATCAAAAGAACCACTATTTGCATCTAAGGACAAATTTGATGCAGGGTGCGGATGGCCAAGCTTTTCAAAGCCGATTGTTACAGATAAATTAAAAGAAAGCAAGGATACAAGTCATGGGATGATAAGGACAGAGGTTAGAAGTAAAAACTCAAATTCACATTTAGGGCATGTATT
Organism: Peptoniphilus sp. oral taxon 386 str. F0131; assembly: GCF_000090945.1. NCBI lineage: Bacteria > Bacillati > Bacillota > Tissierellia > Tissierellales > Peptoniphilaceae > Peptoniphilus > Peptoniphilus sp. oral taxon 386. Next base: position 296,482 of record NZ_GL349422.1, on the reverse strand, counting down.
TGATGACGGTCCTAAAGAAAGTGGCGGATTGAGATATTGCATAAATGGAGCTTCACTTGAATTTGTTCCATATGAAGAAATGGACGAAAAAGGATATGGAGAATACAAAGTATTTTGTGAATAAATTAAAATAATTAAAAAATATTATAAAAATATTAGAAAAAACTATTGACAAAAAAGAATAAAACTAATAGAATAAAAAAGCTGTCGCTTGAACAGAAAATTTCATAAAAGAAATAAAGAAAAATAAAAAAAACATCTTGACATCTTTAAAATGAAATTATATAATGAATAAGCTGTTCAAATGAATAGCAAACCTTGATAATTAAATAGTGTAAGAGAAAGAAACACAAGCAAAGCAAAAAGCTTAGCGGAAAAAGTCAGTGAAAGAAACTGAAAGCTAAGGATACAAATTTCAATTGAGAGTTTGATCCTGGCTCAGGACGAAC
>NZ_GL349422.1:265867-294569 GCF_000090945.1 Peptoniphilus sp. oral taxon 386 str. F0131 | reverse complement strand
GATTTCCCCTGAAAAGATAAGACCCCTTGAAGAAAACGAGGTAGATAGGCTCAAGGTGTAAGAGCAGCAATGTTTTAAGCTAAAGAGTACTAATAGGTCGAAGACTTGACCAAGAAAGAAGAAAGATTTGTAGTTAAATGGTATCCGGTAACGAAAGTAAGAGGGAAACACCTGTAACCATACCGAACACAGAAGTTAAGGCTCAATACGCTGATGGTACTTGGCTGGCGACGGCCCGGGAGAGTAGGTATTGCCGGTTTGAATAAAGGTCTATGAATGAATATGTAAATATCGTTTATAGGCTTTTTTATTTTGTTTAAAATTAATTTAGATAAATTATTCAATAATATATAATAATGTTTTAATTGCTTTTATAAATTTGATATAATATATGTTAGAAAGTTATTTTCGAAGAAAAAGGGATGAAGTTATGAGGGATTCAGATAGACCTATAGGGGTTTTTGATAGCGGTATAGGTGGACTTTCTGTTCTAAAGGAAGCTATAAATATATTAACTGATGAAAAATTTATATATTTTGGAGATACTGCAAGAATACCTTATGGAATTAGAACTCCTGAAGAGATTGAAAAGTTTACTGAAGAAAGTTTTGAGTTTCTAAAGAAACAAGGAGTAAAAGCTGGTATTATAGCTTGTAATACTGCTACTTGTTATGGTCTTGAAACAGTATCTAAAAGATTTGATTTTCCGATAATAGGTGTTGTTACACCATCTTGTGAAGCGGTTCATAAAATTACCGAAAATAAAAATGTGGCACTTCTTGCAACGCAGGGAACTGTTAATAGTAAAGTTTATGACGAACATTTCTTCGATATAGATCCATTTGTTGATCTTAGATCTGTTGGTTGTCCTGATCTTGTTGTTGCCATTGAAAATGGACATATAGATGATGAATATGTTGAAAAGATTATAGAAAAATATTTGAATGAAATTAATGAGTTCGATTATGATACCTTAATTTTAGGTTGTACTCATTTTCCTCATGCAAGAAAAGCTATAGAAAGAGTTCTTAATAAAAGTAATAGGAAAGTGAATTTAGTAGATCCAGCAAGAACTACAGCATTAGATTTAAAAGCAATTTTAGAGAAAGAAGGATTATTAAAGGGAAATTGCTTGGAGAGTGAAAATGATTCTAAAATTGTATTTTATACAACAGCTAATATAGAAAAATTTAAGAAAACAGCTATAGAAATTGTTGGGCAAATGATTGAAGAATCTAATTTTGAAGAAATTTCTTTAGAAGAATAAAAATGTTATATGTTAATAAGCTAAGATTAATGGAAAATTATCTGTTAATCTTTTTTATTTGGAATATCTATTATTCCAGAAAATGTTTTTTTTAAAAAGGATTATAGATAAAAATATTATTTGTAAAATGAAGGGATATAAAATAAAAAATATTTTTATGATTTAGTTAACTGGTACTTAATAATTTATTTAATAGGTTCATTAAATGGCTTTTTAAGTGGATTCCGACTATTTTTATATAGATTTTATAGAATTATTTAAGTTGACAAGAGCAGTAATAAATTATATGATAATATTAACAAATTAAGGTGAAATAATTCATGAATTTGTTTTTATTCTATATGAAAACGAAATCATAAATTATAATTCATTCTTAAGCTTGTAAGTTATATTCTAAAGGAGGCAATATTAATGAAGAAGAGAAGAGTTTTAGCATTAATTTTTAGTTTAATTATGCTAATGGGTGTTTTAACAGCATGTGGTAACAAAGGTGGAAATAATAAGGCTGGAGAAAATACAGCAAAAGAAGATTCAGGAGATAACACATTTTTATCTATAGCAACAGGCGGAACTGGTGGTACATATTATCCACTTGGCGGAGCTTTAGCTACAATCATCAACAATGCAAATATTGGATTACAAGCTAATGCTCAAGCTACAGGAGCATCTGTAGAAAACATTAAGCTTATCCATAACGGAGATGCTGAAATAGCTTTCATTCAAAATGATACTTCTTACTATGCAGTAAATGGTATTGAATTATTTGCAGAAGATACTGAAAAATATGATGATTTGAGAGCACTTGCTTGTTTATATCCTGAAGTTGTTCAAATCGTAGCATCAGATAGTTCAGGAATCCAAACAATTGATGATTTAAAGGGAAAGAAAGTTGCTGTAGGAGCTCCGGGATCAGGAGTTGAAGTTAATGCAAGACAAGTTCTTGAAGCACACGGAATTTCTTATGATGATTTAGCTAAAGTTGATTATTTATCATTTGCTGAAGCTACAGATCAAATTAAAAACGGACAAATAGATGCTACATTTATAGTTGCAGCTATTCCATCTTCATCAGTAACTGAACTTGCTACTACTCATGATGTACACTTAGTACCAATTGCAGAAGAAGTTGCAAATAAACTTATTGAAAAATATCCTTACTACACTTACAAAGAAGTTGACGCTACTGAATACAGAAACCAAGGAGATAAAGTTCCTTCTGTAGTAGTTCAAGCTATGTTAGTTGTAAATCAATCAATGTCAGAAGAAAATGCTTATAATATTACAAAAGCAATGTTTGAAAATCTTGATGTACTTGGCGAATCTCATGCAAGAGGAAAAGACGTATCTTTAGAAACTGCTCTTGACGGTATGTCAATAGAAGTTCACCCAGGTGCTCAAAAGTACTATGATGAACAAAAATAATTTTTGAGGATCAAGATTATGAAATTTAAGAATATGGCGGGTAGGAAATCTACCCCCATATTATACTTTTTAGCAATAATTTTATTTATTTCGTTTTTTATAATAAAAGTAGATATTTTATTAATTAGTTCAAAACTCACCGGAGATATTCGTGCTGTTAGAAAGATTGACAAGGATTCTTACATTGGAATATTATATACTCATTCAGTTCAAAAGTCTGAAACATCTGAATGGTATCGAGTAGGTGACGATGAACTTATTTTAATGGAAGAAAGATATAAAGATCAAGGCGCAGGATTACCTGTAGATTATTTATATAAGTTTGAATATTATAATGGCGGTTTTAGATTATATGATATAAATAAGCCTTTTAAGGAGTTTGTTTATAGAACAGGAGCTGCTATTGCAAATCATAGACTTAATATAGATGGCAAAGAAGAAGAATTTATAAAATTTTCAAGTCCCGGAGAAGCTCTTAAGTTTGAAGTTACTAAAGTTTCTCTTGGCAAATATTTAATATGGAGGTTAACTCATGGTTGATAAAAAAATAGATGAAAATCTAAACGATGATGAAGTTGTTAAAGAAGCTTTAAATGTAGAAACAGCCGATGAACAATTAGATGTAGATGATCTTCTTGCAACTTATGATAAAGAAACTTCTGCTATGAGAGTCTTAAGTGGAAATGTTGCTACATTAATTGCAATTATAGCAATTTTGATGAGTGCATTCCATTTATTCACAGCTGCACATGGTACTTTACTTGCAATGAAGCAAAGATCTTTACATATGATTTTTGCATTTACATTAGGTTTTGCACTTTATCCGGGTTCAAGTAAATCTGATAAAAAGAAGATAGGAATATTAGACTGGGCATTAATTATACTTTCTATAGTTGTTTGGAGTTATGTATTTTTTAATGTAGAAAACATAGCACTAAAGGGCGGTAAGATGACTCAAATAGATATGATATTTGGAGTATTAGCAGTTTTAATTACTCTTGAAGTAACAAGAAGAGTTGTTGGGCCGGAACTTCCGATTGTAACGATAATATTTTTATTATATGCTTATTTTGGAAGAAGTATGCCGGGCATGCTTGCGCATAGAGGATTTAGTATACAAAGAATAGTAGGTCATATGTATCTTACAACTGAAGGTATAATGGGGACTCCTCTTGGTGTTTCATCTACATTTGTATTTATGTTTATATTATTCGGTTCATTCCTTGATAAAACCGGTGTTGGTAAGTTCTTCATAGATTTTGCTTATTCTTTAACCGGTTCTACAAGATCAGGTCCTGCTATGACATCTGTACTTTCTTCAGGACTTATGGGATCAATATCAGGTTCATCTGTTGCAAATACAGTTACAACAGGTGCATTTACAATTCCTTTAATGAAAAAAGTAGGATATAAGCCATATTATGCAGGAGCTGTAGAAGCGACATCTTCAACCGGAGGACAAATAATGCCTCCTGTAATGGGTGCGGCTGCATTTATCATGGCAGATTTTACAGGATTTAAATATATTGAAATAGTTAAAGCTGCAATAATACCTGCGATATTATATTATATTGCAGTAGGAACAATGGTTCACCTTGAAGCTTGTAAACTTGGATTAAAGGGACTTCCAAAAGATCAACTTCCAAAACTTTCAAAAATATTTAAAGAGCAAGGATATCTTGTAGTTCCATTAATTGTAATAATTACTATGTTAATTAAACAATTCACTCCTATGTATTCAGCACTTGGCGGTATAATCACAGCTACAGTTGTTGCGGGTGGAGTATCTCTTCTTAAGAAAGACGGTTCTTTCACTTACAAATCAGTACTTGGAGCAATGGAATCAGGTGCAAAAGCAGCACTTGGAGTTGCATGTGCGTGTGCATGTGCAGGTATGATTGTAGGGGTTGTAACTCTTACAGGATTTGGCTTAAGAATTGCAGAATTAATAGTTAAAATAGCAAACGGAAATCTTATAGCTACATTGGTTTTAACAATGGTTTCTTCTATAATTTTAGGAATGGGACTTCCTACAACAGCAAAGTATATAGTACTTGCAACAATGGCAGTTCCAGCTATAACAAAGCTTGGAGTAAATCTGATGTCAGCTCATTTATTTATATTGTATTTTGGAGTAGTTGCAGACGTAACTCCTCCGGTAGCACTTGCAGCATATGCAGGAGCAGGTATTGCGGGAGCTAACTCAATGAAGACCGGTGTTCAGGCGTTTAAACTTGCTATAGGAGCATTTATAATACCATATATATTTGCAATGAATTCACACTTAATAATGATAGATACAGTAGTTGATAAGACTATAAATTGGCTGCCTGTTACAAGTGCATTGCCTACAATTGTTTCATCGTTGATAGGTACAGTTTGTCTTGCGGGATCAATAGAAGGATATTTATTCGGTAAAGCTCAGGCATGGCAAAGAATTCTGTTATTAGTGGCGGCATTAGCACTTCTTGCTCCGGGAACTTTAACTGACTTAGCCGGACTTGGTGTGTTGGCATTTATATTTATAACTCAAAAACTTAGATTTAAAAATAATAAAGCAAATGCATAATTTTAAATGACAAAAAAGTGTGTAATGAATTTATATTCTTACACACTTTTTTTAATGCTTAAATTAATTAAAAATAACCAAGTTTTTTTGATAATTTATCAGCAGATTTTTTTATTTCTTTAACGAGTTTTTCTTGGTGCTGACCTGCTCGATATAGCGGAGCGGCGATTCCTATAGATGCTACAAAATCCCCTTTGTAATTAAATATCGGAGCACCAATCCCCATAGTATTATTTATATATTCTGATATTGAAATAGAAACGCCATTTTCTTTAATATCTTCAAGATCTTTAAGAAGTTTTTCGGAATTTAATTTATCTTCTCCTAAATATGGTTCAAGCTCTCTGGAAATATATTCTCTTATAAATTCCTCTGATTGATATGCGAGAATTACTTTTCTGACAGCACCCTTATGTAAAGCTATTTCCCTTCCAAAATTTTCTACAACTTTAAGAGAATGTAATCCTTCAGCTTTTCCGATTATTACTCCACTATTTCCCGATTTTATTACTAGAAAAGAATCCTCCTCTGTTTGAGCGGATAATTCTTTTAAAATAGGCATGGCCTCATTTTGTAAACTTATATTATTTGTTGCTGCCATTCCAAGAGATATTAGCCCCGGGCCTAATTTATATAAATGAGTTCTATCGTCTTTAGATACAAATTCACATTTTATTAAAGTATTTAAAATTCTGTGAGTTGTACTTGGGGGCATATTTATAGCTTCTGAAATTTCAGCTATTGTATAATCTTTATTTTGAATTTTCATAAATTCTAAAATATTAGCTGCTTTCATTAAACTCTGAATCATAAAATACATCTCCTTTTCATAATATAATATTATACCACAAAGCGGAAATGAATTCATATATCGATATAAAAATATAGTTTGTATAGAACTATAAAAAAATGGGTAATTATGATAAAATAAATATATTGGGAGTTGGTTAAAATTAACAAATCAAAAAATAATATATATATTTTAATAATTAAATCAATTTTAATAACACTTGGAGGACTGGCATTTCCGTTATTATATATTTTTTTACCTGCAATTTTTTTGACAGAAGCAATTACAGAGGGAATTATAAAAATAATGGGAATATTTATTGGGCTTTGTATATTAGTGAGCATATTAATATCTCCTATTGCCGGGATATTAGTATTAAATTTGTTTGGTCCTATAGTTTTAGTTTATCATTATATGATTTCAAATAAGTATGAGGTAAATACAACGATTATAGTAGCGGCAGGTACATTCTTTTTATCTATGATTATGAGTTTTTACTTTTTAGGAATAACACCGGAACTTTTAAAATCACAAGATGTAATTTCTAAAGTAATTGAACTACAAAGAGAAATTTTCAATTCAGAACAATTTTCTGAATTTTCAAAAGCATTTAATGAGTCGGAAATATTAAGTTACTATAATAGATCTCTTCAAATAATGCCGGCTATGATGGTTTGTGTATCTCTAATTATTTCATATTTAACTTATGTTATTTCCGGACGAACTTTATTAAAAAGAGGAGGTTATATATCACAACCTTCATCGTTTATATTTTTTAAGGTTCCGAAAGAATTTGTGATAGTTGGAGTTTTTTCGCTGATATTGATTTATTTTATGCAAGATGTTTTTGGCGTAGGATATTTGATATTAATGGAGAATATACTCATAGTTTTTTCTTTAGTGTTATTTTTTGCAGGTCTTAGTTTGCTTCAATTTTTCATGGTAAAAATAAAAGCAAATAAATTTTCAAAAATAATTGTAACAGTTGTTACATTTATGTTTCCGACAGTTCAGATAATACTTGTTGTAATTGGGTTTGTAGATTCGATATTAAATTTTAGAAAATTGCCATAGTGAGGTGAGTATTTTGGAAGATAAATATACTTTAAATAGTTTTAAACCATATTTAATTTTTTCAACTATTGTAGTTTTGATTTTACTATATTTATGGCCGATAGTCGGTGCTGTTGCCATGGTAATTTATGTTTATATTGTGTATTTGAGTGCTAAGATGATTGAGTCAAAAAATCAGACACTAAAAAAATATGTGGAAGACATTAATGTTGATTTTGATACTGTCACTAAACATACTATATTCAGTATGCCGTTTCCTCTCGTAGTAATAGACGATAAGGGAAAAATTAATTGGTATAATTCTCAATTCCTAAATATTTTTTCTCATCAGGATATAATGAATACTGAAATTAGCAGTTTAATTTCTGAAATTAACGTTGAAAGTATTATAGATAAAAATGTAGAAGAAAGTTTTTATGTAACGTTAAATGAAAATAAATATAAGGTATATGAGAAGATAGTTGATGTAAATAAATCTGCATCTGACAGAAATAAAATGCTTATATTCTACTTTATAGACTCTACGGAATATGCTAAATTAGAGCAAAAGTACATTGATGAAAATGCAATAGTAGCAAAAATAGAAGTTGATAATTTTGATGATGCAATGGATTCTACACCATCAAATAACAGACCTCAATTAATTGCAGAAATAGATTCAACTGTAAGAGATTATTTTAATGATTTTAATGCTCTTGTTAGAAAATTTGATAGTGATATGTATCTTGTTATAATGAGCAATAAGTCGTTAAATCAAATTAAAGAGAAAAGATTTGATTTATTGGATGATTTAAGAGAGCTTGATAAAGGAAATACAATACCGATTACACTTTCTATAGGAGTTTCATCTTTTGGACTTTCATTCAGAGATGCATATGAAGAATCTGATACTTGTTTAGATCTTGCTTTGGGACGAGGAGGAGATCAGGCGGTTGTAAAAGTTGCAGATAATTATGAATTCTTTGGAGGCAAGTCTAAAGCGGTAGAAAAAAGAAACAAAGTTAAGGCAAGAGTTCTCGGTATAGCGTTAAGGCAACTTATAGATGGCGCTAAAGATGTATTTATAATGGGTCATAAAAATGCTGATATGGATGCAATAGGTTCTGCAATTGGAATTTTAAGAGCAGCGTTAAATCGTGAAAAAGAAGGATATATAGTTCTTAATTCTTCAAATCCGTCAATAGATAATTTGATTTTAAGGATGAAAGAAGAAGAGCCTGATTTATATAATAGAATTGTAAAAGAAGACTTTGCGGCAAATACAATAAATGCAAAATCACTATTGATTTTAGTGGATAATCACAAACCGTCATTTACGGAAGCGCCGGATTTGCTAAAGCTTACACCGCAAGTTGTAATAATAGATCATCATAGAAGGGGAAAAGAGTTCGTAGATAATCCGGTACTGACATATATTGAGCCTTATGCCTCATCTGCATCTGAACTTGTAACAGAAATGCTTACTTATATGAATGATGATTTGAATATTACTCATTTTGAAGCAGATGCACTTATGAGCGGTATAGTTGTCGATACTAAGAACTTCAGTTTTCAAACAGGAGTTAGAACTTTTGAGGCTGCATCTACATTAAAAAGAGCCGGAGCAGATATGTTAAAAGTTAAACAGCTTTTCCAAGATGATTTAGACACAATGCTGAATAGAGCGGAAGTAGTTCATAATACTAAAATAGTATTTGATGAAATTGCAATATCACGACTTGAACGTGAAGCAGAAAATTCAATTTTAATTTCAGCTCAAGCCGCAGATGAATTATTAGAAATAACAGGAATAAGAGCAAGTTTTGTAATGACTATGACAGATACCGGAGTGCATATTTCCGGTAGAAGCAAGGGAAATATTTCAGTTCAATTGATACTTGAAAGAATTGGCGGAGGAGGCCATTTAAACATGGCAGGAGCTCAGCTTGCAGTTAATAGCTTGGATGAAGCGGAGGATATACTATTAAGAGCAATAGAGGAATATATTAATGATAATAGGGGAGATAAGAAATGAAAGTTATATTATTAAAAGATGATAAAAATCTTGGTAAAAAAGGAGATTTAGTAGAAGCTAAAGACGGATACGCAAGAAATTTTTTAATGCCTAAAAAAATTGCAATTGAGGCAACAGAAGCCAACTTAATAAAATGGAAAGAACAAAAAAAACTTGAAGAAGAACAGGAAAAAGAAAATAGAAAAAATTTTAATGAACTTAAGAAAAAAATAGAAAACGGTAAGGTTGTAATATCAGCAAAAGCAGGAGAAGGAGGAAGGCTTTTCGGAGCAATAACATCTAAGGATATAGCGGAAGCTCTAAGTTTACAAATGAAAATTGAAGTAGATAAAAAGAAAGTAGACTTATCTGAAAATATAAAGACTGAAGGTACAAGAAAAGTTTCAATTAAATTATATCAAGATATAATAGCTGATTTAAAAGTAGTAGTGGAAGCAAAATAATGGAAAATGTAAATTTAAAAATACCTCCAAACAATACAGAAGCAGAACAATCTGTACTTGGAGCAATGATGTTATCAAAAGATGCAATTACATCTGCAATAGAAATTTTAAGAAGTGATGATTTTTATTTAGATATTCATGGAGAAATTTACTCTGCAATTCTTTCCATATACAACAGAAATGAGCCTTCAGATTTGATAACAGTAACTGAAGAACTTAAAAAAAGAGCATCTTTAGAGGATATTGGAGGATTGTCATATCTTGCAAATTTGACAAGTTCTGTTACGGCAATTTCAAATGTAGAACAGTACTGCAAAATAATAAAGGAAAAGTCTACATTAAGACGACTTATAACAACATCTGACAAAATAATAGCAAATGCTTATTCGCAAGATGCAGAAGTAGAATCTATAATAGAAAGCGCAGAAAAGGATATATTTAATATAACCCAAGATTCTCACAGAGATGGACTTATTCCCGTTAAAGAAGTTTTACTTGAATCATTTGCCGAACTTGAAAGCAAAGCTCAAAATCCTAATGCTCTAACAGGACTTACAACAGGATTTATAGATCTTGATTATAAAATATCGGGGCTTCAAAAGTCTGATTTAATATTATTGGCAGCAAGACCGTCCATGGGAAAGACTGCATTAATGGTAAATATTGCGACAAATTCAGCAATAAAAGCAAAAGCATCTGTTGCCATGTTTTCACTTGAAATGAGTAAAAATCAGTTAGTACAAAGAATAATTTCTTCGACTTCACATGTTGATTTGCAAAAAGTAATAAGTGGAAATTTAAATGAAGATGAATGGTTAAAAATTATAAATACTATGCCTTTAATTTCTGAAATGAAAATAGAAATAGATGATACCGCGGGAATTTCTCCAATAGAACTTAAAGCAAAGTGCAGAAGGCTTAAAATGGAAAAAGGTCTTGATTTAATAGTGGTTGATTATTTACAGCTAATGCAAATGAATGGACGAGTTGAGTCAAGACAACAAGAAATTTCAGCAATTTCAAGAGCATTAAAAGCTACCGCTAAAGAATTGGAAGTCCCCGTAATAGCGTTATCTCAATTGTCACGTGCACCTGAAACAAGAACTGATCATAGGCCTATACTTTCAGACCTTCGTGAATCAGGAGCGATAGAACAAGATGCGGATATAGTTATGTTTTTATATAGAGATGAGTATTATACGAAGGAAGAATGTGAGAATCCCGATACCGGAGAAGTTATAATCGCAAAGCACAGAAATGGTCCGACCGGGACAGTGGAACTTCTATTTAAAAAGGAATTTACTAAATTCTTAAATAAGGAAAGAGAGAATTAAATATTGGAGGTAAGATGGATTTTTTAAAAGTAATAATTCTTGGAATAATTGAAGGGATAACAGAATTTTTGCCGATATCTTCAACAGGACATCTAATATTGGCAAGTGATTTTATATCTTTAACTCCAAAGGAATTTGAAAATGCATTTGAAGTAATTATTCAACTTGGAGCGATACTTTCAGTTCTTGTAATATATTTTGATACTCTAAATCCATTTTCAAAAAACAAAATGAGTAAGCAGTTAGTTGAAAATCAAAGTAGACTTACAATATCTCAAAAATGGTTTTTACGGGATAAGAAGACCATGAGATTAATTGCGAAAATTATAGTCGGATTTTTACCTGCTGCAGTTCTTGGATTTTTATTTGATGATTTAATTGATAAATACTTATTTAATAAGGTTACAGTTTCTTTGGCGCTTGTCTTTTATGGAGCTGTAATTATACTTATGGAGAATAGGGGCAAGAAAATTAAATTTAAATATGAAAAGCTTGATAGTATAACAATTAAAACAGCATTTTTTATAGGAGTATTTCAATGTCTTGCAATGGTACCCGGAACATCCAGGTCGGCAGCTACAATTATTGGCGCTATGATACTTGGATGTTCAAGAACAGCTGCAGCTGAATTTTCATTTTTTTTGGCAATTCCAACAATGCTTGGAGCAACAAGTTTGAAGATATTAAAGATGGGAATAGGATTTAGTTTACATCAATGGATACTGATTTTAGTCGGTGGATTAGTTTCGTTTTTAGTTGCATATGCCGTTATAATAAAATTTATGGGATATATTAAAAAACACGACTTTAAGATATTTGGAATATACAGAATAATACTTGGAGCTGTTGTTTTGATTTCAATGTTAATATTTAAATAAAACTGCCAAATAGTTAGAAAACTGTTTGACAGTTTTTATTTTAGATATTAAAATGTTTGTTACACTTGCTATACATATATTTAATTATTTTTTTGAATTTATTAAAAATTTATAAATAATTTGTTTGTAAATGGCAAAATTAATTGATTTTGCATATTTGCTGTGATAGAATTTATATGTTATAGATATAGGAAATTTTATTTTAGGAGGTAGTTTTATGGAAACTTTATTATCTATTATAATAGCACTGTCTGCATTAGTTATGATAGTTATTGTTTCGATAACAGAAAGCGATCAAGCCGGTCTTGGAACATTGAGCGGTGAAGAAACTTCTGCTTGGGGAGAGCATAGAGGATCGAGCAAAAAAGATTTAGAAAACCGCATTATGAAGATTGCTTCAGTTATTTTTGTTGTAGCTTTAATAGCACTTGCGGCAATTTAGGGGAGGAAAAATGGACAATATTTTATTAATAGCTCCTGTTGTAGGAGTATTAGCACTTATTTTTGCTTTATATAAGGCAAACTTTGTAGCAAAACAAGATGTTGGAAACGATAGAATGAAAGAAATTTCTTCTTACATTCAAGATGGCGCTATGGCATTTTTAACAAGAGAGTACAAAGCTCTTGTAATTTTTGTTTTAGCTCTTGGAATTATTCTTGCAGTTGGTTTAAAAAGTCCGGCAACAGCAATTTGCTTTGTTGTAGGAGCAGTTTTTTCTGTACTTGCAGGATATGTGGGTATGAAAGTTGCTACAAAGGCAAATGTTAGAACTGCAAATGCAGCTTGGAATGGCGGACTTGGAAAAGCACTTGATGTTGCATTTTCAGGTGGAGCAGTAATGGGAATGTGTGTAGTAGGCCTTGGAATTATTGGTATTTCATTGGCATATTATTTTACAAAAAATACTACAATAGTAACAGGATTTTCTCTTGGAGCTTCATCAATAGCTCTTTTTGCCAGAGTTGGTGGCGGTATTTATACTAAAGCTGCCGATGTTGGAGCTGACCTTGTAGGTAAAGTTGAAGCGGGAATTCCTGAAGATGACCCTAGAAACCCTGCTGTTATTGCGGATAACGTAGGAGATAACGTTGGGGACGTTGCCGGAATGGGAGCAGATTTATTTGAATCTTATGTTGGAGCGTTACTTTCAGTTATAACTCTTGGGGTTGTAGCTTATGAAGAAAGCGGTGTTACTTACGGACTTGCAATTGCAGCAGTTGGTATAGTTGCATCAATTATTGCAGCTTTCTTTGTAAAGGGAGATAAAAACCCTCAAAAAGCTCTTAACAATGGAGAATATGTGTCTGCAGCGGTAACTATTGTTATTGCGGCAGTTTTATCTAGCAGAATTTTTGGAAGCTTTAGACCGTTTATTCCTGTAATAGCAGGTATTGTTGTAGGTCTAATCATTTCTAAATTTACAGAATATTATACAGCGGCTGAATATAAACCGGTACAAAGAATTGCAGCTGAATCAGAAACAGGTGCATCAACAAATATTATTTCAGGTCTTTCAGTTGGTATGATGTCAACAGTTTGGCCTATAGTAGTAATAGCTATTGGTATTATTGTTGCTTATGTTGGAGCAGGCGGAAATGAAAATGCTATTCACGGATTATTCGGGATATCTCTTGCAGCAGTTGGTATGCTTTCAACAACAGCTATGACTATTGCAGTTGATGCTTATGGTCCAATTGCAGATAACGCAGGGGGAATTGCAGAAATGTGTGAACTTCCTGAAGATGTAAGAGAAATTACAGACTCTCTTGATGCAGTAGGTAATACAACAGCAGCTATCGGTAAGGGATTTGCAATAGGTTCTGCAGCACTTACAGCATTAGCATTGTTTGTATCATATATAAATGCAACAGGACTTGAAGGAATAGATGTATCAAAGCCTGAAGTAATAGCAGGAACATTTATCGGAGGTATGCTTCCATTTGCATTCTCTGCTCTTACAATGAGTGCAGTAGGTAAAGCTGCATCTGCTATGATAGATGAAGTTCGTCGTCAATTCAGAGAAATTCCTGGTATTATGGAAGGAAAAGCAACTCCTGAATATGCTAAATGTGTAGATATTTCTACAGGTGCAGCTCTTAAGGAAATGATTATTCCGGGAATGATAGCAGTAGTAGTTCCTATATTGGTAGGACTTGTATTTGGAGCTGAAGCTCTTGGTGGACTTCAAGCAGGTGCTCTTGTAACAGGTGTATTAATGGCTATATTCATGTCAAATGCCGGTGGAGCATGGGATAATGCTAAAAAGTATATTGAAGGTGGAAATCATGGCGGCAAGGGTTCAGAGGCTCATAAGGCAGCTGTTACAGGTGATACTGTAGGAGATCCATTCAAGGATACTTCAGGACCGTCTCTTAACATCTTAGTTAAGCTTATAACAGTAGTATCTCTTGTATTTGCACCAATATTCTTAGAATTTGGCGGAAAGTTATTCTAAAATAAAATTTTTATCGGGCCTCTTTTCAAGGAGGCCTTTTTTATTTACATATTAATTTAACTAAGGGGGTGTGTTATGAAAAGTAAATTTGTATCAAGTATACTGCTTATATTTTCGGCGGCTATATGGGGATTTGCATTTGTTGCACAATCAACCGGAATGGAACATATAGGCCCATTTACTTTTTCTGCTTTGAGAAGCATCATTGGAAGTATTGCAATGATTTTGACAATTAACGTAATTCCAAAAATAGGAATGCTCCAAAAAAAGGAGACTTCTGTTGTTGTAGATAAAGCATTAACAAGAAGGGCAGGAATAATAAACGGAATTATTTTATTTTTTGCGATGAACTCACAGCAGTATGGTTTATTGTATACTACTCCGGGAAAAGCAGGTTTCATAACAGCACTTTACATAGTTATAATTCCCATAATGAGAAGTTTTATGGGAGAAAAAGTATCGCTAAAAGTGATTATTTGTGTAATTTTTGCTACATTTGGGATGTATTTACTTTCAGTTAAAGAAAATTTCACTGTAAATTTTGGAGATATTGTAGTGTTTTGTTCTGCAATATTTTATTCCATACATACACTTACACTTGCACATTATTCTCCAAAAGTTGACAGTATAAAATTAAATGCTTTTCAGTTTTTATTAAGTGGAATTCTGAGCCTTATTTGTGCGCTTATTTTTGAAACATTCAGTTTACAAGATATAGTTAATTCTATGGGGTCTATTCTATATGTTGCAATAATGTCAACAGCAATAGCATATAGCTTGCAAATAGTTGCGCTTAAAGTTCTGGAGCCCACAATAGCATCGTTACTTAATAGTTCAGAATCGATATTTGCCGTATTAGGGGGATTTTTGATACTGAATCAACATTTGACTCATAGAGAATTAATAGGGTGTTTGATAATGTTTGTATCAACTTTGATAGCACAAATACCGATAATGTCATTTAGGAGAAAATATGAGTAAGAAATTTATATCCGGAATAATGCTCTTAACAGCCGCAATTATTTGGGGATTATCTTTTATGGTTATATCAATTGGAATGGATAGTCTCGGTACATTTGCATTTGCATCTATTAAATCATTATTAGCGGCGATTTTTTTGTTTGTAATAATAGTAGCGGCACCTAAAATATCTATCATAGAAAAAGATTTTAAAACAGATTTTATGGACAGATCTCTTGCGATTAAAGGTGGAATTTTATGCGGGATAGCCATGTTTTTAGTTACTAATGTTCAACAAATTGGAATAATGGGAACAACTTCAGGTAAAGCAGGATTCATAACAACTCTTTATATAGTGATAATTCCGACAATAAGTTTATTTTTTGGGGAAAAAATAAGTAAAAAAGTTATATTGTGTATAATTTTTGCCATTATCGGTTTTTATTTTATGTCTGTAAATGAGAGCTTTGACTTTTCTAAAGGAGATATACTTGTCTTTATATCTTCTATTTTGATGAGTATACACACTATTATGCTTGCAAAATATTCTCCTAAGACGAATATTTTTGAATTGAATTTTTATCAATTTTTAGTTTGTGGATTGATTTCACTTGCATTTGCATTAATATATGAGACATTTACATTTGAGCAAGTTATTTCAGCTATGCCGGCTTTATTATATATGTCAGCCATTTCAGGTGTAATAGCATTTAGTTTGCAGATATATGCATTTAGGAATCTAAATACAACAATTGCCATGATGATCTGTTCTTTGGAGTCTGTAATAGCCCTTATAGGAGGACATATATTTTTAAATGAAAGTCTTACAAACAGAGAACTTGCAGGCTGCACAATTGTCTTTATATCAATAGTTATTGCACAAATGCCCGAGAGTACAAAAAATATACAAAAAAGTAATTAAAAATTATATATTTCTTAAAATTTTTCATAATAAGTTTACAATATTAAGGTTTTTTTATGTCATAATATAATTAAGGAAGTGAGAAAATGAGTGAGACTAATTTTTTGAGAAGAATTTTTTCGAAGAGCTTTGCATCAAAAAAGAATTTAATAATAACTATAGATAGAGAACATGGAAGCGGAGGATTTGAAATTTCAAAAATAATCGGTGAATTGCTTAATATAGAAGTCTATGATGAAGATATAATTGAACTTAAAACGCTTGAGGGAAAAGTAGATCCTGATAATATAAAAAAAGACGACTCATTTTTGCAGGGAACTATTTATGATTTATATAGAGAAAATTATTCATATTCACAAGAAGATATCACTAATATAGATGCGTCATTTCTCGCAAATTCAAAAACTATAAGAGATTTTGCAAAAAAAGGAAGCTGTATAATACTTGGAAAATGTGCCAATTATGTATTAAAAGATAATTATGATATTTTTAGTGTATTTATAACTGCAGATAAGGAATATAGAATAGAAAGAATTATGCAAAAATATAACATAGATAGAGAAAAAGCTATCTATACTATGAATAAGAAAGATACTCGAAGAAAAAATCATTATAATAAGTTTACAAACGGAAGCTGGGGAAATGCTTTTGAATATGATTTGACTATAAACTCTTCAAAATTCAGTAATGAGGATGTAGCAAAGATAATAATTAAGAGTTCGGAATTAAAAAAATAATGCTCATCAGGGCATTATTTTAATTTGTTTAAATTTAAGGTTTCATCAAATTCGATGAATTTTTCTCCATCACCTATCATAATTGTAGGTACTCCAACTTTTCCCGATGCTTTGATTTCATCAAAGTATGGGTGGAAATCTCTATATTTTAAAAATTTTTTTAGATTTGACATATTTTCAGTAATATCGATTATATCATAATCTAAATCAGAATTTTCAAAAGCTTGTATTGCAGGGGGACAATCCGGACATTTTCCGGATATGAAAACTGTAATCATAATTACCTCCAAAAATTAATTTTATAATAATATAACACATAAAAAATATATAAGCTATACTTCAAATAGGATAAACAAAGTTTTAAATTATAGCGATTAATGATATAATTTAACATTAGGAGTGAATATAATGAATATGTTTATAATTGGAGCAATACTAGTATGTCTTGTAGCAATGCTTGTATTCAAATCCATATCTATTTTGTTTAAAGTCGTTATTAATATAGTGATAGGAGCTGTAATACTTAATATATTTAATTTAATCGGAGTAAAGTTTGGAATTGATATAGCTGTAAATCCACTTACTTCATTTTTAACAGGATTTTTTGGAACTCCTGCAGTAGTTATTTTAATTTTAATAAAGATTTTTTTATGAGGTGTTAAATTGAAATATGTTTATAGAACCTTTATAGTAATTTCGATTTTATCCTTGTCAATTCTTGTTGCACTTGTATATAGGATAAAGCCGACACATGAGAATAAAGGTATAAATAAATTAAAAAATGAAACAGTAGAATCTGCATTTGAAGAAGATAAAAAGAAAGATATAAATGTATTTGAAACGGACAAGCCTCTTAGGATATTAGTTCTTGGCGTAGATAAGACGGCAACTGTGAATATGAGTGAAGAGCAAAATGGGATGAGATCGGATACTATAATGCTTTTTACAATAGACCATAAAAATAATAAAGTTCAAATGTTTTCAATTCCGAGAGATTCATATATAAAAATTCATGGATATGCAAAAAATAAGATTAATGCGAGCTTTAATGAATTTGTATATCCGAATGGAGGGCTTGGTCTTACTGTAAGTACAATAGAAGATTTTTTAGATGTCAAGATAGATCATTATGCCATAGTTGATTACAAAGTCGTTTCAGGGATTGTAGATGCGGTCGGAGGAATAGATGTAAATTGGGAGCATAAAGATTACTTTTATAGAGATGATTGGGTAGTTCCGCCTCTTGAAATAAATTTAAAACATGGAATTAATCATCTTGACGGAATGGGAGCTGTGTCATACCTTAGAGCAAGAAAAGTGTATAAAGATCAGGATATTGGAAGAATATCTGCACAACAGGGATTTTTAATGTTACTTTTTGATAAGTTGAAATCTCCTGCAACATTTTTTAAACTACCTCAGCTTTTAGATATAGTTGATGAATTTCTTGAAACAGATTTAAACTACGGAGAAATTTCTTTTCTTGCAAAGTATGGACTGTCTCTTAATAGAGAGGATATTATAGGTGAAAAATTAACAGGGCATGGAGAAAATGTTGAAATAGGAAATGAAATACAAAATGTATATGTTGTAAGCATTGATGAAGCCAGAAAAATAATTAATGAATTTCCTCAAAAATTGATAGAAAAACAAGCTGAAGAACAATTACAAGAAGATGAAATAAATACAGAAAAAGCTGACGGATAGGTCGGCTTTTTTAAATACAGGAGATAAAGAATGGAAAAAGATGTTATAATATTTAAAACGAAGTAATTAATGAAAATCTATTAGGAGGAAAATATGGACATTAATAAAATTATTGAAAGAGAAGCCAAAAAATATGACAGTTTCTATTTATATGATGAAAATATAATTGATGAGTATACCGGAAGATTAAAAAGAAATTTTCCAAAAGTGAAATTCTTGTATTCTGTAAAGTGCAACTCTAATTCATTAGTTGTAAAGAGTGTATTTTCAAGAGGATTTGGAGCTGACGCTGCAAGTTTAAATGAAGTTTTAATGGCGGAAGAAAATGGACTTTCAAAAGATGAAATTTATTATTCTGCTCCGGGGAAAAGTGAATATGATATAAGAGAAGCTGTTAAAAAGTCCACGATTATTGCAGACAGTATAGGTGAAATTAAAAAGCTTCAAAATATTGCTGAGAAAATGAATATAGTACTTGATATTGGTGTTAGGATTAATCCTGAATTTTCATTTGACAGTTTTGATGGTAAACCATCAAAATTCGGAATAGATGAAGAACAACTATTTGAATACATAAAAAACAATGAACTTAAAAATATAAATATTGTTGGAATTCATGTCCATATTAAGAGTCAAGAACTTAAAATTGAAAATTTGATTAGCTATTACGAAAAGATGTTTAATCTTGCAGAAAGATTTAGAAAAATATTAAATACGGATTTAAAATTTATAAATATGGGTTCAGGAATAGGAATTCAATTTTCTCCAAAAGATAAACCGCTTGATATAGAGAGACTTGGAGAAGAATTTAATAGAAACTTGGAGATATTTTTAGAAGAATATCCGAATACAAAAGTATTTATAGAAGTTGGACGATATGCTACGGGAAAGAGCGGAAGATATATAACAAAAGTAATGGATAAAAAAATATCTTATGGGAAAACCTATGTTATTTTAAAAAATACTTTAAATGGATTTTTAAGACCGGCTGTGATAAAAATGGTAGAAAAATTTACAACGGAACCGGATTTAATCTGTTGGGAGCCGTTATTTACATGTAGTGATGCTTTTGAGATAAGACCGCTTAAAGATAGTTCACAGTTAGAAAAAGTAACACTTGTTGGAAATTTATGTACGGCAACGGATGTGATATTGGAAGATGTAACTATGCCTAAGCTTGAATGTGAAGACTTGGTTGAAATTACAAATGCGGGAGCATATGCAGCGGTATTGTCTCCTATGCAATTTTCATCTCAGGAAAAACCGGCCGAATTGTTTTTGACAGTGGATGGAAGAATTTTAAAATAGTAAAATAAAGAGATAAAGAGAAATATAAAAAACCACTTTTTAAATTTAAAAAGTGGTTTTTTAAATAAATTACTATACGCTAAGGGCAAAAGATACTCCCATATATGTAGCACACATCCAAAGTCCAAAAAAGAATGAAAATAAAAATCCATAACCTACACTTGATAGAATAGAAAATCTATGGTGTTTTTGATTTGAAATAAACATACGAACATCTCCTTATATATTTTATTATGTACTATAGTTTTAAATCACAACGGAAGTTATTATAATACAATTTTACAAATAAATAAAGGGCTTAAATTAAAAAATTTAAAGTTTTTAAAAAGGACAAAAGGCTAAAATTTTGTGTAATTTAAAGATAATAAAGTGCCTTGATAAAGTATAGATAGAATGAAAAGGTTTTTATTTGATATAATCTATTTAAAATTTCATTTAATGCAATATTGATATTGTTTAATATATAACTATTGTAAAAAATATTTAATATTTGCAAAATAATGATATAATTAATTATATGATTGTTTTTTTATAAAAATTTATAATTGGGAGGTAATAATATGACAACTGATGCAATTTCAAAAATTAAAAATGTCGAGGACAGCTCTAAAGAAAGAATTATAAAAGCAGAAGCTGAAGCAAAAAAGATTTTGGAAGATGCTGTTAATAAATCTAAAATCAGATATGATGAAATTTTTGAAAAAGCCTGTAATGATAGAGATAAAATATTAGAAGAAGCTAAGCAAAAAGGACAAATTAATTCAAAGCCAATTATAAATGAAGCTGAAGAAAAATCTAATGAAATTTTAAATATATCCGAAAAAAAATTGTTGGATATAGCGGATTCTATAGTTGAGAGGATTGTGATGAATAATGGCAATAGTTAGAATGAGTAAATTCAGCCTATTTTCTTTTGATTCTGACAGGCAAAACCTTTTAAATGTATTGCAAAAATTTAAATATATTCATTTTAATACTCTTGCAAGTGATGATGAAAGCTTTTTAACAAAAATAGAAGCTAAGGAAGAATTACTAAGCCTTGATGAATCTATGAGCGCATGTAAGTGGAGCATAGATTTATTAAGCGGCTTTTTAGAAAGAAGCGGAACTTTTGAAGAATTAAAGGCCGGAGTAAAAACATTTAATTTAAAGGAAATAGAAAATAGGGCAACAGCTTATAATTTTAAAGATAATTATAAATACATTTATGAGTTGGTTGAAAAGAGAAATAGTTTAGAACAAGAAAATACAAATTTAAAGACAACAATAAACGATTTGAAACCGTGGGAAAGTTTAAAGCTCAACATTAGAGAAATATTGGAATTTGAAAATACTGATGTAAGTATCGGGACTGTACCAAAAAAATATATAAATGAGTTTATAGAAGAAGCAGAATTGTCAGAGCTTGTGCATATTGAGCAAGTAAGTAAAAACAGCAGTTTTTCCTATATTATTTGCTTTTATGATAAATCAAGTAAGGATGAACTTTCTAAAATTATGCACAAGTACGGATTTTCAAGAGTTGAAATAAAAACTGACGGAAATGTATCTGATGCCATATCTAAATTGGAAAATACAATTTCTGAGAATAATAATAAAATTTTAGAAATTGAAAAAAAAGTTTTATTAAAAGTCGACTTACTTGAAGATTTTAAAATTTACTATGAGTATTTAAAGAATAAAAGACTGAAATTTGCTTCAAGCGAAAAATTTTTAAAAACTGAAAATGTGGACATAATTGAAGGATATCTTCCTACCAATAGAGAAAAAGAACTCATATCATTATTAGACGATACTCTTGGTAAAAATTATTACATCGAGATAGAAAAGGCGAGTGAAGATGATCCGAAGGTTCCGGTACAATTAGAAAATAATAATTTTGTAGAGCCGTTTGAATCTTTGACGACAATGTATTCAATCCCAAGATATAATGAAATAGATCCTACACCGTTATTTGCTCCATTTTATTTTATATTTGCAGGGATAATGGTTGGAGATTTAGGATATGGGTTATTGCTGTTTTTAGCAACATTTTTTGCACTTAAATTTTTCAATTTGGATAAAGTTAAGAGAAATTCTATTAAATTTTTTATGTATATTTCAATCTCAACAATGTTGTGGGGAATTGTATTCGGTTCATTTTTTGGAGATGCTATACCTATGAAATCACTCCTTAATCCGTCTGAAGACTATGTAGCTATGATACTTATGTCTTTAATATTTGGAGGAATTCACATATTTTTTGCACTGGGAATAAAGGCTTATATGAATATAAGAGATAAAAAACCGTTAGATGCACTATATGATGTCGGATTTTGGTATATGGCGGTAATGGGAGCTATAGTATGCATTGTGGCAAACGTACTAAAGTTAAAATCAGGAATATTTAATGCGGCAATGATCATAATGGTTCTTGGAATGATAGGAATAGTTTTAACTGGAGGAAGAACTGAAAAGACCATAGGAGCAAAACTTGGATGGGGAATTTATGCGTTGTATGGAATAACATCTTATTTTGGAGATTTTGTATCATATCTGAGACTTATGGCACTGTCATTAGCGGGTAGCTTTATAGCTATTGCAGTAAATATAATTGTTAGAATGTTGTTCCAAAATGGAATTTTAGGAATAATATTTGGAGCTCTGATATTTTTGATGTTTCAGTTATTCAATATGTTTTTGGCGTTTTTATCAGCTTATGTACATTCTGCAAGATTAACTTATGTAGAAATGTTTAATAAATTTTATGAGGGTGGAGGAGTACCATTTAAAAATATGGTAGCAGAATCTAACTACTTTAATATTGAGGAGGAATAATATGTATCAAGGATTTTTTGTAAACAATGGTGGAATTATGCTTGGAGCATTTGGAGTTGCAATAGCAGCACTTATGGCAGGTGCAGGTTCTGCAAAAGGAGTAGGAATTGCAGGGGAGGCTGCAGCGGGAGTTGTAATTGAAGAGCCTGAGAAGTTCGGTAAGTCATTAATTCTTCAGCTTCTTCCTGGAACTCAAGGATTATATGGTTTCGTAATAGGAATGCTTATACTTTTTAAATTAACTCCGCAATTAGATTTATATGAGGGATTTGTTTTACTTTGTGCTTCTCTTCCGGTAGGTCTTGTAGGATATTTTTCAGCAATAGCTCAAGGGAAAGTATCTGTTGCAGGTATTAATATTCTTGCGAAGAATGAAGAACAACAAGGAAAGGGAATTATTTTTGCAGTAATGGTTGAAATGTATGCAATTTTGGCATTTGCAATTTCATTTTTAATTATGATAAAGGTTCAATAAGGAGGCTTACAGTGTCAAACTTAGACAATTTGATTAATAAAATTGAAACCGACTCTGTAAAAAAATCTGAAGAAATTCTAAGTCAAGCAAATCAAAAGGCATCTGAAATTATAAGTGAAAATGAAGAAAGAGCAAAGACGGAAGCAAAAAAAATTATAGACAGAGCAAATAAAGACTCTGAAAAAATTTTAGACAAAGCCATTTCGGGAGCGGAATTAAAGGCAAGAGATATGGTTTTAGAAGCTGAACAAAAAATTGTAGATAGAGTTTTTGAAACGGTAATTGATAGATTGGAAAATTTATCAGATGAAGAATATATAACATATGTGAAAAATTCTATTGCAAATGTCAAGCTGACTTCAAATTCAGTTCTAATTGTTCCGGAAAGATATAAGCAGGCAGTAAAAAATGCAGACTTTGGAATTGAGATTTCAGATGAGTCGGTAAAAAGTGGATTTGCACTTTTAATGGGGAATATTTTATACAATAATAAATTTGAAGATATAGTCGAAGTTAAAAAAAGCGATTTTGAAATGGAAGTTTTTGAAAAGCTATTTATCAGTTAGGAGGTAGAAATGGATAGAAATTTATTCATTCAACAATCTGCGATAGTTAGAGTTTTAGAAAAAAAACTTCTTAATAAAAGTGTTTTTGACAGAATGTCAGAATCAAGAAATCTTGAAGATGCTCTTAGAATTTTGGGAGATTCAGTCTATCAAAGTTATATTTTAAAATTAAATAGAAATGAGGATTTTGAGGAGGCTCTAAAGAGCGAGCAGGAGGACGTCTATAAAAAAGCTTATGATTTAAGTCCTGATGACAGAATAGTAGATATTTTAGTTTTAAAATATCATTATCATAATATTAAAGTTTTTATAAAAGAAAATATTTTAGGCGAAGATTTTAGGCAATTATACATTGAATATGGAAATTTTGATGTTGAAAAAATTAAAAAGCAATTTTTAAATGAAAAAAATTCGTCCGGAGAATTTTATGAGGTTATAAAACTGTCAAAGGAAGAATATGAAAAGACTAAAGATCCTCAATGTATTGATATTATAGTAGATGAATTTTATTTTTCAAGACTTAAAGAATTGGTAAAAGACATTGATTCTGATTTGTTTTACAAATATATAGAAGATCTTATAGATTTTACAAATATAAACACATTGTTAAGATGCCAAAAACAGGAAAGAACTTTAGGATTTTTAAATAGAGTTCTGATTGATGGAGGCAGCATTAAAAAGAATGAGTTTTTTAGATATTTGAATAATAAAATTGACGAAGACAGTATGCTGTTTAAACCTACAAGGATATACAGGTATGTAAAACATGGTATTGAGGAGTATAATCAGACAAATTCACTACTAACTTTTGAAAAAGAGAAAGATAACTATTTTATAAATCTGATAAAAGATGTCAAAAGAATTACTTATGGACCTGAAGTTTTGTTTGCATACTTGCTTGCAAAGGAAATGGAAATTAAGAATTTGAGAATTATAATGATATCAAAGATGAATGGACTGGATGCTTCTTTCATTAAGGAAAGGCTACGTGATAGTTATGTATAAAATTGCAGTTGTTGGAGATAAAGATTCTATTTTGGCATTTAAAGCTCTGGGAATAGATGTAGTGGTGGCATATGAAGAAGATGAAGCCAGACAAAAGGTTGATTTTCTTGCACAAAATGGTTATGGGATAATATTTATAACAGAGCAATTGGCTGAAAAGATAGAAGAAACAATAAAGAGATATAATAACAAAGTTACACCGGCTGTTATATTAATTCCGTCAAATAGGGGAACCTTAAATATAGGAATGAATAACATAAATAAATATGTTGAAAAAGCAGTCGGATCAAATATTTTATAAAGGAGGGGCTTTTTTGAAATCAGGAAGAGTAATTAAAGTTTCCGGACCATTAGTAGTAGCAAGCGGCATGGAAAATGCCAATGTGTATGACGTGGTAGAAGTATCTGAAAAAAAATTAATAGGCGAAATTATAGAAATGAGAGGCGATAAAGCTTCTATTCAAGTATATGAAGAAACAACCGGAATAGGACCGGGAGATGAAGTTGTATCTACCGGATATCCGCTGTCGGTTGAGCTTGGACCGGGGCTCATAGAGCAGATGTTTGACGGAATACAAAGACCTCTTGAAGCTCTTAAAGATACTACGGGAGATTTCCTTGTAAAGGGAGCAGAAGTCCAAAAGCTAAATCGTGAAAAGAAGTGGGAATTTAAACCTACAGTTAATGTGGGAGATGAGGTATCAGAAGGAGATGTAATAGGCACAGTTGAAGAAACTCCTATTGTACTTCATAAAATAATGGTTCCAATTGGAGTTAGCGGAAAGGTTTTAAAGATAAGTGAAGGAAAACATACAGTAGATGAGATTATATGTGTGCTTGAGACTGAAAATGGTCAAAAAGAACTGAATATGATACAAAAATGGCCGGTAAGACGTGGACGTAAGGTTACAAAAAAAATAGACCCTACAACTCCGCTTGTTACAGGACAGAGAGTTATAGATACATTCTTTCCTATAACAAAAGGAGGAACGGCAGCGATTCCGGGACCATTTGGAAGTGGAAAGACAGTTGTTCAGCATCAGCTTGCAAAATGGGCGGATGCTCAAATAATTGTATATGTAGGATGTGGAGAACGTGGAAATGAAATGACGGATGTACTTATGGAGTTTCCGGAACTAATAGATGCCGGTACGGGACAATCTCTTATGAAAAGAACAGTTCTTATAGCAAATACATCTAATATGCCGGTAGCAGCACGTGAGGCATCTATATATACGGGAATTACAATTTCTGAATACTACAGAGATATGGGATATTCCGTTGCAATGATGGCGGACTCAACATCACGCTGGGCTGAAGCGCTTCGTGAAATGAGCGGACGTCTTGAAGAAATGCCGGGAGATGAAGGATATCCTGCATACCTTGCATCAAGAGTTGCAGAATTTTATGAAAGAGCAGGGCGTGTAATTTGTCTAGGTTCAGATAAAAGAGAGGGAGCACTTTCTGTAATAGGAGCTGTTTCTCCTCCGGGAGGAGATATTTCAGAGCCTGTAAGTCAATCTACTCTCAGAATAGTAAAAATATTTTGGAAACTTGATTATGACCTGTCATATAGAAGGCATTTTCCTGCAATAAACTGGATAGATTCTTATTCACTGTATCAAGCAAAAATGGATAAATATTTCAATGAAAATGTAGATAGAGATTTTTCTAAGAATAGAATAAGAGCTATGACACTTTTACAAGAAGAAACAGGACTTCAAGAAATAGTTAGACTTGTCGGCAGAGATTCACTTTCCGAATCAGATCAACTAAAACTTGAAATTACAAAATCAATTCGTGAAGATTTCTTGCAGCAAAATGCTTTTCATGACATCGACACATATTGTTCATTGGATAAGCAAAATAAAATGATGAAAGCAATATTAAAATTTTATGATTGTGCAATAGATGCACTTCAAAACGGAGTATATTTATCTGAAATATCAAGTATGCCTATAAGAGAGAGGATAGCAAGAGCTAAAAACGTATCTGAATCGGAACTTGTTAAATTAGATGAATTAATTTTAGATATAGAAAGAGAAATGAAAGAACTGAGAATAGGAGGAACTATAAATGCTTAAAGAATATAAGTCGGTAACAGAAGTAGTAGGGCCTCTTATGGTAGTGGAAGGTGTAGAAGGAGTAAGCTATGAAGAGCTTGTAGATATAGAACTTCAAACAGGTGAGAAAAGACGTGGACGTGTAATCGAAATTGATGGGGACAAAGCCATGGTTCAAATTTTTGAAGGCTCAAGCGGAATCAATCTTCAAGAAACAAGTGTTAGATTTTTGGGAAGACCGCTTGAACTTGGGGTAAGTCCTGATATGATAGGAAGAGTATTTGACGGACTTGGACAGCCTATAGACGATGGTCCTCGAATCATTCCGAATGCAAAAATAGATATTAACGGCTCGCCGATAAATCCTGTAAGTAGAGACTATCCGTCAGAGTTTATTCAAACCGGAATTTCTACAATAGACGGTTTAAATACATTAGTAAGAGGACAAAAACTTCCGATATTTTCAGGTTCAGGTCTTCCACATAATAATGTAGCGGCTCAAATTGCAAGACAGGCTCAAGTAAGAGGCTCAAATGAAAAATTTGCGGTAGTATTTACAGCTATGGGAATTACATTTGAAGAAGCTCAGTTTTTTATTGATGACTTTAAAGAAACAGGTGCAATAGACAGAGCGGTATTGTTTATGAATTTGGCGGATGACCCTGCTATAGAAAGACTTGCTACTCCTAAAATGGCACTTACATGTGCAGAGTACTTGGCATTTGAACTTGGAATGCACGTGCTTGTAATAATGACAGATATGACAAATTATGCAGAGGCGCTTCGTGAAATATCTGCAGCTCGTAAGGAAGTTCCGGGTCGTCGTGGATATCCGGGATATTTATACACAGACCTTGCAGGTATTTATGAAAGAGCCGGAAGAATTAAAGGAAGAAACGGTTCAATAACACAAATTCCTATATTGACAATGCCGGAAGATGATATAACCCATCCAATACCGGACCTTACAGGATATATAACAGAAGGACAGATTATTTTATCAAGACAATTATATAAGCAGGGATTAGAGCCACCTATAAATGCAATACCGTCATTGTCGCGTCTTAAAGATAAGGGTATCGGAAAAGGAAAGACAAGAGAAGATCATGCCGATACGATGAACCAAATATACGCTGCATACACATCCGGAAAAGAAGCAAAAGAACTTTCAGTAATACTTGGAGATTCAGCGTTATCTGATGCAGATAAAGCATTTGCAAAATTTTCAGATGAATTTGAAAAGAGATATGTAAATCAGGGATATTATACAAACAGAGCAATAGAAGAAACTCTTGAATTAGGTTGGGAATTGCTTAGACTAATTCCAAGAGCGGAATTAAAGAGAATAAAGGACGAACTTCTTGATATATATCTTCAGAAAGATTGAGGTATATTATGACAAAATTAAACATCAATCCAACGAGAATGAATTTGTCTATGCTAAAGAAAAGACTCATAACCTCATCAAGAGGACATAAGCTTTTAAAAGATAAGCAAGACGAACTTATGAGGAGATTTATAGAAATAGTAAAAGAAAATAAAAGATTGAGAGAGGAAGTTGAAGCGGAACTTTCAAAATCATTTAAAGACTTTTTATTAGCATCTGCATTTATGAGCCCTGAGATGTTGGAAGCAGCAGTAACATTTCCTACACAAAAGACAAATCTTGAAATAACCACTAAAAATGTAATGAGTGTTGAAATACCTCAGATGGAATTTAAGACAGAAAAATTGACAGAAGACGGCTCATTATATCCATATGGTTATGCACAAACAACAGCAGATCTTGATGAAGCAATAGATAAGCTGAGCTACGTAATGGATAAACTGCTTAGACTTGCACAACTTGAAAAATCAACTCAGCTCATGGCAGATGAAATAGAAAAGACAAGAAG
>NZ_GL349422.1:256753-265747 GCF_000090945.1 Peptoniphilus sp. oral taxon 386 str. F0131 | reverse complement strand
TAGGCAAATCTCTTATATGTCCTACCGATGCTACAACTTTATAAGTACTTCCAAGCATTTTTTTAATAGTTTTAGCCTTAGTAGGTGACTCAACTATAACTAAATTTTTAGCCAATGTTACACTTCCTTAAACATTTTTCATTTATGTTATAATATCAAGTATTTATTAAGTGTTCAAGTCTTTTAACATTTCCTACACAAAAGACAAATCTTGAAATAACCACTAAAAATGTAATGAGTGTTGAAATACCTCAGATGGAATTTAAGACAGAAAAATTGACAGAAGACGGCTCATTATATCCATATGGTTATGCACAAACAACAGCAGATCTTGATGAAGCAATAGATAAGCTGAGCTACGTAATGGATAAACTGCTTAGACTTGCACAACTTGAAAAATCAACTCAGCTCATGGCAGATGAAATAGAAAAGACAAGAAGAAGAGTAAATGCTCTTGAATACAAGACAATACCGGATTTAAAAGATACTATAAAATATATAGTAGGTAAACTTGATGAAAATGAAAGAGCAAATATAACCAGATTGATGAAAGTTAAGGACATCATATCAAAAGAAGAAAGTAAGGAAACGAAAAGAGAAGTTGATGTAGAAACACTAACTGTATAAAAATTAAAATGCTACTCTGAAAGGGTAGCATTTTGTATGTCTTCAGTCGGATTGAACTTGTGAAAGAAACTGTCAAATACATTGTTTACAATGTCTTAATACTAAAAGTAAACGAATAGTATTATGAGTTTATAATAAAAATATGCTACTTTTTAAAGTAGCATATTTTTTATGTTATTAAATTATTTAAGTTCAGCTTTTAATTTTTTAGTAGAGTTAAGAAAAGCTGCAAGACAACATACTGCGAATAATATTCCTGCCGGATAAGCTATGCTTATTGGAAGTTTAAATCCTTCAGGTGCTATTAATATATAAGTTGATGTTACAGCAGACATAAATGTTGCCGGAATCATTGTGATGTAGTAGTTTTTCTTATTCTTTAGAAGATATGCACTTGCTGCCCATAAAGCTATCATAGCAAGAGTTTGGTTTGACCAAGAGAAATATCTCCAAATGATATTAAAGTCGATTTGAGATAATAAAGCTCCGACAATTAGAAGAGGAGCAGTAAGTAATAATCTTTTCTTGCCATCTTTTTGTCCGATATTGAACCAATCTGCAATTGTAAGTCTGGCACTTCTAAATGCAGTATCACCTGATGTTATAGGACAAGCTATTACACCGATCATTGCAAGCACTGAGCCTACAGGTCCAAGCAGTGTTTTACAAATTTCATATACAACACCATTTTGTGTAGATTCAGCCAATGCATTTGAAAGACCGCCTGTAGAACCATAGAATGCAACTCCGGCTGCCGCCCATATAAGAGCTATAATACCTTCTGCAACCATTGCACCGTAGAATACTTTTCTTCCGTCTTTTTCAGTTTTAATACATCTTGCCATCATAGGAGATTGAGTTGCGTGGAAACCTGAGATTGCACCACAGGCAACAGTAATAAACATAAATGGCCAGATAGGAGTATTTTTAGGGTGAAGATTTGCAAGAGTCATTTCAGGAATATGATATCCCTTAATTAAAATTCCTCCACCTACGCCAATACACATTATAATTAGGCATAATCCGAAAATAGGATATAACTTTCCGATAACTTTATCAATTGGAAGAAGTGTTGCCAAGAAATAGTATACAAGAATTATAATAAGCCAAACTTTAGCGCTTAATCCTGTATTAAGCATTGAAAGAAGCTTAGCAGGTCCTGTTGCAAATACGGTACCTACTAAAACCAATAATACTACAGAGAAAACTCTCATTACATTTTTCATTGTATCGCCAAGATAAATACCGGTAATTTCAGATATACTTGCTCCATTGTGTCTGATAGAAATCATACCACACATAAAATCGTGAACAGCTCCTGCAAGTATTGTTCCGAATACTATCCATAAAAATACGGTAGGACCCCATTGTGCTCCGGCTAATGCACCGAAAATAGGTCCAAGTCCTGCGATGTTAAGTAATTGAATTAAAAATACCTTTGGAGTACTCATTGGAACATAGTCTATTCCATCTCCATGAGATAATGCAGGAGTAGGCTCATCGGTCGGTCCAAATATACCCTCTACAAATTTTCCGTAAATAAAATAACCTGCAATTAAAATAAATAGTGCGATAAAAAAAGTAATCATAATATACCCCCTCTTTGTAAATACTTAGAAAACACTTTCTATAATAAATTATAGTACATTTATTATCTGCCGACAATAATAAAGTGATAAAATATTAAATTATAGTAAATTTGATTATAAACCTTTAAAGTTATAAACATTTAATAATATAAAAAGTATTTAATTAAAAAAGTTTTAAAGTATGTGAAATATACTTATGATAAGTTGCTTGAATTCTAAAACAATAAAATTAACTGTCGTATGTAAACATTTGTTATTGTTAAAGTTATATAAAAAGATTGCTCTGAAAATCAGAGCAATTAAGAATTTTTTATAATATCTTTCAGTTTAGTCTTATCTATGATATAAACACCAAGCTGTGTAATAATAATCATAGTGAAAAAAATAGTTGCTATATTTGTAATTATAAATCCAAAGGCATCAGATTTTGCAATTTCTCCAATACTTAAATAATAAATTTCGGAAGAAACAACAACTGCCGATACGATGGAGTAAACAAGTCCGTTTACATATGGATTTTTTATAAATTTACTTATAGTATAAGTAATAACAGCACATACTCCGCCGACAACCATGTCAATAGCTCCAAATGGCGATGCGAAATTTGCAAGTATTCCGCCAAGCACAAGTGCCGGTACATACTTTCTATTAAAAAATGGAATTAATGCAAAAACTTCTCCTATTCTAAATTGAAGTGCGCCAAAGCCAATCGGATTAATACTTATAAATATGATGTATATTGCCATCACAATAGCATTCTTAGTAAGATCCTTTAAGTTCATAATATTCTCCTTTAAATAAAATAACTCTATTGAGTTTTCTTATTTAAGCTTTGCCACCACTTAGACCAAAGTGCCACTTAAATAACAGGTCTATAATTTTTTCATATCATCTCCTAAATAAAAGTGGAGCTAACGGCGGGGATCGAACCCGCGACCTCTACATTACCAATGTAGTGCTCTACCTACTGAGCTACGATAGCAATTAAAATTTATGCACATATATAATAACATATCAATCTGTTTTTTGTAACTATTTTTATAAATTATATTTTACGGTGCATAAAAAATTAAGACTTAAAGATAGCGATATTATAAATTCTAAGTTTATGTTTTTTTAATAAATAAGCATGAGTTTAGAATTTATAATATTGCATCTAAAAGTCTTAATTCTCTATATTAAATTTTCATATAATCGCATTAAATAGGTCCATAGTGGATAACTGTTGCAACCATTAATATTAGTGAACAAGCTACATACCACATTAATAAAAGCTTCCAAATCCACTTCATCCATTTTCCATATACTATACCACCGATAGCAAGGGCAGCCATTAAATCACCTGAAGTAGGTGTTATAAGATTTGTAATACCATCTCCAAATTGGAATGCCATTACTGCAGTTTGTCTTGTAAGGCCAATAACATCAGCAAGCGGAGTCATTATAGGCATACTTACAACGGCTTGTCCTGTACCTGAAGGAATAAATACATTTATAAATGATTGGAATAGGAACATTCCTACAGCACTTATTTGTAAAGGAAGATCGAAAACTAATTTTGAGAATGAATGAACTATTACATCAAGAATATTTCCGTCTTGCATTATTACGGTTATTGCACGAGCAAAACCTACACAAAGTCCTGCATATAGTAAGTTTCCGGCGCCTTTTACAAAATTATCTACAGTTTCGTTTAAAGATAATCCGCCGACCAAACCGCAGATTATTGCAACAGCCATGAATATAGCGGCAATTTCACCTAAATAGAATTCATATACTAAAACACCGTAAACTAGAGCAATAAGACCTAATAAGAATACAAGTAGTGATAATTTTTGTTTTGATGTGAAATTAAATTCGCCTTCCAATAATTCGTTTTCTCTAAAAGGACTCTTTAAATCGCTTTCATAAACTAAGCTTGATTGAGGATTTTTGTGAATTTTGCCTGCGTATATGTATACGTAAGATACAGTTATGATAAGTAAAATTGCAAAAGATACTATTCTTAGTCCCATACCGCTAAATAGAGGAACTTCAGCTATATTTTGAGCAGTTGCAACAGTAAAAGGATTTAAAATTGCACCCATATATCCTATTCCTACACCGCACATTCCAAGAGCAACCCCTGTAATGGAGTCAAATCCCAAGGCAAGACACAGCGTTATTTGCAGGGGAAGAAAAGCTAAACATTCTTCAAAATTTCCTACTATAGCTCCGCCAAGTCCCCAAAAAGTAAGTACGATAGGAATTACAAGCCTTTCACGACCTTTTAATTTCATAAGAGCTACTTGTAGTAAAGAGTCAAGAGCACCTGTTCCCTTTAATACTCCAAAAGTTCCACCTATTATGAATAAAAAGTTTATAATTTCAGCAGATTCATTAAGACCTCTTGGGATTGATTGCAGAACTCCCCAAAGAGATACAGGATTTTTATCTATAGCATGATAACTTGTAGGATCTACTATTTCTATTTCGGTGATAGGGTTTAAGACCCTTGTATATTCACCTGTTGGAAGTACATAAGTTGCAAATGATACAACAATTAATAAAATTACAATTAATACTAAGGCGTCAGGAAATTTGAACTTTTTTTGTTTTTTTGTTTTTTCCATTAATATTTCTCCTTTCGATATTAAGTTGGGTTGACATATAATCGCGATTATATTATAATCATAGTTGAATGATTTGATATTGTCAAGTATTTTATGGGGTGAGATATGAAAAATTTAAAAGAAAAGCGAATGATGACGTACTATATAAATGCGACTAGAGAAATAATTGATGAATTTGGTTTTGAAGAGGTAAGTATTAGAAAAATAGCTGATAGATCAGGTTATAACAGTGCAACTTTGTATAATTATTTTAAGAATTTAGAAGTACTTTTAATATATGCTTCAATAGGATATTTAGAAGATTATATAATAGAATTAAGATCCAGACTTAAAGAAGTTAAAACACCAAAAGAGAAATATATAATGGTGTATAAAGTTTTTAATGAGTTTTCATTTAAAAATCCCGACATATATTTTAATATGTTTTATGGTAATCAATCAAAATATCTTCCGGAAATAATAAAGGATTATTATGAAATATTCCCTGAGGAGCTTGGAAGTAATGCAGATGAAGATATAAATGATATGTTGAGAGAAGGAAATATATTTCAGCGTGATTTCAAGGTTACAAAATCATTTTTAAAAGAAAATCTTTTAAAAGAAGATGATATTGCTTTTTTAGTTAGTGTTGTTGTAAGAGTTCATGCAACCTATTTGTATGAAGTAATTTATGATAAGGAAATAGAAATAGGAAAACATTCCGAGAAGTTTTTGATATTTATGGAAAAGCTGATAGATAGCTTGATGAAAGGACGTGTAAAATGAACGAAATATTAAACAATTTTGACAAGATAAGTAAAATCCCGAGAAAAAGTCATAGTGAAGAAAAGATAAGAGATTACATGTATGATTGGGCAAAGGAAAGAGGAATATACGTAGAAAAAGACGATTATAGAAATATATTCATGAGAAAGAGTGCGTCTAAAGGTTATGAAAATTATCCTGCAATTGCACTTCAAGCTCATACGGATATGGTATGTGAAAAAGCTGATGGAGTAGTACATAATTTTGCTGAAGATGCAATAAAATATTATATAGACGGAGACATAGTATCTACAAGAGGAACAACTACTCTCGGTGGAGATAACGGACTTGGAGTCAGTGCAATAATGGCTATTTTTGAAGATAATACTTTAGAACATCCTGAAATAGAAGCAATACTTACAAGTTCGGAAGAAGAAGATTTTTATGGTGCGGAGAATTTTGATGTAAGTAAACTTAACTGCAAATATCTTATAAATTTAGATCATTGCAATGAAAATGAAATACTTTGCGCTTCTGCCGGCGGAGTTGTTTTTACTGCTTATAAAAACATAGATTTTGTAGACGTGGGAGAAATGTATGTGCCTTATGAAATTAAAATTTCAGGTCTTAAAGGCGGACATTCGGGAGAAGATATTCATAGAGGAAGAGGAAACAGTAGTATATTGTTATTCAGATTTTTGAATTATATATCGGATTTAGATTTTTATTTAAACTCCGTAAAAGGTGGAAGTTACAGATTAGCTATTCCAAGGGACAGTAAAGTTGTTGTAATGCTGAATAAAGATCAATATAGTACTCTCCTTGAAAAATTGAATGAGTTTAATATTCTAATATCTGAAGAATTTCAAAAATATAAAGGAAAAATAAAGATTGAAGTTGATTCTATAGAAATCGAAGATAAAAAATGTATGTCAAAAGAGATATTTTCAAATATTTTAGATTATATTTTAGTAAGTCCTGTAGATGTACAAATTATGAGTAATGTCTTTGAAAATATGGTAGATTGTTCTTGTAATTTAGGAGAAATTTATATTGAAGATTCAAAGATTATTTTGATTTCAGATATAAGAGCAAGCTTTAATTCTCAAAAAGAGTTTATTTTAGAAAAACTTAAGAAACTTACAAAGGCCTTCGGTTTAGAATATGAAGTTTGGGGAGATTATTTTAACTGGAAATTCAAGTCTGATTCTAAGTTAAGAGAACTTGTAAAGAAGGTGTATGCAGAAAAAGGAATTGAAAATGTAAAAGAATTATCAGTTCATGCAGGTCTTGAATGCGGATTTTTCATTAATAAAAAACCGGAGCTTGATGTAGTTTCAATAGGACCAAATTCTTGGAATTTTCACTCGCCGAAAGAAGCGTTCAGTATAAAGTCGACAAATACATTTTATAATTGTTTAGTGGAGATATTAAAACAGGCAAAATTTTAAAAAATATAAAGTTGTTTATAAAATAAAAAGAGTTGATTTAAATATAAGAGCTTGGTGAATGGTATTTATACTGTTCTTCAAGCTTTTTTATTTGAAAAATTTAAAATAATTTATTTTGTATAAATTATATTTATCAATATTGCATTGTATCAGCACAAATATAGGATAAGAATTATTTATGAAAGTTCATATATATTAGAAATTATAGTATAATTAAATAGAAAGGAGTGCTTATTTTTGAATAGGGAAAATAAAATGGGATATAAACCTATGGGAAAGCTTTTAATAGAGATGTCATTGCCGATAATGCTTTCTATGTTTATACAAGCACTATATAATATAGTAGATTCACGATTTGTGTCACAAATCAATGAAAATGCCTTTACTGCAGTATCTATCGCATTGCCGATACAAAATTTAATGATAGGTGTCGGTGTTGGAGCAGGGGTTGGAGTTAATGCTCTATTATCACGTTCGCTTGGAGAAAAGAATAACAGGCAGGCCAATCTTGCAGCAGAAAACGGATTTTTTCTCTGCATAATTCACTCTATTGTATTTGTTTTATTTGGACTTTTTTTATCAAGAATTTATTATTCTATGCAGACGACTAATATTGCAGTAATTAATTATGGTTCAGAATATATTTCTATTTGTACTATTTTTTCGATAGGTATATTTACTCAAATTATGACAGAAAGAATTTTGCAATCAACAGGAAGAACTATAATTGCAATGATAAGTCAAATTATCGGAGCGGTTATAAATATAATTCTGGATCCTATATTTATTTTCGGACTTTTTAATGTTCCTGCATTCGGAGTAAAGGGAGCGGCAATTGCAACCGTAATAGGACAGGTTTTAGGAGCGATAATTGCAGTTACGTTAAACTATAAATATAATGCAGATGTAGAAATAAAAAGAATATTTCCCGATATTAATACTATAAGAAAAATATATATTATCGGAGTTCCGAGCATGATATTAATAGCAATAGGAAGTGTAGCTATTTATCTTTTAAATGGAATACTTGACAGATTTTCTACAACGGCAGTTGCAGCACTTGGTGCATATTTTAAGGTTCAAAGTTTTATATTTATGCCTATTTTTGGGCTTACCAACGGGATGGTACCTGTTCTTGCATATAACTACGGAGCGGGAAATTCTGAAAGAGCAAAAAAAGTTGTGGATTTAAGTTTAAAATCGGGAATACTATTTATGACATTCGGATTTTTAATATTCCAAATATTTCCAAAGCAACTTCTTGGAATATTCAATGCTTCAGATAAGCTTATTGAAATAGGAGTTCCAATGCTTAGAATTATTTCAACCGCATTTATGATGGCGGGATATAATAT
The DNA here is from genome assembly GCF_000090945.1 of Peptoniphilus sp. oral taxon 386 str. F0131. Lineage (NCBI taxonomy): Bacteria > Bacillati > Bacillota > Tissierellia > Tissierellales > Peptoniphilaceae > Peptoniphilus > Peptoniphilus sp. oral taxon 386. The sequence continues at coordinate 257,369 of NZ_GL349422.1, read as the reverse complement.
TGTAAGCGGCTCTACTTTTCAGGCACTTGGAAATGGGATGTTATCACTTATGTCATCAGTGGTAAGGCAACTTTTGGTTCTTTTACCCGTTGCATATATTTTTGCTGCAATGGGAAACTTGACATTAGTATGGTGTAGCTATCCAATAGCTGAAATTGCAGATTTTCTATTTTGTAAATACTATTTGAAGAATTTTGCAATAAATAAAATAGAATCTTTGAATTATTAAAAATTCAAGTACAATGCTAAAAAATTCTTTAATATTGATTTTAGGCGTTCTTTATTGTATCATTAAGGTAACTATAAAAATTTAGGGAGGATATTCATGGCAAAAGCAAAATTTGAAAGAACAAAACCGCACGTAAACATTGGAACAATAGGACACGTAGACCACGGTAAAACAACATTAACAGCAGCAATAACATTAGTATTAAGCAAAAAATTCGGTGGCGGAGAATTCGTAGACTACGCACACATAGACAAAGCACCGGAAGAAAGAGAAAGAGGAATCACAATCTCAACATCACACGTAGAATACGAAACAGCAAACAGACACTACGCACACGTAGACTGTCCGGGACACGCCGACTACGTAAAGAACATGATAACAGGAGCA
>NZ_GL349422.1:160700-256027 GCF_000090945.1 Peptoniphilus sp. oral taxon 386 str. F0131 | reverse complement strand
AAAGAAGGTGGAAGACACACACCATTCTTTAACGGATACAGACCACAATTCTACTTCAGAACAACAGACGTAACAGGAGATATCCAATTGGCAGAAGGAGTAGAAATGGTAATGCCAGGAGATAACTCAACATTTACAGTAACTCTAATCACACCAATCGCAATGGACGAAGGATTAAGATTTGCGATAAGAGAAGGTGGAAGAACAGTAGCATCAGGAGTAGTATCAAAAATAATTGAATAATATAAAATAAAAATACCTCGAGAAATCGAGGTATTTTTTATTTTATGGATATTAATTCATTTTATATTTAAGTAAGATAATAACTTTTACATCATTACTTATTTATAAATTATTAATTCTTATATTTTCTGTCTCTTTCTATTTCAAAAAGCATATCTCTGCCTGATAACAGTTTTTTTATATTTTTAACATCAAGGATAATTATAGAGCGTTTTAAAAGCTCTTGTTTTGCTTTTTCTGTAAGGAGAGATGTATTTATTACAAGTACGGGTTGAACATTTTTATATACATCTTTAAATAATTCTAATATATACCTGACATCACGTTCATTTATATATTTTTTCTTTTTATATTTTTTTATTTCAACGGCATATTTTCTGTCGGCTCTTCTTGCAAACAAATCAAATTTATCATACAGTTCATTATTGTCTTCATAGTATTTTACTTCATATCCACAAGTTTCAAGAGCTGTTTTTACAAGTCTTTCTTCAGTTAGTTCGGTGTCTAAATTTTTTAGTGCATACAGTAAATTTGACGGTTTTATCTTAAAAATAGCCTTACATTCTTCGCGTTTTCCTGTTACAAATTTATAGTCAAATCCGATGAGCAAATTTTCTACAATTGTAAAGTAACCATGAGCTATTGAGTTTCTGATATGTCGAAGTAGTGAACCTGTTTTAGTTTCATCAGAGCTTTTAGTTAAAATCAATTTTTGAAAATTTGGGCATATTTCATACTTATAAAAGTTTTCTGTATAAAAATCAATTTGCTCGGTAAACAGTACATCTTCATCTCTAAGGTGCATGTATTTCATAATTTCTTCAAATGTAAAATCATCATATAAAAAATTTGATACAAGCTCATTTTCTCTTGATTGTATTGAAGCTATATCGGGGACATACCAAAGGAGGTATTCTATTGCTTCGATAAGTTCCTTACTCATTTTAATGGGAATATTTTTATGTAGTATATCATAAGGTATTTTATTTTTTGATTTTTCAAATTCAAACATCTGAGTTAGCATATTAAAAATTCCTCCTATGATATTATTGTAGCTTTATAGATTGGTTTTGTAAAGTAAAGTATGATAAGACTATATTATAATGAATAAATAATTACATATTGCAAAGTATGATATAATAATCTTGGTGATATTCATGTTAAAACTTGATTTAAGTCTAATACAAAAATTAAATTTGACAACTGAATTAATACAGTCAATTGAGCTTATGGAATTAAATTCGATTGAGCTTGAATCTTTTTTAGAGCGTGAAAGCGAAGAAAATGTTTTGATAGATTATGAATCTAAAATTGAAGATGAAAGTTTTAGAAACTATTTGAAAAAACTCAGGGAAAATAAGTCTGTAAAATTTTACAGAGATGATGAAGATGTAAAGCCTGAAGATTATACAAAAGCTCCTGTTATTTTAAGTGATGTTTTAATAGAGCAGCTTGGAATGATAAATTTAAGTAAGTCGGAGTATCAAATAGGTAAGTTTTTAATAGAAAATATTGGTGATGACGGATATCTTGATGTTGATATTCAAGAGGCGGCAAAAATATTAAAAACTGAGGTGCATGATGTATTTTACGTTTTAAGAAAAATTTGGGAGTTTGAACCTAAGGGAGTAGGTGCAAGAAATTTAAAGGAATGTCTTTTGATGCAGACAGATGCACATGATACCATTTTGAAAAATATCATAGAATATCATTTGGAGGATATTTATAAAAACAGATTACCAAGTATTGCAAAAAGTCAAGGCATAGGTTTAGCTGAATTAAATGAATATATAGAAAAAATAAAAAAATTGAATCCGAAACCGGGAAGAGGATATGCTGCAAATAAATTGCCGACAGTATATTTGAAACCCGAAATTTTTGTAAATACTGATACAGAAAATATTGAAATTGAAATTGATGAGCAAGTTTCAAACATACAAGTCAATAAATTTTATCTTGATATGCTTGAGTCCGATATTGATGAAGAAACTAAAAAATATTTAAAGCAAAAACTTACAAGAACTCTATTTTTAATAGATGCTCTTGAAAAGAGAAGAAATACAATTAAAAGAGTTGTAACTGAAATTGTAAAGTATCAAAGAAATTTTTTCATACATGGATTTTCCCTCGAACCGATGACCTTAAGTGATATTGCAAACGCACTTAATATATCAGAGTCAACAGTTTCAAGAGCGACTAAAAATAAATATTTAGAATGTAGTTTTGGCGTTTTTCCGTTGAAGTATTTTTTTACAAAACCATTGAAGTTTTCGACAGGAAAAGTTTCAAGAGATTATATAATGAAAAAAATAGAAGATATCATTTTAAATGAAGATTCTAAAAATCCGCTATCAGATAAAGCGATAACTGATATGTTAAATAAAACGGGAATAGAGATTAAGAGAAGAACAGTTGCAAAGTACAGAGATGAGCTTAAAATAGCACCTGCATCAAACAGAAGGAGATATGATGAGTAAGAAAAGAAAGCGAAGGAAGGGAAACACGGGGTTTTTCTTCTTTAGCGGTTTTATATTTATAGTACTTGTATTTTTAGTTATATCTAAGCGGGAAAATAAAATTGATGAAAAGCTTGTATATATTGAAGAGACAAAGTATCTTGCAATTCAAACCGCAAAAAAATACAATCTGTTTGCAAGTGTAATACTTGCCCAGTCTGCTCTTGAAAGCAATTTTGGGAATTCGGAACTGAGTAAAAAATATAATAATTACTTTGGAATTAAAGCAACATCTAAATCCGATTATGTGGAAATGAATACATCAGAATTTTATGACGATGAAGAAAAAATATTGAAACAGTCTTTTAGAGTGTACAAATCAAAATCGGAAAGTTTTAAAGATTATGGAACTTTGATTTCAAAGGCCGGCAGATATGAAAAGGTCAGAGATGCACAAAATCCTTATGATGCGGCAAAAGCATTACAAAAATCGGGATATGCAACAGATCCTTCATATGCTGAAAAAATAATTTCAATAATTGAGAAATACAATCTGGAAGAGTTGGATGGAGAAATCATAGATTAAAATGTGAAAAACAGATGAAATTTTCAGAAAAACATTTGCATTAGTATAAAGGTACTTTAAATTCTCTAAGATAGTGCTATTATATGTACATGTTGAAAGAAGGGATGAGATGAAAGAAACTATTGAGAGCATAATTGATATAGATAACAGAACTGAAGAATTGGTTAAACAAACTGATCTTGAGGAAGAAAGATTAAGAGAAGAACTCAGAAAAAAACTTACTGATATGGAAAGTAAAGCTAATAATGAAGCAAAGATAAAAGCACAGGAAATATTTGACAAGATTATTAGTGAAGCCGGATTGGAAGTTGAAAGGCGAAAGCTTGAAAATAGTAAAAGACTGAAAAAAATAGATGAAAATTATGAAAATAATAAAGACTATTTGATAGAAAAAGCATTTGATAAAATTATTTTAAGTAAGGATGATTGATTATGAGGATTAATTCAAAATTTGCAGTTATAAATGCAAAAATTGACAGTTTGTATTCAAAACTCCTCATGAACACAGATTATATAAAACTTGCTCATTGCAATGATGTGCATGAAATTATAGCTTATCTTAAGGAAAATACTGATATAGGCAGTATTTTTGACAGTTATGATACTGTATATGATATAGAACTTAAAATGCAAAGATACAAGATTGAACAGATTAGAAAGTTCAGTTATTATTTTTCAGGGAATTATAAAAGGTTTTTAAATTCATTATTATCTGAATTTGAAATTTCCGATATAAAGAAAATTTTGCGTGTTTTGCAGAGAAATAACGGATTAAATAATTTAAGAAGCTCACTCATAGTATTGGGTGATGATTCAAGATTTAAGATTGACACTGACAATACAATCCCCACATTTGTAGAAAAGCTTAAAAATACCAAGTATTACAAAGTTTTACAAGCCTATGAGGATGAAGTAAGCGATGTAATACTTTTTTATATGGAAATGAATTTGGATAAGTTCTTTTATACGGAGCTTATAAACAGTACAAAGGATTTTGATAAAACTGATTTAGAATGTAGTAGAAAGCTCTATGGTAGAAAAGTCGATTTATTAAATATAACATGGATTTACAGAGGTCTTAAATACTATAAAATACTTCCCGAGGAGTTGATTAATTTTTGTATTTTAGGCGGTTGTGATTTTTCTTATGAAAATTTAAGGGATCTTTGTTATTGTGAAAATGAAGAGGAATTTGTAAATAGAATATTAAAAACGGAATACAAATTTCTATTTGAAGGTGAAAATACAGAGTTGTATATGGATAGAAGAATAAACAGATATTTATATTACAACGCAAAAAAAGAATTTAGACGAAGTAATTTTGACATTGGAAAATTTTTGGCGTTTATGTTTTTACTTGAGTATGAAATAAAAGATATAGGAGCTGTAATAGAAGCTACAAGATTTGATATTTCATTTGAAGAAACTCTTAAATATTTAGTAAGAAGTTATAAAGGAAGTGAATTGTAATTGGCAGTAGAGAAAATGAAGATGATGGATGTTGTAGGACAACTTTCTGATATGGATAGCATTATTGTCGATGTGCTTAAAACCAAGGCTGTTAATATTGTAAATACTCGACTTGAAATTGACAATAATTTCTTTACTTTCAGCTTGGAAGATGAAAACAATCTTGAAAGAAATATGGAACTTAATTATATTCAGCCTTTTGAAAAAGATTCTTTAAGGGAACTTAATGTAAAAAGAGCGAAAGAGCTTATGAATTTTTTCGGGATTGATTCTATTGATGAAAAGTATGTAAAAGATGTAGATATGAATGCAGATTTTGATTCTTTTTATGATAAACTGAAAACCAAAATTGACAGACTTGAAAAAATAAATGAAGATTTAAAAATTATAAGCGGAATTAAAAATAATTATGAATTGTTTAAAAATGTAAATGTAAATTTGTCCGATCTTGCCAATCTTAAATATTTTAAAGCTCGTTTTGGAATTTTGGATAAGGACGGAAGATTTAGATTAAAGAAAAATTATGGGAACATACTTGCCATGATATTTCATACGGGAACAATAAATGAAAATGAAGTATATCTTGCATTATATCCTCAAGAAGTTTCAAATGAAATTGATAGAATTTTAAAGAGTCTTAATTGGCAAGATGTAAATATACTTGGAAAATATTGCGGAACTGCTCAGGAAATCTTTGAAAAATTAATGAGTGAACATGAAATTCTTGTTGGTGAAAAGAAAGAAATTGAGAACTTCAGAAATAGCTTAATACAAAATGAAGAAGACAGAGTAAAGAGATATATAGCCGGAATGCTTTTAGCTGAAAAAATAGAAGATGTAAAAAAATATATGGCTAAATCAAAGAAATATTTTTATATGTCCGGCTGGATAGGGGTTTCTGATGTTGAAAATATCAAATCGGTTTTTTCTAAATATGACAATATTGATGTTAATTTCAGAGATCCTGAAAAGGGAGAGAGTATACCGACAAAATTGGTAAACGCCAATTTTTTTAAGCCTTTTGAACTGTTACTAAAAATGTATGGAACTCCCGGCTATAATGAGTCGGATCCGACAGTATTTTTTGGAATTACGTATATGATACTTTTTGGAGCAATGTTTGGAGATTTAGGGCAAGGAGCTATATTTTTCCTACTTGGACTTTACATTGGCAAGAGAGGAAATAAGGGATATGGTGCAATTTTAAGCAGACTTGGAGCATCATCTATGGTTTTCGGAGTTTTATACGGTTCGGTATTCGGAAATGAGGAATTAATTCCCGCTATGTGGATGAAACCTTTTGAAAGTATAAATGACGCACTTGCAGGAGCCATAGTATTCGGTATCGGATTACTATTTGTATCTTATGTAATAGGTTTTATAAACAGAATTAAAGTTAAAGACTATGAAGATGCTTTTTTCGGCAAAGACGGACTTTGCGGTTTTGCCATATTTTTATTGGCAATTAATTTGGGACTTTCAGCTATTAAAAATATAAGTATAGTTCCTAAAAAGCTTACGCTTATATTAATTGTAGTTGCATTAGTTCTGATGATATTTAAAAGACCGATTACACAATTTCTTAAGGGAGAAAAAATATCTTATGAAGATGGAAATATGAGCGGATATTACATTGAAGGAGTATTTTTATTACTTGAAGCTTTGATGTCGATATTAAGTAATATAATTTCATTTATAAGAGTAGGAGCATTTGCTATAAACCATGTAGGATTGTTTATGGCATTTCAAACTGTCGGTAAAATGATAAATAATTCGGCAGGGAATTTTGTGATTCTTGTAATAGGAAATTTAGTAATAATTGGACTTGAAGGATTGTTGGTGTTTATTCAAAGTTTAAGACTTGAATATTATGAAATGTTTAGCAAGTATTATTTAGGGGATGGCTATGAATTTATAGCCGATAAAATTGAATTAAAGGAGTTTTAAAATGGAAAAGATAATAATTTTAGCAGTACTTTCAGTTGTATCAGTTATGGCATATGGAGCGTATTTGATCTATAAGGGAACACCTGCAAGTGAAAAAGCGGTTAGAAGGCTTATAAAAATCAATTTGTCAATAGTTGTGCCTGTTCTAATATTTTCTATAATAACTTTGGTACCGCAAATGGTAAGTGCAAGAGAAACAGCAACTTCAGGAAATGGATTAGGCTTTTTAGCAGCAGGACTTTCAACAGGGCTTGCAGCATTAGGTGCAGGCGTTGCAGTTGCAAATGTAGGTTCATCAGCTATTGGAGCGGTTTCAGAAGATCCTAAGATTTTGGGAAAATCAATGATATTTTTAGGACTTGCAGACGGTATTGCAATCTATGGACTTATTATTTCAATAATGATTTTAGGAAGATTATAATGAAATCTCTTATTATATCAAGAAGCATGGATATTTTGACCTGGCTTAGACTTGCCGGAGTTGAAGGTTTTTTTTGCAGAAATTCAGATGAATTAAAAAGAAATTTTAAAAACTGTAAAGATGATGAAACTTTGGGAATAATAATTTTAACAGAAAGTGATTTTAAAGAAATAGAAGAAGATGTCATAAAGGTAAAATTATCCAAAAAGCTTCCGTTAGTAGTTACAATTCCTGACAAAGGCGGTTTAAAAGATAAAGATTTCATTCTTAAATATGTCAAGGAATCGGTTGGTGTAAAAATTAGTTAGAGGTATAATTATGATTTTACTTGAAAATAAAATTGCTATTTTTAATAAAATAGTTTATTTGGAAACACAAAAGAAATGTAACGAAAAACTTTTACGTGTCAGAGAAAAATGCAATCAACTTATTTTGAATAAAGAAAAAGAACTCAGTAAGATGAAGAGTGACCTTATAAAGAAAAAAGAGGATCTTGCAAAACAAAAGAGCTATGAAATGATAGCAAAGGTAAATGAAGACAGGCGGGTTCTTGAACTTCAAAAAGATGAGGAACTTTTAAATAAGCTGATAGATGAACTTGCAATGAAAATGGAAAAATTCACTGAAACAAATGAGTATGTAATATTTGAGGAAAGCAGATTTGAAACTGTAACAGATGATTTTGGTTCAGGAGAATATATTGTTTCAATTTTAGATGAAGACAGAGAAAAACTAATACCTATATTTGAAAAAATAGCAGGCAGAAAGGCTATGAAACTGTCGTTTGAAACACTTCCTAAAAAGTTGATTGGCGGGTTTACTATTTCAGATGAAGGCAGAACATATAATGTAGACTGTTCTTTGAGAGAAAAGGTAGAAGATTCAAAATATGAAATAGGAAAATTGTTACACTTTACACTAAAAAAAGCTGGTGAAAAAAATTGAAAAACGGATTAATAAAGGTAATCAACGGACCGGTTGTAATCGGAAGTAATATGGCGGATTTTAAGATGAGAGAAATGGTTGTCATAGGAGATAAAAAGTTAATCGGCGAAGTTGTAAAGATAGATGGAGATTTAGGTACTATTCAAGTATATGAAGAAACATCAGGACTTAAGAGAGATGAACAGATAATATCAACCGGTTCACCGCTTTCGGTAAAGCTTGGACCCGGAATGATAAAAAATATGTTTGACGGGATTCAAAGACCTCTTACAAAAATAAGAAGTGAATATGGAAATTTTATGCCGGAGGGAATTGGTCTTATATCAATTGATGAAGAGACCCTTTGGGATGTAAAATTGAGTATTAAAGTTGGAGATAGAGTAGAAGAAGGACAAATTTTTGCAACAGTACCTGAAACTGCAATTATTACCCATAGATTGTTAGTTCCGATGGGAGTAAACGGAACGGTAATAGATGTAGTTCCAAACGGAAAATATAATATAGAAAAAGTTGTTGCCAAGATTGAAGATGACAACGGAAAAATTTATGAATTAAAAATGTATCAGGAATGGCCGGTAAGAATTCCGCGTCCCATAAAGGAAAGACTTCCTATAGATAGGCTTTTGGTTTCCGGACAGAGGGTTTTTGATGTGTTTTTTCCGATAGCAAAGGGAGGAACAGCTGCAATCCCCGGCGGTTTTGGTACAGGAAAGACAATGACACAGCATCAAATAGCAAAATATTGTGATGCCGACATAATTGTATATATAGGATGTGGAGAGCGTGGGAATGAGATGACTGAGGTTCTTGAGGATTTTCCGAAGCTTATAGATCCTAATACGGGAAATCCTCTGATGGATAGAACAATACTGATTGCAAATACATCAAATATGCCGGTAGCAGCACGTGAGGCATCTATATATACAGGAGTAACAATAGCTGAATATTTTAGAGATCAGGGATATCACGTTGCTCTTATGGCGGATTCAACATCACGTTGGGCAGAGGCTCTTCGTGAGATTTCGGGACGTCTTGAGGAAATGCCTGCAGAAGAAGGGTATCCTGCATATCTTCCGTCAAGAATAGCTCAGTTTTATGAGAGGGCAGGATATGTTGACACGCTTTCCGGAGATGAGGGTTCAGTAACGCTTATCGGGGCAGTTTCTCCTGTAGGTGGAGATTTCTCCGAGCCGGTAACTGAGAACACAAAGAGGTTTGTAAATGTATTTTTAGCACTTGATAAAGAACTTGCCTATGCAAGGCACTATCCTGCAATAAATTGGATGAATTCATATTCGCAATATGTATCTTTATTAAAAAATTATTATGATATGCATTTAGACGGCGATTTGGATATACTTCGCTCAAAATTTTTAGACTTGCTTCATCAGGAAGCAAAGCTAAATGAAATTGTTATGCTTGTAGGCGAAGATGTGCTTCCTGATAATCAAAGACTTATACTTGAAATATGCCGCGTAGTCAAGGTGGGATTTTTACAACAAAATGCATTTAATAAAATAGATACCTTTGTCCCGCTTACAAAACAATTTGAAATGCTAAAGACAATAGATTTATTGTATGAGTGCGGTAAGGCTGCGGCGGACAATCATCTTCCGATATCCAAAATCAAAGATGATACTCTATATTCAAGAGTTATAAATATGAAATATGATATAGAAAATGATCATCTTGAAAAGTTTGTAGAATTGAATAACAGTATAAGAGACTATTATGCAAATCTTGAAGCGGTATATGAATAGTAGGTGATAGAATGAAAAAGGAATATTTATTATTAGACAAAGTTGACGGATCTTTAATTGAACTTTCAAACCTACACAGAGTATCTTATGATGAAGTAGTTAAGATAAAATCTGCAGACGGAAAAGAAGATTTGGTAGGACAGGTTGTAAAAATAGATGGAGATTCTGCAATAATTCAAGTATTTGGAGAAAATTTAGGAGTTTCGACAAAGAATTCAAAGGTCATATTCGAGGCACATCCATTTGAAATACCGCTTTCAAATGAAATTTTAGGACGTGTTTTTGATGGAATCGGTCGTCCTATAGATAAGGGCGGAGATATATATTCAGACGAGTTTTATAATGTGAATGGAAGGCCTATTAATCCTGTCGCAAGACAATACCCAAGAAATTTTATTCAAACGGGAATTTCATCAATAGATGGGCTTATGACACTTATAAGAGGACAAAAGCTTCCGATATTTTCAGGGTCGGGACTTCCTCATAATGAGCTTGCAGCTCAAATAGTAAGACAAGCAAAAATATCTTCAAAAAGCTCGGATGAAAACTTTGCAATAGTATTTGCAGCGATAGGTGTAAAACACGACGAAGCCGATTATTTTAGAGAAGCTTTTAAAAATGCGGGAGTGTCGGAAAAAGTAGTTATGTATATAAATTATGCGGATGATCCGATTATGGAACGTTTAATTGTTCCTAAATGTGCTCTTACGGCAGCTGAATATCTTGCGTACAAAGAGCATAATCATGTTCTTGTAATAATGACGGATGTAACATCTTATGGTGAGGCTTTAAGAGAAGTATCATCTTCAAGAGAAGAAGTTCCGTCAAGAAAGGGATATCCGGGACACCTTTATTCAGATCTTGCAATGTTATATGAGAGAGCGGGAATGATAAAGGATATTGACGGTTCAGTTACATTGATACCAATATTGACAATGCCTAATGATGATATAACTCATCCCATTCCGGATCTTAGCGGATTTATAACAGAAGGACAAATTGTACTTTCAAGAGATTTGAATCAATCGGGAGTATATCCTCCTGTAAATGTATTACCTTCACTTTCAAGACTTATGAAAGACGGTATAGGAGAAGGATATACAAGAGAAGACCATGCGGATCTGTCATCACAGTTGTTTGCTTCTTACTCTAAAGTTCAAGAAGTAAGAGCTCTTGCACAAATAATAGGAGAAGAAGATTTATCTGAGTTGGATAAATTGTATATAAAATTCGGAAATGAGTTTGAAAACAGATTTTTAACTCAAAAATTCGATGAAAACAGAAATATTGAAGATACATTAAATTTGGGATGGGAACTTTTAAAGATACTTCCTGTAGAAAGTTTAGACAGAATAGACCCTAAACTTAAAGAGAAATATTTGCAAGGTGAGTTAAATGGCAACTAAAACAGTACCTACAAAAGCAAATTTAATGGCAACAAAGTCAGCTCTTGAATTTGCAAGAAAAGGATATGATTTGTTAGATAAAAAGAGAACCGTCCTGATAAAAGAAATGATGGATTTAAATAAGCGTGCCGAAAGTCTTCAAGATAGAATAGAAAAAATTTTTGAACAATCATATAGTGCGCTTGAAGAGGCGACAGTAACAATGGGAACAGAAGCTATATATGAAATTTCAAAATCAATGGCACTTGAAAAACCTTATGAGGTAATTTCAAAATCGGTAATGGGAGTTGAAATTCCGGAAATCAAATATAGACAAGATGGGCTTAGAACGGAGTATTCTTTCCATAAAACTACTACAGCTTTTGATAAAGCATCTCTCGATATGCATAACATAAGATATTTGATATATGAGCTTGCTCAGGTTGAAACAGGAGTTTTCAGGCTTGCACAGGAAATTAAAAAGACACAAAAAAGAGCAAACGCCCTCAATAAAATTCAAATACCAAAATATGAAAGTATAGTAAAGGAAATAGAAAATATATTGTCTGAAAAGGAAAGAGAAGATTTTTTCAGACTTAAAAAAGTTAAAGATAAAAAGAGATAAGATGATCGCTATGAGCATCTTATCTCTTTTTATTAATCTACTTTCCACAACATCATTCTCTCTAAATAATCATCACCTAAAAATTTTTTAAGTTCTTCGTCTGAACTGTCTTCATATTCCGGAGGGACATTTTCTGAAAAATCATCACTATATTCTTCAGATTCATTTTCAATTGGAATTTTAACTTTAGAAATTGTTTTTAAAGGTTGGGAATCTTCAGCTGTGTTTTTATAAACATCTTTTTTTAAATAACATTTGCAATCTTTTGACAACCTTTTCATAAATATATACAATAATTCTAAATCATCTTCAGAAATTTTATAAACTAAATCAATAATGTCTTCTCTTTTCAAATTATCACCCATCAATATAATACCATTATATAGCCATTTTTTAAATATATTTATAGAAATTTAAGAAAATTATATTAGGTTTTTAAAATTGAAAAATTAAATTTAAATAACTATGATTTTTAAAAATTTATTTATAATAAAAAATTTTTTATAAAATATGTTGATGAATATTACAAAAAATTAGACAATATGGTATAATAGTATTCCGATAGGAATAAAAATACACCACTATATATGTAAAGATTACCACAAAATATTTAATGGTGTAAAAACATTCCAAAAATCAGGCAAACATTTTTTTAAGTGTCTAAATATCTGATGTAAAGCTGGCACAAATATTGCTAATAAACTATTTGAAGGTGGATGATTTCTTTGGATATTAAGAGAATAAAAATAATGTTTCACATTAATAGACCTCATTTGACATATGATATACTTACAATTTTGAGAAATTATGACATTTCAGTCATATCCATGGAGGTTTATAGTAATGTGATCTACCTGAAAGTACCCTATATTTCCGAAGACATGATAGAGAGCATTCGGAGAGAATGTGAAAAAGTCTATGGCTACGATTATATGGAAGAAATAGATGTAATGTCTTTTGAAGAAAAGGATATTGAACTTAAAGGGGTACTTAACTTAATAGGAGAAGGAGTGATAATGCTAAGTAGTAAGGGTGTAGTTGAATATGGAAATAAAATTGCGTTTAAGCATATTGAAAATCTTGAAGTAGGAAAATATATTTTTGAATTTATTGATGATGTGGATTTAAAAAATTACATAGAAAGAAAAGAAAACAACTTTATGGATAAGAGCATAAGGAATAAGAATATAAATATTTCCAATTACAGGTTCTTGTTAAATGTTGACAGACTTTATTCTGAAGATGGAATTTTTTGTGGATATCTTCTCACTTTAAAGGAAATAAACGGAGATTTTTCATATGACAGTTTATTAACTTTTGAAGATATTATAGGAGAAGATGAAAATTTCAAGAGGATAGTAGATATTGCTAAATTATATGCATATTCAGATGCATCTATTCTTTTAACAGGGGAAAGCGGTACAGGTAAAGAAATGTTTGCTCGTGCAATTCATTCTGAAAGTAACAGAGCCTCTAAGCCTTTTGTAGGCATCAACTGCGCGGCAATTCCGGAAGAACTTTTAGAGTCTGAGTTATTTGGATATGAACCCGGAAGTTTTACGGGGGCAAATAAAACTGGCAAGAGAGGGATTTTTGAAACCGCAAATGGAGGAACGGTTTTCTTAGATGAAATAGGAGAGATGAATTATCATCTCCAAGCAAAATTGTTAAGAGTGCTACAAGAAAAAAAGATACGACCTATAGGTTCTGATAGAGAGATATCTCTTGATGTAAGGATTATTTCTGCAACAAATAGAAATTTGGAAAAGTTAATAGAGGACGGAAATTTTAGAATGGACTTATTTTATCGTTTAAACATATTCAGAATAGAAATACCACCTCTTAGAAACAGAGTAGAAGATATACCTCTTCTCACACAATATTTTCTAAATGTTTTATCTCATAGATATAGTAAGGGAAATATTCAAATTGATGAATCGGCAAGGCAAAGGCTCAATTCATATAATTGGCCCGGAAATATCAGAGAGATGCAGAATGTGCTTGAAAGAGCAGTTGTGCTATCAAGAGAAGGACCTATCACGGAAGAACACATAACCTTTGACAAAACAGACAGCTTTGATAATTTAATTTTAAATTATGAAGATTTAAATTCAGCCGTAGGAACTTTTGAAAGAGAGTTTATATTAAAAGCGCTTAGGGAAAACAAAACTATAAGAGCTACGGCAAAGGTGTTAAACGTAACTCACACACTTCTCTTAAACAGAATAAAAAAGTATAAAATTCAAGATGATGAATGGAGAGTGTAATATTTAAAATATTTTAGGAGGGAAATGTATGAACGAAAAGAAAAATAAGGCGAATTTTGTGGCACTGATTCCATTTTTAGTTTTTATAATATCTTATTTGGGAATAGGATTAAAGCTTATAGCTGATGGAGATCCAATGGGATTCTACGGATTTAAATCACCGATAGCAGTAATTTTAGGTATAATCTGTGCATTTATACTTATTAAAGGAAATATTAATGAAAAATTTGACATCTTTGTAAGAGGATGTGGAGACGAAAATATCATTATAATGTGTATAATTTATATACTTGCAGGCGCATTCTCTACTGTTTCTAAAGCAATGGGCGGAGTAGATGCAACTGTAAATTTAGGACTTTCAATCATACCACCACAATTTATAACAGTTGGTATCTTTATAATAGCTTGTTTTATATCAATTTCAACAGGAACAAGTGTTGGAACAATAGTAGCACTTGGACCTATTGCAGTAGGATTTGGAGAAAATACATCAATACCTATGGCACTTATAGTTGCTACACTTGTAAGTGGAGCTATGTTTGGAGATAACCTATCAGTTATTTCTGATACAACAATAGCTGCAACAAGAACACAAGGTGTTGAAATGAAAGATAAGTTCAGAACAAATATTTCTATGGCAGTTCCTGCTATGATAATAACAGTAATTCTTTTAGTTGTATTCGGACAACCTGAAACAGCACCTGTAGCACAAACTTATGAATATGACTTAATAAAGGTACTTCCATATGTATTTGTTTTAGTTACAGCTATAGCAGGTATGAACGTATTTGTTGTACTAACTCTTGGAACAATCCTTTCAGGAGTAATAGGACTTTCATACGGAGCATTCGGATTACTTGAATTTACAAACAATATATATGACGGATTTGTAGGCATGTTCGAAATATTCTTATTATCAATGCTTACAGGAGGTCTTGCAGGACTTGTAACTTATGGTGGAGGACTTGATTGGTTACTTAATAAAATTAAGAGCTTCATTAAGGGAGAAAAGTCAGCAGAAGTTGGTATCGCAGCAATTACTGCATTAACAGATGCGGCAACAGCAAATAATACAGTTGCAATCATCATTGACGGACCTATTGCAAGAAGTATAGCGGAAGAATATAAGGTAGACCCGAGAAGATCAGCATCATTACTTGACTGTTTCGGAGCTATAATGCAAGGATTCATTCCTTACGGAGCTCAACTTTTAATCGCAGCGCAATTTACAGAAGGAAAGCTTAGTCCATTTGACTTAATGCCATTATTATGGTATCAATTTGCACTTGCTTTCTTCGTAATATTATCAATATTTGTTCCATTTGCTAACGGTTATTTAAAGAAAAACCCATGGAACTTTGAAGAATGGAAACCATTATAATATAAAAGTAATATAAGGAGGAAAAATAATGGAAAATATGGAAAACAAAGGATTCTCAACAAGACAAATTCACTCAGGATACGAAAGTAATAAATATGGCGCATTAGCAACTCCTATTTATCAAACTTCAACATTTATATTTGATTCTGCTGAGCAAGGCGGAAGAAGATTTGCGCTTGAAGAAGACGGATACATCTATTCAAGACTTGGAAATCCTACAAATGCAGTAATAGAAAAGAAATTGGCAGACCTTGAAGGCGCAGAAGCTTGTGTATCAACTTCATCGGGTATGGGAGCAATTTCATCAGTTATGTGGTCAATGTTAAAAGCCGGAGATCACGTTGTTGCAGCTAAGACAATGTATGGATGTACATTTGCCCTATTAAATCATGGATTATCAAAATTTGGAGTAGAAGTAACATTTGTTGACACAAGAGATTTAAACAATATTAAAAATGCAATGAAAGAAAACACAAGACTTGTTTATATCGAAACTCCTGCTAACCCTAATATGTATATTACTGACATTGAAGGTGCAGCAAAAATAGCTCATGAAAAAGAAAATTGTCTATTGGTAGTAGATAATACTTATTGTACACCATATATTCAAAGACCTTTATCACTTGGAGCAGATATAGTAGTTCACTCTGCAACTAAGTACCTAAACGGACATGGAGATGTTATCGCAGGATTTGCAGTTGGAAGAAAAGAATTAATCGATCAAGTTAGATTAGTAGGCGTTAAAGACTGTACTGGAGCAGTTTTAGGACCTTTTGAAGCATTCTTGATAAACAGAGGAATGAAGACTCTATCTGTTAGAATGGAAAGACATTGTTCAAATGCAATGAAAGTTGCAGAATTTTTGGAAGGACATCCTGCAGTAGCAGAAGTTGCATATCCTGGTTTAAAATCATTCCCACAACATGATTTAGCTATGAAACAAATGAGACTTCCTGGAGCTATGATTTCATTTGAAGTTAAGGGCGGAAAAGAAGTAGGAACAAAACTTATGAATGCAGTAAAACTTTGCACATTGGCAGTAAGTCTTGGTGATGCGGAAACACTTATTCAACATCCGGCAAGTATGACTCACTCACCATACACACCTGAAGAAAGAAAAGCTTCCGATATAACTGAAGGTCTTGTAAGAATTTCTGTTGGTCTTGAAGATCCTGAAGATATTATTGCAGACTTAAAACAAGCATTAGACAGCTTATTATAATTAGTAAAATAATATGTGATATAGGTAAGATTTCTTACCTATATCACAAATAACGGAGTTGATGAAAATGAAGGTAGCAGTATTTGCGGGAACAAAAGTAGACACACAAATGGGAGTGGAGCTTTTGGCGGAAAAGAAAATTGAAGCAATGACATTTCCTATGTCTGAAAGCTGTGAAGAGCAATCTAAGCTACAATATTTTTCTAAGGAAGAGCTTGAAAACCTGTTTATAGAAAAAGCTAAATCGGCAATAGATAAAGGCGCTGATAAACTTTTGATAAATTGCAATTCTCTAAGCTGTGCAATAGACTATAAAAAAATAGAAGAACTGATAAAGCTTGAAATAATAACTCCTCTTGAAACATATAAGAGCCTACCGAAAGGCTGTAATAACATAGCAATCATAGGAGCAAACGGTCTATCAGCTTATACAATAGATAAAATTATAAAAGAATCGGATGAGACTAAGAATACAATATCTGTAGGAAATATGAGTATAGTTCAGATGATAGAAGCAGGTTTTACTCCAAAGGAGATAGTTGAAGGATTAAATTTAGACGGTTTTTTAAACTATCTTGAAAATATAAAAATAGGAAAATATAAAGTGGATAGTATAATACTTGGATGCACGCATTTTCCGTACATAAGAGATGAGCTTAAAAAGCGTACTTCACTTATAATTATAGATCCGGCAGAAAAAATGCTGGAAAGGATATGAAATATCTTAAGGGGGAAAAGAATATGAAAAAAATGATGACAATGAATGGTAATACAGCTGCCGCAACAGTAGCTTATGCATTCACTGAAGTAGCACCGATATATCCTATAACACCATCATCGGATATGTCAGAATTAATTGATTCATGGTCAGCTAATGGGAAACAAAATATATTTGGCGAACAAGTACAAGTAACAGAACTTCAATCAGAGGCAGGAGCATCAGGAGCAATGCACGGTGTATTATCAGCCGGAGCACTTGCAACAAGTTTTACATCGTCACAAGGATTGTTACTTATGATACCTAATATGTACAAGATGAGCGGAGAACTTCTTCCGGGCGTAATTCATGTTGCGGCAAGAGCATTATCTACTCATGCGTTGTCAATATTTGGGGATCATCAAGACGTAATGGCTTGTAGACAAACAGGATTTGCTATGATGTCTTCAAGCTCAGTACAAGAAATTCTTGACTTAGGAGCAATAGCTCACTTATCTGCTATAAAGGCAAGAATACCGTTTTTACACTTCTTTGACGGATTTAGAACATCTCATGAATTTCAAAAGGTTGAAGTCGTAGATTATGAAGATTATAAAAAATTGTTAGATACAGAAGCGCTTCAAAGTTTCAGAATGAAGAGTATGAATCCTGAAAGACCATATACAAAGGGAACAGCACAAAACCCTGATATATATTTCCAAGCAACAGAAGCATCAAACTTAAAATACGAAGGTGTACTACCTATTGTAGAAGACTATATGAAACAACTTGGAGAGCTTACAGGTAGAAAATATAAACCATTTGATTACTATGGAGCGGAAGATGCAGAAAGAATAATAATTGCAATGGGATCTGTAAATGAGACAATAGAAGAAACTGTTGATTATTTACAAGGCTTAGGCGAAAAAGTCGGTATGATTAAAGTAAGACTTTATAGACCATTTGCAAAAGAAGCACTTTTAAGAGAAATTCCAAGTACTGTAAAAGCAATAGCAGTTCTTGACAGAACAAAAGAAAAGGGAAGTCCTTTTGAACCGTTACATCTTGATATACTTGGAGCTTATAGCGACAATGAAAATAAACCTGTAATCGTTGGCGGAAGATACGGATTAGGTTCTAAAAATACAACTCCAAGTCAAATTAAGGCAGTGTTTGATAATCTTAAAAAAGAAACACCAAAGGACAGATTTACAATTGGTATCATAGATGATGTAACAAATACAAACCTTGTTATTGAAGAAGAAATAATGACAGAACCGAAAGATACAATTAAATGTAAATTCTGGGGATTCGGTTCAGACGGTACAGTAGGTGCAAATAAGAGTGCGATAAAAATTATAGGTGACGGAACAGATATGTATGCTCAAGCATATTTTGCATACGACTCTAAAAAATCAGGTGGGGTTACAATTTCTCACTTGAGATTTGGAAAAGATCCTATAAAATCAACATATTTAATAACAAAACCTGACTTTATAAGTTGCTCAAAGCAATCTTATGTATATAATTATCATCTTTTAGAAGGACTAAAAGAAGGAGGAACTTTCCTATTAAATACAATTTGGAATAAAGAAGAACTTTCAGAAAAACTTCCTGCAGCAATGAAGAGAGAGCTTTATGATAAGAAAGTAAACTTCTATACAATAAATGCAACTGATATAGCACAAGAAATAGGACTTGGCAGTCGTACAAATATGATAATGCAATCGGCATTTTTCAAATTATCAGAAGTTCTTCCGATAGATGATGCAGTAACAAGACTAAAAGATTCAATTAAAAAGACTTATGGTAAAAAAGGCGATAAGATAGTAAATATGAACTATCAAGCAGTTGAAATGGGATTGGAGGGACTTGTTAAAGTAGAAATTCCTGAAGAGTGGAAAAATGCAACAGAAGAAGAAGTTAAGAGAGATGTTCCAAAATATGTTGCAGAAATTCTTGAACCATTAAATGCACAAAAGGGAGACGAAACACCTGTATCGGCATTTATAGGAGTAGAAGAAGGAATAATGCCGAACGGTACAACAAAGTATGAAAAGAGAGGCGTTGCAGTAAATGTACCACATTGGAATAAAGACAACTGTATCCAATGTAACCAATGTTCATTTGTATGTCCTCATGCTGCAATAAGACCATTCTTGTTAAATACAGAAGAAGTTGCAAATAAACCTGCAGAATTTGAAACATTAGCTGCAAAAGGTAAGGAACTTGCAGGATTAGAATATAGAATTCAAGTATCAGTACTTGACTGTACAGGCTGTGGAAACTGTGCTGATGTATGTCCGGCAAAAGAAAAAGCACTTGTAATGACTCCGCTTGGAGAAGAATTGGAAGAAGCTAAAAATTGGGAATATGCAATGAAAGTAGAACCTAAAGAGGACTTAATGCCTGATAATACAGTAAAAGGTTCACAATTCAAACAACCGCTTCTTGAATTCCACGGAGCATGTGCGGGATGTGGAGAAACACCATATGCAACACTTGTAACACAATTATTCGGAGATAGAATGCTTATAGCCAATGCATCAGGTTGTTCATCAATTTGGGGAGGTTCATTCCCGTCTACAGGATATTGTACAAATAAATTAGGTAGAGGACCTGCATGGGCAAGTTCATTATTTGAAGATAATGCAGAATATGGATATGGTATGGCTCTTGCAGTTAAGAAACTAAGAGGAACAATTAAGCTTCATATGGAAGAATATATGAAGAAAAATCCGAACAGTGAATGTGAAGAAACATTCAAGGATTGGATTGCCAACATGAAAAATCCTGAAAAGACAAAGGCGTTAAAAGATGCAATAGTTAAGTTTACAGAAAATTCTGACGATGAAGATTTAAAAGAAATCTATAAACTTAGAGATTATATAATGAAACAAAGTATCTGGAGCTTTGGAGGAGACGGTTGGGCATATGATATAGGATATGGCGGACTTGATCATGTAATGGCATCAGGTGAAGACTTTAATATACTTGTATTTGATACAGAAGTTTATTCAAATACCGGAGGACAATCATCAAAAGCAACACCAAGAGCAGCAGTTGCAAAATTTGCGGCAGGTGGAAAGAGAGTAAGAAAGAAAGACTTAGGAGCAATGCTTATGACTTATGGCTATGTATATGTAGCACAAGTGGCAATAGGCTCAAATATGAACCAAGTAATAAAAGCATTAAAAGAAGCTGAAAGTTATGACGGACCTGCAATAGTAATTTGCTATGCACCATGTATAAACCATGGATTATTAAGTGGAATGGGCAAGAGTATAGCTCAAGAAAAGAAAGCTGTTGATTGTGGATATTGGCACCTATACAGATACAATCCTGAATTAATAGCAGAAGGTAAGAATCCGTTTATACTTGATTCAAAAGAACCGAAAGAATCATTCCAAGCATTTTTGGAAACAGAAGTTAGATATACTTCATTAAAGAAGACATTCCCACAAATAGCACAAGAGTTATTTGATATGGCGGAAGAAGATTCTAAGTTCAGATATGAAAGATATAAAAAACTTGCAGAAAATTAATCAGCTCCCTAAGATATTGTTAATATAAAAAATGCAAAAAGATACCACAGGTTAATTTTGTGGTATCTTTTTGTATTTAATAATTAAAAAAACATTTAAGAAAAGTAAACGAATAATTTATTTCTCAAATATAAAAAAGGAGCGTTCGCTCCTTTTTATATTACTTGCTTTCGACTACATATTTTTCTATATATTCTTCATATCCCATAGAAACATCTCTATATGTTCCGTCATCAAAAAATTCTATTATTCTGTTTGCGACAGATGATACAAATTGATGGTCAAGAGATGTAAATAGTACATTACCTTTAAAATTAATTAAACCGTTATTTACAGCTTCTATGCTTTCAAGATCAAGATGATTTGTAGGCTGGTCAAATACAAGTACATTTGCAGGTGCGATCATCATCTTTGAAAACATCATTCTGACTCTTTCTCCTCCGGAAAGTACATTTGCTTTTTTTAATGCTTCATCTCCGGAAAATAGCATCTTTCCTAAAAATCCTCTTAAGAATATTTCTGATTGTTCTTCAGAATATTGTCTCATCCAGTCAATCAAATTCAAATCTATATTTTCAAAATATTCATTGTTGTCTTTTGGAAAATAAGTGTGTGTTATTGTCTGTCCCCACTTATATTCTCCGGTGTAATCATCTGTCTTGGAATTTACTATTTCAAAAAATTTTGTAATTGCAATTTCGTTTCCGATAAATCCAATCTTATCGTCCTTATTAACTCTGAGATTAAAATTATCTATAAGTTTCTTTCCATTATCTTCTACTGTAAGTCCGTTGACATTTAAAATTTCATTTCCAACCTCACGCGACAGATTAAATCCTACAAAAGGATATCTTCTTGATGACGGTTTTATATCATCAAGAGTAATTTTATCAAGAAGTTTCTTTCTACTTGTAGCTTGTTTTGATTTTGATTTGTTTGCAGAAAATCTTTGAATAAATTCTTGTAGTTCTTTAATTTTATCTTCTTTCTTTTTATTTTGGTCTTTTTGCATTTTTAGCGCAAGTTGAGATGATTCATACCAAAAGTCGTAGTTTCCTACAAACATTGTAATTTTTCCAAAATCTATATCGACCATGTGAGTACATACTTCATTTAAAAAATATCTATCGTGGGATACAATTATAACTATTCCCTCAAATGTGGATAGGAATTCTTCAAGCCACAATACGGCTCTAAGGTCAATACCGTTTGTAGGCTCGTCAAGTAAAAGTATGTCAGGATTTCCAAAAAGTGCTTGTGCAAGAAGAACTTTTACCTTATCGGATTCTATTATTTCACTCATGAGTTTTGAGTGCATATCAGTAGAAATTCCAAGACCTTGTAAAATTGTAGATGCTTCAGATTCAGCTTCATATCCGCCAAGTTCGGCAAATTCAGCTTCAAGTTCCGCCGCTCTCATTCCATCCTCATCAGAAAAGTCGGGCTTCATATAGATTGCATCTTTTTCCTTTCCGATATCATATAATTTTTTATTTCCCATAATTACGGTATCAAGTACCACCTCATTTTCAAAGGCATAGTGGTCTTGGTTGAGCTTACTCATTCTTGAGTTTTTATCTATTGCAACATTACCGCTTGTCGGATCTTTTTCGCCTGAAAGTATTTTTAAAAATGTACTTTTTCCTGCTCCATTAGCTCCGATTATTCCATAACAATTTCCCGGATTAAAAATTAAATTTACATCATCAAAAAGTTTTTTATCGGGAAATAATACACTTAAATTATTTACACTTATCATTATTTCACACTCCAATTGCACTCAATTATAGCATAGATTAATAGATTTTTGTAGATTAACCGTATTTAAATAGAAAAATCACTAATAAATACCATAATTCACTTTTTTATTATTTTCGTCATTGTTTTTTCAACTTTTTGTTACAAATCACACACTTTAATATGATATAATAATATAAAATTTAAAGGGAGTGATGTTATGAAAAAATTTATTGCAATATTACTTGCAGCTGTTTTACTTATTCCTGGTATAAATAGTTTTGCAAATGTGGCTTCTGTTCAAAAACCTAATGAAAAAGAAGTTATAAGATTAAAAAAGATGTTTGGAATAACAAATGATTATAAAAATTTTTCGTTTTCAACTTCCGAATCTGAAGAAGATATAGAACCTTATAAATCCAAGGCGTTTAAAACATTGAGTTATTTTTGGTATAGTGATGACAAAAGTGTAAATATTAGGACAGACAAGGATGGAAATATAATAGATTATTATAAATATGATGACACAAAAAAAGGTGATTCAAAATTTATAGAGAAAAAAGAAGTTGAGTTACTTGCAGAAACTTTTTTGAAAAATTTAGGAAATGATATTTCAAAATCTTATAAATTAAAAAATTCTAAAATATATTTAAAATCCGGACATGCTGAATTAGACTACACAAGATTTGTAAACAAAACCGAAGTTTTGAATGATACTATTAATATACAAATAGACTTAAAAACAAGAGAAGTCAACTCATATTCAAGAACATATTCAAGTGAAACATTTAAAGATAATTCTTTTCCTAAAAAAGAAAAGATAATTTCAAAAGAAGATTCTATAAAGTTGCAAGAAGATAATAATCCTGTAAAACTATTTTATATAGTATATAAAGATGAAAATGTTGAGAAATCCGAGATGGTATATGGTCAGCTCAAGCCTTTTAAACCTGTTGACGCTATAAAAGCTTCTTTTGTTACGGATAATATTTATCATTTAGGAAATAATGTATTTGATTCCGTTGCAGCTGCAGAAGAAAAAACTAAAGGAGAAGCTCAGGGGCTTTCTGATGTGGAAATTTCCGAATTTGAAAAAATTAAAGGGATAAAGGATTTTTCTGAAGTAGAAAAAATTATAAAGGCGAATTTCAACATAAAAGGATATAAACAATCTCTAAAACGTCTCAGCAAAAGCGATGAACGATATATATATTCAGTTGAATATTCTAAGGATGGGAAAAAGTATATTCAATTTGCATTTGATGCAAAGGAATTAGTACTTATGAATTATTATTATAGCGATAGTTCGTGGAAAGGAAATAAGAAATTAGATGAAACTGTTGCTATAAAACTTGCAACGGATTTTGCAAATAAATTTAATACAAAGAAAAATATAGATTTTAAAAATCCGATAATAAGTGATAGTGACGGAGAAACTAAAGTCAATTTCTTAAGAATTGAAAATTCTATTCCTGTTTATGGAAATGGGATTCAAATTGTAATAAATAATTCTTCAAGAGAAATAAGTTCGTATAATTTTAAATTTGACGATTGTAAGTTTGAAAAATCTACTCCTAAAATAAATTTAGAAGAAGCAAAAAAAATCTTCTTTGACAGTTTTGAGTATAATTTATATTATGTTTATGTAGGAGCGGTTCCAAAACTTATGTATATGTTTGACAATTATAATACACCTATTGTAAGAGCATCTGACGGCAAAATTGTAAATACTGACGGAACAGTAATTGAATCTGAAAAATTTGAGTATGAAAATATCAATTCGTCCAAATATGCTGAAGAGATAAACTATTTAACATCAATGGACATAGGAATACCCGGTATAAAAGATTTAAAATCGCAGATAACTGTTGAAGATTTTATGGTTCTGCTCAATTTAATATCAGGGCGTGGAGACCATTTTGAAGAAATAAGCAAATCGAGTCTGAGCTTCTTTGAAGGTGCTGACCAGGATATGCTTGATAAAAAAATACAGACTAAGTATGCGGTAAGATGGATTTTAAACAACGAGGGATATAGAGATTTGACAAAATTAAAAGATGTATTTGATAAAAAAATATTTAAGGATTCCGCTTCAATACCGAGTGAATTTAAAGCCTATTACTATTTAGGATATGCTCTATCAATATATGATTTTGACGAAGCGATGCCAAATTCATATATTACGGCTGAAGAGGCACTTCACTTAGCTTATAATATTGTGAAATAAAAAGATGTGCATCATGATGCACATCTTTTTATTTTTTATTGTATTTTTTTAGATTCATTATCTTGAAAAAAATATGATTTTAGTATATCCTTTAATTAGCTATGGAGGTTTTAAATGCAAAATAAAAACATTGATAATAAAGATTTTACTGATATAAAAAATTTAAAAAATACACGTTCCACTCTTACTCGTGATGAAATGAGGAAAAAAAGAAAAATTCAAGCGCGAAGAAGACAAATGAAGCGAAGAAGAATACTTTTTTTTGTATTGGTCGGACTTTTTGTACTTATAATAATAAAAATTGTCAGCTCTATTTTCACATCTAAGCCTGAAAAGGAAATTAACACTTCAAATTTAGGTTCATGGTATATAGCTGAAATTATGAGAGAAAAATCAGGTAAATTCGATAATTCAAAAGCTATTCCGAAGAATGAGCAAGAAATGTTTTTAGAGGCATACAATAAGGCGACAGGGGTAGAAAAAAGACTTATGCCGGGAACAAATCATTTAATATCTGCAGATGAATATGCTTACGATACAAAAGAAATTCGTTCATACATCAGAGGAGAAAAGGAATATGGAGGAAATGACAAATTAGTATTTTTGACATTTGATGACGGACCTAATAATACAATTACTCCTCAGGTTTTAGACATACTTGAAAAAAATAATGTTCATGGGACGTTTTTTGTCGTGGGAAAAGCTATTTACGAAGATCATTATGACACTTTAAAGAGAATTGTAATGGATGGAAATTCAATAGGACTTCACTCTTTTTCACATGACTATGATATTTTGTACCCTGAAAAAAATGCAGATACAAATAAAATTCTCGAAGAAGCAAGACTTACACTTGGAAGAGTTCAAAAAGTATTTGGAGAAAACTTTAAGGTAACTCCTTGGAGATATCCGGGCGGACATATGTCGTGGCAGGGAATAACTCCGGCGGATCAGGCTCTTGAAAAAATGGGTATGGAATGGATTGACTGGAATTCACTATCCGGAGATGCGGAACAAAAGAAAGTTCGTCCTACAACTGTTGAAGGAGAAGTAAACTATATAGCAAAATCTCTACATCAAAATATTCATTCCAATGTAGCGGTAGTTTTAATGCATGATGCGACAAATAAACAGCTTACTGTAGACAGTTTGCAGAGTATAATAAATTATTTTAAGGAAAACAATTATAAATTCTGTATATTAAAATAAAAGATGCTTTAAAGCATCTTTTTTATTTTTAAAAATCAAAATACTTTGTTTAAAATAAAAATTTAGTGGTATAAGTATACAGAATGAGTAAATTTTAATTTGCAAGATTGACATGTGAATAATCACAGTCTTATCATAAAATCTAATATTAAGGAGGAAATTATGAGTTATTGCGATAGACCGGTAGCTAAAGTTCAAAACACTGAAGCTAAAGAAGAAATTTTAATTAATCAAGAAAATATTAAGGAGGAAAAAAATATGATTTTAGTAGGAAAACAAGCACCGTCATTTACAGCTCCTGCATATCACAAGGGAGAATTTAAGGAAATAAATTTAGAAGATTACAGAGGACAATGGGTAATGTTATGCTTCTACCCGGGAGACTTTACATTTGTATGTGGAACAGAAGTTTCTACAGTTGCTGCTAAAAATAAGGAATTTGAAGATTTAGGAGTACAAGTTATTTCCGTATCTGTAGACAGTCAATTTGTTCACAAAATTTGGAACGACAATGAGCTTTCAAAAATTGCCGGAATGGATATTCCATTTCCAATGATTGCAGATTCATCAGGAGCAATAGGGGAACTATACGGAGTATATGATAGTGAAGCAGGTGTTGATGTTCGTGGAAGATTTATAATCGACCCTGAAGGAATAATTCAAGGAATGGAAATTCTTACTCCTCCTGTTGGAAGAAATGTTGAAGAAGCTATAAGACAAATTAAAGCTTACCAATATGTAAGAGAAGCTAAAGGAACAGAAGTTACTCCAGCAGGATGGCAACCGGGCGCAAAGACTCTTAAGCCGGGTCCTGAATTAGTTGGAAATGTTTGGAAAACTTGGACAGTTGATGAATTAGGTAAATAAAAATAAAATAAAACACATTTATATGTCAATTTGTATTTCGGCATATAAATGTGTTTTTTTATATTAAAGTTCAATTTTATGATAAAGGTGTCCTTATAATTATAAGGATACCTGTTTAGAAGCGTATAAACTGAGTTATAAATATTACCACTATAGCTATTGGACTTATATATTTTAAACTTAAGATCATCCATGTTTTTATAAAAGGTGACTTTATATTTGCCGCATTTATCGTATTGTCAATTCCCCAAACATATCCGCAAAATATCGCTATTATAAAACATCCTATTACTAATATAAAATTACTTTCTATCTTATCGAAGAAGTTGAATATTGAATTGTAATTTATTGATAAATAAGATATAACAAGAATTATTACAACCGCTATTAGAATAGCTTTTATTCTTGAAATATCAAATTTTTCCATAAATAATCCGACAACCGCTTCTAAAACTCCTACACTTGATGTAAATGCAGCTATATAAAATCCAAAGTAGAATAATATGCTGAGAAATCTTCCACCGGGAATTAAATTAAACGCATTAGGAAGAGTTAAAAATGTAAGAGCAACACCTTGCTCAGGTTTTAATCCCGTTGCAAAAACTATTGGAAGTATCATAAGTCCTGCTGCAAGTCCCGCAAAAATAAGTGATATACATACAACAGAAGCACTTTTAAAAATATTTTCATTTTTATCTTTGATATAGCTTCCAAATACCATAGAACCGAGCATTGCAAGACCAAGTGCAAAAAATGCCTGTCCTAAACAGGATATTACGGAATTTAAAGTGAACTTTGAAGGATCGGGTTTAAATAAAAATAAAAGTCCTTCTCTGGCACCTTCAAGATTTAATGCACGTACGATAATTATTGTCATAATTCCAAATAACAACGGTAGGAGTATTTTTGAAATCCTTTCTATTCCATTCTGAACTCCAAACGTTATAACTAAGATATTCAAAAATAGATTTACAACGAAAAATAAGAAAACCATACTCTTATTATCACTGAATCCCTCAAAAAACTTTACAACTTGTTCAGGGCTTAGCCCTGTAAAAGAACCTTGAATGCTTGCAAATACATATTTTACTATCCATGCATATATTGGAGAGGTATATCCCAAAATTAACAGAGCTGCTGTCAAGTGAAGATAACCTGCCAAATACCATTTTCTTTTTGGTGCAAGCTCCTGATATGCGGCTATTGCCGTTTTTTGCGTTGCATATCCTATTGTAATCTCGGCAGTCATAAGAGGAATTCCGATAATTAGTATGATTGCAATATACATAAAAATAAAAATGGCCCCTCCATTTTCACCGACTATATACGGAAATCTCCATAGACTTCCAATACCGAGAGCAAGACCGATAGCAACTAATATAAAACCTATAATCGAACTGAAACCTTCATTTTTCTTTGCCATATTTTCCTCCTTTTGTATTATTATATAAAAAATATGGTATTTTACAAGAGTTTATATGTATGTAGTACTAAGAATTTTATAGCAATTTTGAGAAAAAATTTATACAATTACATTGATTTTATATTGCTTTAATCATATAAAATCGGGTATCATATAAATATAATAAAGGGGGTTATATTATGAAAATTTTAGTTCCAATAGACGGTTCAAAAATATCGCGTAAATCAGTTGTTGCAGCTAGAGATATAGGCAAGAAGTTTGGGGCGAAATTAATTATACTTACAGTTATTCCTGAGACAAGTATATTTGAACAATATCCTACAAATTTTCCATATACTTTGGAAATTGATAAGGCTAATACAGAAAGAGCTGAGTTTGTATTATCAGATGTTGAAAAAGAGCTTTCTGACTACCCCTATGAGGTTGAAACTTTTTATACAAGCGGTAATCCATCGGGACAAATTTGTAAATTTGCAGAGGAACGTGATATAGATTTAATTGTAATGGGAAATAGAGGACTTGGAGCTTTTTCAAGAACACTGCTCGGTTCCGTTTCAAATAAGGTAATCAATCAGTCTAAGGTTTCAGTCTTAGTTGTTAAAAATGAACTTGAGTTAGATAAATAAGTTTGTAGAGGAGTTTTATTACTCCTCTTTAAAAATTTGTTAAGGTGTGTAGTACTTGAAAAATATCACATTTTAGCATATAATTTAAAGCAATTAAGGCGATTAATAAACTTGTAATAAGTGAACATAAATCATGGTTACAATGTTGCCATCTCCTTCGTCATTTGGCGAGGGTTTATTTTATATGGAGGTAATTATGGAAAAGAAATATTATTTAACTACGCCGATTTATTATCCGAGTGGTAATTTACACATAGGACATACTTATTGTACTGTTGCCGCAGATTGTATTAAGAAGTATAAAAAATTGCAAGGCTATGATGTATTTTTTACAACAGGTACTGATGAGCATGGTCAAAAAATTCAACAAAAAGCTTTGGAAGAAGGATTGGAACCAAAAGAATATGTAGATAATATTGTTGTGTCCATTAAGGAATTGTGGTCTAAAATGGATATAGATTATGATGCATTTATAAGATCAACTGATCCTGAACATGAAAAGAATGTTCAAGAAATTTTTAAAAAACTTTATGAAAAAGGTGAAATATATAAATCTCAATATGAAGGTCATTATTGTACGCAATGTGAGGCTTTTTGGACAGAATCTCAATTAAAAGATGGCGATAAATGTCCTGATTGCGGTAGAGAAACTCACATTGAAAAAGAAGAGTCTTACTTTTTTAAACTTTCTAAATATAGAGACAGGCTTTTAAAATACTATGAGGATCATCCTGATTTTATTGAACCGGTATCTCGTAAAAATGAAATGATAAATAACTTTTTAAAGGACGGGCTTGATGATTTATCAGTAACACGTTCTTCATTTGATTGGGGTGTAAAAGTTCCGTTTGATGATAAGCATATTGTATATGTTTGGATAGATGCACTTAGCTGCTATTTATCTGCAATAGGTTATGGAACAGATAATGAAAAATTTGAAAAATTTTGGCCTGCAGATGTCCATCTTGTAGGAAAGGAAATTATAAGATTTCACACTATAATTTGGCCGGCTTTATTAATGGCACTTGATTTACCTCTTCCTGAAAAAATATTTGGACATGGATGGATTTTATTCGACAATGATAAGATGAGTAAATCCAAGGGAAACGTTATATATCCGGAACCGATAATAAAACTATATGGTGTAGATGCTTTAAAATATTTCTTGCTTAGAGAATTTTCATTCGGTTCGGACGGTTCATTTAATAGGGAAAAATTTATGCAAAGACTTAATTCGGATCTTGCAAATGACCTTGGAAACTTAGTTTCAAGAATCATATCAATGATAGAAAAATATAACGACGGATATATTCCATCTGCAACAGTAAGCGAAGAAGTTGATGAAGATTTAATTAATATTGCTACAACTACAATGACAAAGGTAGACAGTGCTATGGAGCATTTTGAGTTTTCGGTTGCACTTGAAGAAATTTGGAATTTAATTAGAAGATGTAATAAATATGTAGATGAAACAACACCTTGGATACTTGCCAAAGATGAAAGTAATAAACCGAGACTTGACAGTGTTCTTTACAATTTAGCAGAAGCTCTTAGAATAACTTCTGTTTTGATAAATCCGTTTATTTCAGAGACATCAAGAGAAATAAGAAAATCTCTTAGAGTAAAAGGTGAAGTTAAATGGGAAGATTCAGCAATATGGGGATTAACTGAAGCCGGAGAACATGTTAAGAATGTAGGAGTGTTGTTCCCAAGACTTGATGTAGAAAAAGAGTTTGTAAGACTCAATGAAGAAAATCAAAAACTTGCAGAAGAAAGAGAAAGAGAAAAACAACTTTGGACAAAAAAGTCCGAACCTGTAGAAGAAGTTTTAGAAGATGAAACAGAAGAATGTACAATAGATGACTTCAAAAAAATAAAAATTAAAGTTGCATTGGTAGAGTCTGTAGAAGACCATCCGAAAGCGGATAGGTTGTATCTTTTAAATTTAAAACTTGGAAATGAGAGAAGAACTATCGTTTCAAGCATTAAAAACGACTTTACAAAGGAATATTTGACAGGTAAAAAACTTCTTGTAATCACAAACTTGAAACCTGCAAAATTTAGAGGTATAGAATCTAAGGGAATGCTTCTTGCGGCAGAAAGTGAAGACGGAAAGATTTCACTTGCTACAATTTATGAAGATCTTCCTGATGGAACGGAAATTTGTTAGGAGTGATAATGTGATAGATTCACATGCACATTTAGATGATGAGAGATTTGATTATGATAGAGATATTGTAATCAATTCTCTACCTGAAAGAGGAATAGATTTAGTTTATAATATAGGTGCAGATCTAAACTCTTCCATAGCCTCGGTAGAGCTTGCAAATATGTATGAAAATATTCGTGCGGTAATAGGAATTCATCCTCATGATGCCAAGAGTTATAGCGATGAAGTTGAAGAAAAACTGATTGAACTGGCAAAAAATGAAAAGGTAAGAGCTATTGGAGAAATAGGGCTCGATTATTACTACGACAACTCTCCTCGAAATATTCAAGTGGAAGTATTTAAAAGACAAATAGAGCTTGCTCACAAATTAAACTTGCCTATAGTAATTCACTCAAGAGAAGCTGTGCAGGAAACATTCGACATAATAAAAGAGTCAAAAGAAAAATATCCTGAACTTGTATTTTTAATTCATTGTTTTTCGCAGAGTGTTGAAATGATGAGAGAATATATTAAGCTGGGATGTTATATAGCACTTGGAGGAGCAGTGACATTTAAGAATGCAAGGCATCCTAAAGAAGTTGCATTGGAAATTCCGCTTGATAGACTTCTTCTTGAAACGGATAGTCCGTATATGGCTCCCGTTCCCATGAGAGGCAAGAGAAATGAGCCTATGTATATTAAATATGTTGCAAAGGAAATAGCAAATATTCGAGGTATTAAGGTATCTGAACTTGTAGAGATTACAGATGCGAATACAAAGAGGTTCTATAATGATTAAAGAAGTGATAGTTGTAGAGGGAAAAGATGATATTACTGCGGTTAAGTCTGCGGTAGATGCTGAAATTATTTCAACTCACGGATTCGGATATGGAATGAAACTTATAAAAACTCTTCAGGAGATAAATAAAAGAAGAGGAATAATAATTTTTACAGATCCCGATTATATGGGTAAAAAGATAAGAGCGGATTTATCTAAGCACTTAAAAGGTGCAAAGCATGCTTTCTTACCACAGGGCAAGGCAAAGAAAAAGGATAATATAGGCGTTGAAAATGCCAGCGCTTATGATATAAAGATTGCAATTGAAAATGCAAAACCTGAATATGAAGATTCAATCATTATGTTTAATGAAAGAGATTTGATTATGCACGGTCTTTCGGGCAGTATCGGAGCAAGTGAAAAAAGAGAAAAAGTTAGTGAAATTTTAAAAATAGGACACGGAAATTCAAAACAATTTTTAAGTCGTTTAAACAGATTTAAAATTACGAGAGAAGAATTTGAAAATGCAGTGAAAGTGGTGGAAAATGGAAAGACTATATAAACCTGCAAGACTTATAGAACTTTTAAATAAATACGGATTTAGATTTTCTAAGTCTTTAGGTCAAAATTTTTTAATAGATGGAAATATAGTTAGAAAAATTGTAGACAGTGCTGAAATCTCAAGTAATGATAATGTGCTTGAAATTGGTCCGGGAGTTGGAACTCTTACAGAAGAGTTGTGTCTTAGGGCAAAAAAAGTAGTATCAATAGAAATAGATAACCATTTAAAAGAACTTTTAAAGGAATCATTGCCTTATGAAAATGTAAAAATTATATTTAATGACGTTTTAAAGACAGATCTTAAAAAATTTACAGAACAAGAATTTGGCGGTGAAACTTTTAAGGTAGTTGCAAATCTTCCATATTATGTCACAACACCGATTATTTCAAAACTGATAGAAGAAGATTTGAATATAGAATCAATAACTGTAATGATTCAAAAAGAAGTTGCAAATAGATTTTCGGCAAGTCCTTCTACAAAAGACTACGGTTCACTTTCGGTATTTATACAATTTTATTCTGATGTTAAATATGAATTTACAGTTCCCAAAAATGTATTTATGCCAAAACCTAATGTAGATTCTGCAGTAGTCAATTTAAAAATAAAAAAAGATTTACCCGATATAGATAGAGATAAGCTTTTTAAAGTTGTCAGGGCAGCTTTTTCAAAGCGAAGAAAAACTCTTATAAATGCACTTTCAAGCTATGGGTTTAATATAGATAAAAATGAAATATTAAAAGCTCTTTCAATTTCAAACATAGATGAAAAAAGAAGAGCGGAAACTCTCAGCTCGGAAGAATTTATTGTATTGTCGATAAATCTTCCTAGTATAAATATAGGAGGAGAATAATGGAATATGAATTAAAAAGTGATGAGAGAAAAAAACTGTTAGAAGATATAACGAAATTTAAAAATGATGAAAGACTTTTAGATTCGTTATCTTCAATTTTTAAAGCGCTTGGAGATCCGACAAGACTTAAAATAATATATGCACTTTCAAAAAGACCGCTGTGTGTAACAGATATATCTGAACTTTTAGAAATGAGTCAATCATCAATTTCTCATCAACTTGCAATTTTAAGAAGCCAAGAACTCATAAGAGTAAAGAGAATTGCAAGAAAAGCTATATATTCATTAGATGATGAGCATGTACTGAGCCTTTTTAATGACGGATATGAACATGCGGAACATAAAACAAGAAGATAATGATTAAATAAAATATAAGAGGGTATAATAAGATTTAAGGAGGAATGGAAAATGGAAAAAGTAGTAGTTTATACATCAAATACATGTCCATATTGTACAATGGCTAAGGACTATTTGAGAGAAAAAGAAATTCCGTTCGAGGAAAAAAATGTTCAAACTGACAAGGAAGCAAGAACTGAACTTATGGCTAAAGGATACACAGGAGTTCCTGTAATTTGTATCGGAGCTGAAGAAATTGTCGGTTTTGATAAAGCAAAATTAGAATCATTATTGAGTAAATAATAAAAAGGTACTTGCTTTAAAAGTAAGTACCTTTTTTAATGGTCATATTTATCTGAATTTATAAAATAAACAAAAACTACCCGATACGGGCAGAAACTAAAAATATCATATAAAAAGTAGTTTATTACATCATTTTTAATTATTGCTTTTTAAAAATCGTATCATATTTTGAATGTCAGTAGATTTTTTTATGTGAAATCTATGAATTTTATACGGATCTAAATTTTTAAGCTTTGATGCTGTTTTATTTCCGCCGATAAATCCTATTGTAATACCTGCATCTTTTGTAGCATTTAATATGGCGTCATTTACCATTGCACCGGGATATGCTATTGCTGTAGGGAAAACCGAAGAGCGCTGATAAATTAGAGCATTATTCCAAATCAAATCATTTTTAATTTTTTCATAATACTCTTCATCGGTTTCATTCTCAAGTTTTGCACTCATCCAAGTTTTACCTTTATTTGGACCGTCAAGGAACTGATCATGTAAATTATAGGAATGATTTCCAAAGCTTATATATCCAGACTCTGCCATTTCTTGAATTTGATCCCATGTTAAAAAACCGTCTTTTTCTACATAGGACCCTATTATAAAAATTGCAGCCTTTGCATTATATTTTTTAAGTATCGGAAAAGCTGTTGTATAATTATCTTCATATCCATCATCAAAGGCTACGAGAATCGGGTTTTTCGGAAGAGTTTCATTTCCGTTTATTATATTCTCCAAATCAACCAATGATAAAAATGTAAATCCGTTTTTTGAAAGCCCTTCTATCATTTCTTCAAATTTTTTTGTTTCTAATATATATTCGTTGTTTTGAGGATTGACATCACTTATACTGTGGTATGTTATTACAGGAATACTACCTTTCCCGACAGTTATAATATCTTTAAAAAACACCTTTAATCCAACTATTAATACTAATAAAATAAATCCTAAAATTTTAATCTTGTTTTTCATAAGCACCTCTATGTAAATTTTAGCACATAATTTCCAAAGTTAAAACATATCTTTTATGATATAATATTACCTGATTTATAATAGTAGGAGAGAATATGGCAAAGAGTAAAATTATAAGTGGGAAAGTAATTAATGTTGACTTTCCAAATAGGTGTGAAATTTTAAACGGAGAAAATAGAGTTTCATTTAAAGGGGCGATATTGGGGCAGGAAGTTGAAGTAAAGCTTACAAGAAGGACTAAAGGTAAGCTGTTAAATATACTTAATATCTCCGAACTTGAAAATGAAAACAACTGTCCTCACAGCGAAGTTTGTGGAGGATGCACATATCAAACAATGAGTTATGAATGTGAACTTGAATACAAAAAAAATTTAATAACAAAGCTTTTTAAAGAAAATGACATTGAATTTGAAAAACTGGAATTTATAAGTTCACCTGTACATAAGGCATACAGAAATAAAATGGAATATACATTTTCAGATGAATATAAAGACGGACCTTTGAGCCTTGGACTTCATAAGAAAAATAGATTTTATGAAGTTGTGAATACGGATGAGTGCAACATTGTAAATGAAGACTTTAATATTATAAGAAAATTTACGTTAGAATATTTTAAGGATAAATTAAAGCCTTATAACCGAATGAGACACACAGGAATACTGAGACATCTTCTTATAAGGCGATCGTCAATCGGGGAAGTATTGGTAAACCTCGTAACCGCAAGTAGTGATTTTAACTTTGATGAATATTTTGAAGAACTTTTAAAATTAGGATTATCGGGTAAAGTAGTTGGCATTATGCATACAATAAATGACTCGTTTTCAGATGCAATAGTGCCTGAAAAAATAATTCAATACTATGGAGTAGATTATATTAATGAAGAATTGTTAGGGCTTAAATTTAAAGTGAGCTGCTTTTCATTTTTTCAAACTAATACTGAATCTGCAAAAGTTCTTTATACATTGGCAAGTAATATGCTTGGAGATTTAGACAATAAAATTTTGCTTGATTTGTATTCGGGAACAGGAACGATAACTCAAATCTTGGGAAGAAAGGCAAAGTCGGCACTTGGAATAGAAATAGTCAAAGATGCGGTTGAATCGGCAAGAAAGAATGCAGAAATAAATAATTTGAATAACGTCAAATTTATATGTGATGATGTGTTTAAGGCGGTAAAAGAACTTGAATACAAAGCGGATGTAATAGTACTTGACCCACCGAGAGAGGGAATAAATCCAAAAGCAATAGATAAGATAATATCATTTAGACCTGAAAAATTTTTATATATATCGTGCAATCCGATAACATTTGTAAGAGATTTAAAAATATTTTTAGAATCGGGATATGAAATAATCGAGTTAAAAGCACTTGATCAATTTCCACGAACAAATCATATAGAGATAATCTCCTTGCTTTCCAGACAGAACTAAAATAAATAAATTATTGAAAATAAAGGCTTATTGCAGCTGTCATTAAAATATATGGATAGCCGGGAGTAAGCCTTATTTTTGCGTTTAAAATTGCTTTGTGAAAACACATTGATAATGTGGGAACAGTTATTTGAAAAATATACCAATTTGCATTTGTTTGCTAAAATTTATAATTGTACAATAGTTTATAAATACATTATAATGAAAACAAATATTTATCAGTTTGATTTTAATGAAATTATACCTGTATGGAAATATTTGAAGATATAATAAAACCTTAGAAAGTTATAAACTTTTGATAGAAATTCGGGTATTATATCAACTGAGCTTGCAAATCAGATAGGTGTAACAAAAAGACCGGTACATCTATTTATAGGGAGAAAGAATGGAGATAAGTAAGCGATTTGAGCGAGAAAAATTAAAAAAGTTTCAAGTCTTTAACGGAGCACAACTAAAATATTTAGCGTTTGTATAAATGCTGATTGATCATGTAAACAATGCATTAATAACACCTATGCTTGACGGTGAAGGATTTTTATTATATATATCTAATGTATTTTCAGTTCTAGGGAGAATTGTCTTTCCTATATTTATCTTTTTTATAGTGGAAGGATTTTTTAAGACGAGTAATAGAAAAAAATATTTGATTACTCTTCTTATGTTCGGAGCCATATCAAAAGTTCCGTTTGATATGTTCACATCAAGAACTTATTTTGACCCGTATTGGAACAACATGATGTTTACATTAGCTCTATGCCTTATTACAATTTGGATAATTGACAGTCTCAAAGAAAATATTCATAATAAAGTTTTTTGGTATGTGGGCTCAATTATTATTGTAGTAATTTTTGGTTTTTTGGCAATGAAACTGAGTCTTGATTATGACTATCATGCTATAATTGTCGCTTATCTTTTTTATATCTTCTATGACAAACAGTTACTTGGAGCAGATTTGGGTTATCTGTCAATTATAAAAGAGCTTTACTCTTTTTTGGGATTTGTCATGACCATAACATACAACGGGGAAAGAGGCAGACAATACAAGTGGCTAAACTACTTTTTCTATCCTGCACACATCCTAATACTCGGAATTTTGCGTTTTTATTTAAATATCTAAAGTCGGTTGTCAATATCATATTGTATTTGACATCATTAATAGTAATGTATTTTAGTGTAAGAAAAAATTTATAAAGCAGTATTGTTGAAAATTAAAATAAAAAAATAGGCGGAAGAATTTTCCGTCTATTTTTGATTTATTATACTCTTTGTCTGTTTTTAACCACAAGCTGTCCTTTTTTATAAACTTCAGTACATAGATTTGTTGCAAAGAAGTATAGAGTGTAATCAAGATTAGGTGCTTCAAATATTGCAATGTCTGCATATTTTCCGGCATCTAAGCTACCGATTTTATCTGCTCTTGCAACAGAATATGCTGCATTTATTGTAACCGCATTATATACTTCGATAGGTGTAAGTTTCATTGCAAGACAACCTAATTGCATTATGAATTGTAGATTTGCCATCGGGCATGAACCCGGATTTGAGTCTGTAGTTAAAGTGATTGCCATTCCGTTTTCAATCATTTTTCTTGCCGGTGCGAATCTGTCTGCCATTAATGAAAAAGTTGTTCCCGGTAGAAGATTTCCAATTACATTTGCATCTGCAAGTTTTTTGATATCTTCATCGGATATTACCATCAAGTGTTCTGCACTTGTTGTTTTTAAATCTGCCGCAACGTCACATCCGCCTATTGATTCAATTTCATCTGAATGGATTCTTGTTTTCAGTCCATGTTCTGCTGCTGCTTTTAAAAGTTTATAAGATTGTTTTGCCGTAAAGACTCCTTTTTCGCAGAAGACATCACAGAATTCTGCAAGATCTTCTTCTACAACTTTTGGGAGCATGTCGATTACTTCGTCAACAAATACATCTGAATTGTCTTTTAGTTCTTGAGGAATTGCATGTGCCGCCATAAATGTTGAAACTAAATCTATAGGAAGATCTTTGTCAAGTTTTTTAACTACTTCCATTTGTTTTTTTTCAGTTTCCCAATTTAAACCATATCCTGATTTTGCCTCCACTGTTGTAACTCCATGATACATCATGTGATTTAAAAGAGTTTCCGTTTTTTTATACAATTCTTCAAATGAAGAGTTTCTTGTTGCTTTTTGTGTGGATAGTATTCCACCGCCTGCAGCAAGAATTTCAAGGTAAGTTACACCGTTTAATTTTTTTGAGAATTCATTTTCACGACTTCCTCCATAAACAAGGTGTGTATGACAATCTATCAGTCCCGGTGCTGCGATATGACCGCTTAGATCCACCATTTCTGTATTCTCACCTTTTAAGTTTTCCGGTACGTCTCCTTCTCCAACTTCTAAAATTTTTTCGCCTGAAATTGCAATATAACCATTTTTAAGAATTTTGGCTTCATTCATTTCCGCTCCTCTTAGAGGATGACCTAAATCGTTGGGACAGAAGATTTCATTTAAGTTATAAAGTATTTTATCTGCTATCATAGTAAAACCTCCTAATTAATTAAATTAATTTTACGATATTTTAATCTAATTTGTGTCAAATTATCATCAAACTATTTTATATTATATCAATTAATAAATTTTTTAATAAATTTTTTAATAATTTATATATTGACACTTTAAAGACGATAAGCCTGTATAGTTTATTTATAACATAAGGTAAATACGGCATAAAGTAAGTGTTTTTATTTACATAGAATAAAGGAGGAAAAAAACAAATGATAAACAATAATGATATTGCAAATGCAATGAAAATTAAATTGGAATTTGACGAACTGCCTGAAATGCCAAAATTCCAAGAGGGAATTCGTAGAGCACCTGACAGAGGATTCAGATTATCTCAAGAACAAACTGAAATTGCTCTTAAAAATGCTTTAAGATATATTCCGGAAAAATTTCATGAAGAATTAATTCCTGAATTTTTAGAAGAGCTTACTACAACAGGAAGAATCTACGGTTACAGGTTTAGACCTGAAGGAAGAATTTACGGTAAGCCAATTGATGAATATAAGGGAAATTGCCTTGAAGGTAAAGCAATGCAAGTTATGATTGATAACAACCTTGATTTTGAAGTAGCTTTATATCCTTATGAATTAGTTACTTACGGTGAAACAGGTTCTGTATGCCATGACTGGATGCAATACAGATTAATTATGAAATATTTAGAAGAAATGACTGATGAACAAACTCTTGTTATGGAATCAGGACATCCTCTTGGACTTTTCAAATCAAGAAAGAATTCTCCGAGAGTAATAATTTCAAACGGTATAATGGTTGGTCTTTATGACAATCTTGAAGACTGGGAAATTGCTGAAGAAATGGGAGTTGCAAACTATGGTCAAATGACTGCCGGCGGTTGGATGTACATTGGACCTCAAGGTATTGTTCACGGAACATTTAATACAATTCTTAATGCAGGAAGATTAAAACTTGGTATTCCTGCTGAGGGAGATCTTTCAGGAAAATTATTCGTAACATCAGGTCTTGGCGGAATGAGTGGAGCTCAAGGTAAGGCCGGAGAAATTGCAAATGCAGTAGCTATTGTAGCTGAAGTTGATATTTCAAGAATTGAAACAAGACTTGAACAAGGTTGGATTTCTAAATTAGCTAAAACTCCTGAAGAAGCAGTTAAAATTGCTAAAGAATACTTAGAAAAGAAAGAAGCTATGAGTATTGCATATCATGGAAATATCGTAGATCTTCTTCACTATATGAATGAAAACAATATTCATATCGATTTACTTTCTGACCAAACTTCTTGCCATAATGTATATGACGGAGGATATTGCCCTGTAGGAATCAGTTTTGAAGAAAGAACAAGACTTCTTGCAGAAGATCAAGATAAATTTAGAAAACTTGTTGATATAACATTAAAACAACACTTTGAAGTTATAAAGGCTCTTACAGCTAAGGGAACTTATTTCTTTGACTACGGTAACTCATT
This sequence comes from Peptoniphilus sp. oral taxon 386 str. F0131, assembly GCF_000090945.1. NCBI lineage: Bacteria > Bacillati > Bacillota > Tissierellia > Tissierellales > Peptoniphilaceae > Peptoniphilus > Peptoniphilus sp. oral taxon 386. Next base: position 215,637 of record NZ_GL349422.1, on the reverse strand, counting down.
TATGAAGGCTATCTATGATGCAGGCGTTAAAGAAATTTCTAAGAACGGAAAAGATGATAAAGACGGATTTATTTGGCCGAGCTATGTAGAAGATATCATGGGACCACTTCTATTTGACTATGGATATGGACCATTCAGATGGGTTTGCTTAAGCGGAAAGCATGAAGACTTAGTTGCTACTGACCGTGCAGCTATGGAAGCAATTGATCCTACAAGAAGATATCAAGATAGAGATAATTATAACTGGATAAGAGATGCTGAAAAGAATCAATTAGTAGTTGGTACTGAAGCAAGAATTCTTTATCAAGATGAAGAAGGAAGAGTAAACATTGCTCTTGCATTCAACAAACTTGTAAGAGAAGGAAAAGTAGGTCCTATAATGATGGGACGTGACCACCATGACGTAAGTGGTACTGACTCACCATTTAGAGAAACTTCAAATATAAAAGACGGTTCAAATGTAATGGCGGATATGGCTGTTCAATGTTATGCAGGTAATGCAGCAAGAGGAATGAGCTTAATAGCACTTCACAATGGTGGTGGAGTTGGTATCGGTAAGTCAATCAACGGAGGTTTCGGTTTAGTTCTTGACGGTTCAGAAAGAGTAGATGAAATAATTAAATTATCATTAAGCTGGGACGTTATGGGCGGAGTTGCAAGACGTAACTGGGCTAGAAATGAACATGCTATGGAAACATCTATTGAATTTAACGGAAAGCACGAAGACGGACACATCACAATTCCTTATTTAACAGATGAAAAACTTGTAAAATCAGCAGTAGCTAAAATTTTTAACAAGTAATATATAAATAAAAAGCTATCTTAGAGGATAATTCCTTTAAGATAGCTTTTTTGATGTTATAAATCAAAAAATTTAAAATAAATATTTTGAAAGGTGGAAAAAATTTTTTTATTAATGTAAAATGGAAGGGGTGAGGTAGAAAAATGACAAAAATAATAACAGACAGTGGTTGCGATTTAAGCAGTGATATAATAGAAGAACTTGGAATAGATATTTTAAGTATAATAGTTACAAATAATGGAACTGAATACAGAGATATTGTAGATATAAGTTCCGATAAGATGTTTGAAATGCAAAGAGCAGGAGAAAGTTTCAGTACATCCCAAATTCCATTATATGATTATTTAGTAAAATTTGAAGAATTGGCAAAGAATAATCAGGATTTTATTTACATTTCACTATCTTCCGGAGTTACAGGTTGCTACAATAATTCACTTCTTGCAATAGAAGAACTTGGGAAAAAATATCCAGGTGTAAAAATGAAGTCGGTAGATTCCCGGTGTGCTTCAGTTGGAAGTGGACTTATGAATTACTATGCCGCATTAGCAGCAAAAAATGGAGCAAGTTTCAATCAGATTTTAGAAATCATAGAATATTTAAAAGCTCATATAAAACATATTTTTACAGTTTTTGATATGGAACATCTCTATAGAGGAGGAAGAATTTCAAGAGCAAGTAATTGTGTAGGTAAGATTTTAAATATAAGGCCGTTAATTGAAGTTAGAGATGGGAAACTTGAAGTAAAAGAGCTTGTTAAAGGTAATAAAAAAACTTATAAGAGAATTACTGAAATAATAGAAAAATCTACAAATCGAAATAGTAAAAATGAGACAATATTTATAATTTGCGGAGAAAAATTAGAACCTGCTGAAGAACTTGAAGAAAATCTTGCAGGAAAGATAGATTCAAATATTAAGATGCAAAAGGTCGGTTGCACAATAGGAGCGCACACAGGACCGGATATAATAGGAGCTGCATATCTTGATGCAGATTTGCCGGATGAACTTTTAAAGTATTTGGAGGATTAAATGGATAGGAAAAAAATAATTTTTGCCGTAGTTGCAATAGCCTGTTTAGGTTTTTACTTTATGACAAGGCCGAAAGATAACAGTGTTGAGTTGCCAAACAGTTATGATGCTCAAAAAATAACTCAATTAAGTGATGAAATTGTTACAAGTTTACTTGTAAAAGACTATGAGAAAATTTCGGAATATGCGGAATCATCATTTAAAGATAAATTAAACAGCGATGAAACCGAAAGTGTAAGCAAGATAATTGACAAGGCGGAAAAATTTGAGAGTAAATCACAAGTAGGTATAAAAGGATATAAGAATGACAAAGGTAAAATACTTGCCATGTCGATAACAGAAGCAAAGTTCGAAAAAAAATCTATTGAATTCAGATTGTTTTTTAATGAAAAATATGAATTGGTTGCAATATATGTAAAATAAAGGTGGAAAAGCCACCTTTTTTGTTTACAAATATTTATAAAATTTTGAACTAAATTTTTAGTTTATATTCAGATTTATATGGAAATTCGAAATGCCATTGGAGTGAACAGAAGAATTTTTTATTTTTCAATATATTTTTTCAAATTTCAGCTTTTTTTAGTTTATGACCTATTGCCCATTTGAAAAATTGAATACCCGGTTTCGGGTCATCCCATGCCCAAGTGGAACTTACTTTAGAGAATCTGTAGTCTCTTATAATTTGACCTATTGTCATCTGCTTTGTTTTTAAATATGCTCTTATAGCTGAGATATCTTCATATTTATATTTCCAATATACTTCCATATCTTTTTCCACTTTAACACCGCTATATTCTTCTCCTATTGAGTCTAAAAAGTACATCATAGGAGTGTTCATACCCATGTGGCATTGCAACTCTGTAAAGTTTACAAATCGCACATTTACTTCTACAAGATAGATTGTGTTTGTCCTTTCATCACGTTTAAGTTCAACTTCTGCAAATCCTCTGTATTTTACAGATTTAAAAAGCGGGACACATATGTCATATAGTTCCGGAATATAGTGTTGTTTTGCGTAAGTACTTGCTCCAAAATTTATAGGCCATTGTCTTATTTTGTTTGTTGTCATATAGCTTACCGGATTTTGGTTTTTATCCATATAAACATCAAATGAATAGCAATTTGTTTCAGGACCTTTTACAATTCTCTGAACGAAAACTTCCTGACCGTCTCTTTTACAAAGTTCAATTTTTTCAATCAGCTCTTCTTTTGAATTTATAAAGAACACCTTGGATCTATATTGATTTACGAAAGGCATTGAATCCTTAGGCTTTACTATACAAGGATATCCGAGTTCTTCGGTAACTCTATCATATAAATTTTCGGCATTCATCGGGATAATCTCAGGTGTCTTAATTCCAAGCGGTTCGGTATATTGAAGCAGAGATTGTTTGTCCATAAGGCTTCGATAAAGACCTTTTTGTTCATTTGGCCACAAATAATATTCCTTTAACTTATCAAAGTTATCTTCCATAAATTCTACATATAAATCGGCTGTGGGGAATAACACAGGTTTGTGTGCCTGCTTTTTAGCATATTCAATTAAAAATTCAACACACTTTTCTTCTTCGTTTTTGTAATGCGGAGCAATGAGTCTTTCTTTTACATATTTTGAAACACCATAGTGAGAATTTTCATCATAGTCAACAGTTACAGCTTTAACTCCGCTCCTGCCGAGGTTTCTGACAACGGATAATCCTATGTAGTAATTTGTTCCCAGAACAACAGCTTTATTTTTATATTTCATATTTTTACTCCTAATCAATAATTTAGAATATTATATCATTTTTATTAAAAAAAGTTAATTATTTTGAGCTTTTACATATAGCTGTCTTGATAAAATAATAAAATTAGTGTATGTTGAATATAATAGATTATATGGAGATTTGAAAGGAGAATTATTTTGAAAACATTAATTGTGGTTGATTGTCAGAATGATTTTATTACAGGTACTCTTTCTTGCATAGGTGCAAAAGATGCAATTAAAAATATTGTAAATTTTATAAATTCAAATGAAGTGGGTGAGGTTTGTTATTCCACAGATTATCATAATAAGACTAATAAATCTTTTGAGATAAATGGAGGTATTTGGCCTGTACATTGTATTGCAGGAGAATTTGGAAGTGAAATTTCAAATGATTTTGATGAAGTTCAGAATAAATCGTTTAAACCTCTATCCGAAAATTTATATAGGAAGGGAATAGATGATGAAGTTGAAGAATATTCTGCATACTATGCAAAAAATGAAAATGGAAAAACAATAGCGGATATTGTTTCAGATGAATTTATAGTTTGCGGTCTTGCAAGTGAGTATTGTGTCAGAGAAACTGTTCTTGAATTTTTGAATAACGGTAAAAATGTAAAACTCTTTTTAAATGGTGTCGGATATGTAAATGAAGATGACCATATAAAAAATATAGCAGAACTTAGAAAACTGGGTGTTGAAATTGTATGAACATAAACATTATTGCAGTTGGTCGTGTTAGGGAAAAATATATAAGAGACGGTATAGATGAATTTAAAAAAAGGCTTTCTGCTCATGCGGTTGTAAAAATAGTGGAGGTTTCAGATGAATCTGCTCCGGAAAAACTTTCAGATAATGAGATTAAGCAGATAAAGGAAAAAGAAGCGGAACGAATTTTAAAAAACATAAGAGAAACAGATTACGTAATAACACTTGAAATTAAGGGAGAAAAGGTAAGCTCCGAAAAGTTTGCAGACAAACTTCAAAAAATTCAACTCTCAGGGAATTCAACTATTGATTTTATAATAGGAGGTTCGCTTGGACTTGCAGAAAATATATCGAAGAGAGCAAATTATAAGCTTTCTTTTTCAGATATGACATTTCCTCACCAACTTATGAGATTAATATTGCTTGAACAGATATATCGTGCATTTAGAATAGCAAATGGATTTCCGTATCATAAATAGTTAAGGAGATATGTTATGTATATTAATATGAAAAATGTAAACAAAGCTAGACGTACATCAAAAATAGAAATTACAATTGGTGTAATTATTCTATTATTTTGGTCTGCCGGATGTATAACTACAAGTGATTTAAAAGTAGTTTTGACTATAATACTTATGATGTTGCCGGGAGTTTGGCTGATATATAGCGGAAATAAAAAAAGAGTATTGTGCAATTATGCAAATGAATATTCAAAATATATCAGAGGTGATTCCGATGGGGAAGTTTTAATCTCTACTATGGCAAAAAGCTTTAAAATTGATGATGAAAAACTTATAAAGATAATAAAAAAACTTATACAAAAAGATTATGTAATGAATTTTCATCTTGATCTTAACGAAAAACCGAAACTTATTCTTTATACCGATAATGAAAAAGTTGAGTTTGTAGAAGTGTATTGTACGCATTGCGGCGCGACTAACAAAGTCAAAAAAGGTTTTGTGGGAAATTGCAGTTATTGTAATTCGGTAATAGGTAAAAAATAATATTGTAAAGACATTTGGCATTTTATAAAAAATTGTGTGAGAGGAATTTTTGATGAAGAATTTGAAAGAAATATGCAAAATTGCAGTTGTGCAAGCTGAACCTGCTTTATTTGACAAGAATGCTTGTCTTGATAAAGCTGTAAAATTAATTGAAGAGGCTGCAAAAAAAGAAGCCGAGTTTGTGGTTTTTCCGGAGCTTTTTATTCCGGGTTATCCGTATGGAATGACATTCGGTTTTACAGTTGGGAGTAGAAATGCAGACGGCAGATGTGATTGGAAATTATATTATGACAATTCGATATTGGTTCCGGGCGAGGAAACTGAAATTTTGTCAAAGGTCGCAAAGAGTGCCGGAGTATATTTAAGTATTGGAGTTTCTGAAAGAGATTCCATATCCGATACACTTTATAATTCAAATTTAATTTTTTCTCCTGTGGGAAAGCTCTTATCAGTACATAGAAAGTTAAAGCCTACGGGTTCTGAAAGAGTTGTTTGGGGAGATGCGAACAAGGGATATTTTCCTGTTGCGGGTACTCCTTGGGGACCTGTCGGAAGTATGATATGCTGGGAAAGTTATATGCCGCTTGCAAGAGTTGCACTTTATGAGAAGGGAATAACCATCTATATTTCTCCAAATACAAATGACAACGCGGAATGGCAATCTACAATTCAGCACATTGCAATTGAAGGACATTGCTATTTTATAAATTGCGATATGATAATTAAAAAGTCATCTTATCCGAAGAGTTTAAAATCTCAAGATGAAATTTTAAAGCTTTCAGAAATTGTATGCAGAGGCGGAAGCAGTATAGTAGATCCATATGGACATTATGTAGTGGAACCGGTTTGGGACAGAGAAGAAATTTTATATGCCGATTTGGATATGTCCAAGGTTTCTATGAGCAGAATGGAATTTGATGTATGCGGACATTATTCGAGACCTGATGTTTTAAAATTGAGCGTTGATGACAGGTAGAATATTATTAAAAAAATTATTTACTATAAATAATAAAAAATTAAAGCTGTTTTTACTTCTGCGCAGTATTGATTATAGCATAGCTTTTTGATATAATCATGTTGTGAGAAGTCAGAACGTATAGTTTGAGATTGCCACTTGTATAGTCAAGTGGTTTATTTTTTTAAGGAGTTTATATGTGGACTATGCTATGGCCACTTTTAGTGGTAATTTTATCAAATACGTTTTATAACATAAGTCAGAAATCAATACCTCAAAATGCAAATACATTTGGGACATTGATGATTACTTATATTGTTGCGGCAGTGTGTACGGGCATTGCGTTTATTACAACAACAAAACCGCAAAATGCCATTCCTGAACTCTCCAAAATAAATTGGACGGCATTTGCACTTGGACTTGCGATAGTCGGACTTGAAATAGGATACTTGTTTATATATCGTGCAGGATGGAAGATAAGTACGGCAACTGCAGTGGCAAATATTTTGGTTTCGTGTCTTTTAATTGTTGTAGGTGCAATGATATATAAAGAAGTAATAACACCGAGACAACTTGCCGGAATGGTAGTATGCGTTATAGGAATTGCACTTATAACAAAATAAAAGTAAGCGGATTTATAAAAAAATCTGATTCTAATAAATTGGAAATAAAAAATAAAATTTTAGAGCATCTTATATATTTATTATTTGATATTTAACTCTTAATATATGAGATTTAAAAAGATAATTTATTTTACTTATGATATGAGAATTGATAAGTATAGCATTTGTAGTAAAAAATTGAAATATTGTTGATATTAAAGAAAAAATGGCAGGATCAGTCCTGCCATTTTTATCTATATAAAATTTGGTCGGAGTGAAAGGATTTGAACCTTCGGCCCCGTGGTCCCGAACCACGTGCGCTACCAAACTGCGCTACACCCCGAAACTAAGTTATAAAAAAAGACTAAGCCGATAAAGCTCAGTCTGTGGTCGGGGTGAGAGGATTTGAACCCCCGGCCCCATGGTCCCAAACCACGTGCGCTACCAAACTGCGCTACACCCCGAAATGATTACCAATTAATTATATTGTATAGTATTATAACTTTCAAGATATTTTTATAAGCAAATATATATTAAAAAACATTTTATACACTAAAATTCTTTAAATACTTATTTTTTTATAGTTTATCTCAAATTTACTCTTATTTTCTATTCAATATACTTTAATTGACATAAATTTTCTTAAAATATATAATAGTAAAACGGAATGAGGGAAGAAAAATGAAAGCAGTAATTTTTGATTTAGATGGAACATTAATAGATTCAATGCCTATGTGGAGAGATCTCGGAAGAGATTATTTAGAGAGTCTAAATATAGAATTAGAAGATAAAGTTGCACAAAAGATAGCGACATTAAGCCTTAAAATGAATTCAGTATTTTTGAAGGAATACTATAATTTAAAAGATAGTGCCGAAAAAATTTATGATGACTTTAAAGATTTAGTTATGCATTTTTATCTCAATGAAGTAAAACCAAAGGACGATGCATTTAGAGTTCTTGAGGATTTTAAAAAAAGCGGATATGATATCGTACTGGGTACTGCAACAAGTACTGAATTTATAGAGCCGTTATTTAACAGATTTAATATAAGAGAATATTTTAATTTCGTTCAAACTTGTGACATGGTTGGAATTGCTAAAAATGACAGTGAGTATTTTAAACTTATTTCAAAAAGATTGAATCATTCTCCTGATGAAATATTTCTATTTGATGATGCTCCTTTTGCACTAAAAGCTGCAAAAAAGGCAGGTCTTGTGACAGTTGGAGTATATGAGCAGACTTGCAGCGAGCATTGGGATGAAATAAAAGCAAAAAATGATTATCATATAAATAGCTTTAGAGAGTGGGAAGTAAGATGAAACTCTTGTTATTTTTTTCTATGATAGGAATTTTGGTATTTGTATTTACATTTATATTATTTTCTTTAATACGAACAAACTTTTTCAAGAGTTTAAAGAGAAAATCAAATCCTAAAAGAGAGCTTATACTGAGTATTTTTGTTGCATATATTGCCGTAATGTGCTTACTTTTGTTTTTACCTAATGTATTTATGTCAAATCATGGAATAGATTTGACATCACAAAATTTTGATTTTGTAGGCGATTTTAAAGATAGAATAAGTGCAGGTTCATGGGGAGTTAATATAATACCGTTTAGAACTATGAAAAGTTATATAAAATACTCCGGAGTTTTTCATGTGTTTTTAAATATAGCAGGAAACATTTTAATATTTATTCCGTTCGGAACCATGTTGCCCATGCTATATGATGATATGAGAAAATTTTATAGAGTTGCAGTTTTGTCTGCAACATTTAGCTTTTTAGTTGAAATAGTTCAATTTTTTGTAGGAAGATCTGTTGATATTGACGATTTTATATTAAATACTATAGGTGGAATGATAGGATATTTCGTATTTAAGATGATTCAAAATAAATATAATTAATAAAATGAGGAAAATGCAATATATTACCCTCATTTTTATTAATTAAGGCTTAAGTTTAAAAGAATTGACTGATAAATAAAATTACCATATAATATGTCATATGGGGGCGAAATTGGCTTCGACGGGGGTTTGGAGCTTTTAGTAGCGAGCTGTTGTGAGGAACAACATAAAAAGTCTCAAACAAAATAAACGAAAACAATAATTTAGCTTACGCAGCATAAATAGCGTCATCTGTTTAGAGAACCCCACGGCTTTAAATCAGGTGTCAAATCAGTGGGAAACAAAGCTCTGTAATTTATCATAGCAGAGGGGGTATTTATGATAATATAGTTTAAAAATCCTGTTTGTCGGAGTTTTAGATCGAATAAAAAAAGATAAACTGCGCTCGGAGAATCTAACTGTAAAGAGCTTTCGGACGCGGGTTCAACTCCCGCCGCCTCCACCATAAAAGTGTAGGTACAGTTTTAATCTTACTTAAAAATGATTAATTTTTTTAAAACAGAAAATTTGATTTAATAAATTAAGTTTTGAGAAAAGTTAATATTAATTATGACTATAAAATATAAATTGGAACTTTTAATTGTAAAAGTTCTTTTTTGTTTCAATGAATAAATTATTTATATGCTATACACATATATTATTAGATGGTATAATCTAAAAAATTAAATTATTTATTAGGATATTGATTGGGAGATTTTATGATAGCTTTTTATTTTATAGTAGGATATCTTTTCGGTAATTTTCAAACGGCATATTTAATGTCAAGGTATTTAAAGCATGAAGATATTAGAGAAAAAGGCCACGGTAACAGCGGAGCATCAAATGCTGTTGTAAATTATGGATGGAAATTCGGATTTGTGGTTGCTCTTGTGGATATTTTAAAGGTATATGTTGCGGTTAAATTGTCGAAATATTTAATGGGTGTCTATCTTCCGAGTAGTGAATATATGCTTCATTTATGCGGACTTGGTGTTTTTTTAGGACATAGTCATCCGTTTTATATGGGATTTAGAGGAGGAAAAGGAACAGCCTGCATAGTCGGAATACTTCTTTCTATGGGAACAGTTCCTTTAATAGCAGGAGTTTTCGGGATCTCAATAGTAACATTTTTAACTGATTATATTGTAATAGGAACATTTTTTTTAAATATAATATTCATATTTTTTACAGTTAATTTGGGGTATGGAAATGTTTCTGTGGCAATTTCAGTTTTAATTTTCTCGATAAGTTTGATTTATCATTTAAAAAATTATAGAAGAATTTTAAATGGAACAGAGAAAAGATTAAGCGGCAGTTTAAAGAAAAAATAAGCTGTTACATGCTGAATTGATTTATAAATATAAAAAATAGAAGGTATATTTATCTTCTATTTTTTATTTTAGTAGAGTAGTATTTTTAAGTTTTCTGTATTTTTATCATTATTAGATAAGTTTTAAAGCAAAAAACATATAAATAAGGTAGAATACTTGAAAAATAGAGATTTAAAGATTATAATATTATGGCGAATTGTAATATAAAATTGGAGGAATTTATGAAATTATCTAAATTATATATGCCAACACTTAGAGAAGTGCCGGCAGATGCTGAAATTGCATCTCATCAACTTCTTCTTAGAGGAGCCTTCATCAGAAAATCTGCCAGTGGAATTTATACTTATTTACCTCTTGGATATAAGGTTATAAAAAAGGTGGAAAAAATTGTTCGTGAAGAGATGGATAGAGCAGGCTCTCAAGAAATTTTAATGAGTGCTATTCAGCCAAAAGAAATTTGGGAAGCAAGTGACCGTTGGGATAGATTTGGTCCGGAAATGTTTAAGCTTAGAGATAGAAATGACAGGGAGTTTTGTCTCGGACCTACTGCTGAGGAATATTTTACAACACTTATCAAAGATGAAGTTAAATCTTATAAACAGCTTCCTCTAAATTTATATCAAATCCAAACAAAGTACAGAGATGAAAAAAGACCGCGTTTTGGAATTAACAGAGCAAGAGAATTTTCAATGAAGGATGCTTATTCTTTTGATACAACTCCTGAGACTATGCAAGTTTCTTATATGGAAATGTATAGAGCTTATGAAAAGATTTTTGACAGATTGGGTTTGGATTATAAAATTGTAGAGGGAGATAATGGAGCCATGGGAGGAAAAAAATCTCATGAATTTATAGCTCTTTCTGAAACAGGGGAAGGCGTAATAGCATATTCTCCAACCGGAAAATATGCCGCAACTCAAGAAAAGGCGAAAGTTGTATATGAGCTTCCTGAAAGATGTGAAAGACTTGAGCTTGAAGAGGTATATACTCCTGATTCTACAACAATTGAAGCTGTAGCTTCATTTTTAGGACTTAAATCTCAAAATTGCATCAAAGCTATTGATTTAATGGTTAGCGGAAATCCTGTTATAGTATTCATTCCGGGAGACAGAGAACTTAATATGGCAAAACTTGAAGGATATTTGATGACACCCGAACATGAAATTGAAATGATGAATGATGAACAGATACTATCTATTAATTCGGCACCCGGATATACAGGACCGATAGGGCTTTCGGAAGATGTAAGATTGATTTTTGACAAGTCTATAACTCAAATGGATAATTTAGTTGTAGGAGCTAATAAAGTTGGCTATCATATAAAAAATGCAAATTATGACAGAGATTTTAAAGGTGAAATTTGTGAAGACCTTCTTGAGGTGAGAGAAGGAGATATCATTGAAGGAACTAATGAAAAATTTAAGTTTGCAAGAGGGATTGAAGTAGGAAATATATTCCAGCTCGGAACAAAATATTCAGAGGCTTTAAATGCAACATATCTTGATGAAAACGGAAAAGAACAGCTTATTTGGATGGGTTCCTATGGGGTAGGTGTTACAAGAACCGTAACGGCTATCGTAGAACAAAATTACGATGAGAATGGGATTATTTGGCCTATGTCAGTTGCACCTTATCATGTAATTGTAACTGTGGTAAATCCTAAAGATGAAATTCAGCTTGAGCTTGGCGAAAAGATTTATAATTCTTTGGTTGAGTTAGGTCATGAAGTTTTACTTGATGATAGAAATGAAAGAGCAGGAGTAAAATTTAAGGATAGAGATTTAATCGGAATACCTATCAGAATAACAGTTGGAAAGCGTGCAGCAGAAGAAATAGTTGAATATTCACTCAGAAGAGAAACAGAAAAGACAGAGATTTTTGCTAAGGAAGCTATTGAAAAAGTATCCGGCGAGATTTTTAATTCATCAGTTAAAGATAATCTTAGCAAAGCCCTTTTAGATCTTTTTGAAAACTAATTGGGTATAATTAATATAGCTTGAAACGGAGATAAAAATGGCTGAATTTAAATTTGAAATAACAAAGCATATTGCTACCATGTCTACAAATGTAAAGGGATGGAGCAAGGAACTAAATATGGTGTCTTGGAATGGAAGAACACCTAAGTATGATATAAGAGAATGGAGCGAAGATCATCAGATGATGTCAAAGGGAATTACTCTTTCTGAAGAAGAAATTGAAATTTTAAAAAATGCTCTTGAAGAATTATAAAAATTTGTACTCTAAATTGTCTATATGGTATAATTAGATAATTGTAAAAATATTTATTTAAGTAAATGGAGGATAATATGACTGAAATAAAAAGTAGAGAAAAAAACACTGTAAAATTTGACATGATATTAAAAGCGGAAGATGTAAAAAAGGCAGAAACAGAAGTATATAACAAGAATAAAAAATATTTTCAAATCCCCGGATTTAGAAAGGGACATGCACCAAGAAAAATAATTGAAAATGTATATGGCAAGGGAGTCTTTTTAGAAGATGCTGTTAATGAGTTATTGCCAAAATATTATGAAGAAACTGTTAAGGAACTCGGCATTGAAGTTGTTGACCAACCTGAAATAAACATTGAAGAGGCAAATTCAGGAGAAGATATTAAAGTTGAGGTTTCAGTAACAGTTAAGCCTGAAGTTGTACTTGGTGAATATAAAAATATTGAAGTTGAAGATGTTAAATATGAAGTAACTGAAGAACTTATAAATTCAGAACTTGATAATCAAAGACATATGAATGCAAGACTTGTAAATATTGATGATAGAGCTGCAAAAATTGGGGATAAAGTAAACATTGATTTCAAAGGTTTTGTAGGAGATGAAACTTTTGAAGGAGGAGCAGCGGAAGGACATGAATTGGAGCTTGGTTCAAATACATTCATTCCGGGATTTGAAGATCAAATAGTAGGCAAAAATATCGGAGATGAATTTGATGTAAATGTAACTTTCCCTGAAGAATATTTTTCTGAAGAACTTAAGGGAAAAGAAGCGAGATTTGAAGTTAAGCTTAATTCAATAAGTTTTGAAGAACTTCCTGAACTTGATGATGAATTTATAAAAGATATTTCAGATTTTGATACAGTTGATGAATATAAAGCGGATATAAAAGAAAAGAAAGAAAAAGAATTTGAAGAAAGAGAAAAGAGAGAAAAAGAAGAAAAAGTTCTTGAAAAAGTCGTTGAAACAATGGAAGTTGAAGTTCCTGATGCAATGGTAAATTCTCAAATAGATTCTCAAGTTCAAAATTTTGACAGAAATTTAAAAGCTCAAGGAATGAGTCTTGAAGATTATATAAAAATGCTTGGAACAACAATGGAAGCATTTAGAGAAAATTTAAGAGCGGATGCGTTAAAGCAAGTAAAAACTTCTCTTGCTATTGAAGCTGTTGCAAAGGCAGAAAACTTTGAAGTAAGCGAAGAAGAAGTTGAATCAGAAATTGATAAAATGGTTAAAGATTATTTTAAAGATGACGAAGAACAACAAAAGAAAATGAAAGAATATATGCTTGAAAACAATAAAGAAGGCTTTAAAGAAAATTTAATCAGCAAAAAAACTGTAGATTTCTTATTTGAAAATGCAAAGTTTGTAGAAAAAAACTAATAAAATAATAAACATAGTTTAGAAGGAAATGGTGATTGTATGGCTCTTGTACCTATGGTAGTTGAACAAACAAATCATGGCGAAAGAAGCTATGATATCTATTCAAGATTACTAAAAGAGAGAATTATATTTTTAAGTGGAGAAATAAATGATGTAACAGCAGATTTAGTGGTTGCACAACTTTTATTTTTAGAGGCTGAAGATCAAAATAAGGATATTCAAATTTATATAAACAGTCCCGGAGGTTCGGTGAGTGCAGGTTTTGCAATATATGATACTATTAAATATATTAAATGTGATGTATCAACTATGGTAATAGGCCTTGCAGCATCAATGGGTGCATTTTTACTTGCAGCTGGAACTAAGGGAAAGAGATTTGCACTTCCGAATGCAGATATAATGATTCATCAACCGCTTGGAGGAGCTCAGGGACAAGCATCAGATATAAAAATCCATGCAGAAAAAATTCTTGAAATAAGAGAGAGAATTAATAAAATATTATCTGAAGAAACAGGTCAACCGTTAGAAAAGGTTGAAAGAGATACAGATAGGGATTATTATCTTTCAGCTAAGGAAGCTGTTGAATATGGTTTAATTGACAAAGTAATTGAAAAGAGAGATTGAGGTGTTAAATGTCAAAATCTGATGAAATACTGAGATGTTCTTTTTGCGGGAAGACTCAAAATCAGGTAAAGAAACTTATTGCAGGACCTGATGTTTATATTTGTGATGAGTGTATAGGGCTTTGTTCAGATATTTTAAATGAAGAGAAAGTTAATACTAAAGATGAAAAATTAGATTTAAAAATACCTGAAGAAATAAAAAGTGTTTTAGATTCTTATGTTATAAAGCAGGATAAAGCAAAGAAAGCTCTTGCAGTTGCGGTCTATAATCATTATAAGAGAATAAATTCTTCTATAAGAAATCCTGAGATTGAACTTCAAAAGTCAAATATATTAATGATTGGACCGACAGGAAGCGGAAAAACTCTTCTTGCACAAACTCTTGCGAGAATATTGAATGTTCCATTTGCAATAGCAGATGCGACTACTTTAACAGAAGCGGGATATGTCGGTGAAGATGTTGAAAATATTATATTAAAACTTATTCAAGCTGCAGATTATGATATAGAAAAGGCTGAAAAGGGTATTATCTATATAGATGAAATAGATAAAATTGCAAGAAAATCAGAAAATGTATCTATCACAAGAGATGTAAGCGGTGAAGGTGTTCAACAGGCACTTCTAAAAATAATTGAGGGTACTGTTGCAAACGTACCTCCTCAAGGAGGCAGGAAGCATCCTAACCAAGAGTTTATACAGATAGATACTACCAATATATTGTTTATAGTTGGCGGAGCATTTGATGGACTTGATAAGATAATTGAATCAAGGATAGGAAAAACGTCAATGGGTTTCGGTTCTGAACTTGTTGATAAGAAGAAACAGAGAGAAAATATATTGGATAAAATTGAAACGGGAGATTTGTTGAAGTTTGGATTGATACCTGAATTGATAGGCAGACTTCCGCTTACAGTAACATTGGAATCTCTTGATGAGGCTGCGTTAGTTGAAATTTTAACTAAACCTAAGAATGCTCTTGTCAAACAGTATAAAGAGCTTTTAAAGCTTGATAATGTTGAGCTTGAATTTGAAACCAATGCTCTAAAGCAAATAGCAAAAATAGCGATTGATAAAAAAGCCGGAGCAAGAGGACTTAGGGGAGTTATTGAGCATATAATTATGGATATAATGTATGAAATTCCGTCGAGAAAAGATGTTGAAAAAGTAATTGTTACAAAAGATTCTGTTATAGGTAAGAAAAGACCTAAATTAATTTTAAAGAAATAAAAAATTAAGACTCACATAGTGAGTCTAATTTTTGATAGGTGGGTGAGAAAATGGATAAAAAAACCAAATTATCAACAATAGCTCTTAGAGATTTGATAGTGTTTCCAAGAATGGTAACTCATTTTGATTGTGGAAGACCTAAGAGTATTGCTGCAATTGAGGCTGCAGAAATGACAGGTTCTCATGTTTTTTTAATAACACAGAAAAATCCTAATGTCATGGATCCTAAGAGAGAAGATTTATATGATTATGGAACAGTTGCGATAATAAAACAAATACTAAAATTGCCTGGCGGTGTTGTAAGAGTACTTGTTGAAGGATTAAATCGTGCAAAAATTTTAGAATTTTCCTTGGGAGATGAATATTTAGAAGCTGTTGTAGAAAATTTTGAGGAAGAAGTAAAAGAAGATAAGGAAGAAAGTGCGGAAATCACTGCTGCTATGAGATTAGTAGAGGCGGATCTTGAAAAGTACAGTGATTTAGATTCACGATTAATTCCGGGCTTACTTCAGTCTGTGGTTGATAATTCAACTGCATCGGCTCTTGTAGATACATCGGCGGCATATATAAATTTAAAAATTGAAGAGAGCCAAAAAATTTTGGAAACATTAAATTCATATGATAGACTTTTATTATTTCATGGAATATTACAAAGAGAAATTGAAGTATTATCAATAGAGAAGAATATTGATAAAAAAGTCAAATCAAATATGAATAAAGTTCAGAGAGAATATTATTTAAAAGAACAGCTCAAGGTAATTCGTGAAGAGCTTGGAGATGAAAGTGAAGAAGATACATCTCTGAGTTATGAAGATAAAATAGAAAAGAAAAAATTACCTAAAATAGTCAAAGAAAAGGCGTTAAAAGAAGTATCGAAGCTGTCAAAGGTAAATTCCGCTTCTCCGGAATATACAGTAATATTAAATTATTTAGACTGGATATTAGATTTACCTTGGCTTGAGAGTTCGTCAGATGATGCAAATCTGAATGAAGCAAGAAAAATTTTAAATGATGAGCATTATGGACTTAAAAAAGTAAAAGAGAGAATTTTGGAGTTTATTGCGGTAAGAAAACTTTCAGATTCTACAAAAGGACCTATATTATGTCTTGTAGGACCTCCGGGAGTAGGAAAAACTTCTATTGCTACATCAATTGCACATGCTCTTAATAAGGAATTTGTAAGGATGAGTCTTGGAGGAGTAACTGATGAAGCGGAGATAAGAGGACATAGAAGAACCTATGTAGGAGCTTTACCGGGAAGTATAATTTCTCTTATAAAAAAGGCGAAAGAAAATAATCCGGTGTTTTTATTTGATGAAATTGATAAAGTTGGGAATAACTATAGAGGAGATCCTGCAAGCGGACTTTTAGAAGTGCTTGATCCTGAGCAAAATAAGACATTTACCGATCATTATTTAGAACTTCCGTTTGATTTGTCAAATGTATTTTTTATAGCAACGGCAAATACAACTCAGACAATTCCAAGACCGTTACTTGACAGAATGGAAGTCATAAGACTTGAAGGGTATACACCTGAAGAAAAATTTAACATCGCTAAGAGTCATTTACTTCCAAAGCAAATAAAAGAAAATGGACTTACAAAATCACAGTTTAAAATTTCTGATACTGCATTAAAAGATATAATAGATTATTATACAAGAGAAGCCGGAGTGAGAGGACTTGAAAAAGAAATTTCAAGGTGTGCAAGAAAAGCCTCTCTTCAAATTATTGAAGAAGATAAAAAGATTGTTTCTGTAACTTCAAGAAATTTAAGTAAATATATCGGTGAAAGGAAATTTTTATTTGATACTGTCGAAAAGTCCGATCAAGTTGGAATTGTAAACGGACTTGCATGGACAGAAGTAGGAGGGGAAACTCTTCAAATAGAAACTACAATAATGCCGGGAAGTGGTAAGCTGACTCTTACAGGACAACTCGGTGATGTTATGAAAGAATCTGCAATGGCTGCAATTTCTTATATAGCAAGTAATAGTGAATATTATGAAGTGGATGCAGATTTCAGAACTAAAAAGGATATTCATATTCATGTTCCGGAGGGAGCAGTGCCAAAGGATGGACCTTCAGCAGGAGTTACAATGGTGACAAGTGTGTTGTCCGCTCTTACTGAAAGACCTGTTGCAAAAGATGTTGCAATGACAGGAGAAATAACTTTAAGAGGAAGAGTTCTCGCCATAGGAGGACTTAAAGAAAAACTTCTTGCAGCTCAGAGAATGGGCATAAAGAAAGTTATTATACCTTTTGAAAACAAGAGAGACCTTGTAGAAATAGAGTCAAATGTTCTTAATTCTCTTAAGATAATTCCGGTTAAGGAAATAAAAGAAGTTGAAAAATTTGCTTTGAAGGAGAAAAAATGAAAGTATTAAAATCTGACCTTGAAAAGGTTGCAGTTCATAAAAATCAATATCCTGAAATGGATTTATTTGAATTTGCCTTTGCAGGAAGATCGAATGTAGGTAAATCATCTTTTATAAATTCCATGCTCGGAAGAAAAAATCTTGCAAGGACTTCATCAACTCCCGGAAAGACAAGAACTATAAACTTTTATAGAGTTAATGACGATTTAAGGCTTGTAGATCTTCCCGGATATGGATATGCCCGTGTATCTAAAACTGAAAAAAGCTCATGGTCTAAAATTATAAATGAATATTTAGACGATAGAGAAAATTTGCTTGAAGTAGTTCTTCTTGTTGATATAAGACATGAGCCTACAGAGCAAGATCTTCAAATGTATGAATATATTTTGAGCAAGGGTTATAGTGGTATAGTAATTGCAACTAAGGCGGATAAAATTTCAAGAGGACAGTATGCAGGTCATATCTCGAAAATAGCAAAAAAGTTAAGTATCAAAAATAGAGATATGATAATTCCATTTTCGTCTGTTGATAAAAATATGGTAGATGAAATGTGGTTTATATTTGAGGATATAGTTAAACATTTTAGTGAAGAAGAGGAGTAATATTATTACTCCTTTTTTTTGATGGAAATTTTGCTCAGTAAGACACAATGAATAATACTGTACTGGTTGTTATAAATATAAAAAAAGAAGACCTGAGTCTTCTTTAATAAATTGGTTTGAAAGTAACTTCAATGTGTGTATTTGTAGTTATTAAAAATCTAAACTCATTATCTAAAACTTTTTTTGGACTTCCGTTTACGGTGAATGTATCTATTTGCATTCCTGCCGGAATTAAGATTTTTATTAGGACTCTCTCATTTTTATAGAAACTATATCCCATTGGAGATTCAAGCCCTTCCGAAAGTGTAAGATTAAATTTTTGAGTAGCTGAATTAGTTAGATATACTGTAATATTTTTATCTTCATTGTCTATTGTTACATAGGTATTTGTACTGTTCATATTTGGAGAACTGATTTTAACAAGATACTTTCCTGGTTTTAGGTGTCCTCCGTTTTCAAATGGCATATCATTTATAAGTAATGATACGGGAAGAATGTTATTTGAGTTATCCAATGCTGTTATTGTAAGAGTAGGTTCCTTTATTATCAGTACTAATGATTTTATTGCATCATTTACATATTTTATCGCAATGTTTAATTGTTCCTCTGTAGCTTCGCCGTCTCTCAGTATTCTATTTGCAGACAAAGTTATAGATTTTAGATTCTCTACTGATTCTTTCGTATAGTTTGATGAATTAATAGACTCCGCTTGCGATATAGAATCCATGAGCTTTGCTCTTAATACGTTTTTATTATCTTGTTGAATTGCTATATTTTTAGAGATATTTCGTCCGTAAACTTTAATACACATTGATATTATCTTAGAAAATTCTGCTCTTGAAATTTTTTCATTAGGTTTAAATTCGTAGTTTTCATATCCTTTTACAATTCCGCTTTTGACTAAAGCACCTATTGAAGTCTTTTCTTCATCCGATAAATTTGAAATGTCTTTAAAAAAATTATAATTTTTTTCGTTGTCTTTCAAATTGTATAAGTATCCTAAAATTTTTGTTACCTCACTTCTTTTTATAGGTTCATTGTAAAAAAAGTTTCCATCTTTTAAATATCCTGCGCTGACAGCTTTTTGAATATCAAAATAGTACCAATCTTTAGATGATACATTTTTAAAACTTAGATTTTTTGTTTCCTTTAAGTCAAAAATTCTGTTTATTATCGCATAGGCTTCAGATTTTAAAATTTCTCTATCGGGTTTGAAAGTTCCATCATTATATCCGAGTATTATGTTTTGTTGCGATATATCTTCAATATATTCCCTTGCCCAATGGTTATTTATATCTTTAAAGCTCTTTTGAGCATATACATTTTTTGAAATTAAAAGCAGTATCAATGTAAAAATAAAAATTTTTTTCATAAATAAATCACTTCCTAATATATATTATACAATATGTAACTTAAAAATAAATCAAATTTTGTTTTAATAAGTTTGAATATGGTATTACATTATTATAAAAAATAGAGAAAGTTTTATTAAATATTTGAATACAATATAGTATTTGTTATATAATAAATTAAGAGATAAAAATGGAGGTAATATAATGGCTTTAATAGAAAATTTAAAAATTCGTGTTAGTGAAAAAATGCCGGTAATAGTATTCCCTGAAGGAGAAGATGAAAGAATATTAAAAGCGGCAAAAAAATTAAATGAAGATAAAGTTTTAAAACCTATTTTGCTTGGAAATAGATCTGAAGTTGAAGAATCTGCTGATAAGAACGGAATAGATCTTTCAAAATTGGAATTTATTGATCCGAGTGAATATAAGGAAATTGACATGCTTGTTGAAAAACTTGTTGAAAGACGCAAAGGAAAGCTTGATGAAGATGGAGCAAGAAAATTATTAATGGATCCTAATTATTTTGGAACTATGCTTGTATATACAGGATATGCACATGGTATGGTATCGGGAGCCGTTCATACGACAGGTGAAACTGTAAGACCTGCACTTCAAATTATTAAAACAAGACCGGGATTTAGTAGGACAAGCGGTTCATTTATAATGCTTAGAGATGAAGAAATGTATTTGATGGCAGATTGTGCTATAAATATTGAACTTGATGAAGACGGTCTTGCCGAAGTTGCAGTTCTTTCCGAAGAAACTGCAAAAAAATTCGGAATAGATCCTAAGGTTGCAATGTTATCTTTTTCAACTAAAGGGTCAGCATCTCATGATCTTGTAACAAAAGTTGCAAATGCAACAGAAAAAGCTAAGAAATTAAATCCGGATATGGCAATAGACGGAGAACTTCAATTTGATGCGGCATTTGTTCCGGAAGTGGGCGCTAAAAAAGCTCCAAATTCAAATGTTGCAGGATATGCTAATGTATTTATATTCCCAAGCCTTGAAGCGGGCAATATAGGATATAAAATAGCACAAAGATTTGGCGGTTTTGAGGCAATAGGACCTATTCTTCAAGGGCTTAATGCTCCTGTGAACGACCTTTCAAGAGGATGTAATGCGGATGAAGTTTATTCTCTTGCAATAATTACAGCAGCTCAGGCAGTTTTATAAAAATTAGGGTATTTCAATTTTGAAATACCCTAATTTTTATTTTGAATTTTCAAGTTCAATATTAAAATTTATTATGTTGTTTTTAGAGCTGTTTGCCTCCAGTTTAAAATGTGAATTTTCATCAGGAATTATATTTCTTTCTTTGTCATTATAGATGAAATATAATTCACTGATATTTTTTTTGCCTTGAAGAGCACCTATAATATCCTTTTCTGAATTCAGTTCATATGTTGAAATTTTTTCGTTGTTACAAGAGAGGGTAACACTTAACATTTCTTCATCTTGTATATTTTCAATGCCTTCTCCTGTATAAAGTACATAGGTTTTTGCAATATATTCAGGTCTATCATCAGATAAACTTAAATATGTGTCGGAATTTTCTCCGTAAGTTTCTTTAATTTCTTGAATATCTTCATCAGTGAATTTTGAAATTGTAATTTTTGCGGAATAATCTCCGTCAGTTCCTTCATAAGTATAAGTTGTACTTTCATTTTCATTTATTGTTGAATTGGATTCAGTTGTATTTGTATTATCATTTTTATTTATAGAGTTATTTTGATTTGTTTCCTTTTTACAACCTACAAGCAGTAAAAGCAGACAAAGCATAATTGAAATTTTTTTCATAATCTACCTCCTTAGTTACTTATATTTTACCCGAAAAACATAAAATTTAATAGAATATTTTTATTTTTGATAAAAAGATGATATAATTTACTATTATAAGGAGTGAATTATGATACTGAAAAAATTATTTACACATGAAGAACAATTGAATAATTTTATAAAGTATGGAAAATTTCATATTTTTGTTATAATTTTTATGTTTGCATTTATGTACTATTGCCATAAGAGGAAAAAAGACGATAAGTTTGAAAAGGCAATGATATATATAATTTTTGCCACTCAAATTTTATTATATGGTTGGTATGCGACAGGTGAATTGTTTTTAATTGATGGTTTGCCGTTATATACTTGTAGAATTGCAGGTGTTGCACTTGTAATAGCATACTTTTTTAAAAGTAGTTTACTTAAATCTCTTGGTGTATATTTGGGAATTGTAGGAGGAATAGTTGCATTATTTACACCGGCACTATATCCATATAGGATGTATCATTTTACAAATATTAATTTTTTTGTATTTCATTTGCTTTTGCTCGGACTTAGTACTTATCACTTATCTAATGATGAGGGAGAGGTTATTTATAAAAACAGAAGAAGAGTTCAAGCTTTGACCGGAGTTATTTTGATAGGAGTTGCACTTGTTAACCATTTTGTGGGTTCTAATTATTCATATACTGCAAGTCCTCCGATTTTTACAACGGTTGCTCAAAATATAAAATGGATAATTTATTTTATAGTGTTGTTATTTTTATATGAACTTTCAATTTATTTGGAGAGTGTTGTAATAAGAATAATTGCAAAGAGAAAAAAAGCGGAAGAGGAAGAGGAAATACACGAATACTTTTATAAAGATAATTTTTAATATTATATAAAAAGGTTACTTTAATTTTATAAAGAGCTTGGCAAAAATTTATATGTTTCTAATTAGCTCTATTGTATTTGAAAATCTTAATTTAATAACGCTGATTTCTGCAGTTATAATATTATACTAAATATAAAAAATTTGAGAATTTAGAAACTCGAAAAATTAAATAGCAAAAAAAATAAGTAGGAAATTTCCTACTTATTTTAATTTATTTATTAACGGTTTATAAATTATTGTTATAACCACTACGCTTATAACAAGTTCAACTAACATATAGGAATTGTAGCTCAAAGAATATATCCAAGGAGCTACTCCTTCAGGAGCGTACATATAAAATACAAGCCATCCGCTTAAAAAGTGGAAGAAGTATCTAAGAAGTACGGCAACGGAAGTTCCTGTGATTGCTCCGGTTATGTTTTTCGGGAAGAAACCTGCTACACCAAGCACACCGAATGCAAGCAAATAATCAAGTAAAATTGAAAGAGGATTTAGAATGCCTTCTCCTCCAAGTGCAAATTGAAGTATTCCATAGGTTACTGATGCCAAAATTCCCTTTTTGCCACCCCAAATCAGTGAAAAGAATATAATCGGTACCATACTTGCTATGGTTATTGAACCGCCTTGGGGCATTTGAAATACCTTTACATAACTTAGGATTTGTGATAATGCAATCATAACTCCTGCTTCTGCCAACATTTTTGATTTTTCATTTCTCATAATATCACCTCATAGTAACAGGTGCTGAATGAGTGGATAGAATTCACTACGCCGGTATTATCCGGATCAGCTAAAGGGTCGAATATTAATTCCTCTCAGCAAAACGCTCCCCTATTCCTGTAATAATTTAATTACGATATATTATATCATTTATTTTGTTAGTTGTTAATGGTCAACTGTTAATTATTTTGTTATTATTCTGTTTATTTCATATGCATCTCTGTAAGCGTCCAAATAGTTTAGAGATTTATCCTTGTATGAGTCCGCAGTTTCTTTTAAAATATCTTTGTATATTTCGAAAAGTACAGTATCTTTTTGTGCCATTTTTGAAATCATATAATGTGCAAAATATACAGTGCCGAGATCTCTCGGATCTTTTAATTTTTCTGCAAATTCTAAGGCGCTCTTTATATGAAGTACGGAATCTGAATATTTCTTTAGTCTGATTTCAGTAAGAGCCATGTAAGAATCAAGTACAGGACGTTTCCAGAATGAGTCAAACTGACCATATAGGTTGTATGCAAAATAAAAATATTCTTCCGCTTTTTTCACATTATCAAGTGCAAAATATGCTTTACCCATATTTATATAGAAAATTGAAAGGCTTGATAGTGCATTTTTATTTTTTGAAAGGTCTATTGCCGCCTTAAATTGTTCGGTTGCATCCTCATAGTCTCCGGTTGCAAATCTTAATTCTCCTATATAGTTGTAGGCTGCCGCAATATTAATTGCATATCTGTTTGCAACTTCATCTGTAACCTTAAAAGTGTTTATAGATTCTGTTAAAAGTTTTTCGGCGATAAAATAATTTCCTATCATTATGTTATATAGACCTTTAAGTCTTAATAGAATACCAATCTCTTTATGATAATTACATTTAACGGCAAGGTCCAGAGCAAGTTCGATATATTCTATCATATCGTGTGAGTTGTTAGTTTGAATGTTATAGAATATCATTTGTTTATATCCGTCAAGGACATAGTCTCTATTTCCGATTTCACCGGCTTTTTGAATTACATAGCGAATGTCGTCAAGTCCTTCGCCGTAATTTCCGTCTCTTATCATATAGCGACCTTTCATATAGAAAAATTCAACTTCAAGAGTTTTAAGTTCTTCAGATCTTTCCTTATTCATAAGTTCTGCAAAATTTTCAGACAGTTTTTCGAACATATCTTGTATTTTATCTCTTGAAATGTAAATTTTTTCATCCTGTTCTAACTCGGAGAAGTTTAAAATAGGGAATAGCTCGTGAGAAAAATTCAAATAATAATTAAGAGTTTCTATCTTATATTTAAGTGCCTTTAAATCTTCGCCTGCAGAGCTGTAATGATATACAAGTTTTGAATATATATACGGATCTTTTTTCTTTTGTTCAAGTTTGGCTTCAAGTATCTCTCCGATTCTTTTGTGAACTATTTTTTTCTTGGAGTTTGGTTGAATCATGTATACATATTCTCTTAATTTAGTATGAGTAAAAATTAATCCTATATGATTTTTATGGACAACTTCTGTTAAAATATTTCTTTTTTCTAGTTCTTCGAGCAGTCCTATTATATCAAATTCTCCTTGACCTGTTATTTCACAAATTGTTTCAATAGGAGCTTCATCATAGAAGAAACTTACTATATCCAAAAGATCTTTTTCTGATTTTGACAAATATAAAAATCTTGATTTTATTGCATCTACCATTTTGGAAGTCATAAGATCTGTCTGGTCGTCAGACTTGATTAAATTTACATATTCACTTAGGAAAAATGAATTGCCTTCAGTTTCAAGGTATATTTTTTCTAAAGTTTCTGTTTGAATTTCTCTATCCGGTAATGATTTTAATATGAATTCTAAAGATTCTTCGTGATTAAATCTTTCAAGCTCTATTGTTTCTATTTTATCGTATCTTTCAAGAGAGGTAAGCAGATCATCGACATCTAAATTAAATTGCTTTCTTGCGGTTAGTATAAAAATTGCCTCATCTTTAAGATGCAGCATTACAGATGTTAAAAGTTTTAACGAAGTTTGGTCCATCCACTGTATGTCCTCAAAAACAATTAAGAGTTTTTTCTTTTCGTTTATTTTTTTTGCCGCCTCCACTATTACTTGAGTTAGCAAATCGAATTTCAGCGGTTCTTTTGACTCTAAAAGTTTAATATCATGTGAAGATTCATCAAAACTTGGGAATAATTTTGACATTGTAGTACCCCAAAACGTAGGAAGAGGTATTTTGAATTCTTTTAAAACCTTGCTCATTTTGTCAATAATTATTCCAAACGGTCTGAGAGCATAGTTTTCCTCTGCTTGATAGCAAAAAGATTCAAGTATTATAAAATTTTCTTCCTTATTTTCCAAGATCTTTCTCTTCAAGGAACTTTTTCCGATACCTGCTTCGCCTCTTATGAAGATGGACTTTGCAGGTTTATTATCCGAAAATGATTTTAATGTATCCTCTATTTTTGCTATCTCATTATAACGACCATAGAAAAAATAATCTACAATCTTTGGCCTTGAATTATTAATATTTATTTGCTTGATTGATTCCTCGTAGATTTTTTTTGTCTCTCTGTCAGGTTCAACTCCGAGTTCGTTTTGTAACAGTTTTGATAAGTCATAATAAGTTTCAACTACTTTTCCGTTTCTTCCTGTCTTTTGATAAAATTTCATCAAAAGCCTAAAATTTCTCTCATCAAATTCATCTATTTGTGTAAGAGCATTTATATCCTTTTCTACATTTTCATATATGCCGTTTTCTATGTTTGATTCTATTTTTTTGTAGGATATATTTGTAAATTTGTCTTGATAGAGATTTCTCATTTTTGTAATCCAATATTCATATGATTCAGCTTCTTTTAAGAAAAATCCCTGAAGGAAATCTCCATCATATAAATTTGAATTTTTTATCGGATCTTCAATGAATAAATTTACATCACATTCAATATTAAGGTCATCATTTAAAACGAGAATTGATTTTTTGGGAGATATTATAAAGTCCATATCAAGACTTTTTTTAGATTGATATAATGCATTTCTCAAATTTTTCTTTGCGATTTTTTCATTTTCATCCGGCCAAAGCAGACCTGCGATTTCATCTCTTGATACAACTTTATTAATAAGTATGTAATAAATCAGAGCATTGATTTTTGCATAAGGGAAGAACACTTTTTCGCCATCTTTGAGTATTTGAGGAACTCCGAATAATTTAGCATATATTTTGCTCATATTATACCTCTCTTTAAAAATTTTCTATCTGTAACTTACGTTTATTTTACTATATATAAGTATAATTCAACAAACATAAGGTGTCAATAAATCATAAAAAAATTAGACGTATGATAGATGTAGTATTTGTTTAACAAGATAAAGAGATATCTCAAAACTATGATAAATACTAAGATTTTACAGGTATAAAAAATAAGAATCAAAAAAAATTAAAAATATTTTATTTGAAAAATTTGACTGTCGAAAAATGAAAATCAAAAATTATAGACGTAAATTTGACGTTAATACACATGAAAACTTAATAATTTGATAATAAAGTTTAGAAAGGCTTATAAATTTTACTCTGATAAAATTCAACTCATATTATAAAAATTAAAAATTTTTTAAATTTTTGACCTATATTTGATGATGGTTATATAAAATAAACTTAGTAAGAAAATATTATTATGTTTCTTTTTTCATTAAAGAAAGTTTTTAAAGACGTTTTTATTTTTAATAATATAGTGGAAAGGTGTTATTGAATTATAACAACAAATTACATAACATTATATTGTAAAAATAAAATGATTTTAAATTATGTACCATACTTTCTTAAATGTTGAAGGTGTTTCAAAGAGAACGGAGGAAAAAAATGAATAAAGTTGTATTGACAGGAAATAGTTTAAAACTTGAAGATGTAGTAGCAGTAGCAAGAGATCATGTTGAAGTTGCAATTTCTGATGAAAAAATTGAAGCTGTTAAAGCATCAAGAAAAATAGTTGATGACATAATTGAAGAAGAAAGAGTAGTATATGGTGTAACAACAGGATTCGGTTCACTATGTAAAGTAAGTATATCCAGAGAAGATTGTTCTCAACTTCAAGAAAACTTAATTCGTACACACTCAAGCGGATTCGGTAATCCATTAAGAGAAGATGAAGTAAGAGCTATTATGCTTATCAGAATTAATTCTCTTGTAAAGGGATATTCAGGAATTAGAATGGAAACTGTTAAAGTAATTCTTGATATGCTTAATAAAAATGTAATTCCATTTATTCCGGAAAAAGGTTCACTTGGAGCATCAGGAGACCTTGCTCCACTTGCTCATATGGTTCTTCCTATGCTTGGCCTTGGACGTGCATATTACAACGGAGAACTTTTATCAGGAAAAGAAGCTATGGATAGAGCGGGTATAGACATCATTACATTGCAAGCTAAAGAAGGTCTTGCTTTAATTAACGGTACAACAGTTTTAACTGCAGTAGGTGCTCTTGCAACATATGATGCAATTGAATTATTAAAACTTTCTGACATTGCAGGTGCTCTTTCACTTGAAGCACATAGAGGAATTGTTGATGCTTTCTATGAAAAACTTCATACAATTCGTCCACACAAAGGATGCCTTGCAACAGCAAAGAATATGTTAGATTTAGTTGAAGGTTCAACATATACAACTCATACAGCACAAATTAGAGTACAAGATCCATATACACTTCGTTGTATTCCACAAATTCATGGAGCAAGTAAGGATTCAATAGCTTATGTAAAAGAAAAAGTTGAAATTGAAATTAATTCAGGAACTGATAATCCAATTATAACTCCGGATGGAGATGTAATTTCAGGAGGTAACTTCCACGGAGAACCAATGGCTCAACCATTTGACTTTTTGGGAATAGCTGCATCTGAAATAGGAAATGTATCTGAAAGACGTATTGAAAGATTAGTAAATCATCAATTATCAGAATTCCCATCATTCCTTGTAAAATATCCGGGACTTAACTCAGGATTCATGATTACACAATACGCTGCTGCAGCTCTTGCATCAGAAAATAAAGTTCTTGCTCATCCAGCAAGTGTAGATTCAATTCCTTCATGTGAAAACCAAGAAGACTTTGTATCTATGGGAACAATAGCTGCAAGAAAAGCAAGAGATATAATTGACAATTCAAGAAGAATTGTTGCAACAGAAATCATGGCTGCTTGTCAAGCTATTGACTTCAGAGCTGAAGAAAACTTTAAGCTTGGAGTAGGAACTGAAGCTGCTTACAAGGCTGTAAGATCAGAACTTAAATTCCTTGAAAATGATAAGGATATTGAAATCTATGATGAGCTTGAAAAAGCAACTGAACTTTTAAAGAACGGCAAGATTGTAAAAGCTGTTGAAGAAAAAGTTAAACTTAACATTCAATAATTTTAAATATGAAGCTGCTCGGGAAACTGAGCAGTTTTTTTATTTTTAATAATATACTTTGACTTTACTGTTTTTTTTATAATATAATATTTATAGATTACATTATGAGTATTTGGAGAGACAGATATGAAATTTAATTTAAGCTTAAATATAAGTAAAGAAATATTTATTAAAAAATTATTTAGCGTAATTTTCGGAACTTTTGCATCTTCGATAGCATTAGTTTATATATTGAAACCAAACGGTATGATTTCGGGAGGAATAAGCGGACTTAGCGTACTTATTGAAAATGTAACGGGGATTCCTTTAGGACTTCTTGTATTTTTATTAAACCTTCCGATTATGATCCTCGGATTGTTTTTGCTCAGCAGAGAATTTATGTTTTTTTCGGTTGTGTCGATATTTTTGTTGTCGATTTATATATCATTGCTTGAAAAGATAAATCCGAATTATATTTTAACTGAAAATATTATACTTGCTTGTGTATATGGGGGAGTTATAAATGGAATCGGAGGAGGCATTACCTTTAGGAACGGAACATCAACGGGAGGTTTTGATATAATTGCAGCCATATTAAAAAAATACTTTAATATTTCAATAGGCAGCGTACTCATGATGTTAAATATTGTCATTATAGGAATAAGTTCATTTGTATATTCAACAGATAAAGCACTGTTTACATTAATATCACTTTTTATATGTTATCAAGTTATAGATAAAATTCAGCTTGGCGTAGGAAAACAAAAGCAAGTTTTTATAATAAGTAATAATCATGAGCAGATAACAAGAACAATTCAAAGTCAATTGGACAGAGGGGTAACTTATATAAACGGGAAAGGTGCATATAGCAGTAATGAAATAACAATAATTTATTTGATATGCTCTTCAAGACAGATAGTTAAAGTTAAAAATATTGTAAAAGAGTTAGATCCGAAAGCATTTATGGCAGTAAGTGATACTGCTGAAATTCAGGGAAGCGGATTTAAAACAATAGAAATATAATTCAAATCACCTTTAAAGGTGATTTTTTGTTGTTATAAAAGCTTAATATTGTATAATGAAAATAGTATTAACTTAAAAGAGGGATATCATGGAAAATTTACTTATAAGCGCATGTCTTTGCGGAGAAAATTGTCGTTATGACGGTAAAAATAATTTGATAGTTCAAATAGATGAACTTAGGAAAAAATATAATTTAATAATAGTCTGCCCGGAAATTCTTGGGGGACTTAGCACTCCAAGAGTACCTGCAGAAATAATAGGCGGAAAGGTTATAAACAAAATTGGAAAAGACGTTACATATGAATTTGAATTAGGGGCAAAAAAATCGCTGGAACTTGCAAAAAAGTATAACTGTAAAATTGCACTTCTGAAAGATAAAAGTCCAAGCTGCGGAAGCAAAAAAATATATGACGGTACTCATAGAGGAAAACTTATAAATGGTAGAGGATTTACTGCAAAAATATTACTTGAAAATAATATAAAGATATACGGAGAAGAAAATGTGAATGAACTTCTTAAAAATTGAAAAAATTATAAAATTGATATATATAATTTAAAATAGGTAAAAAGACTAATTAATTAGTCTTTTTTTTATTTATTGTTGTATAATTATATTAATTAAAATTGAGGAGATAACATGAGTATATTAACTGTAAAAAATTTGAGCCACAGCTATGGCGGAAGAGAAATTTTAAAAGATGTAAATTTTAGATTGCTTGCAGGGGAGCATGTAGGTCTTGTTGGTCCGAATGGAGAGGGAAAATCTTCATTTATGGATATAATCACAGGCAAGTTGATTCCGGAAGAGGGAGAAATTTCGTGGGCAAAGTATGTAAGAGCAGGTTACCTTGATCAACATGCAACATATAATGGAGATTATACGGTAAGAGATGTATTAAAAGATGCTTTTTCACATCTTTTTGAAATTGAAAACGAAATTTCAAATTTGTATATGAAAATGGGAGAAGTAGATGAAAAAGAGCTTGATGCTTTGATGGATGAAGTTGGAATTTTGCAGAGTCTTCTTGAAAATCATGACTTTTATATGATTGATTCCAAGATAGATGAAGTATCAAGAGCTATGGGAGTATCACAGATTGGACTTGAAAAGAAGTTTAAAGAACTTTCGGGAGGTCAGAGATCTAAGGTATTACTCTGCAAGTTGCTTCTTGAAAAACCGGATATACTTTTACTTGACGAGCCTACGAATTACTTAGATGAAGAACATATACAGTGGCTTAAAAGATATTTACAGGAATATGAAAATGCATTTATATTAATTTCTCATGACATACCGTTTTTAAATTCGGTTATAAATTTAATTTATCATGTAGAAAATATGGAGTTAAATAGATATGTGGGAGATTATTCTGAATTTGAAAGACTAAGAGAAGCTAAACTAAAACAAATAGAGGCGGCATATAAAAAACAGCAACAGGAAATTGCAGATCTTGAAGATTTTGTGGCAAGAAATAAGGCGAGAGTCGCAACAAGAAATATGGCAATGTCAAGGCAGAAAAAGCTTGATAAGATGGAGAGAATAGAGCTTGTAAAGGAAAAACCGCAACCTGAATTTCAGTTTAAGGAGACAGGTGCACCAAGCAGACTTATTTTTGAGACTAAGGATCTTGTTATAGGATATGATAAGCCGATTTCAAAACCTTTAAATCTTAGGATGGAAAGGGGCTCAAGAATTGCAATTGTCGGAGCTAACGGACTTGGAAAAACAACTCTTGTAAAAACATTGCTTGGAGAAATAAATGCCATCAGCGGAAGAATAGAAAACGGACAAAATTTAAAAGTCGGTTATTTTTGTCAGGAAGAATTTTATGATGACAAGAGAACTCCGATAGATGAAATTTGGGATGCATTTCCAAGCTGGGAGCAGTTTCATATAAGGGCTGCGCTTGCAAAATGTGGACTTATGACCGAACAGATAGAGTCACTTATAAAAGTTTTAAGTGGAGGAGAACAGGCAAAAGTTAGACTTTGTAAAATTTTAAATACTTCGACTAATGTACTTATGCTCGATGAACCGACAAATCACTTAGACCCCATGGCAAAAGATGAACTTAAACGAGCATTAAAGGAATACAAAGGCGGGATATTTTTAATAAGTCATGAAAAAGATTTTTACGAGGAAATTGCAACTGAAATTTGGAGAATGGAAGATTATTCTCTGCTTGGATAATTTTTTTTGTAGATAGAGCATAATAGTGTTATAATATTCACTGTGAATTTATTTTGAAATTAGATTTCAGTTGGGGGAAGGCATAATGGAAAAGAAAAAGATGAATATATTCTTATGTTCATTTTTATTGGCAATTTTAATTACGGCAACATCAATATTCATAAGTAGTTATGGATACTGTGATGGCATAATAAATAATTTTTTTGTTGAGTATAAAATTTTATTATTTAACTTTATACCTGCATTTTTAATAGTTTTAGCTTTAGCATATCTTCTAAAATCACTCAGCTTTTCATTTTTGATAAGTTCTTTGGTTATAAATTTAGGAGCGTTTGCAAATTATATAAAGATAGTTTACAGAGAAGAACCTCTTTTTGCAAGAGACATAACTCTTATTAGAGAAGCATTTACAATGTCTCAAAAATATGATTTGAATTTTAAATCACCCAATGCAATTGTGCTGTTTAGTTCTATGTTACTCAGCATAGTAATATTTTTTATATTAAGAAGGTTTGAATATGGATATAAATTTAGGGCAATAGGTTTTATAGCATCGGTAATAATACTTGCATTTTTTTCTAAGCAGTATCTATTCGATTATAGTGTATATCATTTACTTGGTGCAAAGACAAATTTGAATATGTGGATAGAAATTGACAGTTATAAGACTAAGGGTTTTTTATATCCGTTCATATATTCTATAAAATCGTCAAGACCTTATAAATACAGTAAGTATAATAAAATTAAGGCAGTTGAGGATTATAACAAGTATATTGGAGAAGATATTCCGGAAGATCAAAAAGTAAATATAGTTTGTATAATGCTTGAATCATTTAAAGATTTTTATAAATATCAAAATCCAAAAATGGAGTTTGAAAGAAACCCGTATGAATATTTTCACAAGTTGCAAAATGAATCAATTCACGGTCAAATATTAGTTAATTCTTTTGGTGGAGGAACATTCTTAACAGAGTCGAATTTTATGACAGGATATAAAGATAACCCGCCATTTAACAGGACAACTCAATCTTATGTAAGGTATTTTAAAGAACAGGGATATAGCTGTTTTGGATTTCATCCGTTTGTAGGTAGCTTTTATAATAGAAACAATGCATATAGAAACTTGGGATTTGATAAATTTTTTGAGTATAATAATACATTTAAAGCTATTGATGAGAATATTTTAATGGATGTTGATTTTTATCCGTTTATCCTTAAAAAGTATGATGAACAAACAGAAAAAGGACCATATTTTTCATTTGCGGTAACATATCAAAATCATGGACCATATTCCAAAGATGTATTAATAAATAAAGAACCCGCTATAAAATGGCAAGAACAGTATGATAGAGAATGGTACAATTATTTTAATAATTATCTTGAGGGAATTGAGTGGGCATCAGATACAATGAAAATGCTGACAGAGCATTTCAGAAAGAACGATAAGCCGACAATACTTATAATGTTTGGCGATCATTGCCCATCAATGGGAGATAATAAAATAGTATTTGATATGTTTGGAATAAATGATTCAGCGGATAACAGCGAAGGATTGCGAAATTTATATGAAACACCATATATAATTTGGGCAAATGATGCTGCAAAAAAAGTGTTTGATAAAGATTTTACAGGAGAAGGCAGAGATGTAGAACCTGCTTTCTTAATGAACGAGCTGTTTAGTTATGTCGGCTGGAAGGGAAGTCCTTATAATCAATGTATTGACGAACTTACCAAACATGTTACGGTGCTTAAACAAAATTGGTATTGTATAGACGGAGAATTTTCAAATAAAACAAGTGAATATGAAGATACTTTAATAGATAAATATAGAAATGTAGAATATTATGTATCACATATGTTAGATAAACAAAAATAAAAAGCTACTTAATAGTAGCTTTTTTTGCTAAGATAAATGATTTAAATTTTTTCATATATCCTCTAAAACTATAATACTTAAATTATAATTTCTTTCCACAGTCAGGGCAAAAATTATAACTTTCATTAAGTTTTTCTCCACAATAGGGACAGTATTTAAACGGTTTTGATTTTATCTTAATAATCCTATCGGTGTCATATTTTGAATTTTCAGAGTTTTTAAATTGGAAGTTACCGAGTGAGTCTTTTTCATCATCTGTTATATCATATTCTGAAAATTTTTCTTTTGACGAAAAGTTTTTAAAATTATATATTGCATGAAAAATACCCATTAGGATACCGATTATTCCGAGTAGGGGAAATGCAAGACTCGTCGGAAATTCTAAGTATTTATATGTGTTTAGAGCTATTATTGTCCACAAAGAGCAAAATAAAATTATACATATTGAACCGATAAAGTTCATAAATGACGGACCGCGTCCGCGTTTGATTTGCTTCATAATAAGCCTCCTAAATGTTGTTTTACATTAAGTATAATAAAAAAACTTTTGTTTTTCAATGTATTCATATTTTGTAAAATATAATGCAGGCAAACATTAAGCTATAAATAAAACAGTCAATGATATACATAGACTGTTGTGTGATTAGCAGTTTTTATTTCAATCTAAATATAATTAATAATTTTTATTTTTAATCATATATTGATTTAAAAATAAATTTTTTGATTTTGGTAAAGAAGTTATTAAGTATGAATAGACATATTGCATTTTGAAAAAGATTATATTGTAATTTGATTTTTACTTTTAAGAATAAGAAGAGTTAGTTATGACAATAATTATCGAGTTATGATATAATTAAGCAGTAAACGAATATAGATTGGAGAATAATAGTTGGACGGTAATATACAAATAAAAACTGTTAGAGAAATAGAAAGGTCTTTAATTAAAAGTTATAGAAAAGACATCTGGGTTAAGTTTGTAAGGGCAATAAATGAATTTGAAATGATTTCTGAAGGGGACAGGATTGCAGTTGCAATTTCAGGCGGGAAAGATTCACTTACGCTTGCAAAATTATTTCAGGAATTAAAGAGACATGGCAAGATGAATTTTGAACTTGAATTTATTGCGATGGATCCCGGATATAGAAAAGAAAACAGACAAGTTCTTGAGTATAATTGTGAAAAAATGGGTATTCCGGTTAAAATTCACAACTCGGATGTATTTGAAGTTGCAAATAGAGTTGCACAAAATAATCCATGCTATATGTGTGCGAGAATGAGAAGGGGAAATTTATATTCAAAAGCACAGGAACTTGGTTGTAATAAGCTTGCATTGGGACATCACTTTAATGATGTTATTGAAACGGTAATGTTAAATGTAATATTTGCAGGAAATTTTAAAACGATGATGCCGAAACTTCACTCCGATAATTTTGAAGGACTTGAATTAATTAGACCTATGTATTATGTTGAAGAAGAGGCAATAAAAAGATTTATGAGATCGACCGGGCTTCATGCACTTGATTGTGCCTGTGCTATTGCAGAGAAAAAAGAAGGAAACATGAGGTTTTATATTAAAGATTTAATAGCAGACATAAAAAAAGTTCACAAAAATGCCGATATAAATATTTTAAGATCTGCTGAAAATGTAAATATGGGTGCAATAGTAGGTTGGAAGAACAGAACTGAAAAGCATTTGTTTTTAGAAAAGTATAATGATAGAGAGGGGATGGATGTTTGAAACTTGTTTCGTGGAATGTAAACGGACTGAGAGCCGTAATAAAAAAAGGTTTTGTGGATAGCTTTAATGAAATTAATGCAGATGTGTTTGCTCTTCAAGAGATAAAACTTTCTGAAGGACAACTTGATTTTGAGCTTGAAGGATATAAAATGTATTATAATTACGCGCAACGTAAGGGATATTCGGGGACTGCAATTTTCACAAGGATAGAGCCTATAAGCGTAAGCTATGGAATCGGGATGGAAGAGCATGATACTGAAGGAAGAGTAATAACTGCGGAATTTGAAAAGTTTTATTTTGTAACATGTTATACTCCGAATTCAAAAAGAGGACTTGAAAGATTAGAGTATAGAATGGTTTGGGAAGATGTATTCAGAAACTATCTAAATAAACTTAGAGAAACTAAGCCGGTAGTTCTTTGTGGCGATTTAAATGTTGCACATGAAGAAATTGACCTTGCAAATCCTGCCACAAATCATAAAAATGCCGGGTTTACAAATGAAGAGCGTTCAAAATTTACGGAACTTTTAAAGAGTGGATATATTGATACTTTCAGATATTTTTATCCTGACAGAAAGGATGAATATTCATGGTGGAGCAATTTCGCAAAATCGAGAGAGAGAAATATAGGTTGGAGAATTGATTATTTTGTAGTTTCTGAGGAATTAAAGGGAAATTTATCAGATGCGAAAATTCATCAATCGGTTATGGGTTCAGATCATTGTCCGGTTGAGTTAGTTTTAGAATAAAGGAGAAACTATGGAAAATTTATTGACTGAAAAAATAAATGACCATTTATACTACATGGGTGTAAATGATCGTCAAACACAATTATTTGAAAATATGTGGCCACTTCCGGACGGAGTAGCATATAATTCGTACTTGATGACAGGGGAAAAAAATATAGCTCTTGATCTTGTAAAGGTTAATACATTCGGGATATTTATTGAGAAACTTCAAGAAATATTAAATGGAGGAAAATTGGATTATATTGTAATTCATCATGCAGAGCCGGATCACTCCTCAAGTTTAAAGAATTTACTTGAAATATATCCGGATGTGAAAATAATCTGTAATAAAAAGACACTTCCATTCTTAAAAAACTTTTATAATATAGAAGAAAACATAATTTTAGTTTCAGATGGAGAAACTCTTGAACTTGGAAACAGAAAACTTACATTTTATATGACACCTATGGTTCACTGGCCTGAATCTATGGTTTCCTATGAAGAAGAAACAAAAATATTATTTTCTCAAGATATATTTGGAGGGTTTGGAACATTAAATGGCGCAATATTTGATGACCAGGTTAGATTTAATGACTATTACTACTCTGAGGTGACAAGATATTTTATAAATATAGTTGGTAAATATGCAACTCAAGCATTAAAGGCATTGAATAAATTGGAATCGCTTGAAATAAAGGGAATATGTCCTGTTCACGGTTGTGTGTGGCGTTCAAATCCGCAAAAAATTTTAGAAATATATACAAATCTTGCTAAACAAAAAGTTGAAGATGGAGTAGTAATAATTTACGGCTCTATGTATGGAAATACAGAAAGAATGGCGGAAGCTGTTGCAAGAGGAGTTGCAAGAGGCGGAATAACAAATATAAGGATAAGAGATATAGCTACAACAT
The DNA here is from genome assembly GCF_000090945.1 of Peptoniphilus sp. oral taxon 386 str. F0131. NCBI lineage: Bacteria > Bacillati > Bacillota > Tissierellia > Tissierellales > Peptoniphilaceae > Peptoniphilus > Peptoniphilus sp. oral taxon 386. Next base: position 178,585 of record NZ_GL349422.1, on the reverse strand, counting down.
CATTGTCATACTTGCTTGCAGATACGTGGAGATACAGGGGAATAATTTTAGGATCTTGCACATACAATAACAACATCTTTCCTCCAATGCAATTTTTAATGGATGAATTAAAACATCAAAAGATGAAAAATAATATATGGGGAATTTTCGGTTCATATTCCTGGAATGGCGGAGCACTTAAAAAGCTGAAAGAATTTACTGAAGAATCTAAACTTGAAGTTATAGAAAGGCAAATTGAAATTCAAGGAGCTGCAACAGAAGAAGAACTTGAAGAATTAATTAAGCTTGGTGAAGATATGGCAAGAGCCATAATAAATAAGAGCTGTGAAATTAAATAATAGTCAAAAGAACTCATCACATAGATGAGGTCTTTTTATTTCTTTATAAATTCAAATAAATTTGGTAGAATATAGTTTGAGGTGGACTAATGAAAAAGTTTTTAAGTTTGGTTGTAGTAGCATTTTTGTTATTAACACCTATTACTTCATTTGCAAATGAAATAACTGAAAATACAGAGCAGCAAATAGAAACTGAAATAAGAGATCAGAATATTTTTGTTCCGACTAAAAACGGAGTTCAAAGAGCAACTTATGAAGAGGCCTTAAAAATTGCAGAATTAAATAAGCATCCTCTAACTGATTTGTGTGATGCATATATACTTGGAGATTATAGAAGCGGGAAGATTTTAGAATCATATAATATTGATGAAGTAAAAGCCATGGCTTCCACTTCTAAACTTGTAAGTATTTTTGTAGTCATGGACAAAATAAAAGACGGAACTATAAAGAAAAATGATATGGTAATCATAGATCATGAATCGTCACTTTTAACAGGCTCAAGTTATAAGCTTAAGGAAAATGATCAAAAAACTGTGTGGCAGCTTATAAAAGCAGCTTTGGTAGTTTCGGGCAATGATGCTATAACGGCGCTTGCTAAGCATATATCAGGTTCAAAAGAGGCGTTTGTATCTTTGATGAATAAGAAATGTCAAGAGCTCGGACTTAAGAATGCACATATGGTTAATCCCACAGGTCTTACGGATTACATGGTAGAGGATTATAATAAGATGACTACCAGAGAAATGTTTATTCTTGCAAGGGAACTTATAAAAGCGTATCCGGAATTACTTGAAATAACATCTCTTACAGAAATTGCCGAACCTGATAGAAATTATTTAGAGTATAATACGAACCCTGCCCTTGGAATAATAAAGGGAGTAGACGGGCTGAAAACAGGATATACAAATGCAGCCGGAAGATGTTTAATTGTGACGGGATTTAGAAAAGGCGATAATACACATACCAAAGATACAAGACTTATAGGAGTAATTATAGGTTCAAGAACCGATTGGCAAAGATATGTTTCAGCTACAAAGCTGATAGGAGAAGGGCTTGACAAATATAAATATACAGTGATTGGGAATCCTGATGAGCCTGTAACACAGATTGAAGTTGAGAATGCAGCCAAGAAAAGTATAGATGTGTATGAAAAATCAAATGGAACTGTTTTATGGGACGGGAAAAGTGAAATCAGCAGAAGCTTTGAAATCAAACCTAATTTAAAGGCACCTTTATCGGAGGGTGAGTTTGTAGGTGTAGTTAAATATACCATGAATGGAGAAGAAATATTGAAGCAGGATTTGATTTTAAATGAAAGAGTAAGCCAAAAAGGGTTAATAAATATAATAATGAACATGTATAGAGAAATTTTTATCAATATAAAAAAGGAAATGGCATAAAATAACCACCGAAGTCGGTGGTTATTTTAATTTTCATATAGGTATTCTGTTTTGAGTTTATTTATAAATTCTTTGCTTAAATTTTTAAATCCTAAATTTTCGAGAATTTCATCATTTATTTTAAAAGGTTCACCGTTTTTTGCGTTATTTGTTGCAAGTTCGGACAGTTTTTCAATAATAGACTCGAATTCTTCCCTACTCATATCCTTAAGTATACTTTTTTCGCTCAGTTGAGAATATACTTTTGCTTTAATTAACTTACCGAACGGCAATAGAGTTTTAGAACTTATATTAATTTTAAGTTTGTCAAGATTGTCAAAATTTATTTTCTCTATACCGATGCTTTTTAAATTTTTTTCATTTAATGAAAAGCTTTGTGAACTTAAAAATTCTTTTTTAACGAGTGATGCCATTTTTTCGAGCATTACTTCAATTTCCACATCAGTTAAATCATCAAAAATGTCTTTTTTGTAGATTGAGGCATAGTCTATACTTACAGATATATCTTCGTTTGGAATATTGGCTTCTTTAATTGCCATATCATCTCTATAACAGCTGCAAGTTATAAGCATAACTAAGATTAAGACTGAATAAATTAATATTTTTGATATTTTCACAGTATACCTCCGTATTCATTGCAGAAGTTAAATATTTTTTCAGCACACTCTTTGGAGTTTGAATTATCTATTCTAAGTGCAAAATCAGTCTTCTTTATTGAGTAGTTTTGATCATAATATTTTTCTATCAGTTCTCTGATAATTGTATCATAGTCCTCATCTTTAATACATTGTTTATATTTTATAAGTCTTTTTTCACTTATATATCTGCTTAGATTATCAAGAGCATCATTGATTTCAGTTTTGAAATTTTTATTTTCAGATGAGATATATTCGTCTTTTATATTTTTAATTCTAAAGTTAATAGATGATGTTATTAAAATTTGGTTGCTTGATTTTGAATAAGCATCGTATAAATATTTTGGGACTGTAATACTTCCAATTTTTGTGCTTTCACTTTCAATAAAAATATTTGTGCCATTCATGTTTCTGAGTTCATCAAATAAAAAGCTTTCAAACATTTTTTGAGACGGTTGTCTGTTAAGACCTATATGCCCAAGAAGTGAACCTCTGTGGTTTGCAAGTTTTTCAAGATCCAATACATCAGCACCGAGTTTTTTGAGTTCATAGAGTATTTGTGTCTTACCGCAACCGGTATAGCCATTTAGATTTATAAAATTAAATTTTGAAACTAATTTGGGAAGTTCATTCATAATGTATTTTCGATATCCCTTATATCCAAAATTCAATTTATAAACCGGTTCATCAAGAGTCTTTAACAGATTAAATAAAACTGTACTTCTATAACCTCCCCTTGAACAGTATAAGACTGTTTCTCTGTTTCTGCAGTTATTTGCAATATAATTGTAGTAATCTGTGAGTTTATGAGATGCAAATTTAACAGCCTTACTTTTCGCTTCTTCAACGTTTCCGTTTACATATAGTATTCCTACGATTTTTCTTTCTTCATTATTTAAAATCGGTAGATTAATGCTATCGGGAATTGTTTCATTTGAAAATTCTTCTTCACTTCTAAGATCTATGTAGAGTGGATTTTTAAACTCAAGCGTTTCAAAAAATTCTGTTGCTTTAAACATAATTACCTCCAATAAAATAATTATACTACATTGATTTTAATTTTAGGTATGTAAAATAAAAAGCCGACATTAAAAATTCATCCTTAATATAAATGATTATCTCAAGTTGCAAATAAGATAAAATTAAATTTATGATTAATGGTAGTTAATGGAAACTTATAGTGCTAAAATAGAAGAAGGTGATAATATGAAACTTGAAGTTTGCGGAGGCTGCAATGCGAAAATAGGGGCAGGCTCTTTGGATAAGATTTTAAAAAATATAGAAATTTTAAAAAGACCGGAAATTTTGGTGGGATTTGACGGCAATGAGGATGCTTCCGTAATATCTCTCGGTAATGATTTAGGAATTGTTTTTACTGTAGATTTTTTTCCACCGATGGTGGAAGATCCGTACAGTTTCGGAAAAATTGCAGCCGCAAATGCACTGAGCGATTGTTATGCAATGGGAGCGGAGCCTGTTAGCTGTTTAAATATAGTTTGTTTTCCTGAAGAGGAAGATGTAAAAATACTTGAGGAAATTTTAAGAGGCGGAGCTGATAAAGTAAAAGAGGCAGGAGCAACATTGTGCGGAGGTCATTCAATTCATGATCCGAAAATAAAATATGGTCTTTGTGTAATAGGCAAGTTATCTTTAAACAAAATGTATAGAAACAATACTCCAAAACTTGGAGATAAATTAATTTTGACAAAACCTCTCGGTGTTTCTCTGATTTCAAGCGGATATTCTGTAGGTGAAGTTAAAGAAGAACATTTTAAAGAGGGAGTTAAGAGTATGGAACTGTTAAACAAGTACAGTTTTGAAATTTTAAAAGATTATGAAGTAAATGCACTTACAGATGTAACGGGATTTGGACTTTTAGGTCACCTTTGTGAAATGGTTTCGGGAAATTATTCTGCAATTATAAATTCAAAGGATATAAAGATATTGCCGGGTGCAAAAAAAGCTGCCGAAGATTTTTTGTTTACTGCAGGAGGACAGAGAAATAGAAATGCCTATGGCAAAAAGATTGAATTTGAAATAGATGATTTTGCGATGGAGGAAGTTTTATTTGATCCTCAAACATCAGGAGGGCTTTTAATAAGCGTATCTCAAAAGGATTATAAAAAGCTTTTAAATGAACTTTTAGAAAATAATATAGATGCAAGTATTGTGGGTGAGATAATGATGCCCAAAGAAAAAAAGATATACGTGAGGTAGAAAAATGAAAGTTTTAGATGCTAGGGGGATTGCCTGCCCAAGGCCTGTTATAATGGCAAAAAAGGCTATTAATGATGAAAAGTTGCTTGAAATTATGGTGTATGTTGACAATGAAATAGCAACTCAAAACTTAAGTAAAATGGGTCAGCAACTTGGATTTATCTCTGAGGTAAAAATGATTTCGGACGGAAATTATGAGGTTGTATTAAAAAAGTCCGATAATCTCGAATGTGAGCTTATGGATTTGGAGGATGATTCAGAATATATAGTTGTCATATCTTCAGATTATATGGGAAGAGGAGATGAGGATTTTTCTAAAAAGCTTCTTGAGGGCTTTATATATGCACTCAGAGAGCAGGATGTTCTTCCGAAGTTTGTTGTATTTTATAATACGGGTATTCGACTTACTACAATTAATACAAAGACAATTGAAGATTTAAAATTTATGGAATTAAAAGGAACAACTATATTATCTTGCGGATTATGTCTTGATAATTATAATTTGAAGGAAAAACTTGCAGTTGGTGAAGCTACAAATATGTATAGAATTTGTGAATTGCAAAGAATGTATAAGACTGTAACGCCATGTTGAAATATTATTTATTTACATTTGAATCATCAAATCGTGCAATGAAAGCGGAACTTGCAGTTAATGATATGGATGGAGTAAGATTAATTCCGTTATTACCGAAAATATCTGCAGGATGTGGACTTATGATGAAATGTGAAGTAGAAAAGTTTGATGAAGTAAAAAATATTTTTATAAAAAATAATATAGAAATAGCAGGTATATATTCTGTAGGAGAAGATAGCGAGGTATTAAGGATAATATGATTTATTTTGACAATAGTGCGACTACGCTTCAAAAGCCGATTGAAGTTGCAAATGCAGTATATAACAGTATATCATCACAAAAATACGGGAATCCTTCAAGAGGATCACATGATTTTTCGATAAATGCACTTCGCGGATTATATAAAACGAGATTTGAGATAGCCAAATTGTTTTCAATTGATGAACCGTTAAATATTGCTCTTACTTCAAATGTTACGACAGGACTTAATCTTGTTATAAGAAGTCTTTTAAATAATACTGATCACGTGATTTCTACTGATTCGGAACATAATTCTGTACTTAGACCGCTATATCAATTTCAAAGTCGCGGAGGACAAGTTTCATTTTTAAAAATTGATTTAAAAGGGAATATAATTTTAGATGAATTAAAGAAAAGTTTGAAAAAAAATACAAAGGCACTTATAATTACACAAGCGTCCAATGTTTCGGGTATAGCTACAGATATAGAAAGAGTTTTTGATTTTTGCTTAGAAAATAATTTGATTTTAATAATTGACGGCGCTCAAGGTGCAGGAAATTTAAGTTTAAAATTTAAAGGAAGAGAATTTCCGAGAACAGTTTATGCATTTACAGGGCATAAATCTCTCTATGGACCTCAAGGGACAGGAGGACTTATTTTTGTTGGAGATATTGTATTAAAATCGGTATTTTCAGGTGGGAGCGGAATAAATTCATTTAGCAGGACTCAGCCGGATATATTACCTGATATTTTTGAATATGGAACACAAAATGTACATTCTAATGCAGGTCTTTTTGAGGGAGTTAAATATATAAATGAAACAGGAATAGAAAACATCGAGAGAAATTTATATAAACTTACAAAATATTTTTACGACAGTGTTAAAAATATTGATGGGGTTATTTTGTATAATGATTTTTCAAGTAGAATGGCACCGATAGTTTCTTTAAATTTTAAACATTATTCATCATCCGAACTAAGTGATATACTTTGGAATAAATATGAAATCGCAACAAGACCCGGGTCACATTGTGCTCCTAAATATCATGAGAGTATGGGTACAAGAGAAAGAGGTATGGTCAGATTTTCATTTTCCACATTTAATACATTTGAAGAAGTTGATGAGGCTGTAAATATTTTAAGAAGACTGTAGGAAAAAAGTTTTATATATTTTGAAAATAGGTTTGATATATACTTAAATTACATTTTTTTAAAACATAAAAAATTTTAAAAAATGTAATTTTTTTTGACGTTTTATAGATTAAGCTCTGATATGATTTGTCCGAAAGTTATTACATAGTCAATATATTAGGAGGTAAAGATGAAGAGAGTAATGTGTATTCCTAACTATTCTGAAGGAAGAGATTTAGGAAAAATAGACAAGATTGTAGAATGTTTTAGAGCAAAGGAAAATGTTAAATTAGTCGACTACCAACCGGATAAAGACCACAATAGATTAGTAGTAGAAGTTATCGGAGAACCTGAAGCAGTTATAAAGGCTGTTGTAGAATCAGTTAAAGTTGCATCAGAAGTTATTGATATGACTAAGCATGAAGGTGCTCATCCAAGAATGGGAGCAGTTGACGTTGTTCCTTTTGTACCTGTAACTGAATGTACTACTGAAGATTGCGTTGGATATGCAAAAGAAGTAGGTAAGGCAATCGGAGAAATGGGAATTCCTGTATATCTATATGAAGATGCTGCAACAACTCCTGAAAGACAAAATCTTGCAAAAGTTCGTAAAGGACAATATGAAGGATTCTTTGAAAAAATTGAACAACCTGAATGGAAACCTGATTTCGGTCCACAAAAGATGAATGCAAAGAGTGGAGCAACTGCAGTAGGAGCAAGATTCCATTTAATAGCATTTAATGTAAACTTAAATACAGATAAAGTTGAAATTGCAGATGCAATAGCTAAGAAAATTCGTCATATAGGCGGAGGACTTAGATTTGTTAAAGCTATCGGACTTCCACTTGAAGAGAGAGGACAAGTTCAAGTTTCAATGAACCTTGTAAATTTTGAAAAAACAAGAATTTATCAAGCAATTGAAATGGTTAAATCAGAAGCAAAAAGATACGGTGTTACAGTTTACGGAACAGAACTTATTGGTATGATTCCGCTACAAGCACTTATTGATTCCGCTCAATACTATATGCAAATTGAAGAATTTAAGTATGATCAAGTACTTGAAACACTTTTAATTGCTGAATAATTAATTATATAAAATAGGAGAAAAATAAAATGGCAGAATTTAAAACTGATATAGAAATTGCAGAAGAATGTGTAATGGAACCTATAGTTGAGGTTGCTAAAAGACTTGGTCTTAAAGAAGATGAATTAGAAAATTACGGAAAATACAAAGCAAAAATATCTTTTGATGCTATTGAAAGATTTAGCAAAAATGAAGATGGAAAATTAATTCTTGTAACAGCTATAACTCCAACACCGGCAGGAGAAGGAAAGTCAACAGTTTCAATCGGACTTACTCAAGGATTAAATAAAATAGGAAAAAACTCTGTAGTAGCACTTAGAGAACCATCTCTTGGACCTGTATTCGGTGTAAAGGGCGGAGCTGCAGGTGGAGGATATTCTCAAGTAGTACCTATGGAAGATATTAACCTTCACTTCACAGGAGATCTTCATGCTATGACAGCTGCTAATAATTTACTTGCAGCTTTAATAGACAATCATATTCACCAAGGAAATGCTTTAAGAATTGATTCAAGAAACATTGTTTGGAAGAGAGTTCTTGACATGAATGACAGATCACTTAGAAATATAGTAATCGGTCTTGGTGGAAAAGCTTGTGGATTTACAAGAGAAGATCATTTCATGATTACAGTAGCTTCTGAAATCATGGCAGCACTTTGCTTAGCAAGTGATCTTGAAGACTTAAAAGTAAGACTATCAAAGATGATAGTTGCATATAATTTAGAAGGAGCTCCTGTAACAGCAGGGGATTTAGAAGCACAAGGTGCTATGGCTATGCTTTTAAAAGATGCTATCAAACCAAACCTTGTTCAAACATTAGAACATACTCCTGCTCTAATTCATGGTGGACCATTTGCAAATATTGCTCACGGATGTAACTCATTAATCGCAACAAGACTTGGTCTTAAAATGAGCGACTATCTTGTAACTGAAGCAGGATTCGGTGCTGACCTTGGAGCAGAAAAATTTCTTGATATTAAGTGTAGACTTGGCGGCTTAAAACCGGACGCAGTTGTAATTGTAGCAACAATAAAAGCTCTTAAGATGCACGGCGGAGTAGCTAAGACAGAACTTAAGGAAGAAAATGTAGAAGCATTAGAAAACGGATTTGCAAATCTTGGACGTCACATTGAAAATGTAAAAAAATTCGGACTTCCTGTTGTAGTTGCAGTAAATAGATTTGCTCAAGATACAGAAGCTGAAGTTGAAATGCTAATCAAAAAATGTGAAGAATATGGTGTTGAAGTATCACTTTGCGAATGTTGGGCAAAGGGTGGAGAAGGTACATTAGACCTTGCAGAAAAGGTAGTAAACTTAATTGAAAAACAACCTTCAAACTACAAACCGCTATATGATGTAGAACTATCAATTGAAGAAAAATTAAACGTAATTGTAAAAGAAATTTACAGAGGAGCAAAAGTAACTCTTACTTCTTCTGCTAAGTCTCAAGTTAAGAAATTAAAAGAACTTGGATTGGATAAGATGCCTATTTGTATGGCAAAGACTCAATTCTCATTCTCTGATGATGCTAAAGCTGTAGGAGCACCTACTGATTTTGAAATTACAGTTCAAAACGTAAGAGTATCTGCAGGAGCAGGATTCATAGTTTGTGAAACATCAAATATTATGGTAATGCCGGGTCTTCCAAAAATACCTGCAGCAAATAATATGGATGTAACAGCTGATGGTCATATGAAGGGATTATTCTAAGAAAAATTAAGTTTTAAAACTTAACTTAAGAAGTTTTTAGAAAATACGTCAGAAAATATAAATTATAATTTTATTTGTTATATTTCTAAGGAGGAAATATTTTGTTAAGAGATTTAACTGTAAAGGGATTTGTTGAAGAAACTTATTCAGATTCACCGGCTCCGGGTGGCGGATCTGTAGCAGCTCTTGCAGCGGCACAAGCTGCAGCATTACTTGGAATGGTTGCAAATTTGACTATAAAGAGCAAAAAGTATGAAGCAGTTCATGAAGAAATGAAAAGTATTGCGGAAGAATGTAAAAAATATCAAGATGACTTCGTAGAAGATATAGATAGAGATTCAAATTCATTTAACGGAGTAATGGCTGCGTTTAAAATGCCTAAAGACACAGATGAAGAAAAAGCGGCAAGAAGTGCAAAAATTCAAGAAGAATATAAAAATGCAGCAAATGTTCCGCTAAGTGTTGGACTAAAGACTTTGAATTTACTTTCAATAGCTGAAGTTTTAGTTGAAAAGGGAAACAGCAATGCAATAACAGATGTAGGAGTTGGACTTCTTAACCTAAAGCTTGCAGCAACAGGAGCTTTCTACAATGTTAAGATAAACCTCGGTTCAATTAAGGATGAAGCTTATGTTGAAGAACTAAAGAAAAAAATGAGAGATGCTCTTAAAGAAATTGATGAAAAGACAGCTCCATTATTAGAAAAAGTTGAATCAATGATTGAATAAATTTTTAAAACTAATAGGGACTTATGTCCCTATTTTTTACATATATTTCATCAGAGTTATTTGATATTTTCATATAGATTTGAAAACTTAGTTTCAAGTTTAAAATAGATAGCACAGACAAAATAAAGAAAGTTGCGGAGAATTCATTTGTTATTTGTGATTAAAAAGGATTTTATTTTAAATTATAAATTATTATGTCGACGGGAAGTATAATATATGGTAAATAAAGAGTGCCGGTGGATTCATCAGCACTTTTTATTGCAATAAGGAGATTAAAGATGAATTATTATTTATTATTGGACTTTGGTTCAACATACACTAAGTTAACGGCAGTAGATATAGAAAAAGAAGAAATTATTGCTACTGCAAAAGATATTACGACAGTAACAAGTGGAGTTATGAACGGTTTTAGGAATGCGCTTAAAAAGCTTAGAGAAAAGCTTCCAAGCGATGTAGTATTTGAAAAAACTCTTGCATGCTCTTCAGCGGCGGGTGGGCTTAAGATGATTGCAATAGGACTTAGCAGAAATTTGACGGCGGAAGCTGCTAAAAGATCTGCTCTTGGAGCAGGAGCGAGAATTTTAGAGACATATAGCTACGAACTTTCAGATGATGATATAAACGAAATAGTAAATTCTGATTGCGACATAATTCTTTTGTCCGGAGGAACTGATTTTGGAAATAAAAGAACTATAATTTATAACGCAAAAAAGCTTGCTGATGCAAAATTGAATATTCCGATAGTAGTTGCAGGAAATATTGGAGCAATAGATGAAATAAAATGTATTTTTGATGCTTCAGCTATTGATTATATATGTACTGAAAATGTGATGCCGAAGGTAAATACATTAAATGCAGAGCCTGCAAGAGAAGTAATAAGAAAAATTTTTATGGATAGAATTGTAACGGCAAAGGGTATGAATGATGTAGAAGGTGAAATTGACGGAGTTTTAATGCCTACACCGGCAGCTGTTATTAAAGGAGCGGAACTTTTATCTACCGGTACCGAAAATGAAGAAGGTATGGGTGACTTGATAGTCGTGGACGTCGGAGGAGCAACTACTGATGTTCATTCTATAGGGGTAGGATTTCCAAGTGACAGTGATATAAGATTTGAAGGATTGAGAGAACCATTTGCTAAAAGAACGGTTGAGGGAGATTTAGGTATGCGATATTCAGCTCTAAGTCTTTATGAAGCAGTTGGAGAAGAAAGACTCAGGTCATATTTTTCAGAAGAAATAGATATTTTAGAAAATTGTAAATATAGAGCTGAAAATATTATGATGGTTCCAAACTCACAGTTGGATTATAAATTTGATGAGGCTATGGCGGGATGTGCGGTAGAGGCTGCAGTAATAAGACATGCAGGAAGCATAAGAAAAGAGTATTCTTATAGCAGGTACATTTATTATCAAAGAGGAAAAGATTTGACTAATGTAAAAGTTGTTATAGGAACAGGAGGAGTAATAGTACATTCTAAAAATCCGGTAAAAATATTAGACAATGTAAAATCTTATGACAGTAACATATTGACACCGGCAGATGCAAATTTTTATGTAGACAGTGAGTATATTCTTTCGGCAATTGGACTTTTGGGAATGATTTTACCTGACAAGGCAGTAAAGATAATGAAGAAATATTTAAAAAAAGTAAGCTGAGAAGAGAGGAAATTAAAATGGAAAAGACATTTGATTATTTTAAAGCTAATCCTGCCGGAAATATAACGGGATTTGTAGTATGGCCTGTATATCCGGGATATAGAGTTGCATATGCAAAGGCAATCATGGAGCAAATAGACAGTGATGTTGAACAAGTTGCATTTATAAGCCCGAGTTATGACGGACCGCCACTCAGAATGGATATGATGGGCGGAGAATTTTGCGGGAATGCAACGAGAACTTATGGACTTTATGCAGCTACATTTTTAGAAGAAAAAGGAGATGTAGAAGTTGAAGTATATGTAAGCGGAGTTAATAAACCTTTGAATGTTTTAGCTAATGTTGAAAAATCTTATGCATCAGTAGAAGTACCTCCGGCTAAAAAAATATCTCAAATTGAAATAGACGGAAGAAACTATATGGTTGTAGAATTTGACGGAATAACTCATACAATTATAGATGACAAATCTGAGGATAAAGAATTTGTAGAGAGAGCAATAGATATTGTCAGAAAAGAATTTGATTCAAGTGCTTATGGAATTTTGTTTTTAAATGAAAAAAATTTTGAATTGATTCCATATGTCTATGTTGTAGGTTCTGATACTATATTTAGAGAAGGATCTTGCGGCTCAGGTTCTATAGCGGCAGGATATTACCTGAATAAAAATAGTCAAGATGAAAATTTTAAAGTAGATATAAAACAACCTAAGGGTTCTATTGAAGTTAAAGCAAGAAAATCAGAAGATGGGCAACTTTTATATTCAATAGGCGGAAAGATTGAGCTGGGAGAAAAGAAAAAAGTTACAATAACAATTTCTCCGGAGCAAGTAAAGAAAATTACTCAGGCACATAAAGAAGCTGTAAAAGAAGGAAGAGAATAAAAAGACTTAAGCAAAATGTACCGACCTACAATTGTTAGATTTTTCGGTCTAACTTTTTGAGGTCGGTAATTTTTACTGTATCTTTTATTTAGGAAACGTTATGTTTTTATAAAATTAATTTAAATTTTTTTCATTAAGTTTTTTATTTAAAAGTTCAACATCTTTTTTTATTTCTCTATATATTGAAATCCAAATTATAATATATATTGCAAAGAATAAAAAACTTGAAGCTATAACTGTTGCCATATTTATAAACCAGTGTAATGTATATCCGGTAAATATGAAATAACAAAATATTACACTGAGATTTAAAATTGTTCTTAGAAGAAGAGAAAATTTTTCATTTCTGTAAATATAACCTGCAATAACAGACACTACTCCAAATAGTGCATATAATATTGTTTCTTTAGTTACTGCACTTAAAACTGAGTTTTGTGTTGCTATATAACTTGGAACTCCGGGCGAATATGTGCCGGCTAATATGCAAAATAATAAATTTATTGAATTTCCGATTCCAATTCCGATTAGACAACTGTTGATAAAATTTTTAAATGTTTTCATAATTACCTCCTATAATCCTAAAGCTTTTTTAAAAGAACTTAAATTTCTTCTGGAAATATAACTTACATCTCCGTTTTTAAATTGAATTGCAATTGTTCCTTTAAAGCTTAGATCTAATTTTTTAATATAGTCCAAATTAACTATTTCTCCACGGGAAACTTTGATAAAATTTGAGTTTTTAAATTTCTCTTCAATTTCATAAATTCTGAGTCGACAGAGGAATTTATCTTTTTCGGTTTGAATAAAAGTATTTTTATCTTCGGTAAAAAATCTTACTATATCATCTGCATCTATAATAAAAGCCTCATCGTCTTTAAAACCTATAATTTTTGGAGTATTTGTCTCGTAAAAAAAATTCTCAATCATTCTTACATCTTCATTTATTGAAGAAGAAAAAACTTTAAGCAACGTTTCTTTATAAATTTCATCGATTATTATTTCTAATTTCATTTTTTCCCTCCTTATAGTTTTAGTATAAATTATAAGAATATTTTTTCAACAAATATCAGATATTCGGTATTTAATTTAGGATAAACGGAAAACCATATATGATAAATTATTTATATTCTTGAAAACTGCTTGAAAAATTCTCATATTGAAAACCGTACAACATATTAAAAAAATAGTTTTATAATAAGCAGATAATTATGGTAAAATATGCTATTAAATCAGCATATATTTTTTGTACGGAAAATATAGAGAAAGATTTTTTTATAGTGGTATATTAATAATGTAAGGAGGGATACAATGAATATTATTGAATCATTTAACAGGTCTATGAATTATATAGAATCTGTACTTGATGATGAACTTAATGAAAAAGAGATTGTACATTTATCCGGATATTCTTTTTCTATGTTCAGTCGAATTTTTTCAATTTTAACCGAAACTACATTGACAGAATATATCAGGAGCAGAAAACTTACACAGGCAGCTATTGAACTTCGTGAAACAAAGTGTAAGGTGATAGATATTGCTGTTAAATACGGATATGAATCAACTGATTCATTTGGAAATGCATTTAAAAAATTTCATGGGTATACTCCTACAGAAGTTAGAAGAGGAAAACCGTTTAGAATTGTTTCTCGTGTACAACTTGCACTTAGTATAAGGGGAGGAAAAGCAATGAATATTAGAATTCAAAAAAAACCTGTATTCAAAGTTGCGGGTAAGAGTATAAGAAATATAGAATCTGCACTATGTCCTAAAGCCTGGGAAGAATTATATTCTAAGTACAGTCATGAAGTATTGTCCGAATTTGGTAGCGGTCAAAGCTTTGGGATGTGCTTTGATGTAGATAATATAAATAATATAAATTATATGGCTTGTTATGATGTTGTAGATGTAAATAAGGCAAAAGAAAAGGGACTTGAAGTTTTTGAAATTGAGGAAGGAGATTATGTGGTTGTAAATCTTAAGGGGAAAGTTCCTGATTGTATACACGAAGGCTGGAAATATTTAATGGAAGTATTTTTCCCTGAGCATGGATATATGCATTCCGGAAAACCTGATTTCGAAGTTTACAGTGAAGGTGATATGGATAGTGAAAATTATGAAATGGAGCTTTGGGTTCCTGTAGTAAAGGATAATGAATAATTTAGTGCTTATAATATTGTTTAAATTTTCAGATTAATTAAAAATTAGAAAATATTATAAAAAGGCGGATTCGCCTTAATATATTGATTAATAATTACAAAGTTATTACTTGGGTTGCATAATATTAACTGTAAGGAAATGTATATAGACACAAAAAAGGAGAATAACGCACCGGGAAATATCGAAAACGCTATGAACAGTTATCGGGGAAATATTAGGTAGATTTGAAAATGAACTGACAAGACTGATAGAGCTGGCAGAACAGGAAATTATACAGATGAGAGAAGAAATCGAAGAAGCCAAGAAAGAAAAATCAAGAGCTTACCATAGGGCATATTCCAAAGAATACAGAGCTAAAAATCTTGAAAAGTTCAGAGAGTATGAACGAATAAAAGCAAGGAAATACAGAGCAAGAAAGAAGTTACAAGTTACAACCTAAAGTCAATACTTAAAACTAAATAACAACCAATACGAAAAGAGGTTTCCTAAGTACAGGAAATCTTTTTTTGTGTAAGTCGAAAGGAGGACTAAATGGCAGAAAATGAAAAATATAGATAATAAAGAAATACAGACAGAAGAACAACCACAACATCAAAAGCTTGATGGTATTCTAACAAAAAAGATAAACGGAAAGACCTTTGTAACACAGATATATTTTGACCCAAACAGTAAGGATACATTTCAAGAGAAGTTATTAAAAGTAGTACAGTCGGAACATAAAGAATGAAAGAACAGAACACAGTGGGCGGCAAATATAGTAATGGTAAAATTAACCTAAATTCGTTATAATACTATATATTGAAAGATTTAGAAAGGTAGGGAAATCATGAAAAATTCGTTATGCGAAAAGATAATATGGTATGCCTTATCGCCTACCATATTTCAATTTATAAAACAATATTGGAAAGATATTGATATAAAGAATGTAAAAAGGATTTCTAAAAACAATTATAAGGATATAATCAAACGGACACCGGATATAGGCAGCCTTAGAAAAAATCCTCTGAGAGTGTGTCTTACAAGCGGGATCCTGTGGTTGTCCATATATGAAGCGATGGAAGGAAAAATGAATCAAGAACAGTTTGAAGAAATGGTCAGCGCTACAATAGAAGCTCCTATGTTAAAGAAAAACTTCCAAAAACAAAAGGCTTTTGATATAAAAACGCAGAAAAAGAAAACAGAAAAAAACAAGATTGCAAATGCAGCTTCTGACAGTGAGTTTAATTGGAATACAGAACTCATTTTAGGTAGAGATGAAAACGAATATACAATAATATATCATAGATGCGGGCTTTGCGCCTTAGGCAAACAGGAACATCATGAGGAATTGATACCATATATGTGTAAGATGGATTATGAGACTATAACTATGATGGGCGGTGTACTAAAAAGAAAAGGAACAATAGCTACAGGTGCAGATTGTTGTGATTTTTATATATGTAAAAAAGGTTCAAAGTGGGATAAGTAAAAGATCTTATGATTGGAAGTTTTTATAGCGTAGTTAACAAATAACACGATATACCATAGTAATTCACGAAGCAGTAAATCAAAAATGGTTTACTGTTTTTTCTTGCTCAAATTTAGAAAGAGAGGAAAACAGAAAATGAAAAAACAGATAATAAAGAAATACAGACAGAAGAACAACTACAACATCAAAAGCCTGATGGTATTCTAACAAAAAAGATAAACGTAAAAACCTTTGTAATATAGATATATTTTGATAAAAATAGTAAGGAAACATTTCAAGATAAATTGTTTAGCGTAATTCATTCTAAGAGGAAATAGTAGCGAGTGAGTAGGAAATTTGGCAATAGAAAAAATACTTAAAAAATTCTATTATACTAAATAATATGGAAGTGGGAGGAGAACCAAAATTGAAAAAATATATTAGAATAGTTCTAGTTTTGAGTTGTATATTAGTTTTAACTGCTTGTGGAAATAAAAAAGAAATAGTGTTACCAGAAACTAAAAATATAACAGAAATTGAAATCATGGATAATGTTTCTGAGACTGCTAACAAAATTATTGATGAAAAAGAAATATCAAAGCTGATTAGTGATATAAAAGATAATTCAAAAGGTACTAATGCTAAGAGTGTAAATGACCAACCTACGAACATTGAAAACTATATCATAGTAAAATTTTATCATAAAGGTGCAGAAAAAAGTCCAAGTGTAGCATATTTATATCAGAAAAATGGGAATAGTTATGTTGAACAGCCATATCAGAGGATTTGGGATTTAAAAGAAGAAATCTTTAATAATATTATAGGGTTGATTAGTGAAAGCGATAATATAAAAGCTGGAACAGAAGCATCTTATAAACCTATGGTTAAAATAAACGATGAAATTTATGGTTGGGTTAGAGATTTGGGAGCAGTTAAATTAGGTGATATGAAATTTTTAGGAGAAATTAAAGGTTCGAAAGGCTCTTTATCAAAAACTTTAAATGATGAAGATGAAAATTTCACGAGCAACATTTATCCAATAGGAGCAAAAATATACAAATGGGATGAAAAAAGTATATTGATTGAATCTAATGATGTTTTTAGCGTTTGTGAAATTATTGAATAAAAATATTAAAGTAGACAAATCCTAACTTGCTGAATTAACAATTTAATAAAAACTAACACAGGAACAGTAAATCAAAAAAGGTTTACTGTTTTTTCTTTGCTCAAAACATAAAGAGAGGAAAACAGAAAATGAAAAATATAGACGAAAAAATTTTAATGGAAGAAGAAATCAAGCAATTACAAAATAAAAGAAAAAAGCTCATCAGTCAACAGAAACAGGAAGAACGAAAAAAGAGAGATAGACGGATATATGAAAAAGGAGCAGTCTTTGAAAGTATATTTACCGAAAGTAAAAACTTCACCAAAGATGAATTTTATCAGCTAATCACATCTCTAATTCGTAAAGAAGAAGCCAATCTTAAAATACTAAAAATCATTGAAAGCAGAGAAGAAACAGAAAGTAAAAATATAGAAAACCAAGAGACTGTAACGGACATCGAGGAATAGTCCCTTGTTTACAAGGGCGCACATATACACCTTAACAGGTGCGTGCGTTCTCCGAAGGCTCTTAGCAGAGGGCATATCGGCTAACGCTGATACAGGGGAGCTACACTCCCCTAC
>NZ_GL349422.1:105894-160522 GCF_000090945.1 Peptoniphilus sp. oral taxon 386 str. F0131 | reverse complement strand
TAAAAACTTCACCAAAGATGAATTTTATCAGCTAATCACATCTCTAATTCGTAAAGAAGAAGCCAATCTTAAAATACTAAAAATCATTGAAAGCAGAGAAGAAACAGAAAGTAAAAATATAGAAAACCAAGAGACTGTAACGGACATCGAGGAATAGTCCCTTGTTTACAAGGGCGCACATATACACCTTAACAGGTGCGTGCGTTCTCCGAAGGCTCTTAGCAGAGGGCATATCGGCTAACGCTGATACAGGGGAGCTACACTCCCCTACGGAAATAAATTTCCTACCCCTTGTGTACTTCCCAAAAGAAATCGGATAAAAAGCTATCCGATTTCTTTAGGAAGTTCTATCTATCGCCACCATAACCATATCGGAAAATGGAAAGGAGGTTTTTTACTATGGCGATATATCATCTTTGCATAAAGATTATTTCAAGAGGCAAAGGCAAAAGTGCAGTAGCAGCTTCCGCCTATCGTAGTGGCGAAAAGATAAAAAATGAGTATGATGGCGAGGTTCACGACTTTACAAGAAAAGGCGGAATAGCCCATACTGAAATTCTTTTACCACAAAATGCACCACAGGAATTTTCAGATAGAGGGACATTGTGGAACAGTGTTGAGAAAATAGAAAAAAGTAAAAACTCACAGCTTGCAAGAGAAATTAAAGTTGCCCTACCTAAAGAATTAGACCGAGAAAAACAAATAAATCTTGTAAGAGAATATGTAAAAGAAAATTTTGTAAAAGTAGGTATGTGTGCCGATATTGCCTTACATGATAAAAATGATGGAAACCCACATTGTCATATCCTACTAACCATGCGACCACTAAATGAAGATACAACATGGGGAGCAAAATCAAAAAAGGAATATATCCTTGATGAAAACGGAGAAAAGGTAAAACTTAAAAATGGCAATTACAAAACAAGAAAGATAAATACAACAGATTGGAACGAGCAAGAGAAAGCGGAACACTGGAGAAAAGCATGGGCAGATATTACAAACAAATATCTTGAAGAAAACAGCATACAAGACAAAGTGGATCACCGCTCTTATCAAAGACAAGGCATAGAGCAAATACCAACAATCCACATGGGCGTATCAGCAACCCAAATGGAGAAGAAAGGCATAGCCACAGACAGAGAAAATATCAACCGAGAAATCAAACATCAAAATATGATTTTAAGAGAAATCTCAAGAAGAATAAAGGCATTACTAAATTGGATAAGAGGAATTGGAAAAGAAGAAAAAACAGAAAAAGAAAATACAAAATCCACCCTCTCACCCAAAGAGAACCTGTTATTCATCTTTGAAAATCTTATTCGTAAAAATGCAGATAACAACAATGCAGACTTGGAAAAATATATTGAGAGTTGTCAATTACTAAAAGAGAAAAACATCAATTCATTATCTGAACTGAAAGAAAGCATTACCGATTTACGAGATAAGAATTATAAGACCACAAGAGCTTTAAAAGACACTGAAAAGAAGATTGATGAAAAAACACAACTCATAGACCAATCAGAAAAATATTTGAAGTACAAGGACACCTACAAAGCCTATACCAAAACCAAGAAAAGCAAACAGGAAGATTTTTATAACGAGCATACGGCAGAGATTCTTTTATTTGAAAGTGCCAAGAAATATCTGAAAAAGCATTTAGGTGAAAGTAAGACCTTGAATATATCAAAATGGAAATCAGAAGTTGCCAATTTGAAAAAAGAGAAAATGAGCCTTTACAATCAGATATTAGAGATACGAGAAGAAGTAGGACAGGCAGAAAAAGTTAAGACCTGTATAGAGCAGTTACAGGAACGAGAAAAGCGACCATCACAGGTAAAGCAAAACGAGTTAGACCTATAAAACTAAGTGAAAAAATGCTATAATGATTTAATATAAACAAAATTTGAATTTGGCGGAGAATAGAAAATGAAAGTATTTCTTGAAAAAATAAGAATACCTCAAAAGGGTGTTACTTCAAAATATATATTGGCAACGGTAGGGTTCATGTTATTTGGGTTTGCACTTGGAGTATTTCAGAAATGGATTGATGGTACAGCAAGCAATTATTTCCCAATGATTTTTCAACAACTTGATGTTGTAAATTATTTTGGCAGATTATCTATATGGATTTTGCTTGGAACAATAATATCAGTTTATTCTAAATCTCCTTTGAGAGCATCAATTAACACAATTTCGTTCTTGATTAGTATGCTGATGGGGTATTATTTATATTGCAATTATGTTTTAGGTTTTCTGCCGAAAACTTATATGATGATATGGGTAGTGATTGCTTGTGTATCCTTTTTTATGGCATACATGTGCTGGTATGCAAAAGGAAAAGGGGTTTTTGCAACTGTTCTTTCTGGAACAATTATTGGAGTGTTATTTGCTCAGGCTTTCAATCTTAATCCCCTACAAGGCTTTTATATGTATGACCTTATGGAGGTTATAACATGGATAATAGGTGTTCTAATCTTGTATAGAAAGCCAAAAGAATTTGTTTTAGAATTAGGAGTATCCGTTATAGTTGCATTTATATTTCAATTGATTATTCCACATTGGGGATAACTAAAAATCCTAGCTTTTGTAAAAAACAATTTTTTAATAAAAACTAACACAGAAACAGTAAATCAAAAAGGTTTACTGTTTTTTCTTGTCCAAAAGTGAAAAATATCCTACAGAAAAAGCATCCATAAATATAAAAAGGTACTTGACAAAACGCTCTCTGCGGAACATGTTTAAATTAAAAAATGAAGTATTTATTATTAAATAGATACTTCATTTTTTATTAAAATATTTTTCAATTATTTATTATTTTTTTAAATTTATTATTTCATTAAATAAATCTGAATGTTCTTTAATTTTTTCTTCTCCTCCGATTACACACAGATAGTTTTTATCCATTGCTTTTTTAATTAAAGGTGCGAATTTTTTTAGATCTTCAAGTGTTGCGGATAGAGCTTCTTTTTTATGTTTAGAGAGTTTTTCTTCTGTGATATTTGACAAGTAACGCACAAGATTTATATCACCTTTTGCTGATGGACTTAAAAGCGGGTCAAAACTATTTACAGAGCCTATTATGAAATTTTTAAGTTCTGAAGTGCTAAGTGTCAGCTCTTCCAAGAATTTATACATATTGTCATATACATCAATAGTATTTTTTAAATGTGGATCTCTGTAAGAATAGCTCATCATGTCAGAAGACATTGTAAATTTAACTCCTGCACCATAAGCGCCACCTTTTGCACGAATATTGTAGTGCAAATAATTTGTTGAAAGTATGCTTCCGAGAACTGTAAGAATACCTGAATATTCTTCTCCAAGAGCTTCTATGTCGTATCCCTTAGATACATACTGAACACCCGCTGATGTTGTAAATGCTTGGTTTTTAGGTGTAGGTTCCATTTCAAATTCACTTATTTCATATTTTGAGTCATCTAATTTTTCTGCAAGTTCTAAGATATATTTCTTATTTATTTCAAGTGATTTTCTTGAACCTGTGTAGTTTATTACTAAGTTATTCTTGTTAAATACAAGTTTTTTAAGTTCTATGAGCGAAACTTTAAATTTTTCAAATTCTTCTTCAAAATTGTTTATCAAGTCGGAAAGGTAGAAATAATTTTCAAGTCCGTTAAGTTGTGCGTTGTATGCAGCTTGTCTTGAAAAATAGCTTTTTACTGTTTCCATTACTATATTATGACCATTTTGTAAAATTGTAGCTTCATCAGATGACTTTTCCATCAACAATAATTCTCTTATTCTGTTTTTATCATCAAATGTCGTAGAATTTATTATTTCTTCAACAAGTTGAACTGATTTTTCAAAGTTTACGTCGAGAGTTTTAAAACTCAAATTCAATCTTGGGGAGAAATTGTTTTTTGTTGAGTAGTCTTTGTAAGTCGTAGGGTTTATTACAAAACCGCCCATTGTTTTATAGATTTCGGAATCTAAGCAATGATAGTTGTATTTTTCGGTTGATAATTTTCCGATGAGATCTGTCATAATTGACATATCTTTTAATTTATCTTGTGATATATGTGCTATGTCAAAACTTAAAGTTATATATGAAATTTCATTTGTGAATTGTTCATTAAATAACAGTTTTGCATGTTTTTCATCATAGATTTCATGAGGTATGTGTGTTATACCGTCTTTTATATCGGATAATTCAAGAGAAGGAATTGTATTTTTATCTTCTTCGGAGTCTTCGGTCATTTGAAATTCAATAAGTTCTTGATGTTGTTTGATTATGTTTTCAAGTTCTTCATCCGATAGAGTCTTTTTATATGCTTCAAGTTTTTTAGCACATTCATTTTCTTCAATAACACTCTTATTAACTTCAGGAACAACTGAAATTAAGATTGAATAGTTGTTGTTTAAAAGTTTTTTTTCAATGTAATCTTCAATGAAGTTTGAGTTTATTTTTTCCCTTATTTCATTGATTAAATCATTTGCCTTTAATCCGTCTATTGGACTTAAATCATACAGCCATAAATTTAGAGCACGTATATAATATATAATTGAGCGTTGCGTACCGCCGCCTTCCCTAAAAGCAAATTCAAATTTGTTTAGTGTAGCTTCAAGTAAATTTTTATCTATTCCATTTTCAACTACTTTTCTTAGACAGTTTTCTATGATGCTTTTAAACTCATTAATTTTTGAACTGTCGGTATTTTTGGCAACAATTGATAAATCAAGAGCTTTTGAAGTTGATGTTTCCGCATATACATCTTCTGCAAATCCATTTTGAAGCAGTGCAGTTTTTATAGGAGATGAGTTTGAGTCGATTAAAAGCTCTGCTAAAAAATTTCTCATAAATAAATCAAGTTGATTATCTGCATTTCCAAGGCACCAACTATATCCGAGAAAATCTTTATTTTCTCCGAGTTCATTTTCAGATACGCTATATGTTTCTGTAACTCTTTCTTGTTTTTGAATAGGGTCATTTAAAATTATTTCAGAGTTAATTTTTTTATATTCAAAATTACTTAGATACTCTCTGTCGATATAATCAAGAGCTTCTTCCATATCAAGATCACCGTATAAATATATATATGAATTTGAAGGATGATAGAATTTTTTATGGAATGCTAAGAAGTTTTCATAGGTCAAATTAGGAATATCTTTAGGGTCCCCGCCGGAGTCAATTCCGTAAGAGGAGTTTTTGTGTAAATTAAATGTAATTGCATCAGATACTATATTTTGAGGATCTGAATAGACACCTTTCATCTCATTATACACAACACCGTTATATTTAAGAGGGGCTTCCTTATTTTCAAGTTCATAATGCCAGCCTTCTTGTAAAAATATTTCTTTTTTTTCATACATTCTCGGATAGAAAACGGAATCTAAATATACATCCATTAAGTTATAAAAGTCTTTTTTGTTTCTTGAACTCACAGGATATATTGTCTTATCGGGAAAAGTCATAGCATTTAAAAAAGTTTGCATACTTGACTTGATAAGATCCATAAAAGGTTCTCTTGTCTTATATTTTCTTGAACCGGAAAGAACACAATGTTCTACTATATGTGCAACACCGGTTGCATCTGTCGGAATAGTTCTAAATCCTATACCGAATGCTTTATTTTCATCATTATTTGATAGAGTGAGGATTTTAGCTTTTGTAGATTTATGTTCATACACTCTTGCAGTTGATGCAACCTCACTTATATATTCTTCATTTAAAAGTTTATAATTGTTCATACTTGCCTCCTTAAAATTATATTATACTCGAAAAAAATTATTTTAGTATAAAAATACAACATTTTTAAAAGATATTTTTCTATAAATTTGTTGAAAAATAAATATTCCAAGAGTCATAAAAATCTTTTTTTTGTAATGCCTATGTGATATTATTAAGAAGTAATATTTTTGTTTGTAAGTGATTTCCGAAGTACCGAAATTTATTTAAATAAGAATATTATAGTATGTTTATAGGGACTTATTAGCATGAGGAGGGAATTTTTTTATGGAGAGTAGCTTTTTTGAGAAGAGATTTAAGCTTAGTGAAAGAAAGACTGATGTAAGAACTGAAATTGCTGCGGGACTTACTACATTTATGACAATGTCATATATTTTGATTGTGAATCCGAGTTTGCTTTCACAAACAGGAATGGATAGAGGAGCTGTATTTACTGCAACTATAATTTCTTCGGTAATTGCAATTTTGATTATGGGATTTTACGCAAATCTTCCGTTTGCATTAGGACCCGGTATGGGACTAAATGCGTTTTTTACATTTACAGTTTGCATGCAAATGGGGAAACCCTGGGAATTTGCATTAACAGCAGTATTTTTAGAAGGTATTTTATTTATATTATTATCAATGTTTAAAGTTAGAGAAGCAATTTTTGAATCAATTCCGTTAACTTTAAAAAAAGCTGTATCGGTAGGTATAGGACTTTTTATCGCACTTATAGGATTTACAAATGCTAATATAATAGTACCGGGAGAAGGCGTAATTTTATCTCTTGGAGATCTACTTACACCGAACTCGCTCGTATTATTTTTTGCATTATTTTTGATGGGATTTTTAACAGCTAAAAAAGTTAAAGGAGCTTTACTTCTTGGAATAATAGGATCGACAATTTTAGCTCTTATTTTAGGTGTATCTCAATTACCTCAAACTGCAATATTTTCATTACCACCGTCAATTGAGCCGATAGCATTTAAGCTACAATTAAACAGTATCTTTACATTTGAAATGTTTTCGGTAATGTTTACATTTTTATTTGTAGATTTATTTGACACAATAGGAACTCTTACAGGAGTAGCTACTAAGGCGGGATTATTGGATGAAGATGGAAAGTTACCGGATGTAGGAAAGGCACTTCTTGCAGATGCAATAGGTACAGCGGCAGGAGCAGCTCTTGGAACAAGTACAGTAACAACATTTGTAGAAAGTGCAAGCGGGGTTGCAGATGGAGGAAGAACAGGACTTACTTCACTATCGACAGGATTTTTCTTTTTGATTTCACTGTTTTTCTTTCCGCTATTTTCAATAGTGCCAACAGAAGCTACATCAGCAGCTCTTATCGTAGTTGGATTATTTATGATGAGCCCTATAAAGGAAATAGACTTTGATGATTTTACAGAATCACTTCCTGCGTTTTTAACAATTTCAATGATGCCCTTTGCATACTCAATTGCAGAAGGTATTGCATTTGGAATGATGAGCTATGCATTGTTAAAAGTAACAACAGGAAGACGCAAAGAAGTATCTCCGATAATGATACTCCTTGCAGTAATATTTTTGCTTAGAATATTAAAACCGTTATTTCCATTTTAACGGAAAAAAAGAGTATATCACAGTAAATGATATACTCTTTTTTGTATAACCTATTTTGTAACAGTAATTTAATATACTAAATTTATAATACATAATATAATATAAATAGAGGGGTGATTATGTGATAAAAATTAGGAATATGATTGTATTTGTTTTTTCCATATTATTAATTACAATACAAGTATATGCAAAGGAAGATATTCAAGTTGTGCTCGAGCATCCTGCTATATATTCTGCGCAGGAGGGGGACAAGTTAAATTACCAATTGAAGATAAGTCTTCCGGAGAGCTATGAAAAGTATTATAAATCATTTGCAGTAACTGTACTTATGGATTCAAACCTTTCTGTAGTTGAAAATAAACTGGACGGAATAGAACTTGTCGACAGTAAAATTGAAGTTAAAGTTACAAGTGTAAAGAAAAATACTCAAAATTTAGTTACACTATCTATAAATGATGTAAATGTGTTAAATGGACTTAGAAACTTTACTTTAAATATATCTACAGTAGTTAAAAAGGACACGGTATCCGGAAGTAACTTTAATAATTCATTTGTTTTATCCTATGTTGATAAGACCGGTTCAGAAAGTTCACAACAAAAAGATATTACATCAAATACGAAGGTACAAGACGGCAAAATAGTAGTTAGTGATGTCTTTTCAAAATCAACTGAGGTAACAGGAGTAACTGAAAAAAATTCAAAGATAAAGATTTTGATTGAGGGTAAAAAAATTGCAGAGGGAATAAGTGATAAAAATGGCAATTTTAAGATTGGAATAGAACCTCAAGAAGTGGGAACTAAATTAAATATTGTAAGTTATTTTACAAAAGATGCAGAAGATAAGACGGCAAGTGTTATAGTTGTTGTAAAAAATAAAGAGGATTCTTATGTGGCGGGAAGCATGGTAGATGAAAGCATTAAAAGTTATGATGAAAATAAAATGAAACTTTTACATGACTATGTTGCTATGGCAAGAGATCTTAATGTATCGTCAGTAGAGAAAGAACATGCTGCAAGACTTATGGCTGCTGTTGCCAACGGACAATATATTGAAGTTAAGTCGAAAGTTTCAGGAGCTGAAATTGAAGATGCCATAACAAAATTGAAGGAAGCTGTTGCCATTATAAGAAAACCGTTCATGAACGGATATTCAAAAACGACCTTCGGACCAAAAAATAATATGAAAAGGGCGGAAGTTGCAAGTGTACTTACAAAAATATACCTTGGAAAAGATGCACAGGGAGTTTTCAGTTCATTTAGTGATGTAAGTCAAGAAGCATGGTATGCAGATGCAGTTGGATTTATGGAGAAAAAGGGTATAATTACCGGATACAACAATGGTAAATTTATGCCTGAAAAGTCTATAACAAGAGCAGAATTTGCAAGTATAATTTCAAAATTTGCAAATATAAATATTGATAATACGCCTTTATCATTTAATGATGTAAATGAAGAACATTGGGCAAAAAATGCTATAGATGCGGTAACATCAAAGGGGCTCATGAATGGAAGAGGAAAGAATTTATTTGCTCCGAATGAGCCTATAACAAGAGCGGAAGTTGCAACTGTATTAAATAAACTCCAAAATAGGACTCCGAATAAGGCATTTATGGATTCATATAGTAAAAATCCATTTAAAGATGTCAGCAGCAAGTTTTGGGCATATTATGAAATATTGGAAGCGACAGGGAATTAAATTTATATTAAAAAGTAATTAAATTTAAAAAAATATATAAAAATAGTGTAAATTTTAATAAAAGGGGTATTATTTAATTAAGTTATAATATGGGGGTAATAAAAGTATGAAAAAATTAACAGAAACAGTACAATCAGGAGATTGGAAAAATGAAAAACACGTGCCTGTAATACACGTTGAAAATAATGGTGAAGAGCTTGTAGTAAAAGCATTTGTAGGAGAAGAAATAGCACATCCAAATACTTTGGAACATCATATTTCTTGGATTAAGTTATTTTTCCAACCTGAAGGAGCAAAATTTCCTATTGAAATAGGAAGTTATGAATTTAAGGTTCATGGAGAAGAAGAACTATTTACTAAACCTGAAGTTGTTTCTACATTGAAAACTACTAAAAAAGGAATATTATATGCAATGAGTTATTGCAATATTCATGGACTTTGGGAAAATTCACAAGAAGTTTAATGCTTTATAGAGGATCCTCTTTTGAGGATTCTTTTTTATAGGGGGTATGTCATAAGTGAACGAGACAATAAATATGCAGCTTAATCATAGAACTATCAGAGAGTTTGATAACAGAGCGGTTGAAGATGAAGTATTGGAAGAGTTGTTTGAGGTTTTTAATAGAGCGCCAAGTTCAACGGGACTTCAACAATGTTCAATAATAAGAGTCACTGATCAGAAAATAAAAGATGAAATAATGAAAGTATCCACTCAAAAATATCTTGCAAAATGTCCCGAATTGTTAATATTTATAGTAGATATTTATAGAAATTCGAGAATAGCAATAGAAAACGGATTTAAAGATAATTCATATAGAGATATGGATAGATTTTTTCAAGGATTTACAGATGCGCTTGTAGGAGCTCAAAATATGGTGAATGCCATTGAAAGTTTAGGACTTGGAGCAGTCTATTTCGGATCTATTTTAAATGATTATGACAGGATTTGTGAAATCTTGAAATTGCCTGAATTAACATTTCCAGTTGTTGGACTTGGATTCGGATATCCTATGCAAAATCCTCAAATTAAACCTAAAATGCCTGTAAATTTAAAAATATTTGAAAATAAATATAAAGTATTTGATAACTATATGGATTCCATTAAAGGGTATGATGATGAAATGACGAACTACTATGATACAAGAGATGAGGGAAGAAGATCAGATTGTTTTTCAAAGCAAGTTGTTAAGAAATTTGAAGATATAGTTATAAAGAGAAAAGATGTTTTAAAATCTATTGCCAAGCAAGGGTTTAATGTTGAATAGAAAAAAGCTATTGTCAAAACAAAAGTTTCGACAATAGCTTTATATATTTATGATATTTTTATCAATTTTTTCAGCTAAAACAGCTTCATCAATTAAGCTTATTGTATTGTACATACTTTTTACAGCACTAATTGAAATTCTGAAATTTCCGTTTTCATTTTTCCCCTTTAATACTAAAGCATTCGGTTTTTTATCATAATAAATTGATTTGAAATCAGAGTATTTTATAGGTAGATTTCCAAATACAATTCCATCTTCAAAACTGCCTATCACAGTTCCGAACATTTCTCTGCCGTATTTAAAAGAATTTGTATTGCTGATAGAATACACATTTATATTTTCAGAACCTTCTTTTTTAGGGAATACACCACATAAAAGATTAATTATAAATGTCATTAGTATAATTATAACTACAATAGGTCTTGCAACTGTATTTAAAGCTGAATTATCTCGGATATATAATTGCTGTATAAAGTAACAGTTAATATAAATTAAAAATGCTATGTAGACAAATAAATTCATTATGAAAGTAGTTTTTGATATTACAAGTTTTTTTAATTTAAACATTTTGCTATAATTTGAAAATAATTCAATCACAGTTGATAAAAATAGATAATTCATTATAACCCAGAATCCTACAAACATTCCGGAGCCCTTTATAAAAGCACTATCTCCCATAGTAAATTGGCAATACATAGGTAAAATAGCTGATATTAAAATAGTTGCACCCATTTTTACGTTTTCGTTCTTCATTTTGCACCTCCACTATGAAATTATAACATATATTTTAAAAAAATAATGAGAAAAAATGATAATTTAGTTTAAAATTGATTTAATGGGGTATTATGATAATAACACTTGTGAATGAAAATTGTGTAGACAAAAGAAAGCGTGATACCAATGAAGATTTTAAGTAAGACATTGCTTTAGAATTTAAGGTATGGTGATTCCATTGAAAATACAGAATAAAAGCCTTTTTGAAAGAGAAAAGGCGAGCAGACAATCACAATAAAATAAGATTGAAGTAGTTAAATACTAAAAGCTGAAACACTTATGTTTATATAAAAATATTGTGATCTAAAAAAACTTAATATTAAATTTAGTCCGACATATTTTGTCGGATTTTTTATACTTAAATTATTAATATAAAAGGTTAAAATATATCTAAATATTACAAAATTAACTTTTCAAATACGGCCTATAGGTATATAATTTAGTGTAATAAAATTTTGAGGAGGGAATTATTGATTATGAAGAAGAAAATTTTATCATTAATTATGATTTTAGCTATGATGTTTTCTTTAGTAGCATGTACTCCAAACATGAAGGCATATGTTGCTGAAGCAAATAAAGTAGCTGAGTGGAAGGGTTATGACGTAGATGCAAAAGCTGAGATGAAAGTATCTATGCAAGATGAAAAAAATGGTACTAT
Organism: Peptoniphilus sp. oral taxon 386 str. F0131; assembly: GCF_000090945.1. Lineage (NCBI taxonomy): Bacteria > Bacillati > Bacillota > Tissierellia > Tissierellales > Peptoniphilaceae > Peptoniphilus > Peptoniphilus sp. oral taxon 386. Next base: position 148,838 of record NZ_GL349422.1, on the reverse strand, counting down.
GACATTTTCAGTTCCTATGACTATCAAAGGAAAAAGCTCAAAAGATATGGCTGAATTAGTAATGAATTTAAACGTTAAGTCAATTAAGGAATTGGCAGCTAAAGAGGGAGAAGATGTTAAATCTGTTCCTGACAGCATAGAATTTAAAGTTGTAACAGACGGTAAGAAAGTTTATATTGCAAAAGAGGTTTTTATCAAACTTCTTGGAGATGATGTTCCGAAGGCAATAAAAGAAGCTAAAGAAGAATATATTGCTCTTGATACTCAATTTGCAACTGCACCAATTCCGGTTGCCGCATCAGAAAAAGCTAATACAGGAAATATGGATATGAAATATCTACAAAGTGCTGAATTTAAATCTGATGTTATGAAAATTTTTGATGCAGCATTCGCAGATTATAAACCTGTTGTTGATTTTAAGGTTGAAGGAAACAAATTCAGCTATGAGGCAACTATCGACGAACTTACAAAAGAGGCGGTTAATGTTGCAAGTACAATAGCCAAAAATTGGGAAAAAACTGAACCTACTTTAACTCCTGTATTAAATAAGATGGGAATTAAAGTAGTTAAGGAAGACCTTAACAAGGGAATGTCTGAATTTAAAAAAGATGAATTTGAAAAATCCGCAGAACAAGTTAAGGAAACATTAAAAGGTTCAAAAGTTAAATATAATGTAGAATTTAAGGAAAATTCATTTGTTCAAAATTATGACATTACATTTAACATTGATAAAGTAATGAAGATGGAAATGAAAATACAGGAGACAGACACAAAACTTGAAAGTGTAAATATAGCTATTCCTACATCAGTTAAAAATATGACTATGGAAGAATATGTGAACTTATTTATGCCTGAAAGCAAAGAAACTGCTATATTAGTTGCTTATAATGGAGAAATGATTGAATTTGAAGATCAAGAGCCTGTTATAAAAAATGACAGAACATTAGTGCCATTTAGAGCATTACTTGAAAAAATGGGTGCTGAAGTTAAATGGGACGCAGTAACTAAAAAAGTTACAGCTGTAAAAGACGGTAAAGAAATCATTCTTGAAATTGGAAACAAAACAGCGGTAGTGGACGGAAAGAAAGTCGAAATGGATGTTCCGGCACAAATTCTTAATGACAGAACTATGATTCCTTTAAGATTTGTATCTGAAAATTTAGGTTACAAGGTTAAGTTTGATAATTCTACAAAAGGATTATACTTAATTGATATTTACAATATTAGCGATGAAGAGTTAGCAAATAAAATTAAAGGTGACTCTAAAAATTAAAAAGTTTATTTTAAAAGCTCTCGGTTTAGAACTGAGAGCTTTTAAAATATAAATAAAAAGTATATGTATAAAGACATTTTTGTAAATCAATTAAAAAATTTCCACAAAAAATTTGTTCTTAATTTTGTGGATAATGTGTATAACTTTGGGGATAAAGTAAATAAGTGCATTAAGAGGAAATAAGAACTGGGGATATATAAAAAACGAGTAAAATGGCTTTAATTACAGAAAAACTTATATTATGAATGATATTGTAGATGATAATGAGATGTTTAGCTATGTTAAACCTGTGAATAAATTGCCGGGTTAATAAATTTATTAACATAAAAATTAAATCTAAATACATAGCTGTAGATATTTATTGGATATAATATTAAACCAAAATTGGATTACATAACTTAGGGGCAGTTTGAAATGAAGAATCAGTTCTCCATTTCAAACCAAGCTTCATATAAATTTTCAAGTTCTTCATTTTTGACATTTCTTGTTTGAGATAATTTTTGAACTTTTTCTATGTTATTATATATTTCGGGGACAGATAGTTCGATATCAATTTCATTTATTTCAGATTCAATTTTATGGATTGCTTCTTCAAGATTTTTACGTTTGGCTTTTTCTTTTTTCAGCTGTTCATTTTTTTGTTTTTCAAGTTTTTTAATATTATTAAGTTCAGTTTTTGAAATATATTTTTCTTCATCGTCTGTTATGGGAGAGGTTTTTTCTAAGTAGTAATTATAATTTCCCAGATATTCATCTATTCCGTTTTCAGACATTGCAAATATTTTATTGCAAACTGAGTTTAAAAAATATCTATCATGTGATATTGCTAAAATTGTTCCATCATATAAACTTAAAGCTTCTTCTAATGCTTCCTTTGAATCAATGTCAAGATGATTTGTAGGTTCATCAAGGAACAACAGATTTGCCCCTTTAAGCATTATTTTAAGCAGGGATATGCGCCCCTTTTCTCCGCCGGACAAATCATCAATGAGCTTAAAAACATCATCACCTATAAACAAAAATTTTGCAAGATATGAGCGAATTTCATAGTGATTTAGATGCGGATATTCATCCCATATTTCATCAATAACTGTATTTTGAGAATTTAGATTTTCCATTTCTTGGTCAAAGTATGCAGTGCTGACTTTTGCACCAAAATTAAATTTTCCGTTATAAGAATCTATTTTCCCTGTCAGTATTTTGAAAAGAGTTGATTTACCGACACCATTTGAACCGATAAGACCGATTTTATCTTGCTTGTATACATTGAAATTTATATTTTCAAAAATTTTTGTTGAGTTATAAGATTTAGAAAGTTCTTCGACTTTTAAAACCTCTCGTCCGGATTCATATTTTGGTGAAAATCTAAAAGATGTTTTTTTAATATCTTGCGGTGGAGGAAGTTTTTTCATTTTATCAAGCAGTTTTTGTCTTGATTTTCCCTGCCTTATAAATCTGTCTCTTCCAAGAGAAAGGTATCTTTCTATTATTTCTTCCTGACGTTTAATTTCTTTTTGTTGATCTTCAAATTGTTTTTTTAGAAGTTCGAGTTGGATTTTACGCTGTTTTACATATACGGAATAATTGCCTTTAAATGTTGTTACAGTATTGTGTTCAAGAAGTGCTATTTTATTTACGACATTATCTAAGAAATATCTATCATGAGATATTATAATCATAGCACCTTTAAAGTCTTTGAGATATTTTTCGAGCCATGATATTGCATTGATATCTAAGTGGTTTGTAGGCTCGTCAAGTAACAATAAGTCAGGTTCACTTAAAAGTAGCTTTGCAAGAGATAACCTTGATTTTTGCCCTCCTGAAAGTTCATCTACATTTTTGTCAAAATCTTCTGTTGTAAAGCCCAATCCTATCAATGTGCCACGTATTTTAGACGGATATGAATAGCCGTCAAGCTCTGAAAATTTTTCTTGTAGTATACCATACCTGTTTACATCTTCATCAAAATTTAGGCTGTCAGGATTTGAAATTTTGATTTCCAAATCTCTGAGTTCTTTCTCTATTTTTATTAAATATTCAAATTCTTTTTCACATTCAGCATATATGGAGTTTTGACCGGTGCTTTGTAGGTGTTGTTTTAAATAGCCTATCTTTAAATTTTTAGGTATAAAAATATTTCCGCTATCCTTAGAAATTTCATCTGTAATTATATTAAACAAAGTTGTTTTACCGCTTCCGTTATTTCCGATAAGACCTATTTTATCTCTGTCTTCCACTATTAAATTTACATTTTCCAAAATTAAGTCGGTTATGTATGACTTATTTAAATTAGATATACTTAATAACATAATTCACCTCGGAATTTTATTGTATCAAAATTTACAAATTAATAAAAGATTGATATAATACTATGTGAAAAATATAGGAGGTGTGCAGGTGGCAAATAGGGTTAACAGAGTTTCGGAAACTGTAATTAGAAGATTACCTATATATCATAGATATTTAACGGAAATTTTAGATAAAAAAATAGAGAGAATATCATCATCTGAACTTAGTAATTTAACAGGCTTTACAGCATCTCAGATAAGACAGGACTTAAATAATTTCGGCGGTTTCGGTCAGCAAGGATATGGATATAATGTTTCTGATTTAAGAGATGAGATTGGAAATATTCTTGGAATGGATCATATCTATAAAACTATAGTCATAGGAGCAGGTAGATTAGGTTCTGCAATTGCAAGATATAGCGGTTTCAGAAAAAGCGGTTTCAAAATTCAGGCGCTTTTTGATTCCGATAAAGACATTGTCGGAAATGATATAGATTCAATACCGATATTGGATGCTGATGATTTAGAGGAATATGTAAGAACGAATAAGATAGATGTTGCTATAATAACAGTACCTAAAGATCATGCAGTTGAAGTAATAAATGATCTTATAAGCTATAAAATAAAAGGTATATGGAATTTTGCACCTATAGATATAAGTGTTCCCGATGATGTGGTAATTGAAAATGTAAGACTTAATGATTCTCTTTTAAAATTATCATATTATTTAAAAGAAAATAGTTTAAAATAGAGGTGCTAAATGTACCTCTAATTTAATTAAAAGGTAATGAAATGAATATAGAGATTAAAAAAAATGAATTGATAATAAAAGATTTATCTTTCTTTGAACCCGCTCATATATTTAAATGCGGTCAAGCATTCAGATGGAAAGAAGAACAAGATTTATCTTTTACAAATATTGCATTTGGTAAAATATTAAATATATCTAAAATCGGTGAAGATGTAATTTTAAAAAATACTTCTATTGAAGAATTTAATGAACTTTGGGTGGATTATTTTGATTTGAATAGAGATTATTTTTCACTTAGGGAAGAGCTGTCGTTTGATGAAATATTAAGAGCTGCACTTGAGTATGGGAATGGAATTAGGATTTTAAATCAGGATCCGTTTGAAACAATAATAACATTTATAATTTCTGCAAATAATCAAATTCCAAGAATAAAAAAGTCGATAGAAAAGATTTCTCAAATGTATGGGGAAAAAATCGGAGAGTATCTCGGAGAAGAGTATTATAATTTTCCGAGTGCAGATAAATTAGCTTTGGCAGATCCGAAAGATTTAAGAGAATTTGCTAAGGTCGGTTTCAGGGATGAGAGAATAGTAAAAGCATCAAAGATGATTAGAGATAGAGAGATAGATATTGGACTCTTATATGATTGTCCGATTGAGATGGCTAGAGAAGAGCTTATGAAACTTCCGGGTGTAGGTCCGAAAGTTGCGGATTGTGTGCTTTTGTTTGCATTTAAAAGACAAGAGTCATTTCCTGTTGACGTTTGGATAAAGAGGGTAATGGAAGAACTATACTTAAAGAAGAGTACAAACAAAAATAAAATCGCTGATGAAGGTAGGAGAATTTTTGGAAAGAATGCCGGATTTGCTCAGCAATATTTATTTTTCTATGGCAGAGAGAATCAACTTGGAAGGTGAGTAAATGATAGCAGCACTTGTAAACGGAATAGCAATAATTATATGCTCAATATTCGGGAAGTTTGTCGGAGGAAAATTTAGAACTGAACTTCAGGACCAGTTAATGGATATATTAGCTATATGTATTTTTTTCATAGGAGTTTCAACTTCGCTATCGGGAGAAAATGTAACTCTTGTTGTACTTTCATGTATAATTGGAGTTATAATAGGAGATGCGATAGGAATAGAAGATAAGCTTTATTTATTTGGTGATAAAGTTAGAAATTTAGTTATGAAAAATAGAAATGATACTTCATCTAAATTTGTTGAAGGATTTATAACGGGGTCCATATTATTTGCAATGGGAAGTATGGCAATACTGGGTTCAATAGCGGCAGGAGTTTCTAAAAATTATTCCGTATTGTTTGCAAAATCAATAATAGATGGAGTTACGGCAGTGGTTTTATCATCTATGTACGGAATAGGTGTATTGTTTTCCGGTATAGTAGTATTTTTATATGAAGGAGCAATAGCATTATTTGCAGGTTCACTTCAGTCGTTTTTCACACCTACAATAGTTGCAAATATATCAGGAGTTGGGGGTATATTGATTATGGCAATAGGAATAGATATGTTAAAAATAAAGGAAATAAAAACATCGAATATGATGCCGGCAATATTAATTCCCATCGTTTACGAGATACTTTTAAATTTAATTAAATAATAGAAGAGAGTACATTCAGTACTCTCTTTTTATAAGTTCAGATAAAATATAATTATATTGTTTGACGATTTTATACTTGTTATCATGACGATTATTATTCGGATTTTATTTTATAATTCATATATGATAATCTGAAGATGTATAATTACTTTTCATATCTATCTTTTAAATAATTTATAATATCACGTGATTCATACATGGGTTTTTCTCCGATAAAAAGACATGGCACTTGTCTCATTCCACCTTTTTCTATAAGATAATCTCTTGCATCTTTATCTTTATCAATGTTTATAATTTCGATATCTGAAATATTATTTTTACTTATAAAAAATTCTACTCTCTTACAAAATGGACACCATGTTCCTGTAAATAATCTTAAATTTTCCATAAATCCTCCTAAATTTTAATTCTTATGAATTATTTACCCCATAACAATACGTTCAATCATTTAAAAACTATGTAGTTTTTGATATAATAACATAGATTAGAGGTGAATTATATGAATTTATTTGATGACTTTGCAAATAATTTTAGTGATGTTACTAAAAAGATTAGAGAAAATTCTAAGGAAATAAAAAGACAAACTCTTATTAAGATTGAAATAGCAAAAGAAGAAAGACGCTTAAACAAGTCTTATGAAGAGTTGGGAAGAGAATTTTATAAAATTAACAAAAGACTTTCAGATGGAAATTCAAATTATATAGATAATATAATGGATAAAATAGATATTTCTATATCCAAAATAGAGGCGTTAAAGACAAAGCTTTCTACAGTTTTTAACAATGTTAAAAGTGAAAAATTTGATGAATATAAACCTGATGAGTCTGTGATATATATTGATGAAAGAGATTTAAAATAATTTCTTGGAGGATAAATGGAAAAAGAAAAGATTAAAGTATTTGATACTCTTCTTAGCTATATTGAGATTGGAGAAGGAGAACCTCTTGTAATACTTCACGGATGGGGGGCAAATATTGAGTCAATTATGCCGATAGTAAATTGTGCTCCAAAAAAATTCAAAGTATATGCTTATGACGCAGCCGGATTTGGAGACAGTGAAGAGCCTAAAGATGCTCTTTCTACCGAAGATTATGAAAGGTATCTGGTTGAATTTTTAAGGCTTAAAAATATAGATAAGGCTACTTTTATAGGACATTCATTTGGAGGTAAGACACTTAGTATCTTTGCGGCTAAACATCCTGAAAGAGTAAATAAACTTGTTTTAGTTGATGCATCCGGTGTAATCCCGAAGAGAACTTTAAAATATTATTTAAAAGTATACAGCTTTAAATTTTTAAGGGGAATTTATACAAAATTAAATTTTTTCAAGGATAGGGAAGAGGTATTAAAAAAATTTTATGAAAAATTTGGTTCTGATGACTATCAAAATTCTAAGGGAATTATGAGAAAAACTTTTGTCAAGGTTGTGAATGAAGCTACAACACAGTATTTTGATAAAATTATTGCGCCGACTTTATTAGTTTGGGGAGAGAACGACGATGCTACTCCGCTATATATGGCAAAGGTTTTTGAAAGTAAAATAAAAGATAGCGGACTTGTAGTTTTAAAAGGGGCAGGACATTTTAGTTATATAGATGATTACTCTACGTTTAGTGCAATTATAAATTCATTTTTAAGATAGGAGAATTTATGTTATATATTTTTTTGATTAAATTTTTAGTTATTTTTGTTACACTTTATTTTTCAATAATAAGAAGTAATTATCCGATTCATATGCTACAGCTTGAAGGATATGAAAATGATGAATATTTAAAGTGGATTTCAGAGAATAAAGATAAAGTGACAAAACTCTGGTATAAAAAGCAAGATGAAGAAAAAAGTCCTCTTGTTTGGACTGATAGGGCGAAAAGGCTTATGAAAAAGCATGAGCTGGTAAATATTATTATAGTTTTTATTATTTGTATAGTAGCAGATATAATCTATTTATTTTTTGATAATATTGCATTTTTAGTTATATTTCTTTTGATAACAGGATTTCTGCTGTATTTTTATCAATATAAGTTGATTGTAGTTTCGAACAAGTTTGCAATACCGAAAGAGTTGGAAATAAATATGGGATTTTATAAACAGGCCCAGGAAAAGATTAGAAATTATAAAGAAAATTATGACCTTAAAGTACTTGGAATAACAGGTTCATTTGGTAAAACATCAGTTAAATTTATTTCAAACACAATATTATCTGAAGGGCTTAGAGTTAAAAATACTCCTTCATCATTTAATACCCCAATGGGACTTTCAAAAATAATAAATAATGAGCTTGAAAATACTACGGAGGTATTTATAGCAGAACTTGGTGCGAAGAAAAGAGGAGAAATTGAAGAAGTAGCAGCATTGGTTCAACCTAATATAGGAATAATTACAGCAATAGGACCTACACATATGCATCTTTTCAAGACGATAGATAATATTCAAAATACCAAGTATGAATTAATAGAGATGTTACCTGAAAATGGAGTTGCAATTTTTAATTATGATAATGACTATGTAAAGCCTCTTGCAGATAAGACTGAAATAAAGACAATAAGGTATGGAATTAAAGATGTAGAGAAACTTGATGTATATGCAACCGATATTAGTGTAGATGAAATGGGATCTAAATTTATTTTACACATAAGAGAACTTGGAGAGATTGAGTGTGAGAGTAAACTTTTAGGAGTGCATAATATTTCAAACTTACTTGCAGCTGCATCGAGTGCATATATTCTTGGACTATCATTGGAACAAATAGCAAACGGAATGAAAAAAGTTGAACCGGTTGAACATAGGCTCAATATTGTAAATTCAAATTCAGGAGTAATAGTAATTGATGATGCTTTCAATTCAAATCCGATTGGATTTAGAGCGGCACTTGATGTAATTTCCGAGTTTAAAGATGGCAGAAAAATTATAATAACTCCGGGAATGGTAGAACTTGGAGATATGGAAGAAGAAGAAAATTATAAGATAGGTTTTGAAATCGCAAAAACATGTGATTTTGTAATACTTGTTGGGAAAAAGAGGACTGCTCCGATTTATAGGGGACTTGAAGATGCGAAATATAATTTGGAAAATGTATTTAGAGTTAACAGTCTGAATGAAGCTACACAGGTGTTAGGACATTTAAGTGCACCTAAGGATGTGGTTTTGTTTGAAAATGATTTGCCTGATAATTATAGTGAGCAATAGGAGGAAAAGATGGAAAATATAGCAGTAGTATTCGGGGGACGAAGTGTTGAACATGAGGTATCCATAATTACAGGGATGCAAATAATGGAAAATATGGATAAGAGTAAATATAATCCAATTCCATTATATATAACTAAGGAAGGTAAATTTTTAACAGGAGATTGTTTAAAGAATTTTTCAACATTTAAGAAAAATGATTTTTCTGAGGCGATAGAAGTATTTTTTAAAGGATACACAGGGGATTCAAATATGTATACTATAAAAATACAAAAATCGGGTCTTTTTTCCAAAGAAAATTTCGGGATAGAAGTATATGCTAAAATTGATGCGGTATTCCCCGCATTACATGGAACATATGGTGAAGATGGATGTTTTCAAGGTTTGCTTGAGTTAATTCAAGTTCCGTATGTCGGATGTGGTGTAATGAGTGCAGCAGTCGGTATGGACAAAGTAGTAATGAAAAAAGTATTTCAATCAGAAAACATACCGATGACAGAGTATTTTTATTTTTATCGAGATGAGTGGAAAAACAGAGATGAAATAATAGAAAAAGCTGAAAAATTGGGATACAGTTTATTTGTAAAACCTGCCAATTTAGGTTCTTCTGTAGGAATATCAAAAGCAACAAATAGAGAAGAATTTGTTGAGGCAGTTGAAATTGCAGTTCATTATGATAGAAAGATCATAGTTGAACGTGCTGTTGAAAATCCGAGAGAAATAAATGCTGCAGTTATGGGCTATGAGGGAGATATAATTGTTTCTGCGTGTGAAGAGCCTATCGGTTGGAAAGATTTGTTGAAATATGAAGATAAATATATTGCAGGCTCCAAAGGTTCTAAAGGGATGAAAAATAAAAAGAAAAATTTACCTGCAGATATACCTGAAGATGTAAGAGCTGAAATTGAAAAATATGCACATCTTGCATTTAGAGCAATAGATGGTATGGGAGATGCAAGAATAGATTTTTTACTTGATGGAGATAAAGTTTATGTAAATGAAATAAACACTCTTCCGGGTTCAATAGCATTTTATCTTTGGGAAGAAAGCGGAATTTCGTTTAAGGAATTAATTACAAGACTTATTGAGCTTTCAAAAATAAGATACAAACAAAAATCTGAAAATATAACATCGTATAATTCTGATTTATTGACAAAAACTTCTTATGGAGCAAAATTGTAATGATAAAAGAAAAAATCTTTGAGAGTATAAAAGATCGTGCGCCAATGACAAAAGAGCAAATTGCTAAACTCTTTGAAATAAAAAATAAAGAAAAATCTGAATTTTACAAATTACTTCAAAAACTTGAAAATGACGGTCTATTGTTTTTGCTCGATCATAAATATATTGCTATTGACAATAAAAGATATAGATATGGAAAAGTTCAGGGAAATGAAAAGGGATTCGGATTTTTATTACAAGACGATGAAGATGTTTTTATTTCTGAAAATAATATGAATTCAGCATTAAATGGTGATGAAGTAGTTGTTAAAGTTCTTGATAGAAAAGCCGGAGACAGCATTGAAGGAAAGATAATCCTCATAGTAAAAAGAGCTAATGAAAAGGTAGTCGGTACATTTCAAAATTGTCAAAAATTTGGTTTTGTAGTTCCTGATGATAATAAAATTTCCTTTGATATATTTGTTTCAAAAAAAGATTTTTTAGGAGCCAAGGATGGACAAAAAGTTCTTGTAAAAATTGAAAAATGGCCTGAAAAAAATAAGAAGCCCGAAGGGAAAATAATTAAAATTTTTGGTTATGAGGGAGAAAAAGAAGTTGATATTTTAAGTATTGCAGCAAGTTTAAATCTGCCTATGGAGTTTAGTAATTCTGCATTATCTCTTGCAAAGTCAATACCTACATTTGTAGCTGAAAAAGATTTAAAGGATAGACTTGATTTAAGAGATATAACTACGTTTACAATTGATGGAGCGGATTCAAAAGATTTTGACGATGCTGTTTCAATAGAAAAACTTGAAAATGGCGGCTATAGACTCGGTGTGCATATTGCAGATGTATCGCATTATGTAAAAGAATCTGATGAAATTGATAAAAATGCTTACGAAAGAGGAAATTCGGTTTATCTTATAGATAAAGTAATACCTATGTTGCCTGAAGAACTTTCAAATGGCATATGTTCGTTAAATGAAGGGGTAGATAGACTTACTCTTTCAGTTATGATTAATTTGGATAATAATGCTAAAGTAATTGAACATCAGATTGTGCCTGCAGTTATCAGATCCTCTAAACGATTAATTTATGACAATGTTTCTGATTTAATAGAAAAAAATATCGTAGATGAAAGTGTTTTAAATATTAAAGATGATTTACTTTTAATGAATGAACTTGCTCTTAAACTTAGAAAAAGAAGAATGGACAGGGGATCTATTGATTTTGATTTTCCGGAGGCGAAAATAACAGTTGATAATAATGGACGACCTACAGATATAATACGCGAAGAGAGAAGAAGTGCAAATAAATTAATAGAAGAATTTATGCTGTTATGCAATGAAACAGTTGCGGAACAATATTTTTGGATGGAACTTCCATTTATATATAGAATACATGAAGAGCCTGATGAGGAGAAAATTGAAAGTTTAAATAAAATATTAAGACATTTAGGCTTGAAATTAAATACTCAAAATTTGGATTCTAAAGAAGTTCAAAGCCTTATAGAAAAAGTAAAGGGAAAAGAGTTTGAGTTATTTGTGAGTACTCTAATTTTAAGAAGTATGAAAAAGGCGAGATATTCAGAACAAAATGATATACATTTCGGACTTGCGGCAAAATATTATTCGCATTTCACATCGCCGATAAGAAGATATGCCGACCTTACAATACACAGAATAATAAAAGACTCTATAAAAAATAAATTGACAACAGGAAGAATAAACTATTTTGAAAATGTACTTTCGGATTTTGCGAAACATATATCTGCAACAGAGAGGCTTGCACAAGATGCGGAGAGAATGGTCGAATCAGTTAAGATGGCTGAGTACATGTCTGATAGAATAGGAGAAGAATATCCTGCAATCCTTTCTTCTATTACAAGTTTTGGAATGTTTGCTCAACTTGAAAATACAATTGAAGGGCTTATAAGCTATCAAAGCCTTTCGGATTATTTTGAATATAATGAAGAAGAATATTCTGCAGTTGGTAGAGATACAGGAAAAGTTTATAACATAGGAGATAAAATTACCGTAAAAGTTGTAAATACAAATATTACAAGAGGAACTATCGATTTTGAGATAGTAGGTGATGAAAATGGCAAAGAGTGTTGATAATGCCTTAGCTACGAATAGAAAAGCAAGACATGATTATTTTATTGAAGATACAATTGAAACAGGAATAGAACTTAGAGGAACAGAGGTAAAATCTCTTAGAAAGGGCAAGGCAAATATTTCAGATGCATATGCGGAAATTAAAAATGGAGAAGTTTTTGTGGAAAATATGCATATCAGTCCTTATGAACAGGGAAATATTTTTAATGTAGATCCGCTTAGAGTCAGAAAATTATTACTTCACAAGAGTGAAATAAGACGTCTTGAAAGAGATACTACTTTGAAGGGATACACTCTTATTCCGCTTAAGTTATATTTGAATAGAGGTAGAGTTAAACTTGAACTTGCCGTTGCAAAAGGTAAAAAATTATATGATAAAAGAGAAACCTTGGCAAAAAAAGATGCTCAGCGGAAAATAGAGCAGGCAATTAAGGAAAGATATTAAAAATATTGTGTCTAATATGAGTAGAGCCTAAACGGCTCTATTTTTTATAATTAACAGTAATTGATTTAAATTTAAAAGATTAATATAATTAAAAACAGGAGATGATTTTATGAAAAAAATAAAAACTGTGATGACATTAACTTTACTTTTATCGTTAATTTCGACAAGCGTATATGCAAAAGAAAAAGTAACGCTCCCGACATTTAAAGTTAAATTAAACGGAATTGAAATGAAAAATGACTATTCAAAATATCCGTTAATTGTCTATAAGGACGTAACATACTTTCCGATGACATATCACACAACAAGATTTTTAGGACTTGAAACAAAATACACAAACAGTGAAGGACTTAGAATAGAAAAGATAAATTCAAACAGTAAGGCTGAATTTTATGAAAGCACAATAAAAAACGATAAAAGTCAATCGGCAGATAAACCTATATTTAAAGTAAGATTGAACGGAAAAGAAATAAAAAATAATGAAGAAAAATATCCATTATTAGTTTTTAGAGATGTAACATATTTTCCTATGACATGGAGGTTTTGTGTAGATGAGTTTGGCTGGGAATATAGCTTTGATAAAAATAACGGGCTTGTTATTAATTCAAAGAATATTTCTGAAAAAGATGTCTCTAAAGATTTAATAGGTAATATTTCCGGAGACCTTACAATAAATGAATCAAAGGATAAGGCAAAAATCAAACTTGGGAAAAGTGATGTAATAGCAGTTAAAAATAATGTAGCTTATTATACTTTAAACGGAGTATTATATTCGGCTCCGGTTGATAGACTTGATGAGAAAAAAGAAATTTTAAAATTAGATGCCAATTCTATTAATATTACAATTAGAGATGTAAACGGGAGATTAATTTTATATTATCAAAGTGGATACAGTCCGATTATGTCGAGTTCAAAACAATTTGAATTAAAAGAATCAAAGGCGGAAGAACTAAAATACAATCCGAGTTTTTCGGCATCTGTATATGGAAGAGATTATTGTGTTGACATTGACAGATTTATGGGAAGTAATATTGAGAATTTATATGAAATTGGAACTTATTCAAATAAGTTGGTTGGAGAAAAGGGATATAGTTATGGATATATTACAGTAAATAATTTACAATCTTCGGCAATCAACTATAGTTCTGAAAATTTAATAGGGTATAATGGAAATTTATATGCAATTTCAAATCATCTAAATAAGACAAGATTGTCTAAGATAGATGTTGTGAAAAATACAACTAAAGTATTAAATACCACAGATACATTTGGGATATTCAGAGATAAAAATTTAATTTACTACACAGATTTGAAAAATGTTTATACTTATAATATGGATAACGGAGACAATGTAACTATATTACAAGATATAAATGCAAATAAATCATCAAATATGATTGAAAATAAAATGGCAGTTTTAAACTCAAATATATATTATAGAGGATACGACTCATATTTATATTTAAATAAAAATAAGATTGCAGATACTAATAATTTATCCAATTTAAGAACAATGGGAAATAATAACAGATATATTGTTGCAACATTTTCAGATACAGGCAGTTCTTCAAACAAGATAATGGTATTTGATGAACTTGGAAGGATTGTCTTTAAAACTGCAGATGCAAGTCAGAATATTTCCATAGATGGAAATAAACTGTATTACCATACAATTGACAATAATAAATTAAATAGTGTAGAACTTAATAAATAATAGGAAAAAAGTAATTGACAATTATTTAATGATATAGTAAAATATAAAATTTGACTTTTTTGCTTGACTATATTATAATGGTATAAGTCATTGGATTATAGTATAGAGGTGATATCTGTGAATCAAATGATGCTGATAAAAAATAAGCTGGAAGAGAATTTAGGTAAAAAAGTCATAGTTAAGGCTGAAGTCGGAAGAAAAAAATATACAACCAAAGAAGGTATTTTAAAATCAGTGTATTCGAGTATATTTTTAGTTGATATTCAAAACGGTGATGATTTTTCCGCATCTACATTCACTTACTCAGACGTTTTAACACAGACAGTCAAGATTATTATTTTGGATGATGTAAAAAATAATGACATAAAGAAAATTTCTTAAAAGAGAGCAAAGGCTCTCTTTTTTCCTATGTAAAGAATAGGGGTTGTGCTATAATTAAAATAATGAGGTGCAATATGAAAGCTAAATCATACGCAAAAATAAATCTTTCTTTAGATGTTGTAGGAAAAAGAGAAGACGGATATCATAATATAAAAACTATAATGCAGAAAATTTCTCTATATGATGAAATTGAATTTAGAAAAATAGATAGAGGGTTTAATTTAAAATCGAATGTAAGCAGTATTAATAATGATGACAACTTGATATATAAAGCATGGAAGTGTATGTGTGAATATAAAAATCGGGAACTGCCGATAGAAGTTACTCTGAAAAAAAACATACCGATAGCAGCAGGGCTTGCGGGGGGAAGCGGAAATGGAGCGGAAACTTTAAAGGCAATTAATAAGTTGTATAATATTGGACTCAGCATAGAAGAACTTAGAGAAATGTCTTTAAAAATCGGAGCGGATTTTCCGTATATGTTAACCGGAGGTACAGTGCTTGCAAGCGGAATAGGAGAAAAACTTGAAAGGCTTACAGATTTTAACGGAGTAAGTGTTTTGATTGTAAATCCTAATTATGGAATTTTCACAAAAAGTGTATATCAAAATATTTCAATTGAAGATAATAGGATAGATTTTGATAAAATAGTGGAAAGTATGAAATATAAAAGTGCAAAAAAGCTTAAGGGATTACTTGAAAATAAGATGGAAAAAGTTGTATTTAAAAATCATCCCGATATAGCTTTAATAAAATGTGAGCTTGAAAATTTTGGAGCGACTTCTTTGATGAGCGGATCAGGCTCAACTGTATTTGGATTATTTGATGATGATATTGCTTTAAATAAAGCCTACTTATATTTTTTTGAGAAATATAAAAATTGTTACAAGGCAGTTACTGTTGGAGGAGAAGATGAGATTTAATGTTGCTATAATTGGCGATGGAATAGGGACAATAGAGTTATACCGAAGTCTTAGAGAAAAAGTATCTGAAAAATTCGTAATCACAATTGATAACATAAATTATCCATATGCTCTCAGAAAAAATGCAATAGCTGAAAATTCGCATAAGCTTCAAAATTTTGCACAGAAGATAATTAAACTTATGATTATTTCAAGCCCTTCAATAGCTCTTAACATAAATAGAGATGTAAGATATAAGATAGCAGATGGATTGGCGGAATTTTATGATAAATTTGAAACTGCAGGGGATAGACTTGTTTTAAGTGATGCTTATTTTAAAAGCTATCTTGAAGAAAAATACTTTGCAATCAATGTAAAAGATGTACAAATACTTTTAAACAGTATAAATGATTTTGACTTTAATAGATATATAATTTCAGAATTGCTTAAGTGCTACATTGGAAATGAAAAAAATATCTTTGTAATGGATATATCACTTTGCCTTATAAAAGAATATTTTTATGAATTATTTCCGGACAAGAACTTTTATTTTTTAGATGAATTTATTTTGGAAGAGATAAATAAATTAGATGTACTTAAAAATAATGAAGAAAAATCTACTGTAAAATACAGAGTCAGTGCATATAGACGAGGATTTTATTTAAGTTGTGAAGAAATTTTTAAAGAAGATTTCAGCTCTGTAAAAGAAGTATTAATAGATGAGAATTAAACAGAGGTAAAGATGGAAGATAGATTAGATGAAGTTGAAAATATTTTAAATGAAATATATGATGAAATTCCGCAGAGAATGTTTAAGTATTTAAACGGCGGCATAATAATAGAAGAGAATATTTGCTATCATCCGGAGTCAAAAAATGATGATTTAATATGTCTCGGAGCATATAAACGCAGCATGCTCGGTAACAGCATTATAATATATTATGGTTCATTTATGAATATGTATGGGTATTTATCACATGAAGAACTTAAAGAAAAGCTCAGAGAAACTTTACATCATGAATTGACACACCATCTTGAATGGCTTGCAAAAGAAAATGATCTTGAAATTGAAGATAGAGAATTTATAAATAGATATAAGGAGAGAGAATGAATAAAATTTTAGGATATTTTAATAAGGCTATAGGTACATTAATAGATTATATACTTCAAGGATTTATATACATTGTAAATTTTTTAGTCAGCATCTTTTCATCATTCAGACAGATTATCGGATTGATGCTTTCTATGAGTGGTTGTCTGGTATTACTTTTTATTTTTAACCCTATATTTTTTGGGTTTTTACTTTCAAATCCGTTTATACTCACAATAATAATACTTTCTGTTGTAGTTCCATTTATAGGGAAAATTGCAGTTAGCTATTTAAAATATATTAAATATATGGCGACAGAATATTTTTATGATAAGGCGGACTTTTATTTGCTTGGCAGAAGAGCTTCATTTGAAAAAATGGAAGATTATGGCAAGAAATATAGAGATGATATGGAAAGAGAAAGAATAAAAAGAGAAGAGGCAAGACGCAAGAGAGAGGAAGAAGAATTTAAAAAAAGATTTGAGAATATGGGTGGAGGTACTTATTGGACATTCGGAGATTATGGCGATTTTGAGGAATTTTTCAGACAAGCCCAGCAAGGCGGAGGATATTATCAAGGTAGCTATAACGGACAATATCAAAATCAAGGAAATTATCAGGGATATACATCTTCATCTTTTAAGTCTCAATATGAGCAAGCTTGTAATACATTAGGAGTAGGTTATAATGCCGATAAATATGAAATAAAGCTCGCATACAAAAAGATGGCAAAAATGTATCACCCCGATATCAATAAAGAGCCGGGGGCAACAGAAATGTTTCAAAAAATTAATAGTGCCTACGAGTTTTTAAATGATGCCAACATACAAAAATATAAAACTATGAATTAAAAAGTTCCGACATTGTCGGAACTTTTTGATATCTGAATTCAAATTTTATTTAGAAGTATGTGTATCGTCTTAATATAAAGATTAAGACCTCTTGTTAAAACTTCTTCATCATAGTCAAATGCTTCATTATGGTGAGGAGCTTTAAGTGTTGTACCGAGTAAAAAGTGAATTGATTTTCCGCCTTTATCTTCAGTACTTTTTAATAAATAACTAACATCTTCAGAAGCATTTAATCTTGGATTGAGCGTAGTCTTAAAACCTATTTCATTTAGCTTGGAATTTATATATTTTGTAAATTCAGGGTATTTAGTTTCAAAACATATGGCTTCTCCGACGATTTCTATTTTATATTCAAGACCATAGCTAATGGCAGTACCCTTGACTGCATTATTTAGCTTGTCATATAGATCATTTAAGATGATTTCGTTTTCGCCTCTTATTTCAACTTGCATGTAACTATTTTGTGCGATTATATTTCTGGCATTTCCTGAGTGGAGTGTGCCGACATTTATTCGGGCCATTCCATTTGAATATTGAGCGAAACTGTGAAGTGTAAGTGCAAGAGATGCAGCGCCGAGTAATGCATTTCGACCGAGTTGAGGATTTGCCGCAGCATGAGACGATATTCCGTAAAAGGTTATATCTATTTTTTTTGTAGCAAGAAAACCTATGCTTCCTACTCCTATAGTAGAATCCGGTTGATTTAATCCTATATGTGAAGAAATCATATAGTCTAAATTATCAGTGGCACCTGCGCCATCAATTGATTTTCCGCCACGAACTTCTTCTTCTGCAGGTTGAAATATAATTCTAAATGCTCCGGACAGGTTGTCTATATTATCTGCAATATATTTGCAAAGCGAAAGTCCGATTGCAATATGACCATCGTGGCCGCATGCATGACATGTGTTTTCATTTTTTGAACGAAATGACAGCTTATTTGGAATATGATCAATATTTTCTGTTTCGTGAATTGGAAGGGCGTCTATGTCAAATCTAAATCCGAAACTTGGACCTTTTTCAGGCGATACCATTTCAGCAATACATCCTGTATACCCTTCAAAGATTTCGGATGTATCAAAGTCTACATCATCAAGCAAGATATGCTTGGAATGATTTTTAAGTTCTTCATTTGAAGGAACACCCAAGCGTTTTGAGTGAATGGATTTTCCGTATTTTACATTAAAGCCCATATTTTTTAATTGTTTTATTATTTCTATTGTGGTTTGCATTTCAAGAAATCCGGTTTCGGCAATTTGTCTAAAAAACCTTCTGTTTGCAATTGCATTTTCAATATATTTTTCCATTTTATTACCTAATCAAATAAAAAGAGGAGCTAAGTCCTCTTTTATATTATTTTTCTATTGATGCTTTGTATATAGATTCTATTGAGCTGTCAAGAAGCTCATCAAATTCTTTTTCAGTTTGATTTACATTAAGTCCTTCTGAAAGAGCTCTTGAGAAACTTGCTATCATATTTTGATTTTTAGAAAGCAATTCATTTGAAAGTTCTCTTGAATAACCGCCTGAAAGAGCTACTATTCTAACAACTTGTTCAAAATTCACCAAATCGGAATATAAATTTTCAACTGTTGGAATTGTGAATTTGAACATTACATATACATCTTTTTCAAGAGCTTCAAGTTGTTTAACAACTTCCTTTTTTAATACTTCTTCAATTTCAGATTTTTTTTCTGCATTAATATCAACTTCAGGTTCAATAATAGGAACGAAGCCTGCTTTTGATATTTTCTTTGCATATTCAAATTGTTGTTCAACAATTTCTTTTATTCCATTTTCATTGAGTTCTTTAATTACAGATCTCATTTTAGTTCCGAATATGTTTCTTTCTTTTGCATTTTCAAGAAGTTCATCTAAATTTTTCATAGGTTTCATAAGTTGAACTCCATTATTTAAGTCTGCTAAGCCTTCATCTACTTTTAGGATAGGAACTATGCCTTTTTGTTCCCAAAGAAAATCTGCTGTGTAAAGGTCATCTATTTTTGAATTCATAGTAACTTTAAATAATATAGCTGCAAGAATTCTTTCACTTGAGAATGATGGACTTTTTATAATTCTTGTTCTCATATCGTGAACTAATTTAAACATTTCTTCATCATTATTGTAAGAATCTTCCATTACACCGTAAAGCTTTAAAGCTTTTGGAGTGGAACCGCCACTTTGGTCAAGTGCAGCTACAAAACCTTTGCCTGTTCTCATTCTTTCAAGTTGTTTAGTATTCATTTAGTACCTCCATATTTAATATTTATTTGTAATATTAATCATATTAAGTATATCACAAAAACACTTAATGTTATAGTTATTATTAAACTTGTATAATCGGTTCTTTTAATATAAAATTAATTTAGTATAAGGAGAATATAATGTATTACGCAGTAAAAAAAGGAAGAGAAGTAGGAATATATACTACATGGGATGAATGTAAAGCGCAGGTTATAGGATATAGCGGTGCGGTTTATAAAAAATTCAATACAAAAGATGATGCCGTTTTATTTATTAAGGGTATACCGGAAGAGCGGACAGAAATACAGTTTGAGGAAGATATTAAGGATGGAGAGATAATTTCCTATGTGGACGGTTCTTATTCGGTTATTGACGGAAGTTTTTCCTATGGAGCTGTTCTATTTGACAATGATATATATGAAACTTCATCCAAGAGATATTATGACGAAGATTCTACTATGAGAAATGTTGCAGGGGAACTTAAAGGTGCAATGTATGCCATACAAAGAGCGGTAGAACTTGGGAAAAAAAGGATATATTTACATTATGATTATGCAGGTATAGAAAATTGGGCGACTGAAACTTGGAAGGCAAATAAAAAAGGTACTATTGAGTATAGAAATTATTATAAATCCATCAAGGATAAAATTGATGTTGTCTTTATAAAAGTGGCTGCACATAGTGGAGTCAAATATAATGAAATTGTAGACAAGCTTGCCAAAGAAGCAAAGTGAGGTATGTATGAGAAAGTCTTGGAACGAATATTTTATGGAAATAACAGAGATGGTTGCTATAAGATCTACTTGTGACAGAGCTTTTGTAGGGTGTGTCATAGTAAATAAAGATCATCGAATAGTATCAACCGGATATAACGGTTCGCTTGCGGGCAATCCTCAGTGTGATGAAATAGGACATACAATGCGAGACGGTCATTGTATAGCTACGATTCATGCTGAAATGAATGCCTTATTATATTGTGCAAAAGAGGG
The DNA here is from genome assembly GCF_000090945.1 of Peptoniphilus sp. oral taxon 386 str. F0131. NCBI lineage: Bacteria > Bacillati > Bacillota > Tissierellia > Tissierellales > Peptoniphilaceae > Peptoniphilus > Peptoniphilus sp. oral taxon 386. Next base: position 127,826 of record NZ_GL349422.1, on the reverse strand, counting down.
AATACCGGTAAAAGATTGTGTTGCCTATGTTACTCATTTTCCATGTTTAAATTGCACAAAATCACTAATTCAGGCAGGAATTAAAGCGATTTATTATAAAGAGGCATACAGAGTAGATGAATATGCCTTGGAACTTATAAAAAAGAATAACATAGAGCTTAAACAAATTAAAGGATGTAAATAGTACAGGGATTTGTGATGTACAATTTAAAAAATAGCAGTTTCGACAGGGCTGTGAATTGTACTGGTGAATAACAAGACATTATAGAATTAGAATAAGGTGATTATAATATGTACGGATTAGTTTTAGAAGGTGGAGGAGCAAAGGGAGCCTATCATATAGGTTCCTATTTTGCTCTAAAGGAGTTAGGATTTGAATTTAAAGCGGTAGTAGGGACTTCAATAGGGGCAATTAACGGAGCTATGATAGTGATGAATGAGCCGGATAAGTGTGCAAATTTATGGAAGAGTATGTCATTTCAAGATTTTAGCACGGACGATTCAGACACAACGAATGCTATAGTTGCATTGATGTCAGAAAATACACAGGATGGAAAATTTTCATTTGAAAAGTTTAAAGGTATAAAAGAAACATTAAGCAGCAGGGGAATACCGGTTGATCCGTTAAGGCAATTAGTTACAACTTATATTGATGAAGAAAAGGTTAGAAACTCAAAAATAAAATTTGGGCTGACAACTTTAAATCTTACAGATAAAAAAGGAGAAGAGTTGTTTATAGATGAAATTGAAGAGGGAAAACTTCATAACTATATAATAGGGAGTTGTTATCTTCCGATATTTAAACTTGAACCGCTTGACGGTAAATACTATTTAGACGGAGGATTTTTTAATAAAATTCCATATAATATGGTGCAAAGGTTAGGGCTTACTCCTGTGATAGTCAGAGTCAATCCGTCAAATTTAAGAGATATCGCATTTCCGGATGATGCAATAGTAATATCACCAAGTAAAAAATACACGACATCTATGGATTTTGATCCCAAAAAAGCTGATGAGATAATGAGAATAGGATATTTTGATACTTATAAAAAATTAAATGGATTATTTGGAGATAAGTATTATATAAATCCATTTGATGAAGAAATGGCGTTTGAAATTTTACAGAATATGTACTTTGACAGATTAGATGAAATTTTAATTAGCGGTAAGTATAAAAACACTTCAAAGTATAGAGTTTTTTTTGAAGAAATAATCCCGGACCTTGCGAAAGAGTTGGGACTTAAGAGCGGTTATAACTATGTAGATTTGGTAGTAGCTATGATTGAAAGAGATGCACAAAAGTATAATATAGACTTCTTGAGAATTTATAATGTAGATGAGTTACTTAATGAAATTATGTCAAAAGAACCTATAATTAATCGAGAAATAGAGGTAGGAACTATAAATAAATTAGTTAAAAAGATGATTAAGCAATGAGATTAAACAAGATAGAAGAAATAGTAAAAAAATTAAAATCAGAACCAATGGAAATAAAAAATAAATATTCAATTTTTGTACCATTTATAGAAGTAGAAAAACAGACACATTTGTTGTTTGAAGTACGCTCTAAAAATCTCAACAATCAGCCGGGCGAAATTTGTTTTCCCGGAGGAAAAATTGAAAAACATGAAGATTATATACAGGCGGCGATAAGAGAAACCTGTGAAGAATTACTAATATCAAAAGTAGATTTAGATGTGTTTAATGGGGGAGATTTTTTAGTAAACTCCTATGGTTCTGTGATATATACTACCGTGGGAGAGATAACTAAAAGCATTGAAAATATATTTCCGAATAAAGAAGAGGTTGAAGATATATTTACTGTTCCCTTAAATTTCTTTTTTGAAAATGAACCTGATATATATGAAGTAGAGTTAATTGCAAAGAGAAATGATAAATTTCCATATAGCTTAATACCGAATGGAGAAAAGTATGATTTTAAAAGATCAAAAGATAGAGTTATATTTTATCAATATGAGGATAAAATAATTTGGGGATTCACAGCAAAAGTCATATATAATTTAATAAATAAATTAAAAAGTAACAAAATTTAACAATTATTATAGTGATATATTGAGTTTATACTCTTGATTTATTACAAAAATCAATTTAAATTCCAGAAATAAAATGTTGGAAAATAGCCGTTTTCATCTAAAGGTAACAAAAAAGTTACAAAAAACTTGACAAAATTATCAAAACCTTATATACTTAACAAGGAAGCAAAAGTTACAAAAAAGTTACAGAGTTTACAACAATGTAATTTTTATGGGAGGTTATTGGTAATGAATTTAACACAAAATAGTCTTAGAAAAAAAGCTGCTACTTTGTTAATAGGAGCTGTACTTTTATCTTCGACTATAACAATGGGTTTTTCAACTGTGTTGGGTAAGAGTGTAAATGTTATAATAAAGGGAGAAGAAAAGAAATTTATAACATATTCTGCAACAGTTGAAGACTTTTTGAAATCAGAAAAAATAATACTTAAGGATAAAGAAGTTATAACACCTAGCTTGAATACAGAAATAAAAGATGACATGGATATAATAATACAAGCTCCGAAGAGTTATCAAATTAATAACGGTAACGAGATTTATATTGCAAAAGCAGTAGGAGAAACAGTTTCTGAAGTTTTAGAAAATTTAAATATTAAAGTTGACTCTGACGATGTAGTAACACCTAAGCTGAATGCTAAGGCAAGTATAGAAAAACCGATAGTAATAGAAAGAGTTTTTAAGGAAAGTTCAGAAGTTAAAACTGAAATTCCATTTGAAACAATAAAAAATGAAAATGCTTCTTTAGTAGTAGGAGAAACAAAGATAATAAAAAAAGGTAAAGTTGGAGTAAAATCTGAAATAATACAAAATACATTTGTAAATGATAAGCTTGTATCGATAGATGTATTGAAATCGGAAATTCTTGAAGAACCTGAAACTGAAATTGTTGAAATCGGTACTAAGAAAACAGCCGCATCAGCAACTCTTGAGGGTAAAAAAATTAAAAAAGTAATAACAATGCAAGCTACAGCTTATGATCCTACTGCAGGTTCATTAACTGCACTTGGAACAAAAGCAAGAGTAGGAGCAGTTGCAGTTGACCCTAAAGTAATTCCGCTCGGTTCAAAATTGTATATTGAGACAATGGACGGATGGCCATCATATGGATATGCAGTTGCAGAAGATACGGGTGGAGCAATTAAAGGAAACAGAATAGATTTATTTTTCAACTCAAATGCTACTGCAAATGATTTTGGAAGAAGAAATGTAAAAGTATATGTAATAGAATAGTAAAAAGGCTTAGGATTTAATCCTAAGCCTTTTTAAAGTTAAATCAGCATTGAGATTTTAGTTTAAGGATATAAGAAAATATACTTGAAACTTCCATTATGTAAAGTGTTTTGCAGTGATATAATTTAAAGAGTTAAATTTTAAGTTAGTGGTATAAAAATAGGCAGAAGATTTTTTCTGCCTATTTTTATTTCATAAATATCTGAAGGATTGATATTTTTAAATTTTTCAAAAATATTTTATATGTTGAGCTCTGTATGATTATTTTAGGATGCCTTTTTTAATCTTCGATTTATTATTTTAACTACATCTCTGATTTCCCTAACACCTAAATGATATAGACATAATCCATAAATTATAGCTGCAATTCCGACAACAATCATAAGTAAGAGTAATTTTATAATTATTGATGAACCATGAGAATGCATTAATGGTGTAAGGACTTTTTCTATAGGGAAATATATCAGACAGAAAATTCCCATTGCTGTTGATGACATTAGAGTTTTAACTAATGCTTTGACATAGGATTTTATTCCGAGATTTCCAATTTTTTCTCTAAGTAAAATAAATGATATTAATACTGCTACTGTTGTTGCAATACTAACAGATGCTGCAAGTCCCCTTGTACCGAATTTATGTGCCACAAGTAAATTAAGTCCGACATTTATTGAAACATTTATAAGCCCTATTATGAAGGGAGTTTTTGTATCGGCTATTGAATAATATACTCTGTTTAAAACATTGCTAAGTGATATTGAAATTAGCGCAAGAGTATAAAATCTAAGTGTTGCAGTAGTATCTATTGCATTTTGTAATGTAAATTTTCCGTGGAAGAAAGCAACATCTACAATAGGTCTTGCTAAAATAAGCATTCCTATTGTTGCGGGTACTGTTAAAAATAATACAGTTTTAACTGAGGCATTCATTACACGTTTACCGTGAATCATATCTTTATTTCCGAATGCTCTTGACATTGTCGGAAATATTATAGCTGTAATTGCAGTTATGAAAATTCCAAGAATCATCATATTCATTTTATTTGCATAGTTTAAAACTGATGCAGAGCCTTCTACCATACCCATTGCAAGTCTTCTGTTTACGATTACATTTACATCATTTACTGCTGTACTTATAAGTATAGGGACTGCAAGAAGAAGTGCTTCATTTACATATTTATCTTTTAGATTAAAGACAAATTTCGGTCTGTATCCCGCTTTAAATGAATCTGGCAATAGAAATATTACCTGTGCCAATATACCTACAACAGATGCGATTGTAAGTCCGACTATACCGGCGTGCGGGGAAATAAAACCGAGATATATAACGTAAACTAAGTTTAGCGGAATTGCAACAGCACCTGCTGCAGCAAACTTTCCTTCATATTGCAAAAAACCTGTAAAAACTCCGACTACTGCAGAGAATATAACTACCGGCATCCCTATTTTTATTAGTTTCACTACAAGTTCATAAGCTTCAAGTTTTGATTTAGGAGTAAATAAGATTGAAAGTGCCGGAGCAAAAACAATACCTAAAGCTATAACTATCAATGAAATTAATGAAATAATCATTAGCATATTGTTTGTAAATTTAAGCTTTTCTTCTTCACCAAGTTCTCTTTCGGCTTTTTGCAGACTTGGAATAAAAATAGTAGCAATGGCTGCTGTTATTAGCATAGAAATAGTAGCTGTTGCAGACTGACTTGCGGTAAAAGCATCCATTTCAAGAGTTGCACCGAATCTTGCAGCTGTTAAACTTTCTCTAACGAATCCTAAAATTTTTCCTAAAAGAGAAAATACAATTATCGCAAGAGTAGATCGGGCTAATTTTTTAGTAGTTTCCATTTTTACCTCCTAAGTTTCTTATGTGAGTATATTATTGATTTTATTTAAAGTCAACAACAAAAGAGTTACATTTGATAAATGTATTTATATAATGTAGAATAAAAGAGGTGATTTTATGAAGAATATACAATTAATTAAAAGAATTTCTCCTTATTTTAAAAAATATAAGTCAATTTTATTTATAGATTTATTATGTGCAGCTTTTACAACTGCATCTGAAATGATACTTCCATTAATTTTAAGGTATATATCAAGTGTTGGAATGAAAGATATCAAATTGCTCAATGTAGAGCTGATAATAAGACTTGCTTTGTTATTTTTAATTTTGAAGTCTATAGATTTGGTTGCAGCATATTATATGGCAAGTATAGGTCATATAATGGGAGCTAAAATTGAAACTGATATGAGAGCTGATGTATATGCCCATCTTCAAACTATGAGTGATTCATACTACAATGAAACTAAAATAGGTGTATTGATGAGCAGGATAACAAATGATTTATTTGATATAACGGAATTTGCACATCATTGCCCGGAAGAATATTTTATAGGCGGTATAAAAATTTTAGTATCATTTATAATTTTATTGTCTGTTAACTTGAAAATGACAATTTTTATTTACCTTATGATACCTATTATGGTGGTATTTGCATCTAAGTACAATCATAAGATGAGAGAAGCACAAAAGATGCAAAGAGTTCATATTGGAGATTTAAATTCATCGATAGAAGATTCGCTTCTTGGGATAAAAGTTGTTAAGAGTTTTGCAAATGAAGAAATAGAGGCAAAAAAATTCAATATTCAAAATGCAAAATTTTTAGGAATTAAAAAGAAATTTTATAAAGCTATGGCAGGATTTACAGTAATTACAAAGCTTTTTGACGGATTGATGTATTTGATTTTGATAGTATCTGGCGGTTATTTTATGATGAAAGGAGAAATCAAGCCGTCTGATCTTATAGCCTATGTAATGTATGTAACATCACTTCTTGCAACGGTTAGAAGAATTGTAGAATTTACAGAGCAATTCCAGAAAGGTATGACCGGAATTGAAAGATTTTATGAGATAATGGACACCAAGTCGGAGATAGAGGATTCTGAAAATGCAATTGAACTGAAAGATGTTAAGGGCAAAATTGAATTTAGAGATGTTACATTTAAATATGAGAAAGATACGGAAAATGTACTTGAAAATTTTAATTTAAATATTAACCCGGGAGATAATATTGCAATAGTAGGGCCGAGCGGTGCTGGAAAGACTACAATATGTAATCTGATTCCAAGATTTTATGATGTAAGTTATGGTGAAATTTTAGTAGACGGTGAAAATATAAAGAATGTAACATTGAAATCGCTTAGAAATAATATAGGTATAGTACAACAGGATGTATATTTGTTTTCCGGAACGGTTATGGATAATATAAGATATGGGAATCCGTCGGCAACAGATGATGAAGTTTTAAGAGCAAGTGAACTTGCGGGTGCAAGAGAATTTATAGAGCAGCTTCCTGAAAAATTTGACAGTTATGTCGGAGAACGAGGAGTAAAACTGTCAGGAGGACAAAAACAGAGAATATCCATAGCAAGAGTGTTTTTAAAAAATCCCCCGATTTTGATTTTAGATGAGGCTACATCTGCACTGGATAATAAGTCTGAGCAAATAGTTCAGGAGTCACTTGAAAAGCTTACAAAGGGAAGGACAACACTAACAATAGCACATAGACTTACAACTGTTCAAAATGCCGATGAAATTTTAGTCATGAGAGACAGAAAAATTATAGAAAGAGGAACTCATGATGAACTTATGAAGAATCAAGGGTATTATTTTGACTTATACACTAAGGGCGGACTTCTTGAACAATGAGTGTTTACAATAAAAAAAGGAGATGATTATCTCCTTTTTTTGTTAGAAATTTTCTCCTGTAAGCATTTCGATTATTTTAATTACTTTTGAAGGAGTTTCAATTGTGTATGTTCCCGGCTTGAATTTGTAGAAACAATTTAAGTCTTTACATTGCTCTTCAAAAGCTTTTGCTGATTGGATTGCTCCTATTTTTTCAAGTTTAGCTCCAACTGCATCTGCCGCTGCACCTTCACTTATTGTAATTTCGTAGTTTTTAATGGTTGAATTTGTAATTGTTAATATAGTATTTTTTATTTTATTGTCTTTAGGTATTTGATAGGTGCCACATATAAATTTATCGGTAAGTCCCATACTATCCACAAGTGCTTTGAAATCAGGTATGCTTGTCATTAGTTTTTTATTTAAAAGTTCATTTGCAATATCATCTATACTTGCACCTTCAGGTATCGTAATTGAAACCAAATCTTCTTCTTTATCTTTGATTATTTCAATCTGTGGAGTAGATTTTGGTTCATCTCCGTTTAGATATAGTTCAATATCGAGTTTTGTCTTTTCAATTTCATCAAGTAGAGTAAATTCAATTTCATCTCCTGCAATATTCTCCATATAAAGTGTATCAATTTTCCACCTTATAACTAATGCAAGTCCTATTATTATTGACAGTAATACTACTACTGAAATTATTTTAAGTAAAAAATCAGTTAAATTTGTAAAAAATTTCAAAATGACCCTCTTTTCTAAAATTAATTGCTATAATATATTATAGCAGATAATTTAGGTAAGGTGAAATAATATTGATAGAAATTTTTGTGAATGAAAATGATGAAGGTCAAAGAATAGACAGATTTTTAAAAAAGTATTTTGAAAAAGCAACTTTGTCCTTCATATATAAGAATTTAAGAAAGAAAAATATAAAACTAAATGACAAAAAAGCGGAGCCTGAAGATTTATTATCAAAAGGAGATTGTATTAAGTTATATCTTAGCGATGAAACTATTGAAAAATTTAAAAGAGAGCCTATTAATTTCAAAAATAACAAATTTCCAAAAATTATATTTGAAGATGAAAATATAATTTTAATGAATAAGCCTGCAGGAATTTTATCACATAATGATTCTAAAGATTTTAAAAAGAATATGGTTGATATGATGATAGATTATTTGATTGCAAGGCAGGAATATAATCCGAGAAATGAAAATTCTTTTAGACCGGCAATTTGTAATAGACTTGACAGAAATACCTCCGGAATTTTAATCGGAGCAAAAAAATCCGGCGTACTTAGAAGCTTAAATTATGAAATTAAAAAAAATAATATAGATAAATTTTATCTTGCACTTGTAAGTGGAGAAGCAAAAGAGCAATTTAGTGACAGGTCATATCTTTCAAAGGATGGGGATAGAAATAAAGTAACAGTACTTAAGAAAAATAGTATCGGAGCAAAAGAATCTATTACAGAATTCAAGAGAATTGCTATGCAAAATGATTACAGCTTATTAAAAGTCAATTTGATTACAGGGCGAACTCATCAAATCAGAACAGTACTCAGCAGTAAAAAGCTTCCGATTGTAGGAGATGTAAAATATGGAGATAGCAGTGTAAATAGATTATTTAAGAACAAGTATAAGTATGAGAGTCAGTTTTTGCACAATTATTCTATTCATTTTAATAAAATTGAGGGAGAGCTTTCTTATTTAAGCGGGAAAACTTTTTATTTAGTACTTCCGAAGCTTGAATCAGATATATTGGAGGATATTTTTGGAGATAGAAATATATGGAAAAGCTGAAGGTAATTTATAAGGCGAATTTATATGCTGAAAATATAGAAATAAAAGAAAAAATTTTGGAATATATTAGAAATGGTAAACAAGTATTTTATATATTGCCTACAAAGGCATCAATACATCAATATAAAAAAATGTATATAGAAGAACTTGGAGGAATTTCAAATTTAAAATTTCATACATTTGATTCACTCCGAAGAGAAAATAATAATAAGAAAATAATTGACGATCCATTTAGAAGTTATATACTTAAAGACATTATCCAAAAAGGAAATTATAAATTATTTAAAAATTATAGGGGGATAATAAATTCAGTTTCAAAATTCATATTAAGAGCAAGGGAAAATCTTGTAAGTAGTGATATGATAACTGCAAATAATTCTCTATTTTCTGAGCTTAAAGATATTTATGTAAAATACGAGCAGTTTTTAAGTGAAAAAAATCTTACGGATTTAATAGAACATGTAGATATAAATGATAAGAATATTGATTTAATAGTCATAGATGGATTTTACTCTTTTAAGGAAATAGAGTTAGGGCTTATAAAAGATTTTTCAGATAGAATAAATGTAATAGTGAACGTGCCGTTTTTTTTAAGAGATTTAAATTTTGCGGAAAAGATGGTAAATTCACTTGAGCGGATTGGCTTTGAAACTAAATTATTTCTTGAGGATAAAAGTATTCAAGGTTATATAAATGATTTAGTCAGAAATAACAGAGTTTTTTTAATTGAAGAAGAAAATAGATTAAGTGAATTTAAAACTGTATTTAAATTTTTAAAGAGTTGTTTAATTGAAAATGAGAAGTGTGATTTAGTTTCTTTAAGTAAAGACATGAAAAATTTAAAACAGGTAGAGATGTTTGAAAATTTAACTTTGAATGAAGAAACGATTTATTCAAAATATCCAATAATTGAAGAGTTTTTGTCTCTGATAGAATATTTAAGAGTTCAAAGCAGAAAAAATATATTAAGTAGGATAAAACTTAAATATTTTGAAATAACAGATTCGGATGAAATGGAATATGAGATTTCAAAGATGAGTTTTAGAAATTTAGATGAGCTTGTAGAAAATACAAGGACAAGTGTTGAACTTGATGAAAAAAATTTAATTGAGTTTTATGAACTTTTAAAAAAGTTAAAAGTTAATTTTGAAGGTAGAGAAAGTTTTAAGTACTATAGTGAAAAATTGGAAGAGTATCTTGAAACTGCAGAATTAGTTTCCGAAAGAGTATACGCATCTACAAGAGATGAGATTATTCTGAAAAGAGATAGACAAAATATAAGGTCTATAAAACTGCTACTTGATAAGTTGAAAAATTACGATGTATATTTTAAAAAAGTTAGTTTTGGATTATATATAGACTTTTTAAACAGCTATTTAGAGATGATTGCATTTGACAATACAAATGAATATGCACCATCGGTTATGAGTATGGATAAAAGTCTATACTTAAGATTTAACAATGTTTTTATAACTGATTTCAATCTTGAGTTTCCATCGTATCCAAGTAGAGATTTTATCTTTAATAAGACAAATAATAATGAACTTATAAATATGGGATTTGTAATTGAATCGGATAGACAGATATATGATAGAGAACTTCTGAAGTTGTTAAAGCTTATTTCTCTTTCAAAAACGGCTTATTTATGTTATGCGAGGGAAGATGACAGTTCTGTTTATAAAGATTTGTTTAAGAAAATAAAAATTGCTTCAAGTGTAGAGATATCTACCGTTGAGCAACTTTCACTTGAAATTATAGATGAGATTGAAGAGAATAAGGTTGATGAGAATAAGATAAAATTATTTAATTCATTTTCAAATTATAATCTGTTGAATGAAAAAATCGAGCTTGAAAACAAGAGGCTTCTTGGGAATAAGGAGATAATTTTAAGCGGAGATGCATTAGTAAGTCTTAGAAATTTAATAGATAGGCGCGGTTTTAAAGTTACAGATTTTGATTTGTATGTAAAATCTCCATATACATTTTTATTTGAGAGAATATTAAAAATTGAAGAAATGTTGAGAAGACAAAAAGATACTTATCACATTGATATTGGAAATATATACCATCATATATTGGAGAGATATTTTAAAAAATATCCTAATGAATTAAACGAAACAATGCTAAAAGCGATTATCAAAAGCGAACTTATAGATGAGTTGCCGGTATCCGGAAAATATACGGCTCTTGATAGTGCAAAGGTAGACGGGATATTTTCTATACTAAAAAATTTTATAGAATTGGATTTATCTCTAAGAGATGATTTTATACCGGTAGGATTTGAAGTTCCAATAAATATTAAGCTTGATAAATACCAAATCAATGGCAGAATAGACAGAGTAGATAGAAAAGGAGACTATAAAATATTAATAGACTATAAAAAAAGTAATTTTGGTGTTCCCACTCAAAAAGATATGGCTAATAAAGAGGCTTTTCAATTTCCTATTTACATTATGGCGGAAGATAAGTGTTCTATTGTAGAAGCTAAGTATGGAGTTATAAAATCGGCAGAATATAAGAGTGCATTAAGGGATGAGAAGTATTTTGGACGTAAAATGATGAAAATAGAAAACTTTGAATTTTTTATTGATGAACTTAAACAGGAAGTAATAAGACTTTGCAACGAAATATATAATGGTAATTTTACGACAGAATCTGTTGATAATGAAATGTATATAGATATTTTCAGGCAGGTGAAATAGTGGATAGATTAAATAGAATACAAAATATAGCTGTAAATACAATTGATAAAAACATATGTCTCAGTGCCGGAGCGGGAACGGGTAAGACTAAAGTTTTGACTGAAAGATTTTTAAATATACTAAAAAATGGAAATCTTACAAAAGGATACGAACTTGAAGAAATATTAGCTATAACTTATACAAATAAGGCCGCTTTTGAAATGAAGAGTAAAATAAAGGGTGCTCTTTCTAAGTCGAAAGATAATAAGTTAAAAGATATTTATAAATTTTTTTCAAATGCACAAATTTTTACAATACATGCATTTTGTGGCGAATTAATCAGAAAATATCCATTAGCTGTTGAGGTTGACCCGGAATTTGAAATTTGCGAACCGCTTGAGGCGGAAGATATTTTACGAGATGCAACAAATACGGTATTAAAAAAATATGAAAATGATATGAGATTGTATGAACTTTTGATGGAGCTTTCAGAAATTGATATAAGGAAATTTAGCGATGCAATAATTTCACTGTATGATGATTTAAAAAACAAGTCTTACAGCATAGATGAAATTTCATTTAAAAATTCAGAATTTTTAAATGAAATTTCAAAGATAAAAACAGATTTTTCCACATTGATTTATTGGATTCATGAGCTTGGGAATCATAAAAAACTCGCTTCAAATTCAAAATTCAGAAAATTATATGCGGGAGATGACATCAAAAAATTTTTTGAAAGTCCAAATTTTGATTTTTTTGAGAAAATAAGAAGTTGTGTACAAGACTCTAAAAATAAAGAGATCTATGAGATTATGGGAAAAATACGCTTGGAAATGTTAAGATTGGAATTAGTTAATGAACCTAAAAATCAGAAGTACTATGAGCTCATCACGGATATTTTAAAAGATATTGAAATTGAATATACTTTCAAAAAAAGAGAAAAAAATTATTTAGATTATGAAGATTTACAAAAATATGCTCTGAAAATTTTAAATTCTGAAATAGATATTGAGTATAAGTACATTATGGTTGATGAGTTTCAGGATACGAATAAAATTCAAACAGAAATTCTTAAAAAACTTACAAACAATTTATCTGATAATGTAAATTTATTTGTAGTAGGAGATGCAAAGCAGAGTATTTATGGGTTTAGAGGCGGAGATTTATCACAGTATAAAAAATTTGTAAAAGAAATGGAAAGTAAAGACTGCATTTCACTTGATATGAATGAAAACTACAGAAGCAGCAGTAGCCTTATAGAGAGTTTTAATGAGTTATTCCCAAAAATTTTAGGTGAAGAATACACAAACCTTAATGCAAATTTAAAAGGAGACGAAAAAATAAAAATTTTGGAATTTTGTGATGATTCAAAGGAATCCGTAGTTGCTGCAAATTATATTGACAGTTTGATAAAAGCGGGAATAGATAAAAAAGACATAGCAATTTTATTTAGAACTGCAAAAAATATGGAATCTTTTGAAAGTGAACTTATAAGCAGAAATATAAGCGTAAATAATACTGCAAAGAAATTTTCGGAATTTAGAGAAATTAGAGATATTATTGTTTTACTTAAGGCATTATCAAATAATAGAGATATTTTAAATATACTTGCGTATTTTAAAAGTCCGCTTGTTGGACTTAGTGAAAACTCAATTTTTAAACTTGCACTTAGAAGCAAAGATACTGATATTTTAAATTTTGAACTTGAAAAAGAGCTTGACGATAGAGATAAAGAATTATTTAATAACGGGATTTCAAAATATTTTACTCTTAGAGAATATAAAAATGTTTTAACTCTTAGTGAGTTTATAGCAATGGTGGTAAAAGAACTTAGATGCTATGAAATTTTTAGAATGTGTTTTGGAAAAAATTCGATTCTAAACATTGATAAGTTGATTTTATTATCAAATGAATTTGAAAAGAAGTCATTAAACCTTGAGGAGTTTATAAATTATGTGCAGAATGTTGTGCTTGATGGAGAAAAAACAGAAGATGCTGTTACTCTGATGACAATTCACAAATCAAAGGGTCTTGAATTTGACCATATAATATTATCTGATTTTAAAAAAAATCTATTAAAAAAACCGACTGAAAATATAATTAAAATTGGGGAAAATGGACTTGGAATAAAAATTAAAAACAGAGAATCGAAGTACTATTTTATAATAGAAGCAGAAAAACTGAATGAACTTGAAGAAGAAAGAAGAATTTTTTATGTTGCTGCAACAAGGGCAAAAAAAACTCTGACTTTTTTAAGTTGTAAGTATAAGGAAAAAGAAGATATAGAAAAAGGAAATGAAAACAATGTAAAAAACAGCTATCATGAATTATTAAAAAATACACAGTTTAATAATTTAAAAATTATTTCTCCATCATATGAAGAAGTTTTGAGAAATAGTAAGCCCAATATCTTTGAAAAGCTGAATATGATAGGTGATTTTGAAAATAATACGTTAATAAGAGATGAATATTTTGACAGGAATAAACAGTTCAGATATTATTCAGCTTCAGGGTATATGGCATTTAAAAAAGATCCTGTTAGTTTTTATCGGACATATATTCTTGGAGATGAGATTGAATATAAACCTGAGGGAAGTGAATATGAAGGAATAGACCCGATAAAAAGAGGGATTATAGTTCATAAATATGCACAATTTTGTCCGAGTGACATAGATGAATTTTTAAAGAGAGAGCTTGAACAAAATGATATAGCTGTGACAAATTATGTATTGGATTTATTAAAAGATAGGATTAAAAATGTAGATAAATCTCAAAGAGGAACTATTTTGCACAGAGAGTATGAATTTTACTATCCTGTAAAAAATGGGATAATAAACGGATTTATAGATCAAATTCGTGAAGTTAATGGAGACATTGAAATAATTGATTTTAAAACAGGACACCTTACAAAAGAATCAATAGAATATTATAAGTTGCAGCTTCAAATTTATACAAGGGCATATGAAAGCATAAGCGGTAAACATGTTAAGTCTGCAATTTTAATATCACTTGCCGATAATACCGAGCATGAAATTGATATAAGTAAAACATCAGTAGATAATACAATTGCGGATTTTGAAAAGTTTATAGACTTTGTAGAAACTCACGATAAAATCGAAAATTATTATTAAAATTGGGTAATAAATATCTGAGGTGATTGTGTGAAAGAAAAATATACTGTTACGGGAATGACTTGCTCAGCTTGTCAAAATGCAGTTGAAAGAAGTGTTAAATCACTTGATGTTGAAAGTGTGAGTGTAAATTTACTTTCAAACACTATGAATGTAGAATATGATGAGTCGAAAGTTTCATCTGATGATATTTTAAAGGCGGTTAAGGATGCCGGGTATGGAGTTATTGTAAAGGGAGAAAAAAGTAATAAATATAAAAACTCTAAAGCATCTGATCCGTATGCAGATGAGATGAAAACAATGAAAGGTCGTCTGTATACATCTCTTATATTTATGATTCCACTATTTTATATTGCAATGGGTGCCATGATTGGATTACCGCAACCTGATATTTTAAAGGGTTATGAAAATCTATTGATACTCGCAATTTCTCAAATGTTGTTATCCATACCTGTTATAGCTATAAATTTTCATTTTTTTAAGAATGGGTATAAGGCATTATTCAGAAGAGCACCTAATATGGATTCACTAATAGCAATAGGTTCTTCGGCATCATTTGTTTACGGAGTGTATGCTATATTTAAAATATCATATGGAATGGGGCATGAAGATATTCAGCTTGTTCATAAATTTGCCCATGATTTGTATTTTGAATCGGCAGCTATGATACTTGTGTTGATTACACTTGGTAAATATTTTGAGGCGAAGGCAAAGAAAAAAACTTCATCTGCAATAAACGGACTTATGAATTTAACTCCGAAGGTTGCGACAATTGAGAAAAATAATGTTCAAATTGAAATTCCGGTCGATGAAATAGAGATAGGAGATATTGTAATTATAAAAGCGGGAAGTAATATACCGGTGGACGGCATAATTATAAGTGGAAGTTCCACTGTAGATGAATCTGCGCTTACGGGGGAAAGTATACCGGTTGAAAAAACTGTTGGAGACAAGATAATGGCGGCCACTACAAATAAAACCGGATTTATAAAATTTAGAGCAACAGTAAATTCCGAGAATACGACAATAGCAAAGATAATAGAACTTGTAGAAGATGCAAATACAACTAAAGCTCCTATAGCAAAGCTTGCAGATAAAATTTCCGGTAAATTTGTTCCGATTGTAATAGCAATTTCGATTATTACTTTTATAACTTGGTTTTTTGTGAAAGGAGATTTTGAATTTGCACTTTCAATGGGCATATCTGTTCTTGTAATAAGTTGCCCGTGTGCACTGGGACTTGCTACACCTGTTGCTATAATGGTTGGAACAGGCATAGGAGCAAAGCTTGGGATTTTGTTTAAATCAGCAGAAAGTCTTGAAAATTTACACAATATGAACGTTGCATTATTAGATAAAACAGGAACTATAACTACCGGAGAATTTGAAATTAAGGAAATAGTTTCAAATAGATTTTCCGAGGAGGAGTTTTTAAGACTTGCCGCATCCATTGAAAAAAATTCAGAACATTCTTTGGCAAAGTCGATAGTTAAATACGCATTAAGTAGAGATCTTGAGCTTACAGAACCGAGTAATATTACAACTCTTGCCGGTATGGGAATAGTTGCGGAGATTGATGGAAAAAATTATTTGACGGGAAATGAGAAGCTTATGGAGGAGGAAGATATTGAGCTTGATGAATATAAGACTTACACGTCAAAGTTTACGGAAGAAGCTCAAACTTCGATTTATTTTGCGGATGAAGATGGAATTATAGGGGTGATATCTCTTTCCGATACTATAAAGTCAAGTTCAAGTGAAGCTATTGAAAAATTAAAGAAACTTGGATTTGAGGTTTGTATTGTGAGCGGAGATAATAAAAAAGCAGCTAATGTGATAGGAAACAGGCTAAGAGTTGACAGAGTTTACTCTGAAGTATTGCCACATGATAAAGAACAAATAGTTAGAGAATATATAGAGAATGGAAAAAAAGTATTATTTGTTGGAGACGGAATTAATGATGCACCGTCTTTAGCAAGAGCGGATATCGGAGTTGCGATAGGAGCAGGAACAGATATTGCAATAGAATCTGCCGATGTAGTGCTAATTAAAAATGAGCTTTTAGATCTAGTAGGTGCAATAGAATTGTCAAAAGCCACTATAAAAAATATAAAACAAAATTTATTTTGGGCATTTTTTTATAATACTATAGGTATTCCGATAGCGGCAGGATTGTTATTTAACAGCTTTGGATTAAAGCTAAATCCTATGATAGGAGCTTTTGCAATGGGTTGTTCATCACTGTTTGTTGTTACAAATGCACTTAGATTAAATAAATTTAGGGTTGATTAAATATCACTTCTACGTGGTATAATATTATATAAATAATTTATGTCAGGAGGCAAAAATGGATTGTAAAAATATTTATAAAGATAAACTTATAAGTGCAGCTAAAGCAGCTTCATTTGTGAAAAGTGGAGATTACGTTGATTATGCTTGGGGAGCTCAAACTCCTGTGGCTATTGATAGAGAACTTGCAAAAAGAGCAGGAGAACTTAAAGATGTTGTAGTTAGAGGAGGAGTTTTACTTTGGACTCCGGAAATTTTCAAAGCAGATCCCAATGGAGATTCTTTTATATGGTATTCATGGCATTCAGGAGGAGCGGACAGAGTTAGAATAAATACAACAGATGCCGGATTTTATGCACCTATAAGATATTCTGAAGTTCCAAGATACTATAGAGAAAATTGTAAAGTAGACGTTGCGTATATTACAGTTACTCCAATGGATGAGCATGGATATTTTAACATGGGACTTAATGCATCGCATATGATGGCTATATGTGAAACTGCTAAGATTGTAATTGTAGAAGTAAATGAAAAGCTTCCGGTTGCACTTGGAGGCTTTGAAAATACAATTCACGTTTCTGAGGTTGATTATATTGTTGAGGGAGATAATCCTGAAATGGCAGAGCTTCCTGCAGGAGCATTCGGTGATGTTGATAGAAAGGTTGCGGAAATAATAGTAAATGAAATTCCAAATGGCGCTTGTATCCAACTTGGAATTGGCGGAATGCCGAATGCTGTAGGTTCACTCATAGCAGAATCTGATTTAAAAGATTTAGGTGTTCATACAGAAATGTTTGTAGATGCATTTGTAGATTTATATAACAAGGGAAAAATTACAGGTGCAAAGAAAAATATAGATAGATTTAGACAGACATATGCTTTTGCGGCAGGAACTAAAAAGCTTTATGATTTTATAGATAACAATCCTCAATGTATGGCAGCTCCGGTTGACTATACAAATGATGCAAGAGTTATTTCAAAAATAGATAACTTTGTATCTATAAATAATGCGGTAAATGTAGATTTAGTTGGACAGGTATCATCAGAAAGTTCGGGAAAGAAGCATATTTCAGGAGCGGGCGGACAACTTGACTTTGTTCTTGGAGCATATTTATCAAATGGAGGAAAGAGTTTTATTTGCCTTTCATCTAAATTCTATAATAAGAAAACAGGTAAGGAAGAATCCAGAATAGTTCCGAATTTTGAAACTGGAAGTGCAATAACAGTTGCAAGACCTAATACACATTATATTGTAACAGAATACGGGTTATTTAATTGCAAAGGTAAATCAAATTGGGAAAGAGCGGAGGGAATAATTAATTTAGCAGCTCCGGAATTCAGAGATGATTTAATTAAAGAAGCAGAGAAGTTTGGTATTTGGAGAAATTCAAACAGAAGATAAAAAATACGTCCTTAGTTTTAAAACTAAGGACGTTTTTATTATTTCTTTTTTTGTTCGTAAGTAAACCCTCTGCCTTCTACTTCCGTTATGTGTGAAATATACATAAACGCATTAGAGTCTGCTCTTTTAACGAATTCTCTTAACAAAATATAATCTTTTCTATCTACTATTGTGGTTAAAATTTTCTTAGTCTTGTGAGAATAACCGCCTTCTGCAACATAAATTGTACTGCCTCTAAAAAGATCGACTAAGATAAACTGATTTATATCTTCTAATTTTTCAGATATTATTGTTATGTTGTATTTTGAGTCAAATCCTGCGAGCATTTTATCAATTATAAGTGAATTCATAATTACACCCATAAGAGCATACATACCAAGCTTTGGACCATAAATTAAACAGGCTCCCAAGGTTATAATACCGTCGCTTATTACAAGGCCGTTTCCGAATGAAAAACGTGTATATTTTTCTACAATTTTTGCGACTATATCAGTTCCGCCGGTAGATGCGCCTTTATTTAATACAAGACCTACACCGATACCCTGAATGAAAATACCGAATACTAAATTTAAAAATACATCATCTGTAAATGGAACTTTCATTGGAGTAAATACTTCAAAAATTCTTAAGAATGCAGAAAGTGCAACTGAGGCATAGATAGTATATGCACCGAATTCCTTGCCTATTGTAAAAAAACCGAGAACAATTAAAAAGATATTTATGAATAATAACGTTCCGCTGACGGATAAAAATTTAAAGACCGATGCAAGGAGAATTGCAAGCCCTGCAGCTCCTCCAACGGCTAAATTTGAAGGAACCAAGAAAAAGTGAAGTGCAATTGACAAAATTAGAACTCCAATATTAACAATTATGAATTTTTTTATATTATATAAGCTGAACATATTTTTAAAATTAACAGACTCCATATTATCACCCTATTATATTATATTTGCTTAATGCAAATTGAACAAGAAAAAATATTAATAAAAAACAAAAAAATACTTGCATTTTTTGACAGGTGTGACTATAATAGACAAAAGCGTTGAAGAGAAGAGTAGAATTCAAAACGATTTTTTAGAGAGCATTAGGTTGGTGTAATTAATGTAAATTGTTGGATTTGAAAGAAAGGCTCTGAGTTTTTTGAAGGATAGTTTGATTTCAAAACGTGAGTGACCTACGTTACAGGGCAGAGGTATGATAGTACCTTGCGAGGCATATATTGTGAAGTATATGTGAATATGGGTGGTAACACGGATTTTACTTTCGTCCCAAGGATGGTTCCTTTGGTGCGAAAGTTTTTTTATTTTGTAAATTAATTAGGGAGGAAAGAAAATGAAAAATTTAAAGGGAATGACGGTATTATTAATTGTTATGGTATTTTTAACTGCATGTGGAGGAAATGCAACAAGTAAGACAGATGTGCAAGAAAAAGAAAATATCTTAAGAGTTGGTATGGAATGTGGATATCCGCCATATAATTGGACTCAACAAGATGATTCAAACGGTGCAGTTGAAATTGAAGGTTCATCTGAATTTGCAGGAGGATATGATGTTGAACTTGCAAAAAAAGTTGCAGATGCCCTTGGTAAAAAACTTGTTGTAGTAAAAACTGAATGGGATGGACTTCCGCCGGCAGTCCAATCGGACAAAATAGATATGATTATGGCAGGTATGAGTCCTACAGCACAAAGAGCGGAAGTAATAGATTTTACAGAACCTTACTGGGTAAGCGACTATGTAATGATTGTCAGAAATGATTCTAAATATGTAAATGCAACTTCAATTTCAGACTTTAAAGATGCGAAGGTAACAGCACAGCTTAATACCGTTCACTATGAAATAATTGATCAAATAGATGGTGTCTTAAAACAGGAACCTATGGAAAATTTCACACAGCTTAGGGTTGCACTTCAAAGTGGAGTGATTGACGCTTATATCGGAGAAGTACCTGAAGGTAAATCTGTTGAAGCAGTTATGCCGGATTTTAAAATGGTAAAGTTTGAAGATGGAAATGGCTTTGTAGTTAAGGATAATGAAAATAGAATAGCTGCAGGGTTAAAAAAAGGTAATGACGAATTAAAGACAAAGGCAAATGAAGTTTTTAGTGCAATAACAGAAGAAGAAAGACAACAAATAATGGATATGGCTATTAAAAATCAACCTGCAATGAATTGAGGGATATTATGGAAAAATCTATATTGATATTTAACAAGTATAAAATGATGTTTTTAATTGGAACGGTAAATACATTAAAAATTTCAATTTTATCTACAATAATTGGATTATTAATAGGACTTATAGTTGGAGGAATAAGGACAATTCCAAAGCAAAAGGGACTAAAGGGAGTAATGCAAAAATTTGTAAATTTAATATTATCTATATATATTCAAGTTTTTAGGGGAACACCGATGATAGTACAAGCTATGCTTTTATATTATGGATTGGCACAATTTTATTCGATTCAAATAGATAAGATGCTTGCAGCATACATTGTAGTTTCTGTAAATACCGGAGCATATATGTCTGAAGTGGTAAGAGGAGGAATAATTTCAATTGACAAGGGACAATTTGAAGCTGCACAGGCAGGCGGAATGAGTCATTTGCAGCTCATGTTATATGTAATAGCGCCACAGACTATGAGAAATATACTTCCTGCAACAGGAAACGAATTTGTAATTAATATAAAAGATACTTCGGTATTAAATGTAATATCTGTAGGAGAATTGTTTTTTGCGGCAAAGACTGTTGCAGGACTTTCATTCGATACTTTTAGCACTTATTTTATAATTTTAGTAATATATTTAGTGCTTACAAGCGTTATAACTCAAATTTTAAAATTTATAGAGATGAGATTGGAAGGACCAAAATCTTACGAACTTAAAATGGGAAATCAAATACAGGTGTGAGGTATGATATGGCAGCAATACTTAAAATAGAAAATTTAGAGAAGAATTTCGGAAATAACAAAATTTTAAAAAATATAAGTTTTACAGTTGATAAAGGAGATGTAATTTCAATAATAGGTTCTTCGGGTAGCGGTAAATCTACATTGTTAAGATGTATAAATCAGCTTGAAGAAGTAAACGGAGGTACAATTTTATTTAAAGATAAAAATATTTTAAATGGAGAAATTTCACTTCGTGATTTGAGAACTAAAATCGGGATGGTATTTCAGTCATTTAACTTATATAATAATTTAAATGTATTGGATAATTGTACTATAGGACCGAGAAAAGTTTTAAAAATTTCAAGAAGTGATGCTGAAAAGACAGCTATTTTAAATTTGACTAAGGTAGGTATGCAACAATATGTAAATGCAAAACCGTCTCAGCTTTCAGGAGGACAGAAACAAAGAGTTGCAATAGCGAGAGCACTTTGTATGAATCCTGATATACTTCTCTTTGATGAGCCTACTTCGGCGCTTGATCCGGAAATGGTAGATGAAGTTTTAAATATTATGAAAGACCTCGCAAAAAGCGGTCTTACTATGATAATAGTAACTCATGAAATGAAATTTGCCCGTGAGGTTTCATCTAAAGTAATATTTGTAGATAAAGGTATAATTTTAGAAAGTGGAAGTGCCGAAGAAATATTTGAAAACCCGAAAGAAGCGCGGACAAGAGAATTTTTGAAAAAATAACGTAAAAAATCCTACA
>NZ_GL349422.1:96400-105557 GCF_000090945.1 Peptoniphilus sp. oral taxon 386 str. F0131 | reverse complement strand
TCCCTTACATTAATGTAAGGGATTTTTTAACAATTGTCATTCTATTGAAGTAACAGTATATCCTGCAGTTTCAACCGCATTTTTTAAAATATCGTCACTTAGATTTTCGCCTTCAACAACAGCTCTTTTTCTGAATAGGGATACTTTAACATCGCAAACTTCATTTAAATTTTCAAGAGCTTCCTTAACATGAGCAGAGCAGTGCTCACATGTCATATTACTTATATTAATTATTTTTTTCATCGCTATACCTCCTTTTATTAAACCATACTACATAAATATTATATCATACTGTTTAATTATATTTTTTACAAATTTCCATCATTTCTATAATGGCATAAATTTATAGTTAAATTTAAGACAGATAAAATTATTAATGGAATTATTAAATAAATTATTGAGCTTTGACTTTTTGTATAGCAGTTGTTTAAAAATAACAGTGCAAGATAGGAATAGCTTGTTTTTATATTTACAGCAGTTATGGAAATCATTGAAAGTAAAATTGTAAGCGGCATATAAATTAAGAAGTATTTTCTGCTCAATAATTTTATTAACAGTAATTCATATAGGTATATACAAATTATATATAGTAAATATTTTTTTATATCTATATCTATAAAGTGTTTCAACAAAATTAAAAATAATCCTGAGTTTATCAATATAGCTGCCAATATAAAAATCGATTTATTTTTTCTTCCATTTACGGTTTGAAAGTATTTAGAATTACTTTCTAATATAAAGTAATCATAAATAGTAAGTGTATTTAAAGCAAGTATGAGCAGGCTTGAAGTTTCAAATAATGGAAATACTTTTCCGGAGAATTTATCTTCATAATTAAATGAAAAAGTTTGTTTAATATATTTATCGTATAGAGTTTTATATTTTTGTTCATCTAATTTTAATAGGTTTTTTGTATATTCCGATGTAGTTATTTCAAAATAATTTGAATAAATATCTTCTCTTGCAATTCCCGAAAAATTATCATCAAATGAATACTGTATAAATTTTCCATCAGAATTTAAGTCAATTTCAAATCCATAATTTATGTTTTCGGATTTTAAATCCTGAAGCAAATTTTCTTCATTTGAATATTTTATATATTTAAAGTATCCGCTTGAAGTTAATAACTTGTCAATTAAATTTTGGGAAAGACAGTTATCTGTTTTATCAATAATTCCGATTTTTAAATTATCACTTGAATTTAAGTCAACTGTAGTATATAGAAATGCTAAAACAAAAACACATAGTAAGGAGAGATAAAATAATTTGCTTTTTAAATATCTCTTCATAAAAATTAAAAGCTTCATTCAAAATTCCTCCTTATTAAGTAATTTGTGAAAAGCATAAAACAGATAGTATATGCCGATATTAGAATATAGCTTTTTGGAGCGTCTTTTAGTATCAAACTTATAGGCATAATGGAGAAAGCCTTTATAATATAAGTAGGAATAATAGAACGTGAGATTATAATTCCCGAATTTAAGATTGATAGTATTGAGATAATTAATATAGCAAAAATACAGGATTCTTTAAATAAAATCAATAACAGTTCAAGTAAGGCACTGATGAATGCAGAGATAATTAAAATTTTTATACTGTCTGTAAGCATGTTCAAGGGTTTGTTAGCTATATTATAAGAAACAATAAATATCAAAAATAAAATTATCGTGTTGGATACAACTTCATACAAGTTTAATTTGAAAATAGAATTTCCTCTAACTTTCAAATAGGCGTATGTATTTATATAGTTTGTATTTCTAAGTGCAATGATAATAATTGATGATATTAAAATTGAAATATAAATTTCAGCCATACTTACATTGCTTTTAATATAAACTTTTTTAAAAAGTTTTTCTCTATTTAGAGATTCACTTAAAAGTTTTTTATTTAATTCTTCATTTCTATAGCCCTGTTTACCGTCTTTTATGTTATCTGAAATATAGATATTTGCTTGTGCGGAAGAAAGCATTTTTACGGAACTTTCACTTAGAGATTTAAAAACTCCTTTTACAATTTCTGTAGAGTCTGAAAAATATATGGTTGCACTTTTATTTGTGCCGTCAATTATGCTTTCATAAAAGTTTTCGGGTACATTTATAAGTATATCTGTTTTTCCATTTTTCAAATCACTAAAAGCATTTTCAAGATTAGTTTCAAGTTTTACATTTATTGCATTTTTTACGCTGGCAGTTCCCTTTACAAGAAATAGAATTAAATTATTTTTATTCGATTGTTCTTCAAAATGAAGTGAAAGATTTATTTTTTTTGCCTTAAAATTGTTTTTTAATATGTAAAAACTGCCCATAAAAATGAGCATAACAGCACATAATATGGGCAAAATTTTAAATTTACTTTTTAATCTTAATAAAAAGTATTTCATTATAATCACCTTTTAATACAGGTATTACATTCCAAGTTGTTGTACTGCAATCATAAATGATTGAACATTTCCTTCAATTTTTGTCATGAGTGATTGGATTTCGCTTTCGTCAAGTTTTAAAATTTCTATTGCATTTTCAGGAGCGTTTATTTCAGGAGTTTCAGTTGAGAAATTTAAATTTCCGCCCAAATTAAACTCAATACCCGGAATAGAAATATTATCAAATATAAAATTATATCTCTTTCCCTTTTCAATATTTTCAAATTTTCCTGATAGAGAAATAACTTCTTCGTTAAAATTACCCTCAACCTTTAGAGTTTTATCTGTAGGGTTATAAGTTTCGGTATAATTTATTTCGTCATACTCTGATTTAACATTTACATTAATGATGTTTGCACTGTCTGATAATGACATGTTAGAAGAGATTGTAGTTTTTTCCTTGTCATCTTCAAGTATATTAAGGATCATATTGTCTGTTGTATTTTTAGAACCTAAGAAGTATATTTCTGCTGAAATTTTTTCTTCTTCGGAAATATTTGTATTGATTGCAACTACTTTTCCGTTTTCGATAAATACATTTATTATATATGGATCCGCAATTTTCATTTCATCAATTTTTTCTTGAGCTTCTTTGATTGAAGAGCTGATATCTTCAAGTGCACTTTCATCATTAAATCCTATTGCGGCAAGTTCTCTTTTTTGTAAATCCACGATATATTCTGATGACTTTTTCATTACTGCTTTAATATCATCTGCCTTAAATTTCAGTTCGAATTTTTCAGGAGTTATTTTTCTTGATGAATCAGTTAATAAATTATTAATTTTTGCAGTTTCATCATCAGATGCAGAAGATTTTGTAACTTCAAGATTTTTTATTAATGAATTGGATTCTGTTTTTATATAGTTTGAAAAATCTTTTTTAAGTTCATCTGTTGTGCGTGGTAAGGAAGTAAAATCAAATTTTAAATCTTTATACTCAGATAAGTCAGCTCCCAAGAACTTTACAAGTGCAGAATCTTGAATATCGGCTCCGACTGTGTCTCCGACAATTTTAAATGCATTGTCATATAACATAGGAATATTTAGATATACGTCATTTTTAATAAGTGTAAGATCTGCTGAAGCTGATAGACTTCCACCGTTTGCATCTAAGGTAAGACTGTATAAATTTTCTTTCGGATTGTTTTTTATAGAGTAAGTTAATCCTGCACTATCTATACCTTGGGATTTAAAATAATCCGTATTTAGATTTATATCTGCAGAAAAAATTCCGTCTTTAGAATATTTTTGCATCATTTCTTTTGTTCCGAAGTCGGGAGCAAAATCATTTATAGTATTAGAATATTCATCTTTTAATCCCATAAGAGCTTTTGCAACTTCCGCTTTTGATCCGGAAGCTCCTTTTGTAAACGCAAATATTCCGCCTCCGACTATAAGCACTGCCAATACCGCAATAATCAATTTAGAATTTATTGCACCTTTTAATTTTTTCATACCATGACCTCCAATTTTCCGTCTTTTAAATAAAGTTTAATGTCTGATGCGGCAGACATGTCATTTAGGTGAGAAGTGTATAAAATAGAAAGTCCATTTAGTTTTTTTGTTTTGAATATATCCAAAAACAGTGATTTATTTTTTGAATCTAAGTTTGCAAAAGGTTCATCTAAAATTAATAAATCATTATCTTCCATTAAACTCAAGCATAGAGAAACTTTTTTCTTTGTCCCTCCTGAAAGTGAAGACACCTTATTTTTGAATATCTTGTCTATCTCAAATAATTTTATGTATTTGTTGTTTTTAATATCAGATGTATTATTTAAAAACAGTTTGATATTATCATATACATTTATGTCTTCTATCAATACATTATCTTGAGGCAAGTAATAGATTTTTAGAGAGTCGGAATATTTTATTTCTCCCGAATATTTTTTGAGACCGCAGATTGATTTCAACAAAGTTGATTTTCCACAGCCGTTTTCTCCTAAAATACAAATACTTTGCCCTTTTTCTATAGTAAAATATATTGAATTCAGAATTAAATTTTTCCCATAGGATGCGCTTAAATTTGAAATTTCCATCAACATATAATCACCTATTCTAATTATATCATAATGTCTTAAAAGATAATACAGGAAAAGAACTCTGTTAATGGGATTAAAAATATAGTATAATATATAGTATCCCATTTAATAAGTTATAATATGACTATGCTGAACTGCAAATCGTATTGTTTTCCTAATATTTAAAATTTAAAGGTTGGCATGAAAATTGCGTTATAAAGTTAATGATCTCATAAAAAAGGAGGGAGTATGAAAAGGATTACAATTCTTTCTATTGACGAGGAAGCATCAATTTTTTATAAAGAACAAGTAAATTCAATATTTAAAGATGTCTTGGTAGATTATAGAAATTTGGAAATGGAACCGGTACCGCCGGTTAAAGATACAGATTTAATATTATATACGGATCCCGAAATTATAAATTTGCTTATTAAAAAAATCAACTGTGATGTACCGCATCTTATGATGAAGCGTACAATTACAAAAGCAGCGCTTAAAGAATTGAATAAGATAGAAGCGGACAGTAAAGTTTTAGTTGTAAATATAAATGAATTTATGGCAAATGAAACTATGGCGCTTATATATCAGCTTGGAAGAACAGATATATTTATGGAACCGTATTTTCCGGGTAAGATACTTACTTCAAAAGAATATGATTACATAATTCACGTTGCACCGGAAAAAATGGATTTGGAAGATGGAATTACAGGCAAGGATATTATAATAGGTCATAGGATTTTAGACGTATCTAATGTTCTTGATATAATTTATATTTTAAATATTGAAGAAAAAGTTGCAAGGGATATAGTGCTTAAGATGGTAAATTTAGTACCTACTTTTTGGTATGGAATTAATTATTCACTGGAACAAAAGTATGTTTCAGAAGCGAAACTTGAATTTGCCATAGATTATCTTGATGGAGGAGTTTTGATTGTAGACTCCGATTTTGACATAAATACTATAAATGGTGTTATGTGTAAAATTTTAGGCATTAGCAAAAAAGATGTTCTTTATAAAAATTTATATGAGGTTTTCGAAAGAGAAGAAGAATTTTTAAAAATAATACGAGATCAGGATGTTAAAGAAGAACTGATAAAGGTAAGAAATGTTGAATGTTTTATAACTGTGAGAAATATAGAATACAAATCTGAAATCTTCGGCAAAATGATAATTCTAAGAGAATATTTTAATGTTGTTGAACTTTATAATAAGACGAATAAGATTTTTAAAAGCGGATATTTTTCAAAGTATACATTTGACAATATA
Source organism: Peptoniphilus sp. oral taxon 386 str. F0131 (assembly GCF_000090945.1). NCBI lineage: Bacteria > Bacillati > Bacillota > Tissierellia > Tissierellales > Peptoniphilaceae > Peptoniphilus > Peptoniphilus sp. oral taxon 386. The sequence continues at coordinate 99,851 of NZ_GL349422.1, read as the reverse complement.
ATCGGAAATTCATTTAACATAAAAGAAAGTATAAAAATAGCAAAGGTGTATTCTAAAACGGAAAATCCGGTATTGATATTAGGGGATACCGGAACGGGAAAAGAACTTTTTGCAGGTTCAATTCATAACTACTCGAATAGAGCAAAGGAACCGTTTGTTGCTATAAACTGTTCTACTCTATCAGCAACACTTCTCGAGTCTGAATTATTCGGATATGAAGAAGGTGCATTTACAGGGGCTAAGAAGGGCGGAAAGATAGGACTATTTGAAAGAGCAAATGGCGGGACTTTGTTTTTAGATGAAATAGGGGATCTTCCTATGGAACTTCAACCGAGACTTTTAAGAGCTTTAGCTGAAAAGAAAATTATGAGAGTAGGTGGAGACAAACTTATAGATGTGGATGTTAGAATAATAGCGGCAACAAATAAAGATATAAATAAAATGGTCGTAGACGGAAATTTTAGAATGGACTTATTATATAGGTTAAATGCTTTTGAAATTAATATTTCTCCGCTGCATGAAAGAGGTAAAGACACTTATTTAATAATTAACAGCTATATGAAAAAGAAAGGCATAACAAGAAACTTTACCAGAGATTTTGAGGAATTTTGCATAAATTATAATTGGCCGGGAAATGTAAGAGAATTGAAAAACATACTAAACTATATAGAGGTTATGACTAAAAAAGAAGTCGGATTTGATTCTATACCTAAAAATTTACATCTTGACAGATATCTTTCCAAAGAATGTGAATTTGCTTTAGTTTTAAAATTGATATATGCTTTGCAAATATTAAACAGAGGTCCCGGAAGAAGGACAATTGAAAAGCTGTTTACAACAATCTATTATAAAATATCTGAAAATGAAATAAGAAATATTCTCAAATATTTAGAAGAGAAAAAATTTATAACTACGAATGTTGGAAGACGTGGTAATGAGATAACATGTATCGGAAGGGAATATTTGCTTAAAGAAAGATATATTTTAGATTATGAAACAGAATTTATTGACAAGATAGAAGAAACTATAAGGAGTATAGACTAATGGATATCAAAAATTTGGAAGCAAGGGTAGATGAGGTCATAAAAAGTACTCAAAATCTTATAGGAGTTGGAAATGTTGCCACATATATTCCTGAACTTGCAAATGTAGATGCAGATAACTTTGGACTTGCCGTAGTAACGGTTGATAGAGAAAGAGTTTTGAGAGGAGATACAGAACTGATTTTTTCTATGCAATCAATATCAAAAATAATATCTTTAATAATGGCACTTGAAGATGCCGGTGAGGAAGAAGTTTTTTCGAGAGTTGGAACAGAAGCGACAGAATATAAATTCAACTCCATAAGACCTATTGAAGACAGAGCTGCAAATCCTTTAATAAATGCAGGTGCTATAACTACAGCATCATTAATCAGAGGGAAAGATGTGGACGAGAGATTTAATAGAGTTGTTGAAAAAGTAAAGATTTTAAGTAATAGCGATAAAGTGACATTTTTAGAGACTGTATATAATTCTGAAATGCAGACTACGGATATAAATCGTTCGATAGCATATTATCTAAAAAGTAAAAATATCTTTTCAGAAGATACGGAAGATGTGCTTGATCTGTATATCAGAAATTGTTCTATAGGAATAAATATAGAAGGACTTGCAACTATTGCTGCAGTTCTTGCTAATGGTGGAATGTCATTAGATGGAAAGACACAGCTTATATCAAAAAAGGTTGTTAAAATTACATTGGCACTTATGGCTGCTTGCGGGATGTATGAAGAAAGCGGAAAGTATCTTATGGAAGTAGGATTTCCGTCAAAGAGTGGAGTTAGCGGAGGAATAATAGGAATAGTTCCGGGGAAATGCGGAATTTGCACATATTCTCCAAGGCTTGACGGATCCGGCAACAGTGTAAGAGGTAAGAAAATATTGGAAGAATTATCAAATTCTTTGGATTTAAATATATTTATATGATTAATAGGAGGAAATATGGAATTTTTAAGTAACATCATAGGAAAATTAAATGGAGTGTTATATTATCCTATATTAATAATTTTGCTTTTAGTAATAGGTTTATATTTTACAGTTAAAACCGGACTTATCCAGTTTAAGTATTTAAGTGAAACATTTAAGGTAGTAATGGAAAAACCGAATAAAGAAGGTTCTGTATCATCATTCCAAGCTCTAATGGTATCAACAGCATCAAGAGTAGGTACAGGTAATATCGTCGGAGTTTCAACAGCGTTATGTCTAGGTGGATATGGTGCAGTTTTCTGGATGTGGGTTATAGCTATAATAGGCGGAGCATCTGCATTCGTTGAATCTACTCTTGCCCAAATTTATAAGAGACAAGACAGTGAAGGAAATTACTATGGGGGACCTGCATATTATATTGAAACAGCATTAAAGAACAAAGCTCTTGCAATAATTTTCTCAGTTAGTTTAATTGCAACATATGCTCTTGGTTTTAATATGTTGGCGGCTTTCAATTTACAAACAAGCTTTAGCAGTTATTCATTCTATGATGCAAATATTACACCAAAAATTATAGGCGGAGTTTTAGCTCTTATAACAGCATATTGTATTTTTGGCGGCGGAAAGAGAATAATTAAATTTACATCTGTATTAGTTCCTGTAATGGGCGTTGTTTATATCGCAGCGTCAATTATAATGATAATTTTAAATATAGGAAATATGCCTATGGTATTCGGAAAAATCTTTAGCGATGCATTTGACTTCAAGGCTATATTTAGCGGTATAGCAGGTTCATCAATGATGTATGGTATTAAAAGAGGACTATATTCAAATGAAGCAGGTATAGGTTCTGCACCGAACGCTGCGGCATCAGCAGATGTATCTCACCCTGTAAAACAAGGTCTTGTACAAATGCTTTCAGTATTTATAGATACAATATTAATTTGTTCTGCAACAGCATTTATGGGATTGAGTTCAGGAATTGAACCGAATGCGGAAATGAGCGGTGCTCCATATATTCAAAATGCATTAGCAACAAGATTTGGCGGTATGGGATTCTATTTCATAACATTTGCATTAATTCTATTTGCATTTACAACATTAATTGGTAATTTATACTATGTAGATAACAACTTAGCGTATATTAACGGAAAAGTTCCGAGCAAGACATTTATGACAATCTATAGAATAGTAGCAGTTCTAATTATATTTGTAGGAGCTACTCAAGAAGCCGGATTCCTATGGGATTTAGGGGACTTGTTAATGGGTATTATGGCACTAATCAACTTACCTTCAATTTTGATGTTGGGCGGAGTTACAATTAAGGCATTAAAAGACTATGCATCACAAAAATCACAAGGTAAAAATCCTGTGTTTGTAGCTAAAAATATTGGAGTAGATGAAAAAGAAGCTCCTTGCTGGAAATAATTAAAAATTTATATAAAACAAAAACTTGCGAGGAAAATAAACTCTCGCAAGTTTTT
>NZ_GL349422.1:74942-96003 GCF_000090945.1 Peptoniphilus sp. oral taxon 386 str. F0131 | reverse complement strand
ACTTGCGAGGAAAATAAACTCTCGCAAGTTTTTGTTTTATATAAATTTAATTAAACATAAAATTTACAAATTGTAATAATTATGTATTTTTAATGATACATAATTAAACATAAGATAAAAAATGTGATATAATTATTAAATAAATAGAGTTTTGGAGGACGAAATGGCATTTATAGAAGTTAGGAATTTATATAAGAGATATACTATGGGTGAAACTGTAATTTTAGCAAATAATGACATCAGTTTTGAAATTGAAAAAGGTGAATTTGCATTAATTTTAGGTCCATCGGGAGCCGGAAAGTCCACTTTGTTAAATATTTTAGGCGGAATGGATACTCCGTCGGAGGGAAGTATTAAGGTTGATAATAAAGAAATTTCCAATATGAATAAGAGAGAGTTGACAACATATAGACGATATGATATGGGATTTGTTTTTCAATTTTATAATTTAATTCCAAATTTAACTGCTCTTGAAAATGTTGAACTTGCAAATCAAATTGTAAAAAACGCAAGAAATTCTAAAGAAGTTTTAGAATCAGTAGGACTCGGAGATAGAATAAATAATTTTCCATCACAGCTTTCAGGCGGAGAACAACAAAGAGTAGCTATTGCAAGAGCAATATCAAAAAATCCAAAGATTTTATTATGTGATGAACCTACCGGAGCGCTTGATTATAGAACCGGTAAACAAGTTTTGAAAATTTTACAAAATTTAAGTAGAGATATGGGAACAACTGTTGTCGTTATAACTCACAACAAAGCAATAGCTCCTATTGCAAATAGAGTTATAGAAATATCGGATGCAAAAGTGAGAAGCATAAGTTTAAACGACAGTCCGTGTAGTATTGATGAAATAGAGTGGTAGGTGGATGTTGTGAATCTTTTGAATAAAGACACTCTCAGAGAAATCGTGAGGACTTTTTCAAGATATCTTTCTATAATAATTATAGTTGCACTTGGAGTGTTTGTATTTGTGGGTCTTATTGTAACAGGCTCCATAATGAGATACACAATAGATAAAGTGGTTGATAGGCAAAATATAGAAGATATTTTGATAAAATCTCCTCTTGGATTTGAAGATGAGGATATAAAAATTATTGAATCACAAGATGATATATCAGAACTTGAATATGGATATGATACAGATCTTTCGGTAAAGGGAAAAAATTTACTGATTAATGTTTCAAGTATGCCATATAAAATTGACATGCCTATAATTGTTAAAGGAAGAGCTGTAAATGGAAATAGAGAGATTATTTTAAATGAAAAATTGGAGGAAAAAGGTATTTCAATAGGAGATACCATTCATTTTCAGCGTGAAATTAATAAATTCAGTATGGAAGATGATAAAAAACCGTATTTGAAAGATTATGATTATGTTGTAACAGGTTTTTTTAAAAGCGCAAATTATGCTTCAAATCAAGATTCGAAAGGACAGTCAAACAGAGGTCTTGGAGATATAAAGGGACTTGCATATATCAATTCTGATGAATTTGATATTGATGTAACTACTGCAAAAATAAAATTTAAGGACACTGTAGGACTTTTAACAAGTTCAAATAAGTATAAAAAAGCAGTTGAAAGCCATAGAAATTCTTTGGAGATAGATTTTAAATACAGACCGGATAATAGGCTTGAAGATTTAAAGTCTGACATATCTGATGAAATTTTTAAGGGAGAAGATAAAATAGCCGATGCTAAAGAAAAATTATCTGATGCCAAGACTAAGCTTGAGGATGGAAGAAAAAAATTAGAAGAAGGAAAGAGCGAATATAAAAAAGGCAGAGCAGAATTTGATTCCGAGACATCTAAAGCTAAGGATAAACTTGATGATGCAAAGAATAAGCTTTATAAATCCGAGCAGGATATAAAAAAAGGTGAAACGGAACTTGCAGAAGGATATGACAAGCTTGTAGAAGGAAAGAATGAACTTGATGACGCAAAACGTGAGATAGCTGACGGAGAGGAAAAATATATAAGCGGAAAAGCTGAATATGATGAGGGACTTGGTAAGCTTAAAGCAAGTGAAACTCAGCTGATTGAAGGAGAACAACAGCTCATTGAAGGAAGAAAAAAACTTGATGATGGTTGGAAAAAAATAGAAGAGTCAAAATTAAAGATTGAAGAAGGAAAGAAAGAGTTATCTGAAAATGAAAAAAAATTAATTTATGCGGAAAAGGAACTTAATGACGGAATTAAAAAGTTAGCAGATTCCGTTGGATTAAATACTACCGATTTATCACAAATCAGAGAAAAGATATATTCTTTAGATGCAGCTCTTGGGCAGGCTAAACAGGTAATAGACGGATATAATCAAGTCATTGCTGGAATAAGTACTGCGCAGGAAAATATTACAACTTTGAATGCACAGAAGGTTCAGATAGAAGAGGGAATTGCGCAAATTGTTCTTGCATTAGAAGATCCTTCGCTGACAGAAGAACAAAAGGCGGAGTTAAATGCAAAAAAAGCCGTACTTGAGCAAAATTTAGCACAAGTTATTGCTGGTATAGAAACGGCTACTCAAATGTTGACATCATTAGAAGGTAAGAAGGTCGAGCTTGAAGCGGCTATAAGTAAAATAAATGCTCAATTACCTGCAGGAACAGATATATTAAAAGATTATGATACTCTTAAAGCTCAAATCGGACTTGCAAAAGCGGGAATTTTAAAGATAGAAGAAAGTAAGGGAAAGCTTGAAACAGCTAAGATTAAGCTCGAGGCAGGTAAAGAGAAATTAGCTGAGGGAGAAAAACAACTTTTTTCAGGAATTGAACAGGCTAATAAAGGAGAACAGGAATATTTTGAAAATAAAAATAAGCTTGAAGACGGAAAGAGAAAATATATAGAAGGTAAGCAAAAACTTGATGATGCTAAGGTAAAACTTGATGATGCCAAAATAAAGCTTGAAGATGGCAAAAAAGAGTATGAAGACGGTAAGAAAAAATATGATGAAAATTACGCTAAGTATATAGAGGGGAAATCTGATCTTGAAAATGGAAGAGAAAGATTTAAAGACGGTAAGAAAGATTACGAAGAAGGATTAAAGAATTATAATGATGAGGTAAAGAAGGGACAAGATAAATTTAATAATGCAAAATCTAAGTTATATAAATCTGAAGTGGATTTAAAAAAAGGTGAGCGTGAGTTTATAGATAAATCAAAAGAGGCAGATGAAAAAATATTTGACGGAGAGAAAAAAATATCAGATGCGAAGAGGATTTTGAAAATTTTAAAAAGACCGAGCTATTCTATAACTCCAAGAACTTCAAACTTTGATTTAAATATGTATCTTGATTTTTCACGAAGAGTAGATAAATTATCATGTATATTTCCTGTATTTTTCTTTCTGATTTCAATGCTTGTATCATTTAATACGATGACGAGAATGGTAGAGGATAACAGAACCATAATCGGAACATATAAAGCACTTGGCTACACAGAAAGAGAGATATCTAAAAAATTTTTCAACTACGGAGCATCAGCTTCAATACTTGGCGGAAGTATAGGAGCGGGACTTGGCAGTTATATACTTCCTATGATTATTGGAGGTGCTTATTATGCAGGTAGTGTTTTTGAAAATGAGATAATTTATAAAATATATCCTTTCAGAATTTTGTTATCTATTATAACGGGACTTTTGTTTACAGCAGTTGCAGCGAAAATTTCTGTAAATGCAAGCCTTAGAGAAAATACGGCAAGTCTTTTAAGAGTTAAGCCGCCTAAAAACGGAAATAGAATTTTGTTTGAAAGATTAACTTTTATTTGGTCAAAACTTGATTTTCTACAAAAAGTAACGGCGCGAAATTTATTCAGATATAAAAAGAGAATGGTAATGACCATAATTGGAATTATGGGTTGTACTGCACTTCTTGTACTTGGTTTTGGAATAAAAGGCTCTGTAAGAGGAATTGCAAATATTCAATTTGATGAGGTTTTAAAATATAATCTTTCAGTGATTTATGATAGAGATATAGATGAAAATTCGTATGATGAATATAGAAGATTTGTAGATAAAAATAACATAGAAAGCGGACAGTTTTATCAGGAGAATTTAAAAATTGAATATAAGGGAACAAATCAGGCAGTGTTACTTACAGTTCCAAGCTCCGATAAAGTGTATGATAAGTATTTTTCCATTAGAGATAGAGTGACTAAAGAGCCAATTGAATTATCTGATAACGGAGTAGTAGTAAGTGAAAAATTTGCAAAAATATTTAATCTTAAAATAGGAGATATTTTAAAATTAAATGATGATGAAGATAGAGAATATAAGATGATGGTTTCGGGAATATGTGAGATGTATACCGGACATTATATCTTTATGAATATTGAATATTATGAAAAAATATTTGGAAGAGAATATGCGCCTAACTCAGATCTGATGAATTTAAAGATGAATAATGATGAGATTGATAAGTTAAGCTCTGAATTTTCAAGTTATAAATCTGTAATATCGGTTATGGATTTAAGCGTAGTTAAAAATTTGATGGACAGATTTATGTATTCAATATCTAAAGTTGAGGTTGTAATTACAGTTGCATCAAGTCTGCTTGCCATGGTGGTTTTATATAATCTTACAAATATTAACATAGAAGAGAGATTAAGAGAAATTTCAACAATAAAGGTACTTGGATTTTATGCAAGAGAAACTACTCAATATATATATAGAGAAACATGGATACTTACAGTTATCGGCATAGTAATAGGTCTTTTTGTAGGAAAAGCTCTTCACTATGGAGTATTGCAAGTAGTACCGCCGGATCAAGCTATGTTATCACCCAAGTTATTAGTATCGAGCTATATAATAGCATCTATGATTACTGTAATAGTAAGTATATTGATTATGGTGATTTTCCATGAAAAATTGAAAAATATTGATATGATAGAATCTTTAAAATCTAATGAATAAGCTCTTTATATAGAGCTTATTTTATTATTATTGAGTATAAAACTATGTTATAATTATGCATAAACAAAAATATAAGGAGGTAGGATGTTTGGAAAGACATATCTTTAATGTTGTTCAAAGAATGAAAGACAAAGTTGTTTTTTCTATGCCGGGCCATAAATCAAAAGATATTTTTGACTTTGATTATAAAAATGATATAACAGAAACTGTTGGTACTGATAATTTACTTAATCCAAACGGATGTATATTAAAATCACAACAGGAAATTGCTGAAATTTACGGTGTCAAGAGAACCTATTATGTTGAGAACGGTTCTACGGGAGCTCTTAATATTGCTATTTCAGCTGTTACTAATCCTAATGACCATGTTCTCATACAGAGAAATTGTCATAAGTCCGTATATAATTCTCTTGTAATAAACGATTTAGTTCCAAGTTATGTATATGCAAATTATAATAATAAATATAATTTAATTACGGGGATTGATCCTGAAGATATTAGAAGGCAGTTAGAGAAAGACCCGATGATAAAAGCAGTTGTATTAGTTAGTCCGAATTATTTTGGAGTGTGTTTGAAATTAAAAGAGATTGCAGATATAGTACATAAGTTTAATGCTTATCTGATAGTTGATGAGGCTCACGGCTCTCATATGGCATTTTCGGAAAAATTAAGAGAGTATTCGGCAATAAATTGCGGAGCCGATATAATTGTTCATTCAACCCATAAAACAATTCCAAGTCTAACACAAACGGCACTGCTTCATGTAAATAATGATGAAATTTCCCACAGAAAAATAATTAATAGAATGAATTTGGTATCAAGTACTTCACCTTCATACTTACTGATGCAATCTTCTGAATTTGCGGTTAGTTATATGCAAGAACATGGAGCGAAAAGACTTGCTGAAAATAGTGAATTTATTAAAAAAATGAAAGAGAATTTAAAGGGACAGGTTAAATTTTTTGACGGAGATAAGAATGATGATACAATAGCTTGTGTTGATGACAGTAAGATACTAATGAGAATAGATGGATATACAGGTTTTGACGTTGTTAAAAAATTATTTATGAGTTATAATATTAGATTAGAGATGGGTGATTTATATTATGTTCTTGCACTGAGCAGCGTAGTCGATGAAAAAGATGATTTTAAGATACTTGAGAGTGCGTTAAAAAATTTATACAAGAATATTGATGAAATTTGCGAAGTGAAAAGTATAAACATAATAAAGCCCGGATTGATTACAACTCCAAGAAAAGCATATTACAGTGCGAGTGAAGAAGTAGATATAAAAGATGCAATAGGAAGAGTCAGCGCATCTATTATAGCGGCATATCCGCCGGGAATTCCGGTAGTCTCTTATGGAGAGTTGATTACTGAAAAAATAGTTGAAGAAATACTAAACTATGAAAATGTCGGTATAGAAGTTGTTGGAATTGCTGACAATAAGGTTGAGGTTATATTATGAGAGGAATTTTTGTGACATTTGAAGGACCTGATGGTTGCGGAAAAAGTACAATAGCAAATTTAGTATATGAAAAATTAAAAGCTGAATATGATGTTGTAAAGACAAGAGAACCGGGTGGTACAAAAATATCTGAAAAAATAAGAAATATAATATTAGACAATGAAAATATTGAAATGACATCAAGGACAGAAGCACTTTTATATGCAGCTTCTCGTGCGCAGCATGTTGAAGAAAAAATACTTCCGGCGTTAAAAAACGGAAGCATAGTTTTATGTGAGAGGTTTGTACTTTCATCTATTGCATATCAAGGCTTTGGAAGAGGACTTGGTAGAGAAAGTATAGAAAATATAAATAAGTTTGCCACAGGAGAAGTTGAACCTGATGTGGTATTCTTATTTGATACCGGAAATATAAGTTCTGAGAATAGAAAGCTTGAATTTGGAGGAGACAGAATTGAAATTTGCGGCAATGAATTTCACAGTAGGGTTAAAGAGGCTTATAGAGAACTTGCAAAAGAGAAAAAATATTGTGTTATTGATGCTACAAGAGGCATAGAGGAAGTTTTAAATGATTGTTTAGATATTCTATATAAAAAATTGGAGGGATGATTTATGAAACTTGTAATAGCGATAGTACAGGATGTAGATGCGGATCATCTTATAGAGGAACTTACTAAAAACAACTTTAGAGTTACTAAAATGAGTACAACAGGCGGATTTTTAAAAAGCGGTAACACCACACTTTTAATAGGTGTAGATGATAGTGAAGTTGAAGCACTTTTAAAATTAATAACCAACAATTGTAAGACAAGAGAAGTTACAAAGATAATTCAAACAATAAATATACCGGGCCAAGCTATGATTCCTGTTCCTATACAAGTAAGAGTAGGCGGAGCGACAGCATTTGTATTAAATGTGGAAGAATTTAAGAGATATTAGGTGATACTATGAAAATGATTATTGCGATAGTTCAAGATAAATTTATAAATGATTTAATGGATAGATTTTTAGATGATGGAATTTATGTAACAAAAGTTTCTTCAACTGGAGGTTTTTTTAAAAGTGGAAATACTACTTTATTGCTTGGAGCAGAAGAATCTGAAATTCCTCATATAGACAGTATATTTAGAGAAGTTACAAAAACCGAAGAACTTCATAATGAGTATGGAGATTTCAAAATAAGCGGAGCTACGATTTTTATAGTTAATGTAGAAGAAAGCTTGAGAATATAATGCTGATAGATTTTGTTGGAAATTCAAAGGTATTGCAGGAACTTGAGCAGAATATTATAAATAGAGATATTTCACATGCATATTTATTTTTCGGTAGTGAAGGTGTAGGTAAATACACTGCAGCCAAAGCTTTTGCAAAAAGAATATTATGTGGAGAGGACACGATAAGCTGTAAAAAAATATTCGATTTCAGTCATCCTGATTTGAGAATTATTAGAAGCGAGGATACTATAAATAAAGAGGATATTGAAAGGCTTATTTTAGATGCGGCAAAAATGCCGTATGAATCAGAAAACAAAGTATTTATAGTTGATGGATTTGATGAGTTTACAATAGGGGCACAAAATGCTCTATTGAAGACACTGGAAGAACCTCAATACTATTTAAAGATAATACTCATAGCAAAAAACATTAATAAGATATTACCAACTATAATATCGAGAACAAGGATTATTAAATTTAAAGATGTTTCAAATGAAGAGATAGAAAAATTTTTAATAAATAAAGAGGGGATAGACGAAAAAAATGCTCATCTTTTCTCAAGAATATCCGTTGGCTCTGTAAAGAGGGCAATCAGGTATTCAAATGATCCAAAATTTTTGGCACTTAGAGATAAGAGTATAGAAACACTGGATAGAATTATAAATTTAAAAGCATTTCCATTTAGAGAATATAGTTTTTTCAAAGAAAATGAAAAAGAGATTAAAGAGATATTTAATATTTTTATAATCTTTTTAAGAGATGTAGCGCTTTTAAAACAAGGTATTGATGTCGAATATGTCATAAATATTGATAAACTTATATTTTTGAATAAACAGACAATATCATCTTCCGATGCAATCAGCATGGTTGATGAAATTATAAATACGTCAAGACTTTTAAGCAGCAATACGAATTTTGAATTGACTATTGAAAAGATGCTTATAAAAATAGGAGGAATTTGATGATAGATGTTGTAGGGGTCAGGTTTAAAAAAACCGGAAAAATTTATTACTTTGATCCCAATTCAACCGGAGCCGAAATATCAGACTATGTAATAGTTGAAACTATTAGAGGTTTGGAGTATGGCAAAGTAGTTGTATCTAAACAGATTGATGAGAGTGAGATATTTTCTGAACTTAAACCTGTAATTAGAATTGCAACTATTGAAGATGAAAGTAAGAATATTGACAATAGAAATAAAGCCAAAGAGGCACTTATAATCTGTGAGCAGCAATGCCAAAAACATAATCTCGATATGCACCTTACAGGATGTGAATACACATTTGACAATTCAAAGTTGTTATTTTATTTTACAGCCGATGGAAGAATTGATTTCAGAGATTTGGTTAAGGACTTAGCTTCTGTATTTAGAACGAGGATAGAACTTAGACAAATTGGAGTAAGAGATGAAGCAAAAACTGTTGGAGGACTTGGATGTTGCGGAAGAGCATGTTGTTGTTCCGCATTTTTATCAGAATTTACACCGGTGTCTATAAAAATGGCAAAAGATCAAAATCTTTCGTTAAATCCTACGAAAATATCGGGAGTATGCGGAAGACTTATGTGTTGTCTTAAATATGAACAAGACGGATATGAGTGTATTTTAAAGAAAATTCCAAGAGTGGGAGAAATTGTTGAAACTGATAGAGGAAAAGGCACAGTTGTTTCATCCTATACTATTCAGGAATTGGTGAAGGTAATATTTACTGATGGAGATAGTTCTGAATATGCTCTTTACGGAATGGATGATGTTAAAAGAACAAAAAAATTTAATAAAGATTTTGAGACTTATTCGTCAAATCTATATGAAGAAGAGGCTAAACCTGAAGAATTAAAAGAACTTGAAAGGGAGTGATGGTGAAAGGTGGGATATCTCACTTTTCACTTTTTTTATGAAAATAGATAATATAGTAATAAAAATTTATTCTAAGTTTAAGAATCTTTTACTGAATAAATTTGGTAATACCGAAAAAGCAAATATATTTATAAAACTTATGATAGCGGGAATTTTAAGTTCACAGTTGTATTATTATATAGCAGATCACGGTTTTTCTAATATACTGACATTTTGTTTACTGACTGTAGGATTTTATATAGTTATATCTGTTTTGGTTCCTATTATAAAAATTGCAGTTACTATATTTAAGAGAATGGGCACGAAAAACATAATACTATTTAGCTTATTATATGCAGTTTTATATTTTGTTATAGATGAATTAAGTTATGATGCATTTTTAGATGATTGGCATGTATATACGTTTCCGTTAATAATTGCGGCAATACTCTTTGTTTTATTTAAATCATTTATAGCAGTAGTTTTAAACAAAAAAAAGCTTCCGATTTTATTGCTTGTACCGTCAATTGCGCTTATAGGATTTTCGGTATTTACATTGTTGTTTTTTAATAAATCTTCAACTGATTCGGCTATGAAAATAGCAGAAACGGGAACAAAAAAACTTGATGGAAATATAAATTATTCCGCAGCATCATATGAATACGGTCAGGATCTTAAAGATACAGTATCACTTATGAAATATGTAAATTATAGCGGAACAACTAAAAAGATAAGGGACAAATATTTTGGTAGAAGTCTTGGAGCAGTTCCTATTAAGGGAAAGGTTTGGTATCCGGAAAATAAGGAAAATTCTCCGGTGCTTTTTATAACTCATGGAAATCATAGATTTACAGAGCAAAATTATTTAGGGTATGATTATCTTGGAAAGTATCTTGCAAGAAGAGGTATTATAGTAGTATCAGTTGATATGAATATGCTAAACGGATTTTTAAAATATGGAGTTGGCAAAGAAAATGATGCAAGAGCAATATTATTGCTTGAAAATATTAAATATGTATTAAAGGAAAATAAGGATTCAAAATCAGAGTATTATAATTTGATTGATGAAAGTCAAGTTGCAATAGCAGGACATTCGCGTGGTGGAGAAGCGGTTGTGGCGGCACAAAATTTTAATGTTCTTGAGTATAATCCGGATAACGGAGATAAACTTGACTATAATTTTAATATAAAGGCTGTTGCGTCAATAGCACCGACTGAAGGGCAGTACAATCCGTCGAATAAGGCTCTTGCAATGAAAGATGTAAATTTTTTTACAATTCATGGAAGTCACGACAAAGATGTGGAAGGCTTTGACGGTATGGTGTTATACAATAATGTAAAATTTTCAGAAGGTTCAAATAATTTTAAATCTGCGGTATATGTAGGATATGCAAATCATGGGCAATTTAATGAAAAATGGGGAAGCGCCGATGCAGATCCTCCATATAGTTTATTTGTAAATACGCCTGCATTGATTTCGGAAGAAAGCCAGCAGGAAATAATCTGTGAATATATGTATTCATTTTTAGCAAATAGTTTTGGTTTTATAAACGATAGAGGTTTATTTAAGAATCCGTATAAATATGCGATGCCAAAAACATTTTATTATTCAAGGTATTCAGACGATACTTTTGAAAGCATATGTGATTTTGAAGAAGATTATGACCTTACAACTTTTAAATACGGAACTTCAAAATTTAACGGTTTCAACTCGATGTATGAATCTGATAAAAAAATAGGAAACAGCAGTTCCGATACATGTTTAAATTTGAGGTATAGCGGTTCAGGGGACTACGAACTCTTATTTGACACAGCACCAAAAGTTAAAAAGTACCTTCAAGTTGATATTGCAAATGAAGAAAAACTTGAACTTTATAATAAGGTGAATTTTAAAATTAGATTAACGGATAAATACGGCAATGAGTCTGAAGTAAATATTTCAGACTATATCACGTTATATCCTAAGGTGAAGGTTGAAAAGTCAAAGCTTCAGTTTATTTCAAATGAATACGATTATAACGGATCTTATCAGACATTAAGAATTCCAATTTCTGATTTTAAGACGAAATCCAAAATAAATTTAAATGAGATTAGATATTTGAATTTTATATTTAAAGGAGAAAGTGGAAAAATAAGCATAGATAATATCGGCTTTTCTGATTAAAAAATTTATCATAGTTTAAAGTGATGTTCTTAGGGTATGAATAAATCAGATAGGAGAAGATGGTTATGAGAACATTGCTTATAAATCAATTTGACTTTCAAACAGATGATACGGAGCATAAAGTATTTTTTATGATAGGAAATATGGATACTGTTAGAGAATTATTGCTTGATAATTTTAACAGTTTGGAGTCAAAATATTACGGAAAGGGAATGCTGAAATATAATGGGCTTAGGCTATATATAACGATAAAAGAAATTCCTGAAGTTATAAAGATGTTAGTCGGCTTAGGTGTGAATATATATGGCATATATGAGTTGTATGAGCCGAAGTAGGGGTTAAGGCATAAATAGATAAGTATATGTAAATAAATGTAAATGTGGTGTAAATTTTAATAATAAATAAAAAACAAGATTTTTGTATTTTGAAATCTTGTTTTTTTATTTTTAATTGTAAAATTAATTTAAAAATAATATTGTTTGAAAAGTAATAACTTTAATATTTGTATTGAGATAAATTTGTATGATGGTTATAATATAAAGTAAGAAGATAAGAAGAGGTGTGGTTAAATTAATGAAAGTTTCTGTTATCCTTGCAGCAGGTGAGGGGACAAGAATGAAGTCTAAATTGCCCAAGGTACTACACAAAATTTTGGGGGTTCCAATGCTTGGATATGTAATAAACAGTGCAAAAGAATCAAATGTAGAAAAAATAAGTGTAATAGTTGGGCATGGGAAAGAGAAAATAAGAGAGTGTTTTGATGAAAGAGATATAGTATTTAGAACTCAGCCGGTGGGAGATGAATTTCCGTATGGAACGGGATATGCAGTGATGCAGGCTCTTGATGATTTTGATGATGAAGATACTGTATTGATTTTAAACGGAGATACTCCTTTAATAAAGTCTGAAACCTTGGATGGATTGTTACAATATCATGAGCAAGGTAATTTTTCGTGTACAATTTTAACGGCAGAACTTGAAAATCCGTTTGGATATGGACGAATTGTAAGAGATGATGCTGCTAAAATTTATAAAATTGTAGAGCAAAAAGATGCGAGTGAAAAAGAAAAACTGATTCGTGAAATAAATTCGGGAATATTTGCATTTAATGGTGGAGATTTAAAAGAGGCAATAAAAACTTTAGACACAAATAATTCTCAAGGAGAGTTATATCTTACGGATGTAGTATCTGCAATATTTAATTCTCACAAGAGAATAGGCGGATATAAGTTAAAAGATAATTGTGAAATACTTGGAGTAAATTCAAGAGACGGACTTGCCGTATGTACAGATATAATGAAGAAGAGAATAAATAAACAGTATATGCTTGATGGCGTTACAATGATAGATTCAAATTCAGTAATAATAGAACCTACTGTCAATATCGGAAGAGATACTGTAATTTATCCGGGAGCTGTACTTCAAGGAAATACCACTATAGGAGAAAATTGTACCATATATGGAAATACGAGAATAGTTGATTCGGTAATATCTGACAATGTAGTTATAGATAATGCTTTAATAGAAAGTTCGAGTGTAGGAGAGAATACTACAGTTGGACCGTTTGCACATTTAAGACCTAATGCAAATATTGGTTCAAATGCAAGAATCGGAAATTTTGTAGAGGTTAAAAATTCAAAATTCGGCAATGGTTCAAAGGCAGGACATCTTGCATATATAGGAGATGCGGATGTGGGTGAAAAGGTAAATATAGGCTGTGGAGTAGTATTTGTAAACTATGACGGAAAGAATAAACATAGAACTATAGTAGGAGACAATGGATTTATAGGTTCAAATGCAAATTTAGTCGCACCTGTAATTGTTGAAGATTATGGATATGTTGCAGCAGGTTCGACTATAACAAAAAAAGTATGTGAAGGTCAGCTTGCAGTTGAACGTGCAAAGCAGACTAACATAGATGGTTGGGTAGATAAAAAAGGATTAAAGTAAAAATCAGGAGGAACAAAATGAATTCATGCGGTGGAGAGATTATAGTATTTACAGGTAATTCTAATCATAGTCTTGTAGATAGAATATGTGATGAATTAGGTATTAAAAAAGGTAAGTGTGAAGTAAAAACTTTTTCTGATGGGGAAATTGCTATCGATATAGCTGAAACAGTAAGAGGTAAGGATGTGTATGTAATACAGTCAACTTCCAATCCTGTAAATAATAACCTGATGGAAATATTAATTTTAATCGATGCACTTAAGAGAGCATCAGCGGGTAGAATTAATGCGGTTATTCCATATTATGGATATGCAAGACAAGACAGAAAGACAAAAGCAAGAGAACCTATTACATCAAAACTTGTTGCCGATTTGGTTACTGTTGCAGGTGCTGACAGAGTAGTTGCAATGGATCTTCACGCAGGTCAAATTCAAGGATACTTTAATATTCCGGTTGACCATTTAACAGCAGTTCCATATCTTGCAAGATACTTTAAAGATATTGTAAAGAAAGAAGATTTTGTTGTAGTATCTCCTGATCTTGGTGGAGTTACAAGAACAAGAAAATTTGCAAATGAATTAAATTTGCCGATAGCAATTATTGAGAAGAGAAGACCGAAACCGAATGTATCTGAGGTAATGAATATAATAGGAGATATAAAAGGAAAGAATTGTATCTTAGTTGATGATATTGTGGATACTGCAGGAACTATATGTCAAGCTGCGGAAGCATTAAAAAAGAAGGGAGCTAAGAAAGTATATGGTTGTGCCACTCATGGCGTACTTTCAGGCCCGGCTATTGAAAGATTAAGCGGCAGCGTGATGGAAAAGTTCATAATAACAGATACTATTGAGCTTAAAGAAGAGCAAAAAGTGGAAAAACTTGAAGTGGTAAGTGTTGCTCCTTTATTTGCAAGTGCAATTAAAAGAATTAACTCAAACACTTCAATAAGTGAAATGTTTGATAACAGGTGATAAATTGTATATAGTAGCAGGTCTTGGAAATCCCGGTAGACAATATGAAAACACAAGACATAATATGGGATTTTTAGCAATAGATGAGCTTGCAAGGAAGCTGAATGTCAATGTAAACAGAATTAAGTTTAAGGGACTTGTAGGAGAGACAAATATAGCAGGCGAAAAAGTATATTTAGTAAAACCGCAGACATACATGAATAACAGCGGTCAGTGTATTTACGAAATATGTAATTTTTACAAGGTAAATCCTAAAAATTTAATAGTAATTGTAGATGATATAGACATAGAATTTTCAAGCTTGAAGATAAAGAAAAAAGGTTCTGCAGGGACGCATAACGGACTTAAGTCAATAATATATATGCTCCAAAGTGATGAATTTCCGAGAATTAAAATCGGAGTTGGGAAACAAGGTCAAAATGAGGATTTAGCAGATTTTGTTTTGAGCGGTTTTTCCAAATCAGAACAAACGGAGATGAATAACACAATAGAAAATGCTGCACAAAGTGTTATTGAAATTATTGAAAATGGCATTGAATCTGCCATGAATAAATATAATAAAAAGATGTCAAAATAAAAAATCGGGGAGAATATCTTCCCGATTTTAAAATTAAAGCGAGGTGATAGAGTGAACTTTTTGATAGACAGTGTAAAGAATATGAGCGGATTTAAGGATATACTGTCATCTATAAAAAACGATATAACTCCAATCGGAGTTTATGGAATAACGGATGGACAAATAGGACATATGGCATTTTCAATACTGAGTGAAATAAAAAAGCCGATTCTTATAATAGCTCCTGATAATTTAAAAGCAAGAAAAATATACGAAGATTTATTAAATCTTGGAATAAAAGACTGTGATTTATATCCTAAAAGAGAAATATTTTTATATGATAGAGATTCAAAGAGCCTTGATAACATAAAAATTAGAATAAGGGCAATGCAAAATCTTGCAATGAATAGAAATAGAGTCTTAGTGGCAACAACAGAAGCGCTTAGAGATAAAATTGCAGATAGAGAAGTATTTAAGAAATATATTCTAAATATAACATGTTCAGATGAGCTTGATATAAAACTGCTTGAAAAAAATTTAATCACCATGGGATATGAAAGACGTTCACAAGTTGAAGGAGTAGGACAATTTGCAATAAGAGGCGCAATAATAGATATATATACTCCGATCAGTCCATATAGAATAGAACTGTTTGATGTTGAAGTTGATTCAATACGTTCTTTTGATATAGCAACTCAAAGATCAATAGAAAATTTGACTGATGTAGAAATTGGACCTGTAAGTGATTTTTTACTACTTGATGAATATAGACAAACTATATTAAAAAATCTCAATGCAGAATTAAAAAAATCAAAACTTTCCGGAAATTATAGGGAAAGACTTAATGAAAAATTTTCTAAATATATAAATAGTCTTACGGAAAATTTGACAATAGCAAACATGGATTTGATAATGCCATTTGTTGAAGAAGAAAAATTAAATTCAATAATTGATTACTATAATGAACAACCGATAATTTTAATCGATGAACCGAACAGGTGTATAGATAGAGCAAGAGTACTTGAAGTAGAGCAAAAAGATAATTTGAGTGAACAGATTAACTTTGGAGAAGCGCTGAAGGCTCATGAAAAAGTTCAATTTGATTTGAATAAGACAATTTTAAAAATTAAGGAATTAAGCATAATAACATTAAATACACTAACAGTTGAATCAAAGGAATTCAGTCCAAGAGTAATTGTAAATTTTAGAATGAAGTCTATAACAAATTACAGAGGTAAAATGAAACTGTTTGTAGACGATTTAAAAGATTATACTTATAGAGGATATAAAGTTGTAATATTGGCAGGAAATGACAATAAGGCAAAAAGACTTTGCAATACTTTAATTGACTTCGGACTTACTGTAAGATACGAAGAACATTTTGAGGCACAGATAAAAAGTTCGGAAATAATAGTAACAACAGGTACGCTTCATGACGGGTTTGAAATATCGGATATAAAATTTGTAATTATAAACTACTCTGAAATTTATGGATTAAAAGAAGTAAAAAGAAAGCCTAAGAAAAAAAATAAAGTTATAAATTTTGAAGATTTAAATATTGGAGATTATGTAGTACATGAGGTACATGGAATAGGAAAATACATTGGAACAAAAAGACTTGAGGTTCAAAATGTAAAGAAAGACTATATAGTAATTGAATATAAGGGTGAAGATAAGTTATTTTTACCGATTGAAAGTCTAAACCTGATTTATAAATATGTCGGTTCGGAAGGTAAAGCACCTAAGGTAAATAAATTAAACAGTTTGGAATGGAGCAAGACAAAATCTAAAGCAAAGAAAAGCGTTGAGGATATGGCGGAAGATTTAATAAAGCTATATGCAAAGCGACAAGAAGTAAAGGGATTTGCCTTTAGTGAGGATACTCAGTGGCAAAGAGAATTTGAAGATGCTTTTGAATATGAAGAAACACAAGGACAACTTGAATCTTCCGAAGAGATAAAAAATGATATGCAAAGTGACAAGCCTATGGACAGACTTTTATGTGCGGATGTAGGGTATGGAAAGACGGAAGTCGCGATAAGAGCTGCTTTTAAAGCTATAATGGACGGCAAGCAGGTGGCATTTTTAGTTCCGACTACAATTCTTGCACAACAACATTACAACACAATGATAGAAAGATTTAAAGACTTCCCTGTAAAAATTGCATTGCTTTGTAGATTTAGAAGTAAGATGCAACAGAAGAAAGATCTGGAAGATTTAAAAAAAGGGTTTGTAGATATAATAATAGGGACACATAGAATACTCTCAAAGGATGTTGTATTTAAAGATTTAGGACTTCTTGTGATAGATGAAGAACAGCGTTTTGGAGTAAGGCATAAAGAAAAGCTTAAGATATTAAAAGAAAATGTTGACACTCTTACACTAACAGCAACGCCTATTCCGCGAACGCTACAGATGTCTATGGTGGGAATAAGGGATATGTCAGTTATAGAGGAACCGCCGGAAGAGAGATTTCCGGTTCAAACCTATGTGCTTGAATACAATGACATGATGATCAGAGAGGCAATTTTAAAAGAAATCGAAAGAGGAGGACAGGTTTATTTTGTATATAATAAGGTTGCCAATATAGAAAATAAATTAATTGAACTTAGAAATCTTGTACCGGAGGCGAAATTCAATATTGCACATGGTCAAATGAGCGAGCAGTTGCTTGAAGATACAATGATTTCCTTTATAAATCACGAATTTGACGTGTTGTTGTGTTCGACTATAATTGAAACCGGAATGGATATTCAAAATGCAAATACTATAATAGTTTCAGATGCAAATAGATTGGGTCTTTCACAGCTTTATCAGTTAAGAGGAAGGATAGGACGCTCAAATAAGATAGCATATGCATATTTCACATATGGCAGAGATATTTCACTCTCGGAGATTGCACAAAAAAGACTTAAATCAATAAAAGAATTTACAGAATTCGGTTCAGGCTATAAAATAGCACTTAGAGATTTGGAGATAAGAGGTTCGGGAAGTATACTCGGTTCAAGACAGCACGGACATATAGATTCAATAGGATATGACCTTTATATAAAGTATCTTAGAGATACTCTTTCAAAGATGAAAGGGGAAGAAGTAAAAGAAGAAGATGATACAACAATAGATGTAAAGGTTGATTCATACATTCCTGCAAGTTATATAGAAGATGAAAATAACAGAATAGAAATTTATAAAAAAATTGCTACTATTGAATCGGATGATGATTATTCAGATTTAGTGGATGAGCTAATAGACAGATTTTCCGATATACCATATCAGGTTTCAAATTTAATGGATATTTCACTTATAAGATATATGGCAAGAGAAGTCGGAGTAAAATCCATAACACAAAAGAAGGATGAATATGAATTTAAACTCTCATATCTTCCAAATTTAGAACTTATAAACGAATTGTCGGACAGTTTTAAAAAGATTAGCTTTAATCTCGGATCAGAGCCGGGCTTTACAGTGAACAACTTGAAATATCCGCTTGATGAGCTAAAAAGGGCCATAGAAATTATAAAATTACACAAAAAACTCACACCAAATACAGAAAATTAGTGTATAATAGAAAAAGATTATTAAAAATTAAGAAAGGATGAATATTTTGATATTGAAATTTTTAAAAAACAAACAACTAAATAAAAAAATAGTTGCAGTATCTTTAGGAGCATTAATGTTTGTTACAGCATGCGGTAAAAAAGGACCTGAAGGAGTAGTGGCAACAGTAAATGGAACAGATTTAACTGAAAAAGATTATGTAATGCAATATGCTGCACAAAGAAATCAATATGTTCTTACAGCAGGTTCAGAAGACGTATTATCACAACCGTCAGCAGATAATCCTAAAAAGACAGTTGACCAAGCTATAAAAGAAAACACTTTAAAAAATATGATTCAAATGGAATTAGTTAAGCAAGATGCAGCTAAATCCAACATAGCAGTTGATCAATCAAAGGTAGATGAAGAAATTAAAGCTATAATCACTCAAATGGGCGGAGAAGAAATTTATAAACAAAAGCTTGAAGCTTTAGGTTCAACTCCTGAATTTTACAAATCATATTTAACAGAACTTCAACTTATGAAGAGTTACTATGAAACAAAAATAAAAGAATTTGAACCGACAGATGAAGAAATTCAAAAATACTACGATAAGAATAAAGATAATTTCTTTAAGGCAAAAGCATCTCATATTTTAGTTGAGACAGTGGAAGAAGCAAATAAGTTGAAAAAAGAACTTAATAAGGGAGCGGATTTTGCTGAGATGGCAAAAGAAAATTCTAAAGATCCGGGTTCAGCGGCAAATGGAGGCTCACTTGGAGAATTTAAGAATGGAGATATGGTAGCTGAATTTAATGATGTAGTTAAAATTTTAAAAGTAGGAGAAATTTCAGATCCGGTTAAGAGCAAATTCGGATATCATATCGTAAAAGTTGACGAAAAATCAGCGAGAACATTAGATGAAGTAAAAGAAGAATTAAAACAACAACTTACTCAAGCTAAGTTTACAGATTATATTGAAAAAATGCAAAAAGATGCAAAAATATCTGAATATTTAGATGCGACTAAGGAAATACAAATTCCTGAGGAATATCAATTAAAGAATGTTCCGGGAAAAGATGCGGAACAAAAAACAGAAGGCAATGCAGCTAAAGAAGGAAATAAGAAAGACGAAGCTGCAGATGCTGAAAAGAAAAATGAAAGTAAGAACTAAAAATTAAAGTAAAAGGTGAGCTGTAGCTCACCTTTTTGTGTAGCAACGGTTCCAAAAGGATTAACCTCATAGGGACAGAGAAAATAAAAGAAACTTGGAAAGGAGGTAATTCTCATGTCAAATACGAAAAGAACAGGACAAGCCATCATTGATGAAGAAACATGGAATAACGCCCAAAGGCTAAGAAAAACAGTAAGAAGAAGTCCAAAGTACGGAACAACCTCACACTCCTTTACAGGACTTTTAATTTGTTCCGATTGTGGAAGAAAGCTAAGTTATCGAGAGCCGGCAGAACATAAAGAAAAGAAATACGATAGTGATTACTCTTTTGTATGTCAACATTACAGACACAGAAAAGGCACTTGCAGTATGCACTATATCAAAGTAAAAACAGTCAATGAAATTCTCCTAAAATCCATCAAAGAAATAACAGACTTTGCCAAAGAAGATAAGCAAGAATTTCTAAACATGATGAACAAGTTATCCGACTAAAAAAGAGAAGAAAAGTATCAAGGAGATAAAGAAAAGTTAGAAAAACTGTCATCAAGAAATGAAGAACTAACAACCCTTATTACAAAGCTATATGAAGACCATGCACTTGGGAAAATTCCCGTAAAACACTTTGATAGATTATTCAATACCTATGATACGGAGCAACAAGATTTAGAAAAACAAATACAGTATTTTGAACAGGAAATTGAAAGCTATCATCAGAGAAAAGTTGATACCGACAAATTCCTAAAAATGATAAAGAAATATACCGATATTGGGGAACTGACAGTACCAATGATGAATGAGTATATAGAAAAAGTTGTAGTCCGTGAAGCAAAAGGAGGAAGACAAGGCAAAGACCGAAAACAACAGGTTGATGTATATTTTAATTTTATAGGCAACTGTCAAGTGCCGCAAAAAGCCGATATAGAAAAAATGGCTTAAAAATGGTATAATAATACCAATTATTAAGAGAAAAATGACGAATTAAGGAGGTAGAAATGAACAAAATTACTTGTATTTGTTTAGGTGTTAAAGATATGGAAAGGTCAATCAAATTTAATAATAAGAGAAGGACTTAAAATAAAGAAAGATGATCTGCTTGTAATTAGAGGTCCGGTAGAAACCTATGAGTTTATTAACTTAATTGCAGAAACTGCATTTGAAGCAGGAGCAAAAGATGTTTTTGTAAATTATTCTGACCAAAATTTAGCTAAAATAAGATACAATAATGCAAGTATTGAAACTTTAAGCGATATTCCACAATATTTATTGATGAACAAAATGGATA
>NZ_GL349422.1:40382-74885 GCF_000090945.1 Peptoniphilus sp. oral taxon 386 str. F0131 | reverse complement strand
CCTAAAAATGATAAAGAAATATACCGATATTGGGGAACTGACAGTACCAATGATGAATGAGTATATAGAAAAAGTTGTAGTCCGTGAAGCAAAAGGAGGAAGACAAGGCAAAGACCGAAAACAACAGGTTGATGTATATTTTAATTTTATAGGCAACTGTCAAGTGCCGCAAAAAGCCGATATAGAAAAAATGGCTTAAAAATGGTATAATAATACCAATTATTAAGAGAAAAATGACGAATTAAGGAGGTAGAAATGAACAAAATTACTTGTATTTGTTTAGGTGTTAAAGATATGGAAAGGTCAATCAAATTTTATAGAGATGGCTTAGGCTATAAGACTGATTGCAAAGAAAATAATCCATCGGTATGCTTTTTTGATACTCCGGGAACAAAGTTCGAACTATTTCCTTTGAAACAATTAGCGAAAGATATTGATGAAAATAATCCACCAAAAGGAAATGGATTTTCCGGAATTACATTAGCGTACAATGTTGAACATAAAGAAGATGTTGATAGTGTAATTGAATTAGTACGAAGTGCTGGCGGAAGAATTGTAAAAGAACCACAAAACACCTTTTGGGGTGGATATCACGCATATTTTTCTGATTTAGATGGATATTATTGGGAAGTTGCATGGGGTCCAAATTTTAAGTTTGACGAAAATGGACTATTGAAATTTTAGCAATTAAGGGAGATTGAAAAAATGGCTTCAAGTAAAGAATATTTAGATTTCATTTTAGAACAACTATCCGAGTTGGAAGAAATAACATATAGATCAATGATGGGCGAATATATTGTTTATTATCGCGGAAAAATTGTTGGTGGAATTTATGATGATAGGTTTTTAGTGAAGCCTGTTAAATCTGCAATAGCATATATGCCAAATGCAAAGTATGAGTTACCATATGATGGAGCAAAGGAAATGCTATTGGTAGATGATGTTGACAACAAAGAATTTTTAACCGGATTATTCAATTCAATGTATGATGAGTTACCTGCACCAAAACCAAAGAAAAAGAAATAATAAACTCCCAGTTTGTCAAGATGAAATAATTAAATAGAAACAATAACATAGCAACTTACGAAACAGTAAATCACAAAGGTTTACTGTTTTTTCTTTGTCTAAAAGTGGAAAGGAGGACATATGGAAGAAGAAAAAAGAGAAATAAAAGAACCGGCACATAAATAGTTAATTATGGATATTGGAAAGACAAAATATACTGTAAACCTACATTTTAAACAAGATACAGGAGAAACATACAAGGATAAAATACTAAAGTTAATCAAGAGAGAAACAGAGAAGATATAAATTTGTCAAAGAAATTTTATTTATGTCCTTGACAAATCTTCCCAAAAGGAATAATAGTAACAAATAAATCCCCACATCAAACAGCAGGGATTTATTTGTCTTTATAATACATTTTATATATTTTTTATAGATGTACATAATATTTTTACGATGGAATTTTCTAATTTTATATTTATTTTAATTAATCACTTCTTATCGCTTCAAGCGCCGATAATTTCATAGCACGTCTTGCCGGAAGATATCCCGAAATAACTCCGATGGCAGTTGAGAATAATAGAGCAATCAGTATAAGCCAAAATGGGATATATGAAATTTTAGGATCTACATTTGCAGAGCCTATTTCAGACATTATAAAACCTTCGGCTAATTTGTTAAACAGAGCGGATAGTAGAAGTGAAGATATTACTCCTAAAAATCCTCCGAATAATCCTATAAAACCTGCCTCTACTAAGAACAGCTTTTCAATATCTTTAATAGATGCGCCTATTACTTTCATTACTCCGATTTCTTTTGTTCGTTCATAAATTGACATTATCATTGTATTTGTAATACCTATTGCCGCAACTAAAAATGAAATTGCACCTATTGCACCGAAAACAGCTTGTATTATTACAATTTGTTGGTTGCCCTGTTTTAAAAATTCGGCATACATATTTGTCGCATTGTATCCCAAGTCTTTAATTTGTTTTTGAACCGCATCGACATTTTCCATATCGTCAACTTTTACTTTTATATTGGAGTATGCTTTGAGGGCGGAAGTTTTTCCATTTACAGTTTCAGATGCTTTTTTTAGTTTTTTAAAATATTCGATTGTCATGTATGTTGTATTGTAATTAGACCAGTCATTCGGATTTTCTTCAAGCACACCTACAACTTTAAGTTTTTCAACATATGATTTTCTTTCGAATCCATCTTCATCAAAATAGCTGCCGCCGGAATATTCGTTATTCGAATTTTGAACTTGGAATTGTTTAATTTCTATTCTTGATTTTAAAGCTTGTATTTTTCCTGTAGAATTGATGTACGGCCTTTTGTCATCTCTAAAATTTTCATTTGCACACCCGAAACTCATTACAACTCCGCCTGAATTGTCCTGTGAATTTAATAGTCTTCCTTCTCCTATTTTAAAGCCGAATTTCTCCATTGCATCGGCAGGAATTGCGACTATATCAACGCCGTTGTTTGAAAATCTTCCGCTTGTAAATACTGCACTTGCTTTGTACATAGGCATAATTGCAATTACGTGTGGGATTCTTTTTATTTCATTTATCGCCTGATCATTTAATGTTTTTTTCTTTTTTGAGGCTTCTTTTTCCTGTTCATCGGACCAGAACATATCAGTATGCAAATCAAGAGTCGTTAAGTCACCCATTGATTTATACATATCTGTATTTATTTTTTGAAATCCAAAACCGATAGAGAGCATTACAATTATAGATGTAGCTCCTATGACAACTCCGAGAACAGTTAGAGCAGTTCTTAATTTTCTGCTGTTTAAATTTTTAAGAGCCATCATTATCAAATCTTTTAATTTCATTATAATGTTAAATCCTCATCTTCTTGTTTTTTCTTATCTCTTCTTTTTTTAATCAGTACACCTGTACCGATAACAGCAGCAAGTAAAATTATTCCTCCTACTATTTTAGTTATTTTATTTTTACTTCCAACATTATTATTGATATCGTCCGGCATATTTTCATCAATCATCATTTTTTCTACAGTAAAGTCAAAATCTCTTGTTATAGTTTGAGTTGCACCTGTAGAATCTTCAAATGTGAAAGTAAGAGTAAGTTTTTTCTTTCCGTCAGTTTCCGGATTTACATTGACAGAAAATTGATCAGATGAACCCGGTTGGAAATTTCCCTTGTAATATGTCGGAGTATCAAATTTTACTCCATCTCCTGTAATTTTAATTAATACATTGTATAAAGTTGCCTTTCCTGTATTATAAAAATCAACTGAAAGGGGAGTCTCCATTCCTATGCTAAAGTCACCTTGTGCAATTATTTCTCCAACATCAAGTTTGGCTTGTTGCACCACAGGTACACCGATTTGTTCTGTTGCCGTATATTTATTTGCCTTTGAATCCTCATATTCAAAATTTGCAACTACAGTATAGGTTTTTGCGGCAGTATCGGGAACAGTTGTAAGAGTAATTTCTTTGTCAACCCGTTTTCCCGGATTTATATTGTCAATGTAGAAAGTATTTGAGCTTCCTACCGGGGTAAAAACAGATGCGGTTGAATTGGAAGAACCCTTAGAGTCTGATGAATTTCCGGTTGCCGATTCTTGAGTATCGGATGTTAAAAATATTTTTATATTTCTTACAGCTTTATTTGCATTTGTATTATAGAGCTTAAGATACATTTTAAACGGTTTGCCCGCTTCAATTATTTGCGGATCAAAAGAATATTCTTCTATTATTAACTTTGGAACTGGAGATTCATCTTTTGCATTAGGATCTTTTTCCTTAGGTGCCTTTACAAATACACCGACTATTTGTGAAGCTTCTTGTGAACTATCTGTTGATTCGTCTGAAAAAACAGCCTTAATTTCTACCGGATAATTTTTAGTTTCCGCTGACGGAGTAGAAATGAAGTCGAAGACAAAGTGAGCAGATTCGTTAGGTTTAAGTGACTTATGGTTTATTTGTGAAACCGACTTTGATGCAAGACCTGTTTGGTCTTGAGAATTTGCAGTCACTTTTATATTTTCTGCGACAAATTTTCCCGTATTAACTAAGTCAAATGAAATTTTGGCATCTTGATTTCTGCCTATTGCTCCTGTCGGGAAACTTACATTTTTAAACTCGAGTGATGAAGGAGTTATTTTTGATTTTAAAAGATCAATTGAGAATTTATATTTTCCTTCTATCGGAGAGGAAGTTTCCTTTTCTCCTGTAAATTTATAGTCTAAACCAAGCATATATGAACCTGCAGGAGTAGAGCGGGATGATTTTAAGTTAAAATATATAAATTGAGATTGTCCGGGATTTAATCTTGTTATATCCGCAGTTGAAAGTCCGTTTGCAAGAGTTATTTTTCCGCTTTCAAGTCCTTCAAGAGAAACCTTTATATTCTTTGCGACAGAATCTCCTGTATTTTTAACCTCAAACGGAACTTGGAACTCACGTCCCGCATCAACTGAGTTAAGCCACAAGGAGTCCACTTTAGAGATTTCAATTGCAGGATTTACAGCTTTTTCCGGAGCGACAACACGAACATAGATAGTTTCTTTTTGTTCCACATATTCATTAGTTTTTTCAATATAATATCTTAATTCAATTTTTATGGGTACTGTTTTAGTTGTAAAATCAGCATCTGTTCTTATTCTGAAATTACCTATGTTATCAGATGAGTTATTAAAATTATATCCGGCGCTCAATATATATCCATCGCCATCAATATAAGCTTTGTCCGGATTTTCTATAAATGCTTGGGCTGTAACTCTTTTTACAGGTATATTTGAATTGTTTTTTATATTAACTCCGACAACAACATATCCTCCCTCACCAACTTCTTTCGTCTGGTCGGCTATTACGGTTAATTTATTAGATACGCTTGTAGCATAAGTTTTTTCCGATACCGTGCCGATTAAAATTAATAATGCCATAAAGATGCTTAATATTCTTTTCATTTATTTTATTCCTCCATTTATGCTTTTGGTATTTTAGGTTGATTTTCTTTTATACTTACAATTTTTCCGTCACGCATATCGACAATTCTATCTGCATAGACAGATGTTTCAATATCATGCGTTACTATTATAAGTGTCTGATGATAATCTCTTGCCATTTGGCACATCAGATTCATTATTTCAAAAGAAGTTTTTGTGTCGAGGTTTCCTGTCGGCTCGTCGGCAAACATTATAGGCGGTTTATCTACAAATGCTCTTGCGATAGAAACACGCTGCTGCTGACCGCCGCTCATTTCACTTGGTTTATGATATAATCTGTCTCCAAGTCCCACTTTAGTCAGGATATCTTCCGATAGAGCATTTCTCTGTTTTATCGGAACGCCTTTGAAAATCATGCCGAGACTTACATTTTCAAGAGCATTGAGTGTAGAGATCAGATTATAAGATTGAAATACAAAGCCTACATTTAACTGTCTGAATTTTGTGATTTGGGTTTCGTTTAATTTTTCAAGATGAACACCGCCGACTATAATTTCTCCGCTTGTGGGTTTATCAAGACCTGCCATCATATTTAGCAGAGTCGATTTTCCGGAGCCGGAGGTACCTAATAGACAAAGTATTTCTTCTTTATATATGTCAAGGTCAATGCCATTTAATGCAAAAACTTTTTCATTTCCCATTTTATAAATGCGTTTTAAATTTTTTATACTTATTAGAGTTTCTATGATATCACACCCTCTATTGTAAATTAATTTCATTTACGATTATATCACAACCTTTTTAAGAAGTGTTATTTTTAATAAAAACTTAAAACTATCTTAAAATAAATTTTATTTTTATGGAAGATAGCACAAATATGTTGAAGAATTATATTATTTCGGATTAAAATATGTCGATATAATTAGAAAGTATATTCTAAAAAATGTAATACAGATGTGAAAAAAATAAAAATTAAAGGTTTATAAAACTTCAATTAAAAAACAAACTTTAAGATAAAGCAAAGATTTCATATTAGTGTAGTTAAGTGGTAGACAGATTATTTTTGATATGCTATATTGTTACAGAAATTTATTTATAGTTTGATTTTAATTGTGCGTCTTGATAATTAACATTTTTACAAGAATTGCGTCTTTTATTGATAATTAAAATCAAACTATATAAGCTGAATATGCAATAAATTTGAATTATTTATAGTGTGTACGAATAATAGGAATAGGTTGACATATTCAGTATATTTAAAAAGTAAGGAGATAGAGTATGTATAAATTACAAAAAAGTAAATTTCGTAAGACTTCAAATATTAGAACTTTAGTTGTTTCAACTTTTGTTGCGGCTTTTATAATGTTATTTATGGCAGGCGTTTTTGAGGTGGTAAGTCTATCGATATTTAAATCCGGAAATGGATATATTACGATAGGCAGTACAGTGGCAATGATTTTAAATGTTATTGTAAGCGCTTTTGTCATGTGTAAAATATCAAAAATAAAGTTTCAGGATTTAGGTTGGCATAGAGAAGGAGCAATAAAAGAAATTTTTCAAGGCGTAGTAATCGGATTAGCAGCTATAAGTTCGGTTGCACTTTTGATATTTATGCTTGGAGGTATCAAGTTTGAATATATATTTACTACAAAGTCGATTTCTCCTATGATTCTCGGTTTTATATTTTTTATGTTTCAGGGAACTTTTGAAGAGTTGGTAATGCGTTCTTATTTGATGCCGAATTTTGCAAATGTTATGGGAGATAAATGGTCAATTATTATAACCAGTATTTTATTCTCCGTTTTGCATTTTGCAAATCCCGGAATTACTGTTATTCCAATTATCAATCTTGTGTTATTTGGAATAGTATTTGCAGCTTTATATTATAAAACCGGAAGTCTTTGGGTTTGCGGAATAAGTCATGGAGTATGGAATTATACTATGGCTTATGTTTATGGAGCAGAGGTATCGGGAGCATTAATGGGCAGTGCTGTATTGCATTCAATTCCGCAGGCGGGTAAAGATTTTATATCCGGAGGAAAATTCGGATATGAGGGTGGAATAGTAACTACGATTGTAGGTATTATACTTATTATTCTCATATTTAAATTTTATAACGAAAAAGAAGTGTCGGCATAAGTATTGTAAGTTTATAGAATGTATTATTTTATAAAAAATAACATATAAGAGCTTAATTATGAATTATAAAAAAATAAATATTATATTGGATAATTTTATATATTGTTGTAATGGATATATAAAACATCATTGCAAATAAATATTTTGAAGTTCTATGTAGGGCGGTACGTCGAAGTGATGTTACCGCTTATTTCAATTTTGGAAAGATGAAATCGGCAATTAAAAAACAGTTGGGATTTTTCGGGATAGGATATTTGTATTTATTGTTGATTTAAATTATTTAGTGAAAGTTTAAATAGGAGTTAGGTACAAATATATTAAATTTTAATCAGTTTATTCTTAGAATAAATAGAGTTTATAAATAAATTATTTAAATTATTTGAAATGTATTGACAATTAGTCTTACATCTGATATTATATCAACGTTAAAATTAACCGCAGACAGTAGGGAGTTATACTTTAAAAATCCTACCGAGGTAAGTATCGATTTTTTAATATCGAATTTCTTAATCTCATCAGGTCTGCGATGAGATTTTTTTATATTCAGGGGGTGAAAGAGTGAAAGAAGAAAAGCTTCAAATGAAAACCCAAACAGTTGATGAAATTAAAGAAAAAATTGAGGCTGCAAAGAGTATAGTACTTGTAAACTATAGAGGTCTTAATGTTGAAGAGGTTACTGAACTAAGAACAAAGTACAGAGCTGCAAATGTAGATTATAAAGTTTATAAGAATACTATGATGAGACGTGCCTTTGAGGAACTTGGCTTTGACGGAGTTTTAGAGTTTTTAAAGGGACCGAGCGCTGTTGCATTTTCAATGGAAGATCCTGTTTCAGCAGCAAAAATTTCATCTGAGTTCGCTAAGGATCATGAAGAACTTGAAATCAAATCAGGTATAGTTGACGGCAAAGTAATTACAGTAAAAGAAATTGACGACCTTGCAAAGCTACCGCCAAAAGAAGTTTTAATAGCTCAAGTATTAGGTGGATTGAATGCTCCAATTCAAGGTTTAGTAAATGTTTTAAACGGAAATATCAGAGGTCTTGCAGTAGTGCTTCAAGCAATTGCAGACAAAAAATCAAACGAAGCTACAGCTTAGTAGCATAAAAGAAATTATCGGAGGTATATAAAATGTCAGAAAAAGTACAATCACTTATTGAAGAAATTAAAGGTTTAACAGTTTTAGAATTATCAGAAGTAGTTAAGGCTCTTGAAGAAGAATTTGGTGTATCAGCAGCAGCTCCAATGGCAGTTGCAGCAGCTCCGGCAGCAGGAGCAGCAGCTCCAGCAGCAGCTGAAGAAAAAACTGAATTTAACGTAGTTCTTAAAGATGCAGGAGCTGAAAAAGTTAAAGTTATCAAAGTAGTTAAGGATGCAACAGGACTTGGATTAAAAGAAGCTAAGGCTCTTGTAGATGGAGCTCCAAAAGCTGTTAAAGAAGGCGTAGCTAAAGAAGCAGCTGAAGAATTAAAGGCTCAATTAGAAGCAGCTGGCGCAGTTGTTGAAATTGCTTAATTAAATTTTGATTAAAACAGTCACTAAGGTGGCTGTTTTTTTATGCTTTACTTTCTAAATAATATGGTATAATATTTTTGTATATTATTTACGGAGGAATTCGATTGGAGAAAATAGTTGTAAAAAAAAGTCCCAAGTTAAGTGGGGTTGTTAGAGTAAGCGGTGCAAAAAATGCTGCACTTCCTATTTTGGCGGCTTCAATTCTTGGAACAGAAGATATTATTTTAGAAGACGTACCACAGCTTAAAGATGTTGAAATAATGATTGAAGTACTTAAATCATTAGGTTGTGTTGTAAATAAAGCAGGTAAAAATAAATTAGTTATAAATTCAAAAAATTTAAGTTCATATGTTACAAGTTATGAACTTATGAGTAAAATGAGAGCATCATTTTTAGTTATGGGACCTCTTCTTGGCAGAATGGGCAAAACTGTAAATTCACTTCCGGGTGGTTGCAATATAGGATCAAGACCTATTGATTTACATCTTAAAGGATTTGAGGCACTTGGAGCTGAAATTGAAAATAATGTCGGAGATATTACAGCTTCTGCTGAAAAGCTTATAGGATGTAGAGTTTATCTTGACTTTCCATCTGTCGGAGCAACAGAAAATATTATAACTGCCGCTGTTTTGGCTGAGGGAGAAACTGTAATTGAAAATGCTGCAATGGAACCTGAAATTGTAGATCTTGCAAACTTTTTAAGAAAGATGGGAGCTGCTGTTATGGGGGCAGGAACTTCTACGATAAGAATAAAAGGAGTAAAAGAGTTAAAGGGATGCTCACATCAAATTATTCCCGATAGAATTGAAGCTGGAACCTTTATGGTTGCGGCTGCAATTACAGGAGGAGATGTTATTGTAGATAATGTTATTTCATCTCATATGAAGCCTGTTATAGCTAAGCTGGAAGAATGCGGGGCAAAAATAATCGAAGAAGACGATAGGATAAGAGTTATAGGAGAGGATGCAATTATTCCGATTAACATAAAGACTCTTCCATATCCGGGATTCCCGACTGATATGCAAGCACAGTTTTTAGCTCTTATGACAAAATTAAAAGGTAATAACATTGCAATTGAAACTGTTTTTGAAAATAGATTTATGCACGCTGATGAACTTGTTAAAATGGGAGCGGATATTTCCGTAAACAACAGAGAGGCAATAGTTGTGGGCGGAAAGACTCTTTTTGGAGCAAAGGTTCGGGCAACTGATTTGCGTGCGGGCGCTGCACTTATTTTGGCAGGACTTGTTGCAGAGGGAGAAACTGAAATTTCTGATATATACCATATTGACAGAGGTTATGAAGATATTGAAGAAAAATTTAGAAATCTTGGTGCAATAATTGAAAGAATAGATGACTGAATTTAGATGACAGAGTTTATTGTAAGATATTTAGGATGAATATATTATTTATTTTGAGAGAAAGTGTTATGTAATTAGGAAGAAACTTTTATAAGGAATTTTCTAAATATATAATAACTTAATTGAGTAGTACTAAAAAGAGTGTGGTGTACACTCTTTTTTAATTTAACGTTTAATTTGATTTTAAAAATTTAGTTGTGTACGGTAAATGAAAAGCTCGTAGAGAGTAATAATGATAAAAATCTGAGGAGATAAATGATTTTATCAATCTACTATGAGAAGATATTTTTCGGTGTACTTAAACTTATGTTATGCTGAATAAAATGAAAACAAGATAAATTTATTAAAAAGTTCAATTTATTATGACCTTTGAAATGGTATTAATTTTGTATTTGTATATTGACAATATTAAAATAATTAATTAAAATATAATTGAACATTGTTCAAGTTGGAGTAAGGAGGATTTATTATGAATACTTCTGTAACATCTAAGGAAGCTATTTTAGAAAATTGTAGAAAGTTAGTATCGGAAAAAGGTCTTTCTTCTTTGAATATGCGTACAGTAGCAAAAAATTGTGAAGTTGCACTTGGTTCACTATATTATTATTTTCCGTCAAAAAATGATTTATTAATTGCGACTATTGAAAGTGTATGGGAAGATATATTTCAATTAAGTGATAGCGGAATAAATAATTTGTCTTTTCCTGAATACATAGATCAATGTTTTAAACAGATTCAATTGGGAATAAAAAAATATCCGAATTTCTTTACAATTCATTCAATCAGTTTTTCAACTAAGGGTCAAAATAGAGCTCGTGATTGTATGGAGCATTATATCGCCCAGATAAAAGAAAAAATGTTATGCTCATTACATAGTGACAAGTATGTCGGTAAGAGTATTTTTTCGAACGAATTCACCGAATCCGATTTTATTGATTTTATACTGTCAAGTGTAATTTGTCTGTTGGTACAAAAGAAGAAGAGTTGTGATACACTTTTGGAAGTTATTAAACGTACAATATATTCACATTAAAATCTCGCCGTTATTTTGTGGCGAGATTTTATGGGGCTTATATTGAACAAAGTTCAAAACATAAGGAGATGTTTACAATGCAAGCTGTTTTTGAAACGATTTTTGATTTTATTTATTTATGTACGGTTATTTTCTTGGGTGTAAAAATGATAAGAGAAAGTAACGGAAAAAGGCAGTATCTTTTGTATGGAATAATGGCTGTAGTTTTAGGATTTGGAGATGCATTTCATTTAGTTCCACGAGCAGTTGCTTTATGTACAGCAGGACTTGAGGAATATACTTTTGCTCTTGGAGTAGGAAAGCTGATTACCTCTGTTACTATGACACTTTTTTATGTGCTGTTGTACTATGTATGGCGTGAACGTTATCAGATTACAGGAAGGAGAGAATTAACTATAACCGTATGGATATGTGCGATTTCTCGTATTATTCTTTGTCTTATGCCGCAAAATAAATGGCTGAGTATAACACCTCCTCTGTCTTGGGGAATTTACAGGAATATTCCGTTTACAATTTTAGGGGTTTTAATTGTAGTTATTTTTTATCAAAGTGCAAAACAGAGAAATGATTATAAATTTCGATTTTTATGGATAACTATTGTTTTGAGTTTTGGTTTTTATATTCCGGTAGTTTTACTTTCAGATTCCATACCTGTTGTGGGAATACTTATGATTCCTAAAACATGTGCTTATGTATGGACTGTACTTATTGGATATAATTCTATGAAAGGGGAATTAAGATGAAAAAATATTTAAATTTTTCTTTAATATATGCTATTATAGCTATGATAGGTGGAATATTTTATAGAGAGGTTACTAAATGGAATGAATTTTCCGGAGTTACCGTACTTGGAAAAGTGCATACACATTTATTTTTACTTGGAATGATGTTGTTTTTGATTGTTGCATTATTTGCCGAAAATAATAATCTTCATGAACAAAAGTCATTTAATATTTTTATCTATGTCTATAATATCGGTGTTGCCATAACAGTTGTTATGATGGTAGTTCGCGGTGTTTTGCAGGTTTTAAATATTTTACTTTCATCGAAAGTTGATGCTGCAATCTCCGGAATTGCAGGAATAGGACATATATTAGTCGGTGTCGGCATAATTCTTTTGTTGGTAGCACTCAAAAATAGTAAGAGGTTGAAAAATTTGTATGAAAAGATGTCTTAAATTCGGGGTAAAAAAGCGAAATCTTTTAGCGATAGCCGGAGTTGTTTGGATAATTGCGGGCGTAAACGTTGCAAGACTTGGAATAAATGCTCATAAACTGATTGAGAAAGTTTCTTTAATTAATTTACTTTTATCACTGATAGTATTTTCGGCGTTCAGTGTTATGTTTTATAAGATGAGCTTAAAACATTCAAGGCGTATACATTCATATGAGGAGGACATAAAACCGTTTTGGTATTTTTTTGACTTGAGATCGTATGGTATTATGGTTTTTATGATGGGAGGCGGCATTTGGTTACGCTCATCGGGATTAGTCTCGTCAAAATTTATCGCTGTATTTTATACGGGAATAGGACTTGCGCTGATTTTTGCGGGAATATCATTTTTGCGAATATATTTTAATTATTTAGACGGCAATAAACAGCTTTAAATGTGTAAAAATTAAAATTGTAGTTAATAATTAAAAAAGGAGTGTGTTATAAAACACACTCCTTATAATTTTTATTAATCTTCATATGGTTCAAAATCTTCTTTTCCTGCTCCGCATAGAGGACATTCCCAATCTTCAGGAAGATCTTCAAAAGCTGTACCTGCTTCGATTTCCCCTTCTTCATCGCCAAGTTCAGGATCATAAATATAACCACATAGAGTACATTCGTATTTTTGCATTTTAAATTCTCCTTTCACATTTTCAAATTATCAGTTATATTATACCCTTTTTTCCAAAAATAACATATATTTTTTATAAATATAAAATTATTAAAACATAAATTTTAAGACAAATAGTACTTTGTTTAGTTTAATTAAAAGATGAAAGGGTAAAAATAAATCAAAGGAGGTGGAATATGAGTGCGTTGTACAGATTTAACGGCTCTATCTGTAGTGATTTAGATGAGCTGAGAATATTTTTGGAAGATATTTTATATAGCTTAAAGAAATACATATGCGATGAAGAAACCATATATGATATAAGATTAATACTTGATGAGCTTATGGTAAATGGTGTTTTACACGGAAATAAAAAAGATAAATGCAAATGTGTATGCCTTGAAATTGTGTTGCATTCAGATTCCATAACTATAAGAGTTTCTGACGAAGGGTGCGGAGTTAAATTCGACTTTGATTCTTATGACTATAACAGTCTGAAATGTTCCGGCAGAGGTCTTATATTGGTAAGAGCACTTACCGATGATTTGGTTTTTAATAAAAATGAAATAATCGTTACAAAAAGAGTTAGTTTATAATTTATATTGCAATTTTATTCTAAAATAGTACTTTTGATATCAAAGGTACTATTTTTTTGAAAAAAAATTACTTATTATTTACAAATCATTACAATATACTATAAGTCTATGTTATAATTTAGTGTTGAAATAGATTGGATGTGAATAAAAATGAATAAATTTAGAGAAGATGTTCGTAATATTGCTATAATAGCCCATGTTGATCATGGCAAGACCACTCTTGTGGATGCACTTTTAAAACAATCGGGTGTATTTAGAGAAAATCAGGTTGTTGAAGATCGTGTTATGGATTCAAACGATATTGAAAGAGAAAGAGGTATAACTATTCTTTCTAAAAATACATCCGTAAAATATGGAGATGTAAAAATAAATATCATTGATACTCCCGGACATGCAGATTTCGGCGGAGAAGTTGAACGTGTTTTAAAGATGGTAAACGGTGTAGTTTTATTGGTTGATGCCTTTGAAGGCCCCATGCCTCAAACCAAGTTTGTACTTAAAAAGGCGTTTGAATTAAAGCTTCCCGTAATTGTGTGTGTAAATAAAATTGACAGACCCGGAGCAAGACCTGAGGAAGTTGTGGATGAGGTACTTGATTTATTTATAGATCTCGGTGCTGATGAAAATACACTTGAGTGTCCTTTTGTATATACATCTGCAAAACAAGGTATAGCTATGAAAAATTTAGGGGATAGCGCTGAAAATATGAATGTTCTTTTTGATACTGTCATAGATTATATACCTGCACCGGCAGGTGATGAAGATTCTCCGTTTCAGCTTTTAATTTCTACCATTGATTACAATGAATATGTAGGAAGAATTGGTGTAGGAAAAGTTGAAAGAGGAGTATTTAAAGAGGGAGACAGTGTTGTTCTTACAAATGCACAGGCGGCACTTGAACCTAAAAAAGTAAAAATATCTCAGATTTATGAATATGAAGGACTTGAAAGAGTTCCGGTTTCTATTGCAAGAGCCGGTTCGATTGTAGCAGTCTCAGGAATAGAGGATATAAATATAGGAGATACGATTTGTTCTATAAATGATCCTACTCCACTTGAATTCGTAAAAATTTCGGAACCGACAATTTCCATGAACTTTTCTGTAAATGATTCTCCGTTTGCGGGGAAAGACGGAAAATTTTTGACATCAAGACAAATCAGATCAAGACTTTTCAGAGAACTTCAAACTGATGTAAGTCTTAGAGTTGAAGAGACATCTACCACTGACAGTTTTAAAGTATCGGGAAGAGGAGAACTTCATTTAAGTGTGTTAATAGAAAATATGCGTCGTGAGGGATATGAATTTCAAGTATCAAAGCCACAAGTTTTATTTAAAGAAGAAAACGGAAAAAAACTTGAACCTATGGAATATGTTACGATAGATGTATCAAGTGAGTTTGCAGGTTCAGTTATAGAAAAGCTTGGACGCAGAAAAGCTGAGCTTGTTGCGATGCAAGAGCCTACCGGCGGATATGCAAGACTTGAATTTAGAATGCCTGCCAGAGGTCTTATAGGATACAGAAACGAATTTTTAACAGATACTAAAGGAAACGGTATATTAAATTCTATTTTTGACGGATATGAATTGTATAAAGGAGATATACCGCGAAGAGTTGATGCATCAATAGTTTCATTTGATACAGGCGTTGCATCTGCATACGGACTTAACAATGCACAGGATAGAGGTCTTTTATTTGTAGAACCCGGTGAAAATGTATATGAAGGTCAGGTTGTAGGACAATCTCCTAAAGGAGTTGAAATTGAAGTTTCAGTAACCAAGACAAAGAAACAGTCAAACGTAAGAGCATCCGGTTCGGACGAGGCATTAAAGCTTTCACCTAAAAAGAGTATGAGCTTGGAGGAAGCTCTTGAATTCATTGAAGATGATGAACTTATTGAGGTTACACCTTCCACATTCAGAATCAGAAAACAAATTTTGAATTCACAAACAAGATACAAGTCTAAAAAGTATTTAAAATAACGGTGATTTTATGTTTTTAAAGGATTATATAGAAACAATAATAAGATTTGTGGAGCTATATGGGTTTATTTTTATAATAAATATAGTGTTTTCTCTTGTAATTGTTTTTATAGAGAAGCGTAAACCTATATCTACATTATTGTGGGTAATGACTATAAACTTTCTTCCGATATTGGGATTTCTTTTGTATTTGATTTTAGGACAGGATTTATCTCGGAAAAGAATGTTCGATAAAAAGGGAAAAGCCTTTAAAAAAATGAATCAAATAGCAAAAGTGCAGCTTAGTATGATAAAATCCGGAAAAATATCTCTAAAGGAAAAGACTAAAAGATATGTTGAAATAATTGAGATGTTTAATCACGGAGAGGATGAAATCCTATATAGAAATAATGAGATTGTAAAATTTAACAATGGAAAAGATATGTTTGAAAGTCTTTTTAAAGATATGAGAGCTGCAAAGAATTCAATATATCTTGAGTCATATATTTTCAAGTCGGATAATCTGGGCAAAAAAGTTATGGATCTGTTGGTTCAAAAGGCAAAAGAGGGACTTGAAGTAATTTTGCTTGTAGATGGAATGGGGGCAAGAGGTTTTAAACCCGGAGACAGAAAAAAATTAATTGCAAACGGAGTTAAGGTTGAAATATTTTTCCCGGGGATTTTTAAAACAATAAACACAAGAATAAATTTTAGAAATCACAGAAAAATTGTCGTCATAGATCATAAGATAGGATATGTTGGAGGACTTAATATAGGAGATGAATATGTATCCGAAAATAAAAAGTTCGGTTTTTGGAGAGATACACACCTCAGAATTGCAGGAGATGCGGTAAGAGGACTCCAATTCAGATTTTTCCTTGATTATAGATATGCATCCGACAGATATGACGGCGGATTTATTTCATTACTTCCCGAGTATTTATACAGGGAAGGTGCTGATAAAGAGATATGTATTGTTACAAGCGGTCCCGATACAAAAGTAAATTCAATTAGAAACGGATACGAGAAAATTATAACAAGAGCTAAAAAGAACATATACATTCAGACTCCTTATTTTGTTCCGGACGAAGGACTTTTAAATGCACTGAAAGTTGCATCATTA
This sequence comes from Peptoniphilus sp. oral taxon 386 str. F0131, assembly GCF_000090945.1. Taxonomy (NCBI): domain Bacteria; kingdom Bacillati; phylum Bacillota; class Tissierellia; order Tissierellales; family Peptoniphilaceae; genus Peptoniphilus; species Peptoniphilus sp. oral taxon 386. The sequence continues at coordinate 58,409 of NZ_GL349422.1, read as the reverse complement.
TCCGGATGTCAGGTAAATATAATGATACCGAGAAAAAGAGACCATTTTTTTGTACATTGGGCATCACTTTCATTTATAGGAGAGTTGTTGCAATGGGGAGCAAAGGCGTATTTTTATGAAGAAGGTTTTTTACACACAAAAGTAATATGCTGTGATGATTATATATCGAGTGTGGGAACTGCGAACTTTGATATTCGTTCATTTGAGTTGAATTTTGAAGTTAATGCATTTGTCTTTGATGCGAAATTAAATAGACAGCTTGTAGAAGATTTTAATAGAGATGTAAAAAAATCAACTGAATTAACTCTTTCAGATTATGAAAATAGAAATATAATCATAAAGGTAAAAGAGGGAATAAGCAGACTTCTCTCTCCGGTGCTTTAATATGGAATATGAAATTATAATAAATAAAAAAAACATAAAGACATTGAGGGTTTCAGCAACTGCTGAGGCTCTTTTGGTATCTGCACCTGAGAATATGAATAGAGAAATTATAATGAATTTTATCGAAAAAAATAAGATACAGCTTGAAGAAATGATAAGTTTGAAGAGAAATATGAAATATCAAAATGATATTGGAAATAAGATTATCTATTTATTCGGGAAAAGATTAGATGAGATGCTTGTTGAAAATATAGATACCGAAGAAAAGTTGGAGTTATTATACAAGAAGGAGCTTTTGAAAATTTTACCGATGATTTTTGAAAAGTATAATAAGCTTACAGGGTTAATGCAGAGAGAATTTAAAATAAGAAAAATGAATGCACGTTGGGGGACTTGTTATCCAGATAGAAAGCTTATAAATTTAAACTTGTATCTTGCAAAAAGACCTATAGATGAAATTGAATCAGTTGTATTACATGAACTGGTACATCTCAAGATAGCAAATCATTCAAAAAAATTCTATACGGAAATAAAAAAATATATGCCGGATTATGATGAAATCCATAAAAAACTGAACAGTTAGATTAAGACTTGGAATGAAATCTAAGTCTTTTTTATGTTGTTGGTTGAGAATAAATATTTGTTCAGGTGTACTGTTAATTTTTCAAAACAGTCAAAACTTCTGAAATCAATACTTTGTTAAATATAATGAATTACATATTCTTTGTTTCTTATATCATAATTTTCGTATCTTTCATTTTTCCGAATACTTTGATTTTGGTATCTTATTTAATTTTTTAACTAAAGCGGAACAGCTTTCCGAGTTTGTAGCTATTTAATATTTATGTTAATATGCTATAAAATAAAAAAACCTTGAAACTATTAAATTTCAAGGTTTTATATGGTGCACCTTCACGGACTCGAACCGTGGGCCCACTGATTAAGAGTCAGTTGCTCTACCAACTGAGCTAAAGGTGCAGGAGTAACAACGAAATATATTTTACTATCAATTGTATATTTCGTCAATACTTTTTGCGAAAAAAAGTTACTAAAATCTAAACATTTTATAGTCACTTTGAGTTTCAAGCATAGGATAAATTCCTGAAACATATTTATAACTTATATTGTATGCACCTTCGCCGTCAAGATTTTTGATTGCTGAAAAAATTGCATTAATTTCTGTGTAGACATCTTTAACATTTTTTTCATCTCTAAAGATAAAATTGGCAAATCTATACAGTTTTTCATTCACGATATTAAGTGTGTCTTTAAGAATAGGATTTTGAGTTAAGTTTATAAGAGAGATATTCCATTCAATAATTTGTTCTTTTACAGTTTCAAGATCTCCGTTTTCATAAGCTCTTGTCATTTTTGAAATTATGTTTTCAAGTATGACGGTTCTGTTTGTGATACCTTCTTCTGCAATTTCCCTAACTGCCATAGGTTCAAGGGCAGTCCTTACCGAGTACAGATCTCTTGCATCTTTCATAGAAATTTTTGAAACTATATATGATTTTCGCGGAAAGTTTTCAGCAAGTCCATCTTTTGACAGTTTTGCAAGAGCTTCTCTTACAGGAGTTCTCGAAACTTCAAGTTCTTTTGCAATTTCCATTTCAATTAATTTATCGCCCGGTAACAGTTCATTATTAAGTATTTTTGTTTTTAAATAATCATATACACCGTTTGATAGTGATTTTTTTTCTTTTTGTGTTGCCATAATTTCTCCATTCATAAATTTAGTTTTTAAATTAACAACATTATATAATATATTGAAGTGAAATTGTATTATTTTCTTAAAAAAACTAAAATTTATTTTATTGACTAAAGTATTAAATGCATATACAATTTTTTTATGGAGGTGTGTTATGAAAATTATAGTATCAAAATTTGGAGGTACATCACTTGCCAATAGTGAACAATTTTTAAGAGTAAAGGAAATCATCAATGCGGATAGTGATAGAAAATATATAGTTGCTTCCGCACCCGGTAAATCAAATAGCGAGGATACGAAAGTTACAGATCTTTTGTATTTATGTTACGATCTTGCAAAACATAAGATAAATTTCAATGATATACTTGAAAGAGTATTTAATAAATATAGAGAAATTATTGACGGATGTGGAATAGAACTTGATTTAAGTGAATATTTTGAAGAGATAAATAATAATCTTATAAATTTAAATGGCAAGGATTATATTGCGAGCAGGGGAGAGTTTTTAAACGCACTTATTTTATCGAAACTGATAGGCTATGATTTTGTAGATGCTAAAGAACTGATTTTTTTTGATGAAAATGGAAATTTTGACGAGCAAAAATCATACGATGCAATTTACAAAATGAGAGACAGTCATAAATGTGCGGTAATTCCGGGATTTTATGGTAAGATGCCTAATGGAGATATAAGAACTTTTTCACGTGGCGGCGGAGACTTGACCGGTTCTATTATATCCAGGGGAGTTAAGACAAATTTATATGAGAACTGGACAGATGTAACCGGATTTTTAAGTGCGGATCCAAGAATAGTTAAAGATCCGAAGGAGATAAAAGTTATAACATATAAAGAGCTGCGAGAGTTATCTTATGCCGGAGCATCGGTGCTTCATGAAGAGGCGATACTTCCTGTAACTGCTGCCGGAATTCCGATAGAGATAAAAAATACTTTCAATCCTGATGCAAAAGGGACATTGATATTACCTGATGGCGATGTTTCCGAAAATACATTTGGTGAAATTACAGGAGTTACAGGCAGAAAACACTTTTCTGTTATAAATATAGAAAAGGTAAAACTTAATTCCGATAAGAGTTTTCATAGAAATCTTATGAGTGTGCTTGAGGTAAATGGAATTGTATTAGAGCATATGCCGACATCAATAGATTCAATTTCGCTGATAGTGGCTGATAAATTTTTAATCGGGAAACAAGATACATTGCTTAGTGAAATTAAAACATTTTGTAATCCCGATAAAATAAGCATCAAGTCCGGTATAGCGTTGGTTACGGTTGTGGGTAGAGGAATGAAAAATAGTATAGGAGTTTCTGCAAAGCTGTTTAAATCTTTAGCAGATGGAAATATAAATGTACAAATGATTATTCAAGGCTCAAGTGAGCTAAATATCATAGTCGGAATTGATGTTAAAGATTATGAAGCTGCTATAGAAAGTATATATAAAGCATTTATGAACTGATATTTTTAAAGCTGTTGCTTGATTTTGATTTTATGAAAAAATATATAAAAAGTGACAGCTTTAATGTTATAATTTTGTAGAGGTATATTATGTCAGGGAAAAAGATAATTCAATGTATTGAGGAAAATCCAATAATACTTGCTGTAAAAAATGAAGAGGAACTCAGACTTGCACTTAAAGAAGATGCAAAGATAGTTTTTTTACTTTTCGGAGATTTATTGAATATAGCAGATGAGGTTTGCAAGGTCAAAGAGTGCGGGAAGTATGCAATAGTACATATTGATTTAATAGAAGGTCTTTCATCAAAAGAAGTAGCTGTTGATTTTATAAAGAAATATACAAAAGCCGACGGGATAATTTCTACAAGACCTAAAAATATAAAGAGAGCAAAAGAGCTTTCACTTTTTACTGTGCTTAGATTGTTTATTCTTGATTCGATAGCACTTCAAAATTTGGAAAAAAATATAGAAACTTCAAAGCCAGATATGGTAGAAATACTTCCCGGAGTAATACCTAAAATTATTAAGAAGGTAACATCCGAAAATGATACTCCTGTAATTGCGGGAGGACTTATTTCCGATAAGGAAGATGCTATGAATGCACTAAAATCAGGTGCGGTTGCAATCTCGTCGAGTAACCCTAAAGTATGGAGACTTTAATTGACACTTAAAAACTTTTAATATATAATTTTCATTGTAGATAACATTCAAAAAACCATGAGAGAGTGAGCGGAGGTTTTTGATTAATTTTATTGATCAGGGACTTTTGCTATTTTTTTATATGTAGGTGATAGTATGACTTTTGAACTTTATTTTAATATAGATTTATTTTTAAGAGTGATAGTTTCATGCCTATGCGGATTAGTAATAGGATATGAGAGAGAAAATAGAAATAAATTTGCAGGAGTTAGAACTCATATTATAGTTGCGCTCGGTTCCTGTTTGGGAATGATAATTTCTAAATATGGATTTTCGGATGTATCAGGTTTTGATCCGTCAAGAATTGCATCACAAGTTGTATCCGGGATAGGATTTTTAGGAGCCGGAGTAATTTTTGTGAAGAATAATTCCATAAGCGGTCTTACAACTGCTGCCGGGATTTGGACGACATCAATTATAGGAATGACTTTTGGCAGCGGATTGTACATAATGGGACTCTTGGGGACATTTTTAATAGTAATAATTCAATTTCTTTTATACAGAAATGAATATTTTAAGTTTAAAAGAAAAATATACACTGTTGTTGTGGATTGTAACAGTGCAGAAGTTATAAAAAATTTGAGAATGTATTTAAGCGTTAATTCAATAGATTATAAAGCGCTGAATATTGGATATGCAGATGATTCTTTCAAGATAACACTTAAATATCTTTCGAGAAATGAAAATGAATCTGATGAATTTATGAAATTTTTAGGTTCTGAATCCGAAATTGTAAAATTTAAATTTTTATAGGAGGTATTATGTTAAATATAGCACACAGAGGTTTTAAATCAAGATACCCTGAAAACACAATGCTTGCATTTAAAAAAGCGGTTGAAACGGGAGCAGACGGAATAGAATTTGATGTACATTTATCAAAAGATGGAGAAATAGTCATAATTCATGATGAAAGACTTGACAGGACAACCGATAAGAGCGGAAAAATTATGGATTTTTCGTTAGATGAGCTGAAAAGTGCAAATGCTGCAAACCTATATAAAGATATTGAATTTGAAGCAATTCCGACATTAAGAGAGTACTTTGAATATATTTCGGATAAAAAATTAATTACAAATATAGAATTAAAAACAGGAATATATTGGTATGATGGAATAGAAGAAAAAGTTTACAGAATGATAAGAGAATTTGATATACAAGATAAAATAATAATTTCATCTTTTAATCATAACAGTGTATTGAAAATGAAAGAGATTGATAAAAATATAAAGTGCGGACTTTTAGTAGCATGTTGGTTAAATAAGCCGTGGGAATATGTAAAAAAACTTGGAGTTGAATACTATCATCCGGCAGCTTATGCAGTAGATAAGGAAATGGTTAAGGGACTTCATGACAACGGAATAGGCATTAATGTTTGGTATGGAATGGAGCCTTATGATTTTAAAACTACCTTTGATTTGGGGGTGGATGCTTTAATTACAGATTATCCTGATGTAATTAAAACTTTTAAGTAGGATTTTATTATTTATAATAAAATTAAAATTAGAAAGGGGAAAAATCAATGAAGAAAGCAAAAGTATTAGGACTTTTACTTGCACTTATGCTGCTTGCAGTAGGATGCGGTAAAAAGAACAACACAGCAGAACAGGCATCTGCAAATGAGCCTGCAAAAGAAGAACAGTCAGCAGAAACTAAGGACTTTAAAATAGTTCTTAAACTAAGTCATGTATTTGCTCCTGAAGAACAACTTACAAAGTCAACAGATGCAGCAGCAAAGGCAATTTATGAGAGAACTAACGGGGCAGTAGAAATTCAGACTTATCCTCAAGGACAACTTCCGACATATAAAGACGGTTTGGAACAAGTTTACAACGGAGCGGATTTTATATCTGTTGAAGACCCTTCTTATTTAGGAGACTATGTACCTGACTTTAAAGCATTAGTAGGACCATTCATTTATTCTGATATTGATCAATATACAAATATGATTAAGACAGATCTTGTTCAAGATATGATCAAGAAAGCTGAAGATGAACATGGAATCAAAGTTCTTGCACTTGACTATGTATTTGGATTCAGAAATATGATGACAAATAAGGAAATTAAAGAACCTGCAGATTTAAAGGGAATGAAAATCAGAGTTCCGGGAAGTCAAATTTTTATTGATACTATTAATGCAATGGGAGCAACAGCTACACCAATGGCATTCTCAGAAACTATAAGTGCTGTGCAACAAGGCGTTGTAGACGGACTTGAAGGAACAGTAGATGCCATGACTGCAAACGGCAGTGCTGAAGTAGTTAAAAATGTAGGACTTACAAAGCACTTCTTGGGAACTTGCGGAATTTATATTAATAAAGATGTATTTAACAAAATTCCTAAAGAGTATCAAGAAATAATTCAAGAAGAATTTACAAAGAATGCTCAAGAAATGACATCAAATGTTAAGACAAATTATGATGCACAAGTAAAATATCTTGAAGAAAAGGGAATTGCATTTAACGAAGTAAATCTTCCGGCATTCCAGGAAGCAACTAAGGTAGTATTTGAAAAAATGGAAGGAATTTCACCTGACATCTATCAAAAATTATTAGATGAAATTGCAAAAATGAAATAATGTAATAGGGGGAGAGTCTCTCCCCCATTATTTATAAAGAAAGGGCTTACTACTTTGAAAAAATTATTTAAAAATCTTGAAGAGATTACATCATCAATTTTTATGATGGTTACTCTTATATTAGTTCTTTTGAATATTTTTACAAGATATTTTTTAAAAACAGGGATACCGTGGTCTGAGGAAGTTGCAACAGGCTGTTTTGTGTGGACGGTTTATATAGGAGCTGCGGCAGCATATAAAAAAGGACAGCACATAGGTATAGATCTGATAGTAAAATATTTAAACGGAAAGAACAGAGACATAGTTCAAATAATTGTGGATTTGATATTACTTGTAGTAATGATATTTTTGACAATACTTAGCATAAAATATGTTCAGACAACATATAAAAAACCTACACCGGTTCTTGCTATATCATCAGCATATATATCTTCTGCAATAGTTATAGGATTTGTACTTATGACACTTAGGACAATTCAAATTTTATTTAAAGATACTAAAAAATTAAAGGGAGGATCTATATGAATACTACTTTTATATCTTTACTTCCGATACTTATAGTATTAATACTATACTTTTCAAGCGTTCCTATTGTATTTGCCTTATTCGGCTCAACGCTATTTTATTTTTTATTTATAGATTCAGGAACAAGTGCAGTATTAGTATTTCAAAAATTTGTAAGCAGTACTCAAAATTTCTCTCTGCTTGCCATACCGTTTTTTATAATGGCAGGTTCAATAATGAATTATTCAGGAATTAGTGAAAAGTTGATGGAATTTGCAGATGTACTCACAGGACACTTAAAAGGCGGACTTGGACATGTAAATATAGTTTTAAGTTTGCTCATGGGCGGGGTTTCAGGTTCTGCAAATGCGGATGCGGCTATGGAAGCTAAAATGCTTGTGCCTGAAATGGAGAGAAAAGGATATTCAAAAGAATTTTCTTCAGCCATCACTGCCGCATCATCAGCAGTTACACCTGTGATACCTCCGGGAATAAATCTTATAATTTATGGAATAATAGCCAGTGTTTCTGTAAGTAAAATGTTTATTGCAGGTTATGTTCCGGGAGTTTTGATGAGTGTTGCACTCATGATAACAGTTGCATTAATAGCTCATAAGAGAGATTATAGTCCTACGAGAGAAAAGAAAGCTACAGCGGGAGAAATTTTTACCCAGGCTGGTAAATCAATCTGGGCATTGTTATTTCCGTTTGGGATAATAGCGAGTATAAGAATAGGAATGATAACTCCGTCTGAAGCCGGAGCAATTGCAATTTTATATACTGTTATTGTAGGTAAATTTATATATAAAAAGCTTAAGTGGAGCGATTTTATTGAAATATTTAAAGAAACGGTATACGGTACAGGTTCTGTTGTGCTTATAATAGTTGCGGCAAATGTATTCGGATACTATTTGAGCTGGGAAGGAATACCTCAAAAACTTACTCAAACCATGCTCGGAATAACAACAAATAAATATTTAATGCTTGCATTCTGCAATGTTATACTTTTGATACTTGGAATGTTTATAGAGGGTGGAGCTGCAATGGTTATAACAGCACCGCTTTTAGTACCGTTAATGGTACAGCTTGGAGTTGATCCGTTACATTTCGGTATGATAATTATAGTAAATATAATGCTTGGGGGAATAACACCTCCTTTCGGTTCAATGATGTTTACAGTGTGCGGAATAACTAACTGTACGATAGGCGGATTTGTAAAAGAAGTGTGGCCGTTTATTTTGGCACTGTTAGTCGTATTATTGATAGTGACATATTGTCCGATATTAATTACATTTTTACCGGAGTTGATCGGATGATTAAGGATTTTGAAGTTTTTTTACTGGATATGGATGGAACTGTGTATCTTGGAGATAAGCTTATAGACGGAGCGGATTATTTTTTTGAAAGCTTAATTAGAAATAAAAAGAAATATATATTTGTGACAAACAATTCTTCAAAAAACGCTGATGATTATGTAAAAAAACTTACAAGGTTAAAAATACCTGCCGTTAAAGAACAGATTTTTTCATCAGCAGATGCAACTATAATTTATATAAAGAAAAATTATAAAGATGCCAAAAATATATTTTTACTTGGAACGGAGAGCTTGGAAAATTATTTTTCAGAAGCCGGATTTAATGTAATAAATAATTCAAGGGATAATATTGATTTAGTAGTTCTCGGATTTGACACGACACTTACGTATGAAAAACTGTGGATGGCATGCGATTTAATTAGAGATAGGGGATTTTATATAGCAACACATCCGGATTTTAATTGTCCGCTTGAAGAAGGAAAGTTTATGCCGGATGCAGGCGCAATGATTGCGTTTATAGAAGCGTCAACAAATATAAAGCCGCTTGTCATAGGAAAGCCGAATGAAATGATAATAAGTGCCTTATGCGAAAAATATGGATATGATAAAAGTAAACTCATTATAGTGGGAGATAGATTATATACTGATATTAAGACAGCCGAAACTTCGAATATAAAATCTGCATTAGTATATTCGGGAGAAACTACAAGACAAATGTATAATAATTCAGAGATAAGAGCAGACTATGAATTTAATTCTGTATATGATATAGCAAGGGAGCTTGATAAATAATGAAAAAATATGTCATGGCATTTGATGCCGGAACTACAAGCAGCAGGACTATATTATTTGATAAAGAGGGAAATATTGTATCAACAGCCCAAAAGGAATTTATGCAATATTTTCCGTTGCCGGGGTTTGTAGAACATGATGCAAATGAAATTTGGTCTACACAGATAGGTACTGCTGTTGAAGCAATGTCAAAAGTTGGAGCGGATGCATCTGATATTGCTGCAATAGGAATAACAAATCAAAGAGAAACTACAATAGTATGGGATAAAAATACAGGAGAACCTGTTTATAATGCAATAGTTTGGCAATGTAGAAGGACTTCAAAATATTGTGATGAGCTTAAAGAAAAGGGACTTACAAATTTTTTTAGAGAGAAGACGGGTCTTGTAATTGATGCATACTTTTCTGCAACAAAAATAAAGTGGATTTTAGACAATGTAAAAGGGGCAAGAGAAAAGGCTGAGAACGGCGAATTATTATTTGGTACGGTAGATACATGGTTAATATGGAAATTAAGCGGCAAGAAGGTTCATGTAACAGATTATTCAAACGCATCAAGGACGCTGTTATTCAATATAAATACATTAACCTGGGATGATGAAATTTTAAATCTGCTTGATATTCCAAAAACAATGCTGCCTGAAGTTAAAGCGTCAAGTGAAATTTACGGATATAGTGAATCGAAATTTTTAGGGGATGAAATTGCAATAGCATCTGCAATAGGAGATCAACAATCAGCTCTATTCGGTCAGGGATGTTTTGAAAGTGCAGAGGCAAAAAATACTTACGGTACGGGTGCATTTTTGCTGATGAATACAGGAAATAAGCCTATTTTTAGTAAGAACGGATTAGTAACTACAATTGCGTGGGGTTTAGACGGAAAAATAAATTATGCGCTTGAAGGTTCCATATTTGTTGCAGGTTCCGCAATACAATGGCTGAGAGATGAATTGAGAGTGATAGATTCGTCAGATGATTCCGAATATATGGCAAGAAAAGTTAAAGATACAAATGATTGCTATGTAGTTCCCGCTTTTACGGGATTGGGTGCTCCATATTGGGATCAATATGCAAGAGGTGCAATAGTTGGACTGACAAGAGGAGTAAATAAATATCATATAATAAGAGCAACTCTTGAGTCACTTGCGTATTTATCTTATGATGTCTTAAACGCTATGGAACAAGATTGCGGTTTTAATTTAAAAAGCTTGAAAGTGGATGGCGGAGCAAGTAAAAATAATTTTTTAATGCAATTTCAATCAGATATAATAGATTGTGATGTAATAAGACCGTCATGTGTAGAAACAACGGCGCTTGGAGCTGCATATTTGTCAGGGCTTGCAACAGGATTTTGGAAAAATTTGACAGATTTAAAAGAAAATTGTAAAATAGATAAGGTTTTTAAACCTGATATGACTGATAAAAATAGAATAGATAAGCTCAATCGTTGGCATAAGGCGGTAGAATGTGCGAAGAATTGGGCGTAAGCCGTGAGATTACGAGATTGGCAAGATAGAACTTTAGGTAGTTTTGTCTTGCCGTTTTTTATGGAAGGAGAGAACTATGATAGATGTAATCATAATAGGTGCAGGGGTAAGCGGAAGTGCAACTGCAAGAGAGCTTTCAAGATATAAGGGAAAATTTTTGGTACTTGAAAAAGAAGAAGATGTCTGTAGCGGAACATCAAAGGCAAATTCAGGAATTGTGCATGGTGGATATGATGCAAAAGAAGGCTCGCTAATGGCTAAACTGAATGTAGAGGGAAATAAAATTATGGGAGATTTATCGGAAGAGCTTGATTTTCCGTTTGAAAGAATAGGTTCTCTTGTAGTTTGTTTTGAGGAAGAGGGAATAGCCAAACTTCACGAGCTTAAAAAACGCGGGGAAATGAACGAAGTTGATGGACTTGAGGTTATAGACAGAAAAAGACTCCTTGAACTTGAACCGAATATAGGAAATGAAGCAATAGCAGCGCTTCATTGTAAAGTTGCCGGAATAGTTTGTCCATTCAGTTTAAACATAGCACTTGCGGAAAATGCACATACAAACGGAGTGGAATTTAAGTTTAATAAAGAAGTAGTAGAACTGAAAAAGAGAAGCTACGGTTGGGATGTAATCACAAAAAATGAAATATTTCAGACTCGTGCAGTAGTAAATGCTGCCGGAGTATATGCAGATGTGTTTCACAACATGGTTTCAGATGAAAAAATCCATATAACAGCAAGAAGGGGTAATTATTTGCTGCTTGATAAGGAAGCAAAAGGACACATTAATCACACCGTATTTCCACTACCCACATCAAAAGGAAAGGGAATACTTGCCAGTCCTACAGTAGATGGTAATTTATTGATAGGTCCTACAGCGGTAGATATTGAAGATAAAGAAAATACATCGACAATCAAGGAAGATTTTGACACTTTAATTAAAGAAGTACAAAAATCTGTAAAGAATATACCGTTTAATTTAGTCATAACATCATTTTGCGGACTTAGAGCTCATGAAGACAAACATGATTTTATAATAGGCGAAGTAAAAGATGCGGAAAACTTTTTTGACATTGCGGGAATTGAATCACCGGGACTCACAGCATCTCCTGCAATCGGGAAAATGATGGCAAAAATACTTTCAGAAAAATATAAGTTTGAGATAAATGATAATTTTATCGCCAAAAGAAAGGGAATTGAATTTACAAGAAATATGACAATGAAACAGCATTCTGAAAAAATAATTGAAAATCCTAAATATGGCTCAATAGTTTGCAGATGTGAAAAGGTAACGGAAGCTGAAATTATAGATGCAATAAGAAGACCGCTCGGTGCAAAAACATTAGATGGAGTTAAGAGAAGAACAAGAGCAATGGCGGGAAGATGCCAGGCGGGATTTTGTACACCGAAAATAATACAAATACTTGCAAGAGAATTGGGAATTGATGAAGCTGAAGTTGTGAAAAATTCACCTTTATCAAAAGTAGCAATCGGTCATACTAAGTGAGGGATAGCCATGAGAGAATATGATATAGTAATAGTAGGAGGAGGCCCTGCCGGATTAAGTGCCGCAATTAAAGCAAGAGAAGACGGAATAGAAAGCATATTGCTTTTAGAAAGAGACAGAGTGCTTGGAGGAATTTTAAATCAATGTATACACAACGGCTTTGGACTTCACACATTTAAGGAAGAATTAACAGGACCTGAATATGCAGATAGATTTGTAAAACAGCTTGTAGAAAAAAATATAGAATATTTACCGAGTACAATAGTCTTAAATATAACAAATGATAAAATTCTTACAATAATGAATGAAAACTCTATTGAAAACATAAAAGCAAAAGCTGTAATACTTGCAATGGGATGTAGAGAAAGGCCACGAGGTTCGCTTAATATACCGGGATATAGACCGGCGGGAATTTATACGGCAGGTACGGCGCAAAGGCTTATAAATATGGAAGGCATAATGCCCGGAAAAGAAGTAGTAATACTCGGTTCAGGTGATATAGGACTTATAATGGCAAGAAGAATGTCTCTTGAAGGAGCAAAAGTAAAAGTTGTAGCAGAACTTATGCCCTATTCAAGCGGACTTAAGAGAAATATAGTTCAGTGTTTAGACGATTATGGTATACCTTTAAAACTTAGCCATACAATAGTTGAAATAAAGGGGAAAAATAGAGTAGAAGGAATAGTAATAGCGGAGGTTGACGAAAAATTAAGGACAATTGAGGGAACAGAAGAATACTACAGCTGTGATACGATTTTATTGTCATGCGGATTAATACCCGAAAATGAACTTTCAAATATGATGGGAGTAGAAATAGATCCTGTGACAAGAGGGCCTGTAGTATCGGATAATCTTATGACAAACATAGACGGGGTATTTGCATGCGGGAACGTATTACATGTTCACGATCTTGTAGATTATGTTTCAGAAGAAGCTGCCATGGCAGGACTTTTTGCAGCAAAATATGTAAAATCCGGAATGAAACAGGGAAGAGAAAAAATCGTGACAATTCCGAGAGATGGAGTTAGATATATAGTTCCGAAATATATAGATAAGCAAAATGAAAATGAAAAAATCACATTGAGATTTAGAGTTTTGAACGTATATAAAAATAAAAATATCTGTGTATATTTTAATGATGAAAAAATAATGACAAAAAAGAAAAAAATACTTGCTCCTGCAGAAATGGAACAGATAATTATAAAGAGAGATGAACTCAAAAAATATGGAGAACTTAAAGAAATAATAATATCTGTGGAGGATGCGGAATGAAAGAATTAAATATGACTTGTATAAGCTGTCCGATGGGTTGCATGATGAAGCTTAAAGTGGATAATGAAAAAAATCTTTTATCAATTGAAGGAAACAATTGTAAAAGAGGAGAATTGTATGCAAAAGATGAAGTTAAGAATCCAAAGAGAATGGTATGTTCAACCGTAAGAGTAATTGGTGGAATAATGCCGATAGTCAGTGTTAAAACTGAAATGCCGATACCCAAAGATAAAATATTTAATATAATGGAAGAAATAAATAGAGTACAAATAAAAGCGCCCGTTGAAATAGGCTATATAGTTTTAAAAAATGTATGTAATACAAATGTGAATATTATTGCAACATCAAATGTTATCATAAAATAAAATTAAAATAAAAAAGGTTGAGTTTGGGAGGACTCAACCTTAATTTTTTTATTTTCCGTCCATACGAATATGAAAGGAGAGGATGGAAAATAAGACTGGTATAAAATTTTATTTTTAATCTTAAGGGGGGTATCCTTTAGATTAATTAGTATAGCTATGTTATGCAACATTAGCCATAAATGGGTGTAATATAGTTAATTGATAGTTAATATCACTAACTGTACTTAGTATAATATAAATAAATTAGTTTGTAAAGAGGTAAATTGAAAAAAGTTGTTAAATATATGGTCGTAATTTAAGAAAAATAATTTAAATCAGATTATAAAATAATGATTAAATTGAAATTAAAGAAAAGATGTAGATTGATGAATAAGTGTGAAATAAAAGAAAAATAAAGAGTTGGAAAGAGCAAAAATAGATCTAATTAAAAAGCAAAAAAGTGGGATTATAAGAACGAAATATTAAACTAATAAATTGAACATTAAATGAGAAATTAAACATTAAGAAAATTAAAACAATTCTTGATTTTAAAATTTTTAATTGGTTGTCAAAGTATTTTTTAAGTTTGATATATCTCTACAGTTAAACTAAACGGTTTTTTTATAAGTGTATGATAATTAGATTGAAAATATACTTATTTGATGATATTATAAAAGTTAACTAATAATTAATATTAAATATGTAGGAGGAGTTTATATGAATAGTAAGAAAATACTATCTTTTATGCTTTCATTCATTATGATGTGCAGTGTGTTGTTCCAGGCAGGATCTGCATATGCAAATATGGATAATTTCAATTTAAATGGAATGGAAGCTAATGAGATGCAAAGATTCATGCCGCCGCCGATGCATGGAGAGGTATTTCCGGGAGAAATACCACCTGATTTTCCGCCACATGGCGAAATGATGCAAAATCCACCGGGATGGGGTATGCAGCCACATGGCGAAATGATGCCTATAGAGCAGATTCCAAATTTTATACCTCCAAACGGAGAGCCGATACCTATGGAGGAGCCGGACTTCATATATCCGGATGAGAATGAAGTTCAAAATAACGAATTGGAAGCTGCAATACCGGAATTAAAAAATGAAGATTCTGATAAAGAAGCCTTACCGGAAATAGGAAAAGCTGATATGAATGACGAAATAACAGAATCTGAAAATAAGAGCGAAGTGCAGCCAAATTCAAATAATGTAAATATTGACGTAAGAGTGTCGCCTGAAGATGCAATTCCACAATTTTTAAAAAATATTAAAAGTATGGAAGAGGGAAATATTTTAAAGAACGAACTTGGACTTGAAGTAAAAACTGAAATTACAGTGGGTGAACCTGACATCAATCAACAAGTGCAATTGACAATTAAATGGGATGCAAGTATGTATGGTGCCGACTTAAAAGAAGGGGATTTCTTTAATGTACTTTTACCGAAAGAATATATTTTTACTTATGGTGAATTTGATATACCAACTCCCGACTATGCAGATGTTATTGCAAAGGCTGTAATTACACCTGAACCAACTGGAGGCGGTAACATAAAAGTAACCTTTACGAAGTATGTAGAGGAAAAAGATAATATAAAAGGAGAAGTATTTTTAGAAGCGACTGTTGCACCTCAAAATATTCCTGAAGTATCTGAAGATATAAGAGAGGAATTGAAAGATGTAAAGACAGAAATTACAGTGTCTGAAATAGTTGCACCGGAAGAAAATACACCGGAGGATGAATCCAATATCAATCAACAAGTGAAGTTGAAAATGAAGTGGGATGCAAGCATGTATGGTGCCGGCTTAAAAGAAGGAGACTTCTTTAATGTACTTTTACCGAAAGAATATGTTTTCGCTTATGGTGAATTTGATATACCAACTCCCGACTATGCAGATGTTATTGCAAAGGCTGTAATTACACCTGAACCGACCGGAGGCGGTAATATAAAAGTAACTTTTACTAATACTGTAGAGGGGAAAGAGGATGTAAAAGGAGAAGTATTTTTAGAAGCGACTGTTACACCTCAAAATATTCCTGAAGTACCTGAAGATACAAAAGAAGCATTGAAAGATATAACGACGAAAATCATAGGACCTGAGGAGCATAATATATTCGAGAACATACCTGACATCAATAAACCTGTGCAGTTGACAATTGAATGGGATGCAAGTATGTATGGTGCCGGCTTAAAAGAAGGAGACTTCTTTAATGTAACTTTGCCGAAAACATATATTTTCACTGACAGGGAATTTGATATACCAACTCCTGACGGAACAGATGTTATTGCAAAGGCTGTCGTTACACCGGAATCAACCGGAGGCGGTAACATAAAAGTAACTTTTACGAAGGCTGTAGAGGGGAAAGAAGATGTAAAAGGAGAATTCGTTTTAGAAGCGACTGTTGCACTTCAAAATCTCCTTGGAGAAGCGAAAGATACCGGAGAACCATTAAACTGTGTAAACGTAAAAATTACCAAGTTTGAAATTAAGGATAAAGATGGCAATACTATCCCTCCAGGAACACAGCTTGGCTATTGGAGTACGTTCCGTTTGGAAATGGATTGGGATGCAAGTTCCTATGGAAAAACATTAAAAAAGGGAGATTATTTTATTGTCACCCTGCCAAAGCAGTTTAAATTTCCGACAGAACCAGCATCGGTAGTAAATTTTCCACTTTATGCACCGGATGGTACTACTGTAATTGCTAATGCACATGTTGACTCTAATGGGGAAGCAGGAGGAGGAACCGTAAAGGTTACTTTTACAGATTATGTAGTAAATAGAGAAAACATACATGGAAATATGTATTTAGGAGCAACCTTTGCGCACCATAATATTAATGCGGGGCAGACGAATACTATTACTGTATCAATCGGAGGAGTTCCCACTAGCACAGATATTCCTATAGGACCAAAGCCCACTCTTAATAATGAAGTGTTCAACAAATGGGGCGGGAAGGTAAACGGGAATGAAAATCAGGCACAATGGGTTCTCCGTATCAACCACAAAAAAGGAAATTTCAACAATGTGGTAATAAAGGATGAGCTTTTTGTGGATTCGGGAAGTCTTCCTCCGGGAATTCATTACCTACCTGACACCTTTGAGTTGAAAGAGGTAGAAATGGATGAATTTGGTGTCGTAACAAAGGTTGTAAAGACCTATGATTATAATCAACTAAAAAATCATATAACATTTTCAAACAACAACACTAAGTTTGAGTTTAAATTTAGCCAAATGCTTGGAAATACCAGTGGTAAGCAATTTATTATGGCATATAAATCCACATATATTCCTCAGCTTAAATTGAAAAATAAAGGAAGTTTTACAAGTAATGAAGAGAATGGTTCATCTAGCGGCTATTTTTTGAGTGCTCAGGTAGGCGGCGGCGGACAGGGCGACTTAAATCAAAAGATCAAAATAATTAAAATTGATGCAGATGACAATCAGATAAAATTAGCCAATGCTAAATTTAAAATTACAAAAGTGGCTGATGGCTCAAGCTTTGAACTGACTACAGATGCTAATGGTGAGGCGGTTTCTCCAAAGCTTGACCCAGGAAAATATAAGATTAAAGAAATAGAGGCTCCTCTGGGCTATATTCTTGACGGAACGGAACATGAGTTAACTATAGTTGGAGGCGAGGCCATATTCTATACGGTTAAAAACGATAAGAAAACAATTGATGTCGAAGGTGAAAAGACCTGGAACGATAACAACGACCAGGACGGAAAGAGACCTACAGAAATCAAGATTAACCTGATGAAGAAAGTAGGCGACGGACCTGTTGTAAAGAAAGAGACAAAGACAGTAACGGCAGCCAACGGCTGGAAGTGGTCATGGAAAGGACTACCGGAATATGAAGGCGGAAAGAAGATAACATACTCAATAACAGAAGAAGCTGTAGCTGACTATACAACACAAATAAACGGATATAACGTAACAAACAGCCGTACACCTGGAA
>NZ_GL349422.1:37296-39847 GCF_000090945.1 Peptoniphilus sp. oral taxon 386 str. F0131 | reverse complement strand
GTGAAAAGACTTGGAACGATAACAACGACCAGGACGGAAAGAGACCTACAGAAATCAAGATTAACCTGATGAAGAAAGTAGGCGACGGACCTGTTGTAAAGAAAGAGACAAAGACAGTAACGGCAGCGGACGGCTGGAAGTGGTCATGGAAAGGACTACCGGAATATGAAGGCGGAAAGAAGATAACATACTCGATAACAGAAGAAGCTGTAGCTGACTATACAACACAAATAAACGGATATAACGTAACAAACAACCACACACCTGAAGAGACAAGTGTAAAGGTAACCAAGAAGTGGGATGATGCGAACAACCAAGACGGAAAGCGTCCGAATAGCATCAAGGTGCAGTTGTATGCAGATGATAAAAAGGTAGGAGATGAAGTAGAACTTAACAACGGAAATAGCTGGACTTACACATGGGAAAAGCTTCCTAAGAATGCTGCAGGAATACCTATAGCTTATACTGTAAAAGAAGTCGGAACAGTAGACGGTTACATTACATCATATGGTAATGATAGTCAGGGAAATGTGATTATAACAAACAGTCATACTCCTGAAAAAGTAAAAGTAGAGGGTGAAAAGACTTGGGATGATGCAGAAGACCAAGACGGAAAGCGTCCAAAGGAAATCATAGTAAATCTTCTTGCAAATGGAAATAAGATAAAAGAAGTTAAGGTTACTAAAGATGATAACTGGAAGTACAGTTTTACCGACCTTCCAAAGTATGAGAATGGACAGGAGATAAAGTACACCGTAACAGAAAATGTCGTATCTGAATACAAAACTGAAATTACCGGCTACAACATCAAGAATAGCTACACGCCTGGAAAAACAAGTGTAACAGTAACTAAGAACTGGGATGACGCTAATAACCAGGATGGAAAGCGCCCTGAAAGCATCAAGGTGCAGCTGTATGGAGATGATAAAAAGGTAGGAGATGAAGTAGAACTTAAGAAGAAAACCGGTTGGACTTACACATGGAATGACCTTCCTGAGAAGAAAGCAGGAAAAACCATAAAGTACACTGTAAAAGAAGTTGGAGAAATAAATGGTTATATCACATCATATGATGATGCAAATCATGGCAATATAATTATCACAAATAAACATACTCCTGAAAAAGTAAAGGTTGAAGGAGAAAAGACTTGGGATGATAATAACGACCAAGACGGAAAGCGTCCAACTACAATTACAGTTAAATTGCTTAAAAAAGTTGGTAGTGGAGCTCCTGTAGTTGTACAAACAAAACAAGTTTCAAAGGGTGATGACGGTAAGTGGAAATATGAATTCAATGATTTACCAAAATATGAAGATGGTAAAGAAATCATATATTCTATAAAAGAAGAGCCTGTAGACGGTTATGAAACCGAGATTAACGGCTATAACATAACAAATAAGCATAAACCTGAAAAAGTAGAGGTTGAAGGAGAAAAGACTTGGAATGATAATAACAACCAAGATGGAAAGCGTCCAACCAAAATTATTATTAAGCTGTTAAAAAAAGTAGGTAATGAAGCTGCTGTAATTAAGGAAACGAAAGAGGTTACAGAAGGTGCAGACCATAAGTGGAAGTGGAAGTTTGAGAACCTTGACAAGTACGAAAACGGAAAGTTAATAACGTACTCCATAGAAGAAGAAAAAGTAGATGGCTATGAAACTGAAATTAACAACTATGACGTCACAAATAGCCATACTCCTGAAAAAATAAATATTGAAGGTGCAAAGACTTGGGATGATGCGAACAATCAAGATGGCAAGAGACCTACAGAAATCATCATAAATCTGTTAAAGAACGGAACAAAAATAGATTCCAAAAAAGTAACAAAAGCAGACGGTTGGAAGTGGAAATTTGAAAATCTTGACAAGTATGAAAACGGACAAGAAATCAATTACACAATAACGGAAGAAAAAGTGGAAGGTTACTCCACAACAGTAAAAGGTTACAATGTCAAGAATTCATATACACCGGGCAAAACAAGTATACAAGTTACAAAGGTATGGAGAGATAATAATGACCAGGACGGAGTAAGACCTGACAGTGTAATTATTCAGTTATTGGCAGACGGAGTAGAAGTACCTGGAAAAACTTTAACTCTAACCAAAGCCAACAACTGGACAGGAAGTTTCACAAACCTTGATGAATACAAAGATGGAAAGAAAATAAAGTATACTATTAGGGAAGTTGCAATCGGAAACGGTTATGTAAGTGTAATTACGGGAACGGCAGAAGAGGGTTATGTAGTAATTAATACCAGAAAGCCTTGGAGACCGCCTTATGAACCGCCGACACCGCCGACACCACCTGAAGTGCCACCATATACACCACCGCACACACCACCTGAAGTACCACCTACACCGCCGACACCACCGGAAATACCACAGACACCTCCGGAAGTACCAAGTACACCACCTGAAGTACCGCAAGAGAAAAAAATTCCTAAGACAGGATTTATGGATCAAACGGCATACTTGGGAATAGCGACAGTTATTGCGGGAATATGTGGCGTTTATGTATTTAAAAAGAAAAAAGAAGATTAAAAAANAAGTAG
>NZ_GL349422.1:8058-36981 GCF_000090945.1 Peptoniphilus sp. oral taxon 386 str. F0131 | reverse complement strand
TTTTTTTTTTATGATTATGGTAGTATATTGGTTTGTATCGACTTATCCTGATGATAGGTCGTTTATTATTTTGCGTTTAATGCTGCCATTGTTATATAATTGTACGGTTTGTTGAAGTGTGGTAAAAAGAAAATATCAAGTAATTTTAATTTATCTACTGTAGTTTTTTCTTGTATTGCAAGTGAAAACATATGAATTCCCATGGACATATCATAGTATGATGCAATTTGTGCTCCAAGTATTACTCTTGTTTTTTTATCATATACTATTCTGATTTTTACTTCAGGATTTTCTGTTTCAATAAATTCCGGTTTTTGCAAGTCGTTAAAGTCGACATATTCAACTTCAATTCCGAGAGAATTTGCTTTTTTAACACTAAGCCCTGTTGATACCATTTTATAGTCGTAGATTGAGATTCCGTTTGAACCTTGTACTCCTATTGTTTCAAGTTCAGTTCCTACGATATTGCTTGCGGCAACTATTCCGGAACGTACCGCATTTGTTGCAAGTGCAATGTAGTTTCGATCTCCGATGGTATTGTCATATACTGTTGCACAATCCCCGATAGCATAAACATCTTTAATGCTTGTTTCTTGTTTCTTGTTGACAAGGTATGCACCGTTTTTAAATAATTCAAGTTTTTCTTTTCCAAGTTCGTTGTTCGGTTTAAATCCTATTGAAAGAATTACCATATCAGATTTATATTCACCTTTATCTGTAACAACCGATTCTACTTTTCCGTCACCTTTTATTTCTATTACCGTTTCTTCAAAAACAGTTTTAATTCCATGATTTACAAGAACATCTTGCATCTTTTGGCTAAATTCTTTGTCATAGTATGATGCAAGTACAGTATCACAAACATCAATTAAAGTAACATTCTTTCCGTGTCTTTCAAATGCCTCTGCAAGTTCAACACCGATATATCCCGCTCCTACAACTGTAATGTTTTTTATTTCAGGATTTTTTAATTTTTCAATTACTTCTTGTGCATTTTGATATAGTTTTACAAGTTGTACATTTTCTAAATCTTTTCCCGGAATATTTGGCACTACAGGTATTGAACCTGTAGCTAATACCAATTTATCATAGCTTTCTGAAACTGTTGTTCCATCTTTTAAGACTGCGTTTACTTTTTTGTCTTCAAAGTCAATTGATTTTATTTCCGACTCCATATTTACTTTTGCACCTGCTGCTTCAAGTTTTTCTTTATTTGAATAGAAAAGACCGTCTCCGCTATGAATTTGGTTTCCAATCCACAATGCCATACCACAGCCTAAAAAGCTTATGTTGTTGTTTCTATCAAATACTACTACCTCATCTTTTGTTTTTGCTCCAAGTATTGTGTTTATACATGCAGTACCGGCATGATTTGCTCCTATTACTACAATTTTACTCATAATATCCTCCCTGTTTATGTTCTTAAAAATAATTCGTCAACATTTTAACATATAGTCAAACAAAAGTAAACTATTTAAGTATAGTTTATTTACTTTTTAATAGCAGATGTGATTTATTTATTGTAAATTTTATATGAGATAACTTTTTCCTGAAAATATTTGTATTTTATTACAGATATTTTTTACAAGGTGTAAAAATTTGTTATCTTTTTAACTCATTGTGATTAGAATCACATATCTATATTTAATCTTGTACTATACTTATTTTGAAATTAAGAATACCTTTTCACAAATTACATATAGGAGGAAGATATTATGAACGCATATGAAGGTTTTAAAGGAACTAAATGGCAAGAAAGTATAGATGTTAGAGCTTTTATTCAAGACAACTACAAGCCATATACAAATGATGAAAGTTTTTTAGAAGGAAAATCAGAAAAAACCGCTAAATTATGGGACAAGGTTGATAAACTTATTCTTGATGAAATAAAAAATAATAAGAGAAAAGCTGATACAACTAAATTTTCGGCTATTGATGCTTATGAAGCCGGATATATCGATAAAGATAATGAAGTTATAGTCGGACTTCAAACTGATGAACCTTTAAAGAGAATTGTAAATCCTTATGGAGGATATAGAATGGTTCAGGAATCTTTAGATGCTTATGGACTAAAGATGGATGAAACTGCTCAAAAATATTTTAAGGAATTTAGAAAAACTCATAATGAGGGAGTTTTTGATGCATATACAACTCAAACAAGAAAGGCAAGAACAGTAGGTCTGCTTACAGGTCTTCCCGATGCTTACGGTCGAGGAAGAATAATTGGCGATTATAGAAGAATTGCCCTTTACGGTATAGACAGATTAATTGAAGAAAAACAAAAGGACAAGGAAAATATTACGGGTAATGCGCTTGAGGCAACTATTAGACTTAGAGAAGAAGTTTCTGAACAAATAAGAGCTCTTCAAAAAATTAAGGATATGGCGATGAAATATGGAGTAGATATTTCTAAACCTGCTACAAATGCAACAGAAGCTGTTCAATATTTATATATGGGTTATCTTGCAGCGGTAAAAGAAAACAACGGAGCTGCAATGAGCCTTGGAAGAAATACAAACTTCATTGATATTTATATTGAAAGAGATATGGAAAGAGGAATTTTGGATGAAGTCGGAGCACAAGAGCTTATTGACCAATTCGTTATAAAATTGAGAATTGTAAGACATCTTAGAACTCCTGATTATGATGAATTATTCGGTGGAGATCCGAACTGGATAACAGAATCAATAGCGGGAATCGGTTTAGATGGAAGACCTTTAGTAACAAAAACTTCATTCAGATTTTTGCACACACTTATTAACTTAAATCCTGCACCGGAACCGAATATGACTATACTTTGGTCTGAAAATCTTCCGGAGGCGTTTAAGAAATATTGTGCAAAAATTAGTATTTTAACAGATTCTATTCAATATGAAAGTGATGAGTTGATGAGACCGTTATATGGCGATGATTATGCAATAGCTTGTTGTGTAAGTGCCATGAAAGTCGGAAAAGAGATGCAATTCTTCGGAGCAAGAGCAAATCTTGCAAAATCACTTTTATATGCTATCAATGGCGGAGTAGATGAAATTAAGAAGGACAAAGACGGAAATCCGATAAGAGTATTTGACGGAATAGAACCTATAACTTCTGAAGTTTTGGATTTTGATGAAGTATTTGCAAACTATGAACGTGTTATGGAAAAATTGGCACCTCTTTATATAAATACTTTAAATACAATTCACTTTATGCATGATAAATATGCTTATGAGGCAGGTCAAATGGCGCTTCATGATACGAATATAAGAATTAATATGGCATGTGGAGTTGCGGGGCTCTCAATAGCGGCAGATTCGCTTTCAGCAATTAAGTATGCAAAGGTAAAACCTATTAGAGATGAAAACGGATTAGCGGTTGATTTTGAAACTGTCGGAGAATTCCCTAAGTATGGAAATGATGATGACAGAGTGGATGACTTGGCAGTAGCAATAGTTAAAAAATTCAGTTCTGAATTAAAAAAGACTCCGACATATAAAAATGCAAGACACACTCTTTCAATTCTTACAATAACTTCAAATGTAATGTACGGTAAAAAAACAGGTACAACACCTGATGGAAGAAAGAAGGGTGAACCATTTGCACCGGGAGCTAATCCGATGCACGGAAGAGATGAAAATGGAGCATTGGCTTCACTTAACTCGGTAGCAAAAATTCCATATGAAGAAATTTGCGAAGACGGAATTTCAAATACGTTTACAATTGTACCTGATGCACTTGGAAAGAGTGATAAGGCAAAAGTAGATAATTTAGTTACAATAATGGACGGCTATTTTGGACAAAAGGCATTCCATCTGAATGTAAATGTTCTAAATAAAGAAAAGTTGATGGACGCTTATGAAAATCCTGAAAAATATCCTAACTTAACTATAAGAGTAAGCGGATATGCAGTACATTTCAATCGTCTATCTGATGAACAAAAGAGAGAAGTTCTTTCAAGAACTTTCCATCAAAGAGCTTAGATATAATTATTATGGAGGGCAACCATGGCAAAATTACATTCAATTGAAACATTTGCAGTCTTTGACGGACCGGGTGTAAGAACGGTGTTTTTCTTGCAGGGTTGTCCTTTAAGATGTGCATTTTGTCACAATGTAGATACTCAAAATCCCTTTGGAGGAAGAAATATAACTGTTGAAGAAATAGTTGAGAGGTCAAGGAAAATGAAACCTTATTTTAGAAACGGTAAGGGAGGAGTAACTTTTTCGGGAGGAGAACCGACACTTGACGGCAAATTTTTATTAGATGCGATAAAAGCGGTAAAAGCTGAGGGGATTCATGTTACAGTAGATACATCGGGAGTTGGAGATCAGAAGTATTATGATGAGATAATTGAAGAGGCGGATTTAATTTTGCTTGATATAAAGCATTATAATGCTATCGGATTTAAAAATATAACAGAAAGAAATATATCTCCTCTTAAAAAATTTATTGAGGCGGTAGAAAGACATAACACACCTGTTTGGATAAGACATGTTATGATGCCGAAAGTTACCGACAGTAAATATCATATGGATAAGTTGTGCGAATTTATTGCTCCGATAAAAGATAAAATTGAAAAAATAGAAATTCTTCCATACCATACAATGGGAGTCCATAAGTATGAGGATTTGGGGATTGAATATAAGCTGAAAGATATGGAAGCTATGGACAAGAATGTAGCCAAGGAACTTGAAGAATATGCAAATGATGTGTTACAATCTTATGAGGTAAAATATCATAAGGTGATTTAGGATGGATACTATAGATTACAAAAAAACACCTTTACTTAAATATTTAACTGAGGAAGAGATAAAGAGATTTATTTCAAAACCCCGGATTAAAGAATTTAAAAAAGGAGAATATATATTCAGATCTAAAGATGAAGCAAGGCAAATGTATATAGTTTATGATGGTTTTATGAAAATTTCCATGTTTTTATCAGACGGAAGAGAGCAAATTCTCTATATATACAAGGAAGGAGATTTTGTAGGCGGATTTAATATAATTTCCGGAGATCGTTATGTATATACATCGGTGGCACTCACAGATACTAAAATAATAATAATTCATAAAGAAGATTTTGAAGATATATTGTTAAAAAATGTAAAAATTTTGCGCAAACTTTTAGATCAGTCTTATTACAGGATAAGAAAATCTGAAGAACTTATAGACAGATTGTCTGTAATTAATGCGGATATGAAAGTGGCAAAGCTTCTTATAGACTTAATAAAAATATGCGGAAAGAAGAAAAATAATAAAATTTTATTAGATTTGAACATAAATAGAGAAGAACTCGGTTCATATACCGGAGTGTCAAGAGAAACGATAAGTAGAAAACTCAATCATTTTGAAACTATGAATATAATAAGTTTGTTGCCGAAAGGGAAAATATTAATAGAAGATCTTGAAGCTTTATATGATATGACTATTTAAATATAAAAAGGAAGATGATTTTATCATCTTCTATTTTTTATGCTTAAATTTTTACTTTTAATTGCAGATATGTTCTTTAATTTTTTTATTACTTTATTTTCAAACAGCATTTTAATTGAGGATTTGTTAAGATTGTTTCCGATTACGACAACTCTGTTATCCGGCATTGGAGTACAACCTGTTATTGCATAGCTGCCGTCAACAAGGTCAAATTTTATCCAATCACGACCGGCTTTAAAGTATCCTTTTGCTCTTACAATTTTTCCGAGAGTGCCGGAAATAAGTATGCTTAATGCGATTGTAAGCGTTGCAGGATTAGTTATTCCTATATTTGTTATACTGATGTTATCAAGTTGTTGCTCTTTTGTAATTTCGATGTTTGAGATTTTATTTTCTCTTGTATAATCTATATTTCCATTTAGAAGATTAAACCATATATCTTCGCTCCATTTTGAATAGTGAGTAGTTGGAAAAAAAGTTTTATCGTCTATATTAAGTTCATTTTTTATGGACAAAAAATTATTATAATCCATCGATTCCGACTTGCTTAATATAATAGAGGATGCGTTGTTAAGTTGATCATAAAAATAATCGGGAAAATCTTTTTTACTGTTTTTGTAATGATATGCATCTATTATTGTAATCAGGGGCAACAGTTCAATTCTTTCATAACATATTTTGCGCAATTGGGATATGATTTTACTTGGGAAAGCTACTCCGCTCGGTTCAACGATCAGATAGTCCGGATTTAATGTATTTGCTATTGTTAAAACTGAATGTGTAAAGTCCAGGTTTAGTGAACAACATATACATCCTTCTGAAAGCTCCCAAATTTTCATATCTGTATTTTTAGAATTCAAAGTATCGGATTTTAATATTTCTCCGTCAATTCCCATATCTCCAAATTCATTTTCGACTATTACGAATTGCCTTTTTGTGGCTTTTGACATTGCCTTTATAAAACTGGTTTTTCCCGAACCTAAAAATCCGGATATCAATAATATTTTCATTCTATCACCTAAATGAGAGGTCCGAAGACCTCTCAGAAAATTTATAAAACTACAACAGGTTTAATTAAATCGCTTGGCTTGTTTTTCATTAGCATCAAAGCATCTTCAACATGTTCAAATCCTTTGAATTTATGTGTAAGCATTGGTTTTACATCAAGCTTTCCACATTCGATAAGAGATGCAAGTTTTTCAAGTCTTAAACGTCCGCCTGGCATTAAACCGCCAAGAATTTGTTTATGTCCCATACCTACACCCCATTCAACACGAGGAATATTGATGTAAGTACCGCTTCCAAGATAGTTTACATTACCGATTTTTCCACCCGGTTTTAAACATTTGATAACAGGTTCAAATGTTTCAACTCCGCCGCCGGCAATAATTGCCTTATCAACGCCTTTTCCATCTGTTAGAGCAAGAACCTGTTCGTCAATAGAACCGTCTTTATATCCGATAAAGTCTGTAGCGCCATATCCTTTAGCGACATCTCTGCAAATTTGTCTTGTACCGACACAAATTATTCTTGAAGCTCCTCTTAAGTTTGCTCCGGCAACTGCCATTAATCCGACAGGACCGATTCCAACGACAAGAACTGTATCTCCGAATTGTACATCTGCAAGTTCTACGCCATGGAATCCTGTAGGAACCATATCAGATAACATACAAGCTTCTTCAGGCGATATTGAATCAGGTAAGTGTGCAAGATTTCCATCTGCATCATTTACATGAAACAGTTCTCCAAATACTCCGTCTTTAAAGTTGGAAAATTTCCAACCTGCAAGCATTCCGCCGGAGTGCATTGAATATCCGGCTTGCGCCTCAAGTGAACTCCAATCGGGAGTTATTGCAGCAACCATAACTCTGTCGCCGGGTTTAAAATCTTTTACAAGAGAGCCTACTTCTTCAACTATTCCACAGCCTTCATGACCTAAAATCATATCATGTCTATCACCGATTGCGCCTTCCCATACAGTATGAACATCTGATGTACATGGGGAAAGAGCTAACGGTCTAACTAAAGCATCTAACGGACCGCAAACAGGACGTTCTTTCTCAATCCATCCGGTTTGACCTATACCTAACATTGCAAAACCTTTCATAGTAAAACCTCCTTATATCGTTTGGTAATATTTTAATACATTAGCATATGCATTACAATATATTTTGAAAAAAAACTAAAGTAATACTTAGTATATTATATCAAATCATTTGGAGATAGTTACAAAATATATACTTTTATTTATAAAATGGAACTATGTAGGAAAATCTAATATTAAGTTTAATTTAGTATCTTGTATTAAAAGGTACTAAATGATATAATGCAATTATAAAGTGAGGTAATAGTATGAATATTCAATTTAAAAAAGGGGTATTAGAGCTGCTTGTACTGTCTCTTTTAATGGAAAAAGATATGTATGGCTATGAGCTTGTAGAAGAAATTTCCACACACGTAAATATATCGGAAGGAACTATATATCCTCTACTTAGGAGATTAAAAGATGAGAGATATGTCGAGACATACCTTGAAGAATCTCAAAGCGGACCGCCGAGGAAGTATTATAAGCTTACTGATGCCGGAAAAGATGAGTGTATCTTTCAATTGAAAGAGTGGGATGATTTTATAAAAAGTGTTAATTTTATTTTAAGGAGACAGATATGAAAAAGAAGGAGTTTTTAGATTTACTTAGATATTATTTAAAAGATATGCCGAGAATAGTAGTAGATGATATTATTTCAGATTATGAAGAACATTTTTCTTTTGCCGTTGAAAGGGGAAAGAGCGAGGAACAAATATGTGATGAGCTTGGAGCGCCGGAGTTAATTGCTAAGGATTATATGAAGAATGAAGGTAAAAAGTTAAAGGTTCAGATGCAAGATTATGATTACACTGAGAATAGAGAAAAAAAGAAAAAGTCTTCTAATGATACGCTGTTAATTATATTAATAGTAATTGGCGGTATTATATTTTTAGGACCGATACTTGGAGTTGGGATGGGTATATTTGGAGCGATATTTGGACTTTTGGCTTCTATAATAGCGATTGGCGGAAGTTTTATACTTGTCGGATTAGCTCTTCCTTTGTCATTAATACCGACGGTAATATATCCTAATTTTATTTCAATCCCTTCAATTTTTATGGAGATAAATCCGATAACAAAAATTTTTGCTACTATTTCACTGATAACAATAGGTGTATTATTTATAGGCCTTGCAATTAAATTATTTAAAACTGTTATAAAGGGAATAAAAAATATTTTCGTTGCAATAAGATGGAAGATTAACAAGAGGAGAGAAATGTAATGAGAGATTTTATGACAAAAACAGCTATAGTGGCAGTTGTATTTTCGTGTTTAACAGTAGGTTCATTTTTTGCATTTGATTATAAAAATGTAAAAGATAAAGTTTTTTGTGAAGATTATTGGAATAATTCTATTTCTAATCAAATGGATAGAGAATATAAATCGGTTTTAAAAGAGAACGGAAAATTTGACAGCATAAAAATAAACTCTACCAATTTATCTATTGCAATAGTTGAATCTGAAGAAGACAAATATGAATTATATTCTAAAATACCTAATGCGGATTTTAGAAAGTATATAAATATCAGTACGTCAAAAGATGATGGAGGCTTTGAATGTAAGGTCGATGAAATCAAGTCCACTAATAAAAATGTATTTAAGATTGTATTTTATACAACTGATCCTAAAAGTTTAGCTGTAAAGATTGATTCTGTAAATGGAAGTATTGATGTGGATGGAGTTTTGAAAAATTTGGATGTTGATTTTACAAATGGAGCTATAAATTTGAATGCAGAAGAATCTTATAACGCAAATATAGAGACAATAAATGGTATTGTTAGTATAAACTTTAAAAAAATAGATGCGGTTATAAGTGTGGAAGCTGTAAATGGAGTAATAAAATTTTTAGATGAATCTCGTATCTCCGTAGGAGGTGTACATGAATTTAATAAAAAAATTGGAAATGGGCGTGATGAAATTGATATAGAAATGGTAAATGGAGAAGTTTATATATCTGAATAGCTATAGATTTTATTATAACTATATTTTTAGACGCATGTGAAAGCTATGAAAAAATATATATAATATAATTTGTGAGTTTTTAATAAATATAAATAGATTTTGAGATTAATGTAATTTTGTTAATTAAGCTATAATTACAGTTAATAATTAAAATTAAAGATTTAATGGCAGCACTGATTGATACGGGTGCTGTTTTTTTATGCAAAAATGTCTGATTGGGCTAAAAATATCTTTTTAGAGTAGACATGAGATTATAATTAGTTTATTATTATGATAATGAATATCAAAAAAAGGTGATTTTATGCTTGGACTTGATTTTATAATAAATGTTATGGATATTAAAGGTCTCCGCTTTGTGGGAGAAGAAAATAAGTTTTATAAATTTACAGGGAAAAATGGCGAGAAACTTGATATGTATTGTGCTGAAATATTTGATGGTGTACTTGTTGCTATTACAGATTATGAGGATGTTGTTTCATATATATCGCCGGAAGAGATTTATATAGAAAACTTAAATTTATCTTATTGTTTAGAGGGAAGAATTGAGTGGGGACTAAAAGATAATAGATATACATACTTGTCTAAAAAGTCTTTTATGGTAGATACGTGTCCCTTATCTGTACAGTCGTATAGTTTTCCTATGAAAAAATTTAAGGGAATTACCTATATGATATCTATAAATAATATAAACGAACATACTAAAAATATATTCAGTTTATTTGGAGTGGATATATTAGAAATTTATGAAAAGTTTAAAATTCATAAAACTTATATGAAAAGAGATAATCCGAGAATAAATGAAATTTTATATGGATTTAATTCACATGATTTTTTGAATGTAAATACATATAGAATAAAGCTTATTGAAATTTTAAATTATATTCAAAATTTAGACACATCTGAGAAAGATGTTTTGACATATTATAAAAGTTCTCAGGTGAAAAAAGTAAAGGATATAAGAAGTTTTTTGATTGGCGATTTATCTAAGAGATATACTATTGAATTTATTTCAGAGAAGTTTAATATCTCGATGACTACTCTTAAAAAGTTGTTTAAAGAAATTTATGGTATGCCGATAAATTCATATTTGATTGATTACAAGATAAATGAAGCTGAAATTTTGCTTAAAGAATCTGAAAAATCCATAACTGAAATAGCAAATTTACTTGGATATTCAAATGTAAGTAAGTTTTCAAAAATTTTTAAGGACATGAAAGGATGTAGTCCTTCTAAATTTAGAAATATGAGGAGGTAGTATGAATACTTATAAAAAATTGTTGAGTTATGTTCCTGAAAAAAAGCATGATGCGTATATTTCAATGATATTGTCGGTTATTTCATGTTTTTTATTAATGGGTCCATATTGGTATTTTTGGAAATTTTTAAATGAACTTATAGTAAACGGTAATGTAGAAAATTCAAAATATTATGCTGTACTAATAGTAGTAATGATGATTGCCAATTCGATAGTATATTTCTTTGCGCTTTGGGCATCACATTTGCTTGCATTTAGGCTTGAAACAAATTTGAGAAAAGTAGGAATAAAATATCTGATGAATTCATCATTTGCATTCTTTGATATGAATTCATCGGGAAAGATAAGAAAAATTATAGATGATAATGCGGCAGAAACTCATATGATTGTTGCGCATTTAATTCCCGATCTTGTTGGAGCTGTAATAACACCGATTTTAATGGTAATGATAACTTTTATGGTAGATATAAAGTTTGGAATAGCTATTATAATTTTGATTGTTATAGGTGGAATTGAAGTAAATTGGATGATGGGTAATAAAGAATTTATGGCAACATATATGGCATCTCTTGAAAAATTAAATAGTGAAGCTGTTGAGTATGTTAGAGGTATGCAAGTGGTAAAGATATTTAGAAGTACAATTCATTCATTTAAAGCATTTTATGAATCTATAATGAGTTATTCCAAATATGCCTTTAACTATACAATAAGTTGCAGAACACCATATGTTGCATTTCAAGTTTTATTTAATATTTTTGCTGTAATTTCAATACCTTTTGCAATTTATTTTTTGAATAGAGGAGTAAATCCGAAGTTTGTATTAGCTAAGACAGTTTTCTTTATGTGTTTTGCAGGGATTATGTTCACATGTTTTATGAAAATAATGTATGTTGGAATGTATCAATATATGGGAGTCTCAGCTGTAGAAAAACTTGAAAAACTATTTGAAGGGATGTCTGTTGAAAATTTAAAACATGGAAATATAGAAAAATTTGACAGTTATAACATAGAATTTAAAAATGTATCTTTTAAATATGAAGATGATTATGTATTAAAAAATGTAAGTTTTTCATTAAAAGATAAAAGAGTATATGCACTTGTAGGTTCATCAGGAAGCGGAAAGTCAACAATAGCAAAGCTTATTTCCGGATTTTATAAGGTGAATGAAGGCGATATTTTGATTGGAGAAAGAAATATAAGCGAATATTCTCAAAAAGCACTTATGAGTAATATTGCCTTTGTATTCCAAAATTCAAAGCTGTTTAAAACAACAATATTTGAAAATGTTAAGATGGGAAATGAGAATGCAAGCTATGAGGATGTTATGAATGCCTTAAAAAGTGCAAGATGTGACGACATTCTGGATAAGTTTAAGGATAGAGAGAATACTGTTATAGGGTCTAAAGGAGTATATTTATCCGGTGGAGAAATCCAGAGAATTGCTATTGCAAGAGCAATTTTAAAAAATGCAAATATTATAATACTTGATGAAGCATCAGCTGCGGCTGATCCTGAAAATGAATACGAAATACAACAAGCTTTTTCAAACCTTATGAAAGATAAGACTGTAATAATGATAGCACACAGACTCAGTTCCATTAGAAATGTAGATGAAATTTTAGTAATTGAAGATGGAAATGTAATAGAAAGAGGAACGGATAAAGAGCTTATGAATATTGAGGGAAAATATAGTGCATTGCAAGCTTTATTTGCAAAGGCGAATGATTGGAGGATTTATGATTAACAGAATAAAAAAGATGTTTGGGCTTACTGAAACAGGAGCAAGAGGTCTTGTTAGAGCATCTATATCTTCATTTTTTATGTATCTTGCGTATATGGCTCCGATAATTTTAATTATGTATTTTATACAGGGATTAATTGAAAATAATCTAAACGGAATTAATTTTTATATAGTCGGAATTTTAGTTCTTGCTATTGCGATGTATGCGATTATTTATATAAATTATAATACTTTATATATGGAAGTTTATAAGGAAAGTGCAAACCTTAGAATAGAAATTGCAAATATTTTGAAAGCTTTGCCGCTATCTTATTTTTCAAAGCATGACATATCAGACTTATCTCAAGCTGTAATGAAGGATGTATCGGATATAGAACATGCAATGAGTCATGCTATTCCTCAAGTTATAGGATTTATAATTTATCTTATAGTAATAAGTATAATGATGCTTACAGGAAATTTTAAATTGGGACTTTGCGTAATAATTCCGGTTGTGTTAAGTTTTATAATGCTTATTTTGTCTAAAAAGTTTCAAATTTATGGAACTACCAAATACTATAAAAATTTGAGAGAAAATTCAGAAAGTTTTCAAGAGGCTATAGAACTTCAGCAGGAAATTAAGAGCTATGGACAAAGTGAAAAAGTGGCGGAAGATCTGAATAGAAAGGTTGAAAAGACTGAAAAAATTCATATAGCATCTGAATTTTATCAAGCAATACCTGTTTCACTGTCAAGTTCCGTTCTCAGATTTACTTTAGGACTTACAATTTTATTCGGAAGTATTTTATATATTAGAGGAGAAGTATCTTTGTTATATTTAATCGGATATTTAGCTGCCGCTTCAAAAATAATAGACGGAGTTAGCGGGCTATATATGAACATTGCCGAAATATTGTATATAGATGCGAGAATTAAGAGAATTCAAGAACTGAGAGGTGTTCAGTTACAAGGCGGAGAAAAGTTTGATATTAAACAATATGATATTGAATTTAAAGATGTAGAATTTTCTTATAATGATGAGAGAAAAGTAATAGATAAAGTTTCGTTTATTGCAAAACAAAATGAAGTCACAGCTTTAGTAGGACCGTCAGGTTGCGGTAAAACTTCAATACTAAGACTTATGTCAAGGCTTTATGACTATGACAAGGGGCAAATTATTATCGACGGAAAAGAAATAAAGAATATAGATACAGATTCGCTTTTTGAAAAAATTTCAATAGTATTTCAGGATGTTACCTTATTCAATACATCTGTTATGGAAAATATCAGAATAGGAAATAAAAATGCGAGTGATGAAGATGTAATAAAAGCTGCAAAACTTGCAAATTGTAATGAGTTTATTGAAAAATTACCTGATGGATACAATACATTTATAGGAGAAAACGGAAGTAAGCTTTCCGGAGGAGAAAGACAGAGAATTTCTATTGCAAGGGCGATATTAAAAGATGCTCCTATAATAATTTTAGATGAGATAAGTGCTTCGCTTGATGTAGAAAATGAAATGAAAATACAGGAAGGATTAAACACTCTTATAAAGAATAAGACTGTTGTAATAATTTCTCATAGATTAAAGTCAATTGAAAAGGCTGATAAGATAGTTGTTTTGGAAAATGGAAAAGTAGAATCCATAGGTAAACACGATGAATTAATGAAAACTTCAAAGCTGTATAACAGAATGATTCAAAGATCGAATATAACGGAAGAATACTTATATTGATAAGATAGTTGAAATTGAATTTGTTTTTTTGATAAAGTTATAATAGGAAATTAATTTATATTGTATACTGAAGTTATTAATTAATATAAAGAGGTTTTATGAATAAAAAAAATTTTTTGTATTAACTATATTTTTTGTATTACCTATTATAATAGTGCTTACAGTTTTATTTAAAGTTAAGAGCGGGAGTAAAGCGGAGGAAGAATTTTTAAGTTTAGCTACTCAGCCGATTTATGCGGAAGTTCTTATGGGAGAAGATGCAAGAAAATCTTTAAGTGATAATAATGTGGCGGATGCAACTAACGGGGAAGAAATTAATGATTTTGTAAAAATGTCCTATAATGAAAAACGTGAGAAAATCAAAGAAAATATTTTAAAGGCGATTAAAGAAAAAGAAGAAGGTAGACAATTTGTTTGGACTCCTACGGGACTTGAATTGATGAAAAAATATTATCCTGACTTGTATGATAGACTAAGTGAAGAAGAAAAACAGGGAGAAGTTATGTCATCTGAAGGTGAACAATTGAATTAGTAATAAAAATTTGTGAAAATTAAAAAAGATATGGCTATTAGTCATATCTTTTTTTGATAATTGAAACAATAAATAAATTTCACAAAAATTTCACATAAAAACGAAAAAAAATTAAAAAAATTCTTTACAAATATAGTTGTATTTTGTATAATATTAGAGCGTTTGAAATGAATTAATTGCGATGATTTCATAAGTTGCTTGAAATCTTGTGGAAAAAAGGGATTTCAAGGTAATTATGAATGAGAAGTCTAAACTTGATTTAGGCGATGGGTTATTTTTTCTTTTATTGTGTACCCGATGAAACACCGGGGCGCGTTTATCGATAACCCTTTCTCGCAAGAAGCGTATTTATGCGAATAGGAGGGAAATTATGTCAAACAATAGCAAACAAAAAATTAGAATCAGACTTAAAGCTTATGATCATGAACTTATTGACAGTTCTGCTTCAAAAATCGTAGAGGCTGCAAAACAAACAGGTGCAACTGTTTCAGGTCCAATACCTCTACCTACAGAAAAGGAAGTTGTAACTATATTAAGAGCAGTTCACAAGTATAAGGATTCAAGAGAACAATTTGAGCAAAGAACTCACAAACGTCTTATTGATATCATCAATCCAAATCAAAAGACTGTTGATTCACTAATGAAGCTCAACTTACCGGCTGGTGTTGATATAGAAATTAAGCTATAGATAATTGTTCTTTATAAGATTGTTGATACAATCCGCTGTAAAAATTTAGGAGGTTAAGCATTGAAATTATTAATTGGAAAAAAGATTGGGATGACTCAAATCTTTGATGAAGAAGGTAAAGTTACTCCAGTAACAGTTATTGAAGCTGAGCCTAACGTAGTAGTTCAAAAAAAGACTGTTGAAGTAGACGGATATAATGCTGTTCAAGTTGCAACAGGATTTGTAAAAGAAAGAAGAGTTAATAAACCTTTAAAAGGACACTTCGCTAAGGCAGGCGTAGAATGCAAAAAGAATTTAAGAGAATTCAGAACTGAAGAAGTTGAAAACTATAATATCGGAGATGAAATTAAAGTTGACTTATTCTCAGTTGGAGAATTTATTGATGTTACAGGTACTTCAAAGGGTAAGGGAACACAAGGTGTTATAAGAAGACACGGCTTTGGACGTGGTAGAGAAACTCACGGTTCTAAGTTCCACAGAATGCCAGGTGGTATGGGTGCCGCTACTTATCCGGGAAAAGTATTTAAAAATCACAGAATGGCTGGAAAGATGGGAAATGAGCAAGTTACAGTTCAAAACCTTGAGGTAGTAAGAGTTGATCTTGAAAAGAATTTAATTCTTGTAAAGGGTGCGATACCTGGACCTAAGAAGGGAATAGTAACTTTAAAAGAAACTGTTAAAGCTCATAAGTAGTGAAAGGAGGGTATAATATGCCTAAAATTCAAGTTGTCAATATGGAAGGCGCTGCCGTTTCAGAAATTGAACTAAATGAAAATATATTTGATATTGATATAAATGAGCATGCTGTATACCTAGTAGTTAAAAACATTTTAGCTAACAGAAGACAAGGCACTAAGAGCGCAAAGACACGTGCAGAAGTACGTGGAGGCGGGAGAAAGCCTTGGAAACAAAAGGGAACAGGACGTGCTCGTCAAGGTAGTATAAGATCTCCTCAATGGAGAGGCGGAGGAATTGTATTTGCACCGAAGCCAAGAGATTTCTCATATACAACACCTAAGAAAGTAAGAAGACTTGCACTTAGAAGTGCTCTTACTTCAAAAGTACGTGAAAATGAAATGATAGTAGTTGATGATATTAAGATGAACGATGCTAAGACAAAGAATTTTGTTCAAATGTTAAAGGCAATAAAAGCAGATCCGAAAGCACTTGTTGTAGTAGCCGGATATGATGAAAAAGTAAAGATAGCTGCAAGAAATATTCCTAATGTGAAGACAACAATGGCGGAAAATATTAATGTATATGACATCTTAAAATACAACTCACTTGTTATAACAGAGGACGCTTTAAGAGTAATTGAGGAGGTGTTCAACTAATGAATGCATACGATATTATTAGAAGACCGATAGTTACTGAAAAGAGTATGGATCAAATGGAACACGGAAAATATACATTTGAAGTTTCAAAAGATGCTACTAAGGCTGAAATAAAGAGAGCTGTCGAAGAAGTGTTTGGAGTAAAAGTTAAGACAATAAACACTATGAATATGCGTGGAAAATTAAAGAGACAAGGTGCGCATCAAGGAAGACGTCCATCATGGAAAAAAGCAATAGTTAAACTTACAGAGGATTCTAAAGCAATTGAATTCTTTGAAGGTATGGAATAATTGAGGAGGTAAAAAGATGGCAATTAGAGGATATAAACCAACTTCTCCTGCTCGTAGACAGATGACTGTCTCAACATTTGAAGAGATTACAAAAAAGGCACCTGAAAAAAGCCTTACTATAAATCTAAAAACAACTGCCGGTAGAAATGCTCAAGGAAGAATAACTTCAAGACATAGAGGCGGCGGAGTTAAGAGAAGATACAGAATAATCGACTTTAAAAGAAATAAAGACGGAGTTCCTGCAACAGTAGCTTCAATTGAATATGATCCATACAGAACAAGTTATATAGCTCTATTGAACTATGTAGATGGTGAAAAGAGATATATCCTGGCTCCTAACGGATTAAAAGTTGGAGATAAAGTAGAATCTGGAGAAAACGCTGATATCAAAATAGGAAATGCGTTAAAATTAAAAGATATACCTGTAGGTACAACGGTTCATAATGTTGAAATGACTCCAGGAAAAGGAGGACAACTTGCAAGATCGGCAGGTTCTGAAGCTCAATTAATGGCTAAAGAAGGAAAGTTTGCACAATTAAGACTTCCTTCAAGTGAATTTAGATTGGTAAGTGTTGATTGTAAAGCAACAATCGGACAAGTTGGAAATCTATCACATGAACTTATAACTCTTGGCAAGGCAGGAAAGAGCAGATATCTTGGAAACAGACCTCATGTAAGAGGATCTGCAATGAACCCTGTAGATCACCCTCATGGTGGTGGGGAAGGTAGAGCTCCGATAGGTAGACCGTCACCGGTAACACCTTGGGGTAAACCGGCTCTTGGACTTAAGACAAGAAAGAAGAACAAGAAGAGCGATAAATATA
Source organism: Peptoniphilus sp. oral taxon 386 str. F0131 (assembly GCF_000090945.1). Taxonomy (NCBI): domain Bacteria; kingdom Bacillati; phylum Bacillota; class Tissierellia; order Tissierellales; family Peptoniphilaceae; genus Peptoniphilus; species Peptoniphilus sp. oral taxon 386. Next base: position 19,140 of record NZ_GL349422.1, on the reverse strand, counting down.
TCGTAAGAAGAAGAACGAAGTAAGCGGGAGGTAAAAAATGAGTAGATCAGTTAAAAAAGGACCTTTTGCAGATGAACATTTGCTAAAGAAAATCGACGCATTAAATGAAGCAAACGAAAAGAAAGTTGTTAAAACTTGGTCTCGCCGCTCCACAATATTTCCTGAAATGGTACAACATACAATCGCCGTTCATGATGGTAGAAAGCATGTTCCAATATATATAACAGAAGATATGGTTGGTCATAAACTTGGTGAATTTGTTCCTACAAGAACATTCAGAGGCCATGTAGGCAAGAATGAAAAGACAACTGGATTAAAGAAATAAGAGAAAGGGGATTAAAATGGAAGCAAGAGCAATTGCTAAATATGTGAGAATTTCACCATTAAAGGTGAACTATATTTGTGCTGAAATTCGTGGAAAGCAAGTTGACGAAGCCCTTTCTATTCTAAAGTTCACTCCTAAGAGAGGAGCAAAGGAACTATATAAGGTGCTTAATTCTGCAGTAGCTAATGCTGAGAACAACTTAAATTTAAACAGAGATAATTTATACGTTAAAAAGGCCTATGCCAATGATGGTCCTACAATGAAGAGATTTCATCCTAAGGCAAAAGGTATGGCATATCCGATATTAAAAAGATCAAGCCACATTGGCGTTGTAGTTGCAGAACAAGAGTAAGGAGGGTAAATAATGGGCCAAAAAGTTAACCCACATGGACTTCGTGTTGGTATTATCAAAGACTGGGATTCTAAATGGTATGCTAATAAGAAGAATTTCGCAGACCTATTAGTTGAAGATAATAAAATTCGTAAATATATAAAGAAAAAACTTTATACAGCCGGAATTTCAAAAGTTGAAATAGAAAGAGCTGCAAATAAAGTTAAGGTTTCAATTTCAACAGCTAAACCGGGAATGGTTATCGGTCGTGGAGGAGTTGGAGTAGAAGAACTTAGAACAGAACTTGAAAAATTGACAAAAAAGAGTGTTGTTCTAAATATTGAAGAAATTAAAAATCAAGATTTAGATTCTCAATTAGTAGCGGAAGCTATAGCGGAATCACTTGAGAGAAGAGTATCTTTCAGACGTGCAATGAAACAAGCTATTCAAAGAACAATGAGAGCCGGAGCACTTGGTATAAAGACAGCGGTATCGGGTCGTCTTGGCGGAGCTGATATGGCAAGAACAGAAGGATATTCTGAGGGAACTATACCTCTACAAACTCTAAGAGCTGACATTGATTATGGTTTTGCAGAAGCTGATACAACTTATGGTAAGCTTGGTGTAAAAGTATGGTTATATAAAGGGGAAGTTCTTCCTGAAAAGAAAGATGAGAAGAAAAATAACAGAGATAATAAGAGAAGAAGACCTCAAAACAAAGATAACAGAGATAATAAAAGAAATAATAATAGAAAAAACTTTAGAAATGACTCTAAAGATAAAAAAGAAAACTAAGCTACCGAAGAAAGGAGGAAACATTTATGTTAATGCCTAAGAGAGTAAAGTATCGTAGAGTTCACAGAGGCAGAATGAAGGGTAAGGCGTTACGTGGAAACACATTAACTTACGGCGGATACGGACTTCAAGCACTTGAACCTGCATGGATTACTTCAAATCAAATAGAAGCGGCACGTCGTGCAATGACAAGATATATAAAAAGAGGTGGAAATATCTGGATTAAGATTTTCCCGGATAAGCCTGTTACTGAAAAACCAGCTGAAACACGTATGGGATCTGGTAAGGGAGCTCCTGCTTATTGGGTAGCTGTAGTAAAACCCGGTCGTATAATGTTTGAAATGGATGGCGTAGATGAAGAAACTGCAAGAGAAGCAATGAGACTTGCAGCAATGAAATTGCCTATAAAGACAAAGTTTGTAATGAAAGAAAAGGATGGTGAATCAAATGAAGACTAAGGAAATTCGCCAAATGTCAAGTGAAGAATTAAATAAAAAAGTTATTGAATTAAAAAGCGAGCTATTCAACTTGAGATTTAGGTTGGCAACCGGTCAACTTGATAATCCATCAAGCATAAAGAGTGTAAAAAGAGATATCGCCAGAGTAAAGACGATAATCAGACAACGTGAATTAGCAGTGGGAAAGGAGGCTTAATCTCATGGAAAGAAACAATAGAAAGACTATTGTTGGTACAGTAGTAAGTGATAAAATGGATAAGACTATTGTAGTGGCTGTTGAGACTTTTGTAACTCATCCCATTTACAAAAAGAGATTTAAAAAGACTACAAAATTCAAAGCTCATGATGAGAAGAATGAATGTGGTATTGGCGACAAAGTAAAAATAATGGAAACAAGACCACTTAGCAAAGACAAGAGATGGAGATTAGTAAGTATTATTGAGAAAGCTCAATAAATCTTAGAAGGAGGAAGTTCATGATTCAACAAGAAACAAGACTACGTGTTGCTGATAATTCCGGAGCAAAAGAACTACTTGTCATAAAGGTACTTGGTGGTACAAATAGAAAGACAGCAAGCATAGGAGATGTAGTAGTTTGTTCTGTAAAGACTGCAACACCGGGTGGAGTTGTGAAAAAAGGAAGCGTAGTTAAGGCTGTTATAGTTAGAACAAGTAAAGGTATTAGTCGTAAAGACGGTTCATATATAAGCTTTGATGATAATGCGGCAGTTATTATAAAAGACGATAAGAGTCCGGTAGGGACACGTATCTTCGGACCTGTAACCAGAGAGTTAAGAAATGGAAACTTTATGAAAATTATCTCTTTGGCTCCAGAAGTACTTTAATCAGGAGGTAATTATATGCGTATTAAAAAAGGTGATACAGTAAAAGTAATTGCCGGAAAAGATAAAGGAAAAACCGGTAAAGTATTAAAGACTTTTCCTCGTGAAGATAGAGTAATCATAGAAAAAGTTAATATGGTTACAAAACACATGAAGGCTAAAGGACCACAAAACCCAGGCGGGATTGAAAAGAAAGAAGCTCCAATTCATGTTTCAAATGTTATGTATTTCGATACAAAAACAAATAAAGCAACAAGACTTGGATATAAAATAGAAGATGGTAAGAAAATCAGATTTAAAAAATCAGATGGACAACCTATAAAGTAAGGAGGTAGACTATGACTTCAAGATTAAGAGAAAAATATGAAAATGAAGTAGTAAACTATCTACTTGAAAAATTCGGATATAAGAATGTAATGGAAGTTCCAAAACTTGAAAAAGTTGTCATAAACATTGGACTTGGAGAAGCAAAAGACAATCCAAAGGCACTTGAATCAGCTGTAAATGATCTTACTTTGATTTCAGGACAAAAGCCTATAGTTACGTTAGCAAGAAAATCAATAGCTAACTTTAAACTACGTGAAGGACACAAAATAGGATGTAAAGTAACATTACGTGGAGAAAAAATGTATGATTTCTTAGATAAATTAATGAATGTTGCACTTCCTAGAGTAAGAGACTTTAGAGGAGTTAAGGATACATCATTTGACGGAAGAGGAAATTATGCACTTGGCTTGAAAGAACAATTAATCTTCCCTGAAATAGAATACGATAAAGTAGATGCTATCAGAGGTATGGATATAATTGTTGTAACAACAGCAAAAACAGACGAAGAAGCTAAAGCTTTCCTTGAGAGAATGGGAATGCCATTTGCAAAGTAATAGGAGGTAACATTTGTGGCAAAAAAATCTATGATTGCTAAACAAAAGAGAAAACCGAAATATAGCACTCGTGAATATACAAGATGTAAGATTTGTGGAAGACCACACTCTGTTTTAAAGAAATATGGAATTTGTAGAATTTGTTTTAGAGAATTAGCATATAAAGGACAAATTCCAGGTGTTAGAAAAGCAAGTTGGTAATTCTACCATTAGGAAAGGAGGCAAAAAATTATGATGACAGACCCTATTGCAGATATGCTTACCAGAATAAGAAATGGTAATAATGCAAGACATAAATCTGTTGATATTCCGGCTTCAAATATTAAAAAAGAAATATCTGAAATTCTTCTAAAGGAAGGATACATTAAAAATTACGAAGTAATTGAAGATGATAAGCAAGGTATTATTAGAATAGATTTTAAGTATGGAGATAATAAAGAAAGAGTTATAAGTGGAATAAAGAGAATTTCAAAACCTGGACTAAGAGTTTACGCTCAAAGCAGTGATATTCCTAAGGTGCTTGGAGGACTTGGAATTGCAATAGTTTCAACTTCAAAGGGAATTTTAACTGACAAAGAAGCAAGAGCCAATGGTGTTGGTGGAGAAGTTATTTGCTACGTTTGGTAACAGGAGGTGTTAGCATGTCAAGAATCGGTAAAAAACCAATTGAAATCCCTGCTGGCGTAGAAGTTAAGGTTGAAAATAACACAGTAACTGTAAAAGGACCTAAGGGAGAATTAACACAAAGTTTTGATCGTGACATGATTATTGAAATTGAAAATTCAGTTTTAACAGTAACAAGACCAAGCGATAGCAAAAAGCACAGAGCTATGCACGGTTTAGTTAGAACTTTAATTAACAATATGGTAATCGGTGTTGCAGAAGGATATAAAAAAGAATTAGAAATAGTGGGAACAGGATACAGAGCAGCTAAGACAGGTAATAAACTTGCATTAACTCTTGGATTCTCACACCCGTTAGAATTGGAAGATCCTGCAGGAATAGAAGTAGAAGTACCTGCACCTACAAAAATTATAGTTTCAGGAATTGACAAGCAAAAAGTAGGAGCTTATGCAGCTCATATCAGAAGCTATAGACAACCTGAACCATATAAGGGTAAAGGCATTAAGTACGTTGATGAACATATCAGACGTAAAGTAGGAAAAACTGGTAAGTAAAAGGAGGAGAATTAATAGTGTTTAATAAAATTGATAGAAACGCAAATAGAATAAAAAGACACAAGAGAATAAGAAATAAAATCTCCGGAACAACAACTTGCCCACGACTATCTGTTTTTAGATCAGGTGCGCATATTTATGCACAACTAATAGATGATGTAAAAGGACACACAATGGTATCTGCTACAACTCTTGACAAGTCACTTGGACTTGAAAACACAAAGAATATGGAAGCAGCCAAGAAAATTGGAGAAACAATAGCAAAGCGTGCTCTTGATGCAGGAATTGAAGAAGCAGTTTTTGATAGATCTGGATATCTATATCATGGTCGTATAAAAGCACTTGCAGAAGCAGCAAGAGAAGCCGGACTTAAATTCTAAAAAAGGAGGGGAAAAATGGAACGTTCATTAATAAATGCAGCAGAACTTGATCTTGAAGAAAGAGTTGTAGCTATAAATAGAGTTGCAAAAGTAGTAAAGGGCGGTAGAAATTTTAGATTCTCAGCTCTTGTAGTAGTAGGAGATCATAACGGACACGTTGGAGTTGGAACAGGTAAAGCTCTTGAAGTACCTGAAGCAATTAGAAAAGCAGTTCAAGATGCAAAGAAACATCTTATTGAAGTAAATCTATTAGATACTTCTATCCCTCATCAAGTAACCGGAGTTGTCGGTGCAGGTAGAGTATTCTTAAAGCCAGCACATGCCGGTACAGGAGTTATCGCAGGTGGAGCAGTTCGTGCGGTTTGCGAGCTTGCAGGAATAAGTGATATTCGTACAAAGAATCTTGGTTCAAATAATCCGAGAAATACAGTAAATGCTACTATAGAAGCACTTTCTCAATTAAAGACAGCTGAAAAGGTAGCAAGACTTAGAAATAAATCTGTAGATGAGATTTTAGGATAAGGGGGTAAGAACTATGAAAATAAAATTAGTAAAGAGCCCTATTGGAAGAATAGAAACTCATAAAAGAACAGTAAGAGCACTTGGACTTAAAAAAATTGGACAAGTAGTTGAAAAAGAAGATAATCCTCAAATCAGAGGAATGATTAAACAAGTATCATATATGCTTGAAGTTGAAGAATAAGGAGGTGTGAAACTTGAAATTACATGACTTAAGACCGGCAGAAGGCGGAGGAGTAAAGGCTAAGAAAAGACTTGGTAGAGGTATCGGTTCAGGTACAGGAAAAACTTCAGGAAAAGGTCATAAAGGACAAAATGCTCGTAGTGGCGGTGGAGTAAGACCTGGATTTGAAGGAGGTCAAATGCCTTTATTTAGAAGACTTCCAAAGAGAGGTTTCACAAATGTATTCGCAAAGGAATATGCTGAAATTAATATTTCTGCGTTAAATGTTTTTGAAAATGGAACAGAAGTAACACCTGAAACGTTAATAAGCAGAGGAATAATTAAAAGTGCAAAGGCTAAAGATGGCGTTAGAATCCTTGGAAATGGAGAGTTAAATGTAAAGTTGACAGTAAAGGCTCAACATTTTTCTAAGACTGCGGCAGAAAAGATTGAAGCTGCTGGAGGAAAGGCAGAGGTGATCTAATGATTTCCACATTTAAAAATGCATGGAAAATACCACAATTACGTAAGAAGATGTTGTTTACACTTCTAATGTTATTGATATATAGATTAGGTTCACATATAACAGTACCTTATATGAATGCACAAGAGGTTCAAAAGCTTTTTAGCGGAGCAAATCAAAGTGTATTTTCATTGCTTGACTTGATGGCAGGGGGAAATTTTAGAAACTATACAATATTTGCTGCAAATATATATCCATATATTACAGCGTCAATTGTTCTTCAACTTTTGACAATAGCAATACCTTCACTTGAAGCACTTGCTAAAGAAGGGGAAACAGGTAGAAAGAAAATTGCAAAATATACAAGATATCTTGCAATAGCAATGACATTTGTACAAGCTATAGGATATTCTTTCGGTTTTTTCAGACAAGCAGTTTTAGCTGACAACTTTTTTGAAAAAACAGTAGTTGTATTATCAATTGTAGCGGGTACTGCACTTTTAATCTGGATAGGAGAACAAATTACAGAGCATGGAATAGGAAATGGTATTTCGTTATTGATTTTTGCCGGTATAGTTAGTAGATTCCCTACAGATATAATAAAATCAGTTATGATGGTAAAAGCTGGACTTGCAAGTCCTATAGCTTTAGTGATATTTTTAATACTTGCCATTTTAATAGTTGTGTTTGTAGTTGTTTTTAACGAAGGGGAAAGAAGAATTCCTGTTCAATATGCAAAAAGAGTGGTTGGAAGAAAAATGTATGGCGGACAATCTACTCATATACCTGTAAAAGTATTAATGAGTGGAGTTATGCCTATAATATTTGCCAATTCATTGGTGGCAATTCCTGCAACAATAGCACTTTTTGTAAAGAGTGAACCGACAAGAAAAGCTATTATGAAATATTTCACAACTGAAGGAACGGTCGGAGCTGTACTATATATATTATTTACCGTATTATTAATAGTATTCTTCACATATTTCTATACTTCAATTCAATTTAATACAGTGGAATATTCTAAGAGTTTACAAACAAATGGAGGTTTTATACCGGGTATAAGACCGGGAAAACCTACAAGTGATTATCTTCAAAGAACAGTAAATAGATTGGTACTTCCGGGAGCGATAGCACTTTCAATACTTGCTGTACTTCCAATAGTATTAACTAAACTATCCAGTTTACAATTTAACTATGGTGGAACAAGTATGATAATAGTTGTAGGAGTAGTTCTTGAAACTACAAGAGTATTAGAACAACAATTATTAATGAGACACTACAAAGGATTCTTGAAAAAATAGGAGGTAATTAAATGAAATTAGTTATTTTAGGGCCTCCAGGAGCAGGTAAAGGTACTCAAGCGGATTTTATTATAAAAAAATACAACATACCTCATATTTCAACTGGAGATATTTTTAGAGAGAATATAAAAAATGGAACTGAATTGGGTAAAAAAGCTAAATCATATATGGATAAAGGATTGCTTGTACCGGATGAAGTAGTAATAGAAATAGTACAAGACAGAATTTGTAAAGATGATTGCAAAGACGGCTTTTTACTTGACGGTTTTCCAAGAACGGTAGCTCAAGCAGTTAGTCTTGATGCGGAACTTGATAAGCTTGGAACAAAACTTGATAGAGTTGTAAACATAGATGTAGATACAAACATCTTAGTTGACAGAGCAGTTGGTAGAAGAGTATGTAAAACATGTGGTGCTACTTACCATATAGAGTACAATCCTCCTAAAATTGAGGGAATATGCGACAAAGACCAAACTCCTTTAATTCAAAGAGATGACGATGTTAAAGAAACAGTAGAAACAAGAATTAAAGTATACTTTGATCAAACATCACCTCTGATAGATTACTATCATGCACAAGGACTTCTATTAAATATTGATGGAACAAAAGATATTAAAGAAGTATTTGAAAGTATAGTAGAAGGCTTAGAAAAGTAAGTATGGACAAAACTTTTTTTATAGAAGTTGGACAGGTAGTAAAATCAAAATCAGGCAGAGATGCAGGATTAATATTTTTAGTTTATGAAATTCTGGATGACAGCTATGTATATATAGTTAACGGCTCGAATAGAAAGCTTAATAATCCTAAGAAGAAAAAGATTAAGCACTTAATTAAGTACAATGGAAAAGTTGATTTACAAGTAGAAAATTTTAACGATAGCTATATAAGAAAAGCATTAAAGAATTATAACTAAAGAAAAGGAGGAGCCTTTTAATGGGCAAAGAAGATGTAATTGAAGTTGAGGGAACAGTAGTAGATGCACTTCCCAATACTAATTTTAAAGTTAAACTTGAAAATGGGCATGTAATACTTGCTCACATTTCAGGAAAGCTTAGAATGAATTATATAAGAATACTTCCAGGGGATAAGGTAACAGTTGAACTATCACCTTATGATTTGTCTAGAGGCAGAATAACTTGGAGAAAGAAATAGATAATCCTATAAAATTAGGAGGGATATAAATGAAAGTTAGACCATCTGTTAAGAAGATGTGTGAAAAATGTAAGATTATAAAAAGAAATGGTAGAATAATGGTAATTTGCGAAAACCCAAAGCATAAGCAAAGACAAGGATAAGAGGAGGCTTATTAATGGCAAGAATTGCTGGTATTGACTTACCCAGAGAAAAACGCGTTGAAATTGGTCTTACTTATATATATGGAATCGGCAGAAAAAGATCTCAAGAGATTTTAACTAATGCTGATGTAAACTTTGATACAAGAGTAAAGGACTTAACTGAATCTGAACTTGCTCGTATAAGAGATGAAATAGATAAGTACCATGTAGAAGGAGATCTTCGTCGTGATATAGCAATGAACATTAAGAGATTAAAAGAAATCAATTGCTATAGAGGAATGAGACACAAAAAAGGACTTCCTGTAAGAGGTCAAAAGACAAAGACTAATGCAAGAACAAGAAAAGGTCCTAAGAAATTAGTATCTAAGAAGAAGTAAAGGGGGGAATAACATGGCTAAAAAACAAAAAGTAACACGCGTTAGAAGAAGAGAGCGTAAAAACATTGAAAAAGGACAAGCACATATAGCTTCAACTTTTAATAATACAATGGTAACTCTAACAGATATGAGCGGAAATGTTATTTCCTGGGCAAGTGCTGGACAACTTGGATTTAGAGGTTCAAGAAAGTCAACACCATTTGCTGCACAAGAAGCTGCAGAATCTGCAGCAAGTAAGGCAAAAGAACATGGTCTTAAATCAGTAGAAGTATTTGTAAAAGGACCTGGTTCAGGAAGAGAAGCTGCAATAAGATCGCTTCAAGCATCAGGTCTTGAAGTTACAATGATAAAAGATGAAACACCAATTCCACATAATGGATGTAGACCACCTAAGCGTAGGAGAGTTTGATTAATTACACTCCTAATAACCCATGATAAGGAGGGTAACCCATGATAGAAATAGAAAAGCCAAGCATTGAGAAGTTAGAGTTGGATGAATCCGGCGTATATGGGAAATTTGTAGTTGAACCCCTTGAAAGTGGATATGGCATTACAATAGGAAACTCTCTTAGAAGAGTACTTCTTTCCTCTCTTCCGGGTGCAGCAATTTCATTTATAAACATCAGGGGAGTAGAGCATGAATTTGCTACTATTCCCGGTGTGTTAGAAGATGTTCCGCAAATTATTCTAAATATTAAAGGAATTGTCTTAAAGACAAATGAAGATGAGCCGGTAAAAGTTATAATTGAAAAAAAAGGCGAAGGAGAAATACTAGCCTCTGACATCCAAACAGGTGGAGATGTAGAGATTATAAACTTGGATCATCACATTGCAACATTAAATGAAGATGCGGATGTTTATATTGAACTTACTATAGAAAGAGGACGTGGTTATGAACCTTCTGAATTAAAGAAGGATGAAATTACTGAAATCGGAGTAATTCCAATTGATTCTAATTATACACCGATAAAAAAAGTAAATTGGAAAGTAGAAAATACAAGAGTTGGAAACAGAACCGACTATGATAGACTTATACTTGAAGTAACAACAGACGGTTCAATGAAAGCTGATGAAGCAACATCTCTTGCAGCAAAAATACTTACAGAACACTTGAATTTGTTTATAGGACTTACAGAACATGTAAATAATGTAAACATTATGGTCGAGAAAGAAGAAGATCAAAAGGAAAAAGTATTAGAGATGACGGTAGAAGAACTCGACCTTTCAGTTAGAAGCTTTAACTGTTTGAAACGCGCAAACATAAATACAGTAGAAGAGCTTACTCAAAAATCTGAAGACGATATGATGAAAGTTAGAAATCTTGGAAAGAAATCATTGGAAGAAGTTGAAAATAAATTAGCTGAATTAGGCTTAGGTTTAAGAAGAGAAGACGAATAAAGGAGGGTTTAAAATGGCAAAGTTAAGAAAGCTTGGTCGCCCAACTGCTCATAGAAAGGCTATGCTTAGAAACCTTGTAACATCATTGTTAAGAGAAGAAAAGATTGTAACAACAGTGACACGTGCTAAGGAAACAAAGAGAATGGCAGAAAAAATGATCACTTTAGGCAAGCGTGGAGATCTTCATGCAAGAAGACAAGCATTATCATATATTTACGACGAAGATGTTGTAACAAAATTATTTGCTGAAATTGCGCCAAAATATGCAGAAAGAAACGGCGGATATACAAGAATATTAAAATTGGGTAATCGTCGAGGCGATGGAGCGGAAGAAGCAAGAATTGAATTAGTATAATAAAAAAGAGAATCCTTTAAGG
>NZ_GL349422.1:0-7778 GCF_000090945.1 Peptoniphilus sp. oral taxon 386 str. F0131 | reverse complement strand
GAGAATCCTTTAAGGATTCTCTTTTTTATTATACTAATTTATAAGAATTTAGTCTTTAAATTATCCCAATAAGTGTCTTCTGAAAATACAAGTCTTTTTATGCTTTTATTTGACAGTCTTAAATTTATTTTCTTTAAATTTGAGAAAAAATATTCGTTCCCGTCAATTAATATAAGGTTTGAGTTCATATATCTTTTTTCGGGAACCAGAGAAACTACAAATGAACCGGGAACTATAATTGAGCTTGATAATGCTCTGTATGCATTGCTGTTTGCAGGAGCAATAGGAGTTACTTGAAGTATATCAAGACTTGGGTGTATTATTGAGCCCTTACATGAGTAATTGTAAGCAGTTGAGCCGTATGGAGACGCTACAAGCATTCCGTCTCCGGAAAATTTTTCTACATGATTTCTGTTTATGAATACATTTATGTGAATCATTTTAGAATGTTGAGCTTTTAGAACTATTTCATTTAAAGCGGTCAATATATAATTTTTATTTTTTGTAAATACCTCTGCACCTATCAGTTTAAGTTCTTCTATTGAGTAATTTTTATTTATATAAGAGTCTACAAATTCATTTATATTTTCGGGACTGACTTCTTGATAAAATCCTAAATGACCTGTATTTATTCCGACAAATGGGATTTGAGAAAAATTATTTTTATGAGCAGCTTTCAAAAAAGCTCCGTCACCGCCTACACAAATTGTAAGTTCTGCATTTTCATTAAAGAATGTAGTTGGGAAAAATCCTCGTTCTTTTAATATATCTGTTAATATAGATGATGTTTTTCTCGATTCAAAATTTGAATTTGAAATTATATTAATTATTTTTTCTTTCACTTTATCCTCCAATTGTCACTTTACTAAGTATATAATATAATAAATTTAAAAATAAGAAAAGAGGATATGATGAATTACTTTAATTCTTATGAAGGTTTAAGTTTTAAAATTTTAGACGGTAATATAAAAATAAGAGATTTTTTAGTACAAAATGGGTTATCTTCAAGATTTATAAGAGGGTCTATTGAAGAAGAGAATATATATCTTAATGGAGAGAAAATATATAGAAATGAATTGCTCAGAGAAAATGATGAGTTGTTTGTAAAATTTTCAGATGAATCATTAAATGCAAAAGTACAGCATGGAAAGTTGGATATAATTTATGAAGATGATGACATTGTTGTCGTAAATAAACCGCCCTATATGGTAACTCACACTGCAAAGGATGATGTTGAAAATACACTTTTAAATTTTGTTGCGGGATATTTTGAAGATAATAAAATCAGAAGGAAAGTTAGAATTGTAAATAGACTTGACAGAGATACATCGGGAATAGTAATTGTTGCAAAAAATTCTTTTTCTCACAGCAGTATTCAAGAACAATTTGGAGACAGTGTTAAAAAGGAATATGTTGCAATAGTAAACGGTATTATAAAAAATGACAGTGGAATTATAGAGAAACCGATAGATATTGCAAAGGATGGAATAAGACGAATTGTAAGTCCGGATGGGAAATATAGTAAGACATCCTATGAGGTAATAAAGAGAAATGATTTTTTTACACTTGTAAAACTTAGGTTATATACAGGGAGAACTCATCAAATAAGAGTTCATATGAGTCATATGGGAACTCCGATTTTAGGAGATGCACTCTATGGAAGTACATCTAATTTAATACTAAGACAGGCTTTGCATTGTTATGAGATGGAAATAATACACCCGAGAACTAAAAAGCTTTTAAAATTTATCGCACCTGTTCCTAAGGATATGGAAAATATAGTAAGATAGTATACAAAAATAATACTTTTTATGCTATACTGCATACAGGAGGTATTTTTATGAAAAATTTTAAGAGAAAATTAGGATTAGCAGCATTATCGGGAGTTATGATGCTTTCAATTGTAAAGCCTGCATATGCGGTATGGTATGATGATGCAATTAATTTCATCAAGGGGGAAAAAATTGAACTTAGTGATGAAATTACAAAAGCAGAAGCTGTAGAAAAGCTTTATAAAGTGTTGAACTTAGATGTAAAAGACGAACTTAAGGATAAAGCAAATGATGCTATATCAAGGGAAGAACTTGCAGGATATATAGTAAAGGCTCTTGTAGAAAAAAATATTATATTGAATGATGATGATGAAATTATAAAAAATATATCTGATTATAGTACTGTTGCCGATTCTTACAAAAAAGATTTTGCAAAATTATATAATTTAAATATTTTAGTTGGAGATGGTGTTAAGTTAGCACCTAAAGAAAATTTAACTAAAAATCAATTTGCACAAGTATTAAAGAATATTAGTGAATTGAAATATTTGGAGGGCAAGGTTACTGAAATTGCAAAATATGGAAATTTGACAATTTCGGTTAAACAAGATGATGTTAAAAATGCTAAAATTGAGGCAGGAGATATTTTAACGATTGTTGCGGGAGATAAACAGATTACGGCTCCTTTTGGAGATACTTATTCAAACGTGGATAATAAAAAAGAAATAGTAATACCTGAAAAGAACGGAAATATAATTGTTGCAATTAATATGGGTAATTTTGCCAAAACTTATGGAATCAAGCTTGATGATACAGTAAAACTCATGTTACAAGGTAAAAAATTATATTTAGAAGAATATAAAATCAGAAGTATAGATAAAAATAGGACAAATAATAGAGATGATTATGCATCAGATGAAGTTTTTGCAAATTTTAGAGAAGTTAAAACAGGATTAATAGCACCAGGAGTTTTATACAGAACATCATCACCTATTAATCCGGGATTAAAGAGAGCATCATTTGCAGATACATTAATAAAAAAAGTAAATGTAAAAACAGTTTTAAATTTTGCGGACTCAGAAGATGAGATTAAAAAGTATATTGCGGATAAAGAATTTAACTCACCATATTACAAAGGGTTATTTGAAAGTGGAAAAGTAATAGCACTTAATATGGGAGTTGATTTTATGGCAGATGAATTCGGTACTAAATTAAAAGACGGTTTAGAATTTTTTGCCAAGGGAGAAGCTCCTTATGCAATTCATTGTACAGAGGGAAAAGACAGAGCAGGTTTTGTTTCAATATTGCTTGAAATGTTAGGCGGAGCAACAGTAGAAGAAATAAAAGAAGATTATATGATATCATATATGAATTTCTTCCATGTAGAAAAAGGTTCTGACCAATATAAGAAAATTGCCGAGTCAAATGTTTTAAAAACACTTATGACAATAACAAAAACGACAAATATGGAAGAGCTTAACAAGGCTGACTTAAAATCTTGCGCAGAAAATTATTTAAGAGAAAAAATAAAGCTTGAAGATGTGACGATAAAGGCAATAGAAGGTATTTTAACAACTGGTAAAGAAGTTAAAAAGGCGGCATAAAACTTTGCCTGAATCTTGAAAAAATTCATAGATTAAGTTATAATTTTAATATACTCTACGATGTACGACAGATTTTCATTTAATTCAACCGACAAAAAAGATCCGGGAAACTTTCTATTACAGAATATAACAAGCCATCTTGGTGTGGAAGTTAGAAAATGGGATGAGGTTACCCACCTACTTATGGGGGCGGGTCTGAATTAATGGAACAACGGCATTGTGGAGTTTTTTGTAACTAAAATTAAAAGACAGTAGGAATTAAAAAGACCGGAGTAATAGAACCGGCCTTTTTTAGTTTAGTATAATTTGTAATTTTTCAACCAATTCTAAAATATATTATTAAATAATACCTTTTAATTTTACTTAGCTTATAGTATTATACAACTATAAGAACTATAAAAAATTAGAAAAACATCGTTATATTTTCAATATTGATTGAAAAGCTTAATATAGGGTATTAAAAATATAACGATAATTGATTAAGGAGAGATATTATGGGATTATTTGATTATTTAGAAAAAAGAAAAAGAGAAGCTGCAAGAAAAAGAAAAGTAGAAGATGCGGGAAAGATTGTTGCCGGAGCATCACTTGGAGCATTTATGGGAATTTTATTTGCTCCTAAATCAGGAAAAGAAACAAGAGAAGATATTAAGAATAAGGCTCAAGATGTTGCTGAAAGTGCTATAAGTGCAACTAAAGATGCTTCAGAAAGTATTCAGTTTAAAGCGTATCAAGCAAGCGAACAAGTGAAAAAAACTTATGCCGATTTAAAAGAAAAGGCAGCGGATGTAAAAGTAGACCTTGAGGGAAGTATTGAGGTTGCCAAGGCAAAAGCTAAAGCAATCGGAGAAGTTGTTCGTGAAAATGCGTCAGATATAAAAGAAGAAATAAAAGAAACTAAAGAAACAATAGATAAATCTGTAGAAGATGTCAAAGAAAAAATTGAAGAAACTTCAGATGAATCTAAAGAAGACTAATTTAGGAGGAAATTAATGCAAGCTACAATTACTCTTCATGATTTGCTGAAGATCATCCTATATTTAGCGGGGACAGGAGTTCTCATATACCTTGCTCTTGTACTTAAAAACCTACTTGAGATTTTAAAAAGGGTAAATGAAACTATTGAGGAAAATCAAAATATAATAGATGACACTATAAAAAAAGTTCCTGCATTAACTGATAATGCGGTTGAAATCACAAATAATTTAGGGACTATCAGTTCGGAAACATCTGAAATTATGGTTTCTGCAAAGCCTGAGATTGAAAAATTAATATCTTCGGTTGGAAGCATAACAAATACAGTTAGTGATATTTCAAGGAGCGTAGATACTACTGCGCTTAAGCTTACAAACACAGTATCGAATGTTTCTGATACAATTTCGGACACTGCAAAGACAATTTCTGTTAATGCCAATAATGTGATAGACTATTTCTATATTTTAAAAGAAATAGTAGAGTCATTAAAAGAAGTTTTTCTAAGCAAGTAAAATAAGGCGGAATTCTGTAAAAAAATACGGGATTTCGCCTTATTTTTACTTTAATTTTACTATATTTTAAGATTGTAATCTTGTATAATATATCTACGGAGGAAGACATGGAAAAAATAAAAATTATAGTAAATCCGAAGTCGGGGAGAGAACAATCTATTGCAAAATTAAGTGTTCTTATAGGTTTAATAAGCAAAGACGGATATAAGATAGACTTGAGATTTACAACAAAAAGAGGAGATGCCTTGCGCTTTGCCAGTGAGGATGAGGGTGAAGACTTAATAATTTCCGTAGGCGGAGATGGAACTTTAAATGAAGTTGTAAATGGAATGTATTTTGCAAATAGAAAAACTCCGCTTGCAGTACTACAGTGCGGAACTGTAAATGATTTTGCTACAGTTTTGAATATACCATCAAATATTAAAGATTTTTATAATATGATAAAAATTGGAAAAGTTATGCCGGTAGATCTTGGAATGGCTGGAGACAGAGTGTTTGTAAATGTAGCAGCAGGAGGATTTTTAACAGATATAGCATATCAGGTGTCAGAAGATAAAAAAACTATACTTGGAAGAATGGCATATTATTTAGAGGGAATTAAAGAAGTATCAAAAATTGGAATAATAAATGATATAGAATTTAAAAAAATTAAATTTGAAAGCCAAGAATACAAACGAGAAGAAGAAACACTTATGTTCATAATAGCAAACTCCGGACATATAGGAGGATTTAAAAATTTGGCTCCGGATGCTGAAGTATATGACGGATACTTGGATGTTTTGATAATAAAAGCAATAAATATTACTGATTTGCCGACTCTTTTAACATCAATATTAAGCGGTTCTCATGTTAGTCATGAAAAAGTCGAGTATTTGAAAACTAAGGAAATAAAGATAAGTACAAAAGAAAAAATTGTAATAGATGTAGACGGAGAAAAAGCGGGCAAATTACCGATGACATTTAGAGTATTGGAAAAAGCATTAAATCTGGTTGTAAATTAGAAGGAGTGATAAAAATGGCATCAACTATTAAAGATGTGGCCAAAATGGCAGATGTATCTATCTCAACTGTATCAAGAGTAATAAATGATTCTAAACCAGTCAGTCCGGAAGCAAAAAGAAGAGTTCTTCATGCAATAGAAGTATTAGATTATAGACCAAATGAAGTTGCAAGAAGCTTAGTTACAAAAAAATCTAATATAATAGGAGTAATAGTAGATGATATAGGAAGTGCATATGCAAGTAAGGTTCTAAGAGGCGTTGAAGAAGTAGGAAGAATGTATAATTATGATATTTTATTATCAAGTTCTTATGGAGACCCTGAGATAGAACTTAAATTTGCAAAACTTTTTGCGCAAAAGCAGGTTGAGGGAATAATATTAATATCTGCAGTACTAAATCAAAAACTTATGTATAAACTTGAGGAGTCAAGAATACCATATATAAATATAAACAGATTTTATGATATAGAAGAAAATCTTACTGTTAGGATAGACTATGAAAAAGCAAGCTATGATATGACAAAATATTTAATTGAACAAGGGCATGAAAATATAGCTGCAGTAGTGATACAAAAAGATATAGACAGAACAGAAGAAAAATATAAACTAAATGGATATAAAAAAGCAATGAAAGAAGAAAAGTTGCAGGATAATATCGTTTATACAATGGGAATAAAAGAAAATGACATTGAAGAAATTTTTGAAAAAATAGATGAAACTATAAATTCGGGAATAACTGCATTATTTTGTTCACAAGATGAAATTGCAATACACATAATAAATCATTTAGTAGATAAGGGATTAAAAGTACCGCAAGATGTTTCCGTAACCGGATTCGGAGGAACAGATTTAATGGATATATACAGACCTCGTCTTACTACTGCAAAAATATCATATTATGATATAGGGGCAGTAGCAATAAGAAGAATTTTAAAGAGAATAGAGAATAAAGAAGTGATAGATGAAGAAAGAATATCACTTCCGGTGCAAATTCTAAAAAGAGATAGCGTTAAAAGTTTAAAAAAATGATAACGATATATCTCAGTATAAAAGAAGAAATATTTAGAATTGGAATAGAAAGAGCATTAGAAGAAAAATATAACATAAAATATTACAACTCTAAAGAAAACACTGATAAAAGCAGTGTGATAATAAGTGATGAGGAAATTAAAAGAGAAAAAACTATAACAATATTTGAAAATAAAAATATTGCTGCATACTCTAAAAGTGAAAATAAATTGCTTAAAAATGTATCTGTGAAAGAATTGCAAAAATCAGTTGAAGAAATTTTAAAAGGTAACACTTATGTACAATATGAGATCGAAAAGTTAAGTGAACAGCTTAAAAATTTTGAAAAACAGTATGCCAATTTGACAATTAGAGATAGGGAAATAATAAGAGAAATTTTAAGCGGACATACAAACAAGCAAATTGCTAAGAGTATGTATTTAAGTGAAAAAACGATAAAAAATAACATCACTGAATTATACAAAAAATTAGAAATAAATAACAGAACAGAATTAATTAAAAAATGTAAAATTTGTATTGACATAGAAAAATAGAAATGATAAACTAATGAAGTCGACGAAGTAAGTTGACAAAAAGCCTGAAAAAAGTTCTTGACAAAAGAACAAAAGGCGTTATATAATATTAAAGCTACTTTAAGAGTGGCAAACCTTGATAATTAAATAGTGTAAGAGAAAGAAACACAAGCAAAGCAAAAAGCTTAGCGGAAAAAGTCAGTGAAAGAAACTGAAAGCTAAGGATACAAATTTCAATTGAGAGTTTGATCCTGGCTCAGGACGAACGCTGGCGGCGCGCCTAACACATGCAAGTCGAGCGATGAAAAGGATTTGGAGTTCTTCGGGACAAAGAAACCTTGGATTAGCGGCGGACGGGTGAGTAACACGTGAGT